>NZ_AWZT01000008.1 GCF_000472525.1 Paraburkholderia dilworthii
GCGCTGCCTTGCTCCGCCTCGCTCTCCAGGGGATGCGTCAGCTCCGCGGCCAACATGCGCTCAGCCAGTTGCTTCTTCAGTCGCCCGGCCAGGCCCGATTCCCCGAGAACCGACTCGGCGTTCCTGTTCTGCACCTGCGCCAGCAGTTGATCGATCAGCTCATNGGGGAACAGCTTCGGCGCCTTCGGGTTCTTGCTCTTCCTGGTCANTGTTGTTTCGGTCATTGGACGTTATTTCCGTTATCGTCTCATGACCTCGACACACTAAAAATCTGACAGGCTCGCCCCACAGCGGGCCCCGAAGCCGGACCCGAAGATCCCGCCTTATCGTTACTCTGCGCAGGGTCCGTACTCCCGCCGTCGCCGCCACCGCCACCGCCGCAGGCGGAGAGCCCGACGCTAGCCGTTAGCAGGGCGAAGCAAAGTGTCTTGCTAAAAGTATTCATTTTTTTGTCCGGTGAAGCGACGCGCGGCATTACTGGATGTCTTCAGCACGTACATGCGCGGGCAGCAAACGCGGCAGGAGGGCTTTGCCGAGGAAATTGCCTGGCCGGCCGACCGACTCGATCTGAAAGTCGCCGCTGCGATCGATCAATGGGCCGGTGCCGCGAGGATGGCCGGCACCCGCGGACGCAGCGCGCTGAAAGTAGTTGCCGAGCAGCGTGTTCATGTCGGGGCGGACCGGCCCTTGCCACGCGACGGCAAACACGACGTTACTGGGCAGCACGTATTCGCGGATCGTGACGCCGTTCGCGTCGACCGACTGGCGCACCGAGTAGGGCGCCGCGCTAATGGGCCCGCTCGCCCGCTGACTGCTTGCGGGCGCCAGGGCCGACTGGCTCGTGGCAGCCCACAACACGAGCGGCGCGGATGCCGCCCTGACCGGCGCGCCGCCCAGCGCGGCGTACGCCGACAGCGGCACCAGCACCAGGCTCGCGGTCAGCATCGCTATCTTTATTCGTCTCATCACACGGCTCCCTAAATGGACCGAGCATGGTGCCTCTCTGGTATTCGCAAAAACCTGCGAAGTTTTCCAATTGGATGGACGAAGCGGCGCAATCAATTGCCACATCAGTGGCGTTCGATCGTGGATTGATAGCAATGATGCAACGATCGTTCTTAAACGGCGCGCTTCCACAAAGCGGCGCGTGTCAGTATTCTCCCTTCAGCGTGTTCTGCAGTTCGCTTCATCGTTGGTTGCCACCGTGGTGGCTTTCGTAACATTGGCGCCGGAAGATGTAGCCGGCTATCGCCCAAACATGAACAGGAGAAACGACCATGCCGTACGTGACAACGAAGGACAATGTCGAGATTTTCTATAAGGACTGGGGTCCGAAAGACGCGCAGCCCATCGTCTTCCATCACGGCTGGCCGTTGTCTTCCGACGACTGGGATACACAGATGCTCTTCTTCGTTCAGAAGGGCTTTCGCGTGGTCGCTCATGACCGGCGCGGCCACGGCCGTTCGTCGCAAGTCTCGGACGGACATGATATGGATCACTACGCCGCCGACGCTTTCGCCGTAGTCGAAGCGCTCGATCTGCGCAATGCAGTGCATATCGGCCATTCGACCGGTGGCGGCGAGGTCGCGCGTTATGTGGCGAAGCATGGCGAACCTGCTGGCCGTGTCGCGAAGGCGGTGCTGGTGAGCGCCGTGCCGCCGCTGATGCTCAAGACCGGGGCGAACCCGGAAGGCCTGCCGCTCGAAGTTTTCGACGGCTTTCGCAAGGCGCTTGCCGACAACCGCGCCCAGTTTTTCGTCGACGTTCCGGCCGGTCCGTTCTACGGCTTTAATCGCTCCGGCGCGACGGTCCATCAAGGCGTGATCCAGAACTGGTGGCGCCAGGGGATGATGGGTAGCGCGAAGGCGCACTACGAAGGCATCAAAGCCTTCTCGGAAACGGACCAGACCGAAGACCTTCGCGCGATCGGCGTGCCGACCCTCGTGCTGCACGGCGAAGACGACCAGATCGTGCCGATTGCCGATGCGGCGCTCAAATCGATCAAGCTGCTCAAGAACGGCACCTTGAAGACGTATCCGGGTTTCTCGCACGGCATGTTGACCGTGAATGCGGATGTGCTCAATCCGGATCTTCTGGCTTTTGTGCAGGGATAAGCGTGATGAGGCTGCGAGTCCGCGCTAAGCGGGCGGCTCGCAGCCGGTTTGATGGCAGAAGGGGCCGTGACTCAGTTACGAATCGAGACGAACCTGAACGCCACTCGACGTATAGATAGGCGTGGCCTTGAAGCCGTCAACGGCAACGGTGGAGAACTTGACGTTCGAACCATTGCTGCTGATGAGACTGATCGTATCGCCCGCCTTCGGTATAAAGCCGTCGACGAACTTCACATGCAGCGTTCCGCCGAGAACCGTGATCTGTGCGCCGACCTTCATCGAACCTTGTCCGTTTGCGCCGATGTTCAGTTCCAACGTCGTATTCGCGAGCTGCGTGAATTTGCCGACGACTGAAACCACACCAGGTGCATTGATGACCAGCGAGCCCGCACCGAGGTAGACATCACCCGTGCCGAACGCGGACGAAGAGTCAGCTTCGAGCGTGCCCCCGGCGATCTGTGACCCACCCGAAAACGTGTTGGCGCCTGCCAGTTTCAGCGTGCCCGTGCCCTGCAAGGTCAGCTTGCCTGCGCCCGAGATCGGATTGCGCCAGGTGTCGGCCGCGTTGAAGCCGCCCTGCGTTGCGTCCATCGATACGACGACGTTGCCGTTGAACGCGCCATAGCCGTCCGCCGCTGCGAACATGTTCAGGCGTCCCCAGCCTTCGGCGTCGTCCATAACGGGATAGCCGGACGGAAGTTCAGTCGTCTTCAGCACGACGCGGCGTTGGTCCGCGCTGAGGTAAGGGAACCGGGTCTCCAGCAGCATTTCTGCTCCCTTCGGAACGACCGGCGCCGCATCGTTGGGTCCGATCGGTGCAAAGCCGAATGTCATGCGCCGCATGTAGTTCGACCGGTTGGCCGTGTAGTCGGCGAAGCGGTCCGTTGCGGCTGTACCCGAATGCGCGAACGTATTGAACGTGCTGCCTGTCGAGTTCGTCTGCGTCATCAACGCGCTTTGAGCCTGCGCATATGCCGAGGCCTTCAGCGATGCGTTGGCCGGGTTATAGAGGTTGGCGGCCACTACCGCGAGGCCCTGCATCCGTCCACCCGTAACGTCGAGTGGCGAATGCATGCCCGCAATGATCCGGTTTTCACCCAGTTCCATCGCACGACTCATCATTTCCTGAAAGCGCTGCGGCACTACGTAAGCCATCGCCATGGAGTCGCGCACCGCTTCGGCAGTATGGCCGCTGATGAATCCGCCATCCGTGGCGGGCGTGGTGCTTTCGGCCGGCACGAGTGTCGGCGCGACCACCACCGAACTGCTCCAGCGGTATGGCCGCGCGTATTTGTAGAAGCGCTTCGCCGGTTCAGTGGAACCGTTGGTGCTCATTGCGTTGACAAAATCGACCACGGTGCCAAACGCCGCATTGGTCGGACGGCCAACGCCGGTGTTGTTGCCTGTGTCGTTGTACAGCGTGGTGGTCGCATTAGCAGGAATCGATGTAATCGTCGTCGTTTGCTGCGTCAGGCCTCGCCATGCATTGGTCAACGGTCCCATACCGTCGGTGACGCTGTAACCCTTGTTGCGGCGATCGTCGAAATAAGCCGCATCGGCCTGCGCCTGAGTGCGGGAAACCGTTTCGTCGACGACGAACTGCGTGTTCTTACCCAACACAGCCGCGTTGACGATGGTGCCGCAAGCCGTATCCGAGTTGACGAGTCCGGAGCATGTGGAGGCGACCACGGCGGGAAAGCCGTCGACGGCTGGCGCGGATGCCCCCGCGTCGACGATCAGGGTCGACGGCTGCCACAGGTCGAGGAATCGTGCGACGACACGTACGCCGGCATTCGTATCGAGGGTCGCAAAGCGAGCATCGTTTCTTTGATTCGAAGCGACGTTGTCGACGAATGCGGGCACAGGAGGAATGGACGCACTGTCCACGAAACCAGGGTCTGCTGGTGGGGTGGGCGCGATGGCCGCACTGCCGTGGAGTTCGTCACTGCCGCCACAGGCACCCAGCGTCAGCAGGGTACAGAGGGCCACGAAACTGGATAGCGGGCGGCGTGTTACGGGTGATTGAAACAACATGAGCTTCCTGATGTCGGTTGTAAAAGGTCCACTGCCGACGGATCTTGGGTAATCCAGGTTAAGCCCCGATGACATTCCGAAAGGTTGGAGACGATTCGAAAGGCATACGCGCGGATAGAGCGGAGAGCGGATGAGCGGAAAAGCGGACGTGCAGCGGCAGCGCAGCCCCACGCCAGTTCAGCAAGAAAAGCCGCGCATTACTTCGCAACTGACGGCAGATCCGAACCATCCGCTGTGATCGACAATGCCTACCGCCCCGTCGCCCCTCGCCGCCCCAGCTTGCCCGCCGCCCCCTTCGCCGCCGCTCCCGGATGCGGCACCGTGGGCGCTTGCGGCAGCGCGGTCAAGGCGCCATCGTCGACGGGAGACAGCAGGGTGCTCAGTTGCAGAACGTCCTGATCAGTGAGATTCGCGGTCGCGGCCTTCAGCTTGAGACTGTTGATCAAGGTGTCGTAACGCGCCTTCGCCAGGTCGCGGCGCGCGGAGAAGAGCTGGTCCTGCGCGTTGAGCACGTCGATGTTGATGCGCACGCCGACCTGATAGCCAAGCAGATTCGATTCGAGTGAAGTACGCGCGGACCGCTCGGCAGTCTGCAGCGCGCGCACCTGCGCGAGCCCGCTGATTACACCGAGGAACGCCTGGCGCGCGGACAGCGCCGCATTGCGCCGCGCGGTGTCGAGATCGGCGGCGGCCTGGTCTTCGAGTGCGAGCGTTTGGCGCACGCGGCTTTGCGTTGCGCCGCCCGCGAAAAGCGGAATCGTGACCTGCACGCCAATCGAGCTGTTGGTGTACGACGAGCCGAGGTTGCCCAGTTCCGCAGCAAGCGCGGGCGTGCCGGGCGCGGCAGTATTCGCGCCGCTGCCGAAGCCGCCGCCGAAATTCCCGCCGAAGTTGCCGGCGCCGGCCGCGCCCAGGCTGCTATGCGAGCGGCTCGCGACGAGATCGACGGTCGGCAGATGGCCCGCTTTCGCCTTCGACGTTTCGCGCTGCGCGTTATCGAGCGCGATCTGTTTGAGCACGACCCGATAGTTCGCGTCGCTTGCGGCGTCGACCCATTGATTGATGTCGGCCGGCACGGGCGGCGGCAACGGCGCGCCGGCGGCAAGGCCGTCGACATGCTCGACCGGATGCCCGACGATCTGCTGCAACGCCGCCAGTTTCACCGCCAGATCGTTCTGCGCGGCGATTTCCTGCGAGATCGCCTGATCGTATTTGGCCTGCGCTTCGTTGGTATCGGTGATCGTCGTATTGCCTACTTCGAACGAACGCTTGGCCGACTCGAGCTGCTGGGCGATCAACGCCTTCTGCGACTGTGCGATCGCGAGACTGTCTTGCGCCGAAAGCGCGTCGAAATAGGCCTGGCCAAGCCGCACGATCAGATCCTGGCGCGCCTGCGCGAACGACGCCTGTGCCGACGCCACCGCGAGTTTGCCCTGCGCATAGCCGTACCAGTTATCGACATGAATCAGCGGCTGCGTCAGCGAAATCACGTAGCCGTAGCTGTTGCCATAAGAGGAAGGAAAGCTGCCGCCGAAGTCCGTGTTCTGACGGCTGCCATTGAGCGACGCCGACAGTTGTGGCAGCAGCTTGGCGCGCGCGAGTGGCAGTTCTTCACTGTTCGCGGCAAGCGCGGCGCGTGCGCTTTGCAGCTGCGCGTCGCTGGAGAGCGCTTCGTCGTAGAGTTGGGAGAGGTTGACGGCTTGCGCGGGCAGCGCGTGAAACACACAGGCCAGCCCGCAAGCGAGCGCCAGAGCAGACGCCAGGGACGGCGCGCGCTGACGCTTCATCGCGCGTGGACGATCAGTAGGTCGGAACCGACGGGTCGACCTGGCGCGACCATGCGTCGATCCCGCCTTGCAGATTGAAGACGTTGGCGTGGCCGCGCGACTCGAGGAACATCGCGACCTGCGCGCTGCGCGCGCCGTGATGGCAGATGCAGACGATCTGCGCGTCGTCGTCGAGTTCTTCGCTGCGCGCAGGAATCTCACGCATCGGGATTGACACGATGCCGGCAATCGACGCCGTCTGGATTTCCCACGGCTCGCGTACATCGAGCAGTACTGGCGCGGGGCGCGACGTGTCGGCGAGCCATTCGGCGAGCGCAGGAGCGGTTAGATTTTGCATCAGCGAGACTTCCGTTCAGAGGACGGCGGCGCGCCGGCCGTCCGTGAAAAACAGGCGAATCAGAACTTGAAGCGCGGCGGCTGCACGGCGTTGACGAGCGGCTCGACATACGTTTCAAACACGTCGGCAATGCGGTACTGCTTTTCGTCGATACGCGCGATGATTTGCGCCTTCATGACCGGCGCCGTGCCGACAAAGGCCGCCAGACGGCCGCCGACTTTCAGCTGTTCGAGAATTTCCTGCGGCAGCACGGGCAGGCCGCCCGACACGCAGATAACGTCGTACGGAGCCGCGGCGGCCCAGCCGCGCGCGGCGTCGCCGGTCGCGACTTCGGCGTTCAGCACGCCGTTAGCAATCAGATTGGTTTTTGCCAGTTCCGCGAGTTCCGGTTCGATGTCTACCGTCAGCACGTGTTGCGCGCGGTGCGCGAGCAGCGCCGCCATGTAACCCGAGCCGGAGCCGATTTCGAGCACGCTTTCGTGTTTCTTCACCGCCAGTTCCTGCAGCACGCGGGCCTCGACGCGCGGCGCCAGCATATGCTGACCGGCCGGCAGCGGCACTTCGAAGTCGACGAAAGCCAAGTCGCGGTACGCGGCCGGCACGAAGTTTTCACGCTTGACGATCGACAGCAGATTCAGCACGTCCTGGTCGAGCACTTCCCAGGGGCGGATCTGCTGTTCGATCATGTTGAAACGCGCTTGCTCGATGTTCATGGTGGATTTGGCGGTTCGGGTTTGGCGAGTTTTTGCGATTTTCCCACTGCGCGGCGGCTTCGGGCACGGCGTGCGGACAATCAGTACGCAAACCAGCACGCAAGCCGCGGCGGAGTAACTGCGGGATTGTACCAAATGGCGCAGCAAGTCCGCGCCGCGGACGGGCAGCGCACCATGCGCGCTGTCGCCCGGGTTTGCCCGCTCCCCCGTGTTAATCCCTAGCAATCCGGCCTTGCACTTCGTCTCATTTTCGCCAAAAAATGTAATCGATTACATTTTGGAAGCGGCTCCCTTGTCCAGATCGACATCAAAAGCGAAACCCGCAGCGGTATCCGCGACCGGCGACGAGCCGCAGCCGCCTTCGGGTGCGGCGCGCGCAGCGCAAGGGTTATCGATCGCCGGCGTGGCGCGGCAAGCGGGTGTCTCGGTAGCAACCGTGTCGCGCGTGCTGAACGCTCACGAGAATGTGCGGCCCGCGACTCGCGACAAGGTGCTGGCTGCCATCGACGCAAGCGGCTACCGCGTCAACGAACTCGCGCGCAATCTGCGCACGGCCGAAAGCCGTTTGCTGTTGACGATGGTCCCCGACTTCGGCAATCCGTTCTATGCGGAGATCGTGCGCGGCATCGACAGCGTCGCGCGTCAGCACGGCTACTTCATGCTTCTGTGCGACACCGGCGCGGACCCTGGCCGCGAGCGCAGCTACTTCGATCTGCTGCGTCGCCGCCGCGCCGACGGCGCGATCTGTCTCGACCCGGCGACCATCCAGCAGGCGCAGAGCGATGCATCCGGCGCCCTGCCGTGGGTCGCATGCTGCGAGTTCGATCCGGAGGTAGGCGTGCCGTATGTCGGCATCGACAACTATCGGGCCGCGGGCGACGCCGTGCGGCATCTGCTTTCGCGCGGGCATCGGCGTATCGGCCTGATCAATTCGGATGTCGACTACCTGTATGCGCGGCAGCGTCAGCAAGGCTATCTCGACGCGCTGACCGAAGCCGGCATCACGCCGCTCGACGGCTGGCGCATGAATCTGAACAGCCTCGACTACGAGGCGGGCGCATCGGCAGCGGCCACGCTGATGCTGCCGCCGGACGCGCCCACCGCGATCTTTGCCGTGTCGGACACGCTCGCGACCGGCGTGCTCCACGGCTTGCGCAGCATCGGCAAGCGGGTTCCGGACGACGTCGCCGTGGTCGGTTTCGACGACATCTCCATCGCCGCGCAAATCGACCCGCCGCTCACCACCATCGCGCAGCCGATGCGCGAACTCGGCGAAACCGCCGCGCGTCTGTTATTGCAGCGGCTCGCCAATCCGCTGGCGAACGTGCCGGGCGTGCTGCTGCCGCATCGGCTCGTGATTCGCGGGAGCACGTGAATCATGAGCCTCGCAATCCGCTTCGACGACATCCGCAAAGACTTCGGCCCCGTTCGTGTGCTGCACGGCGTGAGCTTCGATCTCGCGCCGGGGCGCATCTACGGTCTGCTCGGTGAAAACGGCGCCGGCAAGTCGACTCTGATGAAAATCCTCGCCGGCTATGAAACGGCGACTTCGGGCACGTTGCTGATAGACGGCCATGCGTGCCACTTTGCCGGTTCGCGCGACGCGGAGGCGCAAGGCATCGTGCTGATTCACCAGGAGTTCAATCTCGCCGAGCATCTGACCATCGCTCAGAACATGTATCTCGGTCACGAGAAGCGGCGCGGCTGGTTCGTCGACGATGCGGCAATGCGCACTGAAGCCGCGCGTTATCTCGCGCAAGTCGGACTCGACAAGTCGCCGGATACGAAAGTGCGCGAGCTGATCGTCGCGGAAAAGCAGATGGTGGAGATCGCTAAAGCGCTGTCGCGCCGCGCGCGTTTGCTCATCATGGACGAGCCGACGGCGACGCTCACGCCCTCCGAAACCGAGCGTCTTTTCACACTGATGGCGAAGTTGAAGGCCGATGGCGTGACCATCGTCTACATCTCGCACAAGCTCGACGAAGTCGAGCGCATTACCGACGAAGTGATCGTGATGCGCGACGGCCGCTTCGTCGCGCGCAACGAAACGGCGGCGCTCGCGCGGCAACAGATGGCGAACCTGATGGTCGGCCGCGACGTGTCCGATATGTTCCCCGAGAAGATAACCGTGTCCGCGGCCGCGCCGGTTGCACTGAAAGTGGAAGGGCTCGCCGTCCCCGAGTGGGTCGACGATCTGAGCTTCGACGTGCGCGCGGGCGAAGTGCTTGGCTTCGCGGGGCTCGTCGGCGCGGGACGCACCGAAGCGTTCGAAGCGATCATCGGCTTGCGCAAGCGCACGGCTGGGCGCATTGAAATCGCGGGCCGTCCCGTCGATCTGAAAAGCCCGCGCGCAGCAATGCGCCACGGCCTCACCTATCTCAGCGAAGACCGCAAAGGCAAGGGCCTGCACGTGAACCTGAGCCTGCAGGACAACGTCACGCTGATGACACTGGAACGCTACGCGCATCCGCTGCTCGACATGAAAGCGGGCCGCGAGGCGTTGAAAAGCGCCGTGAGCGAATTTGGCATTCGCACAGGCGACCTGTCGAGCCGCGCGCGCATGCTGTCGGGCGGCAATCAGCAGAAGCTCGCGCTCGCCAAGTTCTTGCAACCGGAGCCGGACGTGATCGTGCTCGACGAACCGACGCGCGGCGTCGACGTGGGCGCGAAACGCGACATCTATTTCCTGATTCATCGCCTCGCCGCGCAGGGTCGCGCGGTGATCGTCATTTCATCCGAACTGATCGAGTTGATCGGCTTGTGCCATCGCGTCGCCGTGATGCGCGCGGGACGCCTGCAAGCCACGCTTACGCTCGAACATCTGACCGAAGAGGAGTTGATCGCCCATGCGACCGGCACCCACTGAAGCCGTGCAATCCGGCCGTGCTTTGCGCTTTGCGCATCGGCTGTATGCGCTTGGGCCGCTCGCCGGCCTGATCGCGCTGTGTATCGTCGGCACGCTGCTCAACCGAGATTTCGCCACGCTCGACAACATGATGAACGTGCTCACGCGTACGTCGTTCATCGGCATCATCGCGGTGGGCATGACCTTCGTGATCATTTCGGGCGGCATCGATCTGTCGGTCGGCTCGATGGCCGCGTTGATCGCGGGCAGCATGATCTGGCTGATGAACGGGCTCGCGGCAGGCGTTGGCGGGCATACGTTCGCGCCGCTCGTCATCGTGTCGTTGGGCATTGCATTTGCGCTCGTGCTCGGCGGACTGTTCGGCTGCGTGCACGGCTTGCTGATTACCAAAGGACGCATCGAGCCGTTTATCGTCACGCTCGGCACACTCGGCATCTTTCGCGCGGTGCTGACATGGCTTGCCGACGGCGGCGCGCTGACGCTCGATAATTCGTTATCCGATCTATATGGACCGGTCTATTACGCGAGTCTCTTCGGCGTGCCGGTGCCGATCTGGGTGTTCCTCGTGACGGCGGCGGGCGGCGCGCTGATCCTGAATCGCACCGCGTTCGGTCGTCATGTGCAGGCGATCGGCTCGAACGAACAGGTCGCGCGCTATGCGGCGATTCGTGTCGATACCGTGAAGATCGTCACATATGTGCTGCTCGGAATCTGCGTCGGCGTGGCCACCGTGTTGTACGTGCCGCGACTCGGCTCGGCCACGCCGACCACCGGGTTGCTTTGGGAGCTCGAAGCGATTGCATCGGTCGTGGTGGGCGGCACCGCGCTCAAGGGCGGCGAAGGGCGCGTCATCGGCACGGTGATCGGCGCAATTCTGCTGTCGGTCATTGCCAATATTCTGAATCTCACCAGCATCATCAGCGTGTATCTGAACGCGGCGGTGCAGGGCGTGGTGATTATCTTCGTCGCGTTCGTTCAACGTGGACGGCGGTAGGTGTGGCGCTTTAAAGCGAAACAATGGGAGGGGCGCTTGACCGCCCCGCAACAGCAGACATTGGAGACACAACCATGAAGCAGGTCATTCGAGCGATCGGCGCCGGCATGCTGGCGTTGGGCATACTGGGCACGGCAGGCGTTGCGCGCGCCGACGACAGCAAGGTCACGTTAGGCGTCGCGATTCCGACAGCCGACCACGGCTTCACGGGCGGCATCGTCTGGTGGGCGAATAAGGCGAAGGCCGATCTTGAGAAAGAACATCCGAATCTGAAAGTGATAGTGAAGACAGCGGCCGGCTCGCCCGAGCAGGCGAACCAGTTGCAGGATCTCGTCACGGTGAACAAGATCAATGCACTGGTGATTTTCCCGTTCGAATCGGCGTCGCTCACGCAGCCGGTCGCGCAGGTGAAGAAGAAGGGCGTATACGTGACGGTGGTGGATCGCGGCCTGACCGACACCAGCGCACAGGATGCGTACGTGGCCGGCGACAACACGGCGTTCGGCAGAATCCCCGCTGAATATCTGGCGAAGGCGCTCGACGGCAAAGGCGATATCGTCGCGCTGCGCGGTATTCCGACGACGCTCGACAACGAACGCTGGACCGCGTTTACCGGCGTGCTGAAAGGTTATCCGAACATCAAGATCCTCGATGCGAAATACGCGAACTGGAATCGCGACGACGCGTTCAAGGTGATGCAGGATTATCTGACGCGCTTCAAGCACATCGACGCCGTGTGGGCCGCCGACGACGACATGGCGGTCGGCGTCATCAAGGCCATCGACCAGTCGAAGCGCAGCGACATCAAGATCGTGTTCGGCGGCGCCGGCTCGAAGGGGATGGTGAAGAACGTGATGGACGGCGCGCCGCTGATCAAGGCCGACGTATCGTACTCGCCGAAATTCATTTACGACGCGATCAAGCTCACCGCCGAAGCGCGTCTGAAGGGCGAGAAACTACCGGCCACGACGATCATTCCGTCGGTGCTGATCACGAAGGAAAACGCGCAACAGTTTTACTTCCCGGACTCGCCGTTCTGATTCTTGGCAGCGTCTATCGGCAGCGGGGCGCTCGCGGCATTCGCGTCCCGGTTAAAGGAACCATACGATGAGAACCATCAAAGGTCCGGCGATCTTTCTCGCTCAATTCATGGGCGACGAAGTGCCGTTCGACAATCTCGCGCATCTGGCTACCTGGGCCGCGGGTCTCGGTTTCAAGGGCATTCAGGTGCCGTGCGATAGGCGGCTGATCGATCTCGAACAGGCGGCGTCGAGTCAGGCGTACTGCGACGAGTTGCGCGAGACCGTGGATAACGCGGGTGTAATCATCACCGAGTTGTCGACGCATCTGCAAGGGCAGCTTGTGGCCGTGCATCCCGCATATGACGCTTTGTTCGACGGCTTCGCGGCGCCGCATGTGCGCGGCGATCCGGGAGCGCGCACCCAGTGGGCCGTCGAGCAATTGAAGCTCGCCGCAAAGGCGTCGCAACGTTTGGGGCTTGATTCGCATGTGTCGTTTTCGGGCGCGCTCGCGTGGCCGTATCTGTATCCGTGGCCGCAGCGTCCGGCCGGTCTGGTCGACGCCGCGTTCGACGAACTCGCGCGCCGCTGGACGCCGATTCTCGATGCCTTCGACGCCGCCGGCGTGGACGTCTGCTACGAACTGCATCCGGGTGAAGACCTGCACGACGGTGTGACCTTCGAACGGTTTCTGCACGCGGTGCACGAGCATCCGCGCGCGAATATTCTTTACGATCCGAGCCACTTCGTTCTACAGCAACTCGACTACCTCGCGTTTATCGACATCTATCACGAGCGCATCAAGGCGTTTCATGTGAAGGACGCGGAGTTCCGGCCGAACGGCAAGCAGGGCGTCTACGGCGGTTATAGCGGCTGGGTCGAGCGCGCGGGGCGCTTTCGTTCGCTCGGGGACGGGCAGATCGATTTTCGCGCGATCTTCTCGAAGATGGCGCAATACGATTTCCCTGGCTGGGCGGTGCTCGAATGGGAGTGCGCGCTCAAGCATCCACACGACGGCGCGCGCGAAGGTGCCGAGTTCATTCGCGAGCACATCATCCGCGTGGCCGAACATGCATTCGACGACTTCGCGGGCAGCGGTGTCGATGCAGCGCAGTTAAAGCGTGTGCTCGGTATCTGAGCGCATTGCAACTTTAAGCGAACGGAGCGGGCACGATGCCATACAGAAGACTTAGGTTGGGCATGGTCGGCGGCGGGCAGGGCGCGTTTATCGGCGCGGTGCATCGGATCGCGGCGCGGCTCGACGATCGTTTCGAACTGGTGGCGGGTGCGTTGTCGTCCGATCCCGAACGCGCGCGAGCGAGCGCCGCCGAGGTGGGCATTGCGCGCAGTTACGCCGGCTGGCAAGAAATGGCGCAGGCCGAAGCCGCGCGCGACGACGGTATCGACGCCGTCGCGATCGTCACGCCGAATCATCTGCATGCGCCGGTCGCAACCGCGTTTCTCGAAGCGGGCATTCATGTGGTGTGCGACAAACCGCTTGCCATCTCTCTCGCTGAAGGCGAAGCGCTCGCCAAGCTCGCGCGCGATAAGAACAAGCTTTTTGCGCTGACGCACACGTATTCGGGCTATCCGTTGGTGCGTCACGCGCGCGAGTTGATCGAAGCAGGCGAGTTGGGTCAGATACGCGTCGTGCAGGTCGAATATGCGCAGGACTGGCTGGCCGAACCGATAGAAACCGGCGGCTTGAACAAGCAGGCCGGCTGGCGCACGGACCCCGCGTTGGCGGGCCCGGCGGGCTGTCTCGGCGATATCGGCACGCATGCATATCACCTTGCCGCTTTCGTCACCGGCATGACGCCTGTAGCGCTCTCGGCTGAGTTGCATACGTTCGTGCCGGGGCGCCGCATCGACGATCACGTGCAGGCGATGCTGCGCTATGCGAACGGCGCGCGCGGCATGCTTTGGGCGAGCCAGGTGGCGAGCGGCGCGGAGAACGCATTGCGTCTGCGCGTTTATGGCACGAAAGCGAGCCTTGCGTTCGATCAGGAGAACCCCAACGAATTGTGGTTCACGCCACTCGGCGCAACAGCGCAGCGTTTGACGCGCGCGCGCGTGGACGGCGTGAGCGCGGCCCATGCGACGCGCGTGCCGCCGGGTCATCCCGAAGGCTATCTGGAAGCGTTCGCGCAGTTGTATAGGGACGCTGCGTTGCAGATCGAAGCGTTGAACGAGGGCCGCGCATTGCCGGCTGAAAGTCTGCTCCTCACGACAGTGGAGGACGGCGTGGCGGGTCTGCGCTTTATCGATGCCGTGCTCGCGAGCAGCGCGGCGGATGGGCAGTGGTGGGAGATTGAGAAGGCATGAAGCGGGTTTTAAGTGCGCATGGAGCTGCCTCGGCGCAGGGGCTTGCAGCGCAGGCTCGAAGTCGTGATTCGCTGCGCGAGCTTAAAGCCGCGCAGCACTACCCGCCATGCATGTCCGCTTCAACCGCCCTTGCTTTTCTTGATTTGTTCTTCGAACGCAATATCGAGCTTGCTCGCCTTGCGCGGTTTTTGCGGACCGTACGCATCGACGAACTTGACGAAGTCGTCGAGCGTGAGGGGATCGGAGACTTTCTTGTCCGTGCCGCCCGATTTGTCGACGAGATAAAAGAGACCGCCGGAAAGGCTGATCGCAGCGAACTGCGGATTGCCGCTGCGCGTTTTCAGCCGCTCGACAGCGTGGATGGCTCGCGTGGTGCGCATGATGTGAGGCTGCCCGTCGGAGAAAGACTAGTACTTTAACAATTTCGCCGACGCCGCGCGGCTCAGCCCGAACGGCGCTGCAATTTCCGTCGCAACCAGTCCGCCCAGTCCTCCAGCACGGTGTACACGACAGGCACAACGACGAGCGTCAATATCGACGACGTAATCACGCCGCCAATCACCGTTTGCCCGAGCGGCCCGCGTTGCTCGCCGCCTTCGCCCAGCGCGGCGGCGAGTGGCAGCATGCCGAAGATCATCGCGAGTGTGGTCATCAGAATGGGCCGCAAGCGCACGCGTGCAGCTTCGAGCAGAGCCTCGCGCCGTTCCATCACGCGGCCTTTGCCCGATGCGTCGAGCAGCGTGCCGCGTCGCGCCTGGTTTGCGAAGTCCACGAGCAGAATCGCGTTCTTGGTGACGAGCCCCATCAGCATCACGAAGCCGATGATCGAAAACATGTTGAGCGTGCTGCCGAACAGCAGCAATGCGACCAGCACACCGATCAGCGTAAGCGGCAGCGACGCCATGATCGCAAGCGGCTGCGCGAAGCTCGCGAATTGCGACGCGAGAATCATGTAGATGAAAATCACCGCGAGCGCGAGCGCCTCGGCCGCGAACACCAACGACTCGTTCATGTTCGTCGTCGAGCCCTCGAAGCGATAGCGATAGCCGGCGGGCAGATGCATTGCGTCGAGGGTCTTCGCAATGTCCGACGCGACTTCGCCGGACGAGCGGCCGCTCACGTTCGTCGTCAGCATCACCTCCCGTTGCAGGTCGCGGCGATTTAGCACGTCCGGGCCGGTCGTGTTCGCGATGTCCGCAATTTGCCTCAGCGGCACGAGCACCGGCGCGCCGTTGGAGTCGGTGCGATTGGTGGCGATCATCAACCTCGAAAGATCGTCGATGTTCTCGCGTTGCGCGCGCGGCAAGCGCACGCTGACGTCGTAATCCTGGTCGTCGGGCGCGCGCCACGTGCTGATGGCATCGCCCGACAGCAGCGGCCGCAATGCGGTGCCGATGTCCGCCACGCCCACGCCGAGGTCGGAGGCGAGTTCACGCTTCACGTTGATCGCGACGATCGGCTTATCCGCCTTCAGGCTGGAATCGAGATCCACGAGGCCGGCAATCTTGCGCATGCGGACCTGCGCCGCATCGGAGAGCCGCCGCAGTTCTTCCATGTTGTCGCCCTGCAAGCTCAACTGGATCGCTTTCGTGCTGCCTGCGCCGTCCGGCATGCCGATTTCGGTCACCGTCACGCCCGCCACCGAAGCGAGCCGTGCACGAAACACCTGATTCAGTTCAGCTACGCCGCGTGTGCGGTCGCGGCGGTCTTTCAGCCGAACAGTGATGAGCGCGTTGTTCTTGCCTTGCGTGTTGCCCGAGTTGACCGTCGCATAGGTGTAGCGCACTTCCGGGTAAGTCGCGAGAATCGCCTCGACCTGCTGGACTTTTTCCGACGTGGCTTCGAGCGACGTGCCCACCGGCGTATTCAAGCCGATCTTCGTAATCGAAAAATCCGCGTTGGGCACGAACTCGGTGCCGACAAACGGCACCAGAAAGAGGCTGCCAAAAAAGGTCGCCGCGGCCACGACGAGCGTGATAGCTCGATGTTCGAGCGACCAGCCGAGCAGGCGTTGATAGAGCGCGCTGAGCTGCTCTATCTGCCGGTCGAACAGATGCAGCGAACGCTCGACGAAGCGGCCGTAACGATAGCCTTTGCGTCCCGTGTCGGCGTCGTGCAGATCGGGGTCGGGCCAGATCGACGAGAGCATTGGATCGAGCGTGAACGAGACGAACATCGAGATCAGCACGGCGGCCGCGACCGTGATGCCGAATTGATGGAAGAAGCGGCCGATGATTCCGCCCATGAAGCCGACCGGCAAAAACACCGCGACAATCGAGAAGGTGGTCGCGAGCACGGCCAACGCGATTTCTTTCGTGCCGTCGAGCGCCGCTGTGCGGTGGTCCGCGCCGAGCTGCACGTGCCGCACGATGTTCTCGCGCACCACGATTGCGTCGTCGATCAGGAGGCCCACGCATAGCGACAGAGCCATCAGCGTAATCACATTGATCGTGAAGCCGCACGCGTACATCACCGCGAACGTGCCGATCAACGCGATCGGCAGCGTGAGGCCGGTGATGACCGTGCTGCGCCACGAGCCGAGAAAGAGGAACACGATGAACACCGTCAGCAAAGCGCCTTCGAGCAACGTGCGCTTCACTTCATTGACGCTCTCTTCGATGTTGATCGACGAGTCGTCGGTGATGTCGAGCTTCACGCCCGGCGGCAACTGCGGCTGCAGCCGTGCAATTTCCGCGCGCACGCCATGCGCGACGTCGACCGTGTTTTCGCCTTGCGCCTTGATGATCGAGAGGAACAGCGCGCGGCGGCCGTTGAGCAGAGCCATGCTGTCCGCTTCCTGCTGACCGTCGACCACGTCGGCAACCTGATCGAGCGTCACCGGCTGCGTGGTGGAGGACGCTGTGGGAATCGCCGACTGCGCACCGCGCCGCGCGACGATGATCCGCTTGAAGTCGGCCGGCGTCTCGAAGCGGCCCTTCACCTGCACCGTTTGCTCGACATTGCTCGACGTCAGCGGCCCGGCGGGAATCTCCTGGTTTTCGTTCTGCACCGCGCGGATCACCTGATCGACGCCGACGGAAAGCGCCTGCAGTTTCTGCGGATTCACGTCGATTTGCACTTGCCGCTTCACGCCGCCGACGAGCGACACCGAGCCGACACCGCGCACCGTCTCAAGCCGCTTGCGCACGATCTGATCGGCGACGGTGGTCAGATCGCGCGTGGACAGCGACGCGCCCGGCGCGTTGGATACCGCCACCGTCACGATCGGCATATCCGCGGGGTCGTAGCGCAATACGCGCGGCTCCTTCACGCCGTCGCGCAGATCGGGGCGGATCAGCGCAATCTTGTCGCGCACGTCCTGCGCGGCCTGTACCGCGTCGACCGCAAGATCGAACTGCACGATCACGACCGATTGCGCGTCGTACGAGCGCGACGTGATCTGATCGATGCCGCTGATCGTGTTGACGGCTTCCTCGATCTTGCGCGTGACGTCCGACTCGACCGATTCCGGCGAAGCACCTGGATACGCCGTCTGCACGACCACGATCGGAAAGGTGATGTCGGGGAACTGATCGACCTTCAGCCGCTGATACGAGAAGAGGCCCATCACGAGGAAGGCCATCATCATCATCGTGGCAAGCACCGGGTTGCCGATGCTGATGCGCGTGAACCACATGGACGAGGGCTCCGCTCAGCGCTGGCCGGAGCCGGGCGCGTTGGACGCGTTGGCGGCACTGGCGGCAGGCGTCGGCGCGGACGCCGGTGTGGACATTGCCGCTCCGGCAGCGGGCACCATATGCACCGTACTGCCGATGCGCAACGAGCCGAGATTGTTCTTCACGATCTGCTGGCCGGGTGCGAGCGGGCCGCCGACGATCTCGGTCCACGTGCCGCCGTCTGCGTCACCGGTGATTCCGGTCTGCACCGGCTCTTCGATCAGCTTGCCGCCGACGAGCGCATACACACTATGGCGCGCGGCATCGGTGCGCACCGCAGTGGCGGGCACCGCCAAAACATCTGGCCGGCTGCCCACCGAAATCGTGCCGGTGCCGAACATGCCGATGCGCAATACGCCCGATGGATTCGCAACCTGGACATACACCATGATCGAGCGCGAACCTGGCTGCGCGGCGGGATTGATGCGCGTGATCGCGCCTGCTACGGGCGTATCGATTCCATCGAACGCGATTCGCACCGGCTGGCCGATTCGCACGCGGCCGATCTCGCCGACCGGCACCGGCGCTTCGAGCTCAAGCGTGTGCAGATCGACCACGTCGAAGAGCTTCGTATCCACGGCGATCTTTTCGCCTGGCTCGACCGATCGCGACGCGATCTGTCCGTTGAGCGGCGAGCGCACCACGGTATCGGCGAGCGACAGATTCGACGACGCCAGCGCCGCGCGCGCCGCATCGAGATTCGCGCGGGCGATGTCGTACTGGCTTTGCGCGGTGTCGAACGCGTTCTTCGAAATGAAGCCTTTTTCTACGAGCACGCGATTGTTTTCGAGCGTTTGTCTCGCAATGTCGAGCTGGCCCGCCATCGCGGCCATCTGACCGCGGCTTTGCTCGGCACGGGCCACGTAGTCGCGCGCGTCGATCTTCGCGAGGATCTGCCCGGCTTTGACCGAATCGCCTTCGCGCACGGCGACTTCGAGTACCGAACCCGCTACTTTCGATTTGACCGCGGCTTGCGTGACGGCGCGCAGCGAGCCGGTCAGCGGCAGCGTCTGGACGAGCGTGCGGCGGCCGACCGTGGTGAGATCGTCGGGGGAGAATTCGATGACGGAAGAGATCGTGTCGGCCGTGGCCGCGGGCGTCTCGCGCTTTCGAATCGCCTGGGCGATCGCGATCGCGAGAACCACGACGGCGACGACAGCGGCGATGATGATGCGTTTTCTGGTCTTTATCATGCGCGATCTGACGGACTTCACGGACTGGCGATACACGCGGAATCGGCGGTGGCCTCGACAAGCGGGCGCGCCGCACGCTCGTCGCGCAATCGGCAAATTAGCCTGAGCTCGCGCTCACCGCAAGCTGGCCGTCAGCATGGTACACGGAGGTTGCGGCGCGCAGGTTGAGCCTGCAACGCCGCCGCGCGCACGGACGTACTTTAAATGGCTTATTGACTCAAATAAACAAACTTGCCGTTTTTGACGATGCCCATCACGCTCGCGCGCTGATCCAGCCCCACGTGGTCTTTCGCGCTCGTGCTGACGACGCCGTTCGGCACGACGAGTTCATGCGCATGCTCCAGTTCATTGCGCAAGGCCACGCGGAAAGCCTGCGTGCCCGGCTGCGCGGTTTTGAGCGCGCGCGTCACCGCGTCCTGCAAGCGCGGATAGACGCCGGCCGCATCGCCTGCGAATTGCGTGACGCTGCCGGGGCCGTACTTCGCTTCATATTCGTTCGCGAACGCGAGCGCCGCCTTTTTCGCCGGATGATCGGCCGGCAAGGTGCGCGCGACCACGACCGGCTGCGTCGGGAACAGCGTGCCTTCCACATCCTTGCCGCCGAGCTTGATGAACTCGGGCGTCGCGATGCCATGCGTCTGATAGATCGGGCCTTTGAAACCGCGCTCGATCAGCGTGCGCTGCGGCAGCACCGTCGGCGTGCCCGCGCCTGCGATCAAAATCGCGTCGGGCTTCGCGGCCATCAGCTTGAGAATCTGGCCGGTCAAGCTCGCGTCGGTGCGGTTATAGCGCTCCGTCGCGACCAGTTGAATGTGGCGCAGCGCCGCGAACTTGCTGAACTCGTTGAGCCAGCTTTCGCCGTAGCCGTCCGCGAAACCGATGAAGCCCACCGTCTTCACGTTGTGGTTCGACATGTAGCGCGTCATCACGTCGGCCATCGCGCTGTCGGTCTGCGCCATCTTGTAGGCCCACACTTTTTTGCCTTCCTGCGGCTCCACGACGCTTGCCGAGCCGATTAGCGTGATCATCGGCGTCTGGCTTTCGGCGACCGGATCGAGCGCGGCCATCGCGGCCGGCGTGATGTTCGGGCCGACGATCACGTCGACGTGGTCTTCGTTGATGAGCTTGCGGATGTTGCGCACGGCGGCGCCGGGGTCGGAGGCGTCGTCGAGAAAAATGTAGTCGGCTTTCTGGCCGGCGATGGTGGCCGGCCACATCAGCATCGCGTTCTTGCTCGTAATGCCGATGACGGCCGCCGGACCAGTGCTCGACAGGTCGATGCCGACCTTGATGTCGGCGTGTGCGGCGGTGGCGAACAAAAGAGCGCCGAGAGCGGCGAGGCCGCGAAGTCTGTTTTTATGCGACGTCATCGATGGGTCTCCGTAGCGGGATAGCAGGAAGCGGTGGTGGGTTCAAAGTTCGTAGGTTTCGTGTTCGCCCTTGAGCGCCTGTTCGATCAGCTTGCGGTTCATGCTCGGCGACAGCAGTTCGACGAGCGTGTACACATAGCTGCGCAGATACGCGCCCTGTTTCAGCGCGACCCGTGTCACGTTGCTGCCGAACAGGTGGCCGACGGGCATCGCGCGCAAATGACGGTCTCGCTCCGCGTTGAACGCAATATCCGCCATGATGCCGACGCCGAGACCCAGTTCCACATAGGTCTTGATCACATCGGCGTCGATCGCTTCGAGCACGATGTCCGGATGCAGGCCGCGCAGCCGGAACGCCTCGTTGATCTTGGTGCGGCCGGCGAACGCGTTGTCGTAAGTGATCAGCGGATACTGGGTGAGATCGTCCAGCGACAAAAGCTTGCGGTCGAGCAGCGGATGGTCCGGCTGCATCACCGCCACGTGATGCCACTGGAAACACGGCAGCGAGACGAGTTCCTTATAGTTGGCGATCGCCTCCGTGGCGATGGCGAGATCGGCCTGGTCGTGCAGCACCATCTCAGCCACCTGCGTCGGGCTGCCTTGCAGAATCGAAAGGTGTACCTTCGGAAAGCGTTTCTTGAACTCGGCGATGGCGGCAGGCAGCGAGTAGCGCGCCTGCGTGTGCGTGGCGGCGATCACGAGGTTGCCCTGATCCTGCGCCGCGTAGTCCTTGCCGACGCGCTTCAGGCTTTCCACTTCCTGCAAGATCCGCTCAACCGACTGAAGAATGATGCGGCCCGGTTCGGTCAGCGAGCGCACGCGCTTGCCGTGCCGCGTAAAGATCTCGACGCCCAATTCGTCCTCGAGCTCGATGATCGCCTTGGAAACGCCGGGCTGGCTTGTATACAGTGCCTTGGCCGCTTCGGTCAGATTGAAATTCTGCCGCACAGCCTCGCGGACGAAGCGGAACTGATGCAGGTTCATATATAACCTCTCCGCATATCAAAAGAATTTTTTAGTCGTTTGA
The DNA here is from genome assembly GCF_000472525.1 of Paraburkholderia dilworthii. Taxonomy (GTDB): domain Bacteria; phylum Pseudomonadota; class Gammaproteobacteria; order Burkholderiales; family Burkholderiaceae; genus Paraburkholderia; species Paraburkholderia dilworthii. The sequence continues at coordinate 21,457 of NZ_AWZT01000008.1, forward strand.
AATATAAGGCGAGTTTATTACGATCTGTCCATCATTTTCAATATGGATATCTGTATTTGTTATAAGCAAATGAGAGATAGGTCTAAACCCTGCCTCGCGTCAGCTGACAAACACGGACGTTCAGGAGCGCGGCGGAACCGGACCGTCGCGGGTCACGCGGTAACGCAAAAAAATTGGGGTCCCCGAATGTACCAATACGATCAGTACGACCAGACCATCGTCGATGAACGGGTCGCGCAGTACGCCGATCAGGTTCGCCGCCGCTTGTCGGGCGAATTGAGCGAAGAGGAGTTCCGTCCGCTGCGCCTGCAGAATGGCCTGTACTACCAGCGCCACGCGTACATGCACCGCATCGCGATTCCGTACGGCAATTTGCGCAGCGACCAGCTTCGCATGCTCGCCACGATCGCGCGCGAGCATGACCGCGGCTATGGCCATTTCTCCACGCGCTCGAACATCCAGTACAACTGGATCAAGCTTGAGGACACGCCGGAGATTCTGCGCAAGCTCGCGTCGGTGCAGATGCACGGTATTCAGACCTCGGGCAATTGCATCCGCAACATCACCGCCGATCAGTTCGCGGGCGTGGCGCCCGACGAATTCGTCGATCCGCGGCCGTGGGCGGAAATTTTGCGTCAATGGTCGACGTTCCACCCCGAATTCGCGTGGCTGCCGCGCAAGTTCAAGATCGCCGTGTCCGGTTCGCACGAAGACCGTGCGGCCGTGCAGATTCACGACATGGGCGTGTACGTGAAGCGCAATGCCGAGGGCGAACTGGTGGTCGACATTCTGGCGGGCGGCGGTCTGGGCCGCACGCCGATCGTCGGCGCGGTGATCCGCAAAGATCTGCCGTGGCAGCACCTGCTGACTTACAGCGAAGCCGTGCTGCGTGTGTACAACCGCTACGGTCGCCGCGACAACATGTACAAGGCGCGTATCAAGATTCTCGTGAAGGCGCTGAGCCCCGAGAAGTTCGCCGCGCAAGTCGAGGAAGAATGGCAGCACCTGAAGGACGGTCCTTCGACGCTCACGCAAGCCGAACTGGACCGTGTGTCGCAATACTTTCAGCCGCCGGTGTACGAGAAGCTGGCCGACACGGACGCATCGTTCGAAAAGCATTTGTTGGAAAACCGCGCGTTCGCACGCTGGGTCGAGCGCAATGTGCGTCCGCATAAGGTGTCGGGTTATGCAGCGGTCACACTGTCGCTGAAGAACGGCGTGGTCGCTCCGGGCGACGCGACCGACGCACAAATGGAAGCGGTCGCCGATTGGGCCGACGAGTATTCGCTGGGCGAGATCCGCGTCTCGCACGAACAGAACCTGATTCTCGCGAACGTCAAGAAGCGCGACCTGTTCGCGCTGTGGGAAAAGGCCAAGGCACTGGGCTTTGCGACGCCGAACATCGGCTTGCTCACCGACATCATCGCGTGCCCGGGAGGCGATTTCTGCTCGCTCGCAAATGCGAAGTCGATTCCGATTGCGCTCGCGATCCAGGAACGTTTCAACGATCTCGACTACGTGTACGACCTGGGCGACGTGTCGCTGAACATCTCCGGCTGCATCAACGCTTGCGGTCATCACCACGTCGGCAACATCGGCATTCTGGGCGTCGATAAGGACGGCTCGGAGTGGTATCAGGTGACGCTCGGCGGCGAGCAGGGCACGGGCGCGACCGGCGCTCATCTCGGCCGCGTGATCGGCCCGTCGTTCTCGGCGGAAGAAATGCCGGACGTGATCTCGAAGGTGATCGACACGTTCGTTGAAAACCGCGAAGAAGGCGAGCGTTTCATCGACACCTACGGCCGCATCGGCATTGCTCCGTTCAAGGAACGCGTGTACGCGTCGCGTCAACCGGCTCACGCGTAACCGCGCAAAGGATACAGAACAGATGGCTTCTATCATCAAGAACCGCGCGATCGTCAACGATGACTGGACGGTGGTGCGCCCGGCGGAAGACGGTTCCCTGCCCACGGTGAATGAACTGCCGGCCGGCAAAGTACTCGTACCGCTCGCATTCTGGCAAGCTGAACGTGATGCATTGAGCGCGTCGCGCAGTGCCGCCGAACTCGGTGTATGGCTCGCGCCGGACGGCGAACCGGCGGACATCGCCGGCGACTTCGACAAGGTCGCGGTGATCGCCGTGGACTTCCCGGTGTTTCGCGACGGCCGCGGCTATAGCATCGGCCGCCTGTTGCGCGAGCGCTATGGCTATAAAGGCGAACTGCGCGCGATCGGCGATGTGCTGCGCGACCAGGTGCGTTTGATGTTCCGTTGCGGCTTCGACGCTTTTGCGGTGCGCGCGGACAAGGACATCAGCGACGCGCTGAAAGCATTCGACGACTTTACCGTGCAGTACCAGGGCGCATTCGACGAACCGGCACCGCTGTTCCGCCGCCGTGCTGCGTTGGCTGCTGCGTCTGCTTCGCAAAAGGTCCCGGCATGAGCGCCGCCGTCCCGTCGGATTCGCTCACGCCGGAACTCGCCGCGAAAGCCGAGCGCCTTGACGCGCTGCTCGATTCGATCGCCGCACGTCACGCGAACGTGAAACTGGCAAGCAGCCTCGCCGCCGAAGACATGCTGCTCACGCACGCCATTTTGTCGCGCGGCGTAAAAATCGGCATCTTCTCGTTGAATACGGGCCGCTTGCATGCCGAGACGCTCGGCATGATCGATCGCGTGAAAGAGCGCTATGGCTACGACATCGAACAATTCCGTCCGCAAGCTGCCGCAATCGACGAATACGTCGCATCGCACGGTCTGAACGCGTTTTATGAAAGCGTCGATCTGCGCAAGCGCTGCTGCGAAATCCGCAAGGTCGAGCCGCTGAACCGCGCGCTGTCGAATGTCAGCGCATGGGTGACGGGTCAGCGCCGCGAGCAGTCGGTGACGCGTGCCGAACTGCACGAGGAAGAACACGATGCCGCGCGCAACATCGCGAAGTTCAATCCGCTCACGGACTGGACCGAAGCCGAAGTGTGGGATTATCTTAAAGCGTTCGACGTGCCGGTGAATCCGCTGCATGCGCGCGGTTATCCGAGCATCGGCTGCGAGCCTTGTACACGTGCTGTGCGTCCCGGCGAAGATAGCCGCGCGGGCCGCTGGTGGTGGGAGTCGCGCGATACGAAGGAATGCGGGCTGCATATCACGACGATTACGCCGATTGCGGTCGACCGCAGCGAGAACACTCCGGCCTGACGCATTGCCTGATTTGTGCGGCGTCGAAGGCTTGGCTTTGCCGCTTCACGCCGCACATACCGAATTGAATATCAGCGCTTTGACGAGCAACCGCTCGACAAGCGAATCAACGAAGGACCCAAACATGAGCACCACGCTCGATTCCACTGTCAACGCTCCGCTTGCCAACACGGCGAACCGGATGGATCACCTCGATTGGCTCGAAGCCGAGTCGATTCACATCCTGCGCGAACTGGTTGCCGAATGCAGTAAGCCGGCGCTGCTGTTTTCGGGCGGCAAGGATTCGGTCGTCGTGCTCGCGCTCGCGCTCAAGGCGTTCGGCATTGGCACAAATCGCAAGACCGTGCTGCCGTTTCCGCTCGTGCATATCGATACGGGTCACAATTATCAGGAAGTGATCGACTTCCGCGACCGTCGCGCGAAAGAGATTGGCGCGGAACTGGTGGTCGGCCACGTTGAAGATTCGATCAAACGCGGCACCGTGCGTCTGCGTCGCGAAACGGATTCGCGCAACGCCGCACAAGCCGTGACGCTGCTCGAAACCATCGAACAACACGGCTATACGGCGCTGATCGGCGGCGCGCGCCGCGACGAAGAAAAGGCCCGCGCGAAAGAGCGCATTTTCTCTTTTCGCGATGAGTTCGGCCAATGGGATCCAAAAGCGCAACGCCCGGAACTGTGGAGCCTGTACAACGCGCGTTTGCACAACGGCGAGCATCTGCGCGTGTTCCCGATCTCGAACTGGACCGAGCTCGACGTCTGGCAATACATCGCTCGCGAAAAGCTCGAACTGCCGTCGATCTATTACGCGCATCAACGCGAGATCGTTCGACGCAATGGGCTGCTCGTGCCGGTCACGCCGCTCACGCCGATGCGCGAAGGGGAAATCAGCGAAACCGCACAGGTGCGTTTCCGCACTGTTGGCGACATCAGCTGCACGTGCCCGGTTGAGAGCGATGCCGACGATCTGGAGAAGATCATCGCCGAAACGGCCGTGACGGAAATCACGGAGCGCGGCGCGACGCGGATGGACGATCAGGTCTCCGAAGCCGCGATGGAACAGCGTAAGAAGCAGGGTTATTTCTAAGCACACGAACGAGGGCAAGACAATCATGAGTGGCATTCACCAACCAGAAGACCTCGGCGTGCTGCGTTTCATTACCGCGGGTAGTGTGGACGACGGCAAGAGCACGTTGATCGGCCGCCTGCTGTACGACAGCAAGGCTGTACTCTCCGACCAGCTTTCCGCGCTGTCGCGCGCGAAGAACAAGCGCACCGTTGGCGATGAAATCGATCTGTCGCTCTTAACGGACGGCCTCGAAGCCGAACGCGAGCAAGGCATCACGATCGACGTCGCGTATCGCTACTTCGCGACCGCGAAGCGCAAGTTCATCATCGCCGATACACCGGGTCACGAGCAGTACACGCGCAACATGGTGACCGGCGCGTCGACGGCACACGCGGCGATTATTCTTGTCGACGCAACGCGTGTGACGTTCATCGACGGTGCCGCGCAACTGCTGCCGCAAACCAAGCGTCATAGCGCGATCGTCAAGCTGCTCGGTTTGCAGCATGTGATCGTCGCGATCAACAAGATGGATCTGGTCGAATACAGCGAAGCGCGCTTCAACGAGATTCGCGACGCGTATGTCGAACTCGCGCGTCAGCTCGGCTTGAGCGACGTGCGTTTCGTGCCGGTGTCGGCGCTCAAGGGCGACAACATCGTGACCGCAAGCGAAAGCATGCCGTGGTATGCGGGTGAGCCGCTGCTCGATCTGCTCGAAGCGTTGCCGGTTGAAGTGGCGACGGGCCAGGCGCTGCGTTTCCCGGTGCAATGGGTGGCGCGTCAGGACGGTAGCCAGGCCGACGATTTCCGCGGCTACATGGGCCGCGTCGAAGCGGGCGAGGTGAAGGTTGGCGATACGATCGTCGTGCTGCCGGCCAATCGCGAAGCGACGGTTGCCGAAATCATTGCACCGGTGGTGGGCGGCACGGCTGCCGTGGACCGCGCGTTCGCTGGCCAGACGGTGACGATCCGTCTCGCGGAAGACGTCGACGTGTCGCGTGGCGATACGTTCGTGCTTCGCGAAGCCGCTCCGGAACCGGCGAAGAAGCTCGAAGCCGATCTGTGCTGGTTCGACGACACGCCGCTCTCAACGCAGCGCAAGTATCTGCTGAAGCAGACCACCAATACGGTGTTCGCGCGCATCGGTTCGATCAAGGAAGTGCTCGACGTGCATACGCTGTCGCAGTCGACCGATCGCAAGGAACTGGCGATGAACGATATTGGCCGCGTGGCGCTGACGTTGCAAAAGCCGCTGGTGTGCGACGTGTACGACTCGCATCAAGGCACAGGCGCGTTCGTGCTGATCGACGAAGCGACGCATCACACCGTCGCGGCCGGGATGATCCGGGCGTTTTCGGCGTAAATGGTTAGCGCTGCCGCGCGCGGCGAACGCCCCTGACGAACAGGCTTAGGCAAATGGGTAAGGTTTATCTGATCGGTGCGGGACCGGGCGCGGCGGACCTGATTACGGTGCGCGGCGCGCGGCTTCTCGCCGCCGCCGATGTGGTCCTGCACGACGCACTGGTCGAGCCGGCGATGCTCGATTACGCGCCGTCCCACGCGCGGCGCATTGCAGTGGGCAAGCGCTGCGGACAACTGTCGACCGCGCAGCAGTTCATTAACAAGCAGATCGTGGATGCCGCTTTGGAGCACGAAGTGGTGGTGCGCCTGAAGGGCGGCGATCCGATGCTGTTTGGCCGTGCTGATGAAGAGATGCGCGCTCTTGAGGCTGCGGGCATCGAGTACGAGGTGGTGCCCGGGATTACGGCCGCATTGGCGAGCGCCGCTTCGCTGAAGCGCTCGTTGACACTGCGCGGCGTGTCGCGCAGTGTCGCGCTGGCGACGTTCAGCCGCGCGCCGGGCTCCGATGAAATTCGCGAGCAGGTGAACGCCGATTCGCTCGTGTTTTACATGGGCCGTGATAGCGGCGTTGAGATTGCGCAGCAGTTGATCGATGCAGGGAAGCCGGTTTCCACGCCTGTCGCGATTGTCGAGGCTTGCAGTACCGAGCGTGAGCGGATGTTGACGTTGACGCTGGAAGAACTGGCGGCTGGCGAAGCGCAAAGGTGGGTGGATGCTTCGCAGCCGAGTTTGGTGATGATTGGGGAGGCGTTTGCGGCGCGGGAGCTGAGCGAGGTCCGGTCAGTGGGTGGGATGTTGGTGGCCGCTTAGGATCCTGACTGCGTGGCGGCGCTTAGCCTGGTTGAAACGCGTCGCCAATCGACTGTGGAAACCGCCGCATCAAACCTGCCGCAGACAATACATCGCGACAGCATCAAGCACAGCATCATCCTCACCAACGGCAACAGCGCATCTGATTTCAACAGAAGGCTGCGCGTTCCGGCACCGCTGAATCAATTCCGGCAAATCCTTCCGGATATGTCCACCTTGCCCGAAGAACACGGGCACAACGGTGACTACGTCGCAGCCGTCGACAACAAGCTCGCCCACTGCCGTGAGCAAATCCGGCTTCATCAACTCAAGAAACGCCAGCCTGACGAGCCCATCGCCGTCATCAGAAGCACGCGCCGCGCGCAACTTCTGAGCAAGCCGCTCAAACGGCTCGCGCCAGCGCGTATCCCTCGCGCCATGCCCAAACAGAACCAACCCATGCGTAGCCATGAAAGGCTCCTAATGGCGATCGACCCACTTCAACCCGACGAGGCCCAGCACGAGATAAACCAGCCCCGGTGTTGCCGCCGTCAACGGCGCGGGCCAGGTATTCAGCGTGCCGATATGCGAGAACAGCGTGTTGAACAACTGGAAGCTCATGCCGAGCATGATCCCGCCGAACACCTTCATGCCGACCACGCCGGCCCGCGTATGCAGATACGCGAACGGCAGCGACAACACCAGCATCACGAACACCGCAAACGGATACAGCAGCTTGCGCCATAGCGCGATTTCATAACGCTGCGTGTCCTGATGATTCTCGGTCAGATGCTGGATGTAGCGGAACAGATTGAACATCGACATGCGATCCGGCGACACGAGCAGCACCGACAGAATCTGCGGCGTCAACTCCGAGCGCAGCGAATATTCAGGCAGCGCAACTTGCCTCGCACGATACACCGGGTTCAGTGCATCGGCCGGCGTGCCCGGAGGAGGCACGTCGATCAACTGGGTATCGGTCACACCGGTCAATTGCCAATGCCCCGGCGGCTGATAGACACCGGTCTTCGCAATGCGCACGTTCGAGAGCCGGAACTTCGAATCGAACTCGTAAATCCGCACGTTACTGATTGTCGCGTCCGGCTTCAGTTCGCCGACATTGACAAAGCGCGTGACCTGCTCGCCATCCGAGCGCGCGGTGAGCGTATCTTTCACCCACACGCCCGACTGGAAGTTGCTCGATACCGACGACCCCAGCGCCTCCAGCCGCACACGTTCCGACAACTGATCGGTGTATGGACCCACCACTTCGCCGATCAGATAAGTAAGGAACACGAGCGGAATGCCGATCTTCAGCAGAGAGCGCAATGCCTGATTGGTGGCGAGCCCGGACACGCGGAAAATCGTGTACTCGGAATTCGCCGCCATCTGCGCGAACACGTAGATCGCGCTGATCAACGCGGCAACCGGAATGATTTCATAGAAGCGCGACGGCGTTTGCAGCGCAACGCGTAGTACCGCGTACTGGAATTTATAGTTGCCGTGGCCGACCGAGTTCAGTTCGTTGATCAGGTCGAAGAAGAAGAACAGACCCGAAAACGCGAACAGAATGAAGACAAACGTGAGATAAATCTGACGCGCGAAGTACCTTTCATAGATGCGCATCGGTCACGCTCCCTGCGAACGGGTGAACATGGCCCGCGTGAACAGCGGCCGGTTGCGCACGCGCAGCCAGAAGATGAACGCGACAATCGCGGCCACGATCACATGCAGAATCACGAGCCCAACCCCAAACGACATCTTGCCTTGCTCGATCCACGACTGCACCACGTTCAACAGATTCGAATACGTCAGATAGATCAGCACGGCCATGACGAGATTGATCGTGCGGCCGCGCCGCGGATTCTGATGCGCAAGCGGAATGGCGAGCAGCATCAGGTTGATCGCGATGAGCGGTAAACCTGCGCGCCAGGCAAACTCCGCGAGATTTTCTCTCGTCGGATTGCGCAGTAGCGCGAGGGTGGGCGTGCCGGTGGTGCTCGGCGTATTGACGACCGGCTGGCTCTCGATTTTGACGCCGTAACGCTCGAACTCCATGATGCGGAAATCGGGATGCCCCGGCTCGCCTTCATAACGGCGGCCGTTTTCCAGCACGACGAAGCGGTCGCCATTCTTATGCGTTTCCGTGTGGCCGTTCTTCGACACCACCACATTGACCTTGCCGTTCTCGGTGCTCGTCACGAACACGTTCTCGACGTGGCCCTGATCGGGCGACATCTTCTCGATGAAGAACACCCGGTGACTTGCAGCCGATTCGCGGAACTGGCCCGGTGCGAGCAGCGAGACTTCATCGCGCTGCTGAAAGCGCGCGCGGATCAGCTTGCTCTGCTGATTCGACCACGGCCAGCCCACGAATACGAAAAACATGATGAGGATGATGATCGGCGTGGCGAAGATGCCGATTGGCTTGATGAATTGCGTGAGACTCACGCCTGACGACAGCCACACGACCATCTCGGAGTCTTTGTACCAGCGCGTCAGCACGAACAGAATCGACACGAACAGCGTGGCGACGAGCATGATGGCCAGATAGCCGATCACGGTCAGGCCGATCAGGACCAGCACGTCGCGCGGGTCGATCTCGCCCGAGGCTGCGAAGCCGACGATGCGGATCATCATCGTGGTCAGCACGAGCGTGAGGAGAACCATGAACACGGCACCAGCCGTATACGCGAGTTCGCGCTGGAGGGAGCGTTCGAAGATCATTATTGATGACGAGAGGGGGCGCTCTCAGCGACGCGCGGGTTGCTTCCCGTCACGCCTCCGGTGCAGCCGCCGCGGGAAAAATAGCGGATAATTGCGGCTTTCATCCTAAGCCCAGATTTTATCCGAGGACAAGCGCGATGGACTTTAGCATAAAAGCCTGTGATTGGACCAAAGGCTCGTCAAACGGTTTCCTCACCGGGAAATCGGATTGCATCGTAATCGGCGTGTTCGAGTCGCAAACGCTCTCGGGCGCGGCACTTGAGATCGACGCGGCCACCAAGGGCCTCCTGACCCGCATCATCAAGGCGGGCGACATGGACGGCAAAGCGGGCACCACGCTGTTCCTGCATGAAGTCTCGGGTATCGGCGCATCGCGCGTGCTGCTCGTCGGCCTCGGCAAACAGGACGCTTTCAGCCAGAAAGCCTATGGCGAAGCGGTGCGCGCGGCATGGCGCGCGCTGCTTGGCACCAAGATCGTCCAGGTCACGTTTACGCTGGCCCAACTGCCTATCCTCGAGCGTTCGGCCGACTGGGGCGTGCGCGCCGCAATCCTCGCGCTGCGCGAACTGACCTACAAGTTCACGCAGATGAAGAGCAAGCCGGACAACTCGGTGCGCGCGTTAAAGCGCATCGTCTTCAGCGTGAATACCGGCGACGAGAAGGCCGCCAAGCTCGCCGCGAAGCAGGGCGCGGCGCTCGCCAACGGCATGGACTTGACGCGCGACCTCGGCAATCTGCCGAGCAACGTCTGCACGCCGACCTATCTCGCGAACACCGCAAAGAAGCTCGCGAAAGACTGGAAGCTGAAGGTCGAAGTGCTCGGCGAAAAACAGTGCGAAGCGCTGAAGATGGGCTCGTTCCTGTCGGTCACGGCCGGCTCGGTCGAACCCGCGCAGTTCATCGTGCTGCAGTACCAGGGCGGCGCCGCGAAGGCTGCGCCGGTCGTGCTGGTCGGCAAGGGCGTGACGTTCGACACGGGCGGCATTTCGCTGAAGCCCGGCGAAGGCATGGACGAAATGAAGTACGACATGTGCGGCGCCGGTTCGGTGCTGGGCACGTTGCGCGCCGTCGCCGAAATGGGTCTGAAGATCAACGTGGTCGGCATTATTCCGGCGGTCGAAAACATGCCGTCGGGCACGGCCACCAAGCCGGGCGATATCGTCACCAGCATGAAGGGTTTGACGATCGAAGTGCTGAATACGGACGCCGAAGGGCGCCTGATTTTGTGCGACGCGCTGACGTATGCCGAGCGCTTCAAGCCCGCCGCGGTGATCGACATTGCCACGCTGACGGGCGCTTGCATCATCGCGCTGGGTCACCACAACAGTGGTCTCTTCTCGAAAGACGACGCGCTCGCGGGTGAGCTGCTCGACGCATCGCGTGAGGCATCGGACCCGGCCTGGCGCCTGCCGCTCGATGACGAGTATCAGGACCAGCTGAAGTCGAATTTCGCAGATGTTGCCAACATCGGCGGTCGTCCGGCCGGCAGCGTGACGGCGGCGTGTTTCCTGTCGCGCTTCACGGATTCGTACCCGTGGGCACATCTCGACATCGCCGGCACCGCATGGAAGAGCGGTGCGGCGAAGGGGGCCACGGGCCGTCCGGTGCCGCTGCTCGCGCAGTTTTTGATCGACCGGGCCGCGGACGGTCGCGCCGCGCAATGACGCATCGCAGTAACGTTGCACGCGTGCGAGCGGTCGCACTCGACGCAAAGCGGAGTCGCCGATGACGAGAATCGACTTTCACTCGAACGTCGGCGACTCGCTGCTGTATGCGTGCCGCCTGGTGCGCAAGGCGTACCTGGCGGGGCAGCCGACCATCGTGGTCGCCGAGCCCGAGCGCCTGCGCGCTTTCGACGAACAGCTGTGGACCTTTTCGGCGCTCGACTTCGTGCCGCATTGCATGGCGGGCACGCCGCTCGCCGCGCAAACGCCGATCGTGCTGGCCACGAATCTCGACGACGTCCCTCATCACCAGGTGCTGCTCAATCTGGGCGCGAGCGTACCCGCGCAATTCGCGCGCTTCGAAAGATTGCTGGAAGTGGTCGGTAACGCACAGGACGAGCTCATTGCCGGTCGCGAACGCTATCGCTTCTATCGCGATCGCGGCTATGCTTTGAACAACTACAAGCAGGGCGGCTAGGTCTTCGTCCCGCGCCGCGTTGTGTCCTTTGCCAGACGTATCCGGCGCATACGCGGCCTGCTTCCGCCAGGACTCAAACACGGAGGGCGCACGTGTCCGATCCCAACGATAACTCGATCCCGGTTTTGAGCGAAGTGCTCGTGCCGGGCCATACGGCCCAGCGGCGTGAGCCGCAAAGCGGTGGCGCCGCGCCGGATGCTCCGGCTGCTGCTCCGGCCGACGCGCCGCTGCGCGAACCCGAGGCGCTTCGCAAAACGGACATCACAGCGGAGCCCGAACTCGCTCCGCAGCCGGTTCTCACACCGGAAGAAACGCTTGCGCCCGAACCGGTGCTTGCGCCGCAGCCTTTGGGGGCTGAGATTGGGGCTGGCGCTGCGGCCCGTTCGGCTGCGGATCGTGCGCATTCGACGGATCACGTGCATCCGGCTCATCACGCGCCTCAGCCTGATCATGCTCATGTCATAAACAAATCGCGGCCGCATCTCGCTGCAGAAGCTGACCATGCGCATGACGACGCGCTGGCGGCATCGGCGGCCACGTTCGATCGGACCGAGCCGCCGCCGCCGTTTGAAGCAGCCGCCACGGTGCCGCCGGATATTGCTCAGGAAGCAGACACGCAGGCACCATCGGGCGTCGATGCGGGACACATCGGCGAGCGTGTGCGCGAACGGTTCGCGGACTTTCTTGCGGGCGACGGACGCGGCGTCATCGAGGCACGCTGCCGTAGCGCCGTGGAGGAGCATACGGCGCGGCTCGTCGATCAGATCACGCGCGAAGTCGTGATGACGCTTGAAAGCGAGATGGCCGGCTGGGTACGCGAAGCGGTCGAAGCGGAGATTGCGCGGCAATCGGGCCGCGCGTGACAGTTGGCCGCGCGTGACAGTTGGTGTAGCGGCGCCTCGAGCGCGGTGAGACCAATCGAGCCGTGCCAACGCGCGCGATCGATCGAATCAACGAATCGCATCAGCCCGCGCTACTTGAGCGTCAGCACCCAGCCCGCCAGCGTAGCCGCCTGCTCGGGCGTGAGCTGCGTATTCGCGGGCATCGGCACCTGGCCCCACACGCCAGTGCTGCCGTCCAGAATCTTGTGCTTCAGATAGATGGCGGCGTCCTCGCGGCCGGCATATCTCGCCGCGACATCGTGCAGCGCCGGCCCCATGAACGGACGCGCGACAGAGTGGCAACTCATGCAGTTCTGCTGTTGGGCAAGCGCGAGTCCCGTCGCCGCCTCCGCATGCGCAGCCGGACTGACGCCGATCGAGACGGCGGCGAACACAGCAGCCGCTGCAAGCACCGCATACGACATTGATTTCATTCTGGTCTCCGCCGGTGCAGTTGCCCGGCTTGTGGTCCGAGCATTATAAAAGGAAAGGGGCGCACGGTTTTTCGTGCGCCCCTTTCGCTTTTACGTAGGGCTTCAGGAGGGCTTTCGGCCGACCCGCCGCTCCCCGCGCGTGTGGCTTCAGCCCGTTACCGCACCCTTATTGGCCGGCAGTGCGAGAGCGGAGTATTTCGCCAGCACGCCACGCGTATAGCGCGGCTTCGGCTGCTGCCATGCGGTGCGGCGGCGCTGGAGTTCAGCGTCGTCGACATTCAGTTGCAAGAGCAGCTTGTGCGCGTCGATCGTGATCGAGTCGCCTTCCTGCACGAGGCCGATCGTGCCACCCACGAACGCTTCGGGCGCGACGTGGCCGACCACCATGCCCCACGTGCCGCCCGAAAAACGGCCGTCGGTGATCAGGCCGACGCTTTCGCCGAGCCCCTTGCCGATGATCGCCGAAGTGGGCGCGAGCATTTCCGGCATGCCCGGACCGCCCTTCGGGCCGAGGTAGCGCAACACCACGACGTCGCCGGCGCCGATCTTGTCGGCGAGAATCGCTTCGAGCGCGCTTTGCTCGTCGTCGAACACGCGAGCCGGACCGGTGATCACCGGATTCTTCAGCCCGGTGATCTTTGCGACCGCGCCGTCTTCGGCCAGGTTGCCCTTCAGGATCGCGAGGTGGCCTTCCTTATAGAGCGCCTGTTCGATCGGGAAAATCACCTGCTGATCGGCGCGCGGCTTGCCCGGCACGTCCTTCAGTTCCTCAGCGAGCGTCTTGCCTGTGATGGTGATGCAATCGCCATGCAAGAGACCCGCATCCAGCAGAATCTTCATGACCTGCGGGATGCCGCCTGCCTTGTGCAAATCCGTTGCGACGTACTGGCCCGACGGCTTCAGGTTGCAGATCACCGGCACTTTCTTGCGCATGCGCTCGAAGTCCTCGATGGTCCACTCCACTTCGGCCGCGTGCGCGATTGCCAGGTAGTGCAGCACGGCATTGGTCGAGCCGCCCGTCGCCATGATCACCGCCACGGCGTTTTCGATCGACTTCTTCGTGATGATGTCGCGCGGTTTCAGATCTTTCTTCACCGCTTCGACGAGCACGCGCGCCGATTCAGCGGCCGAGTCGACCTTTTCCTGATCCGGATTGGCCATCGTCGACGAATACAGCAGCGACATGCCGAGCGCCTCGAACGACGAGCTCATCGTGTTGGCGGTGTACATGCCGCCGCATGAGCCCGTCGACGGGCACGCGTTCTTTTCGACTCCTTCGAAATCTTCCTGCGACATCCGGCCCGCGGTGAATTCGCCGACCGCTTCGAACGATGACACGATGGTCAGGTCAGTGCCCTTCCAGTTGCCCGGACGAATCGTGCCGCCATACACGTAAATGCCCGGCACGTTAATGCGCGCGAGGCCGATCATGCCGCCCGGCATATTCTTGTCGCAGCCGCCGATCACGACCACGCCGTCCATCCACTGGCCTTGCACGCAGGTCTCGATACAGTCCGCGATGACTTCGCGCGACACGAGCGAGTACTTCATGCCTTCGGTGCCCATCGACATGCCGTCGGAAATCGTCGGCGTGCCGAAAATCTGCGGATTCGCGTCCGCGCCCTTGACCGCGGCGACCGCCGCGTCGGCGAGACGCTGCAAGCCGGCGTTGCACGGCGTGATGGTCGAATGGCCGTTCGCGATGCCGATCATCGGCTTATCGAAATCTTCTTTCTGGTAGCCGAGTGCGTAGTACATCGAGCGGTTCGGCGAACGGGCCACGCCTTGCGTGATGTTCTTCGAACGACGGTTGTATGGCATGGGGATCTCCGGTCTGTTTTGTCTTGCTCGTCGGTCCAGTGTAGTTCGGGCCCGTCGGGCAAGAATGCGATCTTGCGATGCGCGTGTCCAATATATTATTAAAGGCTCATTAGGTCGTAAAATGTATTAATGATGCTGCCTGCCATTCCCGACCTGCGCCAGCTGCGCTATTTCGTGGCCGTTGCCGAAGAAAAGCACTTCGGCCGCGCGGCCGCGCGCCTCTCGATGACGCAGCCGCCGCTTTCGCAGGCGATCCGCGCGCTGGAGGAGACGCTCGGGGTCGAACTGTTCGCGCGCACCAAGCGTTCGGTCGAACTGACGCCGGTGGGTGCGGATCTGCTGCCGGAAGTGCAACGCCTGCTGGCGGGTGCGGAGGGCTTGCGGCCGCTCGCGCAGAGCCTCGCACGCGGGGAGGCGGGCGTGCTGTCGCTCGCGTTCGTGTCGACCGCCGACTACGGCCTGTTGCCGCTACTGTTGCGCGACTTCGGCGCACGTCATCCGCGCGTGCGACTTGAACTCACTGAGGCAACGAGCGACGTGCAGGTGGACGAACTCGTGGCCGGGCGCATCGACGCGGGCCTCGTGATCGCGCCGCTGCCGTCCCGCCATGCCACACAGCTTTCGTGGCTGCCGATCGCACGCGAGCCGCTGGTGATCGCGATGTCGACAGAGACGGCGGCGCGCCTGGCTGCCGCTGCGGACAGCGCCAACGACCCGCACGCCGAGTGGCTCGACACGCCGATCAGCCTGCGCGAGCTCGCCGATGCGCCGCTCGTAATCTTCCCAAGACGTTTGGCGCCAGGCTTTTATGACATCATTATGGATTGCTACGGCGTGGCGGGGCTCCAGCCACGCGTCGGCCAGGAGGCGATCCAGATGCAGACCATTGTGAGCCTCGTGTCGGCCGGCATGGGGGTCGCACTGGTGCCGCAATCGTTGCGTAACCTGCGCCGCACCGGGGTCGTCTACCGGCCGTTGTCCGAGTCGGTGCCCGCTATCGAAACGGGGCTCGTCTGGCGTACCTCGGAGGTGAGTCCAGTGCTGGCGGGCTTCATCGAAATCGTGCGGGCGCATGCGGCCACTGTCGAGGCACAAGCCGCGGCGTCGCGCAATTAGCGCGATGGCGGCGAACGCATTGCGCGCCGGGCCGTCCAACGCAGGCGGAACAAGCCGCGTCATCAATACAAACTAGCTTCTGAACCGAACTGACCATAACAACACGATGCTCATTCACCCGAACTTCGACCCCATTGCCATTCATCTGGGGCCGCTCGCCGTGCGCTGGTATGGACTAATGTACCTCGTCGCGTTCATCGCGGCGATCGTCGTCGGCCGGCTGCGGCTGCGTTTGCCGTTCGTCGCGGCCCAAGGCTGGACGCCGAAGGACATCGACGACATGCTGTTTTACGGCGTGCTCGGCACCATTCTCGGCGGCCGGCTCGGCTATGTGCTGTTCTATAAGGCGAGCTTTTATTTCGCGCATCCGCTCGACATCTTCAAGGTGTGGGAAGGCGGCATGTCGTTTCACGGCGGCTTCCTCGGCGTGACGCTCGCGATGGTGCTGTTCGCGTATCAGCGCAAACGTTCGTGGCTGCAAGTCACAGACTTCGTCGCGCCGATGGTGCCGACCGGACTCGCGGCGGGGCGTCTCGGCAACTTCATCAACGGTGAGCTGTGGGGGCGCGTGACCGATCCGTCAGCGCCGTGGGCGATGCTCTTTCCAGGTGCGGCGCCCGACGACGCAGCCTGGCTCTCCGCGCATCCGCAACTGGCCGCTCAATGGCATCTGAACGAAGTGTTCGCGCAATATCACATGCTGCCGCGTCATCCGTCGGAGTTGTATGAGATCGCACTGGAAGGCGTCGCGCTCTTCTTCGTGCTGTTCTTCTTCTCGCGCAAGCCGAAGCCGCTTGGCGCGATTTCCGCGGTGTTCCTGATCGGTTATGGCCTCGCGCGCTTCATCGTCGAATTCGCGCGTGAGCCGGACGATTTCCTCGGACTGCTGGCAATGGGCCTTTCGATGGGCCAGTGGCTTTCGCTGCCGATGATCCTCGTGGGCATCGCCATGCTCGTGTGGTCGTATCGCCGCGGCCGCAGCGAACCAGCGCACGCGCTACCGTAACGCGCGGCACACTGTATTCGATCGATAAACAAACGCCACGGCATGCCGTGGCGTTTGTTCCTGTGGCGAAGAGTGGCGCGCTAAACGCGCGTTACTTCATCTGCACTGACCCGGACACATTGACCGTTACCGTCGACGTGCCGCCTTCGATCGGCACCGGTGCCGAAATTTTCGCGTCGGCGCCCATGGCGCGTGCGCTCATCATCATGACGGGGCGCGGCATCACGCCGTTATGCCCGACGTTGACCTCGCGAATCGAATAGCCGCTGTAGCCGAATGCCTGCGCGGACGAAGCCGCCTGCTCGCGAAACGACCTGATCGCCTCGCCGGTGAGCTTCTGTTCGGCGGCACGCTGCGCCGCGGGCGACAGCGAGAACTGCACATTGCCGACTTGCATGATCGATGCCATCTGGCCGGCGAGCTTCGACGCCGCGGCAAAGTCGTGCGATTCGAGCACGACCTCGGTGCGGCCACGCCAAGCGGAGATACGCCCGTCACGATCGGTGGACGGATAAATCGAAAACGAACCCGTACGCGCGGTCACGCCGCTCACGCCCTTGGCTTTTTGTAGCGCCGAATCGGCGCGCTGATTCAGCGTTGAGGTGAGAGCCGACGGGTCGCTCGCTTCCTGTTCGTAAAAGAGCGTGATGTCGACCACGTCTTGCGGTACTTCCGAGCTAGCCTGCGCGTTCAGCGACAATACGCCGGCCGGTTGATAGGGCGCGACGCTCTGCGCGCGCGCGATGGCGGGCGTAAGCGCAAGCGTTGCAGGTGCAGCGCAGACAAGCGCGAAAGCGAGTGCACGTGCGGTGTTTTTCATCATTGTTGGACTCCTTGCTTGAACAGGGTTGCGCACGATCGAGCGGCGCGATGCAACGGCTCGGCGCGTCCCGCGCCGTGTGCAGTCCGTTTGCAAGTGCGTTAGGCGCTTGTAACCTGAGCTTGGTTCCCTAATTTAGCCGCGCTGTGAGCTTCGATTCGCCGCATCGCCCGCGACGCCTTTTCAGCGCGCACCGACGAACTCAAACGAGCCGCGTCGTGATGAAGCGCCATTCGGCCTCGGTAACGGGTGTGATCGACAAACGGTTGCCTCTCGCAAGCACGCGCATGTCTTTCAGCTGTTCGTGCTCGCGCAAAGCGGCGAGCGGAATCAACGGAATCTTCTTTTTGAACACGACGTCGACGAGCAGCCAGCGCGGCGTTTCTTGCGACGACTTGGGGTCGTAATATGGGCTCTTCTTGTCGAACTGGGTCGGGTCAGGGTAGGCCGTGGACGCCACTTCAGCGAGCCCGGCGATACCGGGCTCCGGACAGCTCGAGTGATAGAACAGCACCCCGTCGCCGACCTGCATCGCATCGCGCATGAAGTTGCGCGCCTGATAGTTGCGCACGCCGGTCCACGGCAATGTGCGATGCGGGGCGTCGGCGAGATGATCGATGCTTGCTTCGTCCGGTTCGGACTTCATTAGCCAGTAGCGCATGAATCGAATTGAACGTTAAGGGTTTGAAGGAGCAGGAAAGAGACGCAGAAAAAGCCCAAGCCCAAACAAAAACGGCACCGAACCGAAGTCCGATGCCGTTCCAAATAAGGTCCCCGCCTTAGCCGCTAGGCCGGCATCCTGAACCGGGGGTTCAGAATTGGTCGCAGTTAGCAGCACTTCGGGTACATCAGACAGAGTGACGCGCACACCCGTGCTACAAATTTCCGCAACCGTGCACATGGCATTGGTTCAAGGAATATATGACCTTGGCGAACCAGGCAGGGAAGCTAAACCGATGAAGCTGAAACGATTACATTCAAACGTTTGCCGAGTGTTGCTCCTGCATGCTCTCACGCGCTTTGCCCAGCTACTTCGTGAGCCACCTCGAGCCACTTCGTTTGAATCCGCAGCCTAAGAAACCAGCAACCTTCAGTTGCAAACCATCTTGCAACTTGCTGCTTACTGCATGGTGTACTGCTCGATCACAGTACCCAGTTGTTCGTTCATTTGATGCATTGTACGCCGGATTTCCTCTGCGGGAAATGCTTCTCCGTGACGCACGCTCGTTTGCAGCTTAAGCAGTTCCGATGCCAGCGACAGCGCAGCCATGACTGCAATACGATCCGTGCCGCGCACGTTGCTGTTATTGCGGATCTTCGACATTTCGGCGTCGACTCGCGCGACTGCTTCAAGCAGCGCGCCTTCCGTTTCCGGCGAGCAGGCGAGGCGATAGGGCACGCCGAGAATCGATACTTCGATCTGCTTGGTGGTCATGCATTTTCTCCGTGGCGAGTGGCGTCGCTCTGTGCCTCGACTTCATGCTGAGCGGGCTCGAGCAGATCGAGCTGATTGTCCGGCTCGTTGTGCCCGCGAGCGCGCGGCAATTTTTCGAGGATGGCGTTCAGCCGCACCTGCGCGTCGTCGATTTTGGCGGAGAGTGCGTCGCGCTCCGCTTGCAGTGCATCGCGTTCCTCGCGCAGCAGCGCAAGTTCCGTGCGTGTGGCTTCTGCTTCCGCACGCGACTGGGCGAGCTGCTCTTCGAGCGCGATGCGTGCTTCGTTGTGGCGCTGGCTGATCGTGATCAGCTTGCCGATATTCTGTGACAGTGTTTCGAGTTCGGTGAGCATGTGCTGCGTCCTCTAAAGACCTCGCATTTTAGCGCGGAATGTCGCACGTTCCGATAATTGTCTCGTTTCGAGACGTAACAACACCGCTTTATGCAGGCTTTTTTCGACTGAAGATGAAAAAGTACTCGTGTGCCGGAGATTGCGTCGGACAATACCCCGCACCTGTCGGAATGAATCGCTCTCACGGCCCGCATTCTTGACTGACCCCGAGTGCGCTCATACACTGGCCGCACTCTGGTGCCCGCGCGCGCATTTCACTGCGCGCGCAGTTAAACGGGAAGCAGGGCGCGGCGTTCATCCGAACGCGCGAACCTGCGCTGCCCCCGCAACGGTAAGCGACCGCATTCGTTTCGTACTTCACGTTTGCAGTTCGATCCCCATCGCGTGTTCCGGTTCAACATGCGAGTGTGCCACTGCGCGTCACGCGTGGGAAGGCGGGATCGAACGTCGTCAGCCCGGATACCGGCCAGAGGGAGAGGCGCGCGCCCGCAAAATGTCAAAAGCGCACGTGCCTCGTACGCGACGGCCTGCGGGGAAGCGGGCCGCGCACGCCATCCACGGGAAACTTCATTCCATGCTGTCCCCTATCGCCCGCGCGGCGTTGCTCGCCTTCGCAGCGCTGCCGCATGTCGCGCATGCGCAGGCTGTTGCAGATCCGTCTGCGCCGTCGCATGCAGTTGCACCTATCGCACCGACCGCACCGACCGCACCAGATACTGCAAACGCTGTAAGCACATCCTCCACCGAAACCGCCGATTCGTCGTCCACTGTTTTATCGCCGGTCGTCGTCACCGCCGGGCGTGGACCGCAAGCGCTCGCCGACACGATCCCGCAAACGTCGCTATTCGATCAGCAGGACATTGCCGACACCACCGCGACCGATTTGCCGGGCCTGCTGCAACTCGCGCCCGGCGCGCAAATATCGCGCACAGGTGGCCCCGGTTCGACAACGAGCCTGTACTTGCGCGGTGCGTCGTCGACGCAATCGCTCGTTCTCGTCGACGGCGTGCGCGTCGATTCCGTGAGTCTCGGCACCGCGCAGATCGCGCAGATCCCGCTCGATCAGATCGACCATGTCGAAGTAGTGAACGGCAACGTGTCCGCATTGTATGGCTCGGGCGCAATCGGCGGCGTGGTCCAGGTGTTCACGAAAGACGGCGGCGATCATCCGCCGCGTTTCAATTTCTCCGTGGGCTACGGCAGCTACCACACGCAGACGCAGCAGCTGGGCGCGAACGGCGCACTAGATAAAGACGGCCGCACGACCTTCAGCATCTCGCTCGCGCGTTCGAAAGACGACGGCTTTTCCGCACTCAATCCGCGTGAGGCGCCCAACGCCAATCCGAATGCGAACGGCTATCTGAACGAAAGCATTTCGGCTTCGCTGCGTCACAAGTTCACCGACAAGTGGGACGCGGGCGTCCGCTATTTCCAGTCGAACGGCAATAGCAGCTACGACAATGCTTACGGCGCGCCGACCGATCTGAACAACCTGTACACGAAAGTGCGCCAGGTATCCGCGTTCGCGAACGGCAAGTTGACCGGTTGGTGGACCACGCACTTCATCGTTTCCGAAGGCGACGACCGCAGCGTCTCGAACACCAACGGCCTGTATAACGGCCGCTTCGATACCGACAACCGGCAGTACACGTGGCAGAACGATTTCGCACTCGCTGCGCAGCAGAAACTACAGGTCGGCTACGAACATCTGGACCAGAGCCTCGACTCGGACACGTTTGCCGCGCCGACCCGTCATGTGGATTCGGGCTTCGCCGGCTACACCGGACGCTTCGGGCGCAATCAGATTCAGGCGAACGTACGGCGCGACCAGTACTCCGATTTCGGTGGAGCGAACAGTTACTATCTCGGCTATGGCTTCGACGTCACGTCGCATTGGAAGCTCAGTACAAGTTATTCGGATTCGTTTCGCGCGCCGAGCTTCGACGATCTGTACTATCCGATTAGCGGCAATCCGTCGATCCAGCCCGAGCGCAGTCATTCGCTCGAAGCAGCGGTGCAGTATGCGTCGAACGCGCTCGGTGTGATGCGTTTGAGTGCTTTCCAGACGCGTTATTCGAATCTGATCGACTATCAGCAGGTGACGCCCGGCATCTATCTGGCCGAAAACGTGGGTCATGCAAAAGTACAGGGACTCGAAGGATCGTGGAGCGGACATGTGGGCAAAACCGACGTGCGCGCGTCCGTGACGCTGCAAAACCCGGTCGATCTCGATAACGACGTGGACCTCGTGCGGCGCGCGCGGCGTTTCGCGTCGCTGGCGGTGAATCGCAGTATTGCAGGGTGGCGCGTGGGCGGCGAGTGGATCGTGAGCGGTCCACGCGAAGACAGCAGCGGCAAGCTCGGCGGCTACGGTATCGTGAATCTGGCCGCGCGCTACAACGTGACGAAGGCCTGGTACGTGGCCGCGCAAATCCAGAATCTGTTCAACAAGGACTATGAAACGGCCTACTCGTATAACTCGCCTCGGCGCGGTGCGTATGTCACGGTCGGCTGGCAGCAGCAGTGATGCGCGCGCCATGCTGAGAGCGCGCCGATGAGCCGTCACTTAGGTTCGATGCCCGCCACTCTTCACGCGATGACTGCGAAGCGCGCCGCCGCAATCTGGCTCGTGCTTGCTGTCGTCGCGCTTGCCGTGTTGATGGCGTCGCTCGCATTGGGCAGCGTGGCTGTTGCGCCCGCACGCGTGATCGAGGCGCTTTCGCCGCTGCATGCGAGCGCGTCTGATGCAAGCTCTGCCGATCTCGCCGGCGAGATCGTGCGCACGCTGCGTTTGCCTCGCGCGGTGGCCGGTTTCGCTTGCGGCGCGTTGCTTGCATTGGCTGGCGCGCTGTTGCAAGTGCTGTTGCGCAATCCGCTCGCGGAGCCCTATGTATTAGGCGTATCGGGCGGGGCCGCGAGTTTCGCGCTGATTGCGATGATCGCCGGTTGCGCATGGTGGCTCGTCGATGCATCGGCATTCGCGGGCGCATTCGTGTCTATTCTTCTCGTGCTCGGCCTTGCGCGCCGCGAGTTGTGGCGCGGCGAACCGCAGGACACGTCGCCGCGTTTGCTGTTGACGGGCGCGGTAATCGCGGCAGGCTGGGGCGCACTGATTACCTTGCTGCTCAATCTCGCGCCCGACAATCGTTTGCGCGGCATGCTGTTCTGGCTGACCGGCGACCTCAATGGCAATGCGATGCCGTGGACTGCGCTTGCGGCCCTCGTCGTCGTATTGATTGCCATTGTGCCGGTTGCGCCGCGCCTGAATGTGCTGTTGCGAGGCGATGCCGCTGCGCAAGCGCTGGGCGTTGCAGTGATACCGCTGCGGTTGCGCGTCTATCTCGCGGCTTCGCTCGCTGCCGCCGCGGCCGTGACGACGGCGGGCACCATCGGCTTTGTCGGGCTCGTCGTGCCGCATATGCTGCGGCTCGCATTCGGCAACGATCAACGCATGCTGCTGCCCGCCGCCGCGCTCGGCGGCGGCGTCGCGGTGATGGGCGCCGATTTGATCGCGCGCCTCGTCATCGCGCCGGCGCAACTGCCGGTCGGCGTAATCACGTCGATCATCGGCGTGCCGGTGTTTCTGTGGATGCTGCTGCGCGCCCGCCGATGATGCCGACTGCGAACTTCGCGCATCCCTCGCTCAGCGCACAACGGGTGACGTTGCGTGCGGGCGCGCGCACCTTGCTCGACGCGTTCACACATACGTTCTATCCGGGCGAGATCTGGTGCGTGGCCGGTCCGAACGGTGCGGGCAAGACGACGCTGTTGTCCACGCTCGCGGGTTTGCGCGAACCATCGGCGGGGCATGTGGAGCTCGACGGCGTGCGCCTGGCCGGCTGGCACGCACGGCACCTTGCACAGCGTCGCGCGTTGATGCCGCAAAGCGCGCCCGACGCATTTAGCGCAACTGTGCTCGACATCGTGACGCTGAACCGCTTTCCGCATTTGACGGGCTGGGGTTGGGAGGGCGAGGCCGATCGCGAGGCCGCGCGTGCCGCGCTGGACTTGCTGGGACTCACAGCATTGGCCGCGCGAGACGTGCTGTCGCTGTCCGGCGGCGAACGTCAGCGCGTGGCGCTCGCGGCGGTGCTGTGTCAGCAGGCGCCGCTATTGCTGCTCGACGAACCTTTATCGCATCTGGACCTGCATCATCAGATCGACTGCCTGGAAGCGCTAAGCGAATGGGCGCGCGAGCCGGGGCGCACCGTGCTGTTTTCCTGTCACGACCTGAACCTCGCGCGCCGGTTCGCGACGCATGCGCTGCTTCTCGACGGCGCGGGCGCAGCTTACGCGGGGCGCGTGCACGAAGTATTGACGCCTGCGTTGACGAGCCGCGTATTCGGCTATCCGCTGATTCTGATTCGTGACGGCGAGCACGAGGCGCTCATTCCCGCGCCGCGTTCGCGTCAAGACTCCGCTTCCCATCATGATGTATCGGCAAGCTGACACTCAGAACAGAACATCACCTATCCTCAAGAACTCATGACTCTCTTCCCACCCCTGTCCGCCTTGCCCCAGGTAGAACCGCTCGATCAGACATTGAGCGCCGAACTTCAGCGCATCATCGATACGAAGACGAAGCCGCCCGGCAGTCTCGGCCGGCTCGAAACGCTCGCGCGTCAGATCGGGCTGATCCAGCGCAGTACGCATCCGAGCGTCGCGCGCCCCGCGCTGATCGTGTTCGCCGGCGACCACGGTATTGCGGCCGAAGGCGTCAGCCCCTACCCGCAAGCGGTGACCGCGCAGATGGTCGCGAATTTTCTCGCGGGCGGCGCAGCGGTGAATGCGTTGAGCCGCGTTGCGGGCATCGAACTGGAAGTCGTGAACGCCGGCATTGCGACGCCGCTGCCGCGCACCGATGAACTCATCGATATTCCGGTTGGCGCAGGCACGCGCAACTTCGCGCACGAACCTGCAATGACGCACGAGCAGGCGCTCGCGGCGCTGCAAGCCGGCGCGGCGCGCGTGCGGCACCACGCTGCGCTCGGCAGCAACGTGATCGGCTTCGGCGAAATGGGAATCGGGAACACGTCGGCGGCGGCGTGTCTGATGAGCCGCCTATGCGGCGTGCCGATCGACGAATGCGTGGGCCGCGGCACTGGCCTCGACGACGCGGGGCTCGCAAAAAAGCGCAACGTGCTCGCAGCGGCGCTCGCGCATCACGACGCATCCAACGCTCCGCTCGATGTGCTCGCAACGTTCGGTGGCTTCGAAATCGCGATGATGGCGGGCGCGTATCTCGCCGCGGCGCAAGCGCGAATGACGATACTCGTCGACGGCTTTATCGCCAGTTCGGCGCTGCTGATTGCCCATGCGCTCGCGCCTGACGTGCGCGAGTACTGCGTGTTCGCGCATGCGTCGAACGAGGCGGGACATCGGCGCATGCTCGATCATTTCGGCGCGTTGCCGCTGTTGTCGCTCGACATGCGGCTGGGCGAAGGCACCGGTGCCGCCCTCGCGGTGCCGCTGCTGCGCGCGGCCTGCGCGTTCATCAACGAGATGGCGAGCTTCGAATCGGCAGGCGTGGCAAATCGCGAAGCGTGAGCCGCTCGGCACATCGCTTTTCACATAACGTGTACGCGAGCCATATATGAATCCGCTGGCGGAACTGCGCTATTTTTTCACGGCCCTTGGTTACTTCACGCGCGTGCCCATGCCGCGCTGGGTCGGCTATGAGCCGCATTATCTGAACGCGGCGGCTCGCTATTTCCCGCTCGTCGGCGCGCTTGTCGGCGGCGTGAGCGCGCTTGTGTATCTGGCGGCGTTGCGCGTGTTTCCGGCGGGCGTTGCGGTGTTGTTGTCGATGGCGTCATCGCTATTGATAACCGGTGCGTTTCACGAGGACGGGCTCGCCGATTGCGTCGATGCGTTCGGTGGCGCCTATACGCGCGACGATGCATTGCGCATCATGCATGATTCGCGCATCGGCGCTTTTGGCGCTATCGCACTTGTGATCGCGCTTGCGCTGAAATGGCAAACGCTCGCCTCATTGCCTCCGATGCGCGCCGCAAGTCTGATGATTGCGGCCCATGCGGCAAGCCGCGCATGCGCGATCAGCTATCTGGCCACGCTCGACTATGTGCGCGCCGAAGGCAAAGCAAAGCCGGTCGCGCAGCGCCTAAGCGGCACGGCGTTGTTATGTGCCGCCGTCTTCGGATTGCCGTGGCTGTTGTGGCCGGACGGACCACGCGGGTGGCTCGCGGCCGACTGGCGCTTCGCGGGCGCGGCGCTTGCGATGCTACTCGCGTTGCGGTTCGCAATGGGCCGCTATTTCGTGAGGCGCATCGGCGGCTACACCGGCGATTGTCTCGGCTTCGCGCAGCAGATCTTTGAACTGAGCATCTATCTCCTGGGGCTCGCATGGATATCGTCCTGATCCGCCACCCCGCTGTCGCACTTGACGCGGGCGTGTGCTATGGCCACAGCGACGTTGCGCTCGCCGAGGCGGCCGACGTGTCGTCCGCGGCGCTCGCGTTGAGGCTCGCGAGCTTGCAGGTGCCGGCGCCACGCGTCGTGATGTCGAGTCCGCTTACGCGCTGCTCGGCCTTCGCCGTCGAAATGGCGAACGACTTTGGCTGCGTGCTGAGCCACGACGATCGTTTGAAGGAAATGAATTTCGGCGATTGGGAGGAGCGACGCTGGGACGCGATCGATCGCGAACTGCTCGACGACTGGGCGTCCAACTTCGAACACGCGCGCGCGCATGGCGGCGAGAGCGTTGCGCAGTTCGTCATGCGAGTGCGCGCATGGTTCGATGCCTACGCGCAGACTCGCGAACTCTCGCCGACGTATGTGGTCACGCATGCCGGCGTGATGCGCGCGATTGCCTCGTTCGCGCTCGACGTGCCGCTTGAACGTTGCTTGCGATGGTCGCTGGAAACCGCGGGCATTGTCTGGTTGCGCCGCGGCGATGAGGGGCAGCAGTGGTCGCTCGTGAAGTGGAACGCGTGAGCCGGGCGACGCTTCGCAAAACCCGCATTACTGCGCGTTTTGCTTGATGCGCGAGCGAGCGAGATCCAGATCCTCGCACAATTGCTTCGCGCCTAACGCGATTCGCGGCGCGGGCCGGTTGATGAGATCACCGTCAATGGCGAACAGGTTGTTATTCGCCACCGCCGCCAGACGTGGCCACGCGCGCCAAGCGCCGAGCTGCGGCAACGTGGTGTCGGGTCTCGTCGCGCCGGGCGCTGCGGTGACGATCGCTTCGGGATTCGCCGCGAGCACGGCTTCGGTCGAAACCGTCGGCACCAGCGGTTGCAGTCTCGCGAACACATTGCGGCCGCCGCATAGCTCGATGACGTCGCTAATCATATGCTCGCCGTTGAGCGTCATCAACGGTTGATCCCACACCTGATAAAACACGCTGACTGCTGGCCGTTTCGCGTATTGCGCTCGCAAACCCGCAATGTCTCGACGATATGCGGCGGCGGCTGCATCCGCGGTGGACGACGTGCCGAGCAAATGGCCGAGCTTCGTCAACGAGACCGCGATATCGTCGAGATGGTGCGGCTCGCTGAAGAACAACGGTATGTGCAACTCGCGCAGACGATCGAGTTGACGTTGCGCATTGCCATGCCGCCACACCACGATCAGATCGGGCTTCAATGCGACGATGCGCTCGAGATCGAGCGACTTGTTGTCGCCGACGCGCGGCAGTTGTTGCGCCTCGGGCGGATAGTCGCTGTACGACACGGCGCCCACCATCTTCGAGCCGCCCCCGGCCGCATATAGCAGTTCGGTGACATGCGGCGCGAGGCTGATCACGCGCTGCGCGGGTGCTGGCAGCGTGAGCACCGCGCCCGTGTCGTCGGTCACCGCGATGCCGGCTTGCGCGTGCAACGCAATGGCAAGCAGCGTGACGGCGACAGTGAGGCGGGGGAATCGTGTGAAAGGGATCATCGGGTCGAACGTCGAGTTTGCGTTGAGCGTATCAATGCTCTGCGATGTAGGTCAGCTTTGCAGTCGTCAAGGCGTCAGGCGCGCTCGCGCCGGTCAATCGTCTCAACTGCCGCGCGCATGCTGTAGGCAAGACGCGCCCATTCCTCTTCGCTCGCGGGCAAACCGAAACGTACGCTGCCTGGCGCTGCGAAAAGCCGCGTCCATACGCCGCGCGTGGCCAATGCTTCATGCAAGGCCGCGGCACGTGGATCGTCGGTCCATGCGAAGAGTGGTGTGCCGCGTGTGCGCATGCCGTGACCTTGCAGCAGATCGACGAGGCGCGCGCTGTCCGCTTCAAGCCGTGTGCGCATCTGCTGTTGCCAGGCGTGGTCCAGGAACGCGGCCTTCACGGCATGACGCGCGGGACCACTGACGGTCCACGCGCCGAGCATGCGGCGCAAGCTATCGAGCACTGTGGGCGAGCCCAGCACGAAACCGGCGCGAACGCCCGCGAGTCCGAAGAATTTTCCAGGCGAACGCAATACGATTAAGCCGTCGCGACCCACACAGGCTGCAAGCGAAGCGGCGGGCATCGTATCCGCGAACGCTTCGTCGACGAGCAGTGTGCCGCCGCGCACCCTTAACTGCGCGTGCCAATCCAGAAGCTTCGCCGCGCCCAGATGATCCGCAGTCGGATTGTTCGGATTCGCGACGATCACATGCGTGAGCGCATCGGGCAACACGTCGCACCAAACATCGAGCGGTATCACGCGATGGCCGGCCCGCTCGAACGCGGGCGCATATTCGCTGTAGGTGAGCGGCGCGACGCCGACCCCGGCACGCGGCAGCAACGCCGGCAGCGCGCGAATCGCCGCCTGGCTTCCGGCAACCGGCAATACATGCGCCGCATCCGGCGCGCCGTAGTAGCGCGCGGCGCAGTCGGCGAGACCGTCGCCTTCGTCGGGCAGGCGGCGCCAGGCGTCGGCGGGAACAGGCGGCACCGGATAGCCGTGCGGATTGATTCCCGTCGACAGATCGAGCCACTGCTCGTACGGAATGCGATAGCGTTCAGCCGCTTCGTGCAGATTGCCGCCGTGCACGATCGTCGCGCTGGATGACGCGCAGGCAGTCGGCGCTGCGCCAGCATTCGCGGGCTGTGTAATTTGATGTGAGCGTGGTTCCACCATTCGTTCAGACATGCAAGGGCACGCTCAGCAAGGCCAGTACGATCAGCACTGCGAGCCACAAGATCACCGTCCGTTCGACCAGTATCAACGCGGCCGTGATGTGAGCGGCCTTCGCGGGGTGCCCGAAGCCGAGCGTGGGGCGATGTTCGAGCGCGCCGTTATAAACCGCGGGACCGCCGATCAGCACGTTCAGACTGCCCGCGCCCGAGGCCATTACCGGGCCGGCGTTCGGGCTGTCCCAGCGCGGCGCCTGTTCGTGCCAGCAACGCCATGCCGTGCGCGTGTCGCCGAGCAGCGCGTAGCTCGCGGCGGTGAGGCGCGCGGGAATCCAGTTCAGCACGTCGTCGAGGCGAGCGGCGGCCCAGCCGAAGCGCAGATAGCGAGGCGTGCGGTAGCCCCACATCGCATCGAGCGTGTTGGCGAGACGAAATCCAAGCGCGCCCGGACCGCCCGCGATTGCAAACCAGAACAGCGCGCCGAAGATCGCATCGTTGCCGTTTTCGAGCGCCGATTCGACGGCGGCGCGCGACAGCGCCGCTTCGTCGGCATTGGCGGTTTCGCGCGAGACGATCCGCGCGGTCAGCAGGCGCGCTTCAGCGAGATCTCGATGCGCGAGCGCCCGTGCGATCGGCTCGATATGGTCGTGCAGGCTGCGCGCGCCGAGCGCGAACCACAGCAATGCAATGTGCACGGCACAGCCCGCGAAAAACGGCAGCACGGCGACGAGCCACCAGGCGACCAGCACCGGCGGCAGCACGGCGAGCGACCATGCGAGCAGTCCCTTGGGCCGCAGGCGGCTGCCGCGGTTGTAGTGCGCTTCGAGGCGCGCCGCCCATTTGCCGAAAGCCACCAGCGGATGAGCACCGCTCGGCTCGCCGATCCAGCGGTCGACGGCCACGCCCGCGGTCGCGAGCGTCACGATCAGAGGAAGCGAGAGCATCACGCGCCGCCTGCGGTTTTGAGGGTGAGCGGCAGGCCCGCGACCATCATCGTGGCCTGCGTGGAGAGCGCCGCGACGCGCTGATTCAGCCGCCCGAGTTCGTCCACGTAAAGACGCGTGGCCGCGCCGAGCGGCACCACGCCCAGGCCAATTTCGTTGCTGACCGCGATGATCTTGCCGCGAGCGTCGGCAAGCGCGGCCTCCAGTGCTTCGATACGGGCTTGATATTGATCGGACGGCAGGCCGTCGCCATCGGCGGGACACAGCAGGTTGGCGAGCCATAACGTGAAGCAGTCGATCAGCGTGCAATGCCCCGGCGCGTCGGCTTGCAAGACAGCGCCCGCGAGGTCGACGTCCGCCTCCAGCAACTGCCACTGTGCAGGACGCCGCGCACGATGATGCGCGATGCGCGCGGTGAATTCGGCGTCGCCGGTCATGCGTGCCGTGGCGATGTAGGTGACGGGCAGCGCGCTTTGAACGGCAAGCTGTTCCGCGTGCACGCTCTTGCCTGAGCGCGCGCCGCCGAGAACGAAGGTGAGGTCGCGGGAAATCATCGCGTGATTGTACCGGCGTGCAGCGCGGGGCGGCACGATGGGATAATGCGGCGAATGCCGGGCGCGATTGGCCTCAATTAACGGTAGGTGTCAATGCTGCCCGCTAATGGCGAACGTGATTCGTGGCCGCGATGAGTGGTCAGAATCGGTTGCTGCGATCGCGGCTGTGTCGTTTGGCGTCTGGCTGGTGCTCGCGCTTGCCCCCGCGCATGTGCGTTGCTCGCCTGTCGTTTGCCACTCTTGTTTGCCTGCCGCTCCACTAGTCCTTTCCATCGTCGAGTCCCACATTTCCGTGACCATCCATTCGATCTCGCATGACGCCGTATCCGTGCCGCGCGGCACGCTGATGATTCAGGGCACCACATCCGATGCGGGCAAGAGCACGCTGGTCGCCGGTCTATGCCGGCTCGCACGGCGCGCCGGTGTGCGCGTCGCGCCGTTCAAGCCGCAGAACATGGCGCTGAACAGCGCGGTGACCGTCGATGGCGGCGAGATCGGGCGCGCTCAGGCGTTGCAGGCAGTGGCCGCCGGCATCGCCGCGCACACGGATCTGAACCCTGTGCTGCTCAAGCCCACGAGCGATCGCGGCGCTCAGGTGATCATCCACGGCAAGGCGCGCATCAATCTCGACGCCCGCGCGTATCACGAGTACAAGCCGGTCGCTTTCGAAGCGGTGCTCGCGTCGTACGCGCGGCTGCAAGCGGCGTACGACACGATTTTCGTCGAAGGCGCGGGCAGTCCGGCCGAGATCAACCTGCGCGAGCGCGACATCGCCAACATGGGTTTTGCGGAAGCGGTCGACTGCCCAGTCGTGCTCGTGGCCGACATCGACAGAGGCGGGGTGTTCGCGCATCTGACAGGGACGCTTGCATGTCTGTCGGCGAGCGAGCAGGCGCGCGTGCGGGGTTTCATCATCAACCGTTTTCGCGGCGATATTGGACTGCTGAAGCCGGGCCTCGACTGGCTCGAAGCGAAGACCGGCAAGCCGGTGCTGGGCGTCGTCCCGTATCTGCACGGTCTGACGCTCGACGCCGAGGACATGCTGCCGCCCGAACTGCGCGCGGCGCAGCGCAGCGACTCGGCCCGCACGTTGCGCGTGGTCGTGCCGGTGCTGCCGCACATCAGCAACCACACGGATTTCGACGCGCTGCGCGCGCATCCGCAGGTCGATTTTCATTACGTGCGAAGCGGCATGCCGCCGCCGCCCGCGGACTTGATCATCCTGCCGGGGTCGAAAAACGTACCTGGCGATCTGGCTTTTTTGCGCGAGCAAGGCTGGGACGCGGTGCTGCAACGGCATTTGCGCTATGGCGGCCGCGTGATCGGCATCTGCGGCGGGATGCAGATGCTCGGGCGCGAGGTCGCCGATCCGCACGGTGTGGAAGGCGTGCCGGGAATGTCGGCGGGCTTGGGCTGGCTCGACTACTCGACGGTGCTCACGCGCGAAAAGACGCTGAAGAACGTGACCGGCCGCCTCGCGTTGCCGGGCTCGCCGGAGGTGGGCGGTTACGAGATCCATATGGGAGAAACGCGGGGACCGGCGCTGGAATCGCCGGCGCTGCGCCTGGGGCAGCCGGGCGACGCGCGTCCCGACGGCGCTATTTCCGCCGATGGCCAGATTCTCGCGACCTATGTGCACGGCCTGTTCGATACGTCGGCCGCCTGTGCGGCGCTGCTGGCCTGGGCCGGATTGAGCGACGCAGACGCTATCGACTATCCGGCATTGCGCGAAGCGTCGCTGGATCGGCTCGCCGACACGCTGGCCGAACATCTGGATCTGGCGAAGTTGATGGCTACCGTAGGTTGATGCTCGAATCTGCCGCACCTGGGATTGCATCCTGAAGGAAATAATCAAAGCCAGAAAGACGGTTTTTAGCTTTTCTGGGTTCGAATAGAGTGTCGGACATCGACGGCTTTCTCCCAAGCCGTCCTCTTTTCATCAAGGATTCGTCATGAACTCGAACCGCTCCGCCGATCTGGCGGCTCTGATTCTGCGTGTCGCGCTTGGCGTGCTGTATCTCGCGCACAGCCTGCAAAAGATTTTGGTGTTCACGCTGCCAGGCACCGCACAGTTCTTCGTCTCGCTCGGCCTGCCGGGATGGCTGGGCTATGTGACTGCGTTCGTCGAACTGATCGGCGGTATTGCGCTGTTGCTGGGCGTGCAGGTGCGCTGGGTCGCGCTCGTGCTGCTGCCGTTCATGCTCGGTGCAATGTCGGCGCATTGGCATAACGGCTGGGGTTTCGGCTCGCCGCATGGCGGCTGGGAATATCCGGCGTTCTGGGCGGTGACGCTCGTCGTGCAGTCGTTGCTCGGCAGCGGCGCATTCGCGCTGCGCGGCGCGAATGCGCCGCGCGCGGCGACTGTTTGAATCGCGCCCGGCGGTAGTGTGCGTGCGGCCTTGGCGTCGCCGCATCTGTTTGCAAAGCCCGTCAGGTTGGGCAATGCGAAAAAAAGCACGCGCCGTCAGGTCGCGTGCTTTTTTGTGGCGAGTGCGCCTCGTCGCGCTTCTTGCGGTTTCCCGCGGTTCTCTTAATACCTCTCAATACAACACGATCTGTGTGCAACGGAACAGGGCGATCGTCTTACCGTTCGGATCGGTGACCGTCGCGTCCCAAACCTGCGTGCTGCGGCCGAGATGCACGCCCTTGGCCACCGCGCGGATCGTGCCTTCGGTCGCCGTGCCGAGAAAGTTGCTTTTCAGCTCGACGGTCGTGAAGTTGCGCGCCGTTTCCGGCAGATGCGCGAGGCAAGCGTAGCCGCAAGCCGTGTCCGCGAGACCGATTATCGTGGCCGCGTGCAGAAAACCGTTCGGCGCCAGCAGTTCCGCCCGCACCGTCAATTCCGCGGTCAACATGCCTTCATCGAGCGACAGCACACGCACGCCCAGCAAGCCTGGCAGCCTGCCTTGCTGGCGTTCGTGCAGGCGTTCGACGGTGTATTCCGGCCGGAGTTTGCTCATGAATTAGCTTCCTGAAAAGGGTGAATCGGTGATGGAGGGCGACTGATTAGCCATTCGGGGGCTTCGGCCTCGCTGCATTTGTCGATATTATCAACGGCTGGATCGGCGCACGGAATCAAACCTGTGCAAATCGGCGCGTCGGCATACCGGGCAGGCGGAAGAATCGGGCTAGAAAGATCCAAGCAGAAGGTTCCAGGCAGAAAGTTGAAGGCGGAACGCTCAGGCGGAAAAGCTTGGGCAGAAAGCTCAAGGTAAAGCGCGGCAAACCGGCTGGCGTCGTCCAGTCTTCTTTCCGGGAGTATTCATGACGGTAATCGTGGTGGCGAATCCGAAGGGCGGCGTGGGCAAAAGCACGCTGTCGACCAATCTGGCCGGCTATTTCGCCGCAACCGGCGAGTGGGTTGCGCTCGCCGATCTCGACAAGCAGCAGTCATCGCACGCGTGGCTGTCATTGCGGCCGGACACGCTGCCGGCCATCGAGACGTGGGAGGTCAATCCGGAGACGCCAGTCAAACCGCCAAAGGGCCTCGAGCGCGCGATTGTCGATACCCCGGCCGGCTTGCACGGCAATCGCATGAATATCGCACTCGAACTGGCCGACAAGGTCATCGTGCCGCTGCAGCCGTCCATGTTCGATATTCTGGCTACGCAGGAATTCCTCGAACGGCTAGCCAAGGAAAAGGCGGTCAGGAAAGGTGCGATCGAAATCGGCGTGGTCGGCATGCGCGTCGATGCGCGCACGCGCTCGGCGGAGCAACTGCATCGCTTCGTCGAGGGACTGAAGCTGCCGGTGCTTGGCTATCTGCGGGACACCCAGAACTACGTGCAACTGGCGGCGCACGGGCTGACTTTGTGGGACGTTGCCAAAAGCCGGGTGGAGAAGGATCTGGAGCAGTGGCAGCCGATCATCGAGT
Source organism: Paraburkholderia dilworthii (assembly GCF_000472525.1). Lineage (GTDB taxonomy): Bacteria > Pseudomonadota > Gammaproteobacteria > Burkholderiales > Burkholderiaceae > Paraburkholderia > Paraburkholderia dilworthii. Next base: position 55,040 of record NZ_AWZT01000008.1, read on the forward strand.
GGACGAATGGGGCCGGCAAGAAGGTGGGATGACGGCGGGGCTTGCAGTGAGGGTTGAGTGTGGCCAGAAGTGTCGCAGTCGGGCGGAGGAGACCGGAAACTAGCCGGAAGTCGGCCGTAGCCAGCCGTAGCCCGCCAGAGCCAGCCGAGCCCGCCAGAGCCAGCCGTAGCAAGGCGGCATGGCTGTCCGCTTCAACCGGGCGCGCGGCGCTGAGCCGGGCCAAACATCTGTCCCGAAGAGACCGCCGCGCCCGGTTGCAAAAAAGCGAGCGGCCTCGTTCAGGTCCAGTTCTGGGTAGGCACGTGGTCGCGGCTGCCCTTGATCTTATTGTTCTGGTCGACAAACACCAGGTCCGGCTTCCAGCCGGCCTTCAACTCCGCTTCGTCGACCACCGCGAAGGCCGCGATGATCACCAGATCGCCCAGTTGCGCGCGCCGCGCCGCCGAGCCGTTCAACGAAATCATGCCGCTGCCGCGCTCGCCCTTGATCGCATAGGTCGAGAAACGCTCGCCATTGTTGATGTTCCAGATGTCGATCCGTTCGTTTTCGACAATGTTCGCCGCTTCAAGCAGGTCTTCGTCGATCGCGCACGAGCCTTCGTAGTGCAGCTCGCAGTGCGTGACCGCGACGCGGTGAATCTTAGACTTCAGCATGTTGCGTTGCATGGCCAATCAATCTTTGTAGCTTCTTAGGCGTGTCTGCGCGGTACGAGACAGTTTCAGATTTCGAGGTTATCGATAAGACGCGTCGCGCCAAGTTTGGCGGCCGCCAGCACCACGAGTTCCGCGTTCGCGTCTTGCGGACCCGGTGGCAGCAGATTCGAGCGCTTGCGCACCGCGATATAGTCGGGTTGCCAGCCGCGTGCGGTCAGCGTTGCCATTGCCGCGCGCTCCAGCGCCGCGAAGTCGCGCTCGCCCGCGAGCACCGCGTCGCGAACGCGATTGAGCTCGGTCGCCAGCACCGGCGCCTCCGCGCGCTCGGCCGCCTGCAGATAGCGATTGCGCGAGCTGAGCGCAAGGCCGTCGGTATCGCGCACGGTTTCGGCCGCGATGATGTCGGTCGGCAGCGCGAACTGGTGGCACATGCGGCGCACGATCATCAACTGCTGGTAGTCCTTCTTGCCGAACACCGCCACGCGCGGCTGCACGCATGACATGAGCTTCATCACGACGGTGCACACGCCCTGGAAGAAGCCCGGCCGGAATTCCCCCTCGAGAATGTCGCCCAGATCGTGCGGCGGGTGCACGCGATATTCCTGCGGCTCCGGATACAGATCGCGCTCGGTCGGCGCGAACAGCACGTAGACGTTTTCCTTCTGCAGCTTCTCGATGTCGGCCTCGAGCGTGCGCGGATACTTGTCGAAGTCTTCGTTCGGCCCGAACTGCAGACGATTGACGAAGATGCTCGCCACTACCGGATCGCCGTGCTGGCGCGCGAGGCGCATCAGCGACAGGTGCCCCTCGTGCAGATTGCCCATCGTCGGCACAAACGCAGTGCGATTCTGGCCACGCAACTGGTCGCGCAATTCATGGATCGAGCTGATGACTTTCATGATCGGACAGGGATTCCTCGCACGGCGCGAGACTGGGTTGACGCAAAGGCCTCAGGCAATTGCGCGGCCCGCGGCCTCACTGGTAATGACAGGATCGAAGCGCGGGATTGTAGTGGATTTGTCCGCCGCACGCACCGAAACGAGGCCTGATCGGCCATTCCGGAGCATGAAGGCCCGGCTGGCTGCTGCGCCGAAGCCGGCATCGGCGTGGACGGCGTCAGCGGCGTCAGTTTCAGGCCGGCAAATAGGCGAGGCGCACATAGATAGGTGCGAACGGCTCGGCCTGAGTGATTTCGATGAGCGATTCCCGGCACAGCTCGAGCATCGCGATGAAGTTCACGACCACGACCGGCACGCCCTTGCTTGTGTCGAACAGGTCGGAGAACTCGATGAAGCGCGCGTTCTGGAGTTGCCGCAGGATCGAACTCATATGCTCGCGCACGGACAGTTCCTCGCGCGAAATCTTGTGATGCTGGACGAGCTTTGCGCGCTTGATCACGTCGGCCCAGGCGGCGCGCAGATCTTCGCTGTTCACGTCTGGAAAGCGCGGCGTGATGCTTTGCTCGATATACACCTCGGCGCGCAGGAAGTCGCGCCCGAGTTGCGGCAGCTGGTCGATGCGCTGTGCGGCAAGCTTCATCTGCTCGTATTCCAGCAGGCGCCGCACCAGTTCCGCGCGCGGGTCTTCGGCTTCCTCGCCGCTGTCTGCCTTCTTCACGGGCAACAGCATGCGCGACTTGATCTCGATCAGCATTGCGGCCATCAGCAGATATTCGGACGCGAGTTCGAGATTGGTCTGGCGCAACTGGTCGACGTAGCCGAGGTATTGCACCGTGACATCCGCCATTGGAATGTCGAGCACGTTGAAGTTCTGCTTGCGGATCAGGTACAGCAACAGATCCAGCGGTCCCTCGAACGTTTCGAGGAACACTTCGAGCGCGTCCGGCGGGATGTACAGATCGGTCGGCAGTTTGAAGAGCGGCTCGCCGTACAGGCGCGCGAAGGCGATACCGTCGACGGTGTCGGGCGTCGAATCGGTGGCGGGCGCGGCAAGCGCGGCGTCGGACGGAGCCGGCGGCGCGCCGTGTGCCTCGTCGGCGTGACTCATCGGTTGCGGCGACGCGTTCAGAAGTTCTGGTAATACGAGTAAGGCGTTTGTTCGATGCGCGAGGCTTTCTGCTCGGCGCGCTCTTCCAGGTCGATCGGCTGTTTGTCCCACAGCAAGGCCCGGCCGCGGCGTTGCTCGGCTTCGAGGCTGGGCTTCTGTTGCTTGAGCTGATTCAGGAACTGGGTGATGTCCGATTGATACATGGCTCGACGTCCGTGGTTAGGAAAATGGCGGCTTCGCATTGGCATTGCTCAAGGCGCGGGGCCGCTGCTATTGCCGTAATTTTAGCGCATGCGCCGCGCGCGGTCGAAAAACCCCGTCGGCGGCGCACGCATCGTATGCGATATTCCGCTCGGCGTGCGTTGCTGGAACCCGCGTGTCGTGCCACGCGTCAAAGGCGGGCACATCGAAGGCGTGCGCGTGGGCCGCGCCATGCGCCGCAGCTGCGTTCGCGGGTGAATTCAGAGCGTGCGTTTAGAGGTAGCGCGGCGCTGCCGATGTGGTCAAATAGCGAGCTTCGGCGGCACTGCGCCCGAACGACAAAATTCATCAACTATGGCCGGAGGTCCTGCTTGGCGGGGTGTGCGATCGAAAAACCGCATCGGCGGCGCGGCGATACCGGCGGGGGCCGTGGTCCCACGCTGCTGCGGCGCTGGCTGCGCGCGTGGCTCGCCTTCAGCATCGTGATGTTGACGCTGGCGGGCGGCTCCGCCCACGCGGCGCGCGCGGCGGCGAGCTACAAGGTCGATGTGGAAGCCTCGCCGCGCTCGCTGCGCAAGCTGCTCGAAGAGCACCTCGATATTGCGCGCTTCGCGAAGCGTCCCGACATCAGCGGCGACCAGTTCGAATTTCTGATCACGGCGACGCCGCAGCAGGTGCGCGATCTCGCCGCCACTCAGGGCTACTTCACGCCGGTTGTACGCACGGACGTGCGCACGGTCGAGAACACCAGGCGCGTCACCGTGAGCGTCGATCCGGGACGGCAAACCGTCATCACGTCGATCTCACTGTCGTTCCGCGGCCCGGTGCTGACCGAAGATCCGGCGCAGGAAAACGCCGCGCGCTTCGCGTTTTCGCTGCACGAAGGCGATGCCTTTTCGCAGGGCGGCTGGGACGACGCGAAAAACGCCTCGCTCAAGGCGTTGCAGGCGCGCCGCTATCTGGGCGCGAAGATTTACCACTCCGAGGCGCGCGTCGATCCGCGGACGCACGAGGCCACGCTGTCGGTCGCGTATGAAAGCGGGCCGACTTTCACGATGGGCAAGCTGGACGTATCGGGCCCGCGGCGCTATCCGGAACAGATCGTCGACAATGTGAATCCGATCTCGGTGGGCGACATCTACGACGTGCAGCGCATCGCCGAATTGCAGCGGCAGTTGCAGAACACGCCGTACTACGCGAGCGTCGCCATCGACGTGGACAGCGACCCGGAAAAGCCCGTCGAAACGCCGCTGCATGTGAAGGTATCGGAGTATCCGTACAACAGCATTCGCGGCGGCGTCGGCTACTCGACGGATAACGGTGCGCTCGTGCAGGGCGCGTACTCATATCTGAACACGTTCGGCAAGGCATGGCCGTTTACCATCGACGGCCGCATCGATCAGGTGCAGCAGTACGGCCAGATTCAGCTTGCGATGCCGCCGGGACCCCGGGCGTGGACCAATAGTGTGCTGGCGTCCTACACGACCACGGACGTTTCCGACACGCGCATCTACAGCATCCGCGGCGGTGTGCAGCGTACTCGCACGTCGCAATTCATCGACTACACGTACGCGCTTCTGTTCTATCAGGATCGGCTCGACCAGAACGTGGGCGCGCCCACGACGAGCCGCGCGCTGGTGCCGTCATGGTCGTGGACCCGGCGCAATACCGACGACCCGCTGTTCCCGCGCAAGGGCAACCTGATCCACGTCGAAGCCGGTTTCGCGGTGAAGGGCGTGCTCACCGACCAGACCTTCATTCGCGGGTACGCCCGCGGTCAGCAGTACATGCCGATCGGCAAGCAAGACCTCATGGTGTTTCGCGCCGAACTCGGCGGCGTGTTTACGAGCGGGAGTTCGAGCGGCATTCCGGCTTCGCTGCTGTTTCGCGCCGGCGGCTCGAATTCGGTGCGCGGCTATGGTTACCAGAGCATCGGTAACACGGTTCAGGGTTCGGTGCTGCCGACCAAATATCTCGTGACGGCGTCGGCGGAATACCAGCACTGGTTCACGCACGACTGGGGCGCGGCGGCGTTCTTCGACGTCGGCACGGCCACCGATACCTGGGGCGAGAAAGTGTTTTATCCGGGCGTGGGCGTCGGCGCACGCTGGCGCAGCCCGGTGGGCCCGGTCAATGTCGACGTGGCGTACGGCATCCGAAACAAAAGTGTGCGGCCCTATCTGACGCTCGGTATCGCCTTCTGATGGCAACCTTCTTGTACGCGAACCACGCATGACCACGGACGATTCCGCCCAAGCTCCCGCACAGCCGCCGGGCAATCAGCCGCCGGGCGCGCAACCGCCGGGGCCGCCCGGATCGCCCGGGCAGCCGCCAGCGAAGCGCCGCAGCGCAGGCCGCCTGCTGCTGAAAACGCTCGCGTGGACGGTCGCTGTGCTGGTGTTGCTGATCGCGTTGGCGCTCGGCCTGCTGTACGGCGCACTCACCACCGAGCGCGGCACGGCGTACGCGTGGCAGGCGGCGGTGAAGCTATTGGGCGGCAAGCTGAGCGGCACGCTCGAAGGCGGCGCGCTCGCCAATGGCGTGCGGCTGCGCGCTGTGCGCTGGCGCGCGCTCGACGGCAGCGGCACAGACATCCAGATCGACAGTGTGACCGGCCGTTGGCGGCTCTCTCGCGAACCTTGGCGTTTCACCATCGACTATCTGCATGTCGGCACGGTGGATGCGCGCATCGGCGCTTCGTCGCCCAGCAGCAACGAGCCGCTGAAGCTGCCGCAGGATCTGCGCTTGCCGATGCAACTCGAGATCCGGGACGTTCAGGTGGACAAGCTGTTGTTGCGCCAGGGCACGTCGACGACCGAGTTCTCGCACTTCGCTTTTCAGGGCCGCAGCGACGGGCGTCATCACGAGGCCGCGGTCGAACGGCTCGATACGCCGTTCGGCGCGGTGACGGCGTCGGCGAAACTCGACGGCGTCAAGCCGTTTCCGCTAACCGGCGATGTTAGTTATTCCGGCAAGGTCAACGACGAAGCCGTGCAGGTTGGCGGGCATCTGAGCGGCTCGCTGGCGAACCTCGTCGCCGAGCTCGACGCGAGCGGGATGAAGCTTGCCGGGCACGCGCAGATCGAGGCGACGCCGTTCGGCGATGTGCCGCTCAAACGCGCGACGTTGACTTTCGATCACGTCAATCCGCAGGCGTTTGCGCCGGGCGCACCGCTTGCCGATCTGGCCGTGCGGGCGGAGTTGCAGCCGGTGGGGCAGGAGGCGGGTCCGGGCGATGCCGCTGGCGGCAGTAGTGTAGCGAGCGGTAGCAATGTGGGGAGCGCTGTCGGTGCCGGCGGTGCGGACAGCGCCAGCGGCGCCGGGAACACCGGCAACGCGAGCAACACCAGCAACACCAGCAACACCAGCAACACCGCAGCCGCAAACGCGAACAGTGCAACCAACGCCATCCACGGGGCCAGCAATGCGAGCGCGACCACTCCACCCGGCCCCGCGCAACGCCCCATCGCGGAACATCCCGCAATCGCCGACCAGAATCGCACCGCCGACAAAACCACCCCTGGCTTCGCAGTCGCCGGCCACGTCTCGATCGTCAACGCCCGCCCCGGCGCCATCGATCAGAACCTGCTGCCGCTCATTGACGCCAGCGCCAATGTGCGCCTCGACGCCCACGCGCAGAGCATCTCGAACCTCGCCGTGCGCCTCGTGAAGAGCGCTACGCTGACGGGTAGCGGCTCGCTGGCCGGCAAACGCGGCCAGTTCGATCTGAAGGTTGCCGGCCTGGACCTCAACGCGTTTCAGGCGACGGTGCGTCCCACGGAGCTTTCCGGCCCGATCGCGATCCGGCTCAACGACGATATCCAAAGCGTCACCCTCGATCTGGCCGATCCGAAAGCGGAGCTGCGCGCGCAGGGCAAGCTGACGATGGACCCCGCGCGGCTCAGCTTCAACGACGTGCGCATCACGTCGGGCAAGGGCCGCATCGACCTGTCCGGCGCGCTCAAGCACGACGCGAATTCCAGCTACAACCTGAAGGCGCAGCTCACCGATTTCGACCCGTTGACGCTGACCTCGCAGATGCCGTCCCGCACGCCGGTCAAGGGGCCCGCCGTGCCGCAGAGCGCAGCGAAAGCCAAGCTGTCGGCGCAGGCCGCGGCGCAAGCGGGCAGCACCGCTGGCGCGAAAAGCGCAGCCCCTGCCGACAAAGCCGCGGCTGCCGTCAGGAACACCGGCAAGGCCGTCGTCAAGAAAGAGGTGATCGAGCGCAAGACGCCCGCGCCGAAACGCGCCGCGCCGCCCGCGCGCAAGATCGAGGCAAGAGTGAACGGCACGCTCTCCGCGACCGGCATGCTTGCCCCGGTGTTCACCACCAAAGCCGAATTCAAACTGGGCCCGAGCGTCTACGACGGCCTGCCGCTAACCGGCGGCGGCACCGTGCAACTGGCGGGCTCGCGGATTCTGCCGAGCCGCGCGAACCTGTCGGTGGCGGGCAACCAGGTGGATTTGCAAGGCAGCTTCGGCGCGCGCGGCGACCGCTTGCGCTTCCATATCGACGCACCGGCGCTCGAGCGCCTCGGCTTCGGCCTCGCTGGGCTCGTCGCTGCCGACGGCGACCTCACCGGCTCATTCGAGCATCCGAATGTGGTGCTGAACTACAAGGCCGACAGCGTCGTGTTGAGCAGCAACCGCATCGGCCATGCGGAAGGTCATGCGGAACTGCGCGACGGCGCGAACGGCCCGCTCGTCTTCACGACGGACGCCCGCAACGTGAGCGCGGGCGGCGTCGATCTTGCCACACTCACAGCGCGTCTGACCGGCACGCGCGCCAGTCATTCGCTCGAAGCCACAGCTACGGGCAAGCTGCAGGACCGTCCGCTGGATCTGACGCTCGCGGCCAACGGCAAGCTCACCGAAGCGCGCGACGGCACTCATTGGGATGGTACGGTGACGCGTCTGCAAAACCGCGGCACACCCGCCTTGAACCTCGAGTCGCCGCTTGCGGTGAGCGCGGGGCCGCGCCGCCTGACGCTCGGCGCGACACGATTGACGCTCGAAGGCGCGGTGCTGAGCCTCAAGTCATTCGCGTTCGACCACGGCAAGGTTCAATCGGCGGGCAGTCTGACCGGCATTTCGGTCGCGCGTCTGCAGGACTTGCGGCACGAGATCACCGGCACGCCGCCGGCCGTCAAAACCGATTTGATATTCGACGGCGACTGGGACTTCGCGCTCGGCAGCACCGCGAGCGGTCATATCCAGCTGAAGCGCCGCAGCGGCGACGTTACGGTTGAGATCGGCCGCGGGCTGGCGTCGCTGGGTATTACGGATATCGCCGCGCGCGCCGAGTTCAGCGGCGGCAATCGCCTGAACGCGACGGTGCATGCGCAGGCGAGCCGTATCGGCGTGATCGACGCCGATGCGCACACCACGCTCGTCGCGCGCGACGGCTTTCTCACCGTCAACGAGGAGGGCGCGCTTACCGGCAATGTCAACGCGAATGTGCCGTCGCTGAAAACGACCGGCGGGCTGTTCGGTCCGAGCTATCTGCTCGACGGCCATCTTGCGCTCAAGCTCGCGCTCGGCGGGACGGTGGCGAGACCTAACCTGACCGGCTCACTGCTCGGCGACGAACTCTCCGCCACGCTCGTCGATCAGGGCGTGCAGTTGAAGGACGGCGTCGTACGCATCGCGCTGTCGCAAAACCTCGTGGACTTCCAGCAGGTCGAGTTTCACGGCGCGAGCGGCACATTGCGGGCGACCGGCCGCGTGCGTCTCGACGGCGCGCAACCGGATCTGACCGCGAGCATCGTCGCGGACAAGCTCGAACTCTTTGCCGCGCCGGATCGCAATTTGTCGCTGACGGGCAGCGCTAGCGTCGCCAACGCGGGCGCGCAGGGCGGCATGGCGATCAACGGCAAATTCGTCGTCGATCACGCGCTGTTCGATATGCCGGAGCAATCGGCGCCCAAGCTCGGCGACGACGTGGTGGTCGTGCGCCCTGACGGCACCGTGGCCGGCGAGCGGCCACGGCCGGTGCCGGGCACCAATAAGCCGATCGGCCCGTTCGCGCCGCGCGCGAACATCGACATCGGCCTCGGCAACAGCTTCCGCTTTCGCGGGCAAGGCGCCGACCTCGGCCTGACCGGCACCATTACCGCGATGAGCGCGCCGAACCTGCCGCTGCGCGCAGTTGGCAACGTACGTGTGACGCCGGGCTCGACCTACACGGCATTCGGCCGCAAGCTCAATATCGAGAACGGCTTCTTTACATTCAACGGTCCAGTGGCGAATCCCGGCATCAACATTCTGGCCATGCGCCGCAATCAGCAGGTGGAGGCAGGCGTGCAGGTGACGGGCACGGTGAACTTCCCGGTCGCGAAGCTCGTGTCCGAGCCGAACGTGCCGGATAACGAAAAGCTCTCGTGGCTGCTGTTTGGCCACGGCACGGATCAGGGCAACAACCTCGGTCAGCAGAGCACGATGACAACGGCGCTCGCGCTACTCGGCAGCGCGAGCGGCAAGCGGATTGCGCAGACTTTCGGTCTCGACGAGTTTTCGATTGGCCGCAGCGAAGTCGGGCTGACCGATCCGCAGGTCGTGATGGTGTCGAAGGCGATCAACGAATGGCTCGTGATCGGCTACGAGCAGGGGCTGCAATCGGCGAGCAATGCGATCAAGGCGACGGTCAACCTGACGCGCTACTGGTCGGTCGCGGCCTATGGCGGCACCTTCGACGGACTCGAGCTGCTCTATACGCGGCGCTACGACCGGATCAAGTGGTGACGTGCTTCGGGCGGCGCGGGCTGTCCTGGACAGTGCAATGCCCTGCGCATAAAGAGAAGCAGCAGGCGCAAAAAAACGGCACGCCTTTTACAGCGTGCCGTTGTGCTTGTTGCGGTTAAACCCTGGATAGGCGTTTGCGCGTTACTTCACCCGCATGCCCGGCTTTGCGCCGCTGTGCGGTTCGAGCACGTAAAGGCCGGGTTCCGCTTTCTCGTCCGCCGCCGATGCCGCCAGCACCATGCCTTCCGACAGGCCAAACTTCATCTTGCGCGGCGCGAGGTTCGCGACCATCACCGTCAGCTTGCCGATGAGCTGCTCCGGCTGATATGCCGACTTGATGCCGGAAAACACGTTGCGCGTTTTTTCCTCGCCGACATCCAGCGTGAGTTGCAGCAGCTTGTCCGAACCTTCGACCGCCTTGCAGTCGACGATCTTTGCCACGCGCAGATCGATCTTCGCGAAGTCGTCGATCGAGATGACTTCGGGCGTTTCGTCCTTGCCCGCCGCGGCGGTCTTCGCAGCCTTCGACCTGGCGTTGGTATCCGCGCCCGGTGCGCCCGCTTCCGGCGTGGCTTGCAGCGAGTCGCGATTGGCCGCGAGCAAAGTTTCGATCTGCTTCGGATCGACGCGCGTCATCAGATGCTTGTATGCATTGATCGGACGCGCCGAACTGAGCGGCACGTCGGCGTCGGCCCAGACGAGCGGCTCGATGCCGAGGAACGCTTCGACCGCTTCCGCGAGCTTCGGCAGCACCGGCTTGAGCGCAAGCGACAGCAGGCGGAACGCCTCGATGCTCACGCTGCAGGTTTCGTGCAGCGCGACGGCGTTCGCCGGGTCTTTCGCCTGATCCCAAGGCTTGGCCGTGTCGACGTAGGCGTTGACCGTATCCGCCAGTTCCATCGTCTGACGCAGCGCACGGTTGTACTCGCGGGCCTCGTAGTTCGCGGCGATGTGCGGCACGGCGGCGCGCAGCGACGCAAGCAGCGGATGCTGCATCGCGCTGTCCTGCACGCGGCCGTCAAAGCGTTTCATCAGGAAACCCGCGGCGCGGCTCGCGATATTCACGTACTTGCCGACCAGATCGCTGTTCACACGCGCCTGGAAGTCGTCGAGGTTCAGGTCGAGGTCTTCCATCGTGCTGTTCAGCTTGGCCGCGAAGTAGTAGCGCAGCCATTCCGGATTGAGCCCCGTATCGATCACGCTTTGTGCAGTGATGAACGTGCCGCGCGACTTCGACATCTTCGCGCCGTCCACGGTCAGAAAGCCGTGCGCGAACACGTTGGTCGGCGTGCGGTGGCCGGAAAACTCGAGCATGGCCGGCCAGAACAGCGTGTGGAAATACAAAATGTCCTTGCCGATGAAGTGATACTGCTCGGCCTTCGAGCCTTGCCGAACCCACGCGTCGAAGTCTAGCCCGCGCTTTGCCGCGAGGTTCTTGAAGCTCGCGTAGTAGCCGACTGGTGCATCCAGCCACACGTAGAAATACTTGCCCGGCGCGCCCGGAATTTCAAAGCCGAAATACGGCGCGTCGCGCGAAATGTCCCAGTCGGCGAGCTTGGCTTCGCCGGCGTCGCCGAGCCACTCGCGCATCTTGTTGGTCGCTTCCGGCTGGGCGAGGCCGCCCACCCACGCGCGCAGGAAGTTCTCGCAGCGTGGGTCGGACAGGCGGAAGAAATAATGCGTCGAGGTCTTGCGAATCGGCGTGGCGCCCGAGACTACCGAATACGGATTGAGCAGTTCGGTGGGCTGATAGGTCGAGCCGCATACTTCGCAGCTGTCGCCGTACTGGTCCTTCGCGCCGCATTTCGGGCATTCGCCCTTGATGAAGCGGTCCGGCAGGAACATTTCCTTGACCGGATCGTACGCCTGCTCGATATCGCGCGCCTCGATGAGGCCGGCTTCCTTCAGCGCGAGGTAGACGTTCTCGCTCAGCACGCGGTTCTCTTCGGAATCGGTCGAATAATAGTTGTCGAACGAAATGCCGAAGCTGTCGAAATCCCGCTTGTGCTCCTGCCACACGCGGTCGATCAGCTGCTTCGGCGTCAAGCCTTCCTTTTCCGCGCGCAGCATGATTGGCGTGCCGTGCGTGTCGTCGGCGCCCACGTAGTAGACCTCGTGCCCGTGCATTCGCAGCGCGCGGACCCAGATATCCGTCTGGATATATTCGACCAGATGGCCAATATGAATTTGCCCGTTCGCATACGGAAGGGCCGACGTGACGAGAATCTGGCGGCGGCCCGACGGCGTGCCTGCGAGGAGATCGTTTGCGGGTGCTGACATAAGGATGGTGGGAGCCTGCGGTGGGACGAAAGGTCGATTCTAGCAGGGCGCCCGCGCGCGGGCTGCCGCGCGGTGGCTACTTTGCCGCGCTGCATTGGGCGGTGCGAAAAGCGAGCGCCCAAAAAAAACCGGGGCGATTAACCCCGGAGCAACAACGACAAGAGGAGAATGGTAACGCGGCGGCTTCGCCAGCCACGTACCGTAAAGAAAGACAGCGGATTTTCGGGAGAGTTCGATAATTTTTCGCCCTCGCGAGAAAATTTCCGCGCTGCATTTTTTACGGCTTCGTCACTACCGGGCCGTCGGCCAGAAGTTAACCGGACCGGCGACGCCGGTCAGGCCAGCAGGCCGACGCTGTGCGCCTCCGGCCCCCAATTTCCCTGCGCGTGTGTCGCGCGTTGCCGTTACTGCGTGGTGTGCTGAGCCGTGGCGCGCAGATAGATTTCCACGCGACGGTTAGCTGCACGACCGGCTTCCGTATTGTTGTCGGCGATCGGCTGGTTCTGGCCCATGCCTTCTGCCGACAGACGCTGCGGCGCGACGCCGCGTTGCGCGAGGTAGCCCGTCACGCTTTGCGCGCGATTGACCGACAGCGTCTGGTTATAAGCCGGCTGGCCGGTGCTATCCGTATGGCCGACCACTTGAGCGACCACCTCCGGATTCTGCTGCAGCGTTTGCGTCAGCTGATCCAGCACCGGCGCGAACGACGGCTTGATCGCGTAGCTGTTGGTGTCGAACGTGACCGAACTCGGAATGTTCAGCTTGAGCGAGCCGTCCGGCTGCTCGGTGATCTGCGTGCCGGTGCCCTTGGTGGCGCCCGACAGCTTGTTATGAATGGCTTGCCAGTTGTAGCCGGTGATGCCGCCCACCGCAGCGCCGACGCCGGCGCCAATCGCCGCGCCCTTGCCGCCGCCGAAAATCGCGCCCAGCGCCGCGCCGGTGCCGGCGCCCACGCCCGTACCAACGGCCGTGTTGGTGCCCTGTTGGCTAGCGCAGCCTGCCAGCACGGAGCCGGCAACGGCCAGAACGGCCAGGCGAGTCATGATTTTTGCATTCATTTTTAATTCCTCTCGAGTGAAGCGAACAACGCGCATAAAGCGCGCAAGTAAAGCATTCCATAGTGTTAAGCCTAGGCGGCGAACGCCACGGCAGCAAAGCAGACTGCTCGTCAATACGAGAAACGCAGGCGGAAAACGCAGGCGGAAACCCAAAGCCGTTCTTCAGTCCCGGTCCGACAGTGAAGAAGGGTCTTCCGGCAGCGCTCGACGCGAGCCACTACAATAAAGCCTGGCGCACGCAGCGATGCGGCCCCACGGCGGTTCGCCTGCCCGAAGGGTGCCCGGCACGCCTGGTTTTCGCAATGCTGCCTAACAATTTCTTGCAATTTCCGGCGCGTGGCCGAGACTTCGATCCGCCGCGCCGCGGGGTTCCCCTTGGAGTGTCAATGAGTATCGATCGGGCTTTGGTCGACGCTGCCCTCGCAGCCGTCACTGACTCCAACACCGGCCGGCCGTATGCCGCTGCCAGGAACATTAAAAACGTCGCCGTGGAGGGTGACACGGTTAGCGTCGCAGTGGTACTCGGCTATCCGGCCATGCGTCAGTTCGACGCTATCCGCAAGCAGTTCGCCGACGCGTTGCGGACCGTGCCCGGCGTGGCGCAGGTGCACATCCAGGTGTCGCAGGAAATTGCCGCGCATACGGTGCAGCGCGGCGTGAAACTCTTGCCGAACGTTAAAAATATCGTGGCCGTTGCGTCGGGCAAGGGCGGCGTCGGCAAGAGCACGACTGCCGTGAACCTCGCGCTAGCGCTGGCTAGCGAGGGCGCGTCGGTCGGCATACTGGACGCCGATATCTACGGACCGTCGCTGCCCTTGATGCTCGGCATCGAAGGGCGCCCCGAATCGCCGGACGAGAAGACCATGAATCCGATGACGGGCCACGGCTTGCAGGCCAACTCCATCGGCTTTCTGATCGAGCAGGATAACCCGATGGTGTGGCGCGGCCCGATGGCCACGTCCGCGCTCGAACAACTGCTGCGGCAGACGAACTGGCGCGATCTGGATTACCTGATCGTCGACATGCCGCCGGGCACCGGCGACATTCAATTGACGCTCTCGCAACGCGTGCCCGTGACCGGCGCCGTGATCGTCACGACACCGCAGGACATCGCGCTGCTCGACGCACGCAAAGGCTTGAAAATGTTCGAGAAAGTCGGCATTCCGATTCTCGGCATCGTCGAGAATATGGCCATGCATATCTGCTCGAATTGCGGCCACGAAGAGCATATTTTCGGCTCGGGAGGCGGCGGGCGCATGGGCAAGGAGTATGGCGTCGACGTGCTCGGCAGCCTGCCGCTCGACATTGCGATTCGCGAGCAGACCGACTCCGGCCGACCGACCGTCGCGGCCGATCCGCAAGGGCGCATCGCGGAAATCTACCGCTCGATCGCGCGTAAGATGGCGGTTCATATTGCCGAGCGCGCCCGCGACATGACTTCGAAGTTTCCCAACATCGTCGTGCAAAACACCTGACGAACCGTTCCAGCGACGGGCAGCGGCGGGGCCGGAGCGTCTATTTGCGGCAGGTCTCGCGGTATCATGTCGACTTCACAGGTTCGGCCCGGCGGCCGCAGGGGCGGCCGCCAGCCGGCAAGAGGATCGCATGGGAAAACGAATCGACGGGCAGGCGGTGCATGCCTTCATCGTCCTCGCTGCCAGCAGTGTGCTGTTATGCGGCTGCAGCGCCTTCCTGAGACCACAGGAAAAGCGCGCCGACGCGCAGTTGCTGCCCACCGTGGGCAATCAGGCGCGCGGCCTCGTTACGTTCATCGAGCGCTCGGATGGCGTGCAGGTCACCTACAATCTCGCGGGCTTGCCGCCCAATAGCGATCACGCGCTGCAAGTTCATGAGCGCGGCGACTGCAACGCCACCGACGGCTCCAGCGCCGGCCAGGTGTTCTCGCCAGCCGCTGAGCGCCTGAAAGCGGGCGCGCGCGTGGAAGGCGATCTCGGCAACATTCATGCGGATGCAAACGGCGTGGCGACGGGTTTCATCGTTGCTCCAGATGTGTCGCTCGACGGTATCCGCTCGGTCCTGCAGCGTGCGGTGCTGCTGCACCACGACGCAACCGACCCCTACGCCTATCCGCAGCATGGCGCGGGTCCCGCGCTTGCTTGCGGTTTGATCCGCCAATGAGCGATTGCAGGGCCGTTGCGACGCGTTGCCACGCGTCGCCCTCCGCGGCCGGTATGTGCGGCAGCATTCTCGTGATCGCGTAAAATAAGCGCCTTTCGCCGCGGTGCCCGGGCGGCCGCCTTTATCTGGCGCTCCGCTGAGGTAACCCGAGGTTGAGCGAGCCATTCAGGCCGATCCGGCGTCAGCGGGAAATCGAGCCGCAACGTGCCCGGCACACACCGGGTTGTTATCCGTCACACACCTGTTATTCACGTCGAGCAGCGTTCACCTATGACCATCAAATCCGATAAGTGGATCCGGCGCATGGCCGAGTCGCACAAAATGATCGAGCCGTTCGTGCCCGATCAGGTTCGCGTCTCAGAAGACGGCCGGAAGATTGTCAGCTACGGCACATCGAGCTACGGCTACGACATTCGCTGCGCCGACGAATTCAAGATCTTCACCAACATCAACTCGACCATCGTCGATCCAAAGAATTTCGACGAGAAATCGTTCGTGGATTTCAAGGGCGACGTCTGCATCATCCCGCCGAATTCGTTCGCGCTCGCCCGCACCGTCGAGTATTTCCGCATTCCCCGCTCGGTGCTCACCGTGTGTCTCGGCAAGTCCACTTATGCGCGCTGCGGCATCATCGTGAACGTCACGCCGTTCGAGCCGGAATGGGAAGGCCATGTCACGCTCGAATTCTCGAATACGACACCTTTGCCTGCGAAAATCTACGCGAACGAAGGCGTCGCCCAGGTGCTGTTTTTCGAAAGCGACGAGATTTGTGAAACGTCGTACGCGGATCGCGGCGGCAAATATCAAGGTCAGCACGGCGTCACGTTGCCGAAGACGTGACGTCGGCAGCGCATTGACCCACCAGATACACAGGGTGACCGCTGCAATCTATCCAGTGCAGCGGTCGTTCTTTTTGGAGAATCGCCCATGAAGTTCCGTTTTCCCGTCGTCATCATCGACGAAGATTTCCGCTCCGAGAACATCTCGGGTTCCGGCATCCGGGCTTTGGCCGAAGCAATCGAGAAAGAAGGCGCGGAAGTGCTCGGGTTGACGAGCTACGGCGATCTGACTTCGTTCGCGCAGCAGTCGAGCCGCGCGTCGTGCTTCATCCTGTCGATCGACGACGACGAGCTGCTGCCCTACGTCGAGAACGTGGTTGTCGAAGGCGAGACGCCGGAACTCGCGGCCGCCATCGTCGCGCTGCGCGCGTTCGTGACCGAAGTGCGTCGCCGCAATGCGGACATTCCGATTTTCCTGTACGGCGAAACGCGCACGTCGCGCCACCTGCCGAACGACATCCTGCGTGAACTGCACGGCTTCATCCACATGTTCGAGGACACGCCGGAGTTCGTCGCGCGCCACATCATCCGTGAGACGAAGGTTTATCTGGATTCCCTCGCGCCGCCGTTTTTCAAGGAGCTGGTGCAGTACGCCGAAGAAGGTTCCTACTCGTGGCACTGTCCGGGCCATTCGGGCGGCGTTGCGTTCCTGAAGAGCCCGCTCGGCCAGATGTTCCATCAGTTCTTCGGCGAGAACATGCTGCGCGCGGACGTCTGCAATGCCGTCGACGAACTCGGGCAACTGCTCGACCACACGGGTCCGGTCGCAGCTTCCGAGCGCAACGCGGCGCGCATTTTCAGCGCGGACCATGTGTTCTTCGTGACCAACGGCACGTCGACGTCGAACAAGATCGTTTGGCACGGCACGGTAGCGCCAGGCGACATCGTGCTGGTGGACCGCAACTGCCACAAGTCGATCCTGCACGCGATCACGATGACGGGCGCGATTCCCGTGTTTCTCACGCCGACACGCAACAACTTCGGCATCATCGGTCCGATTCCGCGTTCGGAGTTCGAGCCGGAAAACATCCGCAGGAAAATCGAGGCGAATCCGTTCGCGCGCGAAGCACTCGCGAAGAACCCGGATCTGAAGCCGCGCATTCTGACGATCACGCAAAGCACGTACGACGGCGTGATCTACAACGTCGAGATGATCAAGGAGATGTTGGGCGAATGGCTCGACACACTGCACTTCGACGAAGCCTGGTTGCCGCACGCCGAATTCCACGAGTTCTATCAGGACATGCATGCGATCGGCGCAGGCCGTCCGCGCATCGGCGCGATGGTGTTCGCGACGCACTCCACGCATAAGCTGCTGGCCGGCATTTCGCAGGCCTCGCAAATCGTCGTGCAGGATTCGAAGAACAGCCGCTTCGACAAGCACCGTTTCAACGAAGCGTATCTGATGCATACGTCGACGAGCCCGCAATACGCGATCATCGCGTCGTGCGACGTGGCCGCGGCGATGATGGAAGCGCCAGGCGGCACAGCGCTCGTTGAAGAGTCGATTGCCGAAGCGCTGGATTTCCGCCGCGCGATGACCAAGGTCGATACCGAATATGGCGACGACTGGTTCTTCAAGGTCTGGGGTCCGGACCAGTTCGCGGAAGAAGGCATTGGCTCGCGCGAAGACTGGATGCTGCGCCCGAACGATTCGTGGCACGGTTTCGGCCCGCTCGCCGAAGGCTTCAACATGCTCGATCCGATCAAGGCGACCATCGTCACGCCGGGTCTGGACATGGACGGCGGGTTCGGCGAAACCGGCATTCCAGCCGCGATCGTGACCAAGTATCTGGCCGAGCACGGCATCATCGTCGAGAAGACCGGGCTGTACTCGTTCTTCATCATGTTCACGATCGGCATTACGAAGGGCCGCTGGAACTCGATGGTGACCGAGCTCCAGCAGTTCAAGGACGATTACGACAACAACCAGCCGCTGTGGCGCGTGCTGCCGGATTTCGTCGCGCTGCATCCCACGTATGAGCGTGTCGGGCTGCGCGACCTGTGCCAACAGATTCACAGCGTCTACCGCGCGAACGACATTGCGCGTCTCACGACCGAGATGTACCTGTCGAGCATGGAACCGGCGATGAAGCCGTCCGACGCATTCGCGAAGCTCGCGCACCGCGAAATCGACCGCGTGCCTATCGACGAACTGGAAGGCCGCGTCACGTCGATTCTGTTGACGCCGTATCCGCCGGGCATCCCGCTGCTGATTCCGGGCGAGCGCTTTAACAAGACCATCGTCAACTATCTGCGATTCGCGCGTGAATTCAACGAGCGTTTCCCGGGTTTCCATACGGACATTCACGGGCTTGTCGGAGAAATGATCAACGGGCGCATCGAGTATTTCGTCGATTGCGTGCGCGTTTGACAATGCAGTTGACGATGTTCGTCGACGGCAACCGAGGCCGGCGGCGCTGGCTGCGCGCGCCGGCTTCGAGGTGCGCGGCACAGGGCGCACTTGCCGGCGCGCTGATGCGTACGTTGATGTGCGCGCTGCTGATTGGCCTGGCGCCGCTCGCCGCACGCGCTGAAGTCGCCGCAGCCGATCCGATCGACGCGGCAATGCGAACGTGCCTCGCACGCAGCGATATGTCGTCGACGGCGGGGCAGGTGCAGTGCATGGAAACCGCGCGCATCGGCTGGAAGACCGCGTTGGACAACGCGTGGCAGCAATTGCAGCCGGAGTTGTCGCCGGCAACGCGCAAGCAGTGGCAAAAGAGTCAGACGAGCTGGCAGGCTTCGCGCGATGCCGAAAAGCAGTTGCTAGCGGCGGTGTTCGCCACCACGCGCGGCACGATGTACGTTCTAGCCGAAGCCGATATGCAATTGCAGCCGGTGCGCGACCGCGCACTCGTGCTGCGTAGCGCGGCGGCCAACGCGAGTGCCGGCGGCGATCCCGTGCGCCGCCTCCGTGCTTGCCGCGCGGACGCGCGCTGCGAACACGCAATGTTCGACATGAACCGCTATTACCGCCGTCTGCGAACGAAAATGCCGGCGCACTCGCGTTCCACGCTAACGCGCGCACAAAAGGCGTGGACTGCCTATCTGAACGCGACGACGCGGGTCGTCGACGAGCGCGGCCGCATCGACATCATCGGCGCGCGTGTGGCCACGCTCAAACGTTTGTCGGAAACGGTCGGCAACCACTAGCGACGCGAACGGCACCCCGCTGCCTGATCGGGAGATTCAGGTCAGCGCATAGCTTTCGGCTTGCGGGTCGGGCAGTGCAAGCGCCGGTTCGCCGCGCAGATCGCGCAGCGCGTCTTCAATGATCAGGGACATGGTGTTCAGTGCGAGGTCGTTGTCGTCGGTGCCGAACGGCTCCTCGATTTGCGACGCGATCGCTTCGTGCGCCATGAACGTGTACGCGACGAACACCGCGAACACCGGCGTAAAGATGCCGATGCTGTCCACGAGTCCAAACGGCAGCGACGCGCAGAAGAAATACACCGTGCGGTGAATCATCACCGAGTAGGCAAACGGCAGCGGCGTCGATGCAATGCGCTCGCATCCGCCGATTACACCCGACAACCCATTCAGATTCCGGTCGAGCGCGAGTACAGCCATCGGATCGATTGCGCCTTTCTGTGCCTGGCGCTGTACCCATTCGCCAAGAACCAGCATCAACGTCGCGGGTTTGTAGCGCGACGCCATGACGCGTTCGAACAGTGCGGGCGGCAGGCGTGCGGCCAGGTCGTCGCGCGGATCGCTCTTGCGAAGCTGATGCCGCAGTGCGTGCGCCAACGCGCTCAACGCGGCGCAAAATTCGACCAGTTCTTCTTTTGGCAACGGATTCGCGCGCAGCGTCAGCGCCTGGCGAGTAAGCGAGCGCGCGTCGTTCAGCAGCTGACCCCAGAGCTTGCGCGCTTCCCACCAACGGTCGTAGCTCGCGTTATTGCGAAAGCCGAGAAACACGGCGAGCGCGATGCCAACCAGCGAGAACGGCGCAGTCGTGTTGAGGTTCAGCGAGATCGGCAGCAGATGATCGTGTGCTGCGACCGCAATCACCGAGATCATGAAAATCAGGGAAAGCCGCGGAAGCAACTGCGGAAGCACCGAGCCGCGCCAGGCGAGCAGCATGCGGAACCAGTGGAGATGCGGGCGGATGATCATCGGTGTGATGTGCCGTGAGCGATGGAGTTTCTATTATCGCTTGTTGTTCGAGCCGCACTGTTGGCGCTCAGTACTCGAACGGGCTATTACTTTTATCCGCATTGCACGAGATGAAGAAAGGCCACGCCGTAGCGTGGCCTTCGTGCACAGATCAGTCGCGAGCCGATGAAGCCGCGCCGTGACTGAGCCAGTCGAGCACGGCGGTCGCATCGTCGTCGGCGCCTTGACGTGCTTTTGCCACCGTTTCCGCGACGTCGGCGCTCGGCACCGCACGGCGAATTGCCACGCCGACCGCGAGTATGTCGATCATCACCAGATGCAGAATCCGCGAAATCATCGACAGTTGCGACTCGCGAATTTCGATGTGATCGGTTTCGAGCGCGACCGTTGCACGCTTGGCCAACGGCGTATTGCTCGACGTGATCGCGATCACCTTCGCGCCGGCCTGCATCGCGACGTCGAGCACGCGCAGCAGTTCGGGCGCGCGTCCCGACTTGGACACTGCAACGATCACATCGCCCTTGCCGAGCAACGCAGCCGAAGCCGCCTGCATGTACAGATCACCGTACGCGATAGTCGGGATACCGAAGCGGAAGAACTTGTAGTGCGCGTCCTGCGCGACGATATTCGAATTGCCGAGGCCGTAGAACTCGATGCGCCGCGCGCCGTTTAACAGGTCGATCGCGCGTTCGACCTGATCGAAGTTCAGATGCTCGCGCAATTGCAGAATGGCCGACACGGTGTTGTCCAGCACCTTCGCGCCGAAGTCCGTCGCCGTATCGCCGAGATGCACCTGGCTGTGGCTCACCGGAATCGTGCCGGTCAAACCGGTCGCGAGCTTCAGCTTGAAGTCCGATAAACCTTGGCAACCAAGCGAACGGCAGAAGCGGATCACGGTCGGCTGACTCACGTCGGCCTTACGCGCGATGTCCACGATCGGATCGTTGATGATCGAGCGCGGATGATTCAACGCGAGATCGGCGACGCGGCGTTCGGCCGGCGTAAGCGCGTCGCGCATCTGCCTGATCCGCTCGAACACCGCCGACGAGCTGCCGCCCGCGCGATTCGACAACTGTTCGGCGAGGATTGCGGACACGCCGAGAAAGGCCGGATATTCCGCGGTGATCACATACGTCGGCACGTTTTGCAAGTACGCCTCGAAGCGGCCCTTCGCCTCGAAGCGCTTGCGAAACGACGAGCGCGCGAAGAACTCGCCGAGCCGCGGCACCACGCCGCCGCCGATATAAATGCCGCCGAGCGCGCCGAGCGTCACCGCGATATTGCCCGCGAAGGTGCCGAGAATGCCGCAGAACACGTCGACGGATTCGGCCGCGAGCGGCTCGCCTTCCAGCGCGCGTTTGACGATTTCGCCGGTGTCGACGTTCGCCGCCACGCGCTTCTTGTCCCGGCCCGCGAGCGCACGATAAATCACTTCGATGCCGGGCCCCGCGGCCACGCGTTCGAACGATACATGCGACCACTTTTTGCGCGCGTATTGCAGCACGATGTCTTCGCGCTCATCGGCCGGCGCGAACGTGGCGTGGCCGCCTTCACTGCCGAGCGCGATCCAGCGGTCGTCGGCGGGAATCAGGCCCGACACGCCCATGCCGGTGCCCGGACCGAGCAGGCCGATCACGCTGTTCGGGCGGCGCGTGCCGCCGCCGACCTGCACGCGTTGCGCGTCCGTCAGGCCGGGCAAGGCCATAGCGAGCGCGGTGAAGTCGTTCACGACGAGCAGCGTGTCGAAGCCGAGCGCGCGGCGTGTGGCTTCGATCGAAAAGCTCCAGTCGTGATTCGTCATGCTGACCTGATCGCCATCGACCGGGTTCGCAATCGCAATCGCCGCGTGATTCACGCGGCCCATCTTCGTGTCCTTCAGATACTTCTTGATGACTTCGGCGACGCCGGGGTAATCCGCGCATGGGTAGACGTGCACCGAGCCGATCTCGCCCGGCCGGGTTTCCAGCGCAAAGCGCGCGTTCGTGCCGCCGATGTCGGCCAGCAGTCTCGGTCCATCGGCGTGCTGGCCCGCGCCCGGAACAGCCTTAGTTTGCACACCAGTAGACATCGAGTCTCACTCCCTTGTCGTTCGCCAACTGCGAGATGGCATTTTTCTGTAGCGAAGATGCGGCTGCGTTCAGCACGTCCATCTTGCGCGGTCCGGCGATCAGCAAAAACAGGTGCTTCACTTCTTTGAGCGCGGAGAGCGACCAACTCACGCGCGCATGCGGTGCGCTGCCGGGATGCACGACGACGAAGCGCTCAGTCGTGGTGATCGCGTGATCCCACTCGGGCGCGTCGGCGAAGATCGACGCGGTGTGGCCGTCTTCACCCATGCCGAGAATCGCGACGTCGGGCACGTTCGCAAAGCGCGGGTCGGCGTTGAGTGCGGCGACATGCGAGTGCAGGTCTTGCGTCGTGTCGGCGAGCGGCCAGAAGGTCGCGTTTTTCGCGGCGTTCTGCAGCAACGTGGCGTGCACGAGTTGCGAGTTGCTGGCGCTATCCGTCTCTGGCACCCAGCGGTCATCGACGAGCGTCACGGCAACGCGCGGCCAGTCGAAGCGTTGGGTGGACAGCATCTGAAGAAACGGACGCGGACTGCTGCCGCCGGACACGGCGAGCAGGGCCGGGTGCGTGCCGGCTGTGGACGTACCGGCTGTGGACGCGCCGGAAATGCCGGCATCCGACGTCGCCGTCTGTGCGGCCAGCGATGCATGTAGCGCGTCGCCAACGGCCTTCGCCAACGCGTCGGATTGGGCGCGTTGATCGTCGAAAGCATGAAGCTCGATCACTTCTCCTCCGTGCTGCTTTTTTGTTAGAGCTGCGTAAATCCGCTGCGAATCAGTTCTCTTCTTCGAGCCAGCAGGTGCCGTGCTGCGCAAGCATCGCGCTCGCGGCGGCAGGACCCCATGTGCCCGACGCATACGGCTTCGGCGGTTTGTTCGAAGCCTTCCATTCGTTCAGGATCGGTTCGACCCAACGCCACGCGGCTTCCTGTTCGTCGCGCCGCACAAAGAGCGCGAGACGGCCGTTGATCACGTCGAGCAGCAGGCGTTGGTACGCCTCCATCTGCCCTTCGCGGAAGAACTGGTCGAACGCGAGGTCGAGGTGAACGCTTGCGAGGTTCATGCCTTCGCCCGGCTGCTTCGCGAGACAGTAGAGGCGAATGGTTTCGTTCGGCTGCAAGCGGATCACCAGACGATTCGCGCCCGCGCGCAACGCCGAAACACCCAACGCCGAATGCGGCACCGCGCGGAAATTCACGACGATTTCCGCGACGCGGTCCGCAAGCCGCTTGCCGGTGCGCAGAAAAAACGGCACGCCGGCCCAACGCCAGTTCTCGATCTCGACCTTCAACGCGACGAAGGTTTCCGTCGTGCTGTTCTGCTTCACGCCAGGCTCTGTCGCGTAGGCCGGGACCGCGTTGCCGCGAATCACGCCCGAATGATACTGGCCCCGCACCGCAACCTTGCCGATGTCGAGCGGATTGATCGGCTTCAACGCACGCAGCACGCGCAGCTTTTCGTCGCGCACCGAGTCGGAGTCCATCGAATGCGGCGGCTCCATTGCGACGATTGAAAGCAGTTGCAGCAAATGGTTTTGCACCATGTCGCGCAGTGCGCCGGTATTGTCGTAGAAATCGCCGCGCGCTTCGACACCGAGTTCCTCGGCAATCGTGATCTGAATGCTTTCCACCCACTCGCGGCGCCACAGCGGCTCGAACAGTGCATTGCCGAAGCGCAGCGCCAGCAGGTTCTGCACGGGCTCTTTGCCGAGGTAGTGGTCGATCCGGTAGATCTGTTCTTCAGCGAAGATTTCGCCGACCGCGTCGTTAATCGCATTCGACGACTTCAGGTCGTAGCCGAGCGGCTTTTCGAGCACGATGCGCGCGTTTTCGTTGAGCCCCACCGACGCGAGCGCGCGGCAGATGGGCACGAACAGCGACGGACCGGTAGCCAGATAGAACACGCGGATGCCGGGCAGGTCTTTCACCGCGTCGCGCAGCAGTGTGAAGTCTTCGGGATTACCCAGGTCGATCTTCACGAACTCGATGCGTTCGAGAAAGCTCGCCCATGCCGTTTCGTCGACACCGTTCTTCGACACATGCGGTTTGACGTGCTCATTGACCCACTGAAGATACTCGCCGCGATCGGCCGCGTGGCGCGCCACCGCGACGATCTTGCCGCTGTCGGCCAGCATGCCGCCCGCACGGTGTGCTTCAAACAGTGCGGGGAGAATCTTGCGCATCGACAGATCGCCGGTTCCGCCGAAGAGAACGAAGGTGAAGCTTGAATCGGTTTGCATGAGTCTCCGTCGATGTCCTGGGGCCGCCGGAATGCCGCGAAAAGGGCGACCGTAGTCCGATAAAATATTTTTTGACACTGAATTGTAGTTTAACTACAATCCAAATCAAGAGGTAGCGCTAATTCGATGAAAAAAGCGTGCGCTGTCAGGTAAGTTGCGCGTTTTCGCGAATCGGCAGGCGTCCCCTGCATGTTAACGGACATTGCGTGCCGGCATAGGCCAGCCTGTCCCGGCAGCCGTTACGGAAAGCCGGGGCAGTGCAGCGCCGGCAAGCAGATTGCCTCTGTTGACGTGCAAGGCACCTCGAGTCTGCCGCGCGACGCGGGCGGGCAAAAATCAAAAGAGGAGACAGTCAGTTGCATCCCGAACCACTCATCTCTTGAGCTTCCAGCGGCCGGACATCGGTCCGCCGGCACATGCCTCGCGCATGCGCCCGACCGTGCTCGATCGCCCAGTGTTTTGCCTGTTTGAACCAACCACAGCACCCTGGCGACATCAGGGCCCATTTGTTTTTTGTTCAGGTGTCTGGAGGAGATAAGCAATGAAATTTCGCGCGATCATGGGCGCTTTGTGCGCCGCAGGTCTGATGTGTGGCGTCTCGGCCGTGCAGGCTGCCGAGTCGATCGAAGTGTTGCACTGGTGGACCTCGGGCGGCGAATCGAAAGCCGTCGGTGTCCTCAAGGACGACATGACGAAGCAGGGTTACACGTGGAAAGACTTTGCGGTTGCAGGTGGCGCGGGCGCGGCTGCCATGACGGCACTCAAGACGCAGGTGATCTCGGGCAACGCCCCGAGCGCCGCGCAGATCAAGGGCCCGCTGATTCAGGACTGGGCTTCGCAAGGCGTGCTCGTGCCGATCGACTCGGTCGCGGGTGACTGGAAGAAGAATCTGCCGCCGGAAATCGACAAGATCATGCACGCGGACGGTCACTACGTCGCGGCGCCGTTCTCGGTGCATCGCGTGAACTGGCTTTACATCAACAAGGCTGCGCTCGATAAGGCAGGCGGCAAGGCGCCGACCACATGGCCGGAATTCTTTGCGGTGGCCGACAAGATGAAGGCCGCGGGCATCCAGCCGATCGCGATGGGTGGCCAGCCGTGGCAAGACCTGACGCTGTGGGAAGACGTCGTGCTGTCGCAAGGCGCGGACTTCTACAAGAAGGCGCTGGTCGACCTCGACGAAAAGACGCTGACGTCGGACAAGATGGTTGGCGTGTTCGACACCGTCCGCAAGATTCAGGGCTACTTCGACGCGGGCCGCACGGGCCGTGACTGGAACCTCGCCACGGCGATGGTCATCAACGGCAAGGCCGGCATGCAGTTCATGGGCGACTGGGCGAAGGGCGAATTCGCCAACGCCGGCAAGAAGTCGGGCTCGGACTACATCTGCGCCGCGGTGCCGGGCACGGAGAAGGCCTACACGTTCAACGTCGACTCGTTCGTGTTCTTCCAGCAGAAAGGCCAGAAGGCGGCAACGCCGGGTCAACTGGCGCTCGCGAAAACCATCATGTCGCCGGATTTCCAGGAACAGTTCAGCCTGAACAAGGGCTCGATTCCGGTTCGTCTGGGCGTGTCGATGGCCAAGTTCGACGACTGCGCGAAGAAGTCGTACGCGGATGAACAGGTCGCGATCAAGTCGGGCGGCTATGTGCCGTCGCTCGCACACGGCATGGCGCAACCGGATGCAGCAGCCGGCGCGATCTCCGACGTGGTCACGAAGTTCATGAACTCGCAGCAGGATTCGAAGAGCGCGGTTGCAGCGCTCGCGAAGGCAGCGAAGACCAAGTAAGTGAAGTGATAAAGCGGCGCGCCCGGCGGTTGGGCGCGCCGCTTTGCGCCGCTGATGGCCTTCCGTTGAGCCGGATTGTGTTGCACCGTGCGATGTGGGCTTTCCGCTCCGCGGCGCCCGATGTAGATTCAGGCGCAGGCGGCTTCACCCTGGTTTCATAGAGTCACACCTATGCCGTTGCGGCTTCGCGTTTGTCACGTTCTCACGTTGCCGGTTTATCGTGTGCGTCGACGTGAGCGGCCGGGCGGTACAGTTTCAGCAGGAGTCGAGTAGTGACTGCTTCTATCAGCGGAAACGGGAAAACGGCTAGCGCCGCCCGCCGCGTGTCGCCTATGGCGGCCCTTGCCGATCGCTGGATTCCGAAGCTGGTGCTCGCACCCAGCGTCGTGATCAGCCTGGTCTTCGTGTATGGCTTCATTGCCATCACCGGCTATCTGTCGATGTCCAATTCGCGACTGATGCCGCGTTATGATTTTGTCGGCCTCGACCGTTATCGCGAACTGTTCGATAACGACGTGTTCTGGACGTCGGCGGCCAACCTCGGCTGGTTCGGCATCCCGTTCATCGGTATCTGTATCGGTCTCGGTCTGTTCCTCGCGATCCTGCTCGATCAGCAGATCCGCAATGAAGGCGCGCTGCGCGCGGTGTTTCTCTACCCGATGGCGCTGTCGTTCATCGTGACCGGCACGGCGTGGCAATGGATCATGACGCCGAGCATCGGCCTCGAAAAAGTCTTTCACGACTGGGGCTGGACGAGCTTCTCGTTCAGTTGGCTCGGCGACCCCGACAAGGCGATTTTCTGCGTCGTGATCGCGGCGGTGTGGCAATCCACCGGCTTCGTGATGGCGCTCTTCCTCGCGGGCCTGCGCGGTGTCGACGGTGAAATCTTCAAGGCCGCGCAGATGGACGGCGCGAACCTGCCCACCATCTATCGCAAGATCGTGATTCCGAGCATGCGTCCGGTGTTTTTCTCGGTGCTGCTGATTCTTTGCCATATCACGATCAAGACCTTCGACCTGGTTGTCGCGTTGACGGCGGGCGGTCCAGGTACGTCGTCGTCGCTGCCGGCTATTTTCATGTATACGTTTTCGTTCAATCGCGGGCAGCTCGGCGTCGGCGCCGCATCGTCGATCATGATGCTCGCAACCGTAGTGGCCGTGCTCGTGCCGCTCATGTATCTGGAATCGAGGAGCACCCGCAATGCAGCCTAAAATGACGATCAGCCGCGCCGTCATTTACGCGGCGTTGATACTGTTTGCCCTGTACTTCCTGTTTCCGCTGTACGTGATGCTGTCGACGTCGTTCAAGGACATCGACCAGTTGCGCACCGGCAACCTGCTCACGCCGCCTTCGCACTGGACCGTCGATCCCTGGATCAAGGCATGGAGCGGCGCGTGTACCGGCGTGCGTTGCGACGGCATGCAGCCGTTCTTCATGAACTCGGTGCGGATGGTGATTCCGGCCGTGCTGATTTCGTCGATCATCGGCGCGTTCAACGGTTATGTGCTCACGCACTGGCGTTTCCGTGGCGCCGATCCGATCTTCACGATGCTGCTGGTCGGCTGTTTCATTCCGTTCCAGGCGATCCTGCTGCCGATGGCGCGTTTCGAAGGCATGCTCGGCCTGTCGAACACAACGACCGGTCTGGTGGTCGTGCACGTGATTTACGGTATCGCGTTCACCACGATGTTCTTCCGCAACTTCTACGTCAGCATTCCGGCTGAACTCGTGAAGGCCGCGCGTATCGACGGCGCTGGTTTCTTCACGATCTTCACGAAGATTCTGCTGCCTGTGTCGCTGCCGATTTTCATGGTCTGCCTGATCTGGCAATTCACGCAGATCTGGAATGACTTCCTGTTCGGGATTGTGTTCTCCGGCGTCGATTCGATGCCGATCACGGTGGCGCTGAACAACCTCGTGAACACCTCGACCGGCGTGAAGGAATACAACGTGGACATGGCCGGCGCGATCATCGCCGCGTTGCCGACCTTGCTGGTCTACATCATCGCCGGACGCTATTTCGTGCGCGGCCTGACGGCGGGCGCGGTGAAGGGCTGAACCACGCTAACCATCCGAGCGCGGCGGCGCTACGTGACGAACACGTGAAGCGCCGCTGATACCCGACAAGACGTTTTCAAGCAGTACCAGAGACAAGAGGATTCACAGCATGGCAAGCCTTTCCATCCGTGACGTGTACAAGACTTACCCGAACGGGGTGCCGGTTCTGAAGGGTGTCAACATCGACATCGAAGACGGCCAGTTCCTGATTCTGGTCGGCGGCTCGGGCTGCGGTAAGTCGACGCTGCTCAACATGATTGCCGGTCTCGAAACCGTGACCAAGGGCGAGATCCAGATTGACGGCAAGACGGTGAACAATCTGTCGCCGAAGGATCGCGACATCGCAATGGTGTTCCAGTCGTACGCGCTGTATCCGTCGATGACGGTGCGCGAGAACATCTCCTTCGGCCTGAATATCCGCAAGGTGCCGAAGCAGGAGCAAGCGCAGATCGTCGACCGCGTGTCGAACACGCTGCAAATTACTCACCTGCTGGACCGCAAGCCGGGCCAGTTGTCCGGTGGCCAGCGTCAGCGCGTGGCAATGGGGCGTGCTCTCGCGCGCGACCCAGTGATGTTCCTGTTCGACGAGCCGCTGTCGAACCTCGACGCCAAGCTGCGTATCGAAATGCGTTCGGAAATCAAGCTGCTGCATCAGCGCCTCGGTACGACGATCGTCTACGTGACGCACGATCAGATCGAAGCGATGACGCTCGGCGACCGCATTGCGGTGATGAAGGACGGCATCGTGCAGCAGTTCGGCGCGCCGCAGGACATTTACGATTCGCCGTCGAACCTGTTCGTGGCCGGCTTTATCGGTGCGCCGCCGATGAACTTCATTCAGGGCAAGCTCGTCGAGCAGGGCGCGGGCGTCGGCATCGAACTTGATACGGGCGTTGCTCGCACGGTGCTGAACCTGCCGTTCGATTCGGCGAAGGTCAAGTCGCACGTCGGCCGCGAAGTGATTCTCGGCTTGCGGCCGGAACGCATCACCGATTCGCGCGGCGCGCATGGCGACCACGCCAAGCTGCAACAGATCGAAGTGAAGGTCGACGTGATCGAGCCGACCGGTCCGGACACGCTCGTCTTCGCGCAGGTCAACGGCAAGCGCGTGGTGAGCCGCGTGCACCCGGCTTCCAATCCGCAGCCGTTGACGAACACGACGCTGCTGTTCGATACGTCGAAGGCGGTGTTGTTCGATCCGTCGAATGAAGAGCGGATTGCCTGAGCGGATTGCCTGCGCGCGAATCCGGGCGCAGCATCTCGTCTGAATGACAAAAGCCCCTTGCGTCTCACCACGCAAGGGGCTTTTCGCTGCATGGCGTCAAGCCTCCGGAATGCGCAGATCCGGATTGTTGCGCACGAGTTCCGTTACCCATTCGGTGAATGCGCGCAGCCGCGAACTCAGATTGCGGCGATGCGCGTAAAGGATCGACAGCGGTGTGCTGGGGCTCGTGTAGTTCGTGAGGATTTCCTTGAGCACACCGCGCTCGATCAGATGCGCGACCATGAAGCGCGACGGCTGTATGATGCCGTGGCCGAGCGCGCCCGCACGAATGTAGACCGAGCCGTCGTTCACCGCGAGCACGCTTTTCATCGCGACCTTCGTGATCTCGCCGTTCACTTCGTATTCGAACGGAAAAGTCCTGCCGGTGCGCGCCGACACATAATTGACAGCGCGATGCTCGCTCAACTGTTCCAGCGTGGTCGGCGTGCCGTGTTTCTCGAGGTACGCGGGCGACGCGCATGTGACGATCCGCGCCTGGCCGATGCGCCGCGCGACGAGGCTCGACTCTTCCGGCGTGCCCATGCGGATTACGCAATCCACCGCGTCCTGGATCAGATCGATGTTGCGGTCGGCGAGACCGAGACGCACGTCGATTTCGGGGTAGCGCTGGTAGAAGTCGTCGAGTGCGGGCAAAAGCAGCGCACGGGCGAGCGTGCCGGACGTATCCACGCGGATCGTGCCCACCGGATTTTCGCGCTTGTTCGACAGCGACGACTCCGCGTCGGCGACTTCGGCGAGAATGCGCACGCAGCGGTCGTAGAAGAGCGCGCCGTCTTCCGTAACGCTGACCTGGCGCGTCGAGCGATTCAACAGCCGCACGCCGACGTGTTCTTCGAGCGCCTGAATCGTCCGGCTGACTTTGGCGCGCGGCAGGTCGAGCGATTCGGATACTTTGGTGAAGCTGTTCGCCTCGACCACACGCGTAAATATCTCCATCGCTTCAAAACGGTCCATGTTTGGCCTTGTGAGTGATTGGCGGAAATAGGTTCGACGTGAAGTGTATAGGCTGAACTTGATGTTGTCCGCAAGGGGGCGGTGGGGCGCTCAGTCCCGCTCAGGCGCGCCCAGCGGGAACAGCGGACGATACGGCCGCGCTTCGTCGACCGCGCGTGCGAACGACGGACGCGCCAACAGCCGCTCGCGATAGGCGCGCACATGCGCAAACGACGGATCGATTGCGTGCGTCCAGTCGGCGTAAAAGAGGAACGGCGCGGCGCCGCAATCGGCGAGGCTGAATGTGTCGCCTGCGGCCCATTGGCGCCCGGCCATCACGTTGTCGAGCCATGCATAGGCGGTGTCGAGCATCGCGCGAGCTTCCGAGACGCCGCGCGCGTCGCGTTCCGCTTGTGGGCGCAAGCTGTCTCCGACGATTCTTTGCTGCGGCGTCGAAATATAGTTGTCGAAGAAGCGATCCATGCTGCGCACCTCGAGCGCCGCGCGGGCGTCGGCCGGTAGAAGCGGCACCGGCCCCGGATGATACAAGCCAAGATATTCGACGATGATGCTCGCCTCCGTCACCGTTCGGCTGCCGTCGACCAGAACCGGAAAGCGTTTGATCGGCCACAGCGCGGCGAACTCGGCCATGATTCGCGGATCATCGTGCGCGAGCAGGCGGAACTCGAACGGCGTGCCGTTCTCGTAGAGCGCGATGAGGGCCTTTTGACAGTAAGAGGAGAAGGGGTGGGCGTATAGCTTCGGGCTCATCGTGGTCACCTTGGAGAGGGCGGGTTCGCTGCGGACCCAGCGAAGAATTGTGGGCCGCGTTTACATCACGACGAACGAATGCGATGCAAATCGACAGGCCTTCCGCAAGCAAGGTCGACTACGGCTACGGCTACGGCTACGGCATATCCAAGGCCGCTAATGCGGCAGACGCACATCAAGCCTGAACGTTGCAAGCCGCGACAGCAGAATAAAGGCGGTCGCGATCAGCACGCTATACACCGTGTCGAAGTTCACATAGTCCAGCAACGCATACAGCCAGCAGCCGACGAATGCGCATGTCGCGTAAGGCCGCGAGTCGCGCAGAATCAACGGCACTTCGTTGCACAGCACGTCGCGGATCACGCCGCCGAATACGCCCGTCGCCACGCCCATCATCACGGACGTGAACCACGGCATCTGCGCGTCGTGCGCGATCGAGGTTCCCGCGATGCTGAAAAGGCCGAGGCCGATTGCGTCGGCCACCAGCAGCACGCGCTCGGACAGCAGGCGCGAGGTCATCTTGAGCAAGGTGGGCGCGAACAGGGACATCACGAAGATCGCGATCAGGTATTCCTGATGCTCGACCCAGTAGAACGGGCGGCGTTCCAGCAGCACGTCGCGCAGCGTGCCGCCGCCGAAGGCCGTGGCGATCGCGACGAGAAAGGTGCCCACTGCATCGAGCCGGCGCGTCTTCGCCTCGATGAAACCGGAAATGGCGTACGCAAAAATTGCCAGCGCTTCCATGAAGGTGAGCGCGAGCGTGAGCCTCGGATGGATCACTGCGGCTCCGTGAAAGGCCTGGCGTGAGCCGGCGTGGCGCCCGGCTGCAGCAGCACTACCACCGCGCCGGCGCCGCCGTCATGCGGGCGCGCCTGGCAAAACGCGATCACCTCGTTCTTCTGCACGAGCCACGCGCGCACCTTGCCCTTGAGCACCGGTTCCTTGCCGATCGAGCCCAACCCCTTGCCGTGAATCACGCGCAGACAGCGCAAGCCGCGCTTTACCGATTCGCGGATGAACTCGGCCAGCGCCTCGCGCGCTTCCTCGCGCCGCATGCCATGCAGGTCGATCTGCGCCTGCACGATCCAGTCGCCGCGCCGGAGTTTTCGCACGACTTCCTGACTGACGCCGGGCCGGCAGTAGGAGAGCGTTTCGTCGGTGTCGAGCAGCACCTCGGGATCGAACTCGTCGGAAATCGCTTCGTGCAGCACGGCTTCTTCGTCGAGCCGCGTTTGCACCGGCAGCGGCGGTGGAGGATTGCGCGGCAACGACGCGCGTGGCGGCACCGCGAGCGGCGCGACTTCGCCGATCTCGCGCCGAAACAGATCGGCGTCCATGGCAGCTTCGCGCTGTGCGGCCGCCGCGGCCGCGCGTTCGCGCTCGCGCCGTTGTGCGTCGACCTTCAACGCATCGCGCAGCGCGCCGAGGCCCGCCAGGCCCGCCGCCGGCTCGATTGCCGGCTTGGCGACGGGCGTAGCGGGTTCCGGCGCGGGTCGCGCAGCGGCGCGGGCGCGCTTGGGCTCGTTCGGATGAGGCAGATTCTTCATAGCGGCAATACACGCGGAAAATGAGTCGGGCACACGGCGGCACACGGCGGCACACGGCGGCACACGGCGTCTCGCGCGGCCGGATAAAAGGCTGAATGCAAAAAGGCCGCCGGCTTGTGAGCCGCGGCCTTTCATCGAGCGAGCGGCCGGGCAAGGCCCAGCCGCTATTTTACCGTTGCGTTCGCGAACGAGCGCTGCCGATCAACGCTCGGCTTCCTGGCTCATCGCATGCTCGCCGGCCATCTCGTTGATGGTTTCCAGATAGCGCTGCGCGTCGAGTGCGGCCATACAGCCCGTGCCTGCGCTCGTGATTGCCTGACGGTACACGTGGTCCTGCACGTCGCCGGCGGCGAACACGCCCGGCACGCTGGTGGCGGTCGCAAAGCCGTTCAGGCCACCCTTCGTGATGATGTAGCCGTTCTTCATTTCCACCTGGCCTTCGAAGATGTCCGTGTTCGGCTTGTGGCCGATCGCGACGAACAGGCCCTGCAGCGCGATGTCGGTCTTCTCGCCGGTTTGCGTGTGCTTGATGCGCACACCGGTCACGCCGGACTGGTCGCCGGTCACTTCATCGAGCGTATGGTTCCACTTGATCTCGACGACGCCTTCTGTTTCTTTCGCGAGCAGGCGATCGATCAGGATGGGCTCGGCGCGGAACTTGTCGCGGCGATGAATCACGGTAACCTTCTTCGCGATACCCGACAGGTAGAGCGCTTCCTCAACGGCGGTATTGCCGCCGCCGACCACGGCCACGTGCTGCTGCTTGTAGAAGAAGCCGTCGCAGGTGGCGCAGGCCGACACGCCCTTGCCCATGAACGCTTCTTCGGACGGCAGGCCGAGGTATTGCGCCGATGCGCCCGTCGAGATGATCAGCGAGTCGCACGTGTACTCGCCCGAATCGCCGATCAGACGGATCGGCTTTTCGTTCAGTTTGGCCGTGTGGATATGGTCGAAGATGATTTCGGTGTTGAAGCGCTCAGCGTGCTCCAGAAAGCGTGCCATCAGTTCCGGGCCCTGCACGCCGTTGGCGTCGGCGGGCCAGTTTTCGACGTCGGTCGTGGTCATCAGCTGGCCGCCTTGCGCGAGGCCCGTGACGAGCACCGGCGCGAGGTTGGCGCGCGCCGCATAAACGGCGGCCGTGTAGCCGGCGGGACCGGAACCGAGAATCAGAACCTTGGCGTGTTTCGTGGAAGTTGCTGGCATGATCGAATCCTTTTACGGCGCGCTGCCCGCCCATGCGAGGCTGCGCGACTTGGGCTGAAACTGTAGATGGGTATCAGTCGGGCATTATAAAGGGCGGGGCGGCGGCCTGCTCCATGAAGCTTTCCGATCGCGGCGATAGCCCTTGGCGCACGCCGTCGTTCCCGATTTTGGCCAATGTCCGTGGTGAGCGAGTGTCGTCAATCGGCCAGGTTACCGTCATTTACAGCCTCACGCGGGGCACTGCGTTTACAATAGGCCGGATCGAAGTTTCGGGTCGCCGGTGCAGCGCCCGCAGCCGCGCCGGCCGACGCACGGCCCGCGGCTCGGCGCACCGGATCGGCCACACAAGCAACAGGATCAATGGCAAAAGCTCCTTATTCCGCGAGCGCGCAGGCATTGCCGCACCGCATGTCGCGCCTCTTCACCGAAATCCGTTGGATTCTGCAGGTCGCGCTCGGCGTTTTCCTGCTGATGGCGCTCGTCAGCTACAGCCGGCGCGATCCGAGTTGGACGCACGCCGCGCAGGTCGACCACATTGCAAACTGGGCCGGCCGCGTGGGCGCGTGGACGTCGGACATTCTGCTACTGCTGTTTGGCCTGTCCGCGTACTGGTGGATCGTGCTGCTCGGTCGCCATATCTCCGCGAACTACAAGCGCATCACCCGTCACGAAGAATTGCAGGAAGACGCGCCGCGCGACGTCAGCTGGCTTGCGGACGCCTTTGCATTCATGCTCGTGCTGCTCGCCTGCGACGGCATCGAAGCGTTGCGCATGTGGTCGCTCAAGGTGCAGTTGCCGCGCGCGCCGGGCGGCGTGATCGGGGAGGCGGTCGCGCGCGGCGTGTCGCATGCGCTTGGTTTCACGGGCGGCACGCTGGCGCTGCTGATCGTGCTCGGCATTGGCTTGTCGCTGTATTTCCGCTTTTCGTGGCTGTCGGTGTCGGAGAAGGTCGGCGAGTCGATCATTTCGGCAGTGACCTTCGCGAAGCTGCGCCGCGAAGCCGGGCGCGATCGCAAACTGGGCGAAGCCGCCGCGGTGAAGCGCGAAGGCAAGGTCGAAAAGGGCCGCGTGCGGATCGAGGAACACGAGCCCGTCGTGATCGTGCCGCCGGTTGTTACGCCGGCCAAGTCGGAGCGCGTCGAAAAAGAACGGCAAGTGCCGCTCTTTACCGATCTGCCGGGCGATTCCACGTTGCCGCCTATCTCGCTGCTCGATCCGGCGCCCGCCGCGCAGGAAACCATCTCGGCCGATACGCTCGAATTCACCTCGCGTCTGATCGAGAAAAAGCTCAAGGATTTCGGCGTCGAAGTGAGCGTGGTCGCCGCGTATCCAGGGCCGGTCGTCACGCGCTACGAGATCGAGCCGGCCACCGGCGTGAAGGGCAGCCAGATCGTGAATCTGGCGAAAGACCTCGCGCGTTCGCTGTCGCTCGTGTCGATCCGCGTTGTCGAAACGATTCCGGGCAAGAATTTCATGGCGCTCGAATTGCCGAATCAGCGCCGTCAGACCGTGAGCCTCTCTGAGATTCTCGGCTCGGCGGTGTATGCGGATGCCGCGTCGCCGCTCACTATGGGGCTCGGCAAGGATATCGGCGGCAAGCCGGTATGCGCGGACCTCGCGAAAATGCCTCACCTGCTGGTCGCGGGCACGACCGGTTCGGGCAAGTCGGTCGGCATCAACGCGATGATTCTGTCGCTGCTCTATAAGGCGAGCGCGGATCAGGTCCGCATGATCCTGATCGATCCGAAGATGCTCGAAATGAGCGTGTACGAAGGCATTCCGCATCTGCTGTGTCCGGTCGTGACGGATATGCGTCAGGCCGGTCACGCGCTCAATTGGGCGGTCGCCGAAATGGAGCGCCGCTACAAGCTGATGAGCAAGCTCGGCGTGCGTAATCTCGCCGGCTACAACAACAAGATCGACGAAGCGGCCAAGCGCGAAGAAAAGCTGCCGAACCCGTTCAGCCTCACGCCCGACGAGCCGGAACCGCTCACGCGCCTACCCAACATCGTGATCGTGATCGACGAACTTGCGGACCTGATGATGGTGGTCGGCAAGAAGGTCGAGGAACTGATCGCGCGGATCGCGCAGAAGGCGCGCGCGGCGGGCATCCACCTGATTCTCGCCACGCAGCGTCCGTCGGTCGACGTGATCACCGGGCTCATCAAGGCCAACGTGCCGACGCGGATGGCGTTCCAGGTGTCGTCCAAAATCGACTCGCGCACGATTCTCGACCAGCAGGGCGCGGAATCGCTGCTCGGCATGGGCGACATGCTCTACCTGCCGCCGGGCAGCGGCTTGCCGGTGCGCGTGCACGGCGCGTTCGTGTCGGACGAGGAAGTGCATCGCGTTGTCGACAAGCTGAAGGAGCAGGGGGAGCCGAACTATATCGAGGGCATCCTGGAAGGCGGCGTGACGGGCGAGGGCGACGAAGGCTCGGCGGGCGCTGGAGGCGGATCGGGCGATGGCGAGTCGGACCCGCTCTACGATCAGGCGGTGGACGTGGTGTTGAAAAACAAGCGCGCGTCGATCTCGCTGGTGCAACGGCATTTGCGCATCGGCTACAACCGCGCGGCGCGTCTGCTCGAACAAATGGAAAATTCCGGTGTGGTCTCGGCGATGTCGTCGAACGGCAATCGCGAGATTCTGGCGCCGGCGCGCGAGGCGGAGTAGCCGTTATGGCGTGAGGCAAGTGGCCAGTGTTTCTGTGCCGCTTGCCTCGCTGACTTCCGGGGTTGACCTTTAGTGCTTGCTTGCAACGGTGGCTTCTGCGGCCTGATCTACCGTCTGCTTTGAAGGCTCGCTTCGAAGGTCCGCTTCGAAGGTCCGTCGCGGCTGGTTCTAAGGCTGGTTCTAAGGCCCGTTTAAGACAGCCTGCCTAAGCTCTGCGATAAGCGTAGCAATGCAGGCCGCAAAGATCCAGGCCTCACGCGTTGGCCGGGAGCCTCGCGCAGCAGCCTCGCACTGTGTTCACCGCCACCGGCAAACACGCTTATGTCGATGCGCCGCCAACATCGCGGTCGCTCAACGAATTCAAATCAAGGGAGAAAAACCATATGCAGCTATTCGTGCAGCAGCATGCTCAATACAGTAGCGTGGGCCGATTCGCCCGGGCAATCGCGCGTAGCGTCGGCACGGTGGCGATCGGCGCGTCGATGCTCGTCGCTTCGCAGGCTTTTGCGAGCGGCACCGAGCAACTAAAGGCGTTCGTCGCGCAAGTTCATTCGGCTCGCGGCACTTTCGTGCAGCAGGAAGTGCGTGCGCCCAGCAAGGCGCAAGCGGCAAGCGGCGCAAGCGGCGTGCTGTCCACCACGGGCGGCGGCAAGAACGGCACGTCGAGCGGAACCTTCACGTTCGCGCGTCCCGGCAAGTTCATCTGGCAATACGAAAAACCCTACGCGCAATTGTTGCAGGCAGACGGCGACAAGCTCTACGTGTACGACAAGGATCTGAACCAAGTGACGGTGCGAAGCCTCGGCGGCGCGCTTGGCGCGAGCCCGGCGGCGATCCTGTTCGGCAGCAACGACCTGGACAAGAACTTCACGTTGCGCGATGCGGGTGTGAAGGCCGGCATCGACTGGCTCGAACTCACGCCGAAAGCGAAAGACACGCAGTTCCAGCGCGTGGGCATCGGCTTCAAGGACGGCAATCTGCAAGCAATGGAACTGCACGACGTGTTCGGCAACGTGACGTTGTTGACGTTCTCGAACATCCAGAAAAATCCGCCGCTGCCCGCCGACGCGTTCAAGTTCACCGTGCCGAAAGGCGCTGACGTGATTAACGGCTAGTCCGCTGCCGTGGGTTAATGTTGGCAAGAAGCCGCGCTGGACGCGCGGCTTTTTTTATCGCCGTTACAGTGCAGACGCAGCGCCGAGAGGAGCGCCGACAGAGGTGCCGTTAGCGCTGCCGACAGAGCCGCCGATAGCACCCGACAGCACCCGACAGCACCCGACAGCACCCGACAGCACCCGACAGACGACCGATAAGCACGCTACGCGTTCACTTCCAGCGCGTGCGCGGCCTTCATATCGTCGATGAACGCTTCCACGATATCCGTTCGATGTTGCCGTGTCCGCGTGACCATATGAAACGCGACGCGATAGCGCATCAGCGCGGGATTCAACGCCGAGAGCAGCCCTTGCTCGACGAACGGCGCCGCGAAGTGTCCCGGCAGATAGCCGAGGTGGTGCCCGGACAGCACGAGCATGGCGACCGCTTCCATGTTGTCGGCGACCGCGGTGACGTTGCGCGGGCTTGTCGAACTTTCGGCTTCAGGCAACGGGTAGCTGCGCCACGCCCATTCGTGCGCCGCGGCTTGCTCGGGCGACAGCTTACCGGCTGACGCAAACAGCGCATGCCCCTTCGCACAATACGCAAACTGATCCTCAGCGAACACTTCGGTGTATTCGAGCGACGGCACGCGATGCCAGAAATAGCCGATGCCGACCTGAATCCGGCCGTTGAGCAGCAGCTCTTCGAGCTCGCCGGGCGAGCGCACCAGAATCGAAAATCTCACCGACTGATCACGCGAACGAAATCGGCCGATCGCGTCGCTGATACGCGCGCTTGCCGATACCGGCGTGTGCCCGATCATCCCGATGTCGAGCGTGCCCACGAGCTTGCGGCCGACGTTGCGCGCCTGCATGCCGAAGCTGTCGACCGCATCGAGCAGCGCGCGAGCGGCATCGACGAACTGTTCGCCGCGCGCGCTCAGACGAAAGCCGCCGCGGCCGCGTTCGCATAGCCGATAACCGAGGCGCGTTTCGAGTGTGGCGAGTTGTGTGCTGATGGTCGACTGGCCCACGTTGAGCGTGACTTGCGCCGGCGAGACGCCGCCCGCGTCGACAATCGCGAGAAACACGCGGATGAGCCGCAGATCGAGGTCGGTGAGTTGGGAGAACATGCGTCAGAATACATCGCTGAGGATCGATGTAAAGGTTATTGCGCGGCTATTTTAAGTTGGCGATAAGTGCTCAAGAATGCGGATTCACCCGGCGTCCGGGCGTTCAGATTGCCTTTCGAACGTTCGTCTTCAGCCGGTTTGCAGATTCCCCATCCGCTGCGTTTTCTTTCATGGCCGAGCCACGATGAATACTTCCTCTTTCATTTCTCCCGAAGCCGGCGAACGGCCGCAGCCGCTGTCCGGCAATGCGATGCCGCGCTGCGGCGGCATTGCGACGATGATGCGGCTGCCGAACGTCGGCTCGGCCGACGGATTCGACGCGTGTTTCGTCGGCGTGCCGTTCGATCTCGGTACGTCCAACCGCACCGGCGCGCGCTTCGGGCCGCGCCAGATCCGCAGCGAATCGGTGCTGCTGCGCCCCTACAACATGGCGACGCGCGCGGCGCCCTTCGATTCCCTGCGAGTCGCGGATCTCGGCGATGTCGCGATCAATCCGTACAACCTGCACGATTCGATCGCGCGCATCGAAACCGCTTACGACGAAATACTCCAGCACGATTGCAAACCGGTCACGCTCGGCGGCGATCACACGATCGCGCTGCCGATTCTGCGCGCGATTCATCGCAAGCACGGCAAGGTCGGCCTGATCCACGTCGACGCGCACGCGGACGTCAACGACACGATGATGGGCGAGAAAATCGCGCACGGCACGCCGTTTCGTCGCGCGGTGGAAGAAGGGCTGCTCGATTGCGAGCGCGTCGTGCAAATCGGTTTGCGCGGCACCGGCTACGCGGCGGAAGATTTCGACTGGTGCCGCGACCAGGGCTTCGAAGTGGTGCAGGCCGAGGCCTGCTGGAACCAGTCGCTGACGCCGTTGATGGCGCGCGTGCGCGAGCGTATGGGCGATGGCCCGGTCTACATCACATTTGATATCGACGGTATCGACCCGGCGTTTGCGCCCGGCACCGGCACGCCGGAAATCGCCGGGCTGACTGTGCCGCAGGCGCTCGAGATCATTCGTGGCGCGCGCGGCTTGAACATCGTCGGCTGGGATCTGGTGGAGGTTGCGCCGCCGTACGATCCGTTCGGCACGACGGCGCTGCTTGCCGCGAATCTCGCGTTCGAGTTGTTGTGCGTGCTGCCGGGCGTCGAATATCGGATGGCTGCTCGCTGAGTTCTGTCGCCATGCCATCCGATGCGCCGTGCGACGCCGCGCATCGCAACGAAAAGGCCTGCAAATGCAGGCCTTTTCTTCACCACGGCGGATTTACAGGTTCACGCATAAGCGGTTTTACGCGTCGACACGAACGCCAGATAACACACCGCGCCGATCACGAGCGCAGGCAACGTTGCGCCGAGATTCGGCAGCCATTGGTTAATCGCCTGATAAGCGGCAATGCCGATCACCCACGCGATAAACGCGCTCAGGTGCCAGCCGCCCGAGAAGCCGTAGCGGCCGCGCACGTCGCCGAGCACGGCGGCTTCGATACGGCGCTTGCGCACGATGAAGTGATCGACCAGCACCACGCCGAAAAGCGGCGCGAACACGGAGCCGATCAACAGAAGGAAGTTCTGATACTTCGCCATCGGTATAAGCAACGCGATCAACGTGCACAGCGCGCCGAATGCGGCCGACAGCATCGGCACGCTGCCGCGCGCCCAGAACGTGCCGGTCGAAACCGCTGCCGAATGAATGTCGGCGAATGCGTTGTCCACTTCGTCGATCAGGACGAGCAGCAACGCGAGCCCGCCACCGGCTTGCGCGAGCGCGCTTGTCAGCAGCGCGTCGCCGCCGCCCGCGGCGAGCCCGTAGACCGCGCCCAACGCATAGAACCAGATGTTCGCAATGCCGTAGCCGAGCAGTGTGCCGCGAAACGTGTCGCCGGCGCGGCGGCCAAAGCGCGTGTAATCCGCGATCAACGGCAGCCAGGAAAGCGGCATTGCCACCACGAGGTCGATGGCGCCGCCGAACGGCATCTCGCCTGTGCCGGGGCGGCGCATCATCGCGCTAAGGTCGTGTTGCGCGAGCAGACTCCACGTGAGCCATGCCGCGCCCGCGAGCAGCAGCCAGATGCCCCATGTGCGCAGAAAGCGCCGCACGAACGAGAGCGGCCCGCTGATTGCGAGCAGCGTCGCCAGCAGGCCGAAGATGACGGTCCAGATCAGCGGCATCGAGAGGCCGAAGGCTTGCTTCGCGAGGGCGTCGGCGGAATCGCGCATCACGATCACTTCGAACGAACCCCAGCCGACCAGTTGCACGGCGTTCAGCACCGCGGGCACCGACGCGCCGCGCACGCCGAGCGTCGGACGCAGCGAGGACATCGCGGCGAGCCCGGTGTCCGTGCCGATCACGCCTGCCAGCGCCAGCAGAACCACGCCGATGACGCTGCCAATCACGATGGCCAGCAATGCATGCGGCAGCGAGAGCCCCGGCACCAGCAGCGCGCCGGCTTGCGCGACCAGCAGGCCGATGCCGAGCGAGAACCAGAGCGCGAAGGCGTCGCCGGTACGGAATGCGCGGCGCGCGTCGGGCACCGGTGTGAGCGGTGCGTAGGTGGAACCGGCGTCGCCGGCGAGTGGATCTTGTGCCATCGGGTGAGTGTCCGTAAGTCGTGTGTGTTGCTGTTACCGGCTGCTTGCGTTACTGCGGTTGTCGGTGCTCGTGCTGCTGCGTTATTGCTGCGCTATCGCGGCTTTGGTCCTCTTGTCGGCGAGATCGCGCCCCGTCCAAGATGCGCCGCGCTCGCTCATGCGCCGTCACTGTCATAATGCAGGACGTTGCCCGCGCCTTTCTCGTGCAGGCTTTGCGCTCGTCCGGCAGCACGCCGCCTTCAGGCCGATCTTCACACGGACCATCGCGCGGACCGCGTCCGGAAAAGCCGAGATTATCCCCAAAAACGCCATGTTCGAAGAACCCCGTGCCAATGTCCCGCTCGCCGAACGCCTGCGGCCCCGCAATATCGACGAAGTCATCGGCCAGAAGCACTTGCTCGGCCCGAACAAGCCGCTGCGGGTCGCGTTCGAATCCGGCGAAGCGCATTCGATGATCCTCTGGGGGCCGCCCGGCGTCGGCAAGACCACGCTCGCGCGGCTCATGGCCGACGCGTTTCACGCGGAGTTCATCGCGTTGTCGGCGGTCCTTTCGGGCGTGAAGGACATTCGCGAGGCGGTCGAGACCGCGCAGATTCATCGCGCGAACGGGCATCAGACGCTCGTATTCGTCGACGAGGTGCATCGCTTCAATAAAAGTCAGCAAGACGCGTTCTTGCCGCATGTGGAGTCGGGGCTCTTCGTGTTCATCGGCGCGACGACCGAGAATCCGTCGTTCGAGGTAAATAGCGCGTTGCTGTCGCGTGCGGCCGTGTACGTGCTCAAAAGTCTCACCGAGGAAGAGTTGGGCGAACTGCTCGAGCGCGCGCAACAGGAGCTCGGCGGCCTGACGTTTACCGACGAAGCCCGCGACGCGCTGATCGGTTCCGCCGACGGCGACGGCCGCAAGCTGCTGAACAACCTTGAAATCGTCGCGCGCGCGGCTTCACAGCAGAAGACCACGGAGATCGACGGTGCGTTGCTGGGCAGCGCGCTCGCCGAGAATCTGCGCCGCTTCGACAAGGGCGGCGACGCGTTCTATGACCAGATCAGCGCGCTGCATAAATCGGTGCGCGGCAGCAGTCCGGACGGCGCGCTCTACTGGTTCTGCCGCATGCTCGACGGCGGCGCGGACCCGCGCTATCTGGCGCGCCGCATCGTCCGGATGGCGTGGGAGGACATCGGTCTCGCCGATCCGCGTGCCGCACGCATTGCGCTCGACGCCGCCGAGACTTACGAGCGACTCGGCACGCCCGAGGGCGAGCTCGCGCTTGCGCAGGCGATCATCTATCTGGCGGTCGCGCCGAAGTCGAATGCCGGCTACAACGCGTATAACGAAGCGCGCCGCTTCGTGAGCAAGGACAAGTCGCGCGGCGTGCCGGTGCATCTGCGAAACGCGCCGACCAAGCTCATGAAGGAGCTCGGCTACGGCCACGAGTACCGCTACGCGCACGACGAACCGGATGCCTACGCAGCCGGCGAGACGTATCTGCCCGAGAACATGCGCGATCCGCATTGGTACACGCCGACGCCGCGCGGCCTCGAAGGCAAGATCGGCGACAAGATGGCGCGTCTTGCAGAGCTCGACGCGCAATGGCGCAGCGAGAACAAGCCGAAGAAGGGTTGAGGCCCGGCGGCGCCGGTGCGCTAAAATCCCATCTTCATACAACGAATACCTGCCCCATCCCATGCTCGACATCCAGTTGCTGCGCAAAGACCTCGAAGGCGTCGCGAAACGCCTCGCCGACCGCGGCTATACCCTCGACGTGGCGGCCTTCACCGCGCTCGAAGCGGAACGC
This sequence comes from Paraburkholderia dilworthii, assembly GCF_000472525.1. Classification (GTDB taxonomy): domain Bacteria; phylum Pseudomonadota; class Gammaproteobacteria; order Burkholderiales; family Burkholderiaceae; genus Paraburkholderia; species Paraburkholderia dilworthii. The sequence goes on from NZ_AWZT01000008.1 coordinate 98,259, forward strand.
CGCGACACCCAGACCCGTACCGAAGAAATGCAGGCTCGCCGCAACAGCCTGTCGAAGCAGATCGGCGCGATGAAAGGGCGGGGCGAGGACACGTCGGCCGTGATGGCGGAAGTTGGCGGCATCGGCGACGAGATGAAGGCGTCGGCGGCGAAGCTGGACGACATTCAGAAGCGTCTGTCGGATCTTCTGCTCGGCGTGCCGAATCTTCCGCATGAGAGCGTCCCCGCAGGACGCGACGAGGCGGACAACGTCGAGGTGCGCCGCTGGGGCACGCCGCGTCAGTTCGATTTCGAAGTGAAGGATCACGTGGATGTAGGCGCGCCGCTCGGGCTCGATTTCGAGACCGGCGCGAAGCTCTCGGGCGCACGCTTCACGATGCTGCGCGGGCAGATTGCGCGGCTGCATCGCGCGCTTGCGCAGTTCATGATCGACACGCATACGCAGCAGCATGGTTATACGGAGATTTACACGCCGTATATCGTGAATCCGGAGATTCTGTACGGCACCGGCCAATTGCCGAAGTTCGCGGACGATATGTTCCGCGTCGAGAAGGGCGGTGGCGAAAACACGGTCACGCAATATCTGATTTCCACGTCGGAAATTTCGCTGACGAACACAGTGCGCGACAGCATCATCGAAGCGAGTGCGTTGCCGATCAAGCTGACCGCGCATTCGCCGTGCTTCCGCTCGGAAGCGGGCTCATACGGGCGCGACACGCGCGGCATGATCCGTCAGCATCAGTTCGACAAGGTCGAGATGGTGCAGATCGTCGCACCGGAAACTTCGTATGACGCGTTGGAACAGATGGTCGGCCACGCCGAGGCGATTCTGCAAAAGCTCGAGTTGCCGTATCGCGTGATCACGCTGTGCACGGGCGACATGGGCTTCTCGGCGACAAAGACTTACGACCTCGAAGTGTGGTTGCCGGCGCAGAACACCTATCGCGAAATTTCGAGCTGTTCGAATACGGAGTCGTTCCAGGCTCGCCGGATGCAGGCGCGCTACCGGAATGCGCAAGGCAAGCCGGAACTCGTGCATACGCTGAACGGCTCGGGCCTTGCGGTGGGCCGTACGCTCGTGGCTGTGCTGGAGAACTTTCAGAACGCCGATGGTTCGGTGACGGTGCCGGCGGCCCTGCGGCCCTATATGGGCGGCGTCGAACGGCTGGAACTGCCGGCGGGCTGACTGGTTTGGGCTGATGCCACGGCGTGATCGGATTGCCAGGTCTCTTCGAAATTTTTCGACAAAGGGACTTGGAAATCCAAATCAGCTGTTCTATAATCTTTCTCTCTCAAGCAACGACCCGCTTGAATCTGACAAAACCGCCTCATTGCGGCAAGTCGGAAAACACGGAAAGGTGGCAGAGTGGTCGAATGCGCCGGACTCGAAATCCGGTGTACCTTTAGGGGTACCGTGAGTTCGAATCTCACCCTTTCCGCCAAAGCACATCTAAAAACCCGTAAGTCCAACGACTTACGGGTTTTTTCGTTTTTCGGCCCATCAAATAACCCATCATTGGGCAAAACAAGCGTGCCTTGTTGTGTCTTTTCGTTCCGCCCGCTACTACTGTACCGAGACGGTGGCGCGATACGTGCCAAATCGTCACCATCCTGGTGGGACCGATGGATACGCATTCGTTCAAAGAAATCAACCGACTATGGAGTCTCGTTGATCCGCTGACCGTCGAGCAGCCGGTAGCGTTAATCGCTGGCTTCCACCCGAACTCAATTGATGACACCTGACCGAGAATGCCCTTAGCGAGGTACGAGAGGTAATAGATCGCAATATGTAACTGCGCGCTGGCGATGACGGAATGATGTTGAAGCCGACCGTTGTGGTCGGCTTTTTTGTTAGCGGCAACACAGGATACTACGCGCCCCTGAATCTATGCACGTTGAATATTTTGTCGAAAAGCGGGCAGACGAAATACTTTAGTGCATCGAGCGATGGACATTTCTGTTTGCAAAATTGCTCGGGCTTTCGGACTTGTCCGATATTAACGTCCGACACCGCTGGTCATCCTGAAAAACGCAGTGGCGTATCTCAGAGCCGCCAACCGTACTGACCCAAACTGGCCCCACAGCGGGCTGGTTTACATGGCTTTTCGCCCCCGGAGTTCCGAATGGCGCAGGACATTTTTATCAAGATTAACGGCATTGTCGGCGAGTCTCAGGACGCTCAACACCTTAACGAAATTGATGTAATCGGCTGGCGCTGGAAAGTCTCACAGCAATCGACCATGCTCTCTGGTTCCGGCGGCGGCGCGGGCAAGGCTGAAAACGTTGGACCGCTTCCGAAAGGGACGTACTAACTTGTTGATCGCCAGTCTGGGGGCTACCTAGGCTTCCTGTACGATTGGTGGGATGCGCATGGGTACGGTTCAACCGACAGACGCACTTGGTTCATGCTTTGGAATCCAGCATCGGGCGATACGACCAACATCAATAAGATCAAGCGCGGTAATTTCAGGTTGCACCCCAAAGGCCCAATGGGATTGAGTCACGGCTGCATTACGGTCGTGGCCCCTTCCCAGTTCCACCGTCTTCAAAAGTATATCCGGTCGCGGGGACAGTCCTTGCCAGTGCCAGGCACAACATTGAGAGCCTATGGAACTGTCGAGGTAAAGTGAAAATGTCATTTGTGAAAGGGTTGCTGCGATATATTGCTTGGGTCATGGCGTCAGCTATCGGAGGATGGCAGCTAACGTATGTCATTGCGGTGCTGCCGTTGAATATGCCGATTCTCGTGGAGACATTTATTCGGTTCTGCCTATCCGTCACCGGGGCCGAATATCAAGGAAACCCTGAAGATATGGCAACACTTGCCTTGCTCTTCTATTGGACTATAGCTACGCTATTCGTCGGCGCGATGCTCTTTCTCTGTTATGTCACGGTACGACACTATCGAGCCGGAAAAGTACCTGGACAGTAAAGAGCGTGTATCTCAAGCCCTCCCGGAAGGACACCACTGCGCGGCCTTTCTCGTCAAGCATAGGGCCGCCGCGAGGAAATAGCGCGGGCGACTGCTGACGCGTGGCCGCGCGCAACTCTTATGCTACCGGGCAGACTGGCTTGCCCACGCCTTCGTAAGCGGTCGCCGTTGTTCCAGTAAGTCGGTGCGGTGATAAGCCGCTTCAACCCTGTTCGACACAGTATGCGAGAGTGCACGCTCGGCAAGGTCGCGCGCGTAGCCATTTTGGCTGGCCCAATCCCGAAAACGGGCTTCTAATTCTAAAGCCATGCGCGGTTGACACGCGCCCTGGCGTATCGCTTTTGGCATTCACGCGACGTAGAAATGACGTGAGCACCGTGTCACTGAGGACCTTCCCGCGCGGCGACGGAAAGACGAGCGTCTCGTGTAGCTTCTGTTCCTTTAGCGTCCTGACGAGTTGTAGCGCTGGTATCGGCAGCGCCAAGCCGTGCGTTTCCTGCGCTTGTATCCGTGCAGCGGGAATGGTCCAGGTGCCTGCTTCGAGGTCGAATTCATCCCATACCGCGCCACGCACTTCGCCGCTACACTCCGCAGTCAATATCAGGAGCAGATCTTGCGCTGCCTTCTCGAAAGTCAGTGTCGCAGCGGCGACGCTGGCGGATTCCTGTTCGCGGCCCTTCGGGGCCTGTTTTCGTTTCTGCGTGGCAAGTTCCCTGTCGTTCCGACGTTAAACGCGACATCCAGCATTCGTAAGCGATGCTAAGTTATTGCTGCGCGCCCGGAATAACCGCGCCCCACGGCTGACTCGCAAACCGCCATCCCCGCTTTACCCGGACCCCCGCCGATCCTCTGTACAATTGGCCGTTCCGTTCGATTGAACATCGATCTACCTTCGAACCCATCGACCGAATTCATGGCCATTACCTACAAGACTCCCGACGACATCGCCAAGCTGCGTATTTCAGGCCGCCTCGCGGCCGACGTGCTGGCCATGATCGGCGAGCACGTGAAGGCCGGTGTCTCCACCGACGAGCTGGACGCACTGTGCAACGACTACATCGTCAACACACAAAAGTCGATTCCGGCCAACGTCGGCTATCTGGGTTTTCCGAAGACGGTATGCACCTCGGTCAACCAGGTGGTGTGCCACGGCATCCCGAACCGCAGCGAAGTCCTCAAAGACGGCGACATCATCAACATCGACGTGGCGATCATTAAAGACGGCTACTTCGGCGACACGAGCCGCATGTATTGCGTCGGCCAGCCGAGCACGGTGGCGCGCCAGCTGATCGATACAACGTATGAAGCAATGCTCTCCGGCATTCGCGAAGTCAAACCGGGCGCCACGCTTGGCGATATCGGCCATGCGATTCAGAAGGTAGCGCAGCGCGACGGCTTCTCGATCGTGCGCGACTATTGCGGTCACGGCATCGGCAAGGTGTATCACGAAGACCCGCAGGTTCTGCATTACGGCCAGCCGGGGCAGGGCGTGCGTCTGAAGCCCGGCATGGTCTTCACCATCGAGCCGATGATCAACGCGGGCCGCGCCGGCACGACAGTCCTGCGCGACGGCTGGACGGTGGTCACGAAAGACCGCTCCCTATCGGCGCAGTGGGAACACATGATCGCCGTCACCGACGACGGCTACGAACTCCTTACGCCCTGGCCGGACGGCACCGGCAGCTACGCAGCACCGTGAGGTGGGCGGGCTTCGCATAACGTCGACGCGCCCCGTGCCGGGCGCGAAATGCTCCGGTTTCCATGCGCGCTTTGCGTGAACCGGCTCACGCGATAAGATCGCCCGGCAAAGAATGATTTGACTCGCGCGCCGGTTCGGTTAAAGCTACGCCTTAAGGTTTCAAGGGGTTTTCGTCTGCATGAGTCCGTCACTGACCGTTCGCCGTATCGCCGCTGATCAGGGCGCCGTTTTTCGCGAACTCCGTACCGCGTCGTTGCGCGAGGCGCCTTATGCGTTCGGCGCAACGCTAGAAGACGCATTGTCCGCGGATGCCGCCAGTTTTGACGCCGTCGCCGCGGAGCACGCCGTTTCTCTGAGCATCAGCACTTTCATCCTTTATACCGAGGGTCATCCGGCCGGACTGGTCGAGGCGCATTTCGAAGAAGCCCCGGAGCGCCGCGCGTTCGTGTGCGAATTGTGGGTGGCGCCTGCGGTGCGGCATCTGCGCGGCGGGGAATTGCTGGTCGATACGGCCAGCGGTTGGCTGGCCAACGAGGGTGCCACGGAAATCTACGCGTGGGTCGCCGACTCGAATCGCAACGCAATGCGCTTTTACGAAGCGCTTGGTTTCGGCCCGACCGGCGAACATCGGCGCGTCGCGCGTGCGCCCGAGCAGGTCGAAAGCCTGCTGGTTCGCCACGTGCCGTCCACGTCGCCCGCACTTGATCAGTGATCTATCGAGCGGCGCAACAGTCTGCCGCCCGTTTCGCATTCCCCATCCGCATCTCAACAGCTTCCCGCCTCGCTCGTTCATGCGCGGCGCGGCCCGATCGTTTGTGCGCTGCAGCGTGTGGATATCAGCGGCTCGTCATCGGGCAAAAAATCTCGCCGCGCGCGCGGACGCCTGTAAAATACGCAAAATTTTTGCCCAACGTTATGTCGCCCAAGAAATCGCCCTTTTTCGAACTCCGCAGCGGTTCCGTCGACACGCTCCTGTTTGTGGTCAAGACAACCGACCTCGATGCCATGCGCGCCGAGCTGACCCGGCGCTTCGAGGCGACCCCCGAATTTTTCGCTAACGACGTCGTCGCGATCGACGTGCGCCGGCTCGCTGGCAACGAACGCGTGCCGCTCGCCGAGATCGCGCAGTTGCTCGAGAGCGTGCGCATGCGTCCGCTAGGCGTCGTCGCCGATGCGCAGCAGTCGTGGGCCGCGGAGTCGGCGTTGCCGCTTCTCGAAGCGCGCGACCGTCGCGGCGCGTCGGCGAAATCGGCTGACGAAGATGCCGCGAATGCGCCGGTAGCGCAAACCGCCGAAGCCGCAAACTCCGGCGCAAACACAGCGACGGGCAATCCCGCTGCCGTATCGGCGGAGCCTGCGCTTGCTGCCGAACCGGTGCGCCTCGCCACCTCTTCGCAAACGATGGTGGTCGAAAAGCCGCTGCGCTCGGGCCAGCGCATCTACGCAAAGGGCGATCTTGTCGTGCTCGGGCTCGTGAGCTACGGCGCGGAGGTCATCGCGGAAGGCAATATCCATATTTATGCGCCGTTGCGCGGCCGGGCGCTGGCCGGCGTGCAAGGCAATCACGACGCGCGCATTTTCTGCACATGTCTCGAACCGGAACTGATCTCGATCGCAGGCATCTATCGGACGACCGAGAACCCGCTGCCTGCCGACGTCTCAGGCAAGCCGGTGCAGATCTGGCTCGAAGACGAAAAATTGATGATCGAACCGTTGCGGCTCACATAAGCGCTGTGAAACCCGCTGTGCCGAACCTTTGCGGCACGCGGCGTTTCAGGCGAAATATGGCCGCACATAATTGACGAATTTGACGAACACAAGGTAAGGGTAATGGCAAAAATCATTGTGGTGACATCGGGAAAGGGTGGCGTGGGCAAGACGACCACGAGCGCGAGTTTTGCATCGGCCCTCGCATTGCGCGGCAGCAAGACCGCCGTGATCGACTTCGACGTCGGCCTGCGCAACCTCGATCTCATCATGGGCTGCGAGCGCCGCGTGGTGTACGACCTGATCAACGTGATCCAGGGCGAAGCGAATCTGAACCAGGCGCTGATCAAGGACAAGAAGTGCGAGAACCTGTTCATCCTGCCGGCCTCGCAGACGCGTGACAAAGACGCGCTCACTATGGAAGGCGTCGAAAAGGTCATCAACGATCTGATCGCGATGGACTTCGAATATATCGTGTGCGACTCGCCGGCGGGCATCGAATCGGGCGCGCTGCTCGCCATGCACTTCGCGGACGAAGCGTTGATCGTGACGAACCCGGAAGTGTCGTCGGTGCGCGACTCGGACCGCATTCTCGGCATTCTGTCGTCGAAGACCAAGCGCGCTATCGAAAGTAAAGAGCCGATCAAGGAACACCTGCTGATCACGCGCTACAACCCGAAGCGCGTGAGCGAAGGCGAGATGCTGTCGCTAACCGACATCCAAGAGATTTTGCGCATCGACCTGATCGGCGTGATTCCGGAATCGGAAGCGGTGCTGCACGCGTCCAACCAGGGTCTGCCGGCCGTGCATCTGGACGGCACCGATGTGGCCGAAGCCTATAAAGACGTCGTATCGCGTTTTCTCGGCGAGCAGAAATCGCTTCGCTTTACCGATTACCAGAAGCCCGGGCTGCTGCAGCGCCTCTTCGGCACCAAGTAAGGGGAGCGCACGTTATGTCGATTCTTTCGTTTTTGCTGGGCGAGAAGAAGAAATCCGCGTCGGTAGCGAAGGAACGCCTGCAGTTGATCATCGCGCACGAGCGCGCCGGCGGTCATGCTCCCGCCGATTATCTGCCTGCGTTGCAACGCGAACTGGTGGCCGTGATTTCGAAATATGTGCGGATCTCGGATGACGATATCCGCGTGAGTCTCGAGCGTCAGGACGACCTCGAAGTGCTCGAGGTCAAGATCGAGATTCCGCAGACCTGACGAATCCGCGGCTGTTGCCGGCGCGGTGCATGTCGATGCGCGCGCCGCGAGCGAACATCAGGTGAGCGGGGCTTACGGGCGAGATACGGGCGTGTCGCCTTGGGCTGACGTGCCAGCTGGCGTATCAGTTGGCGTATCGGCAGAAGTGCGAGCGGACGTATCAGCAGAACTGTCAGCAGACGGCTCGTTGAAACCGTCGGCGGCGGTCACTTCCGCCACCTGCTCTGGCGCGTCGACTTCGGGCGCATCCACCTCGGGCACTTCCGGCACCGGAGCGGGCGCCGGATGGGGCAACGGCGCTATGTAGCGCTCAGAGAGCGCCTCGTAAAGCGGCGGGGCAAAAAAGCGCGACACACGGCTCGCAATGAGCGCGGTGGCCATCAGCGAAATCACGAGCGCGTGACCGTTGATCATCTCCATCACGATCACAAACGACGTGATCGGCGATTGCGTGACGGCCGCCAGATAGCCCACCATCGCGAGCGCGATCAGCATCGGCAGTTGCATGGAGCCGAATACCATGTGCAGCAGATTGCCGAAGCCCGCGCCGATCGACAGCGACGGCGCGAAAATGCCGCCCGGAATGCCGGGCAGGTATGAGCCGACCATCGAAATCATTTTGAGGAACGGATAGAACACCGACAGCTGTTCGTGTCCGTCGAGCAAGCCGCGCGCTTCCGCGTAGCCGCTGCCGAACGTCGTGCCGCCGGAAACGAAGCCCACGACGGCGATCACGAAGCCGCACAGCGCCGCGAACGCAACAGGCCGCTCGCCGTGCAACTGACGCAGCGGCGCGGGGATCCAGCGCGCGGTGTTCAACAGCAGCCAGCCGAACACGCCGCCCGCAATGCCCGTGATGATGGCCGTAAGCAGTACCGCCAGCGCAAGCAGATTGGGAAAGTGCGCGCCGATCTGAATGGTGCCGAAGTACGTGTAGTTGCCGTTCAACCCGAGCGCGATCACACCCGCAATGATGATGGCGGTAATCAGCACGCCGCTCGCACGTGCCTCGAAACTGCGCGTCAATTCCTCGATGGCGAACACGATACCGGCGAGCGGCGTGTTGAATGCCGCCGACAACCCCGCCGCCGCACCGGCGAGCACGAGTTGCCGCTCGATCAACGCATTCGATCGCGGATAAAGCCTGCGCAGATTGAACATCAGCGCCGCGCCCACTTGCACGGTCGGTCCTTCACGGCCAATCGTGAAGCCGCCGAGAATCGCCAGAAAAGACACAGCGATCTTGCCAAGCAGAATACGGAACGACAGCAGCCGCGCGCCATATTCGCCGGGTTTCGAGTGAAGCGTGGCAATCACCTGTGGGATGCCGCTGCCCTCGGCGCCGCGAAAGAACCTACGCGTAAGCCACACGGCGAGCGCGGCCACCGCGGGCGTGATGATGAGCGGCGCCCACACGTGCTCGCGCTGCACCGCGCGGAATTCGTCGTAGCCCCAATCGATTAGCCGCGCATAGAGCACCGCGATGAGCCCGACCGCGATCGCGCCGAGCCAGAAAATGCCGTATTGGCGCCAGAGGCGTCTCGCGCGACGGACGATTGCGGAAGAAAGAAGAGGTTGCGCTCGCGACATGAGTATCTGATGAGCAAAGCCTGAAGTATAAAGCGCGCGGATAGCGTAAAACCGTATGAAAGCGTTCTGAAATAGCGTAAAAAGGCAAACTGTAAGGCGCGCGATGTAAGACGCCGTATTGTTTGCGGGCCGCTGCAATGCCCGGTTCAGCAAAGACTATTCCTTTCGTCGGCTAAAATATTCTGACGTTGAACAACCAAAGGCCCTCAATGAAGCGAGTCCTTGTCGTCAAGGTCACCTCACTCGGCGATATCGTGCAAGCGCTGCCCGTCGTGGCCGACATCAAACGCGCGTTTCCAGGCGTTCAGGTGGATTGGGCCGCAGACGAAGCATTCGCCGAAGTGGCGCAGTGGTGCAAAGGCATCGACCGCGTGTTGTTCGCGCCGCTGCGGCGTTTCAAGAAAGCGCGCCGGTGGGCCGACCTGAAGGCGATCGCGGCGTCCATCTCCGAGTTGCGCGCGTACCGCTACGATTACATCATCGATATTCACGGCGTGTACAAAAGCGCGATCATCGCGTTTCTCGCCCGCTCGTCGCGGCGTATCGGCTATCAGTCACAGGATCTCGGCGAGCGCGGTGCTGCCTTTGCGTACACGGGGCGCTTCGGTCCGCGTCCGCAATGCAATGCGTGGCACGGCATGCGTATCAGCGCAGGCGAGGCCCTGGGCTACGAGGTGCAAGGCCCGGCCGTCTACGACCTGCAATTGCCCAAGCCGGCAAGACCGCCGTTCGAAGGCGAGCGCGTGCCTGTCGCCGCGCTCTTTCACGCGACATCGAAAGACGACAAGAAATGGCCGCTCTCGCATTGGGCGGTGGTCGGCCGCGAAGTCGCGCAACGCGGCTTTCGCGTGGTCTTGCCTTGGGGTTCGGAAGGCGAGCGCGCCGAAGCCGAGCAGATCGCCGCGCAGGTGCCAGGCTCAAAGATCCTGCCGAAGATGAGCGTGACGGAGATCGCCCAAATGATCGACGCGTGCGCGTTGGTGGTCGGCACGGACACCGGTTTTGTCCACCTCGCGCATGCACTGCAAAAGCGCACGGTGATGGTTTTCGTGGCGACTTCGCCCTCGCATTGCGGCGTGGAAGCACCGTTCCGCTCGATCTCGGTCGGCGACGGCCTTTCGGTGCCGCCCATCAGCGCCGTGCTCGACGCCATCGACTACGTGCACAGGAATCCGCAGGCCGCCGCTGCGCAGCAAGGTTCCGCTGCTGCCTGAGCGCGGCGCGTTTCGCAATCGTTTGCTCGAAAGAAAAGGGCGTGACGCGCAGCGTGCCCTTGCAACCGGCCCTATCGCGTGACGCCCTGAGAAACGCCCGCGTCGGGGAACGTCGGGCGAAAACGGTGTGAATTCCTGCGCAAATCTGCGGACCGCGGCGCACGAAGCGCCCATTACACGGTTGTTAAATCTGTCGCTTTTCGTTGGTGGCCAGACCGCTCATGGCCGCCGCCCGCGCCTGGTTGTGCCGCAAATGCGGGTGTCTATGCCGCGCGCAAACTGCGTCGTTCCGGTGCGGCGTTCCTCTTTGCGAAGCCGTAACGCAAGACCGGCAAGGCCCGTCACCAGCGGATGTGTTCAAGCCAGTATAGGCGGTGTTTCCGTCGGATGTGAGTCTGTATCGCCGTGGGTCTGACAGGGACACGCAAGATCAGGCGAACGTGTAACACGCGCGTGAAGTTCCCTTACAACTCGCAACGTTCTGGCGAGCGCGCGTCGTGTTCAATCTAGTCATTCGGGATTTCTCGAACGAACCAGATTCCACGGAGAACAATATGAAACGCTTGGTCCTGACACTGATCGCCGGCACCGTGCTCGCCACCATGCTGGGCGGCTGTATCGTCGCGCCGGCGCCTGGCTATTACTACGGCGGTGGCGGCTACTATCACCATCACGGCTATTACTACCGTTGAGATGGCGGCCTGTCGCAACGCCGGTCTGCGAGGACTGTCTGAGCGTCAGGCGACCAGCATTTCGAACGCGACGACCGCAGTGATGGCCGCCGCGTTCGCCGCCAGCGCCTCGACGACGATGCCCTTCCAGCTGGCGGGACGGAAGCGCAGCGCCAGCAGCAGCGAACACAGAAGCGCGAGCGCGATGATCATGACGACATCGGCATTGTGAAGATGGATATTCATCCAGACCTCCCTGCTTGCCACGTGGTTATTTCACTTCGAGTATAGGCAAGTCAAAAAGGCGCGCAAGGCAGAGGATTCACTCAGCGAAATCTCCGCCACGCAGGGACGCCCGCGATAATCCGCCGATGCTCCGCGCCATGCCGACGCAGTTCGTCACATCATGCGTGAGTCGCGCGTCTCGCGCATGCACAGCACGCCGATCATGCTGACGGCTGCCGCAATCGACACATATGCGCCAACCCACGGCAACCCGCCGCGCGCGGCCAGCATTTGCGCAATGTACGGCGCGACCGATGCGCCGAGAATCCCGCCCAGGTTGTACGACACGCCCGCGCCGGTGTAACGCACATTGGTCGGAAAGAGCTCGGGCAGCAGCGCGCCCATCGGCGCGAAAGTGACGCCCATCAGGAACAGTTCGATGACGAGGAACAGCAGCACGAGCGGCGTTTGCCCGCTGCCGAGGAGCGGTGCCATCGTGAAGCCGGACAGCACAGCCGCCACGATGCCGACGATCAGCACCGGCTTGCGCCCATAGCGGTCGCTTGCCCATGCGGACAGCGGCGTGGCGAGCGCCATGAACACCACGGCAACGCACAGCAGCCCGAGGAAGGTCTGCCGCGGAATGTGCAGCACCGACACGCCATACGAAAGCGAAAAAGTAGTCGCGTTATAGAACAGCGTGTAGCAGACCACCATCGCCAGTGCGCCCAGCAACGTGGGCAGCCCATGCTGCGACAGCAGCGTCGCGATCGGCACCTTCACGCGCTCCTGCCGCTCGATAGCAGCCTGGAAGGCGGGCGTCTCGGCAATCTTCAGGCGCACGTAAAGGCCAAGCGCGACCAGCACCGCGCTCACGAGGAACGGCACGCGCCAGCCCCAACTGCGGAACTGCTCGTCGCTCAACGACATCGCAAGCACGAAGAACAGGCCGTTGGACGCAAGAAAGCCTATCGACGGCCCCAGTTGCGGGAACATGCCGAACCAGCCGCGCTTGCCGGCAGGCGCGTTTTCGGTGGCGAGCAGCGCCGCGCCGCCCCATTCACCGCCGAGTCCAATGCCCTGGCCGAAACGCAAGATGCACAGGAGGATCGGCGCAAGACTGCCGATCGAGTCGTAGCCCGGCACGAAGCCGATCAGCGTGGTGGACACGCCCATCACGAGCAAAGAAGCGACGAGCGTCGATTTACGGCCGATGCGGTCGCCAAAGTGGCCGAACAGGAACGAGCCGATCGGCCGCGCGACGAATGCAATGCCGAACGTGACGAACGCCGACAGGGCCTGAGCCGTTGCCGAGCCATGCGGGAAAAACACAGGGCCTATGACGAGCGCCGCAGCGGTCGCATAGACATAGAAATCGTAGAACTCGATCGCGGTGCCGATGAAGCTCGCGAAGATGATCTGCGCGCTGTTGGTCTGCCCGGCCGAGTTGGGCCCGGCCGCGGAAATCGGCGATGTGGACATGCAGGGTCTCCATGTATCGTGATGCAGCGTTGCGTCGCCTGGTAGCGGCGCGATCAATCGGCATCTCTGTTGAGGTTCGTGCGCACTTGAATCGAACTTGCGTCGGCGATGAAGCTGACGGGCGACGAACCCGCAGCATACAACGTCGGCCGTGGGGCTCGCGCGCGAATGCGGCCTTCTCTCGCGTGCATGGCGATGACGCCGCAACGCAGCAAAAGGCGGTTGCGTGACGCGCGCGGATGGCGCGGCGCCGCGACGGTTGGCTGCAAGGCACGCCTGCGGATGAGCGGGCGCCCTGTGCCATGCCGGGAGGCCCCAGCGAGGGAATCGGAAAATTATAGCGAGCGCGGCGCTCGCGCAGCAAGGCGGCTGGCCGATCGGCCAAGCTGCGCTCAGTCGATGGTCAGCGCTTGCGGCGAGGCGAGTTCGCGCAACTGGAACTTGCCGTCGTCGTTGAAAAGCCAATCTTCGAACAGTTCGACCTGGCCGCGGCCGTTCAACAATTTGCCGGGCGGCAACGGCAGCGGCGACGCGCGCCGCAAGGTGGCGAGCGCGGTGCTTTCGGCTTCATCGTCGCCGTTCGTGCGATACACCGCCGACTGCACAACGTGTCCATTGCGGTCGACCGTGAACGACACGACGACGAGCGAGCGCAACATCGCTTGCGGCTTGCCGCGCAGCACATACGAAGGATTGCGCTCGACGATGCGTTGCGCGACGGCCTCGCGATACTGATCCAGCGTCGCGCTGTTGATTGCAGCGGGCGGCGTCGCGACGCTCGCACGTGGCGGCGGTGTAAAGGTGCAGCCGGCGACGGCGAGCGCGAGCAGCGCCATCGATGCGGTGCCGCGAAGAGATAACGACCATGCGCAGCCGCGGCAAGCGCTGCGTTCAGTCAGAGGGCGAAGGAAGCGCGTGCGGGTAAGCATGATGAACCACGACAAAGGGCCGAACCTGTTTTGATGGTAGTCAAAAACTGTCGTGTTTCAATCCGAGTTCGCCCTGTATGCGAGCAGGGCGTTAAAGAAAAAGGCGAACTCGCCAACGAGTTCGCCTTCGCAATGTGCTCATGCATGAGCGCGCCGATTCCGGCAGCGCGCTGCGAGTTCACGGCGCGTTAGTTCAACGCTTGCCGTGCCGCTTTGACCGCGGCCAGCACCTGCTCCGGTGCCGTGCCGCCCGGATGGTTGCGGCTCGCAACCGAGCCTTCGAGCGTCAGATACGAGAACACGTCGTCGCCGATCAGATGCGCGACGTTCGGCAACTCGGCACGCATTTCATCGAGCGTGAGGTCCGCGAGATCGCAGCCGCGATCCGCGCAGATACGCACGGCGAGCGCAACCGCTTCATGCGCGTCGCGAAACGGCAGGCCGCGCTTGACGAGATAGTCCGCAAGATCGGTTGCCGTCGAGAAACCCTGCAAGGCGGCCTCGCGCATGGCTTGCGGCTTCACCGAAATACCGGCGACCATTTCAGCGAAGATGCGCAGCGTATCGGCGACAGTGTCGACGGTGTCGAAGAGCGGCTCCTTGTCTTCCTGATTGTCCTTGTTGTACGCGAGCGGCTGGCCTTTCATCAGCGTGAGCAGCGCCATCAGATGACCGTTCACGCGGCCGGTCTTGCCGCGCGCGAGTTCGGGCACGTCCGGGTTCTTCTTCTGCGGCATGATCGACGAACCGGTGCAGAAGCGGTCGGCCAGATCGATGAAGCCGACGCGCGGGCTCATCCACAAGACAAGCTCTTCGGAAAAGCGCGACACGTGCGTCATGACGAGTGCCGACGCCGCCGTGAATTCGATCGCGAAGTCGCGGTCGGAGACTGCATCGAGCGAGTTCGCGCAGATGCCGTCGAAGCCGAGCGTTTTCGCTACCGCGTGACGGTCGATCGGATAGCTCGTGCCGGCGAGTGCCGCGGCGCCGAGCGGCAGACGGTTCACACGCTTGCGGCAGTCGATCATGCGCTCGGCGTCGCGCGAAAACATTTCGACGTACGCAAGCAGGTGATGGCCGAACGTGACCGGTTGCGCGACCTGCAAGTGCGTGAAGCCCGGCATGATGGTCGACGCATTCTTCTCCGCCATGTCGAGGAGCGCCATGCGCAGTTCCTTCAGCAACTCGCCGATGCGGTCGATCTCGCCGCGCAGCCACAGGCGGATGTCGGTCGCGACCTGGTCGTTACGCGAGCGACCGGTGTGCAGGCGCTTGCCCGCGTCGCCGATCAGCGCGGTCAGGCGCGCTTCGATGTTCAGGTGAACGTCTTCCAGATCGAGTTGCCACTCGAACTCGCCTCGCTCGATTTCGCCCTTGATCTGCGCCATGCCGCGTTGGATCGCGGCGAGGTCGTCGGCGGCGATGATCTTTTGCGCCGCCAGCATCGAGGCGTGCGCGAGCGACCCTTCAATGTCGACGAGCGCCAGACGCTTGTCGAAGAAAACCGACGACGTGTAGCGTTTGACGAGCTCCGACATCGGCTCCGAGAAGCGAGCCGACCAGGCTTCGCCTTTTTTGTGCAATTGGGACGTCATGGTGTTGGGCAGTTAAGCGGCAGTTAGGGAGCGGTTAAGCGCGATTGGATGAGCGGCGGAAGGCTGACCGTGCCGATGCACATGACACAACTGCGAGGGCGCCGCCGGAACAAACAAAGACCAAGGATTTTAACACTGGCGCAACGCCACGCCGATCACTGAAACGCCCCGTGTAAGCGAGGCCGCGCATGTCGGCTCACCGAGGCTCGCACGGCCGTTCAGACAGCAAGCTGGTTATTGGCTGGCATTCGCGGCCTGAAAGACGGCTTACTCCCGCACCAGCACCACGAGTTTCAGATCCTCGCGATGCGCGGGCTTGAACGTGATCTGATCGTAGACGAGGCGCCCGTCGCGCGGATGATTGAATTCGCGCCGCCCGCCTTCACGGCCGCCGACGTCCTGCGAAGCCCAGAAGCGTGCGAACGCGTCGCTCGCGGCGGTAAGCGAATCGATCAGCGCGCGCGTGGGCGCGTCGTTCAGATGACGGATCGAATCCGCGCGAAACTCGGCGGCCAGCCGCCGCGCCCGCGTTTCCCAGTCGACGATCAACTCGCGCGCCGCCGGTTCCGTGAACGTGTAGCGCAGCAGATTGCGGTCGTGCGCGCCGTCGAGCCAGCCGACAAAGAGGCCGGCGGCGCGCTCGTTCCACGCGAGCGCATTCCACTGACGGTCGAGCACATAGGCGGGCGCGTTCACGAGCTGGACGGTTTCGAGCAGTGTGGCGGGAGCGTCGGCGGCGGCCGGATCGGGCTCGGCCGGATCGCGCTGGGCGGCCAGTTCGAACAGATACGCGCGCTCGGCGCGCGACAGTTGCAGCGCGACGGCGATGCGCGCGAGCGCATCGGCCGAAGCGGAAACCGGGCGCCCTTGCTCGATCCACGTGTACCAGGTCGGGCTCACACCGCACAACTGCGCGACTTCCTCGCGACGCAAACCCGGCGTGCGGCGGCGCGGACCCGGCGGCAGGCCGATCGCTTGCGGCGACAGCCGTTCGCGATGCGCGCGGATGAAGTCGCCGAGCGCCCGGGCGGGCGTGGCCTCGAGCGGCGGCGGGTGGTCGGCGGAAGCGGGCGTGCTCGTTCGCGTGGTCATTCGGTTGCGGCGCGTGAGGAGGGTGGTTTAGATACCAGAATAATTGCTTAACTTGTACTGGTACATGGCGGGCTCTATTGTAGCGGCGTAGCGGCTCGAACGGCAGGCCGCGCTGCCGGCGCTACAAACGCGGAACCTCATACCTAGTCTCATGCAGATAACCGGAGCTATCCAATGAAGCATCACGATCAGGTCGCCGACGCCTTCGGGTCGACCGCCGCCGCCTATTTGACGAGTCCGACCCATGCAACCGGCGCCGATCTGCGGACGCTGGCCGAATCGATCGCCGCGACGCCGGATGCGACGGTGCTCGACATGGGTTGCGGCGCGGGCCACGCGAGTTTCGCAGTCGCGCCGCACTCGAAAGAGGTGGTCGCGTACGACATCGCCGCGCCGATGCTCGCCACCGTCGAAGGCGCGGCGAAGGAGCGCGGCCTCGCCAACATTCGCACGCAGCAGGGCGCGGCCGAAAAACTGCCGTTCGACGATCACACATTCGATTGGGTGATCAGCCGGATGAGCGCGCATCACTGGCACGACGTGGCTGCGGCGCTTGCCGAAGTGCGGCGTGTGCTGAAGCCGGGCGGCAGGGTGTTGTTTATCGATATCGCCGGCATCGACCATCCGTTGCTCGACACGCATATTCAGGCAATCGAGCTGTTGCGCGACGGCTCGCATATCCGCGATTACCGCGCCGACGAATGGATCGCGTTTTTCGAAGCCGCGGGTTTCAATGCGTCGATTCGCGAGCGCTGGCGTATCGACATCGAGTTCAGTTCGTGGGTGGCGCGCATGCGCACGCCTGAGCCGCGCATCGTCGCGATTCAGTCGCTGTGGCGCAGTTCGCCGGATGAGGTGCGGCAATATTTCGATGTGAAGGACGACGGCTCTTTCAAGCTCGATGCGTTGATGATCGAGGCGTGTTGAAAAGGCGTATGCGGAACCTGAACTGATTTGCTGGAGCCGGGCTTGCGCTTTCAGGAGCGCGCGGCTCCGCGCTGTGCGGGTTTTGCTTACTGCATCACCCGTGTTGTCGGCGTTACCTGCGGATCGCTGCAAAGGCGTTCACAACCACCTTCACATATCGGAACTAACGTCACGGCAATCTGATTCAACGCCTTGTTTCCCTTGCTGTCGATGTCCGGGCGTTTGATCGTCCGCGTATTCATCCAGATATTGCTTTCCTTAATTCCCAGTCGGATTAGATACGCTCGTAGCGCCGATCCTCTCAGCTTTGCAATCGCGACGGGATCGCGTTCGAGCACATATCCGCCTGTGTATAAGATTCCCCTAATTTCAACGTTTGGCCATTGGCGAGCGGCTATCACCAATTCCGTAATTCGCACGCGGTCAGAATTGGGAACCTCGGCTGAGTTAAGCGGTAAGCTGTCCTCCATGTTTTCGGACACCGTGCAGGCGTTTGCACGACTCGCTGCAATAAGAACGCACAGCACCAGAAACGTCGTCTTGGATGAGGTCATAAGTCATTTCATCTGGTGCTATTCCTCAAAGCCCACGTAACACGTCAGACTGTCGGCATTGCGGATTGCGTGATCCGGATTGGTCTGCGCCCAGAACGACAACCGGATGCTAATGCCGTACATTCCGTCATTCGAATCAAATACGTCCGTGAAGTGGGTGCACTCGTGAATCAGTGTCAACACCTTGCAGCCCCTCCATAATTGCGCTTCCGGCGACGTGCAGAAATGCGGATAGATGGCAATCATGCGCCTCACCGAGTCAGGTTTGCAGACAGAGGCGTCGGTTGAGCCATTGTCTGGAAACACTGTGCATGTTATGTTCGCCGCGTTGCGGTGCCGATAATCCTGAACCGGCCTTCGCATGTGCCGCACGTTGCTTCGTCGCCGTTAGCGCGAATGGTTTGCCACGGTCCGTCATATGAGTGGCCGAGCCCCCAACGACAATACCTCCTGTCGTAGTGGGGCTTCCCTGCACGACGAGCGCCTTACGCATGAACTCCGTCCTGTATAGGTGCATCGGCGACCGGCAGCCGGCAACGCCGTCCGAGCGTTTCGCGGTACTTTTTCTCTGACATGGGTTGTCTCCTCAAAAGCTGGAACGCCACAGAGCTTGTGGCCAGATGAGGATAATCGGCGAGACCGATTCGTCCTGTAAAAGACTGTCAAGTTTCGCGATCTGTTGACCGTGATCTCATTCCGTTGCCCACGCATATGCGGCTCGAAACAGATGGCGGAACGCGTCACCAACGCACCACGAACCGTTCCGCCAAAAACAAAGCCGAACGCGACCAATAGATCCACGCCCGGCTTCATTCCAACTCCACAGGCAGCGGCGCAGTGCAACGCCTCTGCCGTCCGACTCATCAACCCGTATTCCGCAACCCCGCCGCAATCCCGTTGATGCTCAAATGAATCCCGCGCCGCACGCGCGCGTTCGTATCGCCCGCACGGTGGCGCTTGAGCAGTTCGACCTGCAGGTGATTCAGCGGATCCAGATACGGAAAGCGGTTCTTGATCGACCGCGCGAGCAGCGGATTTTCCGCGAGCCGCTCGCTCTTACCGGTGATCTCCGACAACACTTTCGACGTGCGCTCCCATTCCGCGACGATCCGCTCGAACACATGCTTGCGCAGCTTCTTGTCGGACACGAGCGCCGCGTAGCGCGAGGCCACCGCAAGGTCAGTCTTCGCGAGCACCATGTCCATGTTCGAGAGCAGCGTCGAAAAGAACGGCCAGCTCTTGTGCATTTTCTTCAGCAACGTGAGACGGCGCCCGCGTTCCGCATCGCTCGGCGCACTGTCGAGATACGCGGCCACCGCGCTGCCAAAACCATACCAGCCGGTCAGCAACAGACGGCATTGGCCCCACGAGAAGCCCCACGGAATCGCGCGCAGGTCTTCTATCTTGCGTTGCTTCGGATCCTGCAATTTGCGCGATGCCGGACGGCTGCCGATGTTCAGCTCGGCGATCTCCGAGATCGGCGTGGACTCGAAAAAATACTCCTTGAAGCCGGGCGTTTCATACACCAGCGCGCGATACGAGGCCATCGCCGCATCGGACAATTGCTGCATCGTGGCTTCGAACACCGGCAATTCCGCGGGCGCGGTGCCATGCGGCAGCAGCGATGCTTCGAGCGTCGCGGCCACCACTGTTTCCAGATTGCGCCGGCCGATTTCCGGATTGCCGAACTTGCTCGCGATCACTTCGCCTTGCTCCGTCAAACGGATCTGACCGTCGACGGTGCCAGGCGGCTGCGACAGAATCGCCTGATAGGTCGGGCCGCCGCCACGGCCGACGGTGCCGCCGCGTCCGTGGAAAAGGCGCAGCGTAATGCGGCGTTCGTTAAAGAGCGACACGAGCGCGAGTTCCGCGCGATACAACTCCCAGTTCGACGTGAGGAAGCCGCCGTCCTTGTTGCTGTCCGAATAGCCGAGCATCACTTCCTGCTCGTTGCCCTGATGTTCGATGACCGAGTCGACGCCGGGCAGCGCAAGCAGATCGCGCATGATGTGCGGCGCGTTGCGCAAGTCGGGGATCGTCTCGAAGAGCGGGATCACCATCAGCGCGGCTTTCGCCGGATCGTCGGCGTTGCCGAGCTGCCCTTGCAGGAGGCCCGTTTCCTTTTGCAGCAACATCACTTCGATCAGATCGCTCACCGTCTCCGTGTGCGAAATGATGTAGTTGCGCACCGCCCGCGCGCCGAATTTTTCGCGCGTGACACGCGCTTCTTCCAGCACGCCGAGTTCGCTCTTCACGAGATCCGAGTAGTCGGCATACGGCAGACGCAATGGACGCGGCTGCGCGAGTTCCGCGAGCAGCACGTCGAGCTTCTCGCTTTCGGAGAGCCCTGCGTAGCCGTCATGAACGCCCGCGCGCGTCAGCAGCTCGGCAATCACTGCTTCGTGGATGTCCGAGCTCTGGCGCAAGTCGATGCTCGCCAGATGAAAGCCGAACACCTCGGCCGCGCGCGCGAGCGGCGCGAGACGCGGCGCGGCGAGCGGCGCGCCATGATGCTCGGCGAGCGAATCGATCAGCACGTGCAGATCGCGCACGAATTCGGCGGCGTCGTCGTAGGGCTTCGCGCGAATCGGCGCTGCGCCGCGGCCCGCGCTGCGCAGCGGCACGCTGCCTTCGCCGAGACGCACGCGCGCGCTTGCCGCGAGCCGCGTGTACATGCCGATCAGCGCGCGCCTGTAGGGCTCGTCTGTACGATGCGGCGAGCGGTCAGGCGAGATGTCCGCGAGCGCTTTGAGTTCGCTGCTCGCGCCGGCGAGCAGATTGGACACGGACAATTCAGCGCCGAGCTTGTGTACCTGCTCCAGATAGTGTTCGAAGATCACCTCGGCCTGGCGCGCGATTGCATGTTCGAGCGTTTCGGCCGTGACATTCGGATTGCCGTCGCGGTCACCGCCGATCCAGCTGCCCATCTGGAAGAATGGCGGCAGCCGCGCTTCGAGGCCGTGCTCCTTCAGCGCCTCTTCGATATCGGCGTAGAGCGCGGGAATTTCTTCGAGGAACGTGGCGCGGTAGTACGACAGCGCGTTTTCGATTTCATCGGCGACAGTGAGGCGCGAGTCGCGCAGCATCCGCGTTTGCCACAGCGACGTGACGCGCGCGCGCAGCATCGTTTCGTTGTTGGCGCGTTCGCGCTCGGTCAACTGCTGATCGCGTTCGGCAAGCAGGCGCGCGACGTCGTGCTCCGCGTCGAGGATGCTCTTGCGCTGCACTTCGGTGGGGTGCGCGGTCAGCACCGGCATGATGAGCGCGTCGTTGAAAAACTGCTGCAACACGGGCGTGGCTGCAGAGCCCGCTTCAACGAGCCTTTCGAGCGCATAGGCGATGGTGCCCGGCTGCGCCGTCGAACCGGCCAGCGCGTGAATCCGGTGACGGCGATTGCGGTGGCGGTCCTCGGCGATATTCGCGAGATGCGAGAAGTAACTGAACGCGCGCACCACGCTGACCGTTTGCTCGGGACTCAGCGAGCGCAGTTTTTTGTCGAGCGTCTGCGCGGCCGCATTGTCGTCTTCACGGCGAAAACGCACGGCCGTCTGACGGATCGTTTCGACGACGTCGAACACCGCGTCGCCTTCCTGTTCGCGCAGCACGTCGCCGAGCAGCCGCCCCAGATAGCGGATGTCCTGGAACAGCGGATGATCCTTGTCGTCGCGCGTGCGGCCGTTGGTTTTCGGCGCGGCGAGGGCGGTGTCCTCGGACACGGCTTGCAGCGTCGGCGCCTTGTCGTCGGCTTTGCTCTTCGCTTTTGCGTTCGCGTTCGCTTTTGCTTTTGCTTGGGCTTTTGCTTCGGCTTGCGCTTTGGGCTGAGCTTTTGCCTTCGCGTCGGCTTTCGCCTTGCTGTTTGCGGAGGCTCGGTCCGGCTCGTCGGCCTTCGAGGTCTTCACGGCTTTTTCCGGTTTGACCGGCGCGGCGGTTCTATCGGCCTTGATGGCTTTCGCGGCGTTGGCAGCTTTCGCGCTGGTGGTCGCGCGTTTGGTTATACCCGGCTGGGCAGTGCCTGCGCTAGACGATGCGGAAGCCGCGGACGCCGTGGCGTCGGCAGTGGAAGCGTTGGGCGATGCAGTGTTGCGGCGGGCAGGGCGCGCCGATCCGGAAGACGTCACGATGGGTTTCCTCAGGGAAGCCAGGGTCTGTTAAGTGATGAACTGCTACTGCGGAACTCGGAACTGCATTCGAACTGCAACGTGAACTGCACTGAAGCGGTATGCACCGATGGGGATACGCCGGAGAGGATGGCCGCGCGCCCGCTCTGCATTCGACGCATGTTGCGCCGCATTGCATGATCGCGCATGAAGCGGCGCGGCGCGCGAACGACCGTGCGCGACAGGCCGCAATGGGACAGCCGCGCAGCGCGCGAAGCCCGTCTCCTCCATCGATACCGCGTTGGCACGGCGGTCCGCCGCGCCTCGATTCGAGCCTTGATCCGTAAGGGCGACAGGCGGGCGAACCGGGGGTTGAACGCGGGGGCGCGTGCTAACATTGTTTGTTATTCCATCCCGTCATTCAATCGACAAGCTAATGAACACCGAGACGTTTGCCGCGCCACCCCACACGCTTGTGATTGCGTCGCGAGAAAGCCGCCTCGCCATGTGGCAGGCGGAGCATGTGCGATGTGCGCTGCACAAATTATATCCATCTTGTGACGTAAAAATCCTCGGAATGACGACACGTGGCGATCAGATTCTCGATCGCACTTTGTCGAAGGTGGGTGGCAAGGGGCTGTTCGTCAAGGAACTGGAAGCTGCGCTTGCCGATGGCCGCGCCGATCTCGCTGTGCACTCGCTGAAAGACGTGCCGATGGAATTGCCCGACGGCTTCGCGCTGTCCACGATCCTGGAGCGCGAAGACCCGCGCGACGCGCTGGTGTCGAACGATTACGAGTCGCTAGCCGCGCTGCCGGCCGGTGCGGTGGTGGGCACCTCGAGCCTGCGCCGCGAAGCGATGCTGCGCATGCGCTATCCGAACCTCGAAGTGCGGCCGCTGCGTGGCAATCTCGATACGCGCCTCGCCAAACTCGATCGCGGCGATTACGCGGCGATCATTCTCGCTGCGGCTGGCCTGAAGCGCCTGGGCCTTGGTGACCGTATCCGCGCGCTGCTCGATCCTGAGGACAGCTTGCCTGCGGCGGGGCAGGGCGCGCTCGGCATCGAGATTCGCGCCGATCGCGCTGACCTCGCCGCATGGCTCGCGCCGCTGCATCACGAGCACACGGCGGCCGCCGTCGAAGCGGAGCGCATGGTGTCGCGCGCACTCGGCGGCAGTTGCGAAGTGCCGCTTGCCGCATATGCGACATGGCATGACGGCGCGCTGCATCTGCGTGGCATCGTGGCGACGCCCGACGGCCAACGCGTGCTGAGCGCACAGGCGTCCGCGCCCGCGCCGACCGCCGAGCGCGCTATCGCCTTGGGCCGTGAAGTGGCGAGCGCGCTCGAACAGCAAGGCGCGATGGACATCGTCCGGGCGCTGAGCACGGCGAGCGGTCCTGGCGCGTCTGGGACGGCGACGAGCACAGGCGCAGGCGCAGGCTCAGGCTCAGGCTCAGGCTCAGGCTCAGGCTCAGGCTCAGCGGACAGCCCGGTGTCCGGCGACTGATGGCGGCCGACATTCCCGACGACGCATCGTCACCCGTCGGCAAGGCGGCGTTCGCAGTCGTGATTACGCGACCGGCCGGTCAGTCGAGTGAACTGATCGAACGTCTGTCCGCAGCCGGCGTCCACACGCTCGACTTCCCGCTGATCGACATCGCGCCCGTCGCGGACGACGCCCCATTGCGCGCCGCGCTCGCGTCGCTAGAACGCTACGCGCTCGTCGTGTTCGTGTCGCCGAACGCGATCGATCACGCGTTCGCGAAGAGCGGCGCCATCTGGCCGCACGCGTTGCCGGTCGGCGTGGTCGGGCCGGGCAGCGTGCGTGCGCTCTCGCGTCATGGCGTCAGTGCTCCGGCTCACCAGGTCATCAGCCCCGCATCCGCATCCGCTGCCGATGACGATAACGGGCGCTTCGATTCCGAAGGCCTCTTCGCCGCGATCGACGCAGCGCTCGGCGAAGCAAACCTCGAAGGCAAGCGCGTCCTGATCGTGCGCGGCGACGGCGGCCGCGAGTGGCTCGCTGATCGTCTGCGCGAAGCCGGCGCGGAAGTGGAGACGGTCGCGGCATACCGCCGTCTGGTGCCGGAACCGTCGATCGCCGCGTGGGCGCGCGTGCATCAACTGCTTGCGGGGGAACCGCATGCTTGGGTTCTGACCAGTTCCGAAGGCGTGCGCAATCTGCACGAACTCGCGCAAGAACATCTGACGGCCGACGAACTCGCGCAACTCAAGCACGCCACGCTCGTCACGCCGCATCCGCGTATTGCTGAGACAGCGCGGGCATTGGGTTTTGATAGGATTACGGTGTCCGGCGCGGGCGACGAGCGCATCGCCCACGCCTTGCTCGCCGCCCTGCCGACCGTAGTTCAACCGGTATCGTCCAATCCGGCTCATTCACCGGCTAAATCACGCATGACTGAAACGAACGCATCCACGAACGCTTCACCCCAGCCGGCCGCGACCGCAGCGTTGCCGCCGAACCAACCCTTCACGCCCTACGAAGCGCAAAAGCGCCGCAGTGCGAGCGGACCGCTGCTGTGGTTTGTCGTCGTGGTTCTTGCTTGCGCCGCGGGCGTGGGCGGCT
Organism: Paraburkholderia dilworthii; assembly: GCF_000472525.1. Taxonomy (GTDB): domain Bacteria; phylum Pseudomonadota; class Gammaproteobacteria; order Burkholderiales; family Burkholderiaceae; genus Paraburkholderia; species Paraburkholderia dilworthii. The sequence goes on from NZ_AWZT01000008.1 coordinate 122,770, forward strand.
ATGCACTCAATCGCAAGCTTGAGCGCACCGAGCAGCAAATCGCGCAGCGTCAGCAGGCGAACGACACGCAAACCAACGAGCTACGCATCAAGACCGAGCAGGCGCTTGCCACGGTGCGTCAGTCCGACTCGCAGGTCGCGCAACTCGAAGGCAAGCTCGCCGATGCGCAGGCCGCGCAGCAGGCGCTGCAACAGCAGTACTCGGATCTTGCGCGTAATCGCGACGACTGGACGCTCGCCGAAGTCGGTCAGATGCTGTCGGCGGCGAGCCAGCAGTTGCAACTCACCGGCAACACGCAACTCGCGCTCTTCGCGCTGCAAAGCGCCGACACGCGGCTCGCCGCGTCGGACAGCCCGCAGGCGGTCGCGGTGCGCAAGGCCATCGCGCAGGACATCGACAAGCTGAAGGCCGCGCCTTCCACCGACCTCACGGGTCTCGCGATCAAGCTCGACAATGCGGTCGATCAGGTCGACAGCTTGCCGCTCTCCGGCGAAGCGCCAATCGCGCATGCGACGCCGCGCGCGGCGACATGGGCCGACACGGCCAAGGTATCTGCGGCCACCGGCGAGCCGCGCTGGAAAGTGTGGTGGGACCAGTTGACGCGCGGCATCGGCCAGCAGTTGACGAGCCTCGTGCAGGTACGCCGCATCGACAACGTGGACGCGATGATGATCGCGCCCGACCAGGGCTACTTCGTGCGCGAGAACGTGAAGCTGCGTTTGCTCTCGGCGCGTCTCGCGCTGCTCTCGCGCAACGAGACTACACTCAAGTCCGACTTGCAGGCGGCGCAAACGGCGCTGACGCGTTACTTCGATACGTCGTCGACTAAAACGCAGACCGTTGTCGATCTCGTCAAGCAGGTGGAAGCCGGTTCGGCCGCGGTCGAATTGCCGAATCTGAACACGAGCTTGCAAGCCGTCAATCAATACCGGAGCCGGGGTTAATCATGGCGATCCGGGGACTTCTATGGCTCGCGTTGCTGTTCACCGTCGCAGTCGTGCTTGCGGTGGTCGGACGCTTCGACATGGGGCAGGTGCTGCTGGTGTATCCGCCGTACCGCGTCGACATTTCGCTGAATCTGTTCGTGGTCGGGCTGGTGGTGCTGTTCATTCTGCTGTATGCGCTTTTGCGCATCGTGCGCAATATCTGGCGCATGCCGCAGCGCGTGGCTGCCTACCGTGCGCGCTCGCGTGTCGCGAAGGCGCACGCTGCGCTGCGTGACGCCATCGGCAACCTCTACGCGGGGCGCTTCTCGCGCGCGGAAAAGGCCGCGAAGGACGCGCTCGCGAACGGCGACAACAAGGGTGCGGCCGGATTGATCGCGGCGACTGCGGCGCATCGCATGCATGAATATGCGCGGCGCGACGAATGGCTCGCGCAGATCGACGAGGCCGACTGGCAGGACGCGCGTCTGATGGCCACCGCCGACATGCGCGCCGACGGCCGCGACGCGGACGGCGCGCTCACCGCGCTCACCGAAATGCAATCGCAGGGCGCGCGGCGCATTCACGCGCAGCAGATCATGTTGCGCGCGCAGCAGCAATTGAAGAACTGGGGCGAAGTGCTCAAGCTCGTCAAGACGCTGGAAAAGCGCGAGGCGATTCATCCGGCTGTGGCAGTGCGCTTGCGGCAACTGGCGGCGGAGAATTTGCTGCGCGATCGTCGGCACAACGCCGATGCGCTGCTCGAACTGTGGAATTCGCTCACGCCGACCGAGCGTCATTCACCGCGTCTTGCCGATCTGGCCGCCGAACTGCTGGTGGTGCTGAATCGTCCGCAGGAAGCGCGCAAGATCGTTGAGGATGCGCTCGCGCAGAATTGGGATGCGCGCTTGCTGCGTCGCTACCCGGATACTGCGGGCGGCGATGCGTTGCCGCTGATCCAGAAGGCCGAAGCGTGGCAGAAGGATCGTCCGGACGATGCCGACTTGCTATTCGCGTTGGGGCGGTTATGCCTGCATCAGCAGTTGTGGGGGAAGGCGCAGTCGTTCCTCGAGCGTGCGTTGAAGCTTGCCGATAACGAGACGCTGAAGATCCGTTCGCATCGCGCGTTGGCGCGTTTGCACGAGCAGCTTGGCGATACGGAGAAGGCGAGCCAGCATTATCGCGAGAGTGCGTTGGCGATGAATGTGGTGTGAACTCGGCCTTTGCGCTGTGTTGATTCGCTGAACCGTATGCGCGTTTGTATGCTTTGCCTGATGGCCGCAGCCGATGCTGCGGCCATTTGTTTTTCTGCTTGGTTTAGTCAGTGTGCGGAGGTTATTTGTGGGTGTGCGACGTTCGTGGTTAGTCTACCGGCGGACTTTGCGGATTTGCTTTTGCGGCGCGGTGCACTTTCGCTGGCAGTAGAGGTTGGGGCTCTCTGCGATGCCTCGGCGAGGAGCTTCGTCGCGTGATACGCGGTAATGCGGCTGTGCGGGACGCCCTTTGCATCGAGGGCAATCACCTGGAACAGCTCGCGGTCGCATTGAAGTTCCTGCTGATAGTGCTCAGCCGTGTCCAGTAGCACCTCGACGAGCGTCTGACGATGTCGTTGCTCGTCGCGTGTTATGGCAGGATGCCTAACTATTTACGACGCGAGTGTGATCAAGGTGTCCAGTTGAGCTGCCTGCCGGTCGCATAGATCGAATGCAGAAAGGGCTAGCTTTTCGTACTGGAGGGCGTCGACTGTTGGGCGTGGCCGCTGAGCGTTCCCCGGCGACTTGCTGCTTATAAGGTAGTGGCTGTCGCGGATTTTGTTTCGGGTGGCTAAATGTCCGGGTTTGTGAAGAGTTGTCAACGCATATCGACAAAGTCGGCGGGGCACGTTATAGGTTCCTCCTGCGAACGCAATGAGCTTGTGAGCGACATGAACAACCTCGATCGACACCCGTATGGACGAACAAGAACTTTTGTTTTACACACCGAACAACGGCGCGTGGGAATGCCGTCCAGGCATTGATATCTGATACATCGGCGAGGGGCAAGCTCCAAGCGTCGCAGCGCCTGCAAGGCCGCGATCAGAAGCGGAGCCACTCGAACTTACCGACATTCCCGGCGCGATGCAAAAGATGGGGTGGCACGTCGCGGCCGCGCTGCTTAACAAGTGGTTCCACTACACGCCGAAGAACGAGGCCACGAATAGCTTCCAGAACGCTCACGGGTATCACAGTGATGGCTCAGGTGCATATCCACGCGACCGAATTGACACAACGACGGTCAAGCTCGACTGGATACTGTCGTTCCACGAGCTGCCCGCGTGTTCAAGGAATTGCAAAACACTGATCGACTCGGGAACAATGCCGCGGTGCAGTCGATCCTCGCTCGCCTTTATTCTTACAAGGGCTACGACGGCTGGATCGATCCTCCGCACGCATGTGGGAACGACATTCACAGGTTCCACAGGAACTTCCAGTTTCAGAGAGCGTTGGTCGACACGTCGGCATTGGAAAAGGCCGAGACTTTTTTCAGAGCGATGCTTCATCATGGATTGCCGGACGATCTTGCGGGCGCACTTGGCGGGTTTGAGTTTTGCGCTGCGATCGCGGAGGCGGATCAAACCGGTGTGGCGTGGGACGGAAGTGCAAATCACCAAAGTCGCTCTTTACATGCACAACCTTATTCCTTTTTCGACGATGCCGGAGGCTCGCAATATCTCGGCCATTGGAACAAGGACGGCATCGCCTTAGTCCCGTTTGGCTTCGCCGCGCAGAAGGCCGGCTTCGGCTCGTGGAGTCACTACGCGATTCAGCCGGAAGGGCCATACGGCCGCACATTTTGGCCAGTCCACAATTCAGATTTTCGGCGCTGGCAAGAGCAGCACAATGCGGGTGGCGACATGGTTCTCTACTCCGATTATCGTGTTGTGACGCTCAAAACGCCTGTCCGAATGAGTATGTGACGATGGGACTGCAAGGAGGCGGAGACGGCGCGTTACTGGCATTTGGAGCCGTGTTACTGGCGGTGACCGTGGCTGTAGTGGGTGTTTGGTCAGTGATGTTTGCATTTGCGGCCACCACAGGCAGAGCGGAACGGATCTCACGTGTAGTTAAGGTCTGTGCGAAGTGCCTTGTCGCGGTCGTCGTGATTGCGCTAGTGGTTGATTACGCGTTAGATATCAGATTGCGGTCAGGGGCGCACGACTGCCAAAGGAAGAAGTCAGACGATGGTCAGTACGTCGCCGAGTTATGCCTGCTCCGCGACAACGGCCATGACGCTGATTATGTCGGTAGGGTGTATGACGCGAAGGATGGCCGGTTACTCGTGGAGCGAACGTTCGATGCCGCCGAAACGGAGTTGTCCTGGTTCAATGGACAGGTTAGTTTTATGCGGGGCGGGGAGGATTCCAATACGGTACGGTTACCAGCTTCCTGGATCGAGCGGCTGCGAGCTAGGATGCCGTAGGCGGGTCTGGCATTAGTCCTCGGTTGGATCGCGGGCTCGGGAATGGGCGGTCTCGGGAGAGATGGAGGGCTCGTCGCTCTGCTCGCAGATTGCAACTCGACCTTGCTTGCAGAGAAGCCGGACCCGACATCCGGCCTTTATGCAACCCATACTGTACTCAAGCCCGCTGACGTCCGCGTACCAGAGAAGTTTGATCCGGCTTACAGTCAGATGGTTTATCTGAAGATCAACGCCGACAATCGCAACCCGCGTTTGTAGGTTCCTTCATGTCGGCCTTCAAGGAAATGCACACGTTCGATGATCCGCTGTTTCATCCGATGCTGAATGGGTTCATCAACTGGATGCATAGTCAGCCGGTCGCGCGGAAACACCGACAACCGCAGAGCAGCCCAAATCGGCAAAGCTTTGACGGTTTCCGGAAACGTATGGCCCGCTGCATAGAGTACCGTCGGCCCAGTACAAGACCCGGACTCTATGCTTCTGCGACTATCGCGTGACGTCCTCGTTTCAGGACGCGGTAGTGGCCTCCCTGACAAAATCGGCGTACTTGCGCAGAGGGCGTCCCAGGATGGCCTGCAGGCGGTCCCCCGTTTCCTCCGTGCCGCGCATGCCGAACTTCTGGATGCCGGCCATCATCAGACGCATGTCGTATGCGAGCCACGCGGGACCGAGCGAGGCCATCTGCCCTTCGAAGGCTGCCACGTCATCGCCTCCATAGGTCACCTCGCGTCCCAGGGCGGAACTCCAGATCGTTGCCGCTGATGCGCCCGTCAGCGCATCGGGACCGACGAGCTCCAACGTCACTCGCGCAAGCGCAGTCGAGGCCCTGTCGCGGCGCAGGAGTTCGACGACAGCGACGTCTGCGATGTCTCGCGTATCGATCATCGAAACGCCTGCTGACCCAATCGGCATGGGATAGACACCATAGTCCTGGATGACCTGCTGGATCATGCGTTCATTCTGCATGAAGTAGGCGGGTCGCAGGATAGTCGCTGGAATGTCGAGGCTCTCGATCATGCGTTCGACTGCGTGCTTGCCCGCGAAGTGCGGAACGTTCGTGTACTTGTCCGCGTGAATCACCGACAGGTAGACGACGCGCTCGATGCCAGATTCGCGCGCAAGGTTCAGCGCGTTCAGCGCTTGTGTCGCTTCATCGGGCGTGACGGCGTTCAACAGGAATAGCGTTCGCACCGAGCGCAGCGCTGCGCGCATCGAGGTCACGTCCGTAAGATCGCCTATGACCTCGGCGACGCCTGCGGGAAGGTTCAGCTTGCCCTGCTTGCGAACGAGCGCCTTGACGTCGGCGCCAGCATCGGCAAGGCGTTCGACGATCAGAGAGCCGATGGTGCCCGTAGCACCGGTAACGAGAATGCTCATGTGAATCTCCAGCCAGAGGTTGGTTAGTAAGAGAAGTCCGCCACGACCTTGCCGGTGCGGGAGTCGGTGCGATTGCGTTCGATGGCTGCGGGGATGTCCTCGAAACCGACCACCTCGCTCACCCTAAATTTCAAAGTGCCGTTTGCGATGTCTGCGGCCAGCTTTTCCAGAAGACCCGCGTCCGGCCGGTTCATGAACCACAGGCCGCGGCGGCCCGCTGGCGTGCGCGCCAGAATGTCGGGCGACGACGTGCCAACGACGGCGCCGGTCTGCGTCAGCACTTGCCACGAGCGATCGAGCACTTCGCCGCCAACGTAATCGAGCACCAGTTCGATGTCTCGCGCGATGTCCTCGAAACGTTGAGTCTGGTAGTCGATGACATGGTCCGCGCCGAGACTGCGCACGTATTCGACATGAGCAGTGGCCGCTGTCGCAAAGACTTCGGCACCTGCGCGCTTCGCGTACTGCACGGCATAGCCGCCGAGCCCGCCCGCTGCGCCGTGGATCAGGATCCGCTGGCCTGAGCGGACTGGGCCCGCGTGGTAAAGGCTTTGCCAGGCCGACACGGCCGCCACGGGGATGGCGGCCGCCTGAACATCGTCCAAACCATCAGGCGTGCGGGACAGGTTCGCTTCGTCGACCGTGACGAAATCGGTGTACGCGCCCAGCCCGCCGAGCGACCCCATGACGCGATCGCCGACACGAAACCGCGAGGCGCCGGGACCAACGGCCTCGACAACACCGGCGAGCTCGATGCCCAGAACGGCGGGCACTTGAAGTGGGAAGGCGTCGCGAACATAGCCCTCACGGACTTTCCAATCGATGCCGTTCACACCGGCGGCGCGAACGCCGACCAGTACCTGGCCCTGTCTCGCTTCCGGCCTCTCGATCCGGCCTACTTCGGCGGCGCTGGCACCTCCGTAAGACCGGATCAGTACAGCACGTTGAGTCGTGTTCATTGCAGGTTCCTCATGTCAAGTTGCGGTGAGGAGAAGATAGGCCGTTGCGAAGTTAAAACAAAGACGCGAAAATGAAGACACGTCGTTTCAAAAATGGAACACCATGGATCTGAACGCTTTAGCTGACTTCGCGCTAGTCGCAACGAACGGAGGACTGGGAAAGGCAAGCCGTGCGAGTGGCAAGTCGAAGGCGACTCTTTCCCGCCGGATTTCCGACCTGGAAGAGCAACTGGGCGTGCGGCTCATCGAGCGCAGCGCCCGGGGGCTGAGGCTTACCGAAGCCGGCGAGATGCTGATGACCCGAACCGAGGGGCCGATGCACGAGGTGGCCGAAGCGATGACGGCGACGCGGGAGGGGCTGTCGACGCCTCGCGGACGCTTGCGCGTTGCGTCGCCCGTGCTGTTCTCGCAGCTTGCTATGGGGCGGATCTGCGCCGAGTTCTTTGCGGCATATCCGGAAGTCACGGTCGAAGTGGTCGCCGACGACCGCGCGGTCGATCTTGTCGAGGAACAGTTCGACGTCGCGATCCGGGTCAATCCGAGCCCGGACAGTAGTCTGGTGGGCCGGTGCTTTGCGAAAGACCGGCTGGTTGTAGTCGCGGCGCCCGGCGTACCGATGCCGGACCCGGGCGCGGTGCGGGCGGTTCCCGGCATCGTCTTTGCGGGTTTCCAACCCACCAACTGGACGCTCGACGAAGGGCGTTTGATCCTCGCGCCCATTCCCAAGATAACGCTGTCCTCGTTCCTGATGATCCGCGACGCCGCTGTTGCCGGCGCTGGTGCTGCGCTGATTCCGCAGTCCATCGCCTGGAACCAGCTCACTCGCGGCGAGCTGGTTCAGTGGGGAACAGTCGCGGGCGCGGAAACTGCGCTCTGGGTCTTGCACACCTCGCGGCGTCTTCCTGCGCCGAAGGTTCGCGCGTTCGTGGAGTTCATGTGCGATCAATATCCGGACCTGTCTCTCGTACTCAAGGGATAGAAGACAGATCGGTCGCGGCTTTTGCGCGGAATCGTCGTGGACGAGGGTGCGCGCGGCCGCTTCCAGGCGACAACTCGAACAGCCGATTTGGGCCGACTACTGCCTCATACCGCTGGCAGCAGCCGATCCTCTGGTTTGCGCTCAGTGCTGCTTCGGGCAAGCGGCCGCTTTTCGCCGCAAGCTGACTACTCCAAAGGGCCAGCGGCCGATTAAAGCCAAGGCGCCAACGTCATCCAGTCAATTCACCTGTTAACCATCTTCGCCGGCACACTAACCGCAAGCAAACCGCCGAGCACCATAAACGCCGCTAACATGTACATCCCCGAATCGTTAGCCGCAGTCGCCTGCTTAAGCCACCCCACCGCATACGGGCTAAGAAACCCCGCCAGATTCCCAATCGAATTAATCATCGCGATCCCGGCTGCCGCACCTGTACCAGCAAGAATCGCCGTCGGCAGGCTCCAGAACAGCGGCAACGTGGTGAGAATGCCCATAGTCGCGAGCGTGAGAGAAGCCATCGCCAGCAGCGTGTTCTGCGCCCACACAACCGATAGCACCAAACCGATCGCGCCCGCGAAAGCGGGTAACGCAATATGCCAGCGCCGCTCGCGTGTGCGGTCTGCGCTGCGCGCAACGAACACCATCGCGACAACAGCCGCCGCGAACGGAATCGCGGAAAGCAGGCCGATCATCAGCGCATCGGTCACGCCGGTCGCCTTGATAATGGTCGGCAGCCAGAAGCTCACGCCATACAGGCCCATCACGAACGAGAAGTAGGTGAAGCTCAGCATCAGCACACGGCCGCTCGTCAGCACCTGGCGAATCGGCATGTCGTGCTTGGTGGCTTCCTCGGCGGACACGTGACGCTCGAGCAGTTCCTTCTCTTCCTTCGTCAGCCACTTCGCTTTCGAAATACGGTCGTCGAGCGCGACGAACACGAGAATGCCGACCAGCACCGACGGTATCCCTTCCAGCAGGAAAAGCCACTGCCAGCCGTGCCAGCCGTTCGTCCCATTGAACGTCTTGAGGATATAGCCCGATACTGGCCCGCCGATCACGCCCGACAGCGCAATGGCCGTCATGAACCACGTCGTCATGCGGCCGCGCCGATGCGACGGATACCAGTAGGTGAGATACAGAATGATGCCCGGGAAGAAGCCCGCTTCGGCCACACCGAGCAGAAAGCGCATCACGTAGAACATGGTCGGCGTGGTGACGAACATGGTCAGCATGGAGATCACGCCCCACGACACCATGATCCGCGCGATCCACACCCGCGCGCCCACCTTGTGCAGAATCACATTGCTTGGGATCTCGAAGAAAAAATAGCCGACGAAGAAAATGCCCGCGCCGAAGCCATAAACCGCATCGCTCAAGCCAAGGTCGGTCGTCATTTGCAGCTTCGCAAAGCCGACGTTCACGCGGTCCAGATACGCGACCACGTAGCACAGCATCAGGAGCGGCGCGAGCCGCCAGTTGACCTTGCGATAGGTCGCTTGTTCGAACGTGGAGGGCGGCGCACCGGCGCCGGGATGGTGGAGCGGATCTGCGGGACTAGCCATGACGTCTCCTCTCTTGTTGTGGAATTGAAATGCCGCGCCGGTCGATTCTAGCCGTGCGGCGCGGCTCGCACGGCAATTAGATACCGGGGGAAAACACTGAGCCGGGCAAGCAGCGCGCGCGAACGGCGCTTGCTCAACGCGCCTCTACGGACGCCATCAGCGGCGCTGTGACGACAAAGCCGAAGGCAAACGCAGCGCCAACGCGAATGCCGACGCGAACGCCGACGCGAACGCCAACGCTGACGGGAAACGCCAACGCTCAACGCCGACGCAAAACGCAAGCTCTACACGCAGCGCCCGCCATCCACTTCAAGACACACGCCGGTGATGAACTCCGCTTCGTCCGAAGCGAGATAGAGCGCGGCGTTGGCGATGTCCTGCGGCGTCGAAAAGCGTCCAAGCGGAATGCCGGCGAGAAAGCGCTTGCGGTTCTCAGGCGTGTCTTCGACGCCCATGAATTCCGAGAGCAGCGCCGTTTCGCCGATCACCGGATTCACGCAATTCACGCGAATTCGGTCCGGGCCCAACTCCACGGCCAGCGACTTGCTCGCGATAATCACCGCGCCCTTGCTGCCGTTGTACCAGACCAGCCCCGGGCGCGGCCGCACGCCGGCCGTCGACGCGATGTTGATGAAGCTGCCGCCGCCTTGCTCGCGAAAGTACGGCACGAACTCCTGCACGCTCCAGTAGATGCTCTTGACGTTCACCGCGTACACGCGGTCGAACTCGGCTTCCGTGACTTCGAGCACCGGCTTGTTGCGATGCGTGGTGCCGGCATTGTTGACGACGATCTGCACGCTACCGAAGTCTTCCAGCGCCGCCTCGCGCAGCTTTTGCCAGTCCTCGCGTTGCGCGACGTTGCCCGCGACCGCGATAGCCTTGCCGCCCGCCAGCGCAATTTCGCTGGCGACGCGCTCGGCGGCGGGCCCGTTCAGATCGTTGACCACGACGTTCGCGCCTTCGCGCGCGTAGGTCTTCGCGATGCCTTCGCCGAAACCCGAGCCGCCACCTGTGACAATGGCCGTTTTACCTGTCAACCGCATGATGTCTCCGCTGTTTGTTGTGAGTGACGAGCCCTAAGTGTTGATACGCGAACCGGGCCGTATGACCTAACCGTGTCGGATCGCAATAGTCTTCAGCACCGTGAAGCCATACAGCGCCTCAAAACCCTTCTCGCGGCCGTGGCCCGAATGCTTGACGCCGCCGAACGGTAATTCGACGCCGCCGCCCGCGCCATAGTTGTTAATGAACACCTGGCCCGAGCGCAGACGCCGCGCGAGACGCATTTGCCGCGCGCCGTCGCGCGTCCATATGCCGGCCACCAAACCGTATTGCGTGCCGTTCGCAAGCGCGAGCGCTTCATCCTCGTCGTTAAAAGGCATCGCGGCGAGCACCGGTCCGAACACTTCATCGCGTGCGAGACGGTGGTTTGCGGGTACGTCACGCAAGAGCGTCGGTGCCTGATAAAAGCCGCTTTCCGGCGCTTCGGGAATCACTTCGCCGTGAGCCGCCATCGCGATGCCGTCGTGTTGCGCGTCGGAGAGGAAATCCCACACGCGCCGTTGCTGCTTCGCGTTGATGAGCGGCCCGCAATCGAGGTCCGCGTGCGAGGGGCCCACGCGCAGCGCATTGAACGCGCCGCTCAGCCGATCGAGCAGGGGCTCGTAAATCGCGCGGTCGATCAGCACGCGGCTACCGGCTGAACACGTTTGCCCAGCGTTCTGCACGATCGCCGACACGAGCACCGGCAGCGCGGCGTCGAGGTCAGCATCGGCGAATACGATTTGCGGCGACTTGCCGCCGAGTTCGAGCGTGACCGGCACATGGTTTTCGGCGGCCATTTGCGTAACCAGCTTGCCGGTCTCGGGCGAGCCGGTAAACGAAATATGATCGATGCCCGGATGACGCGCGAGCGCCGCTCCCGCTTCGTGTCCATAACCGGTGACGATGTTCAGCGCGCCCGGCGGCAAGCCCGCTTCGGCTGCCAGTTCGGCGACGCGCAACACCGAAAGACACGCGTCTTCGGCCGGTTTGACGACGCATGCGTTGCCGACGGCAAGCGCCGCGCCCACACTGCGCCCGAAAATCTGCATCGGATAATTCCACGGCACGATGTGGCCGGTGACGCCATGCGGCTCGCGGATCGTCATCACCGTGTAGCCGGCCTGGTACGGGAGAGTTTCGCCATGCAGCTTGTCGGCCGCTCCGGCGTAGAACTCGAAGTAGCGCACGAGCGCGGCCGAATCGGCGCGCGCCTGTTTGAGCGGCTTGCCGGTGTCGCGCGCTTCGAGTTGCGCGAGCTCTTCCTGGCGCTCGGCGACCAGCATCGACAGCCGGTACAGCACGCGCCCGCGTTCGGCCGCGCTCGCCGCGCCCCATGCGCCTTCGAAGGCGCGGCGGGCGGCGTGGACGGCGGCGTCGATATCCGCAGCCGTGCCGCGCGCGAGCTGCGTGAACGGCTGGCCGTCCGAGGGATCGAGTACGGCGATCGTCTCGCCGCCTGAAGCAGCGGACCACTCGCCGCCGATGAAGTGTCGGGCTTCTTCCATGCAGACTCCTTGAGATGTCGCGCAGCAGGCGTACGGTCGACTGAACATTCAACCGGACGCGGTTACGCGGTGTTCACAAACCACGGGCACAACCGAGAGACGCCAGACGATTATCGCGCCGATCCGGCGGCGGATGCCATCGGCCGATTGGCTATAATGGCGCATTCCGTACTGTCCGGCCGCAGCGCTCATGCTCGAGGCGAGTTTCACGACGCATGCCCTTCGAGCCCACGCGCCGCATGCCGTGCTCCGAATTCCATCCTGACCAGAGAGCGCTCATGAGCTTCAATCACGTCCCCGCAGGCAAAGACCTTCCGCAAGATTTCAACGTCATCATCGAAATCCCGGCGCAAAGCGACCCGGTGAAGTACGAAGCCGACAAGGATCTGGGCCTGCTCGTCGTCGACCGTTTCATCAGCACCGGCATGCGCTATCCGGCCAACTACGGCTTCATTCCGCAAACGCTGTCGGGCGACGGCGACCCGGTCGACGTGCTGGTGATCACGCCGTTCCCGCTGCTGGCAGGTTCGGTGGTTCGCGCACGCGCGCTCGGCATGCTGCAAATGACCGACGAATCGGGCGTGGACGCCAAGCTGATCGCCGTCCCGCACGACAAGATTTGCCCGATGACCGCCAATCTGAAGTCGATCGACGACGTCCCGGCGTACCTGAAAGACCAGATCAAGCACTTCTTCGAGCAATACAAGGCGCTCGAGAAGGGCAAGTGGGTGAAGGTCGAAGGCTGGGCGGACCTCGAAGCCGCGCACAAGGAAATCAGCGAAGGCGTGGCGAACTACAAGAAGTAAGCGGGTTGGCGCTCTGATCGAACCGAACCATCGCTTCGCCGATCCAGCCGCTTCATGCATAAACCGCGCGAGCCTGAAAGGGCCGCGCGGTTTTTTATTTGGCGTCGATTCCTGGACAAGAAGCCTTAATGTCGCATTGCCAGGTCGCATGCGAGTCAGGTATAGCCGCAGTGCATCCCTGCGATGAACCAAAGCCATTTTTATATCTCGGTGTAAACCCTTATGATTTGTGGCCTGCGGCGGATCGTCCAGGCCGCGGCTATGGCTGCGGCAACGCACGATTCACAGCAACTCGGCAGCAAGTCGGCAACAACCCCGCAACAACCCCGCCTTGGGAGCGCACCGTCCGGATGATCAACCGCAAGTCCAATCCGCCAACTTCTTCGCCTCGCTGGTCGAACCGGCTGTATGCGATCATGACGGCGATCTATCGGAAGCGGCCGGTATGGATGGTGTCGTTTTCCGCCAGCGAGGCGAGTCTCTCCGAAGGCTTGCGTGCCGCGTGCGCATCCACGGCGATGCTCGTGCTCGGCAACCTGCTGCACGATCCGGTTTTCGCGTGGGCGGCGATCGGCGCCTTCTGGACCTGTCTCGCGGATGCCGCGGGCTCCAACCGCGCCCGCTTCGCTTCGATGATGGGCTTCGCGCTGCTCTCCACGCTATGCGGCGGGCTCACCGCTTTTGCGTCGGCAGAGGGAACGGCGTTTGCCGCGCTCGCGGTGCTCGTTTTCACGACCCTCGGCGCATTCGGCCGCATCTGGGGCGCGGCGACGTCGCAAGTGACGATTCTCGTTGCAACCGCTTGCGTCGTCATGGTCGACCGGCCCATGCGCGATGTTCGCGAAGGACTCGCGTTTCTCGGCGTCTATCTGATCGGCTGCCTGTTCGCAGTTGCGCTGAGCCTGACGGTGTGGCGCATTCAACCGTTTGGCGCAAGCCGCGCTTCGTTGCGCACGGTGTATCTGCGGCTCGCGGACATTGCGTTCGACAGCGCCCGTCTGCTTCAACAGCGCAGCGCGCCGCGCGAGTGGGCGACGCATGCCGCGAGATTTCGCGCCGATGCGCGCGCCGCGCTCGAACGCTCCCGCAAGGCGCTGGCGAGCGTGCCGGCGACGAGAACAGGCGCGCGCGAGACGTATGACACGCTGCTCGCCTTGCTGACCGAAGGCGAGGCGTTGTTCGCGTATCTGATCGCCGTGTCGGGAGCATGCGAAAAAATGCCCGGCGATGAACGGCGCGCGACGCGCGCGGCTCATTTGCTGACGGGCATGGGCGAGACGCTACGCGCCCTCGGCGCGGATGCGAACGAAGGGCGCTGGACGCATCTTGCCGAATTGCAACTACGTTTGCGGCGGCTCGCGCGGCGTCTGGAAAACGCGCTGATGGAGCCGGTGAAGCTCAAATCGGATTTCGAACTCGTCGACTTCGCACCGGTGCAGACGCCGCCGCGCTTCGCCGACCGCATCGCCGCAATGCTTGCGCGAGTCTGGGCGACGCTGAAGGCCAATCTGTCGCTCGCGTCCGTCGGTTTGCGCCATGCGGCGCGCGTGGGCGTGACCACGACCGCGGGCTTTCTCGTGATCCGTGCGCTCGGCTTGCCGTTCGGATATTGGGCGACGATGGCGACGCTGCTGATCCTTCAACCGTCGATTGCGGCGACCTGGCCACGCAGTATCGAGCGGGCGGCGGGCAGCATCGTCGGCGGGGTGCTGGCGGCGGGCATCGGCTATGCAATTCATTCGCCGCTCGGCATCTCGCTCGCGGTCTTTCCGCTCGTCATGGCGACGATGGCGTTGCGCCCCGTCAGCTACAGCCTGTTCGTGCTGTTTCTTACGCCGACGTTCGTGCTCGTGGCCGACTTCGCGACACCGGGCGCGAGCGAATTCGCGTACGCGCTCACGCGCCTCGGCAACAATGTGCTCGGCTGTGTACTGGCGCTTTTCGCCACGTTCTACCTGTGGCCGACGCGCGAAAAGACCGACTACCGCACGTATCTTGGCGATGCGGTGCGCGCCAACATCGCGTATCTGATCGCGGCGCTCGAGTCGCCTCGTCAAAGCGAAAAGGACATGGAACGTTTGCGCCGGGCAGCGGGCCTCGGCAGCAACAACGCCGAGGAAGCGATTGCGCGCATTCGCCTCGAAAAACTCGAGGACTCGCTGGTCGATACTGTGACGCTGACGGTATTGAGTCTGCTGCGCAAGATGGCGGGCACGGCGACGCAACTTCGGCTGAGTGTGAACGGGCGCCGTCCGGACGGTAGGGACGATATGCACGAGGAGCTTCGTGCATGGATCGCGGCGGTGAACGACGATATCGAGGCCGCGCTGAATCGGACCATCCTGCCGCTGCGGCACGAGCTTCCGGCGCGCGATCGGCTGACGTCGCTGGAAGCCGACGCGGTGGGAGAGCTTGCGTTGATGCAGCGCTTGCTCACCGAGCGTATGCGCGAGGCGCGGGGTTGATCTCTCGTGCGATGGTTCGACGACGAAGGTAAGAGCTGACGGGGAAGAGCGAAAGGCGAACGAAGCTGCTGCCCGAACGCACCAACGCAGCACCATCACGGCATGCCGTTTCCCTCGTTCGCCTCCTCGGCGATAGTCGAGGTCAGTTCGACCAACGGCACGACAGAGTCCAGCGTGCGTCCACCTGCGGCAAGCGTGCGCTTTTCCGAAGGCGCGAGACGCTTGACCCAATACTCGGCGCGCGAAGCACTGGAGCGGTCCGCCAGTTCGAACGACGCCAGCACGCGCACCGGCTTGCGCGAACGGGTATAGCGCGCGCCCGCGCCGCTCAGGTGTTTGTCGAAGCGCGCCTGCACGTCGGTCGCGATGCCGGTATAGATGCTGCCGTCCGAGCATTCGAGCAGATAGAGAAACCACGCCATGATGCGCGTCAGCCTTTGAACGGATTATGTTCGCGCAGCTCGTCCACATACGAGTGGATGCTGTTCTTTTCATTGTCGAGGAAGTGGCCCACGGCATCGGCGAAGGCGGGATGCGCAAGCCAGTGCGCCGAGCGCGTCACCGTCGGCAAAAAGCCGCGCGCCATTTTATGTTCGCCTTGGGCGCCGCCTTCGAACGCGCCGAGTTTTTCTTCGATGCAGAATTCGAGCGGCTGATAGTACGCGGTTTCGAAGTGCAGACACGGCACGTGTTCGAGCGCGCCCCAATAGCGGCCATACAGCGTGCCGCCGGTTTTCGCGTCGCGCTGATAAACGACGAGCGAGCTCGCGATCGGCTTGCCTTCGTATTCGGCGATCACGAGCAGCAGATTCTCCGGCATCGACGCGCCGATCATGCGAAAAAAATCGAGGTTCAGATAGGGAGTCGAAAAGTGCTCGCGGTAGGTCTGCCGATAGCACTTGCTGAACAGGCGCCAGTCGGCGTCCTGAATGTCTTCGCCGCGAATCCGGCGCATCGTGACGCCGGCCTCGCGTACTTTGCGTCGTTCCGCGCGGATGTTCTTGCGTTTCTTCTGTTCGAGCGTCGAGAGGAAATCGTCGAAGTCGCGGTAGCCGTCGTTGAGCCAGTGAAACTGCACGCCCTCGCGTTGCATCATGCCCATTTCGGTGAGCGCGTTGGCTTCTGTCTCGGTCGGAAACAGCACATGAAGCGACGACACGTCGGCCTGCTCGGCGAACGCCATCAATGTGGCCGCGAGATGCCGCAGCGCGTCTGTGTCGGCGGCTAGCAGGCGGTTGCCTTGCACGGGCGTGAACGGCACGGCGCACAAGAGCTTCGGGTAATACGGCAAGCCGTTGCGCTTGTACGCATCGGCCCAGGCCCAATCGAACACGTACTCGCCATACGAGTGGCCCTTCAGATAAACCGGCGCGGCCGCGGCGAGCTTGCCCGTCAGCGGATCGGTCAGCGTGACGAATTGCGGCGCCCAGCCCGTGTCGGCAACCGCGCAACGGGTCGCGTGCAGCGCGCTCAGGAATTCATGCCGCAGAAAAGGTGTGGGCTGCAGCTGCTGAGCAAGAAGGGCGTTCCATTCGTGCGCGTCCACCTCGGAGGGCGACGCCAGAATGCCCGTGCGATAATCAAAGCGTTCCTGATTCAATCTGTGTGACTGTCCCAATGAGCGACGCGGCGCGCGTTATATACCATCAAGCGCTGCGTCGTTCGTTTATCCAAGTTGGCCGGTCCGTCGAACCCAAAACAAGCCGCCTTTTTTGCAAGCCCTTCGCAAGCCCTTCGCTTGCCCGTCGATCCTGCCATGAAGACACGAATCGCTCTTGCTCAAATCAATGTCACTGTCGGCGATTTCGCCGGCAACGTCGCGAAGATCGTCGCTGCCGCGCGTGACGCGCACGGCGCCGGTGCAAAACTGCTGGTCGCGCCCGAACTCGCGTTGTCCGGTTATCCGCCCGAAGATCTACTGCTGCGCCCCGCGTTCTACACCGCGAGCGCTGCCGCGTTGGCAGATCTTGCCGCGCAGCTGATGCCGTTTTCGGGCTTGCACGTGATCGTCGGCCATCCGTTACGCGACGTGGGCAACAGTCCGACCCAGGGTCATGTTAATGCAAACGCGCCAATCCAGCGCGGCGTGCCGCCGGTGGATACGTTCAACGCGGCGTCGCTACTCGTGGACGGCAAGGTGGCCGGCACCTATCGCAAGCAGGATCTGCCCAATACCGAGGTGTTCGACGAGAAGCGCTACTTTGCGTCGGACGCGCAGCCGTTCGTGTTCGAGCTGGACGGCGTGAAGTACGGCGTCGTGATCTGCGAAGACGCGTGGCATGCGTCGGCTGCGCAAATGGCGAAGGCGGCGGGCGCCCAGGTGCTGCTGATTCCGAACGGCTCGCCGTTCCATCTGAACAAGGAAGCAGTGCGTTTCGACATTCTGCGCGCGCGGATTCGCGAGACCGGGTTGCCGATGGTCTACGTCAACATGGTCGGCGCGCAGGACGAACTGGTGTTCGACGGCGGCTCCTTCGTGCTGGACGCGCAGGGCGAGCTCGTCGCGAAAATGCCGCAGTTCGAAGAGGCGACTGCGATCGTCGAGTTCCAAAACGGCGCGCCATTGCGCGGCCAGACAAACGGCGCCAACAACGCCAACAACGCCAACAGCGGCATGGCGCCGGAACTCTCGCTCGAAGCGCAGGTTTATGCGGCGCTCGTGATGGGCGTGCGCGACTACGTGAACAAGAACGGCTTTCCGGGCGCGTTGATCGGTCTGTCGGGTGGTGTCGATTCGGCCCTCGTGTTGGCGGTGGCCTGCGACGCGCTGGGCGCGGACCGCGTGCGCGCGGTGATGATGCCGTCGCGCTACACGGCTGATATCTCGACCACGGACGCCGCCGACATGGCGCGACGCGTCGGCGTGCGTTACGACGAAATCGCGATTGCGCCGATGTTCGACGCGTTCCGCAGTTCGCTCGCGCAAGAGTTCGAAGGCTGCGCCGAAGACGCCACCGAAGAAAACATCCAGGCCCGCATTCGCGGCACGTTATTGATGGCGCTGTCGAACAAATTTGGCTCGATCGTCCTGACCACCGGCAACAAGAGCGAGATGGCGGTGGGTTACTGCACGCTTTATGGCGACATGGCCGGCGGCTTTGCAGTGATCAAGGACATCGCCAAGACGCTCGTTTATCGCCTGTGCCACTACCGCAACGAGGCCGCCGCGTTCGGCAAGCAGAACGTGATCCCCGAGCGGATTCTGACTCGCGCGCCGTCCGCGG
Source organism: Paraburkholderia dilworthii (assembly GCF_000472525.1). Lineage (GTDB taxonomy): Bacteria > Pseudomonadota > Gammaproteobacteria > Burkholderiales > Burkholderiaceae > Paraburkholderia > Paraburkholderia dilworthii. The sequence goes on from NZ_AWZT01000008.1 coordinate 141,073, forward strand.
AATTGCGCGAGAACCAGACGGACCAGGACAGCTTGCCGCCCTACGACGTGCTCGACGCGATCATGCGCATGTACATGGAAGAGGACCGCTCGCTCGCGGAAATCATCGCTGCGGGTTACGCGGCCGAAGACGTGAAGCGGGTCACGCGGCTCATCAAGATCAACGAGTACAAACGTCGTCAGGCGCCGATCGGCATTCGCGTCACGCATCGCGCGTTTGGCCGCGACTGGCGCTATCCGATTACATCGCGCTACACCGAACCGGTGGAGTAAGCAGACTCGGTCGCCCGTGGCCGGCAAGCGGCAGGCGGGCGCCCGGTCGCAGCGCTGTGCGCCGCCAGACTGCCGCAACGCATCGCGCGCGGCGTAGAATAAAAATCATCCATTTCCCTTTCACTCTTCCAGTCACGAGACGAGGTTCGCCATGAAGCGCATCACCGCAGTCATCAAACCGTTCAAACTCGACGAAGTGCGCGAGGCGCTCGCTGAAGTCGGCCTCACGGGCCTGACAGTCACAGAAGTCAAAGGGTTCGGGCGGCAGAAAGGCCATACCGAGCTCTATCGTGGTGCAGAATATGTCGTCGACTTTCTGCCGAAGGTGAAGATCGAGGTGGTGGTCGCCGACATGCAGTGCGACCAGGTGATCGACGCGATTATCGGCGCGGCGCGCACCGGCAAGATCGGCGATGGAAAGATTTTCGTCGCCGACGTGGAGCGCGTCATTCGCATTCGTACCGGCGAAGAAAACGAAGCGGCAGTCTAAGCCGCTCGCGCACCGAAGCGGTGCGCCGGCGCGTGAATTGAACGGCGCCAAACCGGTCCGTGTCAAACAGTCCGCGCCAATAAAAAACGGTGCGATACCCTTTCGGACATCGCACCGATACGCGCCTCTCGCAGCAGCGTGAAAAAGATTCTCTTGAAGAACTTCTGACTACGCCCCGAAAAGACTTCCTCGGGGCGCCCCGAGGGAAATCCCTCGGGAAACACCGTTCGATCAGAACGTGTGTTGAATACCTGCGTACACACCGGTCTGGCTGTGACCCGGCAGCGGGTTCTCGTTGTACGTAGTCGTGCCGCCCGAAGTGATGTTGCCGCCAGGGCCGGCCGCGTTCGCGTCGAGACCGAAGTTAGCCGTCTTGCTGTTACGTGCGGTCGCGATCTGGATGTCCAGCAGCGTGCGCTTGGACAGGTTGTACGAACCGCCGACCGTATAGATCGTTGCGTTGCCGCCGCCCTTGTTCGCGTTCACGTGATACACAGCGGCGATCAGTGCGGCAGCCGGTGTGGCTTGCCACGTCACACCACCCCATTCATGATCGAGCGACGTCGGCGACGTGCCTGCAGCGCTTGCAGCAGCAGACGTGCGCACTGCCTGGTATGCGCCCTGGATCTTGAACTGACCGAGGAACACGTTGAAGGCTGCCGTGTATTCGCGCGATGCGCTGAACGGGTCGGTGAAGTTGCCGTTTGCGCTGTTGCGAATTTCGTCGTAAATACCGCGGACCTGGAACAGCGACGACGTGTACGTCAGTTGCAGACCAGCTTCACGGCCTTGCGGGGTCGTGCCGTTGCCGTTCCAGTTCGTTGCGTTCGACAGTGCGTACTGGCCGTACATGTCGAAGCCGTAGAACTTCGGCGACTGGTAAGCGATGTTGTTGCTCGATTGCGGCCAGTTGCGGCCACGCACCAGCGATGCCGACGACCAGTTCGATTGACCGAACGGATCGAAGTCCCACACGCCGTTCGAGATGAAGAGCATACGGCCCATCGTGAACGTACCGTATGCATTGTTCGACAGACCGACCGTTGCCCAGCGATTGAAGAGACCGCCGCCGCCAGGACCCGCGCCCGTCATCGTGTTGAACGAGCCTTCCAACTGGAACAGGACCTTGTTGCCGCCGCCGATATCTTCGACGCCCTTCATGCCCCACAGGCTCGTGCCCCAGTCACCGCTTTCCGCGCGCCAGCGCGAGGTGGAACCGGTGTAGTTGGCGTTCGGCAGACCGCTGATATATTCGAGACCCGCATCCAGGCGACCATACAGTGTCACGCTGCTTTGAGCATGCGCAACAACGCCGGCCGACATCAGCGCAGCGGCGAGCAAAGCTTTCTTCATCTTCTCCTCCATACCCTGTCAAAAAGTGAAACCCAGTACTGCGAATGGTGTTCGGACGCAAGCCGCGCCGAACAGAAATCGGTACCAGGGAGATTAGCGGGCGGATTAGGTCTCCTGTCCTGACGTGCAGCCTTGGGACTGTCTCGTCGTCATGCCGATCCCTCGCCGACCGGTTCTCCTCTGTGCTTTGAAGTAAAACTACTTTTAATGAACTTTGTTTTGCTACTTTGGTTACTAATTTATCAAAAATACACTTGTGTGGGAGAAGAAATTAGTACCGGCGTTGACCTGTGTCTCCAAATTGCAATACCGATGTGTGCAAAGGCGCTCTGCGGCACCCTGAAAAATAGCGGAATCCCTTATGGGACAAGGGAATCACGGATCGGCGGAGGGAAGATCAAGGATTGCCACTATTGACGCTTCCAATAAGGCAGGGTAAGGCGCAAACGCGCGGCTGAGAGGGCGATGCAGCGGAGTTTTCGTGGCCGAAACCTGCAGATTACGCAGGTGACCGAAACAAAAAAGGCGCTCGTAAGCGCCTTGTAAAACTACTTCGACTACAGCCTGGTATTGAGACTTTCGAGCACGTCTCAAATACCAGGCTGTGCGATATATCCGCTATTTGAGACTTCCGGAAAGAAACTGCTTCAGGCGCTCGCTGCGAGTGTTCCTGAACACTTCGTCGGGCTTGCCTTCTTCTTCGACGCGGCCCTGGTGCAGGAACATCACGTGGTTCGATACGTTGCGCGCGAACGCCATTTCATGCGTGACGACGATCATCGTGCGGCCTTCTTCGGCAAGCGTCTGCATGACCTTGAGCACTTCGCCGACCAGTTCGGGATCGAGTGCGGAGGTGGGTTCGTCGAACAGCATCACGTCGGGATGCATGGCCAATGCGCGCGCGATCGCCACGCGCTGCTGCTGGCCGCCGGACAGATGCGACGGATACTGCTTTTCTAGACGCGGCGCGAGGCCAACTTTTTCCAGATACTCGCGAGCGCGATCTTCCGCTTCCTTACGCTTCAACCCAAGCACATTGACGGGCGCCTCGACGATATTGTCGAGCACGTTCATGTGCGACCACAGATTGAAGTGCTGGAACACCATCGACAGTTTGGTGCGCACGCGCTGCAACTGCTTTGGATCGGACACGCGCAGCGCGCCGTGTTTGTCCGTTTGCGTGCGAACTTCTTCGCCGTCCACGAAGATGCGCCCGGCGTTCGGCTGTTCGAGGAAGTTGATGCAGCGAAGCATCGTGCTCTTGCCCGAACCAGACGAGCCGATCACGCTGATGACATCGCCGGCGTTGGCCTTCAGCGACACGCCCTTGAGGACTTCGTTGTCGCCGTACTGTTTGTGAAGCTCGTCGACGAAGAGCTTTTGCTTCGTGGTGTTCATCGGAATCCTTGGAGCTTGCTTACGGGCTGGGCGCGGTGCCCCGGTTATTTGCCTTGCGGCCGCAGGTAAGCGAGCCAGCGGCGCTCGGCGCGGCGGAACAGCCACACGAGCGCAAAAGAAATGCACAGATAAAGCAGGGCGGCGATGCCGAATGCATTGAACGATTGATACGTCGCCGAGTTGACGTCGCGCGCGATTTTCAGAATGTCCGGCACGGTCGCGGTGAAGGCGACGGTCGTGGCGTGCAGCATCAGGATCACTTCGTTGCTGTAGTACGGCAACGCGCGGCGCAGTGCCGAAGGCAGGATCACGCGCCGGTACAGCGTGAACGACGACATGCCGTACGCGCGCGCTGCTTCGATTTCGCCATACGGCGTGGCCTTGATCGCGCCGGCGAAAATCTCGGTGGTGTATGCGCAGGTATTCAGCGTGAACGCGAGCAGCGTGCAGTTCATGCCTTCGCGGAAAAATGCGTTGGTCAGCTCGTGATTGCGGACGATCTCGAGGCTGTACAAGCCCGTATAGCACAGCAGCAGTTGCACATAGAGCGGCGTGCCGCGAAAGATGTACGTGTAGAGCCACACGAGAGCCGCGAGCCATTTCTTCTTCGACACGCGCGCGACAGCGAGTGGAATCGATAGACAGAAGCCGAGCCCGATCGACACGACCAGCAGCCACAGCGTGATCGCGAGGCCGGTGAAGCGATAGCCGTCGGTATAAAGATAGTTGCGCCAGTATTCCTGAATGATCTCGATCATAGATCCGCCTTTCGCACGCCGGTCGAGTAACGCTTTTCGAGGTACATCAGCACGAAGTTGGACACTGTGGTGATGACGAGATAGATCGCCCCCGCGAACAGGGTGAAGAAGAAAAACCGCAAGGTGCCTTTGCCCGCGTCCTGCGAAGCCTTGACGACATCGGCGAGACCGATGATCGACACCAGCGCGGTGGCTTTGACCATCACCTGCCAGTTGTTGCCAATGCCGGGCAGCGCGAAGCGCATCATCTGCGGGAACATGATGCGCGAGAACACCTGCCAGCTTGTCATGCCGTAGGCCGCGCCGGCTTCGAGCTGGCCGCGTGGCACCGCGAGGAACGCACCGCGAAATGTCTCGGTGAAGTACGCGCCGTAAATGAAGCCCAGCACCGCGACGCCGGCCACGAACGGATCGATGTCGATCTGGTCCCAGCCGAGCAGGTCGGTCAGATTGTTTAGCCAGATCTGGATGCTATAGAACAGCAGCAGCATCAGCACGAGGTCGGGCACGCCTCGCACGAGCGTGGTGTAGACGGTGCCGGCGCCGTGCGAAAGACGGTTCTTCGACAGTTTCGCCGCCGCGCCGATGAGGCCCAGCAAGAAAGCAAGCACCAACGACAACACCGCCAGTTTGACGGTTTGCCAGGTGCCATTGAGAAGCAGCGGGCCGTAGCCTTGAAGGAACATATCGGGTCCTTGACGATGCGTTTGCGACACACCGCGAAAGACGCGGCAGGCTCCGCACCGCATGTACCGCGAGCTTCGCTCGCCGTGATCCGCGGCGCACAGCGCACCGCTGTGCAAATCATGACTGCATGACCGTTGCGGGTCTTGCAGCGCGCTTTTCGACTCTCTTTGAAACTAGACTGACTGTATTACGAAGCCCGAGGGAAGCCCATGCGGGCGAGCCCCGAGTCTCCTGATGCCACGCTCGAAGCCGTTAGTGCGACGTCTGGTGGACCGCCGGCTTGCTGCCGGGACAGTGGCCCGCTCAGTGGTCGCTCAGTGGCCGGTTCAGTGGCCGCCGCTCAGTGCCCAGGATAGATCTCGAAGTCGAAGTACTGCTTTTCGAGCTTCGTGAACGTGCCGTCCTGATGAACCTGTGCGAGCGCCCGATTGAACATCGTCTTCAGGTCGGTGTCATCCTTGCGCAGACCGATGGCCGTGCCTTCGCCGATGGTTTTCGGATCCTTGACTTCCGGGCCGGCCCACGCGAAGCCCTTGCCGCGCGGCGTCTTCAGGAACCCGGCGTCGGCCTGGATCTCGTCTTGCAGCGCGGCGTCGAGCCGGCCTGAGGTGAGATCCGCATAGACCTGGTCCTGGTTCTGATAGGGCACCACCGTCACGCCTTTGGGTTGCCAATAAGCCTTCGCGTAGGCTTCCTGGGTCGTGCCCTGCTCGACGCCAATGCGCTTGCCCTTTAGCGATTCAGCGGTGGGCAGGAGCGGCGAGCCCGCTTTGGCGATCATGCGCGCCGGGGCGTCGAACAGCTTGTCGGAGAAATCGATCTGCTCGCGACGCTTGTCCGTGACGGTCAGCGACGACACGATTGCGTCGAACTTCTTGCCCTTCAGAGCGGGGATGATGCCGTCGAAATCCTGCTCGATCCACACGCACTTGACGTTCATCTTTGTGCACAGCGCTTTGGTCAGATCGACGTCGAACCCGACTACCTGGCCGCTAGCCGCCTTCGATTCGAACGGCGGGTAGCTGGCGTCAACCCCGATGCGTACGGTTTTCCATTCTTTTGCCAAGGCGCCGGTGGCCATGACAGCAAGCGCTACGCACAGTGCGAGCTTCTTCATGTTTCTCCTGGGTCAAACTGATCGTCGTGGTGTCCGATCTCGACGAACGCCGGCTTGTGGCCGACCGTCGCTATTCTAGGCGGCCAAAATAGTCGGGCCGCTATAGCTTTGCCGCGCGGTCTCCCGCCCGCGGGCGCGCCTTCGGCCACCATGTGCGTTGAAAAGCGCGGTATTTTACCCGAACAGGGGCCCGGCGCCAGTGCGCGATCTCCACGGCGGCAGCGCTGAAGCACAGGCGTTGTGTATGCGCGACGCGTATGGCGGATCGGCCGCGATAGATCGTCCGCCTTCTCAGCGGATTACGCGGATTTGCGAAACGATCCGGTGCGTTCCTGGCCGATTGTCCGGCGAGCGCTCTGCCCATACATTCTGGCCATCGCCAAACTTCACAGGGAGTTCCTCATGATCGAGATTCGCCGTTCCGAAGAGCGCGGCCACGCTAACCACGGCTGGCTCGACTCGTATCACAGCTTCTCGTTTGCCGACTATCGCGACCCGGAGCATGTCCACTTCGGTCCGTTGCGCGTGATTAACGAAGACCGCATTGCCGGCGGCCAGGGCTTCGGCACACATGGGCATCGCGACATGGAGATCGTCACCTATGTGCTCGAGGGCGCGCTTGAACATCGCGACAGCATGGGCAACGGCTCGACCATCCGTCCGGGCGACGTGCAGCGCATGAGCGCCGGGACGGGCGTCATGCACAGTGAGTTCAACGCGTCGCAGGACGAAGAGGCGCATCTGCTGCAGATCTGGGTGATTCCGCGACGCGCGGGCGATCAGCCGGGCTACGAGGAAAAGCGTTTCGAAGCCGCCGACAAGCGCGGCCGGTTGCGCGTCGTCGCGTCGCCCGACGGGCGCGACGGCTCGGTGACGATCCACGCGGACGCGTCGATCTATGCGGCGTTGATCGACGGCACCGAAAAAGCTACGTTCGCGATGCCTGAAGGACGGCTCGCCTATGTGCACGTGGCGCGCGGCTCGCTGACGGTGAACGGCAAGGTGCTTGATGCAGGCGATGCGGCCAAAGTCAGCGAAACCGACACGGTCACGCTGGAGAAAGGCCATAACGCCGAAGTGCTCCTATTCGACCTGGGCCGGCTGGAAGGCTGAAGCGGTTGGTTCTGCGTACTTCATAGCGAGTTCGTTGCGCCTGCAACCAGCCGCGCGCCGCGCCTGCAACGACCCACAACGACCCGCAACGACCCGCAACGCGACGTGAATATGCAATGCATCATGGAAGAACGCCACGGAGAATCTCCGTGGCGTTCCTGCTTTGCGAAGGCGGCCGCACGGCCCGCCTTCGTTCAGCCTGCCTCGCATTGCGACGCGGGTCACTGCGGTGGTGCGGCTACCGCATGGCTTACTGACTTGCAGCCGGCGCAGACGCCGCGCCCTCGTGGCGATGCTGCAAGCGCTCGCGCATCTTCTCGTGACGCGATTCCATCTTCGCAAAGCGCTGTTTCAGCGCGGTGCTGACGGTGGTTTTCTGCTGGTCGTTCAAACCGTTATAGAACTTGAGCCATGCGTCCGTGGTTTGCTGGCGCAATTGCGCGTCTTTCTGTTCGATCTGCTGATGAGCGGCGGCCATTGCGTTCAGATCCAGAATCGGCTGTTGCTGCGCGGACTTGAACTGATTCTTCATCTGCTCGTGATTCGCGCGCATCGCCTCATGGCTCTGCTTCATGGTGTCCAGCGCGGCTTGCCACTGCTTTTCCTGATCTGCGTTGAGCTTCAGCTGGTCATGCAGTTGCGTGAGTTCTTTCATGAAGTGTCCATGCCATCCGCCGGGGCCGCCGTGCGCTTCATGAGCGGGTTGAGCGGCATAGGCTGCGCCCGCGCCGAGGGCGAGAGCACTGGCGGCAACGGCGAGGGCGCGCGAGATTTTTCTGGTGGACATGTAAGGCTCCTTTGTAATGGAATAGCCGACGATGCATCCGATCGGATTGACGGCCTGCATTCGGTAAGACACAGCGTAGAGAACTGCGTCACGCGCTGTGTTACGCGCTTTCGCGCCGCTGTTACGGGCCATTACGTGCAGCTTTCACCGTAACACCCGGTAACCCTTGAGGCCCGTTTGAAATCGAAAACCGTTCCTGCCGCGCGTTAAACTTCATCTCATGGCTACTCAAATACTTGTTGTCGACGACGACGTCGAATTGCGCGATCTTCTGCGCGACTATCTGGCCCGCCAGGGCATCGAAGTGTCGGTGCTGCACGACGCGGGCTCGCTCGAGCGCAGGCTCGAACGCGAGCGCCCCGATCTGATCGTGCTCGACCTGATGATGCCCGGCGTCGACGGGCTCACTGCATTGCGCAAGCTGCGCGCGTCGGGCGACGACATTCCCGTGATCATGCTGACCGCGCGCGCGGACGACGTCGACCGGATCGTCGGGCTCGAGCTCGGCGCGGACGATTACCTCGGCAAGCCGTTCAATCCGCGTGAACTGCTCGCGCGCGTGCAGGCGGTGTTGCGGCGGCGTCGTACGCTGCCATCGGCGGCGGCGCCGGAGCAGCGCGAGCCGTTCAGCTTCGGCCGCTTCACGCTGGACTTTCAATCGCGCACGCTGCATCTCGAAGACAGGCCGCTCACGCTGTCGGGCAGCGAGTTCGCGCTGCTGAAAATCTTCGTCAATCACCCCATGCGCACGCTGACGCGCGAGCGTCTGCTGGAACTACTGCACGGTCCGGAATACGACGGTACGGACCGCGGCATCGACGTGCAGGTGTGGCGTCTGCGGCGCATTCTCGAAACAGACCCGTCCACGCCGCGCTTCATCCAGACAGTGCGCGGGCGGGGCTATGTGTTCGTGCCCGACGGCGAACAACATGCGCCGGCCCATTGATTCGCTGTTCGGACGGCTGGCGCTGCTGGTCGTCGCAGTGTTGCTGCTGTCGCATTTCGCGTGGTACGCGCTCATGCGTCTCGAGCGCAATCAGTTGCAAGCGCGCTACGCCGTCGAGGAAGCTACTTTCCTCGTCGACGCGGTGCGTCAGCACGTGGTCCGCAACCCCGACCAGCCGTTGCCCTCGCGGGTGAAACTCGTCGATCCGGCGAGCCCCGAAGTGCCGCCCGAAACGTCGGACATGCCGCCGCCGCTCGAACGGTTTATCGAAGACGTGCGCGATCGCATGCCGTCCGGCACGCAGGTGCGCGTCGGCTTGCCGGGCCGGCCGCCCACGCTATGGGTACGCGGAACCGGCGACCCGAGCTGGATCGTCGTGCCGGTGCAGCCGCTGCGGCCGCCGCGCTCGCTCGATCGCACCGTCTTGTGGCTCGTAATGATTTTCTCTTTCGCGGTCATGGCGGCGTTGTTTGCCGCATGGGCGTTGCAGCAGCCATTGCGCTCGCTCGCTCAGGCGGTTGCGCGGTTCGGCCGCGGTCTGCCGGTGCCGCCGGTGCCCGAGCGCGGACCGCGCGAGTTGAGGCAATTGACGCACGGCTTTAACCAGATGGTTCAGGAAGTCGCGCGCACCGAGAACGACCGGGCGGTGATGCTCGCGGGCGTCGCGCACGATCTGAAGACGCCGCTTGCGCGCTTGCGGCTGCGCGCCGAAATGATGGACGAAGTGAAGATGCGCGACGGCGTGGTGCGCGACGTCGATTCGATGACTCACATCGTCGAGCAGTTCCTCGTGTTCGCGCACGACGGCGCGGATCGCAGCGAACCGGTCGACGTCGATGCGCAATGCGAGCGCGTCGTGCGCAGCTATCGGGCGGTGGCCTCGGGGGCGCCGGCCGTCGAAACTGACTTGCAGGCTGGTTCCGGGTTCATGCTGCCTGCCGCCACGCTCGACCGGATTCTGTCGAACCTGCTCGACAATGCGCACGCGTACGGCGCGCCGCCGATCGTCGTCGCAACCGCGCGCACGGCGGAAGGCTTTACGCTGTCGGTGAGCGACAACGGCAAGGGCATCGCCGCTCAGGATCTCGTCAACGCAAGCCGGCCTTTCGTGCGGCTCGATCCGGCGCGCGGCGGGAATGGCCACAGCGGTTTGGGGCTCGCCATCGTCGAGAGGCTGGTGCGGCGCGCGGGCGGAGAGTGGCAGATAGGCAACCACGGTGGCCGCGGCTTGCGAGTCTTGATGAGCTTTCCGTTCTCTGCCGTGCCTCAGGCGAGGACTGCGTCGGAAAGCGTCTGGTGATCCGGCTCACAGGCGTGGCGTTGCGCCGCGCCTGTCGCTACGACGGCTGCAAGTGCTGGTTGCAAACGTTGATTGCAAACGCTGGTGGCAAGCGCTGATTCCAAGGGCTGATCGCAAACGTCCGTTACACGCGCCTGTTGCACGCGCCGGTTTCAAACCTCCGTTACACACGTCCATTGCACACGTCCATTGCACGCGTCCGCCAGTCACAACCGGGGCGACGAAGGCAAGCGACCGAACCCCACAGCGCGTTCCGAAAACCGCCTGCCTAGTCGGAAAAGAGAGTGTTCAGCGCATTCGCCGCTTCACTATCGACCGTATTCCACGTCACGCTTTCGGCCTCGAAAATATAGTGGGTCGTGTATTTGCCGAGGCGCGCGAGTATCTCTTCCTGAATGACTTCAGGCGCGACTTCCAGCTTCAGATACCACGCGGTGGACGACAGGCGCGTCTGGAACGCGCCGTACTCAGCCAGCAGATGATCGAATGCGTCAGCATCCTGATCGCGGCAAACAATGACCAGATTTCCCTTCATGCGAATCTCCCGTTAAAGCGGTAGCGACAACTCGAGGTCATTGTCGATCATACCTGCTGCTTGCGGGAGGCTCCACGCGCCGGCTTGCGCTGCGTCAGATAGCGGACTCGCCGTTACCAGATGTTGGCGACGGTGCGCGCGGGTGGGGCGGTGTCGTCGGGCGGCAGCGCTTCCGTGCGGTCGCGGCCGCCGGTCTTGGCCGCGTAGAGTGCCGTGTCGGCGCGGCTCATGATGCGCTCGGGGAGATCGTCCACGGAGAGTTCGGTGATGCCGATGCTCACGCTGAGCGTGACGGAGGCGGGCAGCTTCGGCGATGGCACGGCCTTCAGGCGCAAGCGCAAGCGCTCGACGACTTCGCGGCCGCCGGCAAGATCGGTGGCCGGCAACAGCAGCCCGAACTCTTCGCCGCCGAGCCGGCCGATTGCATCGGTGCCGCGCAGTTCCGCGCGGCAGGTATCGACGAAATGTTCGAGCGCGCGGTCGCCGGCGGCATGGCCGAAGCGGTCGTTGATTTGCTTGAAGTGATCGAGGTCGGCAATCGCCATGCACAGCGGCTGGTTGCCCCGATGCGCGCGGTCGATCTCATGGCGCAACAGGTCGAGGAAATAGCGGCGCGACAGCGCGCCCGTCAGCGCGTCGTGACGCGCCTCCGCCGAAAGCAGCGTATTGGCCGATTGCAGCTGTTCGGCAAGATCGCGCGTGGCCCGATGGTGACGCCGCTCGCGCACGTACGACACCGTGATCACCCACGCGAGCGCCACCGTGCCGGCCAGCGTCAGGAACACCAGCAGATGATCGCGCTTATGGTTGCGCAGCAGCTCGGGCCATGCGGAGAGCGGCTCGACGAGATGCGCGGACAGTCCGGAATTCAGGCCGCCGCGAGTCTGATACAGCGATGGACTGGGCTGTCCGGCCGCACCGAACAGCTGTCCCGCGACAGCCGCGGACACCCACGGCGCCTGCTCGCGCACCTGAGCATCGACGTGAATCTGGATATCCGGGAACATATCGCGGCGATAGGTCGTTGTGCGGTCCGCGGCACTCATCGTCGTCACGCGCGAGTTCGGCAGCACGTGGCCTTCGAGCCTGCTGTCGTGCGCCATGATGATGACGCCGTTATCGTCGGCGACGAAGGTGCCGGCATGCGCAACCCAGTGGCGCAGCCGCGCGATTCCCACCTTGGCGACGACCGCCCCGGTCAGTTCGCCGTCCGCATAGACCGGCACGGCGATGAAGATGCCCGGCTCGCCACTCGTGCGGCCAACGCCATACGCTTCCGAGAACGCGCCCAGCAGCGCGCTCGTCAGATAAGCCCGCACGCGCATGTCAACGCCGACGAAGGAGCTGCGCGCCGCCCGCGTATCGGTAGGGGCATCGCTCGAAGCCACGCAGACGCCGTTGGCATTCACGAGCCACACCTGATCGAGCCCGGAGAAGCCCTGAGCGCGATGCAGGAAAGTGCTCACGCCGGTCATTCGTGGATCTTTTAGCAACGCGGCGCGCAGGGCGGGTTCCGTCGCCTCGCCGTTCGCGGCATAATTCCGGGATTGCACCAGGGCGTTCTGGACCACGTCCATTTCGGCCATGGTTGCGGGGATGGCCCGCGACATCGCGAGGTCGCTCGCGATCACCTCTGCCATGTTGTCGACAATCGACGCGGACATCTGGCGCTGCGCGTTCAAGGCCGCGCCGAGTTCTTGCTGTACCATCCGGTCCGCGACCATACCGGCCACGAACCAGCAAGCCAGTACGATCAGCATGAAGCCGATTGGGCCGGCTGCCTGGCGCAAGGTTGTCTTGTTCATCGACCCTCTGATCCGTCTGGCTGAGTCATGCAACTAGCTTATTCGTGGCAGCGCCGCAGCGCTGTTTCGCCCGGCGTTTCGTGGTTATGGGGGCTGCCGGTCATGCGCGGCCGTTTTGGCCCAGGATAAAACCACCAGGACAGGAGCATCTTTGTGGATTTTAACCGTCGTGGGGCCAGACGCCACCGTTATTGAAGCAATGAGATCCATGTGGGCCGCACCCATCAGGCTCTTAACGGCAGCCTTGCCGGTTTCTTGATGCCGCGTTCGGCTCCGGGAGGCGGGGCCACGCGATTGCGGCGTCACTGAGAGCCACCGGTCTTGTCGTCGATGGACATGCGAGTGCTCATCAAAGAGGCGCACGGCACGGCCGGCTGTCCCTGGCGGAAGCCCGCTGTCAGGTCATTGCCGGGCCGTTGTCAGGCGGTCGCTGCAAGTTGCCGCGATTTGCCTTCAAAGGTTGTGCCTGAAACATAGGATGGTGTAGTGTCGTGCCGTCCAAAACAAAGGAAAGCTCGCCAGCCTACGGGCGGCGCCCGCGGCGACAGGATTCTGGCTTGACGGTTGCGGTTCCGGGGCGGTTTGTTCCCGGGCACTTCTGTCGCTGGTCCACGTGTCTCCAACGCTAACGATTTACCGCGCACACGCGTTTTGCCATGCCTGATTTCCGCTTTCCGGACCGATCGTCAGACCGCCGCGCGGCAGCCGCGGCCTCGTTCGCGCGTTTGTTCGCCTGTATGAACGAGGAGTGGGTCTGATGGATTTCAGCTTTAACCTGAAGCGCACCGCCAATGCGTCGGCATGGCGCGTGCTGCCCAACCGCTGGGACTTCGTTGCGTTCCCGCTGATCATCTGCATCATCGCGATGGCGGCGATCGGCTTTCATGAGACGCTCGCGCCGATGTCGACGTTGAAGACCCAGTCGATCTCGCTCGATCCGGCGAATCTGCCCGAGTACGCGATGCGGACCACATTGCGCATGCTCGCGGCGATGGTTGCGTCGCTGATCTTCACGCTGATCTACGGCACGCTCGCCGCGAAGAGCCGCCGCGCCGGTCTCGTGCTCGTGCCGATTCTCGACATACTCCAGTCGGTGCCGGTGCTCGGCTACATCTCGTTTACGGTCACGTTCTTTCTCGCGCTGTTTCCGGGCCGCGTGCTCGGCGCCGAACTCGCAGCGATCTTCGCCATCTTCACGAGCCAGGCGTGGAACATGACGTTCAGCTTCTATCAGTCGCTGCGCACGGTGCCGCGCGATCTCGACGAAGTCTCGCGCGGCTTTCACCTCACTTCATGGCAGCGCTTCTGGAAGCTCGAAGTGCCGTTTTCGATGCCTGGCCTCATCTGGAACATGATGATGTCGATGTCGGGCGGCTGGTTCTTCGTGGTCGCGTCGGAGGCGATTACCGTCGGCAACAACACGATCACGCTGCCGGGCATCGGCGCTTATCTGGCGCAGGCGATCGTCGTCAAGAACCTGCACGCGATCGGTTGGGTGATTCTCGCGATGACCGTCGTGATTCTCGCGTATGACCAGTTGCTGTTCCGTCCGCTCGTCGCATGGGCCGACAAGTTCCGCATGGAAACCACCAGCTCGGGCGACGCGCCGGAATCGTGGCTGCTCGATCTGATTCGCCGCACGCGCCTGATTCACCGCTTGCTGGTGCCGCTCGGCTGGATGTTCGCGAAGGCCGCGCGTGTGCCGTTCCGGCTGCCTGCGTTGCAGAGACCGCGCTTCCAGATTCCGCAGATCCAGAAGAGCTCGCGCGTTGGCGACATCGTGTGGGGCGCGCTGGTGCTGATCGGCACCGTCTATGTGGTGTATCGCGTGTTCATCTACGTGCGCACCGGCGTTTCGCTCGACGAAGTCGGTCACGTCCTCATGCTTGGCCTCATCACGCTATTGCGAGTGGTGCTGCTGATTGCGATCGCGTCGGTGATCTGGGTGCCGGTGGGCGTGCTGATCGGCTTGCGGCCGGCGCTCGCCGAGAAGATTCAGCCGCTCGCGCAGTTCCTGGCAGCGTTCCCGGCCAATCTGCTGTTTCCGGTGTTCGTGATCGCGATCGTGCGCTTCAATCTGAACCCGGATATCTGGCTGTCGCCGCTGATCGTGCTCGGCACCCAGTGGTATATCCTGTTCAACGTGATTGCCGGCGCCACCTCGTATCCGAACGACTATCGCGAAGCGGCCAAGAATTTCCACATTCGCGGCTGGCAATGGTGGCGTCAGGCCATGTTGCCGGGCATTTTCCCGTACTACGTGACGGGCGCGATCACCGCGTCCGGCGGCGCGTGGAACGCGAGCATCGTCGCGGAATTCGTGCAGTGGGGCGACACCAAAGTCGCGGCGCACGGACTCGGCGCCTATATCGCGCAGTCCACCGCCGCGGGCGAATATCCGAAGATCATTGTGGGCATTGCGGTGATGTCCCTGTTCGTGACGCTCTTCAACCGCCTGTTGTGGCGTCCGATGTACGCGTACGCCGAAGCCAAACTTCGGCTGGACTAAGCGCCCCCGACCCTGCCGCCCGCACAGGCCCTTGGGGCGTGAAAAGTTTGGGCGGCCTGGCGTTTCTTGAGAATTGAAGGCATAACGCGATGCAAAATCCTAAAGCTGCTATGACCGCCGCGCCGATCCAGACGCCGCCGAAGCCGCCGCGCCTCGGTGAAGAGATCCTGCGCGTCAAGGACGTGTGCCGCGGTTTCAACAAGTCGCAGGGCGAACTGCTTGTTCTAGACGACGCCAATCTGTCGCTGCGCGAAGGCGAGATCGTCGGTCTGCTCGGGCGTTCGGGTTCGGGCAAGTCGACGTTGCTGCGCATCATCGCCGGTCTGATCGAGCCGACCGACGGCGAAGTCACCTATATGGGCAAGCCGCTCGACGGTCCCGCGAAGGGCGTCGCGATGGTGTTTCAGACCTTTGCGCTGTTTCCGTGGCTGACCGTGCTGCAAAACGTGGAAGCCGGACTCGAGGCGCAGGGCGTGGCCGCGCGCGAGCGACGCGAGCGCGCGCTCGCCGCGATCGACCTGATCGGTCTCGACGGTTTCGAGAACGCGTATCCGCGCGAGTTGTCGGGCGGCATGCGCCAGCGCGTCGGCTTTGCGCGCGCGCTGGTGGTCGATCCCACGTTGCTGCTGATGGACGAACCGTTCTCCGCGCTCGACGTGCTGACCGCAGAAACGCTGCGTACCGATCTGCTCGACTTGTGGACGCAAGGCCGCATGCCGATCAAGGCGGTGTTGATCGTGACGCACAACATCGAGGAAGCCGTGTTCATGTGCGACCGGATTCTGGTGTTGTCATCGAATCCGGGCCGCGTGATCGCCGAGATCAAGGTGCCGTTCAAGCATCCGCGCAATCGTCTCGACCCCGCGTTCCGGCGTCTGGTCGATGAGATTTACGCCAAGATGACCGCGCGTCAGACGGACGAGAAAACCAGGAAGGGGCTTGAGCTGCACAGCTGGTTGCCGCATGTGTCGACTAACCTGATGGCCGGTTTGATCGAGACGCTCGCCGCCGCGCCGTATCACGGCCGCGCGGACATGCCCGAAATCGCGCGCTCGCTGCATCTGGAAGTGGACGATCTGTTCCCGGTGGCGGAGGTGCTTCAGCACCTCGGTTTCGCCGACGTGCGCGAAGGCGACATTTTCCTGACGCCGCCCGCGCGCGTGTTCGCCGAATTCGGTACGCAGGAACGCAAGATGATGTTCGCCGAGCATCTGTTGCGTCATGTGCCGCTCGCCGCGCGAATCAAGAAGGTATTGAACGAGCGTCCGGGGCACCGGGCGCCGCGCGTGCGCTTCGAGCAGGAACTGGAGGATTTTCTGTCCGACAGCGCCGCCGAGGAAACGCTCGACGCCGTCATCAACTGGGGCCGTTACGGCGAAATTTTCTCGTACAACGATCAGACCGAAATCTTCAGTCTGGAAGACGTGGAGTCTTGAGCGCGTCGGCGCTGTAGCGCGTCGCTCAATGAAAACGGCAGGCGAGACCCTGCCGTTTTTCGTTCTGCCGCGTGAGTCGAGGCAGCGCTTACTGCGGCGCTTTTGCGGTGTTCCGTGCTTTTACGGGGCTCCGTTTTATTGCAGGTTGCCCCAACGTTCAACCGCCGGTTCCGCCGACGCCCATTTCCAGCCCTTGTCCTGCTGACACGCGCTGGCGGTGTACCAGTCTTCATGCGCGCCAGGACCGTCACCGTCCCGCACCGAGAACACAAATTCCTTGCACAGTGCGAGCGCCGAACCGAATGCGCGAGTGACGCGCACCTCGCCGTGACCGTTCTCGATGGGCAGCGTGTGTTTGACCGACCAGAGCCGCGTTTCGCCGACCGGCATCGCGCCCGCCAATGCCGCGATCAGATTCTGCTGGTCGGTGTGCATGCTGCGCATGTAGCGGCCCACGGCTTCGTCCGTCGCAGCTTGCACGGCGATACCCACACCGATGCCGACTGCCGGGTTCGATGTGACGAGGCCCGACGCGACACCCGCAGCCGCGCCGCTGGCCGCACCGATCGACGAGCAACCGCTCGTCAGCAAAGTCGCGCTGACGCACAGCGCGCCGGCAAGCGCCGTCAGGCTCAGGCGACACAGCGGCTTTCCAGTCGCAAGCGCAGGCGCTCTCATTGCAATGCGCCCCAGCGCTCGGTAGCGGGCTCAGCCGACGCCCATTTCCAGTTCTCGCCGTCGCGGCAAATCGACGCGACGTAAAACGCGCTGCTCGCGGGCACGTCCTTGGTGGCGATGCGATCGACGGAGAAGACGATTTCCTTGCAGTCCAGCGTACCCGCGCTGATCGTGCGGCTAACCGTGACGCGGCCGTGCTCGTCGTCTTCAATTGGCACGGAGTGCGTGACGCTCCACGGCGCGACGGCGCCGACTTCGAGCGGCCCGGCGATCTTCGCGATGCCGTCTTGCGTGTTCCTGTGGACCACGCGTTCCGAGTACTGCACGCCGGCTCTCGCCGCGGCCACTGCGCCAAGACCGATACCCGTGGCAACGGCGGCATTGTTGGTCACTTTCGCTGCGATCGCTGCGCCAGCGATACCCGCGCCCGCAGTGGCGCCTTCCGTGTAGAGCGAACCGCAGCCGCTCAGCGCCGCCGAGCCCGCCACCGCCAATGCAACCATGATCGTTGCATAAGCACGTCCGCGGGCGGCCGATTGTTTTAAGCGCGGTCTCAAGCACCCGGCCCACACCATTTTCTTTCGCATTCCCTCTCTCAATCTTGCAAGTGCCTGGGTTCGTGCAACGCAGTCGACGAACGAGCAGCACGTCTTCCCATCGTTAAAAATGGGCTGCTGCATTTTGCAGGATGCGTTTGTAAATGGCAGAGGGAAAGTGCAAGAAATTGCAAAAGATGATGCGCGCCAAACCGGTTTCTGCTCAGAGGCAGACCGGTTTGATTGGCGGTGCGAACTGATTGACGAGGAAACTTCTGCGGAAGTCTGTCTATCGTTCGGTATCTTCTTCCGCGCCTTCGTCGCCGTATGCGCTCAAGCGGTTGTACAGCGTCTTGAGACTCACGCCGAGCGCTTTGGCGGCGCGCCGCTTGTCGCCGCCGCAGTACTTGAGCGTGCCGAGAATGATCTGCTTTTGAGCGTCCGCGAGCGGCGTGCCGATCCACACGCTCATCGCGTCGCCCTGCGTGACGGGCCGCTTCACCTTCGACGCGAGATGCGGATGCGGCAACTCGACCGTTTTTTCCGCGAGAATAAACGCGCGGTACACCGCGTTCTTCAGTTCGCGCACGTTGCCCGGCCACGACCAGGTGCGCAGCGTTTCGATCGACCGTTTGCTGAAGCTCTTGCTGGTGCCTTCCTGCTGGTTCAGCTGCGCCAGAAAGTGCTGCGCGAGCAGTTCGCGATCGTTCTCGCGTTCGCGCAGCGGCGGCGCACGCAACGGAAAAACTGCCAGCCGGTACATGAGGTCTTCGCGCAGGCCGTTTTCCTTGACGGCCACGGCCGGGTCGCGATTGGTCGCGGCGATCACGCGCACGTTGCCGCTGATCAGCTCGTTGCCGCCGACGCGATAGAAGGTGCCGGTCTCGAGCGCGCGCAAAAGTTTCACCTGACGCACAGGCGCCATTTCGGTGACTTCATCGAGAAACAGCGTGCCGCCGTTCGCGTGCTCGAAGTAGCCGACGCGTCCTTGAACCGCGCCGGTAAAGCTGCCTTTTTCATGACCGAACAGCTCGGCCTCGATCAGCTCGTCGGGAATCGCGCCGCAATTCACGGCGACGAAGGGCGCCTCCTTGCGGCCGCTTTGATCGTGAATCGTACGGGCGATCAGCTCCTTGCCGGTACCCGACTCGCCGATGATCAGCGCGGTCGCGTCGGTGCTCGCGACGCGCTCGATCTGCTCGTATAGATCGAGCATTACCGGGGACGAGCCGTACAGCAGGCCGTACGATTTCAGTCCCGCGATGCCGTCCGCGACGCGCTGTCTAGCCTGAGCGGAAGCACTGCCGCCGGCGGACACAGTGGGCGAGTCCAGATCGATTGACGCCATAAACGGGGAAGTCCTGTGCAAATGAGTTCGTTGTTGCGGCGCGCAGGCCTAGGAACGAGACAGCTCTTGAAGTCGTGTCTCACAATAGTCAATTTAACCACTTCGACGGCGCTTCCTGCAATCTATGTGACAGCTATCGACGAACTGCCGCGGCCACTCGGTCGAAACTGCGCGGCGTGGACGCGTTCCCCTGCAGCGGTCTTGCAAACTTACCGGGCACATGATTTGCGCCGTGCTGCCGACACGCGCGTGCTCCGGCTGCGAATGCCGCGGCTCGCGAGCGCTGACCCCAGACGAGGAGTAAAAAGATGACTGACACGACGCAACAGCTTGCACTCGGCGGCCAGAAGATCGTCGAGGATCTGCGAGTGCTGGTGAAAGATTCGGAGGAAATGCTGCGGCTCGCCGCCAATGTGCCGGGCGAGGGCGTTGGCGCATTGCGCCAGAAACTGGGCACTCATGTCGAAACGCTGCAATCCGCACTTGGCGACGCGCAGGACAACGCGCAGCGGCGTTATCGCTCGGCGACCGTCAACACCGAACGCTATGTGCGGCAAAACCCCTGGAGCTCGGTTGCCATTGCGGCGGGGCTCGGCTTTGTGCTGGGCGTGCTGAGCGCGCGTTGAGCGCCGGTTTATCGACTGAGCGTCGGCCGCATGCCGGTTGCACGCCGGCTGCATACCCGTTGCGAACGGCTGCAAACGGCTGCGATCGGCTGCGATCGGCTGCATCGCCTCCGCACCGGCCGCGTCCCGGCCGAAATTGACTGGCAACCGGCAGCGTTTCGCCTGACGCCCGGCGATTTATCGACGGTGACCGGCAACACGGCGCGCCCGTTCACCTTCTCCCGTTTAACGACCACAAGGAGTTCACGATGGCTCGACCCAAAATTGGCATCTTCGGTGCGCTCATGGCACTTGGCGGCTTTCTCGCAGTGCGTTATGTTCAGCGCAATCGTGCCGCCCAGGCAGCGACCGGGCGTGAGCTGAACCGCTGGGAAGACGAGGGCGGCGCAGTTGCCGCATCCTCGGCCTCGTCCACTGCGCCTGCCAAGGTCTCGGCGGTGGGCGGCAGCCCGGGCGCGCACGGCCCCAACGGCTCGGCGCATCCGGACGCCTGGCCATTTCCACACAGCAGTTGAGCCGGCTTTCCGGCAGCGCGCCGGGTCCAATCCATTGGCATCGGCGTACTGCCGGGACTGTTAAATTGTCTCAGTAAGGCCTTATAATAGGTAAATACACAACAATAGTGCCGATCACGTCCCGTTTTTTGCGTGTATTGTTGCAATATTGAATGGAATTGGTGACCAAGTGCTTTATGCAGGTTGGTGTGCGCTCACGTTGAGATGCATTGCCAACCGCACGGCGCGAGGTCGTCGCGGCTTTTTCAGCATGCGCTGCGCATGCTGTTCCTCCCACGCTTGCAGGCTTTCGAGACGCGATGCCACATGTACTGATTGTCGACGACGACGCAGGTACCCGCGAGGCGCTTTCCGCCATCATCGGGGAAGACGGCTTGACCACCGCCACCGCGGGCGATTTGCGCGAAGCGCGTATCCAGCTGGTCCGGCAAATGCCGGACGTTGTCTTTACCGACCTCAAGCTGCCAGACGGCAGCGGGGTCGAATTGTTCGAAGATCTCGATCCGCGCTCCGGCGTGGAAGTGATCGTGATCACTGGCCACGCCACGGTGGAATCGGCTGTGAACGCGCTGAAAATGGGCGCCGCCGACTACCTGGTCAAGCCGATCAACATGCAGCGCGTGAAGGCGATCCTTTCGCGTCTGCCGCGCGCCGGCGACCTCAAGGCGGAGATCGGCACGCTGCGTGGCGAATTGCGCCGCATGGGCCGCTTCGGTCTGATGCTCGGCAATTCGCCGGCCATGCAGGAGGTCTACGACCAGATTGGCCGGGTCGCGCCGACGGCAGCTTCCGTGATGCTGGTTGGCGAATCGGGCACCGGCAAGGAGGTCGCCGCGCAGACGCTGCACGAGCTCAGCTTGCGCCGCAAGCATGCGTTTCTCGCGGTGAACTGCGGCGCGATCTCGCCGAACCTGATCGAATCCGAAATGTTCGGCCACGAGCGCGGTTCATTCACCGGCGCAGACCGTCAGCACAAGGGTTATTTCGAGCGCGCGAACGGCGGCACGCTGTTCCTCGACGAAATCACCGAGATGCCGATCGAGCTTCAAGTGAAGCTATTGCGCGTGCTCGAAACCGGCATGTTCATGCGAGTGGGCACGACGAAGGAAATCGAGACCGACGTGCGTCTGATCGCCGCGACCAACCGCGATCCGGAGCAGGCGGTGCTGGAGGGCAAGCTGCGGCTCGACCTCTACCATCGGCTGAATGTGTTTCCGATCAGCCTGCCGCCGCTGCGCGACCGGGGCAAGGACGTGGAGTTGCTGGCGCAGGCGTTTCTCGACGAACTCAACGAGCGTCACGGCACGCGCAAGCATTTCCCACCCGCCGTGAAGGAAATGTTGTTGTCGTATCCGTGGCCGGGCAACGTGCGTGAGCTAAAGAACTACGTTCAGCGCGCGCACATCATGTCCGGCACGGACTCGGACAGTACCGCCACGGTGCCGTTGCAGATCACGTTGTCGAAGCCCGCGGCGGGCACGGCGATTACGATTCCGTTCGGCACGTCGCTCGCGGAAGCGGACCGTCAGCTGATTCTGGCGACGCTCGAGCAATGCGGCGGCGTTAAGACACGCGCCGCGGAGATTCTCGGCATCAGCCTGAAGACGCTCTATAACCGCCTCGTGGAATACGGCAACGACGCGCGCGAAGACGGCGATGCCGCCGACGAATCGCGCGCGCTAGGCGGCGCGGACGCGTGACGGCGAACCGCCGCGTTGCGGCCGGGAGCCCACGTCTGACGGCACAGGCTTTGCTGCATTCAGATCGAATGCATAACGAGGATGACTGATATGCCGGAATACGCTGCCGCTCCCGCGTTGCCTCTTCGCAAGCATGCGCATCGTCCGGAGCCAATTGAGCCGCCCTCGGCGCCACCCACTCCGGGCGAGCCGGACACGGTGCCCGACCCGAGTCCTCAACCGATCGAACCGGTGGAGCCGCCGATAGGCGATCCGCCGCCGCAGCCGACGCAAACTCCGCAAGCCAGTCGCCAGGCGCCAATCTCTCTGCGGCTCTGACATTGAGGGGACGTTGCGCCTTGCCGGGGCGTAGCAAATTTGTGTACATGTTACAAATGCGGCGCATGTTTTACCGGCAATTATCGTCGTCGCTCCCCGACTGTGTTGGTGCCGTCGTTGTCTGGCGGCGCGGCTTTGCCCGGAGGCATCGATCATGAGACACCCAGCACTGCGGCGTTCGGCACGCCACTCGAAGCGCGACAGCCGCCCTGCGGCGAGCAAGAACGTTCCGCCGCTTTCTCCGGCGACCTCTTCCGCGCCCGCTACCGATTCTTTCCCCGCACCGGCGTCGCCCGCGCCGCATCACGACCCGTCCGCGCAAAACCGTGTGGCCCCCGACGCGCCGCCTGATGGCGAGTTCAACCAGGGCGGCGCGCGCAAGGAAGGCCTCGACTACCAGCGCGATCTCGGTTCCGAGCAGGACGCGTGACGCTCGCTGCCTGCAAACGAATTACCCGAGAAACGCGTTCACCGTTTTGTCGGAGGAAACGAAAAGAAGTTCTTCGCGGCGCTTCGGTACAGCGGGTTTTTGCTCGCCCGTCACATTCGCATACATTTTTTATTGTCAGGTTTCGGCAAAACGGCACGCGATTTGCATGCACCTTTGCGGCACATATCCGTACGCAACGAAACAACTGAACTAGGTGGAGCACCAATGAGCAGACTGATCGTGGTATCGAATCGTGTTGCGCCGACCCAGGAAGGCCGGCCCGCAGCGGGCGGTCTGGCGATCGGCGTGCTAGACGCATTGAAGGAAACAGGCGGAGTCTGGTTCGGCTGGAGCGGCGAGACGGTCAGCGAGCCGTCGGCGCCCGTGATCGAGAAGCAAGGCAACGTGACCTATGCGACCGTCGGGCTCACCAAGCGCGACTACGACCAGTATTACCGCGGCTTTTCGAATGCGACGCTATGGCCGACGTTCCACTATCGTAATGATCTGTCGCGATACGACCGCCAGGAATATGCGGGCTATCAGCGCGTCAATGCGACGCTTGCCAAGCAGCTGAAGGAACTGCTGAGACCCGACGACATCATCTGGGTTCACGATTACCATCTGCTGCCCTTCGCGCGATGCCTGCGCGATCTCGGCGTGAAGAACCCGATTGGCTTCTTCCTGCATATCCCGTTTCCGGTCCCCGAGGTTTTGCGCACGATCCCGCCGCACGAGGAGCTCGTGAAGGCGATGTGCAGCTACGACGTGGTCGGTTTTCAGACGGAGGCGGATCGCCAGTCGTTCGTCGATTTCATCGAACGCGCCCATCACGGCACGTCGAGCGAAGACGGTATGGTTCACGCGTACAACCGCTTCCTCAAGGTGGGCGCGTATCCGATCGGCATCTATCCGGACGCGATCGCCAAGGCGGCGGAGCAGTTCACCGACCGCAAGCCGGTGCGCAGCCTGCGTGACGGCATGCGCGGCCGCAAGCTGATTATGAGCGTCGACCGTCTGGATTATTCGAAGGGGCTTGTCGAGCGTTTCCAGGCGTTCGAGCGCCTGCTGCTCAATGCGCCTGGATGGCACGGCCGTGTGTCGCTGGTGCAGATCGCACCGCCGACGCGATCGGACGTGCAGACCTATCAGCGGATTCGTCAGACGCTGGAAGGCGAGGCGGGCCGCATCAACGGCCGCTTCGCGCAGCTCGACTGGACACCGATCCAGTACCTGAACCGCAAATACGAACGCAATCTGCTGATGGCGCTCTTCCGCCAATCGCAAGTGGGCTACGTGACGCCGCTTCGCGACGGCATGAATCTGGTCGCGAAGGAATATGTCGCGTCGCAGGATCCGGCCGATCCGGGCGTGCTGGTGCTGTCGCAATTCGCCGGTGCGGCCGAGCAGTTGCCGGGCGCGCTGGTCGTCAATCCGTTCGACCTCTCGCAGATGGCCGAGGCGCTCGAACGCGCGCTGTCGATGCCGCTCGCCGAACGCCAGGCGCGTCACGCCGACATGATGGCGCCGATGCGTGAGAACAACCTGTCCGTGTGGCGCGATACCTTCCTCGGCGATCTGCGCAACGTCGCCACAGCGTCTTCAGTCACGGCCAAAGCGGTAAAGCTCGCTGACGTGACGGCGTCGTCATAGGTGGATCGACGGCAGCGCGGTTCTCGCGGAGCCGCGCGGGCTCGTCACGTCGGAGCGGGTGCTGAAAGAATGAAGAAGGGAAGGGCGCGGATCGCGTGATGCGATTCGCGCCCTTTTGCCGTCGGCCTCGCGAAGACAAAGATCAGACGGGCTGCGCGTTGACCCGCTGCATTACCCGCATCGTGCTGACCACCGCGGCCACTGCCGAAAAACCCGCCGCCACATACAGCGCGACGACCGGCCCGTTGTGCGGCGCAACCCCGAAGATCAACGCGACGAGCGCCGCGCCGAGCGTCTGGCCGGTCAGCCGCGCGGTGCCCAGCATGCCGCTCGCGCCGCCGCTGCGCTCGCGCGGCGCCGACGACAACATCGTGCGGTTGTTCGGCGACTGGAAAATGCCGAAGCCCGCGCCGCACAAGGCCATGCGCCACGCGATCTGCATGGCATCGGGATGCGGGCCGAGCGTCGCGAGCAGCAGCAGTCCCACCGTCATGGCGGCGAGTCCGATGCCGCCGAGCCAGCCGGACGACACCTTGTCGGACAGCACGCCGGCAATCGGCGCGGCAATGATGATGATCGCGGGCCACGGCGTCATCAGGAGGCCAGTGTCGACCTGCGAGAAACCCAGTGTGTCCTGCAACATGAAGGGCAGCGACACAAAGGCGAGCATCTGCGCACAGAACGAACAAACGGAGGTCCCGATCGACAGCGCGAAGATCGGAATCCTCAGCAAGTCGATCGGCAGTAGCGGCGCTGGCCGGCTCAATTGACGACGCACGAAGAAGTAGCCGATCACCACCGCGCCGCCCAATTCCGCGGCGACGTAGCCGAGCCGTTCACCGTGCCCGAATCCGTCGACCGCGAAAATCAGCAGGCCGAATACGAACGCGTTCATTACCGCGCTTAGCAGATCGTATGGCGACTCGTGGCCGCGGTTCATCGGCAGCGCCTTGAAGCCGCCGACAATGGCCGCGATGCCTATCGGCACATTGATCGCGAAGAGCCAAGGCCACGAAGCGACGGCGAGCACGCCCGAGGCCACCGTGGGTCCCACCGCCGACGACACTGCGACCACCATCGCGTTGATCGCGACGCCGCGCCCTAGTTGCGTCGGCGGATAGATCATGCGGACAAGCGCCGTGTTTACGCTCATGACGCCCGCTGCGCCGAAGCCCTGCACCACACGAGCGATCGCGAGTGTCGGCAGCGAGGTGGACAGCGCGCAGCCGAAAGACGCCACCGTGAACAGAATCAGGCCGCCGAGATAGATGCGCCGGTAACCGATGCGGTCGCCAAGCGACGCAAGCGGCAGCAGCGAAATCGTGATGGCAAGCTGATACGCGTTGACGACCCAGATGGAGCCGGCCGCGCTCGCGTGGAGGTTTCGCGCGATGGTGGGCAGCGCGACATTGGCAATGGCGCTGTCGAGCACCGCCAGCGTGAGGGCGAGTGCGATGACGAGCATCGCCCAATAGCGTTGCGGCGTCGGCAGGCCGTGTTCGGGATTAGGCGCAGCGGCGTGGTCGCGAGCGAGGGTCTGCGCTGCGTCGGGCGGTACGGCGCGGCCATTGCGCGATGGTTGTGCGTGCATCGGTTATTCGATTTGCCTTGAACAGCCCGCCGATCTGATGGTGAGCCGTGGGTAATGCGTGCCGTTGCCAACGGTTCGCGCGAGCCGCGGCGATGCCGGCGCGGTGAACGCGTCGGCCATGCGCCGGCGACGCCTGCGTCATGCTCAGGCGGCGCGGCCTCGCAAGTTCGCCGTTACTTGAGTTCGTACAGGCCGGTGTGCGTCGTCGAGTCGATCTCGTTCATATGCGTCATGAAGCGCGCGACTGCATTGGTGGTCTCCGCATTGATCGGCAGATGCGGCACTGACAGCGCATGCAGCCGGAAGATGTAGCGATGCGTCTTGTCGCCGCGCGGGGGCGCCGCACCGCCGAAACCGACCGTGCCGTAATCGTTGCGCACTTGCAGCGCGCCTTGCGGCAGCAGCGAGCCGTCGGCCTTGCCGGCGTTGCGCGGCAGCGAACGCACGTCGGCGGAAATGTTCACCACAACCCAGTGCCAGAAGCCGCTGCCAGTGGGGGCGTCGGGATCGTGCACGGTGAGCGCGAAGCTTTGCGTGTCAGCCGGCGCGCCTTCCCATTGCAGCGCGGGCGAGATATTTTCGCCGTCGACGCCGAAGGCCTTGTCGTCGAATTCATGCGCCTTCGGCATGAAGCCGTTGTTCGGGAAATCGTCGGACCAGAGACGGAAATCAGCCATAGTGTGCCTCCCTTCTTGGTGGGTTTTCGAGGGTCGAAGCGAGCGATTGCAGCGCGGCGCCAGCGTCATGCTCGACGCGCCAACGCGCTTCGGGTTAGCCAATCGAGTGTATCACCGCGGGCTTTCGGTTCGCTCGCAAGGCGCCCGGCTGCGGGCGGCTTTTATGCACGCTCTTCGAAGCTCGGCGCGTCGCTTTTCAACCATTCGACGAGCCGCGTCAGCACGCCCTCGATATCGCGATTGGCGCCGCGCAAAGCGCATTCCCATACGACGCCGACGCGCCAGCCGCCGGCAAGCAATGCGTCGCGGACCTTGTCGTCGTTGCTGCGGTTGCGGCCGATCTTCTCGCGCCAGAATTCAGGGCGCGTCTGCGGCCATTTGAAGAGATGACAGTCGTGGCCATGCCAGAAGCAGCCGTGCACTAGGACGACGGCACGATAGCGAGGCAGCACGATATCCGGGCGTCCCGGCAGATCGCGCGCATCGAGACGAAAGCGAAAGCCCTGTCGATGCAGCAGACTGCGAATCAGGACTTCGGGCTTCGTGTTGCGGCCGCGAATGCCGGACATCATGCGGCTGCGCGTCGCGCTATCGACGATATCGACCATTGTTAGCGCTTTATGCCGGGCTGCATGCCGCACTGCGGCGAACTCGCGCCGCCCGAGCACTAAGGTGTAGGCGAAGGGCGTTGTGTCGATTCATGCGTGAGCTCCCCGGTAAGCAGCGATTGCCTACGCGTGAGCACGAGGCGCGCCACGTCGGGCGTCGCCGGCACTGAATGTGGATCGCGCGCAAGCCAGCCGGCTCACGCCGGCACTTGCCAGTTTACGCAAAATTGTTTGCGTCGAGCGCGTATGGGGAAGCCGTGCGGGCCGCGTCAGGACCTGCGCACCGGCATGCAAAGACTTTCTCTTCTGCGCAGGTCCGACTCGTAATCTTCAAGAGTGTGGTCGAGAGGCCGCCCACGCTCACGGCGCGTCTGCTCGAATTCGCGCTTCTCTTCCTTGAAACCGCCATTCTCAATACGCGCGACGGCAAGCCTGTTCGATGACCATCAGGACGAGCCGGCGGACGACGAGACATCCGCCGGCTCGACGCATTGTTCGACCGCATCAATCAGAAGATGATGGCCGCCCGTCTTAATGCGAGGAAGATCGGTACGCTGGCAGCAAGTCATGCGTCGCTTGCTTCGCGGCCCGTGGAGGTCGCCGCGCTGATTGATGAGGCGGCAATCGCTTCGGGTAACTGATCGTTTTCGCCGCTCGGTCCCGAACGGTTGACGGACGGCGGTTCGTTGCCCGAGTGGCTATGCGTGCAGGCGCATCTCCGTTCGCGCAGGTTCGCGATGTACCGCGAGCAGCGCTGCGATATGCGGAGTCATGATGCGCGCCACTTCGTGCATGACCGGAACCACCACGCTGTTGCCGAACTGGCGATACGCTTGCGTATCGCTCACGGGGATCACGAAGTCGTCGGGGAAACCCATCAGACGCGCGCACTCACGCGGCGTCAAACGGCGCGGCCGCTCGCCTTCGCCTTGCGCGAGAAGTATCTCCGAGCCGTCCTTGTGATAGCGCGCAGAAAGCGTGCGCGTGACACTCCCGGGCGTAACCAGTCCGAAGCCGAAGCCGTTTCCCGCTGCGCGATGTTTGTCGGCGTATGCCTGCAGGTACGCCCACAGCTTCGGCGTGAGCGTGTATTTCGGCTGGACGTTGCGACGGACGTGGTCGAAGAAGCGTTCGCCGTCGTGCGGCAGCACCGGCTCGCTGCCATCCGTCCTGTGCAGGATCGACGCAAGACGCGGCCCGGTTGCCGGCAAGCGCAGATCGTCGAACGAAAATTCGGTCTTCTCGCGAAAGCCGACAATGACGATTCGCTCGCGATGCTGCGGCGTGAAGTGTTGTCCGTCGATTACTCTGTAGTGAACGTCGTATTTCAGTTCTTCGCGCAGCACTTCGAGAATCGTTCTGAAGGTATTGCCTTTGTCGTGCGACACGAGATTCTTGACGTTCTCGAGCAGGAACGCGACCGGGCGCTTTGCATCGATGATGCGCGCGACGTCATAGAAGAGCGTGCCTTGCGTCGTGCACTCAAAGCCATGCGGACGGCCGAGCGAATTTTTCTTGCTCACGCCCGCAATGCTGAACGGCTGACATGGGAAGCCGGCGAGCAGCACGTCGTGCGGTGGAATCGCATCTTCCGCAAAGGAAACGATGTCGCCGACGAACTGATGTGCGCGATCGGCGTCCTGATGATTTTGCCTGTAGGTTTTCTTCGAGAACTCGTTCCACTCGCTTGTGAACACGCATCGACCGCCGTGCGCTTCGAAGCCCCGGCGAATCCCACCGATGCCGGCAAAAAGGTCGATGAACTGGAAATCCGGCCCGCTCTGCGCGAGCGCCTTGCGCGCTTTGGTGTGCAGCATTTCGCGCAAAGCCGCTTCCGCGATCCGGGGGCAACTTTGATCAGTCTTCCAGCGGCGAATGGTTCTGACGTCTTTTCCGCAGCGTGCCGCGATTTCGCCTTGGCTGTAGACCTGCAACGCTTGTAAGAGCAGGTCGTGCCGCGTGGCCGTTGTCATGTCACTTGTTCTCGCTGGGAATTTTGGCGGACATTTTGACCGTTCGATAACCGCCTGTCTAGGAATTTTAGGGCGCGATATGCCGCGTCGGACCCGCGAGCGACGAAATGCGCTTGTCACAGTTGGATGTGTACGCTTGCAGCGTGACGCGAAGTCCCTGCGTTGCGACGTGTTGAGGCCGTGGCGTGGCTCGCGGCCGTTTTTTTGCAACATCTACAGCGATGGCGGGCGGCTCGCCGCTTTGACCTGATATCGCGGGGCGGCGTGTGTTAGAGAAGCGGCAGCAGCGGTGCGCTAGGCACGATGCACGGCGCCGGCTTCGTGCGTTGGCGCAAAAAGGGCAGCGGTGGCGGGCGCGAGCTCGTCCCAGGGAAGCGGCGGCTGTGCCTCGAACTGGTCGAGCTGCAACAGCAGGCTGTCCACCGCGCACAGCTGCGGGTGCGTCAGGCTGCCGGTGTCGAGCAGCTTGTAAAGACGCTCGCGCCAGTAGGCCGGGGGCAGAATGGGCCCCGCCAGATCGCCTTGCAGGGAGAGCCGCATCGCGCGCGAAATATGCGTGATGTCGCCGTCGATGAAAGTGGCTTTGGATGATGTCGACAGGGTGATGGGTTGGCGGTACATGGCTCCTCCATGACCGCTATTACGGCAGGCTGTAGGGAAACTTTAGGGCTTCGATGAAATATTTTTCGAAGGTTTATCGGGGCCTGCATCGCGCCGCAGCGCTTTTTTCGCCGCGTCAGTGCGTGCAACCGTCGGGCATGTCTGTTGCTCGATCAGGTTACTGGCGCAATGTCGCGTCGGCATTCCAGATAAGCGGAGCCAAACATGAACAAGGACCAGGTAAAAGGTGTGGGCGAGCAGGTGAAGGGGAAGATCAACGAAACCGTCGGGAAGGCGACCGACAACCCCGGCAAGGAACTGAAGGGCGATCTCCAGCAGGGCGCGGGCAAGGTGCAGCAAAGCTACGGTGACGCGAAGGAAGACGCGAAGGACGACGCCAAGCGCAACACCCCGTAATCTGGCTTGATGCGGTCTCGAGGAAAAGGCGCTTCGGCGCCTTTTCCGGTTTGGGCGCCGTCCGGGCGTGGGCGCAAAGCGGCGCGCCGATGTTCTCGCGCTTCGTCGGGTCTGCGGCGCGCGAGTCGCTGCGCGGCCTGGGAGTAACCCGGGTCCGGCGCGTCGAACGTGCCGCGCCCGGCGCGGGGCCTTTAGACTGAAGGCATCCAACATGGAGGCCGCGCCAATGACACCGGAAAAAACGCTTTCGATGTTTGAACGGCAGTATCTCGAGGGCAAAGCGCCCGTCGATCTCGAGGAGACCTGCGCGAACTTCGCGAGCTGGCTCGCATCGACGTGGGAGCAACTCGGCGCCGAACAAAGGGCGCTGCTGTTGACGGTGGGCGCCGCGTTGTGGCGCGAGGGCTATGACGTGCGCGCGGGCAGCGCGACCAAGGACTTGTGGTGAACTCCGATTGAAGCGCGGACGTGCCGGCGTGCGCGCGCGCCGTGCGGACTCGGTTTATATTTGGCGCTCCGCGTTGGACAGGCGAAGCCGGTTACCCGGTCAACTTCGACCTTCCAATGCCATTTTTTCCGCCATCCGCACAGGACTACACCACCACATGACAGATCTGTCCGCTTTCCCGATCACGAAGAAATGGCCTGCCGGGCATCCTGACCGGATTCAGCTTTATTCGCTGCCGACGCCGAACGGCGTCAAAGTGTCGATCATGCTCGAAGAAACCGGCTTGCCTTATGAGCCGCATCTGGTGCGCTTCGACACGAACGATCAGACGACACCGGAATTCCTGTCACTCAATCCCAACAACAAGATTCCCGCGATTGTCGACCCGAACGGTCCTGACGGCAAACCCCTGCCGCTGTTCGAATCCGGCGCGATTCTGATCTATCTCGCGGACAAGACCGGCCAGTTGATTCCGCAGGACGCCGCCGGCCGCTACGAGGCGATTCAATGGGTGATGTTTCAGATGGGCGGCATCGGGCCGATGTTCGGCCAGCTCGGCTTTTTCCATAAGTTCGCGGGCAAGGAATACGAAGACAAGCGTCCGCGCGATCGCTATGTCGCCGAATCGAAACGGCTGCTCGGCGTGCTGGAGCAGCGTCTCGAAGGACGCAAATGGATTCTTGGCGATCAGTACTCGATTGCGGATATCGCGATCTTTCCGTGGGTGCGCAATCTGATCGGCTTTTATGAAGCGGGCGAACTTGTCGGCATCGACGATTTTCCGAACGTGAGACGCGTGCTGGCTGCGTTCGTTGCGCGTCCGGCTGTGGTTCGAGGGCTGGACAGTCCGAAGCGGGGGTAAGGGCGAGCGGGCACCGTCACGGTGTGCGGGCCGGCAATGCGAATGCCGCTGTGACAAAGTCGATCCTGTTCGATCGTCATTGCGGCCCGTCTTGTAACATGTCGCCTTTCCAGATATTTCGGGCTCGAAGGCATGGGCGGCATACGACAATTCAGATCCATCCAGGCGTTGCGTGCGTTGGCTGCGCTGGGGGTCGTTGCATTTCATGCAGAAGGGAACGTCGCCACATATGGCTGGGCGCCGCATTTTTTTCACCAGATCTCGCGATTTGGTGAAATCGGCGTAGACGTCTTTTTCGTCATTTCCGGCTTCGTCATGGTGCTTGTCACTCACGGCAAGCCGCCCGGTCTGCCTTCGGCGAAGGCATTTATAGTTGCTCGCCTTGCGCGGGTTGTCCCTCTTTATTGGGCGCTCACGTCGCTTTTCATCGGCCTGCTTCTTATCGTGCCGGGCGCATTTGGAAACGCCTCGTTCGATATCGGGCATGCCGTTGCCTCGTACCTGTTCTTTCCGTGGCTGAACTGGGTTGGCGTGACGGCTCCTGTGATCGGCGTCGGATGGACGCTGAACTACGAGATGTGGTTTTACGGCGTATTCGCCACCGCGATGTGTTTGACGCGTTACCGGCTAATCGCCCTTGCGGCATTTTTGACGATTACGTCCGCTTTACATTTTGTTCACGCTGGCGGCGTTGCATATTCGTTCTACACGAACCCGATCGTCATGGAATTTGTGTTTGGTGCCGTCGTCGGACTCGTCTATGTGACGGGACGCGCGGTGCCGGTAGCAGTGGCGGCAGCGATTGTGCTGTTGACGCTCATCGCCGGCAAAGCGTTCGCGCCGACGCTTACGGACACGAACCGCTTTCTGGTCTTCGGGCTGCCCGCGCTGGCAGTGGTCGTCGCGGGGCTGTCGCTTGAGAGCAAGGTGCGTTGGAGTGCATTGCTACAGCTCGTTGGCGACTCTTCCTATTCGCTCTATCTGACGCATGTGTTCTCGGTGCCGGTCTCCGTCAAGCTGCTGCAAATGTTCGACCGGCAGCATCGCCTGCCCGGGGATATGGTCTGTGTAACGGTGGTGGCGGTGTCAGTCGCGGTGGGGCTTGCGTCGTATCAATGGCTCGAAGGCCCATTGAACAGAATGGTGAAGCGCCTGGTTGCCAGGACGCGTACGACGGCAGCGCCTGTGGGTAATTGATGCGCTGCTCGCGAGGCGCGGCGAAGCTTTTTGGTCCCCCTGGCAGGAATCGAACCTGCATCTAGCGCTTAGGAGGCACTTGTTCTATCCATTGAACTACAGGGAGCGGATAGCTTTTTAACGGGGCGGACCGGACCCCTGATGTGTGATCGCTGCGCCGCCATTCGGGGGCAGCTGCTCACGTGTACAGCTACGCGAGCGAGGGCAAGAGTATAGCAAAAACGTTCGAAACGAACGCCGCCTTCAAAGCCCGTCGGTACAGGACCGCAGCCGAATCGTCAGCATCCGGCGCAACAGCCGGAACTGCCGTCGTCGCCACGCGCCCATGTTACGCAGGCGACGTGGGTACGGATGTGCGCTCGGGGACGAACCGTCGGCCATCTGTGATGGGCTGCGCCAATTCGCGGAACGGTACGCGGCGTGTGCGCAGGTACGGTGCGGAGGCGATGGAGAGCAGGGGACTGCGGAAGCGGACAGGCGCGTTTGTCGACGGTACAAACGTACGGCGCGGGGGCAGGGGGATCAGATCCGGCCGACTCCATGAGCCGGTCCCAAAAGAAAAGCGGCCCAGCAGGCATGACCTGCTGGGCCGCTCGAACCGCCGACGCGTTTGTCTTGCATCCCGCCG
This sequence comes from Paraburkholderia dilworthii, assembly GCF_000472525.1. GTDB lineage: Bacteria > Pseudomonadota > Gammaproteobacteria > Burkholderiales > Burkholderiaceae > Paraburkholderia > Paraburkholderia dilworthii. The sequence goes on from NZ_AWZT01000008.1 coordinate 174,384, forward strand.
GCTAAAGCCGGCTCAATACGTTCTAACCTGGCGCTCTCAGAACTCGACCACCGCGAATTCCGCCTTGCCGACGTCGCACAACGGGCAGCGCCAGTCGTCCGGAATCGCCGCGAAGCGGGTGCCGGGCGCTATCCCTTCGTCCGGCAGACCTTCTTCTTCGTTGTAGATCCAGCCGCAAATGAGGCACACCCAGCTCTTATATTCAGTCACTTCCATTACTTCACTCACGACGCACTCTTCTCTCTTCAATGCAATGATCCGCGGAGTCTTACCCTTTTTTGGGCACGCGCGGCGACCCGCAATGTTACCGGAATTTGCCAGACGCGCCCGAAGTTACCGATGCACGCGCGTGCTCGCGCGCGAGGCATTTTGCGCAGCGTGTATCCTCTGACTCGCAACGGCGCGGCGTTCTGGTGCGCGGTTCATGTTTCTAAACAGGAGAAAAGCGATGTTCAAAACCAGATGGTTGACCGGCGCGGCACTGGCCGGGTTGCTGGCGGCGTCGGGCGCGGCGCAGGCAGCAGGCGTGTCCTTCGTGCAGCCGAAAGACGGCGCCACGGTCAGCAATCCCGTTCACGTGGTGTTCGGCGTCGAGGGCATGAAGATCGCGCCGGCGGGCACCATGACGGACGGCACGGGCCATCATCATCTGCTGGTGGACGGCAAGCCGCTTCCGAAAGGCGAGGTGATTCCCGCCAACGACAAATCCCTGCACTTCGGCAAGGGCCAGACTGAAACGGATCTGACACTGCCGCCGGGCGACCACACGCTGACGCTGCAATTCGGCGACGGCGCACATCGTTCGTATGGGCCGGAACTCAGCAAAACGATCACGGTGCATGTGAAATAATCGACGCGCTGCAAGGCGAGAAATAGCGGGCGTGTGCCGACCCTGCACATTGGACGTTGCCTAGCGGCGATCTCGCACGAGCGGCGGTCCCTGCCGTCGCTGCTTGTCGCTGCTTGTCGCCCCTTTTGCTCCTTTTGCCGGTCGTCGCAGGCGTTGCCACGGCGCGCTGCCTGCCGCTGCCGCTGCTGCGCTGCCCCCTCGCATGCACTCGACGACACCAGCGCGACGGCCAACAGGCCGCCGCTCGTGAGCCGGTCGTTCGTCCTATGTCGTCAGGCTTACAGGCACTGGCCCGTGCGCCCGGTACAATGAGCAGTTCCGACTCATCGCAGTTTTCTCCAATTCTCCATGTCGCTTTACACCATTACCGGAGCCCAACTGGCATTCGGTCACGTCGCGTTGCTCGATCACGCGGACTTCTCTCTCGAACCGGGCGAGCGCGTCGGGTTGATCGGCCGCAATGGCGCGGGCAAGTCGTCGTTGCTGAAAATCGTCGCGGAACTGGCGAAGCCCGACGACGGTCTCGTCACGCGCCAGCAGAATCTGACCACGGTGTACGTGCCCCAGGAGCCGGAGTTCGATACGGACGACACGGTGTTCGACGCGGTCGCCGCTGGGCTCACGCACGCTCGCGCGCTGCTTGATGAGTATGACGCGGTCGCCAACCAGCTTGCCGATGAACCGGAAGGCGCGCAGCACGACGCGCTGATGGCGCGCATGAACACGCTGCAATCGTCGCTGGACGCGGCGGACGCCTGGAACTGGAGCACGCGCGTCGCCACCACGCTGCAGCAGATCGGCCTGAACGGCGAGGCGCGCGTCGGTTCGCTGTCGGGCGGCATGCAAAAGCGCGTCGCGCTTGCGCGTGCGCTCGTCGTACAGCCTGAAGTGCTGCTGCTCGACGAGCCGACTAACCACCTGGACTTCGACGGCATCCGCTGGCTCGAGGATCTGCTTGTGTCGCAGCGCGCGGCACTACTCTTCATCACGCACGACCGGGCGTTTCTCGACCGTGTCGCCACGCGCATCGTCGAACTGGATCGCGGGCGTCTGCTGTCGTATCCGGGCAATTTCTCGGCTTATCAGACGCGCAAGGCGCAGCAACTGGAAATCGAGCGCGTCGAAAACGACAAGGCCGACAAACTGCTCGCGCAGGAAGAAGTGTGGATTCGCAAGGGCGTCGAAGCGCGCCGCACGCGCAGTGTCGGCCGGATCGCGCGGCTTGTCGAAATGCGCAACCAGCGCGCCGAACGTCGCAACGTGCAAGGTAACGTCAAGCTCGACGTCGGGCAGGGCGAGAAGTCCGGCAAGATCGTCGCCGAACTGACGGAGGTCACGAAGCGCTACGGTTCGCGCGCGGTGATCGACCGGTTCACGGCAACCGTCATGCGCGGCGACAAAATCGGCTTCGTCGGTCCGAACGGCGCGGGCAAGACCACGCTGCTGAAAATCATCCTTGGCGAATTGCAGCCGGACGAAGGCGCGGTGCGCGTCGGCACCAATTTGCAGGTCGCCTATTTCGATCAGATGCGCGCGCAACTGGACCTGGAAAAAAGTCTCGCCGATACGATCAGCCCCGGCAGCGAGTGGGTTGAAGTCAACGGCCAGAAGAAGCACGTGATGAGCTATCTGGGCGACTTTCTGTTCGCACCGGAGCGCGCGCGTTCGCCGGTCAAGTCGCTGTCGGGCGGCGAGCGCAACCGTCTGCTGCTCGCGCGTCTGTTCGCGCGGCCGGCCAATGTGCTGGTGCTCGACGAACCTACTAACGACCTCGACATTCCCACGCTCGAACTGCTCGAAGAACTCCTTACGGACTACGACGGCACGGTGCTGCTCGTCAGCCACGACCGCGCATTTCTCGACAACGTGGCAACGTCGGTGATCGCGTCGGAGGGCGGGGGCAAGTGGCGCGAGTATGTGGGCGGCTTTACCGACTGGCAGATCCAGAGCCAGCGCTCGCAGCAGTTGGCGCAGGAAGCGCAGAAAGAGGCGAGCAAGGACGCGAAAGACGCCGCCAAAGACGCAACTGCGGCCAAGGAGAACTCGGCCGGCCGCAACCCGCAGCGCGCGGCGAAGCTGTCGTTCAAGGAACAGCGCGAACTGGAGACGTTGCCGGAGAAAATCGCTGCGCTCGAAGCCGAGCAGAAAACCATTGGTGCGCAACTCGAGGACGGCTCGATATTCGCGAAGGATGCGCAGGAAGGCACGCGTCTTTCCGAGCGCTACGCCGCCATCGACGAAGAATTACTGGTCGCGCTCGAGCGCTGGGACGAACTCGAAAAGCGTCGCAAATGAAGCGGCGAGCGCGGACGTGTTGCGTCGTCGGCGCTTTCGCTCGTGCGTGGGCCGCGCCTTGTCCGGACGGCCAATCGCGTAAGCCGTGAATTGCCGCCAGGTTCGAAATCAGTAAAATACCCCGCGAACAGGCTTCCCCGGCGTTAAGGCGGGCGTCGACGGTGCCCGGCAATAGTCCTGGCGAGGTGCCGTTTTCTACGCGTCGAATACGAAGCTGCGCAGGAAACCGCGCGGCCATCCCATCGAATGCGCGCGGAAGCCATGCGACAAACAGCTTGCCCGCACTGTGGGCACACCACCTAACCACGTTGTTTCGTTTCGCTTTTTTTGAAAACTCAACGCATTGTCCACGGACCTGTCCACAGGACCTGTGGACAACGATGAACCGACGCACCCGAGTCAACCATGTCCACGAAAAAGCCAAACGCCGCGTATAGCGAAGCGTCGATCAAGGTGTTGAAGGGTCTCGAGCCGGTCAAGCAACGGCCCGGCATGTACACCCGCACCGAGAATCCGCTGCACATCATTCAGGAAGTTATCGACAACGCGTCGGACGAGGCCCTCGGCGGCTACGGACGGCAAATCACGGTCACGCTGCACGCGGACCATTCGGTGTCGGTCGAAGACGACGGCCGCGGCATTCCGTTCGGCCTGCATCCGGAAGAAGGCGTGCCGGTCGTCGAGATCGTGTTCACGCGCCTGCACGCAGGCGGCAAGTTCGATAAAGCCGCGGGCGGCGCCTATACGTTTTCGGGCGGCCTGCATGGCGTCGGCGTCTCGGTCACGAACGCGCTGTCCACGCGCCTCGACGTCACCGTGTGGCGCGACGGCAAGGTCGCCGCGCTGAGTTTTGCGCACGGCGACGTGGCGAAGCCGCTCGAAGTGCGCGCCGCCGCGAAGGGCGAGAAGAAGTCAGGCACGCGCGTCACCGCGTGGGCGGACCCGAGGTACTTCGATTCGCCCAATCTGCCGCTCGGCGAATTGCAACGACTGCTGCGCTCGAAAGCGGTGCTGCTGCCAGGCGTCGAAGTGACGCTCGTCAACGAGAAAACCGGCGAACAGCAAAGCTGGAAATATGAAGACGGTTTGCGCGGCTATCTGCTCGAAGGCATGAACGGCAGTGACCTGCTGATTCCGCTTTTCGAAGGGGAGCGTTACGCCGAAAACTCGCGATCGAGCGAAGAGACATTTGCCGAAGGCGAGGGCGCCGCGTGGGTCGTTGCGTGGAGCGAGGAAGGTTCGCTCACGCGCGAGTCGTACGTGAATCTGATTCCGACGCCCGCGGGCGGCACGCACGAATCGGGCTTGCGTGACGGCTTGTATCAGGCGGTGAAGAGCTTTGTCGAGTTGCACAACCTGCAGCCGAAGGGCGTGAAGCTTCTCGCCGAAGATGTGTTCGCGCGCGTGTCGTTCGTGTTATCCGCGAAGGTGCTCGATCCGCAATTCCAAGGGCAGATCAAGGAGCGTCTGAATAGCCGCGACGCGGTGAAGCTGGTGTCGTCGTTCGCGCGGCCGGCGCTCGAGTTGTGGCTCAATCAGCATGTCGAGCACGGCAAGAAGCTCGCGGATCTCGTCATCAAGCAGGCGCAGGCGCGCACGCGTGCCGGCCAGAAGGTGGAGAAGCGTAAGAGCTCCGGCGTAGCCGTGCTGCCGGGCAAGCTGACCGACTGCGAATCGACGGAAATCGGCCGCAACGAGTTGTTTCTTGTCGAGGGCGATTCGGCCGGCGGTTCCGCGAAAATGGGCCGCGACAAGGAATATCAGGCGATCCTGCCGCTGCGCGGAAAGGTGCTGAACACGTGGGAAACCGAGCGCGATCGTCTCTTTGCCAATAACGAAGTGCATGACATTTCGGTAGCGATCGGCGTCGATCCGCATAGTCCGGACGACAAGGTCGATCTGTCGAATCTGCGCTACGGCAAGATCTGTATTTTGTCGGACGCGGACGTGGATGGTTCGCATATCCAGGTGTTGCTGCTCACGCTGTTCTTCAAGCATTTCCCTCAGTTGATCGAACGCGGGCATGTGTGCGTCGCGCGTCCGCCGCTTTTTCGCGTCGACGCGCCGGCGCGCGGCAAGAAGCCGGCGCAAAAACTGTATGCGCTCGACGAAGGCGAGCTCGAAGCTATTCTCGACAAGCTACGCAAAGACGGTGTGCGCGATACGCAATGGTCGATCAGCCGCTTCAAAGGCCTCGGCGAAATGAGCGCCGAGCAACTGTGGGATACGACGATGAACCCGGACACGCGGCGACTCACGCCGGTCGCGCTCGGCGAGCTCGACTACGACGCCACGGTCGCGCGCATGACCATGCTGATGGGCAAGGGCGAAGCGGCATCGCGGCGCAGCTGGCTGGAAGAAAAGGGCAATGAAGTGGAAGCGGATATCTGAGCGGTTTTCAGCGCTCGCGCTTTCGCATGAAAGCAGGAACGCCACGAAACTTCACGCCAAACACGATACGGAATCTAGATGGACGACGATAACACCCTCGACCTTTTCACCGAGCCGCCGCCACCGGAAGGCGATTTTTTGACGCTCGGCAATTACGCGGAACGTGCGTACCTCGACTACGCGGTAAGCGTGGTCAAGGGCCGCGCGCTGCCGGATGTGTGCGACGGTCAGAAGCCGGTGCAACGCCGCATCCTGTTCGCGATGAACGACATGGGTCTGTCCGACAACGCGAAGCCGGTCAAGTCGGCGCGCGTGGTCGGCGACGTGCTGGGTAAGTATCACCCGCACGGCGACCAGTCGGCATACGACGCGCTGGTGCGTCTCGCGCAAGACTTCTCGATGCGCTATCCGCTGATCGACGGCCAGGGCAACTTCGGCTCTCGCGACGGCGACGGCGCGGCGGCGATGCGATACACCGAGGCGCGGCTGACGCCGATTGCCAAGCTGCTGCTTGATGAAATCGACCAGGGCACGGTCGACTTCATGAAGAACTACGACGGCGAGTTCGACGAGCCGCGACTTTTGCCCGCGCGTCTTCCGTTCGTCCTGCTGAACGGCGCCTCAGGCATCGCCGTCGGTCTCGCCACCGAAATCCCGTCGCACAATTTGCGCGAAGTCGCGGCTGCCACCGTCGCGATGATCCGCAATCCGAAAATCTCGCACGCGGAGTTGATGCAGCACATTCCCGGTCCCGACTTTCCTGGCGGCGGCCAGATCATTTCGAGCGAAACGGAAATCTCGGCGGCCTACGAAACCGGCCGCGGCAGCTTGAAAGTGCGCGCGCGCTGGAAGATCGAAGACCTCGCGCGCGGTCAGTGGCAACTGGTCATCACCGAATTGCCGCCGAACACGGCCGCGCAGAAGGTGCTCGAGGAAATCGAGGAGCAGACCAACCCGAAGATCAAGCTCGGCAAGAAAGCGCTCACGCCCGAACAGTTGCAGGGCAAGCAGACCATGCTCGCCTTGCTCGACGCGGTGCGCGACGAGTCGGGCAAGGACGCGCCCGTGCGCCTCGTGTTCGAGCCGAAGTCGAGCCGCATCGATCAGACGGAGTTCGTCACCACGCTGCTCGCGCATACGAGTCTCGAATCGAATGCGTCGCTGAATCTGGTGATGGTCGGCGGCGACGGCCGGCCGCGTCAGAAGGGCTTGAGCGAAATCCTGCACGAGTGGATCGCGTTCCGCTTCGCGACGGTCACGCGCCGCACGCGTCATCGTTTGACGAAGGTGGACGACCGGATTCATATCCTCGAAGGCCGGATGATCGTCTTTTTGAATATCGACGAAGTGATCCGCATCATTCGCGAGTCCGACGAACCGAAGGTCGCGTTGATGGCCGCGTTCGGCTTGTCCGATCGTCAGGCCGAGGACATTCTTGAAATTCGACTCCGTCAGTTGGCGCGGCTTGAAAAGATCAAGATCGAGAGGGAGCTCGCCGAACTGCGCGACGAGAAGGCGAAGCTCGAGGAACTGCTCGGCAGCGAATCAGCAATGAAGCGCCTGCTCATCAAGGAAATCGAAGGCGATGCGAAGCAATACGGCGACGAGCGCCGCACGCTGATCCAGCAAGAAAAGCGCGCGACGTACGAAGCACGCGTGGTCGACGAACCGGTTACGGTCGTGGTATCGCAGAAGGGCTGGGTGCGCGCGCTGAAGGGGCACGGCCTCGACACCGCGGGCTTCACGTTCAAGGCGGGCGACGGGCTCTACGCCGCGTTCCAGTGCCGCACGCCGGATACGCTCGTCGCGTGGGGCAGCAATGGCCGCGTCTATTCGGTTGCGGTGGCGTTGCTGCCGGGCGGCCGTGGCGACGGTGTGCCGGTTACGTCGCTGATCGAACTGGAATCGGGCAGCCATCTGATGCATTACTATGCGGCTTCCGCGGACCAGGCCTTGTTGCTCGCGTCGAGCAACGGCTTTGGCTTTATCGCGAAGGTCGGCGACATGGTGAGCCGCGTGAAGGCGGGCAAGTCGTTCATGACGATCGATGCCGGTGCCGCGCCGCTCGTGCCCATGCCGATGCTGCCGGACGCGACGCAAGTGGCGTGTCTCTCATCGAGCGGGCGCCTGCTGGTATTCGGTATCGACGAAATGAAGACGCTCTCGGGCGGCGGACGCGGCGTCACGCTAATGGGGCTCGACGACAAGGAAACGTTGATGCAGGCGCTGGCCATCAACGCGGCGGGCGTCATGCTGATCGGCACGCGTCGCGGCGGACGTCTGGACGAAGAAAAGCTGAGCGGCGCCGCTTTGACGCCGCATGTCGGCAAGCGGGCGCGCAAGGGGCGCGCGCCTGAAAGCAAGCTCAAGCTCGAACGCATGCGTCCAGTGCTGGCGGCTTGACAAAGATTGACCCTTGAAGACGGCCGGCGTCTGCTAGCATGCGAGACGCCGGCCGTGCGCAGTAATCAGGCAATACCCACGCAATAGCCACGCAATAACCGGCTAGTAGCAGAAGGGCACTTTGCAAGAAATCCGGGGGCGGCGTTGCGATATCGAATGTCTGGTACTTCGTCGAGATACCAGGCGCGCTGCGATAACAACAAGAAAAAAACGACGACAAAGCCTTGGGCGTTCTGGAACTGCACGCATGGCGTGCGGTCGAACGCGCTCAATAGCCGCTGCTCATATCATTCGGCATAAGCGGTGTGGCGTCGTCTGAGAGGAATACAACATGAACAAGGCTATCGAACTCGCGCTTTTTCTACATCTGCTCGCCGTCGCCGTGTGGGTAGGCGGGATGGTCTTCGCGCATTTCTGCTTGCGCCCGGCAATTGCCGATCTTTCGCCACAATTGCGTTTGCCGTTGTGGGAGTCGGTGTTTAGCCGCTTCTTCAATTGGGTTGCCGCTTCGGTGCTGGTCATTCTGCTGACAGGCGGCTTCATGTTGATGCAATTCGGCGGCGGTCACGCCACATGGCCGTTGCATGCAATGGCCGGGCTCGGCATCGTCATGATGCTGATCTTCGGGCATATCCGCTTCGCCGTATTCCCGCGCATTCGCCGCGCGGTGCAGGCGCAGAAGTGGCCTGACGGCGCGCAGGCTGTCGGCACGATCCGGCGTCTGGTGTTGATCAATATCGTGCTCGGCGTGGTGACCGTCGGCTTCGCGGTGCTTTCGCGCGGCTTCTGACATAACGCTCGTGGACCCGGTGAACGGTCGCCGGAGAATCACCGGGCGGCTGCTAAAGCAATGCGCCGTATGCGAGCCGTAGTGCGCATGCCAACGCGACGGTGCCGTACACCACGTAGACCGGCACCTTCAGCTTTGCGAAACACATCGCCGAGAACAGCGCGGTAATCAGATAGACGGGTTGCAGCGGCACGCGTCCGGCGATACGCAGTACGGCCACCGCCAGGAACGCGGTGGTGACCGCGCGCAGAATCCGCATGCCATGCTCGAATTGCGGATTCATCTTCAATCGATGCAGATGCCGCTGCGCGAGTACGACGAGGCATCCGGACGGCACGAACAACGCAAGCGTGGCAATGAGCGCGCCGGCCCACCCGTCGACGAGATAGCCGAAGAACGGCACCACATTCAGAAGCGGCCCCGGCGATAACGGCGACAGCGAAAACGCCAACGTGAAGTCGTTGTCTGATATGCCAATCGCCGGTGTGACGAACAGCGTCTTGAGCACCGGCAGCGCGGAGAAGCCGCCGCCGAACAGCGTCATGCCCGCGCCCGCGAGCCGCGGCCATAGCAGCGCGAGATCGTAGCGATGCGGCAGCGGCAATGCGAACAGCAGCACGAACACGCACAGCATGGCGAGTATCTGCCAGTCGCCGCGCGCAAACGACACGACAAAGCGCGTGTCGCGCACGGGGCTAACCGCCCATCCCGCGCCGAAGGCCGCGCTTAGCATCAGCACGTAGGCCGCGGGGCTATGCGCATAGAAAAGCGCAATACAGCCAACCACCGCCGCGGTCCATTCGAGCTTGCCGCGCACGAGGGCGCGCGTCTGCTTGTACCAGGTGATGCCGATCAGCGTGGCGAGCACGACGCTGAAGTGATTGAGCAAAGTCTGCGACGCGGCGGCGCGCACGAGCGGCGTGCGATAGAAGATCGCGAAGAGCGTCATCAGCATGAAGAAGGGCAGCACGCTGGCAATGCCCGCCACCCACGCGCCGGCGCGTCCGCGCAACGCATGTCCGAGCTGCACGGCGACATTGCAGCCGACCGGCCCTGGCACCATCCACGCAAGCGCGATCAGATCCGAGAACGCGACCCGCGAGAGCCGTCCTTTACGCTCGACGTAGTGGTTCTCGAGTTGCGCCATCAGCGCGAGGCCACCCCATGACAACGCCGACAGGCCGAGCACGACCCGAAACAGCGTCCATAGCGGTTCCCGTTCCCCTCGTCTTGCTGCATCGTGGCTTGTTATCGTGTGCATGGCGCCACGAGCGCCCGCTGAGCAGGCGCCCGTCCTGTGGATCATCTTGATGTTGCACGCGGCCGGCCGGTCCGGCGGCATCGCGCGGTAATGCAATACAGCGAGAATGTAGCCGGTTGCGTGCGGCTGCGATATCGGCGGGCTCGCTCAATTGCAGCGTTAAGCCGAAGCCCCGCAGCCGGCACATCGGGCGTCATGTCCTCAGCTGTTCGTGCTCGCGCTGGCACTCGTGTTCGCCTCCTGGATGGGGCGCCGGCCAGCCATGCCGCAGACGCCGAAACGTTCGAGCAGCGCCGGAATCGCGTCGACCGGAACAGGGCGCGAAAAGAGGAAACCCTGCGCCTCGATATTGCCGAGCGCTGCGAGCCATGCAATCTGCTCCTCGGTTTCCGTTCCCTCGACCACCACCGTCAGCCCAAGCGAGCGAGCCAGATTGACGATCGCGGTGACCATCACGCAAACGCTGCGGTCGCCCGGAATAGCCTGGACGAACGAACGGTCAACCTTCAGCGTATCCACGGAAAAACGGTTGAGATACGACAGCGACGAATAGCCGGTGCCGAAGTCGTCGAGTGCAATTCGCACGCCGAGGCGCTTGAGCGCAAAGATTTTCTCGGAGACGAGGTCCGGGTATTCCATCATCGCCGTTTCGGTGATTTCGAGTTCCAGACGGCGCGCGGAAATACCGCTTTCCTCGATCGCGTGCGACACGGTTCCATACAGATCGCCGCGCCAGAATTGCACGGCTGAAATATTCACCGCGAGCGACAGCGTGTCGTAGCCTTGCTGTTGCCAGATCGCCAGTTGCCGGCACGCGGTCTCGATCACGAAGTCGCCGATCGGCACGATCAGGCCCGTCGACTCCGCGACCGGGATGAATTCGTTGGCCGGAATCAGACCGTGCTGCGGATGATTCCAGCGCACCAGCGCCTCGAAACCGGTGATGCAGCGGCGCGTGAGATCGATCTTCGGCTGGTAGGCGAGAAAGAGTTGCCCCTCGGCGAGCGCGACGCGCAACTGCTGCTCCCACTTCATCAGATGGTCGGCGCGATGCGACAGTTGCGGCGAATAGAACTGGTAGCAGTTCTTGCCTGCATCTTTCGCGCTGTACATTGCGAGGTCCGCTTTTTTCAGCAGATCGATCTCGCTCTCGTTGGCCACCGAATGGAGCGCGATGCCGATGCTCGCATGCAGCACGAACGAACTGCCGCGCACTTCGAACGGTTTCGCGAAGGCTTCCGCCGCCGCTTCGGCGAGCGCCACGGCGCGCTTCTCGACGTCTTCGCCCTTGATCACCACGACGAACTCGTCGCCGCCGATGCGGCTCAACGTGCCGTCGTCCGCGACCGCGGTGGCGAGCCGCGAGGCCGTCATTTGCAGCACGATGTCGCCGGCATTGTGACCGAGCGTGTCGTTGACTGTCTTGAAGTTGTCGAGGTCGATAAACAGAATCGCCAGGCGGCCGAGGTTGGCCGGCTGCGCCACTTCTTGCCGCAGCGTGCGCAGCGTTGCATAGCGATTGCGCAAGCCGGTGAGCAGATCGTATTCCACCAGATGCGTCATTTCGCGCTCGCGGCCGAGCAGCTTGCCGATCAACCCGGTTGCCACCGCGAAGAAACTCAGCATCGCGAGCGAGATGAATCCCGCCATCAGCAGATAGACGTTGCGCGTATGGTTGTAGTCGGCGAATTCCTCGGCTTGCGACAGACCGACCAGCACGCCGAGCGGATAACCGTCGATATGCCGGTACGACACGATGCGCGTGACGTTGTCGATCGAATCGACGTAGGTGCCCGAAACGTGTTCCGAGGTCGGATAGGAACCGCTTGCCGAGAACGCGCCGTTCGCGTTCACCGTACTGCCGGTGCGCCGAGCGAGAACCGCGCCGTTGTCGGAGATGACTGCGATCACGCCTTCGCGGCCGATCGCGGCGTTGTTGTAGAAGTCGCTCGTGAAATACGCGGGGTCTTCGGACACCACCACGACGCCTGCGAACGAGCCGTCAGGATGATTCAGGCGCCGCGTCATCTGCAATGTCCAGTGACCGGACACGCGGCCGAGCACAGGCTTGCTGATATACAACTGGTCGTCGTTTTCGTGTTCGTGGACCTTGAAATGTTCGCGGTCCGACAGATCGATGCGCTTGGGATTGAGCTCGGCGGTGTTGGCGATCAACTGTCCATGTTCATCGATCAACGACACCTGCACGAGCGTCTCGCTTTGCACGACGCCTTTTTCGACCGTGCTGCCAAGATCGAAGCGTCCGGGTGTTTTCTCGAACTCGTATTTGACAAACCGGGTGATCTGATCGACCTGGTGGATCGCTTTGATCGTGTGTTGCTCAAGCGCCGCGGAGAGAATCGCGGCAGATGCCATTGCTTCGCGATAGGTGGCTTCTTTCTCGACAGAAAGACGCGCGAAGATCACGGTCCAAAGGAGAATCAGCACCAGTACGCCGAGCGCCGGAATCGCGAGCAAAGCACGCCGCCGCGACGCGGCAGGATCGCGGCGACTTCTGGCTTCGCGCTGATCGGAAAAGCGGGTTTTGCTCATCAGGCGGCCCGTACCCAGCTGCCGGCCGGTTGCGAACGCGCGAGCGTCGACTGCGCTGTTTTCATGGGTGGCTGCATGGTGATCAAGTTGCCGGAACTGCTGCGCAAGAAGGGGCGTGGCCTGGCGCCTGATCGTTCGCACTTTGTCGGGTACGTTTCGATATTACTTAATGCCACTGGATTAAGGAAGGGTCCGGGCATCGGGTATACGCTCGCGCGGTCCGTGGCCGTATCGGCCCGGTTTTGCAGCCCGTTTTGCGGCCGGCTTTGCGACCGCCTCCGCTTCTTGTTTCGTGGTCCGCGTGATGGTTTGCGCGGTGGTTCGCTTCGTGGTCCGCTTTCTGGTCCGTCAGGCGGTAAGTCGCGGCATGCGCGCGACCGTACGCTAGTAGTCGTTATATTCGGATGTTCCATCGGGATTCGGCGTTCCGGCATGGCGGCGCTCAGGTGCGTGGTCTTTTCAGGCAGTTTTGTTATGCGAATTGCATTGTCTCGGCACAGCAAGCGGCTTTTTGTGGTCAAACGTGGCTGAACGTGGCAAACGTGGCTGAACTATGCAGGTCGCGCCCGGCTTGCACAGGACCGGCTTGCAGCAAGCTTGCTATGGTTCCAGCAGACGCTGCCGGATGTAAGCAAACGACGCGCCGCTCACGGCATGCGGAACGTACCGTCGACAACCGTCACTGACGAGCCGCCGATCCACGTCTTGCCGTTCGCGTCGTCGTAGCGCACGGTCACCTGGCCGGCGCGGCCTAACGCAGTGCCCTGGCGCGCGGTGTAATGGATGCCGGGCCGCAGATTTTGCGCGCTCAACAGACCCGCGAGCGCTGCATTGGCACTGCCGGTGACAGGGTCTTCGCCGACGCTGAAGCCGCCGCCCATCATCAGGCAGCGCACTTCGAACGTGGCGGGGCCGCCGGCATCGTGCGGACCATACACGGCAACACCGTGCGTGCCGACCGAATGCACGATTTCTGCGAGCGCTGCGGCGTCGGGTGCAAGCGACAGACACTCCCGCGCCGACTTCACGCGCACGACGAGCCAAGGCGCGCCGTTGTCGACGGCGCACGGCGCGGCGCCGAAGTCTATTACGTCGCTACGCAAGGCCGTAGAAAGCGCAGCGTATTGTCGCTCCGGCAGCGGCGCGATCCGCGCGGGCGGCGCGGCGAAGGCCCACGCGCCGTGCGCGTCCGCCGCGTTTTCATCGATGGACTGCAATTCGACGAGTCCCACGCCGCATTGCTGGATGAGCTTGCCCGGCCGCTTCGGCTGATAGCCGTTTTCGAGCAGCGCATGCGCGGTGCCGAGCGTCGGATGACCCGCGAACGGCAATTCGCCGTGAGTCGTGAAAATGCGCACGCGATAGTCGGCCGCAGGATTGGTCGGCTTCAGGAGGAACGTTGTTTCGGACAGATTGGTCCAGTGCGCGATCGCCTGCATCTGATCGGCGCTGAGTACGTCGGCGTCGAATATGACGGCGAGCGGATTGCCTTTAAACGGCACCGACGTGAACACGTCGACCTGTTTGAAACGTACTGTGGTGGCGGGCATCGGGCGAGGTCCGGCGATTCCTGCGGTTAATAGGTTCTAGGTTCGCGGATTCTATCTGCTGCCGAGGGAACGATCCACCTCGCCACAAATGCAAAACGCGCCGCGGGTGAATGACACCTCGCGACGCGTTGGATGCGACCGGCCGGACGAGCCGGCCTTTGCATCACGATGCGCTATTCGACTTCCGCGATCATCTCGATTTCGACGCATGCGCCAAGCGGAATTTGAGCGACGCCGAATGCCGAGCGCGCATGCTTGCCGCGCTCGCCGAACACGTCGGCGATGAGTTCCGATGCGCCGTTCGTGACCAGATGCTGCTCAGTGAATTCGAGCGTGGAATTGACGAGGCTCATCAGCTTGACGATGCGCTTGACGCGGTTGAGGTCGCCCACATGCGCGTGCAGCGTGGCGAGCAGATCGATCGCGATGGAGCGCGCCGCAGCCTTGCCGTCTTCAGTGCCGAGTTCGGCGCCGAGCTTGCCCGCCCACACCTTGCCGTCTTTCTTGGCAATGTGGCCGGACAGGTACACCGTATTGCCGCTTTGCGCGCTCATCACATAGGCGGCTGCCGGCGCGCCGGCGTTCGGCAATTCGATGCCCAGTTCCTTGAGCTTGTCGTACACATTCGTTTGAGCCATGTTGTGTCCTCGGTCAGTAGTGAGAAGTGGTTGTGGCACGCCGGCCGGCTGGGTTCAAAGCTTAGCGCGGATCAGCGCCGCGAGACGCGACACGCCTTCGTCGATCTTTGCCGGCGGCACCGTGACGAACGACAGTCGCAGCGTGTTGTGCTGCGCTTCGTCGGCGAAAAACGGACCGCCCGGCACGAACGCGACATTCTGCGCGACGGCTTCCGCGAGCAGCTTCATGCTGTCGATTTGCGTGGGCAGGTTCACCCAGATGAACATGCCGCCTTCCGGACGATTCCACTGCACGCCTTCGGGCATATAGCGTTCGAGCGAGGCCAGCATTGCCGCGCATTGGTCGCGGTACAGTTCGCGAATGGTCGGCACATGCGTGTCGAGAAAGCCGTCCTTGACCACTTCATGGACGATGCGCTGCGTGAAGCTCGGTGTATGCAGGTCGGTGGCCTGCTTGGCCTGCACGAGTTTGAAGATCAGTTCCTCCGGCGCGATGATGTAGCCGACCCGCAGACCCGGCGCGAGCACCTTGGAGAACGAACCGAGGTGGACGATGTGGTCGGGCGCCATCGACAGCATGGTCGGCAGCGGTTCGCCCGCGTAATCCAGCGCGCCGTACGGGTCGTCTTCGATCACCGGAAACGGCGCGGATTTCGCGAATTCGGCCAGCGCGCGGCGCCGCTCCGCCGGCAGGCGGCGGCCCGTCGGGTTCTGGAAATTCGGTTGTGCGTACAACAGGCGCGCGCCGGCGGTGAGTTCGGGCGTGAGCGCTTCGGGGATCAGACCTTGTTCGTCGGTCGGCACCTGGACGTAGCGCGGTTCGTACATGGAGAACGATTGCAGCGCGCCGAGGTAAGTCGGTGTCTCGACGAGCACCGGGCTTTGCGGACACACCAGCACCTTGCCGAGCAGATCGAGCGCCTGCTGCGAGCCGGTTGTGATCAGCACCTGGCTTGCGCGGATCTGCGCGCCGTTCACCGAATAGCGCGCGGCGACCCACTCGCGCAACGGCGCATAGCCTTCGGTCGCGCTGTACTGGAGCGCGGCGGCGGGTGTGTCGCGCAGAATGCGGTCGGATGCTTCGCGCATGCGTTCAGCCGGGAAGGTGGCCGGCGAGGGCAGGCCGCCCGCGAACGAAATGACTTCCGGCCGTTCCGTGACCTTCAGAATCTCGCGGATCGCCGAGCTCGTGAGCTTGCGTGCGCGCTCGGACAATTGCCACGTGGGGGCTTTCAAGTCGCTTTGGTTCATGGTCTCCTCTGCTGGTATCTCTGGAACTGGTCAAAACTTCGATTATCGCGCGAGTCGGCGACCCGCGCGCGCTGCTTATTTAAGGGTCCGTAGACCGTTGGGTGTTTCGAACTCGGCAATCAGTGCGGGCGGGCTCGCGGGGTCGTCCGTCGGTTGTAATTCGATCAGATGCGCGGCGCCGAGCCACTGCAATTGCGCTGCCACGGTATCGGCTTGCGGGTGCACCGCTTTCAACGCTTTTAGCGTGATGCCGGTTTCCGGCAAGACCGCCGACGGATGCCGCGCGGTGTCCCACTGGATGAGCGACGGCAGCACACCGCCGCCGGCGCCTCGCCAGGCGGGGAATGCGCCGTCTTCGGGGATCGACAGGCCCCAGCCGAAGTCGCCGCGCGTGAGCGGCACGATCGGCGGGATGCGCTGCGGGTACTGGGCCTGCCATGTCGGCAGATGTTTTGGACGGTCCACCCGGACGACCCAATGCGACAGATACGGCCCGTTTTCAAGGCGTGCGTGGGTTGCGGGGTCGTCGAGTGCGAAGAGGCGCGCGCGGGGCGCCGCGCCTGCGGAGTCGTGCGCGGCCTCCGCATGCGGGTCGATTGCGATCACTTCCAGATAGGCGCCGCCCCACAGGTTCAGCAGACGGTTGTGAGTCCGCATCAGCGGATGCGCGCCGCCGCCGGCCGGTGCGATGCCGAGAATGTCGGCGACGTACTGTGTGCCCTCGTCGAGCGTGCGTGCGGAAACGACGAGATGATCGAGACGAAGCAGATGTGCGGTCATTGCGGATCGAGGAAACGGGTTTCTACTGTAGGCCGGACCCGCGCCGCGTACCGGCTACGGCGGGCGCCGGGGTCGTAAGCATAACCGCTCGCAGGGCGGCCGCGGCGCGGCACCGACCGGTCAGCGGACTATCTGGCGTAATTCCGGCCGCTTGCCGGTGCTTGGCCATGTGGTCGCGGGTTCGTTTGCGGGTTCGCTTGCGGAATGCTTTCCGGCGACGCCTGCCGCAGCGCCCGCGCCAGGCACAATCCGATGAGCAGGATCGCCGTCAGGGTCGCCAACGTCGTGCCCCGCGCGCTTCGGCAGCGTGCTTTTTCTGTCTCAAATGTAGCGGCGAGGACCGGCACAGTAACGGTACAATCGGCTCGATACCGTTCGGTACAGTTGGAGCCCGTCTATGTCCGTCCCGCTTACGCAGATTCCCGCCCCGCACGACACGGCGTCGCTGACGCTGGTCGAGCAACTCGTGCAATGGGCGCGCCGCCGCATCGAGGAACGCGTGTTTCGTCCCGGCATGCGCATGCCCTCGATCCGCAAGCTTGCACTCGACAAAGGCGTGTCGCGCTTCACGGTGGTCGAGGCTTACGAGCGGCTCGTGGCCCAGGGTTATCTCGAGTCGCGGCGCGGCTCCGGTTTCTTCGTGCGCGAGCGCCTGGCGGGTGCGGCGCTCGCAGAAATTCGTCCGGTCACGCAGGCGAGCGCGCCGGCTACCATCGACGTCGTCTGGCTGCTGCGCAATATGCTGCACACCGGCGCGCGCCCGGAGCGCAGTCCGGGTCTCGGCTATCTGCCGGCGCGTTGGCTCGACGGCGAGTTGATCACCAATGCACTGCGCGCGCTCGGCCGGCAAAGCGGCGCGCAGATGCTCGGCATCGGCACGCCGCTCGGTTTCCTGCCGCTGCGCCAGCAATTGCAGACGCGGATGGAGGAGCTGGAGATCGGCGCGTCGCCCGAGCAGATCGTGATGGTGTCGGGCATCACGCAGGCAATCGACCTGATTTCGCGCATTTACGTCAAGGCGGGCGATTCGGTGATCGTCGGCGATCCGGCGTGGTTCCAGATGTTCGGGCGCTTCGCGTCGCAAGGCGCGCGGCTTGTCGGCATGCCGTACACGCCGGACGGCCCGGACCTCGACGCGCTCGAGTCGCTCGTACAGACGTGGCGGCCCAAGATGCTCGTGATCAATTCCGTGCTGCAAAATCCGACCGGCACTTCGCTGACGGCCGCGCAGGCGTTCCGCATTCTGCGGCTCGCGGAGGCGTACGACTTCATCGTTGTCGAAGACGATATTTACGGCGACCTTTGCCCCCCGAGCTATGCCGGCACGCGGCTCGCGAGCCTCGACCAGTTAAAGCGCGTGATTTACCTCGGCAGTTTTTCGAAGACGCTCGCGCCGAATCTGCGCGTCGGTTTTATCGCGTGTGCGCCCGAAGTCGCGAAGGCGGTCAGCGACCAGAAGATGCTGGTCGGCATGACGAGCCCCGAGCTCAACGAGCGTGTGCTGTACAAGATCCTGACCGAAGGTCATTACCGGCGACACGTCGAACGGCTGCGCGTGCGGCTCGACAGCGTGCGGCAAAAATCCGTGCGAATGCTGGAAAAAACCGGTCTGAAGCTTTTTCTCACACCGACCGCGGGGATGTTCGTGTGGGCCGACACGGGCGTCGATGCCGATGGGCTCGCGGCGGCGGGCCACGAAGCCGGCTTTCTGCTCACGCCAGGCAGCCTTTTTTCGCCGCAGCAGTCGCCCACCACGTGGATGCGCTTCAATATCGCCAATTGCGGCGATCCGGAACTGGCCACGTTTTTGTGTCGTTATCTCGACGGCGTCGCGCGCCGTGCCTCTTGAAACCGCGCGGCACCGCCCTCACGTAGACGCACAATCTGGCGGCACGGCACGGCACGGCACGGCACGGCACGGCACGGCACGGCACGGCACGGCGGTGGGATGTCCGGCGACCGGCATTCCGGGGCGGCATCCGGTGACCGGCATCCGGTGACAGGCATCCGGCGACCGGTATCCGGTGACAGGCAACCCGGCCGCGCGCGCGACGTCCCGCCAGAAACACACCCGAAACCCGATTCGAAAAACCCGATTCGCAACAGAGAGGAACTCCGACCGTGGCACAAGAAACCATGAGCTTTCAGGCGGAAGTGAAACAGCTTCTGCACCTGATGATCCATTCGCTGTACAGCAACAAGGAAATCTTTTTGCGCGAGCTGATTTCCAACGCGTCCGACGCGGCCGACAAGCTGCGCTTCGAAGCCATCGAAAACAGCGGGTTGTACGAGAACGACCCGAATCTGCGGATTCGCGTGTCATATGACAAAGACGCGCGCACCATCACGATCGACGATAACGGCATCGGCATGAGCCGCGACGAAGCGATCGCGAACCTCGGCACGATCGCACGTTCGGGCACCAAGGAATTCTTCGGCAAGCTGTCGGGCGACCAGCAGAAAGACGCCGCGCTGATCGGCCAGTTCGGCGTGGGCTTCTATTCGGGCTTCATCGTCGCGGACAAGATCACCGTCGAGACGCGCCGCGCCGGTTTGCCGGCGTCGGAAGGCGTGCGCTGGGAAAGCGCAGGCGAGGGCGACTTCGCCGTCGAGCTGATTGAGCGCACCGCGCGCGGCACGACCATCACGCTGCATCTGCGTGCGGATGAGGACGAACTGTTGTCGTCGCATCGGCTCAAGTCGATCGTTCAGCGGTATTCCGATCACGTCGCGCTGCCTATTCTGATGAAGAAGGAAGAGTGGGACGCGGAAAAGAGCGCGATGGTCACGAAGGACGAGGACGAGACCGTCAATCAGGCCAGCGCGCTGTGGACGCGTGCAAAGAGCGACATCACCGAAGAGCAGTACAAGCAGTTCTATCAGCACCTGTCGCACGATCATCAGGATCCGCTCACGTGGACGCATAACCGCGTCGAAGGCCGCAGCGAATACACGCAACTGCTGTACGTGCCGAGCCACGCGCCGTTCGACATGTGGAACCGCGATCATCGCGGCGGGCTGAAGCTGTACGTGAAGCGCGTGTTCATCATGGACGACGCCGAGCAGCTGCTGCCCGCGTACCTGCGCTTCGTGAAGGGCGTGGTCGATTCGAGCGATCTGCCGCTTAACGTCTCGCGTGAAATTTTGCAGGAAAGCCGCGACGTCAAGGCGATCCGCGAGGGCGTGACCAAGCGCGCGCTGTCGATGCTGGAAGAGTTGGCCAACTCGGATAACGACGCCGACAAGGAGAAGTACGCCGGCTTCTGGAAGGAGTTCGGCCAGGTGCTGAAGGAAGGCATCGGCGAAGATTTTGCGAATCGCGAGCGGATTGCCAAGCTCGTGCGCTTTGCGTCGACGCATACGGAAACGCCGGAGCAGAACGTGTCGCTAGCCGACTACGTCGCGCGCATGAAGCCCGAGCAAAGCAAGATCTACTACGTGACCGCCGACACCTGGCAGGCCGCAACGCACAGCCCGCATCTCGAAGTATTCCGCAAGAAGGGCGTGGAAGTGCTGCTGCTGACGGATCGCGTGGACGAATGGATGCTGTCGTTCCTGAATGAATTCGACGGCAAGCCGCTGCAAAGCGTGGCGCGCGGCGACCTCGATCTGGGCGCTCTGAACGACGAAGAAAAACAGGCGCAGGAAAAGGTGAGCGAGGAGCTCAAGCCGCTCGTCGAGAAAATGAAGGAAGCGTTGAAGGACAAGGCAAAGGACGTGCGTCTCACGTTCCGCCTGACCGATTCACCGTCCTGCCTCGTTGCCGACGATGGCGAAATGAGCGGCTACCTGCAGCGCATGCTGAAGGCCGCGGGGCAGCAGGCGCCGGCGTTCCATCCGATTCTGGAGGTGAATCCGGAACACGCGCTGGTGAAGGGCTTGCACGCCGAGAGCGCAAACTTCGACGATTGGTGCCACCTGCTATTCGACCAGGCGTTGCTGGCCGAGGGCGGCGCGCTCGAAGATCCGGCGAGCTTCGTCAAGCGGACGAACGCGTTGTTGCTCGCGCGTGCGGATTGAGCGTGGGTTCAGGCTGAATTCAGCCTGAATCGAGCGTGATTACGTAACGTCGAACCGACGCTGAATGAAAGAGAGAATGCGCTGCTTCGGCAGCGCATTTTTTTGCCTCCCACGCTGTGGCGTTGTGAGCCGACCGAGAAAAATCCCGGATCGGTCACGCTCCGTGCGCATTAATGGTCGAGTGTTAGCCCGTGCAAGTGACGCACTTACGCGAGCACGCTCCCGGCCAGTTCCTTCGCCTCGAAACTGGAATGATGATCGCCGAGCACTTGCGCCGCGAGGCCGCCGATTGCCACGCTGGTCTGTTTAGAAGTGTGGTGCTGAGCAAGCGCTGACCCGGCTAGCTCTTTCTCAATATGCGTGGCCCCCTGGCGAGCCAATACAGCCGATGCAAGATGCGCGATGCGATCGGACGTTTCCTTCCCGTTAGTAGTATTCAACCTGACTCCCTGCTGCGAGTTGTGAATTGCTCGACGTCTCGGGTCTTTCCGACATCGGGCGAAATTAATTATGGTTAACTAACTAAAACTAATCAACGATCATAAATTGAGATTGGTTTATGAGATGCAGGGCACGGCATTATCTTGGCCTCTCGCGCTTCAAACTGCGAGGCTACAGGAATCACACAGGTTCTTTAAGCCACTTTCTGTACAAGCCGTGCGCGTCGGAATCTCCTTTTGTGATTGAAGTGTTCTCGCGTTGTGGCACTTTGTAAATTTTCATGTCCGATCCCGCTTTGGCAGCCCCGGCCGTTCTGGTCAATGTGACAACGCCTCTGGAGACAGTTCGTCTTCTGTGGTCGATTCTGCGGCAGGAGGGGTTCGGCGCGGCTGTGCTGCGCGCGGCGGAGTTGGCCGCCGCTGGCGTCACGTCGCAGTTGCATGCCGACCTGCATGCGAGCGCCGGGCGCTTCGAAGAGGCGTATCACAGCGCGTCGCAGGCGCCAGCGGAAGCCGAGGGCGCGCGCCATGCCCGCCTCGCGTTGTTCGCGGACGCGCTCGACCGCAGCGAAGCCGCACGGCATCACAGCGAAGCCGCGGTCGCGGCGCAGCCGCTCGCCACGACGCTCGAATGGATCGTCTGGCTGATCAACGGCTGCGGCGCGCATTCGGCGGCGGTGCACATGTTGCGCGCCTATCGGCGGCGAGAGCCGAACGACGCACGCGCGTCATGGTGGGTCGCTATTTCGCTCGGTGCACTGGGCAATCCGGGCACGCGCGAGGAGCGGCGTGCGGCGCTCGCGCGAGCCTACGCGCTCGATCTGTCCGTCGATCCCGCGTTGCCCTTGCAACTCACGCTGGCGTTGCGCGAGGTGCGCGACTGGCCCGCCGTCGAGCAGGTGTGTCGTGAAGCGCTGGCGCGAAATCCCGCCGACGCTGAAATGGCCTGGCAGCTCAGCCACGCGCAATGGCAGTGCAACGACGCGGCAGCGGCCGAGGCAACCATGCGTGCCGCGAATGCCGCGTCGCCGGGCAATGCCGATGTGCTGGCCGCGATCGGGCTGTATCTGTGCGAGCAGGCGCGCTACGAGGAAAGCGCGGCAGCGCTGCGTGAAGCGCTAGAGGTCAATCCCCACGCCGTGACGCCGGCAATCGATCTTGCGGACCTGGACCTGCGGCGCGGCGCATGGACAAGCGGCTGGAAGCGCTTCGAGGCGCGCCTCGCACGTGACGACCGCAAGCCCAATAACATCGTTTCCGTCATGGCTCGCCTTTGTCCGCGGTGGCATGGCGAGGCGCTCGCCGGCAAGACGCTTGTCGTGCACAGCGAACTGGGCAGCGGCGACGACATTCACATGGTGCGCTACGTCCCGCAACTTGCCGCGCGCGTGCATGAGGAGGGCGGCCGGCTGGTGTTCTGCGTGCGCAAGTCGTTGCACGCACTGCTGGCGCGCTTTTACCCGGACTGCGTGTCGATCGAAGACGGCCCGCTCGGCGCGCCGGATTACAGCCTGCCCATGATGAGCCTGCCGCTCGTGCTGGATATTCAGCCGCAGCAGGTGCGGGGCGACGCGTATCTTCGTACGGACCCGAACAAGGTGGCCATGTGGCGCGAGCGGCTGGGCAAGCAGACGCCGCAGGTGAGACTGCACGTCGGCCTCGTGTGGGCCGGAAGTCCTACGCATCGTCGCGACGAGAAGCGCTCCATTGCCCGCGCGGCGCTCGCGCCGCTGCTGTCGCTGGCCGATGTCGCGTTCTATTCGCTCACGCCAGGACGCGCGGCCGATATCGCGGTGCTGACCGCGCAGGGTTATCGCGTGTGCGATATGACGGCGGATTACCACGCCGGGTTCGACGACGTCGCCGCTCATCTGACTGCGCTGGACGCGCTTGTCACGATCGACAGCGCGCCGTTGCATCTGGGCGGCGCGTTAGGGCGGCCGGTGTTCGCGATGCTCGACCACGTGTCCCATTGGGCTTGGGGCAACGAGGAGGCGCAGCGCTGGTACGGCTCGCTCGAGTTGTTCAGGCAGCCGCAGCCCGGACAATGGGCCCCGGTGATCGAGCGAGTGACGGCGCGCCTGCAATCGTTGATCGCAGCAGGCGCGAGCAGCGTGAGTTCGGGCAACGCAGTGCAGCCGGCAACCAACGGTTGATGAGGGCGCCCATGCACGATTCAACTCCATTACCCGGCGAGGCTGTGCCGAGCGATGCCGACGCACTGCATCACCTCGGCCTTGCGTACTTCCGCGACGGAGCGCTCGACCGTGCATGCGAGCAGCTCGATCGCGCATTGACCGTCGCGCCGGAGCGTGCGGACGTCTGGGAGCATCGCGGGTTGCTTGCCGTGCTGCGCGGCGAGCGGATCGCGGCCGAGGCGTTCTACTACAGGGCGCTGAACTTGAGCGGTGGCAGTGCCTGCCTGCATCGGAATCTGGCGGATTGTCTGAAGCTATCCGGGCGACTTACCGAGGCGCGCCAGCACTATCTGAACGCGTTGAGCTTCGAGCCCACGCTGCACCATGCAGTTCGCGCGCTCGCGCAGATCTGCACGGATGAAGCGCAGCACGCCGATGCAGCGCAGTACTGGCTGCGCGCATGGGCACTCGACTCCGCCAGCATTGAAGATGCGTTCCGGCTGATCGCGGCTTTGTCGAAGGCGCAGCGCGATATTGCGATCGACGATCTGCTGCCGGCGCTGCGCGCACGCTGCGCCACCGATCCCGCAGCGCTCGAACAACTCGCATTTACGCTGAATGGAGCGCAGCGATTTGCCGACGCTATCAGCGTCGCGAGACAGGCGATCGGTCTCGATCCGCACAATGCGTGGCTGCATCACAATGCATCGTTCGCGCTCAATATGCTGGGCGATTTCGAGCAGATGCACGTGCATACCGCCGAGGCCGCTCGCCTGATGCCCGAGAGCGCACCGATGCAGTTCAATCTCGCGGCAGCGCAACTGCGGGCGGGCGACTTCGAACGAGGCTGGAGACAATACCGGTGGCACGACGCGCTGCCGGAAAATCACAACCTGGTTCGCCCGGATTTCCCGGAGTGGCGAGGTGAGCGCGTTCTGGGCAGCCGGTTTCTGTTGATCGGCGAGCAGGGACTTGGCGATCAGATCCAGTTCTTGCGCATGGCCGACTGGCTGCATCGGCGTGGCGCGCAGGTGGACGTGTGGGTCGAAGAGCCGCTTGGCGATGTGGCTCGCCAGGCGGCCGGCGTGCATGCGGCCTGGACCTCGGTGCCGCCTGGCCCCTACGACTACTGGTGCCGCATGTTGCGGATGCCGGCGCATATGAACCTCGAGTTGTCGATGTTGCCGCTTGCCACGGCGTATCTGCAAGCAAGGCCCGCAGACGCGCAGCGTTGGCATGATCGCGTGGAAGCGCTCGGCGCCGTGAACTCAGAAGGCCCGTTCAAAAAGCGCGTCGGCATCGTATGGGCAGGCAATCCGGCTTACGAGCTCGATCGCTACCGCTCCGTTCCGCTTCGGCAATGGCGGCGGCTTCTGGAACAGCCGGGCGTGCGGTGGTTCTCGCTACAGAAAGGCGATGCGCAGCACGACGCCGCGGCCTGGTCCGAGAGTATCGACATGCATGTGCTCGGGCCCGAGATTCACAGCTTCCAGGATACGCTGGCGATCATTCAGTCGCTCGATCTCGTAATCACGGTGGATACCGCGGTCGCGCATCTGGCAGGGGCATGCGGCGCGCCGGTATGGGTGCTGGTGCCCACCTTCACCGACTGGCGCTGGATGGTGGCGCGCGCCGATAGTCCGTGGTATCCGTCAATGCGTCTTTTCAGACAGCGCGAGTTGAATCAGTGGGGTGCGGTGCTTGCTGACGTCGCGCAAGCGCTGCGGGAGTATCTCGGGACGTGAGCCGGACGCGCGCTGCGCAGCCGGCCCCAACGTATTGACCCAGTTCAGGCCTGGTATGAAACGGCTGGTGGCTACTTCTTGCCCATCAGGGTTTCCATCGTTTCGCCACGCACGACGATCTCGGTGCGGCGGTTGAGCGCGCGGCCTTCCGGCGTGTCGTTGCTTGCAACGGGATTGTTGTACGCGTTGCCCTTCGTGCGGATACGCTCCATCGCCACGCCGCGCGCCACGAGCGCGTAACCCACGGCGGTCGCGCGCGCTTCCGAAAGCTGCTGGTTGTATTCGAGCGTGCCGACGTTGTCCGTATAGCCTTCGACGATGATCGGCTTCTTGCTGCGCTTGAGCAGGACGGCGGAACGGTCGACCACCGCGCTCGCGTCGCCGCGCACTTGCGACTTGTTGAAATCGAACAGCGCTGTTTCCGGCAGCTTGACGGCGACGCCGTCGGGGACTTGCGCGACTTCGATGCCCACGGCCTTGTTCAACGACGTTTCGGTGTCGCGGTTCAACGGTGCCGCGCAGCCTGCCACCAGCAGCACCGACATTGCGCAGGCGCTCATGCCTAGAAGTTTTTTCATGTTTGTTCTCT
This sequence comes from Paraburkholderia dilworthii, assembly GCF_000472525.1. GTDB lineage: Bacteria > Pseudomonadota > Gammaproteobacteria > Burkholderiales > Burkholderiaceae > Paraburkholderia > Paraburkholderia dilworthii. The sequence continues at coordinate 200,078 of NZ_AWZT01000008.1, forward strand.
CGTTCGTTTGCAGATCGGGTGGCGCGCCCGCCGATAGTGGGCGAATCGCCGGTTCGTGAAGCACGGAGGTTTTATCGTGCGTCGCGGCGACGGAGAATCGGACTTTTCCGAAATCGGCAGCTTGAGTGAGGGTTTCGATCCCGATGCGGCGATCAAGCCAAATCGCCGGAAAACGCGCGTGCGGGCCGGGCAATCGTCCGACAGTGGCGCCGTTATAATCCGAACCCATGCCTATTCGTTTCGATGCCGCCGACGCGCACTGGCGCGTCGCTCCCTTGCCTGGCTTTAGCGCCGCGCACAAAGACTGGTTGACCCGCGGCGGTTCCCTGACCGCGCATCTGCGCGCGCTCGGCGCCGTCGCCGTGCGCGTCACGCGTGAAGGCGTGGCGTTGCCCTGGGCCGACGAGCATGCCGCGTTAGGTCTTCGCGTGCGCGGACCGGTGTGGGTGCGCGAGGTCGTCCTGTCCGTCAACGCCGTGCCGTTCGTCGCCGCGCACAGTGTTGCGCCTCTGGCCGCGAGCGTCGGCGTATGGCAGGCCACGCGGCGTTTGCGCACGCGGCCGCTTGCCGAACTGCTCTATAGCGATAGCAGCGTCGCGCGTTCGGCGCTGGTCAGCCGCCGCGTGACTGCACGACATCCGCTGTACCGGTTGGCCTCGCGGGAAGTCGGCGCAATGCCGCCGCATGCGTTGGTGGCGCGCCGCTCGGTGTTCGAGCGGCATGGCGAGCCCCTGATGGTCACCGAATGTTTTTTGCCCGCGTTGTGGACGCATCTTGCGTCTTTGCCGGAAGCTTTGCCGGAAGCGGATCACGCGGGTCTCCCGAACGCCGATGCTGCCGATGCCGCCAACGTCACGCACGCGAGCCACTCGCGCCCGCGCGAACATGGCAGGCAGATCGAACACACGGCATCGCGCGGGCATCCCGCGACGCGTGCCGCCAATGAGCGGAGCCGCTGATGCTGCGCGGCTTTCCTCCCGTTGCCGCCGGCGACACGCATACGCTGATACTCGGCAGTTTTCCCGGTGAAGCGTCGCTTGCCGCGACGCAGTACTACGCGCATCCGCGCAACCAGTTCTGGCGTTTGCTCGGCACCGTGCTCGAAGAACCGCTCGCGGAACTCGCCTATGAAGAGCGGTTGCGGCGCGTACTTTCGCACGGCATCGGCGTGTGGGATGTGCTCGCCGCGTGCCATCGCGAAGGCAGTCTCGATGCGGCGATCCGCAACGCGCAGCCAAACGACTTCGCTTCGCTGCGCGAACACGCGCCGGACCTGCGCAAGGTCTGCTTCAACGGCAAGACGGCGGGGCGCTTTGCGCCCGTGATCGGCGCGGCCGGCTACACGACCCTCGTATTGCCTTCGTCGAGTCCGGCCAATGCTATGCTCTCGTTCGATCAAAAATTGCGCCTGTGGCGCGACATCCTTACATGACGAAACTCATCAAGCGCGCTTCGGCTGAAGCGCGTGCATTCCGCAACCGCAATGCCGACGGCGCGGGCAAACGCGAGGCAGTGCGCAACAGGAAGCGCGCGTCGAACGACGACGATCTGCACGACGCGCCGCAAATCGAAACACCACGCAAGCCTCGTTTCGCGCCCGTCACGTTCTCGGAAGAAGGCGGCGTGCGCTATCTGCATTTCGGCACGGAATGGGTGCAAGGCGCGATGCGTCTGCGCAAGCCGGATCACATCGAACTCGAATACGCGCAGCAAATGATGGCGTGGCTGCTGTTCATCGAAACGCCAAAGCGCATCGTGCAACTCGGTCTCGGCGCGGCTGCGCTGACCAAGTTCGCGCATCGCTTCTTGAAGCGCGCCAAGGTCGAAGCGGTCGAAGTGAACCCGGCGGTCGTCATCGCGGCCCGCACGATGTTCGAACTGCCGCAAGACGACGCGCGCCTTACGGTGCATGAGACGGACGCGTGGGACTTCGTCAACGACCGCGCGAATCACGGCACCATCGGCGCATTGCAAATAGACATCTACGATGCGACGGCGCGCGGCCCGGTGCTCGACAGCGTCGGGTTTTATCGTGCGGCTCGCGCGTGTCTGACGGATGCCGGCGTGGTCACGGTGAATCTGTTCGGCGATCACCCAAGCTTCGTGCGCAACATGAAGCGTCTGAACGAAGCGTTCGACGGCCGCGTCGTCGCGTTGCCGGAAGTGCATGACGGCAACCGCATCGCGATTGCATTCTCCGGCCCGGCGCTCAACGTGCCTTTCACGGCGTTGCAAACACGCGCGAAGCTGATCGAAGCGGAGCTCGGCTTGCCGGCGCGCAAGTGGATCAAGGGCCTGCAGGAGTCGACGGGGCGGACGGGCGCGTCGTTCGCCATCTGAATCCGACCGGTTCCGAAGAGGCCAGGCCATGACAGCCTGGCCTCACCGCAACAAACGTCGCATCCGCGCGACGCAACCCGGATCTGCGATCTATCCGGCATTGAAGCGGCAACTCCGCCGTTTTCCCACCAGGTGCAAATACGACTGAGGCCGCAAGAGGCACGCCGCGCGGCTGCTTTGGCCAAGCCCGTTCGCCGCTCGCCGGCATTCGCTGAAACGCCGTCTCGCTGGCTCTGACAGCAGCGCCCATGCCTCGGGTCGTCCCTGCTTGACCGCACGTTCGCGGCTCCTATACTCTTTCGAGGCTTTCGGGGCACTCGTGTCAGATGCGGGGCGATCTTCCGCGGGCTTGCTGCCGCGAGGCGGTCCTCCACGTTGGGGGCCACCACCCGTCGAACACGGGCCAACATTTCAATAATAGGGAAGAGGAGACGTCATGGCTCACGACGCCGACGCGAAAAAAGCCAGCAAGCACTGGCTCTGGCTGTTGCTGTTGCCCTGGATCGCTATGGTCTGGGTGCCGTCGTATAACAAGGTCGAACCGGTTCTGTTCGAGTTTCCGTTCTTCTACTGGTATCAGCTCCTCTGGGTGCTGATCAGCGCGGTCATCACGGCGCTCGTGTACTTCAAGACCAAGACGCGCTCGTCGGGCCGTCCGCAGGGGGACGCACGATAATGAACGCCATCGCAACTTTCGTCTTCGTCCTGTTTTTCATCGGCGTCACGATTCTCGGCTTTATCGCGGCCCACTGGCGGCGCGGCGATCTCGCCCATCTGGAAGAGTGGGGTCTCGGCGGCCGGCGCTTCGGCACCATCGTCACCTGGTTCCTGCTGGGCGGCGATCTGTATACCGCGTACACCTTTATCGCCGTGCCGGCGCTGGTATTCGGTGCGGGCGCAACGGGTTTCTTCGCGCTGCCGTACACGATCCTGATCTACCCGTTCGCGTTCGTCGTGTTCCCGAAACTGTGGAGTATCGCCAAACGTCAGGGCTACGTGACGTCGGCGGACTTCGTGTCGGCACGCTACGGCAGCCGCATGCTCGCTCTCGCGATTGCCGTGACCGGCATCGTCGCGACCATGCCGTACATCGCGCTGCAACTGGTCGGCATCGAAGTGGTGATCGGTGCGCTCGGCTTCGACACGAAGGGCTTTGTCGGCGATCTGCCGCTGATCATCGCGTTCGCGATCCTGGCCGCGTACACGTACACGTCGGGGCTGCGGGCGCCGGCCATGATCGCGGTCGTCAAGGACGTCCTGATCTACATCACGATCTTCGCCGCGATCATCGTGATTCCGCCACAACTGGGCGGCTTCGGTCACATCTTCAGCGCGGTGCCGCCGGCCAAGTTGCTGCTGAAGGCGCCGGACGTGTCGAGCCTGAACGGCTATAGCGCGTATGCGACGCTGGCGGTGGGTTCGGCGCTCGCGCTGTTCCTGTACCCGCACTCGATCACGGCGGTGTTGTCGTCGAAATCGGGCAACACGATCCGCCGCAATATGGCGATGCTGCCGGCTTACTCGCTGGTGCTCGGCCTGCTCGCGCTGCTCGGCTTCATGGCGCTCGCTTCGGGCGTGAAGGACATGCCGGAATTCGCGCCGTACTTCAAGGCGTTCGGCCCGAACTTCGCGGTGCCCGCGCTGTTCCTGCACTTCTTCCCGTCGTGGTTCGTCGGTGTCGCGTTCGCGGCGATCGGCATCGGCGCGCTGGTGCCGGCGGCGATCATGTCGATTGCGGCGGCGAACCTGTACACACGCAACATCCATAAGGAGTTCGTGAACCGCAACATGACGCACGAGCAGGAGACCAACGTCGCGAAGCTGGTGTCGCTGATCGTCAAGGTCGGCGCGGTCGCCTTCATTCTCGGCCTGCCGCTGACGTACGCGATCCAGTTGCAGTTGCTCGGCGGCATCTGGATTATTCAGACGCTGCCTGCGATCGTGCTGGGTCTCTACACGCGCGTGCTCGACTATCGCGGCTTGCTGCTCGGTTGGGCAGTGGGCATTGCGACCGGCACATGGATGGCCATTTCGCTGAAGCTCGCCGGTTCGATCTTTACGATTCACCTGTTCGGCATGGCGATTCCCGGCTATGCGGCGGTGTGGTCGCTGATCGTGAACCTGGTGGTGGCCGTGGTGGTTAGCGTGCTCGTGCGCGCTTTCGGTATGCAGCGCGCCGAAGACCGCACGCGTCCGGAAGACTATCTGGACGTGGTCGAGAGCTAAGACTCAACGCCACAACAGTCGTAGCGCCCGCGGACGAGAGCCCGCGGGCGTTTGTATTTACAGCGCACTCCAGGGCACGATAGCAGGACTTTCTCCCAAAGCGTTCGTCGCGTCCCTTATGGCTCCTGCCGATTCCCGCACCGTGATTCCGCGCCGCTCGGCGGTGAGCCGGATGGTTCGCGCGGTTACGTCGCCGTATTACCGCTATCGACACGCGAAGATTCTGCACAGCCTGCGCGTGGGCCTGGCGATGTTGTTCTCGATTCTTGCGACCACCGGCATCGACATTCCGCACGGCATCTGGTCGTCGGTGACGCTGCTCGTGGTGATCGGCGGTTTGCAGCATCACGGCAATATCCGCAAGAAAGCGGCGGAGCGGGCCGCCGGTACGTTGCTCGGAGCGTCCATCGGGCTGCTACTGATCGTGCAGCAGAATCTGCTTGGCTCGCTGCCGCTCACCTTCGTGCTGATGTCGATTGTCGCCGCGATCTGCGCCTGGTTCGCGATCGGCGCGTCGGGCTATATCGGGTTGTTGACGGCCATCACGATGTGTATCGTCGCCGGGCATGGCGACAATGTGATCGACGTTGGCTTGTGGCGCACGCTCAATGTGTTGATCGGCATTGTGATCGCGCTGGCTTTTTCCTTTGCGCTGCCGCTGCACGCAACTTATTCTTGGCGTTACGGGATCGCGGCCAATCTGCGCGAATGCGCGCGCATTTACACGCGTTTGCTGGAAGGCGAGACGGTTGGCGACGAGGAACAGGTCAAGCGTTTTCTGGAAATCAACCGGCGCCTCGTGCAACTGCGTTCCCTGATGCCTTCGGTAGCGAAGGAGATCGACGTGCCGCAGGCGAAGCTCGAGGAGATTCAGCGGCTGCATCGCTCGGTACTCAGTTCGCTCGAACTGCTCGCAACCGGTCCGCTGATGCAGGCCGACGCCGCGTCGCGCACGGCCTATGCGGAGCAGTGCGCCGCGCAGGTGCAGGCGGTGCGCGCCATTTTGCTGGCGATCGCGCGCGCTCTGCGCTTTGGCCGCGCGACCCATTTCGGTATTCCGGCGGCCGGCGAACCGGCGGCCGGCGAACCGATGGCTGGCGAACCGGTGGCTGGCAGTCCGGTGGCCGGCAGTCCGGTGGCCGGCAATCCGGTGGCCGGCAATCCGGTGGCATTGCCGCACGAGCAAGCGAGGGGCAATGCGGTGCTTAAACTGCCGCCCGACCTGCAAGGACCGTATTGGCTCGCGCAGCGGCTCGCGGAACAGGTCGATCGCTTGCGCGCGGCGTTGCTAGAGACCGAGCCCAACTGGAACATCGAGCGGCGCTCGCGGACTTCGCAGAAGGCTTAGGTGGTTGTGCCGGAGGTGCTGTCGGTTGAGGGTCTGGCGGTGTGGCTGTGGCTAAGGCTAGGGCTGAGGCTGTAACAGCCGCGCAGCGGCTACGCCTAGGCATGCGGGCGTGACAGCGCCGCCTGTCCCCGCCGCAACGGCCATTGCGACTACCCTCACGACCGTCGGCGTCGCGGCCAAACCGTCACGCGTCGCGCCGCGCCGGGCAAGGGCCGCTCACCATCAATTACTCATGCGGCAGCGTCACCATCCACATGAGACCGAAGCGGTCCACCGCCATGCCAAAGCCTTTGCTCCAGAACGTCTCGCCCCAAGGCATGACGATCTGCCCGCCGTCGGCGAGCGCGTTGAAGTACTTCTGCGCCAATGCCGTGTCGTCCGCGGTCAACGACAGGCTGAAGCCGCTCATGGGCTTCGCGTCCTGGTCGCAATTGCCGTCGGACGCCATCCACTGGGTCGAGCCCATCTGCACGTTCGCATGCATGATCTTGTCCTCGACGCCCGGACGAGGCTGATTCTGCGGATCGGGCGGTGCGTCCTTGAAGCGCATCATGGACGTGACTTCGGCGCCGAGGTGCTGGCGGTAATAGTCGAGCGCTTCTTCGCAGCGTCCGTTGAAAAATACGTAGGGTTGAACTTCCATCATCGTCTCCCGAAATATGGATGTGGGACGCCTTCGTGCCCGGCAAGCAAAGAGCAGACGTGCAGACCATTTTAGGTAACGGTTTTCGGATGATTGTGACTTTCTATCGTGAAGAAAAGACGACTAGCCTGCGACGACCGGGCCATCGTTGCCCGATCAGCGAAGGCGCGAACCGGCGGTAAACGGCGCGGAGCCCCGAACCTCCCGGTTCGGGGCTCCGCGTTGCGGTGCTATCCGTGACTGCGCGCGTTGCAGTGGCGCGCGCCGACTCTCAAACCGGGAACACGGAGACGAAACAATGCTGGACGCGGATCCTGGCCGTCGAAGCCGGCGGCCGGACCCGCTGACGAAACCGTTTAACGCAGCGCTTCGATCAGCTTTTCGAGCTTGACTGCGTCCGCGGCAAACGCGCGGATGCCTTCGGCGAGCTTTTCGGTTGCCATCGCCTCGTCGTTGACGAGGAAGCGGAACGACGCTTCGTCGACCGGCACGCGTTCGATGTCCGCGTCTTTCGAACTGTCCGGCGACAGCTTGCGCTCTACCTTATCGGTACTTTCGTGCAGCTTTTGCAGCAGATCCGGGCTGATGGTCAGCAGATCGCAGCCCGCCAGTTCCAGAATCTGACCGGGGGTGCGAAAGCTCGCGCCCATCACCTCCGTTTTGTAGCCGAACTTCTTGTAGTACGCGTAAATGCGGCGCACGGACTGGACGCCGGGGTCGTTCGCGCCGCCGTCTTTCGCTTCGTCCCACGCGCTGCCGGCGTTCTTCTTGTACCAGTCGTAGATGCGGCCGACGAACGGCGAGATCAGCTTCGCGCCCGCGTCTGCACAGGCGGCGGCCTGCGCGAGCGAGAATAGCAGCGTCATGTTGCAGTTGATACCTTCTTTCTGCAGCACTTCAGCCGCGCGCACGCCTTCCCACGTGGACGCCAGCTTGATCAGCACGCGCTCCCGGTCGATGCCGTGTGCCTTGTACAGCGAGATCAATTCGCGGCCCTTGGCGATCGAGCCCTGTACGTCAAACGACAGACGCGCATCGACTTCCGTCGACACGCGGCCGGGAATGATCTTCAGAATTTCGGTGCCGAAAGCGATCAGCAACTGGTCGATGATCGCGCCCAACGGCTTCGACGCATGGTCTTTCACCGTTTTTTCGAGCAGCGGCCTGTAATCGTCTTTCTGGACGGCCTTCAGGATCAGAGACGGATTAGTGGTCGCGTCCTGCGGCTTGTACTGAGCGAGTTGCTGGAAGTCGCCGGTATCGGCCACGACCGTGGTGTATTGCTTGAGTTGATCGAGTGCGGTTGTCATATTCGTGCCTTCAGGGGGCGCATGCGCCATGGTTCAGGAGAATGAGGTCGCCGCCGGAGTGAAAGGCCGGGCCGGCGGCCGCGAGTCACGCTGCAGCACTTGCCCGATGTTGCCGGGAAACGCTGCCGGATGCTTCTATTTTATGGCGGATCGTCCGATGTCGTGTTGACAGTTGCCAGCAACAATCGGTTCACAGCGATTCGGCAGCGATTTCCGGCGCCGGTTTCCGCCTCCGTCGAAGTGCGCGATTGCGCACCGACGCGTGATGCAACGCCGTCTGGTGTGCCCGCGCCACTTCATAAGAGCGCGTTGCCGTACGCCGCAACGGCGCCTGTCATGCGCCACGTCACGCAACAGCGCCTGCCGTACAGCACGTCAAACAACGGCACGTCGTATGCGCCGCGCCGGATATATCGTCCGCAAGCCGCAAGCCGCAAGCCGCAAGCCGCAAGCCGCAAGCCGCAAGCCGCAAGCCGCACACCGCACACCGCACACCGCACACCGCGCACCGCGCACCGCGCACCGCACACCGCACACCGCACACCGCACACCGCACACCGCACACCGCACACCGCACACCGCACACCGCACACCGCACACCGCACACCGCACACC
>NZ_AWZT01000062.1 GCF_000472525.1 Paraburkholderia dilworthii
CCAACACCAACACCAACACCAACACCAACACCAACACCAACACCCATCGCCAACACAGTTCCCGTCGTTGTCGAACGATGGACGGGCGGCTATGCCAATACACCTTACGTCACCGTCACGTTCTGCATCCCTGGCGTGCAAGGTGCGAATCAGTGCGCGACGATCGATCACATGCTGCTCGATACGGGCTCGGCAGGCGTGCGTGTATTGGCCAGCGCGCTGGGTTCCGCGCTGGCGGGCAGCTTGCCCGCACAAACGGGCGCGACCGACGATCCCACCCGCGGCGCGCCCATCTCCCAATGTGCGATCTTTGCGTCGGGCTACACGTGGGGCTCGGTGAAGCGTGCGGACGTAACCATCGGCGCAAAGCTGGCAGGCAATCTACCGGTCCAGGTCATCGGCGACGGCGCGAATGCCACGCCGCCGGACTGTGCGTCGCGCGGCGTCTCGGACATCGGCAGTGTTGCGCAGCTCGGAGCGAACGGGGTGGTCGGGATCGGCTCGGCTGTGCGCGACTTCCCGCTCGCCGCACAATATGTGTTGCCGGCGACGTACTACTATTGCCCGTCCACGGGTTCTTGCACGGGCACGCGCGTGCCGCTGGACACGCAGATCATGAATCCGGTCGCCGACCTCACTGCCGACAACAACGGCACGATCATCCGCCTGCCTGCATTGCAGCCCGGCGGTCAGGCAAGCGCGACCGGTGAACTCGTGTTCGGTATCGGCACGCAGCAGAACAATGCATTGCTGTCGAGCGCGAACATCATCCCGCTCGACAGCAACGGCTTTTTCGCGACCACGTACAAGGGAAGCACGTTCGCCAACGGCGTCATCGACAGCGGCTCGAACGCGACCATCTTCCGCGATACGGCGATTCCGTTCGACGCATGGGGCCGCTACACACCGTCGACCACGTTGAGCCTTTCGGCTCTGCTTAGGCCGACGAGCGGCGCGGGCATGTCCGCAACCGTGCCGTTCCAGGTAACCAACACGGCGAGCCTGCTGTCCGGCACCTATGCCGCGTTCGACAACATTGCGTCGTACACGTCCGTCTCCAGTTACTTCATCTGGGGCCTGCCGTTCTTCTTTGGCCGCAGTCTGTACACCGCGCTGAGCGGATCGCAAGCCGGATCGCAGAGCGGACCGTTCGTCGCGTTCTAACGAGCCGACGCCAGTATGCGAGCGATGCATGAGGCCAGCGCGGTACGCGCTGGCCTCATGCAAACGCTAGATGCAAACGCTAGATGCAAACGCTAGATGCAAACGCTAGATGCAAACGCTAGATGCAAANATGCAAACGCTAGATGCAAACGCTAGATGCAAACGCTAGATGCAAACGCTAGATGCAAACGCTAGATGCAAAAGCTAGATGCAAAAGCTAGATGCAAACGCTAGATGCAAACGGTAGACACAAACGCCTCAAGCCGACGCCTCAAGCAGACGCATCAAGCAAACCATTCGAAGTCCTTCAATCCGTCTCGTTCAACACCTCGGCCACCGTCGCAAAGATCTCGTCGATCTGCCCCTCCTCGATAATGAGCGGTGGCGAGAACGCCAGAATGTCGCCGGTATAGCGCGTCAACACGCCCTTCTCGAAGCACCGCACGAACACGTCGTAGGCGCGTGCGCCCGGCGCTCCGTCGCGCGGCGCAAGTTCGACGCCGCCTACCAGTCCAAGATTGCGAACGTCGATCACGTGCCGTTCGCCGCGCAGCTTGTGAATGGCACGTTCGAAAAGCGGGGCCATCCGTGCGGCCTGTTCGAACAGCTGCTCGCGCTCGTAGAGGTCGATCGTCGCGCATGCTGCGGCGGCTGCGATCGGGTGCCCCGAGTATGTGTAGCCATGAAACAGCTCGATGCCGCCCGGCGCGCCGTTCACAATCGAGTCGTGAATCTGGCCGCTTGCGGCCACGGCGCCCATCGGAGCGGCTGCGTTGTTGGTGCCCTTCGCCATCGTCAGCAGATCAGGGGTGACGCCGAAGTACTGCGCGGCGAACGGCGCGCCGAGGCGCCCCCATCCGGTGATGACTTCATCGAAGATCAGCAGAATGCCGTGCTTGTCGCAGATTTCGCGCAGCCGTTGAAGATAGCCTTGCGGCGGAATCAGCACGCCTGTCGATCCGGCCACCGGCTCGACGATCACCGCCGCAACCGTCGACGCATCGTGCAGCGCGACGATCCGCTCGAGTTCATCGGCGAGATGCGCGCCCCACGCCGGTTGCCCCTTCGAATAAGCGGCCTCCTTGATGTTCAGCGTATGCGGCAAATGATCGACCGACGGCAGCAGCGCGCCGGAAAACGCTTTGCGGTTCGGCGCGATGCCGCCCACCGAAATGCCGCCGAAGCCGACACCGTGATAGCCGCGCTCACGTCCAATGAAGCGCGTGCGCTGGCCCTCGCCGCGTGAGCGGTGATAGGCAAGCGCGATCTTCAGCGCGGTATCGACGGCTTCCGAGCCAGAGTTCACGAAGAAGATGTGCTTCAAATCGCCCGGCGTGTGCCGCGCGATCTTCGTCGCGGCCTCGAACGCTTTCGGGTGACCCATCTGGAACGTCGGCGCGAAGTCCATTTCGGCGGCCTGGGCCTGAACGGCGGCGACGATTTCATCGCGGCAATGCCCGGCGTTGACGCACCACAACCCCGCAGTGCCGTCCAGAATGCGCCGTCCATCGTGCGAGGTGTAGTACATGCCCTTGGCGCTCGCGAGCAGGCGCGGCGCGCTCTTGAACTGGCGATTGGCGGTGAAGGGCATCCAGAACGCGGACATGTCTGGTTGATTGCGGCCGGCGAATTCACTCATCTCGTATCTCCTGTCGATCGGAGTTAGCGCTTCAGCGCTTACTCCGGTCCCATGCAACGCGGTCGATCCAAGCCAGCGCTTCAGCGCTTGCTCCGGTCCCATGCAACGCGGTCGGTCGGACTTAGCGCTTTAGCGCTTACTCGGATCCCATGCAAGCAATCAACCGCTCAGCGCAACCTGCGCAAACGGTCTTTCAGTGTAGGCACAACGCAGCCCATGCACAACGCGGCGGCGCGCATGCACCGCCAAAGCCCCTTGGCGGATCACCGCGCTTCGTCGCGGCGCGGCACGCACCCGAACGAGGCGCATCCCACGAATGTGCACCAGATTCGTACGCGAAGCCGCATGACCCGGCTCTCGTCGAGCCGCGCCGCAGCGCGCAACGGCGCAATGCGAGCCGCATCCACCACATGGCATGTGCCTTGCAGTACACGAGCGGCAAGTCATGCGGGGTAAGCCCAGTGGCTCAGATCGACGCCCATAAACATTCATCATCAATGGCAAGGGGATATACATGAAACGTCGCAGTCTGTTGAAGTTCGGCTCCATGTCCGGCGCGCTCGCGCTTGCAGGTCGCGCGCCGTTCGCGCACGCACAGTCGGCGAGCGGCCCGATCAAGGTAGGCATCCTGCACTCCCTGTCGGGCACGATGGCGATCTCCGAGACATCGCTGAAAGACACCGCGCTGATGACGATCGCGGACATCAACAAGAACGGCGGCGTGATGGGCCGTCAGCTTCAGCCGGTGGTGGTGGACCCGGCGTCGAACTGGCCGCTCTTCGCCGAAAAAGCGCGTCAGCTGATCACGCAGGAGAAGTGCGCTGTGGTGTTCGGCTGCTGGACGTCGGTCTCGCGCAAGTCGGTGCTGCCGGTGTTCGAGGAGCTCAACGGCCTGCTCTTCTATCCGGTGCAATACGAAGGCGAGGAAATGTCGCGCAACGTGTTCTACACCGGCGCGGCGCCGAACCAGCAGGCGATTCCCGCAACCGAATATCTGATGAGCGCCGAAGGCGGTGGTGCGAAGCGTTTCTTTCTGCTCGGCACCGACTATGTGTATCCGCGCACGACCAACAAGATCCTGCGCGCCTTCCTCAAGTCGAAAGGCGTGCAGGAGGCGGACATCGAGGAGGTCTACACGCCGTTTGGCCACAGCGATTATCAGACCATCGTCGCGAACATCAAGACTTTCTCCCAAGGCGGCAAGACGGCGGTGATCTCGACGGTGAACGGCGACTCGAACGTGCCCTTCTATAAGGAACTCGGTAACCAGGGGCTGAAGGCTTCGGATGTGCCGGTCGTCGCATTTTCGGTCGGCGAGGAAGAACTGCGCGGCATCGACACGAAACCGCTGGTAGGCAACCTCGCGGCATGGAACTACTTCATGTCGGTGCGCAACCCGACCAACGAGAAGTTCAAGAAGCAATGGGCCGCATGGGTCAAGCAGAACAATCTGCCGGGCGGCACTAAACGCGTGACGAACGATCCGATGGAAGCGACCTTTGTCGGCATCCACATGTGGAAGCAGGCCGTCGAGAAGGCGAAGAGCACCGAGGTCGACAAGGTGCGCGTGGCGATGGTCGGCCAGCAGTTCGCGGCGCCGTCGGGCTTCACGCTCGAGATGGATGGCAACCACCATCTGCATAAGCCGGTGATGATCGGCGAAGTGCGCGCGGACGGTCAGTTCAACGTGGTGTGGCGCACCAAGACCGCGGTTCGCGCGCAGCCGTGGAGCCCGTTCATCGCCGGCAATTCGAGCAAGCCGGATGTGGTCAGCTCGATTCCGGCGTTTTTGAAGCGCTCACGAGTCGCGTAACGGCAATGCGCATTGCGGCGGCTTAAGGTCGGCCGCCGCGATGCTGCGAGGCGAACTCGCGATGAGTGTGAGCGTGTGTCGCGTGGCGGTTTGCGTGGTGGGTGCCCAGCCGACGCACCACGCGCAGCACCGCGATCGAACCGCGCGACCGCGCAGCAAGCAATCACGTTCGCGACACCTGCGGCGCGTTCCGCTCGGCACGGCCCCGTGCGGTTCAACGGCCAAACGAAGCCGCCGAGCGCGCGGCGCAACCTCGGCATGCATTCAACCGACGCGACACGACCTTTTCAGAGCGCTTCCCCGGTAATTCTTCAAAGGCCATCAATGGCGTTCTCATTCCTCACTTTTGCACAGCGGTTCGCGCGACGCAGCGTCAGCGGCGCCGCCATTGCCCTGCTCGCGTTCGGCGCGCTAGCGCCGCATAGCGCCTTCGCATTGACCGCAGCCGACGTCGCACCGCTCGCCGCCGATGACTTCGACGCGAAGTCCGCAGCCATCGACAAGCTCATTGCCAATCACGACAAGGAATCGCTGGCGGTGCTGAAGGCTTTATCCGAAGACGCCGTGCTTGCTACCGACTCTGGCGCCGTCCTGCTCCAGGACGGCGAGACGACGCGCGATGCGGCCACCGGCAAAATCGTTGAAGCCGGCGACGCCCAGCCCGTCACGCTAAACAATCTGCTGCGCTCGAAAGTCGCAGGCGCGCTTTCCGGTTTGCAACTCGACTCACCCGACAAGGCGATGCGCGAGCAAGCTATCAACGCGCTGCTGAAAAACCCCGACCCGTCGATCAAGCCGCTCGTCGATGCGGCTCGCGCGAAGGAAACCGATCCCGCGTTGAAGAAGCGTCTCGACACGCTGTGGGCAATGACCGCATTGCATGACGCCGATGCAGCGAAGCGCCTCGAAGCGGTGAAGCTCGTCGCCGCGCGCCATGACCTCGACATGAACGAACTGCTGCGTCCGCTCGTCGCGAAGAAAGCAGACGGCACGTTTGCCGAAACCGACGCTCGCGTGAGAGCCGCCGCACAAAGCGGCATCGACGAACTGGATGCGATCCAGCGCCGCAGCGAAATCGCCGGCACGCTGTTCGCGGGTCTGTCGCTCGGCAGTGTGCTGCTGCTCGCGGCGCTCGGCCTCGCCATCACGTATGGCCTCATCGGCGTCATCAACATGGCGCACGGCGAATTCCTGATGATCGGCGCATACGCCACGTATGTCGTGCAGAACCTCTTTCAGCGCTTCGCGCCCGGCGCATTCGACTGGTATCCGCTGCTCGCGGTGCCGGCGTCCTTCGTGGCGGCGGCGCTTGTCGGCATGGTGATCGAGCGGCTGGTGCTCAAGCATCTGTATGGCCGTCCGCTCGAAACGCTGCTGACCACGTTCGGCATCAGCCTGATCCTGATTCAGGCAACGCGCATGCTGTTCGGCGCGCAGAACGTGCAGGTGATCAATCCTTCGTGGATGAGCGGCGGCGTGACCGTGCTCGCGAATCTGATCCTGCCGTACAACCGCCTCGCGATTCTCGCGTTCTCTCTGATCGTCGTCGGCATTGCGTGGGCCGTGTTGACGAAGACGCGCCTCGGCCTCTTCGTGCGCGCCGTCACGCAAAACCGCCGCATGGCCGCATGCGTCGGTGTGAAAACCGCGCGCGTCGATTCGTATGCGTTCGCGTTCGGCGCGGGCATCGCGGGCCTCGGCGGCTGCGCGCTGTCGCAGATCGGCAATGTCGGGCCCGACCTTGGCCAGAGCTACATCATCGATTCGTTCATGGCGGTCGTGCTGGGCGGCGTCGGGCAACTGGCCGGCACGGTGATCGGCGGCTTCGGGCTCGGGCTCGTCAGCAAGGCCATCGAACCGTTCTGGGGCGCCGTGCTCGCGAAGATCGCGGTGCTCGTGCTGATCGTGCTGTTCATCCAGAAGCGTCCGCAGGGCATGTTCGCCCTCAAGGGCCGTAGCGCGGAGGCATGAGATGACATCTGCAACTTCCCCTTCGACCGCATCGGCTCATGCCGGTGCAACGGGCGGCAACGTTGCCGGCCGCGTCGCGCAGTCCGCCTTCGCGCTCGGCTTGCCGCCGCGGCCCGCGCTACTGTCGCGGCGCGCGTGGCTCGCGCTGATCGCATTGATTATCGTATTCGGGCTCGGCGTGCCGTTCGCGACGCTGGTGGTCCCGGAAACGAGTCCGCTTCATCTATCCGCTTATGCGACGACGATCACCGGCAAGTTCATGTGCTACGCGATTGCCGCGCTCGCGCTCGATCTGGTGTGGGGCTACTGCGGCATTCTGAGCCTCGGACACGCACTCTTCTTCGCGCTCGGCGGCTACGCGATCGGTATGTACCTGATGCGCTCGATCGGCCACGACGGCAAGTACGGCAGCGACCTGCCCGACTTCATGGTGTTCCTCGACTGGCATCAACTGCCGTGGTACTGGGAAGGCACGCAGCACCTCGGCTATGCGCTGCTGCTCGTCGTGCTGCTGCCGGCGGTGGTCGCGTGGGTGTTCGGCTTTTTCACATTCCGCTCGCGCGTGAAAGGCGTGTATCTGTCGATCATCACGCAGGCGATGACGTTCGCCGCGATGCTGTTGTTCTATCGCAACGAGACGGGCTTCGGAGGCAATAACGGCTTCACCGACTTCAAGCGCATCGGCGGCTTTCCGATTACGCATCCCGGCACTCGCGCGGCCTTGCTGTTGATCACGTTTGCCGTGTTGATTCTCGCGTTCATCGGTGCTCGAGCGATCGTCACGTCGAAGCTCGGCCGCGTCGTCACCGCGGTGCGCGACGGCGAGACGCGTCTGATGTTCCTCGGCTACAGCCCGCTCGCGTACAAGCTTTTCGTGTGGACCGTGTCCGCGGTGTTGTGCGGCATTGCCGGCGCGTTGTATGTGCCGCAGGTCGGCATCATCAATCCGGGCGAGATGTCGCCGGGCAATTCGATTGAAATGGCAATCTGGGTCGCCGTGGGCGGACGCGGCACGCTGATTGGGCCGATTGTCGGCGCGTTCGCTGTGAACGGCGCGAAGAGCTTTTTCACGGCGAATTTCCCTGAATACTGGCTGTTCTTTCTCGGTCTGATTTTCGTGCTGGTGCCGCTGTTTCTGCCGAACGGCATCATGGGACTGGTCGAACTCGTGACGCGCAAGAGGAACCGCTCATGAACGAAAACCCGATGGTTCCCGATCTCGCTTTGCCTGAACAACCTTCTGAACACGCGTTGAGCGGCGTCGCGAGCATGGGGCACGTCGTCGTGCCCGGCGAAATCGATGTTTCGCACGGCACGATCCTTTACCTCGAAGACGTGACCGTGAGCTTCGACGGCTTTCGCGCGTTGAATGCGCTGACGCTTTCTATCGACGCCGGCGAATTGCGTTGCATCATCGGCCCGAACGGTGCGGGCAAAACGACGATGATGGACGTCATCACCGGCAAGACCGCGCCTGATTCGGGCAAGGTGTTTCTCGGCCAGTCCATCGACCTCACGCGGATGAACGAGCCGTCCATCGCGCGTGCCGGCATTGGGCGCAAGTTTCAGAAGCCGACGGTTTTCGAGCAGCATCCCGTGTGGGAAAACCTCGAACTCGCGATGAAGACCGATAAGGGATGGCTCGCGTCGTTGCGCGCGCGGCTCGATCGCGAAGCGCAAGCACGCATCGAGGAAACGCTCGTGTTGATCGGTCTCGAAAGCGAGGCGCGGCGGCTTGCCGGCGAGCTCTCGCATGGACAGAAGCAGCGGCTGGAAATCGGCATGTTGCTGATGCAACGACCGGCGCTGCTGCTGCTCGACGAACCCGCCGCCGGCATGACCGACGACGAGACGATGCAGTTGGCCGACCTGCTCAACCACCTGCGCGGCACCTGTTCGATGATGGTCGTGGAACACGACATGGAGTTCGTGAAGGCTCTCTCGGGCGACACCGGCAAGGTCACGGTGATGGCCGAGGGGCGCGTGCTCGCGCACGGCACGCTCGAAGAAGTCAAACGCGACGAGACGGTGATCGAGTCATATCTCGGTCGATGAGTGGACCGTGAATCAAAGGGTCGAACGACATGCTTGAAGTAGAAAACCTGAATCAATACTACGGCGGCAGCCACATTCTTCGCGACGTGAAGCTGTCCGTGCCCGATGGCAAGCTCACCGTGCTGCTCGGCCGCAACGGCGTGGGCAAGACCACGCTGCTGCGCTGCCTGATGGGCGTCGTGCAGGCGAAGAGCGGCTCCATCGCGTGGCGTGGCGCGCCGATTACGAAGCTGCCGACTTATTCGCGTGTCGAGAAAGGGCTCGCGTATGTGCCGCAGGGACGCGACATTTTTCCGCGGCTCACCGTCGAAGAAAATCTGCTGGTGGGCGCCGCCAGCAAGAAAGCGCCGAAGAAAATCCCCGATCGCATCTACGAGTTGTTTCCGGTGCTCAAGGATATGCGCAGCCGTCGCGGCGGCGATCTGTCGGGGGGCCAGCAACAGCAGCTCGCGATTGGCCGCGCGCTGATGAGCGATCCGCAACTGCTGATTCTCGATGAACCCACCGAAGGCATTCAGCCTTCGATCATTCAGGACATTGGGCGCACGCTGCGCCAGCTCGTCGAGGAAATGGGGATGACGGTGTTGCTCGTCGAGCAGTATTACGACTTTGCGAAGGAGATTGCCGACCGGTATTGGGTGATGAGTCGCGGTGAGATCGTCGCGGGCGGTGAGGGTGTCAATATGGATGCCGATGGCGTGCGTGCGCTGATCGCTGTGTGAGTCCGGGGCGGTGATGCGCGTGCTATGCTCGGCGCGTTTTGTGGCGCGTTCGTTTTCTGGCGCGTTCGTTCTGCGGCGCGTCGTCTTTTGCCGCACGCTCTGTTCTAACACGTCGATTGCACGTCCATTCGTATGTCGCTTCACGAAAATCACGTCACGCTCGCTACCGTGCAATCTCAAGCGCAAGCTCTGGCGCAGACCGGTGCGCATGGGCAATGGCGCGCGCGTCTCGAACTGGGGTTCGTCAGGCACGGCGAGCGCACTGCGCTTGAGCATCGGCTGCATGATGGGCCGTTGCGCGTGCAACGGCCTTTGTATCCCGAAGGTCAGGCCGTTTGTCATGCAGTGATCGTGCATCCGCCCGGTGGGATTGCGGGCGGCGATCAACTGGATATCGATGTGGATGTCGGCGCCGATGCGCATGCCGTGATCGCCACGCCCGGCGCGACCAAATGGTACAAGTCCAATGGACGTGCCGCGCGGCAGAGTATCGCCGTGCGCGTCGGTCGGAATGCGAAGCTCGACTGGCTGCCGCAGAACAATATCGTTTTCGATCACGCCAATGCGATGCTCGACTTTTCGCTGACGCTCGACGAGGGCGCGACAGCGATCGGTTGGGACGCGACGCAACTGGGGCGGCAGGCCGCAGGCGAGCGGTGGTCGGCGGGAAGTTTGCGCGCGGTTTCGCGGATCGTGCGTGCTGACGGTGAGTTGTTATGGCTCGAGCGCGCGAGTCTTGGCGCCGACGATCCACTGCGCGACGCGGCGCAAGGGCTCGGCGGCTTTCCTGCTTATGGGACGCTTTGGGCCGTTGGGGCGAGTTGCGATGATGCGCTCGCCGAAGCGCTGACCGCACAGCTTCCATTCGATGATTCCTTGCGCGCGGCGGCTTCGTGCGTGACGAACGGCGTGTTGATCGTGCGAGGTGTTTCGCGATCGATGGAGACATTGCAGCGTGCTTTGACGCAATGCTGGTTGCAATTGCGGCCCGTTGTGCATGGGGTCGAGGCGGTGCCTTTGCGGATCTGGGCGACGTAGGTTTTTGCGCCACCATTGGTTTGCCCCCCTCCACCGATGGCGGCTAAGTTTACCGGTGCCGGTTCAGCGCTGACAGCTTACGGAACGGTCGAAATGAAACAAAACCTCCTGACAAAGCTATTGCAATATGTCGTCTGGATCGCGATATCCATTATTGGCGGATGGCAACTGACGTATCACATCGATGACCTGTCTCCGGGCAACATGCCGTATTCCGTCGATATGTTTATCCGTTTCTGCGTGGAGGTCGTAGGGCGCAATGATCTGGCGAACCCCGACGATATGGAAGTGCTCGGCCTGCTTCTCTATTGGGCAATCGCTGCGCTACTGATCGGCGCGCTTCTCTTTCTTTGCTACATCGCAGCGCACGCGTTGTTCCGAAGAAGACGCTCTTAGTTCTCACGCAGCAAAACGCACGCGCTGAATCGGACTGGACATGGGCGCACCCCACAGAACCCGGTGCTCCTGCCAGTCGACAGGACCAGGGGCGTCGTTCAGTGACACCGCCGCGCAACGCTCATTCGTCTGCGCGCGCCAATCCGCAACGGCAACTCGCCAGCACACTTTCACCGCGTAAGACAGCCACGCACCAAGTCCGCGCCAACCCAGCCCACTCTTGGTGCGCCGCGCCGCAAATTCCCTCGCCAGCCCCCACCGCACCACGATGGCACATACCTTGCGTTCTCACCCCCGATGCTGCCGCAACTCGACGTCAGCCGCCTGCCGCCACCACCACAGCTACTACAAATGAACCGACCCACGCTTCGTCCCGCGCGCCGTACTCTGCTCGCCGCACTGCTCCTCTCGCCCATCCTCGCGATCAACGCGCCTGCGGCTCACGCGGACACGCTCGACAACATCGCCAAGGCAGGCGTGCTGAAAGTCGCCGTGCCGGAAGACTACCCGCCGTTCGGCTCGGTTGGCCCCGACATGAAGCCGCAGGGCTATGACATCGACACCGCCGCGCTGCTCGCGAAGTCGATGAACGTGAAGCTCGAACTCGTGCCCGTCAATAGCGCGAACCGCATCCCTTATCTGCAAACGAACAAGGTAGACCTCGTGATCTCGTCGCTCGGCAAAACGCCGGATCGAGAGAAGGTGATCGACTTCTCCGCGCCTTATGCGCCGTACTTCCAGGGGGTGTTCGGTCCCGCCGATATCAAGGTCGCCGGTCCCGCCGATCTGACCGGCAAGACAGTCGGCGCGACGCGCGGCGCGCTTGAGGAACTCGGCCTCACGCAAATGGCGCCGAATGCCACGATCAAACGCTTCGAGGACAACAACGCGACCATCGCCGCGTTCCTGTCCGGCCAGGTTCAGTTGATCGCCGCGGGCAACATCGTCGCGGCCGCGATCCTCGCGAAGAATCCGCCGCGACGTCCGGAGCCGAAGTTTGTCATCAAGGATTCCCCGTGCTTCGTGGGCATGAACAAGAACGAACCGCGCTTGCAGCAGAAGGTCAACGCCGCCATCGCGCAAGCGAAGCAGGACGGCACCCTCAATACGATGTCGAAGAAATGGTTCGGCGCAGCGTTGCCTGCCAATCTGTAAGCGCGTCGTTAGCCGGACTTGATAGCCTCGCTGTCTTGTCCGGCATTGCACCGGTCACATCCGCGATGCGCAACGCCTATCATTGTCGCAGCCTGATCCGCCCGGATCAGGCGCAACCCACCACACTCATTCGATGAAGCTGACACCTCGCGAGAAGGACAAGCTGCTGATCTTCACCGCTGCGCTGCTTGCCGAACGGCGCCGCGCGCGCGGCCTCAAACTGAACTATCCGGAAGCGGTCGCCTTCATCACCGCCGCGCTGATGGAAGCGGCACGCGACGGCAAGACCGTCGCCGAGGTCATGCACTACGGCACGACGCTGCTCACTCGCGACGACGTCATGGAAGGCGTGCCCGAGATGATCCCCGACATCCAGGTGGAAGCCACCTTCCCCGACGGCACGAAGCTCGTCACCGTTCATCACCCGATCCCCTGATCTGCTGAATCCCGCTAAACCCCGCGAGACAAACAAGGCACCCATGATCCCCGGCGAACTCATCATCGACGACGGCGAACACGAACTCAACGCGGGCCGCGCCACCGTCACGGTACTCGTGTCGAATACGGGCGACCGCCCGGTGCAGATCGGCTCGCACTACCACTTCTACGAAGTGAACGACGCACTCGCGTTCGACCGCGAAGCCGCTCGCGGCTTCCGGCTCAACATCGCGGCGGGCACCGCCGTGCGTTTCGAGCCCGGTCAGGAACGCACGGTCGAGCTCGTCGAGCTGGCCGGCGAGCGCATCGTCTACGGCTTCAACGGCAAGGTGATGGGCAAGCTGTGAAGCGCCGCGCGCGCTCATCGGCTTGAACCGCCCTGCTCATTTCCGGACCTACATCATGACCCTACGCATTGGCCGCCGCGCATACGCGGAAATGTTCGGCCCCACCATCGGCGACCGCGTGCGTCTCGCCGACACCGAGTTGCTGATCGAAGTGGAGCGCGACTTCACCACATACGGCGAGGAAGTGAAATTCGGCGGCGGCAAGGTGATTCGCGACGGCATGGGCCAGTCGCAGCGCGTGCATGCGGACGTCGTCGATACCGTCGTGACGAACGCGGTGATTCTCGATCACTGGGGCATCGTCAAAGCCGATATCGGCATCAAGGACGGCCGCATCGCTGCTATCGGCAAGGCCGGCAATCCGGACATTCAGCCGAACGTGACGATTGCTATCGGCGCGTCCACCGAAGTGATCGCGGGCGAAGGACTGATCGTGACGGCGGGGGGCATCGACACGCACATTCACTTCATCAGCCCGCAGCAGATCGAAGAAGCGCTCGCAAGCGGCGTGACGACGATGCTCGGCGGCGGCACGGGTCCAGCCACCGGCACGAATGCGACCACCTGCACGCCGGGTCCGTGGCATCTCGAACGCATGCTGCAAGCGGCCGACGGTTATCCGATGAATCTCGGCTTTCTCGGCAAAGGTAACGTGAGCCAGCCGCAGCCCGCGCTCGAACAGATCGCAGCTGGTGCAATCGGTTTGAAGCTGCACGAGGACTGGGGCACGACGCCGGCCGCAATCGACAACTGCCTCTCGGTCGCCGACGATACCGACACGCAGGTCGCCATTCACACGGATACGCTGAACGAAGCGGGCTTCGTAGAAGCGACCGTGGCCGCGTTCAAGGGCCGCACGATCCACACGTATCACACCGAAGGCGCGGGCGGCGGTCACGCGCCGGACATCATCAAGGTATGCGGCGAAGCGAACGTGCTGCCTTCGTCGACGAATCCGACGCGGCCGTACACCGTCAATACGCTCGAAGAGCACCTCGACATGCTGATGGTGTGCCACCACCTGGACCCGTCGATTGCGGAAGACATTGCATTCGCTGAATCGCGCATTCGCCGCGAGACCATCGCCGCGGAAGACATCCTGCACGATCTCGGCGCGCTCTCGATGTTGTCGTCGGATTCGCAGGCGATGGGGCGCGTGGGCGAAGTGATCATCCGCACGTGGCAGACCGCGCACAAGATGAAAGTGCAACGCGGCGCGCTGCCCGAGGACAACGCGCGGCACGACAATTTTCGAGCGAAGCGCTATGTCGCCAAATACACGATCAACCCGGCGATCACGCACGGCATCTCGCATGAGGTCGGGTCGATCGAGCCGGGCAAGTGGGCGGACCTCGTGTTCTGGGAGCCGGCGTTTTTCGGCATCAAACCGTCGCTGATTCTAAAAGGCGGCATGATCGCGATGGCGCAGATGGGCGACCCGAATGCGTCGATTCCGACGCCGCAGCCGGTGCATTATCGCGAGATGTTCGCGACGCGCGGCGGTGCGCTCGGACGCACGTCGCTGACTTTCGTTTCGCAACTCGCCGCCGATGCAGGCGTCGCCGAGCGCTATGGCCTGAACAAGCGTATCGTGGCCGTGAAGAACTGCCGCAACATCACGAAGGCGGACATGATTCACAACGCGTGGCGCCCGTCGATCAGCGTCGATCCCGAGACCTATCAGGTGATCGCCGATGGCCAGTTGTTGACCTGCGAACCGGCGACTATCTTGCCGATGGCGCAACGCTATTTTCTGTTCTGACCATGCGCACACTCGACAAACTGATTGCACCGCATCTGAAACTCGCGGCTGTGCTCGTGAAGCGCGCGCCGACGCTGACCCTCGTTTTCGACGAGCGTCGCAAGAGCCGCCTTGCGGCCACGCTCGATAACGGTGAGGAAGTGGCCATGCTGCTGCCGCGCGGCACGGTGCTGCGCGATGGCGATGTGCTGGTCGCCGACGATGGCGGTCTCGTGCGAGTCGTCGCTGCGCCGGAAACGGTGCTCGTGGTGCGCGCGAAAGATACGTTGACGCTGACGCGCGCGGCGTACCACCTCGGCAATCGCCATACGCCGGTGGAAGTCGGCGCCGATTATCTGAAGCTCGAATACGATCCGGTGTTGGCCGATATGTTGAAGCGCATCGGCGCGACGGTCGATCAGGTTTCGATGCCGTTTCAGCCAGAGTCCGGCGCGTATGGCGGCGGTCATAAGCACGGACATGATGAGACTTTCGCCGAAGATTATGCGTTGGCGCAGCAGGTGTTCGGCGAACATCATGGGCATTCGCACGATCATGCGCACACGCACAGCCATCAAGATGCGGATTCGCACGATCACGGCCACGATCACGCCCAAGATCACAGCGACCACGTGCACGACGAATCGTGCGGCCACGGCCATCACCATCATCATGCGCATCGCTGAACTCACGGCGCTGCTGCATCTTGCGTCGCCGGCGCTGCCAATCGGCGCGTTCAGCTACTCGCAAGGTCTCGAAGCCGCGATCGAAGCGCAACTGATCACCGACGCCGATTCGGCACGCGACTGGATCGCAAGCGGCCTCACCGATGTCCTCGCACATGGCGAACTGCCGTTCCTCGCGCATCAGATGGAACGCTGGCGCACACACGACGCTGTCGGTCTTGCGCAAGCCAACAGCGAGTTCCTCGCGAGCCGCGAGTCCGCCGAATTGCGGCGCGAGACTGAACAGATGGGCTGGTCGCTGCGGCAGTTGTGCGCATCGCTCGAATGGGGCGATGCGGCGCGGCGTGCAACGCTCGCGTCGATGACGCCGCTCGCACATCCCACGGCGTTCGCCTTCGCCGCGTATGCACACGAGGCCGCCGCCGATGCCGCTCTTGCCGCCTATGCATTTAGCTGGGTCGAGAACCAGGCCGCCGCGGCATTGAAGGCCGTGCCGCTGGGGCAACTCGCGGCGCAACGCATCATCGTTGCATTGCGCGAGCCGATTAATGCAGCGGTCAAACACGCATTAGCCACGTCGCCCGAAAACATCAACACCTTCGCGCCGCAACTCGGCATTCTGTCGGCGCGTCACGAGTCGCAGTATTCGCGGCTTTTTCGCTCATAAAACGATCCATCATGAACGCACCTCATCATTCCGCTCACTCGTCCGTCCGCACGAAGAAGCTGCCGCCGCTGCGCGTGGGAGTCGGCGGCCCGGTCGGCTCGGGCAAGACCACGCTGCTCGAAATGCTCTGCAAGGCGATGCGCGAACAGTATGACCTCGTCGCGATCACCAACGACATCTATACGAAAGAAGATCAGCGCCTCTTGACGGTGGCGGGCGCGTTGCCGGCCGAACGGATCATGGGCGTCGAGACCGGCGGCTGTCCGCATACCGCGATTCGCGAGGACGCGTCGATCAATCTCGAAGCCGTCGACCGCATGCTCACGCGTTTTCCGGATGCGGACATTGTCTTTATCGAATCGGGCGGCGATAACCTCGCCGCGACCTTCAGCCCCGAACTGTCGGACCTGACGATTTACGTGATCGACGTGGCGGGCGGCGAGAAGATTCCGCGCAAGGGCGGCCCGGGCATCACGAAGTCCGATCTGCTCGTGATCAACAAGACGGACCTGGCGCCGATGGTCGGCGCGAACCTGGACGTGATGGCGTCCGACGCGAAGAAAATGCGCGGCGAGCGGCCTTTCGTGATGTGCAATCTGAAGGCGCTCGATGGCTTGGACGACGTGGTGTGGTTTATCGAGCGGAAGGGGTTGTTGAGGGTTTGACGGTTTGATCGGCTGAGTCTCCTCAGCCGCCCCTCACTCCGGCAACACCGCCATCAACACATCCACCGTACGCGCGGTCGCGCCGCGATGACGCGCGGCAAATGCCGACGCCGCGCCGCCCATCGCGAGCCGCCGCGCCTTGTCGCTGAAGAGTTCGCGCAGCGCTCGCGCCAGATCGGCGGGGTCCTGCACTTGCACTGCCGCCCCCGCGGCGACTGCATCGGCCGTGGCCTGGGTGAAGTTGAATACGTGCGGCCCGATCAGCACCGGCACGCCCACCGCGCACGCTTCGATCAGATTCTGTCCGCCGAGCGGCAACAGACTGCCGCCGATAAACGCCAAGTCGGAGGCCGCATAGTAAGCACCGAGTTCGCCCATCGAATCGCCGAGCAGCACGTTCACATCGGCAGGCAAAGCAGACACACTGCCGCTCGCAGCCGCCGACGCCACTTTCGCGTCGGGCGCCCATGTCGAGCGCCGCTCCAGCCGCAGCCCCGCTTTCTCGACGAGCGCGGCCACTTCGCTAAAGCGCTGCGGATGGCGCGGCACGAGAATCAACAGCGCGCCCTCAATGCCGAGCGCAGCGAACGCTTGCAACACGAGTTCCTCTTCACCTTCACGCGTGCTTGCCGCAACCCACACCGGTCGCGCGCCGATTGCCGCGCGCCACGCATGGCCGCGCGCCGCCAGTTCCGGCGGCGTGCTCATATCGAACTTCAGATTGCCGAGCACCGCGACGTTGCGCGCGCCAAGCGCGGTCAACCGTTCTGCGTCGGATGGACTCTGCGCCAGCACCCGCGCAAAACCGCCGAATACGTCCTTCGTTGCCCCGCCAAATTTGGCCGCGCGCTGATACGAGCGTGCCGACATCCGCGCATTCGTAAGCACGAGTTGCACGTCTGCGCGACGGCATTCGTCGATCAGCGTGGGCCACACTTCGGTTTCCATCACGAGGCCGAGCGATGGCCGCCATGCGCGCAAAAAGCGCCGCACCGCATGCGGCATGTCATACGGCAGATAACTGCGCAAAACGCGGTCGCCGAAAATCTGCTCGCCGGTTGCACGGCCGCTCGGCGTCATGTGAGTCAACAGAATGCGCGCGTCGGGTCGCGCTTTGATGAGCGCGTCGATCACCGGTTGCGCCGCGCGCGTCTCGCCGACCGACACGGCGTGCACCCAGATCAACGGCGCATTGTCTTCGGGCAGACGTCCGCGAACATAGCCGAAGCGCTCGCCGATATGCTGACGATAACCGCGCTCCTTGCGCGAACGAATCAGCAGACGCAGCACGGCGACCGGCGCGATGATCCACCAGAGCGCGTTATAGATCGCCCTTAACATCGGCGCTCCGCATCATTGAACCGCATCGCGTGCGGTTCGCAAACAAAGTGCCGATGCAGTAGACCTCGCGTGGCCGCAGCGTCAGGCAACGGCGCGCGACGACGCCGGGAGTCTCGCGAGGCCGAACAAACCGCGGCGCTCAAACCAGCGCCCTGCCCTTCAGGCGTTCAAGTATGCCGAGCGGCGCACATTCGGGCTGCGCCATCGCCTTGACCGGCAGGAAGAAAGTCTGCTCGAGCATGAACTGCCCGGACATCACCGCGTGCGAAGTCTGATCCGAGAAGCACACCCATACGCTGCCCGGCGGGAACGGCATGGTCTCCTGCGGGCTTGTCTTCTGATATTTGAGGTCGGCCTTCATGCCGTCATGCAGATTGAGCATCAGATGGTCGTACTCGCTGCGTGGCGATTTCGTCACGTGCAGCAGATTGAGCAGCCAGGCTGTGCCCGGCATTTGCGGTTTGATGTGCGGCAGAAAGCGTTTGGCCATGTCCTCGAACGGTTCGCCGACTCGCCACACGCGCGGCACGCCATTCGGATTGACGTTGGTGAAGACACGCAAAATGCGCTCGCCGTAATTGGGCCGCGACGGAAAGGCATCGACATGCAAACGGCTATCGTCCTTGCGCCATGACGTTTGACGCGTCTCCACCTGATGCAGCCGCAAACTCGTGGGCGCGACGCGCAGCTTGCCGTTGTATTCGGGGAAGAGCCCATCGACCAGCGTGCGCGCATTCGCCTGATAACGCGCGATCAACGCGCGCACCGCCGACTGCGTGACCGCGTCGCCCACCACGCCATGCAATGCGCCGCCATTCGGTTCCAGGCTGATGTTCTTGCGGTTCGGATCGGCCAGCGCGGGATCGAGCAGCGCCAGCTCTCCGCCTTCAATCGCGAAACGCAGGTTCGGGAAATACAGCACCTTGCCGCGCTCGACGCCTGCAAGCAGCGTCTCACGCGGCACGGACAGGTTGCGCGCGTGCCAGTCGGCGTTCGCTACTTCGATGATCTGGGTTTCGTTCATGATCGCCCTTAAAACGGATGATGCGTAAGGCGAAGCGCGCCGGGCGAATTACAGCAGGCCGAAGCCGGCAAGCGCGGACTTCACCTGTTGCAGCGTGGGCGGTTGCCCGGCCGTGCCGAGATTGACGACGTTCGGCGACCAGTATCCGCCGGTGCGCCACGCCGTCGCGAAATTGTACAACTCGACCGTGGGCCGCTTCAGCGCCGCCGCGATATGAACTAGACCTGTGTCAACGCCGACCGTCGCGGCCGCGCCTTCGATCAGGCCGACCACCGCGGGCAAGGACAGCTTCGGCGGCACGATGGCCGCCGCGCCGAACTCCTTCGCGAGACGCTCGCTCGTCGCACGCTCGGCCTCGCTGCCCCACGGCAAGACGATCGACGCGCCGCGCCGCACGAGCGACTGCCCCAACTCGATCCACGCGGTGTCGGGCCACTGCTTGTCGGCGCGCGAGGTCGCGTGCACGAACACCACGTAAGGCACCGGAAGGTTCAGATTCGCCGCCGACAATGCCAACGCCGCGCGCCCGGTATCGATGCCAAAGTCGATGTCGTCGGTAGGTTGCGGCTGCGGGTCGTTCAGCGCCGCAGCCACCAGTTGGCGCGTACGCTCCACCACGTGGGTGCGCGGCTCGATCGGCACGCGCTTGTCGTAAAAGAATCGCACCGGCCATTCAAAGCCCGCGCCATCAGTTCGGTTCGCGAGGCCCACGAGCGGTCCGCGCGCCATGCTCGCGACCCATGCAGTCTTGATGAGCCCCTGGCAGTCGATCACGAGATCGTAGTTCTCGGCCGCGAGCGCGCGGCGGAATGCGCCGATCTCGCGCCAGTTGCCGACCGACAGAATGCGCTTGCGCCAGCGCCGCAGCGACACGGGAATCGCGCGCCGCACGCCGCTCACGAGTTCGACGAGCCCAACAAAGCTTTCCTCGACGAGCCAGTCTATCTGCGCCTCGGGATGACGGCGGCGGATGTCGGCGATCGCCGGCATGTTGTGAACGACGTCGCCCAACGACGACACCCTCACGATCAATATCTTTTGCACGCTCAAGAGTGGGAAAACCGGCTAACCGGCCCGAAGATGCATTGAAAGAAGTCCAGCGAAACCTGCGGCTTCGCGCGAGACTTCCAGCGGGAGACGACAAAACGTGGACGTCATGTCACCGGGACGGCAATTCTAGCGCGACCTTGCCGATTGGCATGAAAAAACGCGGCGCGGTAAGTGAAACCCGCGCCGCGTTGTGGACGATGGCCGCGGTTTGCTGCGAGCCAGCGAACCGCGCCGCCGCTAAAGCGTTTAGAACGGCAGCTTCGCGTCGGCCTTCTCGGCGAGAATCACACGGCGGAAGTCTTCCTGAATGCGCTTGAGCGCCGCGTCGTTGTCGGCTTCGAAACGCATGACCACGACCGGCGTGGTGTTCGACGAACGCGCGAGGCCGAAGCCGTCCGGATATTCGACACGCAGGCCGTCGATTGTCACGACGTCGTCGGCGCCGGTGAATTTTGCGCTCTTCTGCAGACGCGCGATCAGTTCGAAGTTCTCGCCTTCTTCGAGCTTTAGTTGCAGTTCGGGCGTGGAGTTGGAGTTCGGCAGCGCGTTCAGCAGCTTGCTCGGGTCTTCCACACGCGTGAGGATTTCCAGAAGACGCGCTCCCGTATACAAGCCGTCGTCGAAACCATACCAGCGGTCCTTGAAGAACACGTGGCCGCTCATTTCGCCCGCGAGCGGCGCGCCGGTTTCGCGCAGCTTCGCCTTTACGAGCGAGTGACCGGTCTTCCACATGAGCGGCTCGCCGCCCTTGTCCTTCACCCACTTTGCGAGGTTGCGCGTGCACTTCACGTCGTAAATGATCTGCGCGCCCTTGTTGCGCGAGAGCACTTCTTCGGCGAACAGCATCAGTTGGCGGTCCGGATAAATGATCTGGCCGTCTTTCGTGACGACGCCCAGACGGTCGCCGTCGCCGTCGAATGCAAAGCCGATTTCCGCATCCGTTTCCTTCAGCGCGCGGATCACGTCCTGGAGATTTTCCGGGTGAGCCGGGTCCGGGTGATGGTTCGGGAAGTTGCCGTCAATGTCGGTGAACAGCTCGACCAGTTCGCAACCGAGCTTCTTGAAGAGCTTCGGCGCGAGGCCGCCGGCGACGCCGTTGCCGGTATCGACGACGATCTTGATGGGGCGTGCGATCTTAACGTCGCTCGCGATGCGCTCAAGGTATGCATCTTCAATGTCGTATTCGACGTAGGTGCCGCTGCCTTCGGAGAAGTTTTCGTCGACGATACGCTGATGCAGCGCGAGGATCTGCTCGCCATAAATAGCGGAGCCGCGCAGCACCATCTTGAAGCCGTTGTAATCCGGCGGATTGTGACTACCCGTCACGACGATGCACGAATCGACGCGCCGTTCGCCGCCGTCGAGCTGCAACGGTACGCTCGCCGCGAAGTAGCCGACGGGCGTGGGCACCATGCCGACATTGACCACGTCGACGCCGGCCGCACGCAGGCCGTCCGACAATGCCTGGATTAATTCCGGGCCCGACAGGCGGCCGTCACGCGCGACCACCACGGCGTCGCCGCCTTGCGCACGCACTTCGCTGCCGAACGCGCGGCCAATCGAACGCGCTGCATCGGCATCGAGCGTCTTGCCGATGACACCGCGAATGTCATACGCCTTGAAAATAGATTTGGAGATCATGTTGGCTCACTTGCGTGCAATGGAAAATTTTGACCGGCACAGTCATGCGCAATCGGTAAATCATAGCGATTGCGCAAGATGCTGCGCCCTTGCCGGAAGCGATCCGGTTCCAACTTATAATTGCGCCTTTCGGACCAGCCTTGTAGCGCCATTCTAATGCTTAGACGCCCTCCATTTGTAAAGTTGCCGCCGCGACGGCCGGCCGGGTGGGCAGACTCGCGTCAAGGGAATTGGCGAGCGCTCACCGGATGCTGACGCTCAAACGCTTTGCCAATCCGGACGTCACGCGTGCCTTCGCGAATATTGTGTGGCTCGGCCTCGAACGCCTGACGCAAATCGGCGTAGCCATTGCGATCAGCGGCATGCTCGCGCGTTACTTCGGACCCGACACCTTCGGCAAATGGCAATACGCCAATACGCTGCTGCTGGTGCTCTCTCCCATTACCTGGGTATGCGGTGCGGAGATCCTCGTGCCGACCATCGTCGCGCGGCAGCCCGCGCAACTCGGCACCGTGCTCGGCAGCGCATTCACGCTGCGCTTTTCGGTGTCGGTCGCGGCATTGCTGCTGACGTGGCTCGGCATTGCGCTCGATCTGTTCGATCCGCTCGTCGGCGCGATGCTCGCGGGCCTCGCCGTCACGATGCTGTTTCGCGAACCGTTCGTCGGCGTGATCAATGCGTGGCTGCAAAGCATGACGTACAGCAAGCCGCAATTGCTCACGAGCATGAGCACCGCGGTTATCAAGGCGGGCTTCGTCTATCTGCTCGTGCGCGCAACCGCTGAACCCGCGCGCTTCGGCTGGCTGTGGGCGGTGGAGTCGGCGACCATCGGCAGCGTACTGCTGGTCTATTACATTCGTCGGCACGGCGGCACACTGGGCTGGCATTTCGGCCGCTCGCTTTTCAGGCATTTAGCGAGCGCAGGCACGGTGTTCTGGCTCGGCCTGATCTGTATGTATCTGTTCCTGAAACTGGACCGGCTGATGTTGGAGCGAGCCATTTCGTTCGCCGATCTCGGGCGCTATTCCGCCGCGCAGCAGTTGAACGAAAACTGGATCACGCTCGCGTTGATGCTCGCGCAGACCATCGCGCCCGCGTTCGTCTACCGCGTGCAGCAGGCCGCGCAGTTGCGCCGTAACGTGTGGCGCCTTACCGCGATGACCGCAGCGTTGATGATCGCCGGCGCTATCGTGCTCGATCTGCTCGCGGGCCTTATCATTCGCCGCGTGTTCGGGCCGGGCTTCGAAGGCGCGATTGAGATTTTCCGCTGGGCCGTGTGGCTGTCCGTGCCCGCCGGCATCGAGGCGATCGGCAATCTCGTCGTGCTGAAATATCAGGCGAAGTTCGTGTTGCTGTTCAAATGGCTGCTCGCGCTTGCGGTTGCGTTCGTCGTCAATCTACTGGCGATTCCGCGGCTCGGCGCTTACGGTGCGCTCGTCGGCCTCGCATGCGGCTATCTCGCCGCAGCCTCGGTTAATCTTTATTACATTCGTTTCAAATTGCGCCCATGACGCTTCCCGCCGTCGACACGCCGCCACACTGCCTCGAAGACGTCGCGGTACTGATACCCGCCTACAACGGCCAGGCCGACGTCGATCTTACGCTCGCGTCGTTCGATGAAAGTGCGCTGGTGCACGTTCTCATCGTCGATGACGGCAGCACGCCGCCTATCGTCGCGCCAACGCTTGCGAACATGCGAATCGAAGTATTGCGCATGCCGCGGAACGGCGGCATCGAGCGTGCATTGCAAACCGGAATCGACGCGCTCGCGCAGCGCGGCTTTCGCTATGCCGCTCGTATCGACGCGGGCGACCGCAGCGTGCCGCAACGGCTTGCGAAGCAGCGCGCATTCATGGAAGCGCATCCGCAAGTGGCCGGGCTCGGCATGTGGACCCAGGTGGTCACGCGCGCGGGCGAGCCGCTTTTCACGCTGACGCCGCCCGCCGAACCCGCGACGATACGCCGACTGCGCTTCTTCCGCTCATGCCTCGCGCATCCTTCGATGATGCTGCGTATCGACGCCGTGCGCGCTGTCGGCAATTACCGCGCGGCGTATCCGTCGGCCGAAGACCTCGATCTGTTCGTGCGTCTGATGGAGCATTACGACTGCGCGAATCTGCCCGAATTGGGCCTCTACTACGAGCTGAACGAAGGCGGCATCAGCGCGACGAAGCGCCGCCGCCAGGTTCTGTCGACGCTGCGGCTGCAACTGCGCTACTTCAACACCGCAAATCCCTATGACTGGTTCGGCCTCGCCAAGAATCTGCTGCATCTGATTACGCCTTATCGCGCATTGCAGCGGGTCAAACGCAGTCTGCTTGCGCCGCGCCCGAGTCATTGATCCGCTTGATCCGCTTGATCCGTTTTGTCACCGCCCGTTCGCCCTTTCATTCACCGCCGAGCCCGTTACTGCATGAAGCCACCCTTGAAGTCGACGCCCGCGTTGCGCATTACACTCGTGTGTAACACCGCATGGGCAATCTATACGTATCGGCAAGGGCTGATTCGCATGCTGGTGGGACGCGGCGTCGACGTGACGGTGCTCGCGCCGCGCGACCGCACATTCGAGCTGCTCGCGGCAATGGGTTGCCGCTGCATCGAGTTGCCGGTCGCCTCCAAAGGCACGAATCCGCGTGACGATCTGCGCACGCTGGTCTCGCTGTACCGGAACTATCGCGCGATCCGCCCGCACGTGGTGTTTCATTACACGATCAAACCGAATATCTACGGCTCGATTGCCGCGAAACTGGCGGGCGTGCAATCGGTCGCCGTGACGACGGGGCTCGGCTATGTGTTCATCCAGCAGAGCCGAGCCGCGCAGGTGGCAAAAAAACTGTATCGTTTCGCGTTCCGTTTTCCGCGCGAGATCTGGTTTTTGAATAGCGACGATCAGAGAGCGTTTGTCGAACAGAATTTGTTAGTGCATCCTGAACGCGCTCGGCTGTTGCATGGCGAAGGCGTCGACCTCGAACAGTTCGGCTTTACGCCCTTGCCCGAGCGAGCGGAATTCAAGTTCCTGCTGATAGGCCGTTTGCTGTGGGACAAGGGCGTTGGCGAATATGTCCAAGCCGCGCGGCGTGTGCGTGAGCGCTATCCGCAGTCGCGCTTTCAGTTGCTCGGTCCGGTCGGCGTCGACAATCCGAGCGCTATCACGCGCGACGAAGTGACGGCCTGGGAACGCGAAGGCATCATCGACTATCTTGGCGAGGCGCATGACGTACGGCCTTTTATCTCCGATGCCGATTGCGTCGTCTTGCCGTCATATCGCGAAGGCGTGCCGCGCACGCTGATGGAAGCATCGGCGATGGGCCGGCCGATCGTCGCGACCGACGTGCCGGGCTGCCGCGAAGTGGTGGCGCACGGCGTGAACGGATTGCTATGCGAAGCGCGCAACGCGGAAGCTCTCGCGGCCGCGCTTGCGCAGATGCTCGACATGAGCGGCGCCGAGCGCCGCGCGATGGCGGACCGCGGCCGGCAGAAAGTGGTGCAGGAATTCGATGAACGCGTCGTCGTCGAAACGTATAAGGACCTGGTGCAAAAAATGACAGGCGTTTTACTTTAACGGAGCAACAGCATGACCACGAAGGGCACGATTCTGGTAACGGGCGGCGCGGGCTTCATCGGCTCGCACACCTGCGTCGAACTGCTGAACGGGGGCTACGACGTCGTGGTGATCGACAATCTCGTGAACAGCAGCCGCGAGTCGCTGCGGCGCGTCGAGCAGATTACCAGCCGCGCCGTCGAGTTCTACGAAGCAGACGCGCGCGATACGGCCGCGCTCAACCGCATTTTCGACGCGCACCCCATCACTGGCGCAATCCACTTTGCCGCGCTGAAGGCGGTGGGCGAATCGGTCGCGAAGCCTATCGAGTACTACAGCAACAACGTGGGCAGCCTGCTTGCGCTGCTCGACGTGATGCGCGATCGCAACGTGAAGCAGTTCGTGTTCAGCTCGTCGGCCACGGTGTACGGCGTGCCGAAAAGCTCGCCCATCGACGAATCGTTCCCGCTGTCGGCCACGAATCCGTATGGCCAGTCGAAGCTGATCGCAGAGCAGGTACTGCGCGATCTGGAAGTGGCCGATCCCACGTGGCGCATTGCCACGCTGCGCTATTTCAATCCGGTCGGCGCGCATGAGAGCGGTTTGATCGGCGAAGATCCGGCGGGCGTGCCAAATAACCTGATGCCGTATGTCGCGCAGGTCGCGGTCGGCAAGCTCGAAAAACTGCGCGTGTTCGGCGGCGATTATGAAACGCCCGACGGCACCGGCGTGCGCGACTATATCCACGTGGTCGATCTGGCGCGCGGGCACCTCGCCGCGCTCGACGCACTCGTCAAGCGGGATGCGAGCTTCGTTGTCAATCTCGGAACCGGCCACGGCTATAGCGTGATCGACGTCGTCAAGGCGTTCGAGAAGGCGTCGGGGCGGCCCGTGCCTTATGAGATCGTCGCGCGCCGTCCGGGCGATGTGGCGTCGTGCTTCGCCGATCCGCGCGCGGCATTGGACATGCTCGGCTGGCGCGCGGAGTTCGGCATCGAAAGAATGTGTGCGGACCATTGGCGGTGGCAGTCCGCGAATCCAGATGGTTTTAACTGATCAGCTATCGCGCTAACGTTGGGACGCATGCCGCGAGACGCGGCATGCGTGATTGCGGATGATGTGTGTTGTTTTTCTGTCTTCGCGGCTTTTTTATTTCTGTTGTTTGCTTCTTTGCTTCTTTGCTTGTTCGCAGCTTGCGAGCTTCGTCTGCGCTTCTCTCCTACTTCAACGCAGCGGTCATAGATGGTCGACACGACTCGACGTCGAGCCGATCTGCAGCTTGTAACTCATACCGAAAATCTCACTGCCATCCACCCGCCGTTGAACCCTTTCGCCAGGTTCTGCTGCGTGACCGGTATCTATAGATAGCTTACGCGCGATCCACATGGCGCCCGACTAGTTCAAGTGACCGGCTTCGTTTTCGAGTAGCCGCCCGGCCGTCGGGGTACATCGCGGAAGGTGCGCTGAAGCCTCCAAAACAATGCATGACGACGCGCCATACCGGTCTGCGTCGCGAATGCATTCGTCTGATGCTCACAGCGCTAGCGTGCACGGCTCACGAATGATGCTGGCTAAGTGCAATATCACGTGGATCCCCTGCACACGAGCGCAACTGTAATGCAGTGCGAGACGCGAGTCACGATTCGCAGCCAGTTTCGGAAAACTTTTAATCGCTCGGCGTTTCTAAGCGCTGCTGTTGCACAGATGTGACTACAACACAGGGTAAATGGCGCAGCGCGTGCCGTCTGTGTGATTGCACTCACTTTTGCTCGTGCGATCTCGATCTTGTGTTCGGACGCGCACTTTGCGAAGCGCTTTAAATCAACTGGCACATTCATCTGATCAAGTCGGTCAACGGCACCGCAAAAAAATAATAGTTTGGACTGCATATCTAACACGCATGGGTTCAGATTTTTTGTAGTAGTCGGTAATTCTCGATTTTCGAGCATCCCAGCGCTACAAATAGGCGCAAATCGAAGGCGATATCGGATTGCGTGGGGCAGCGCACGGTCACTGAGTGGCGCTGCGCATAACTTGAACCTCCATCACGCCCAGCTGTGCGGTTTACAAATTCATGCCCGCAGAGCCAGTCGTTTCTCTCCAATCACGCCGAATCAGACCGGGGTCGCCGGCGAGAGAGATTGCGGACGTCACGCGGATCCATCGTGACTGAAGCAGTGACGATTGGGCACTGACGTTTGTGTATCTGACGGTGAACATGACTTCATCTGTTTCCACGGCCGGTCATTCGATGCATTTAGTTAGGAGAATGAAATGAAAAAGCAAACCGGGGATGCGCTGGCGCTACATACGCGCCGCGCGGCATTAGCGGTTGCAGTAAGTGTGTATGCGGCGATAGCGGGCGCACAAACTAATCCGGCGGCGTCTGCGGCGCCGTTGGCCGGTTCGAGCAAGATGGTGGTGGCGCAAACGTTGCCGATCGATTGTCCGAACCTCGACACGCCTGGCTGCAAGCGGGAGATCAGCGGTGTCGCGACAACCGGCGGAACGCAGATCGCTGCTGCGGCGGCCGCGGGTGGGTTGGTGTCCGTGTCGGCTGCAAATACGCGAAGCGACGACAACGGGACTGCGCCGATCTGGCTGGCGGGCGCAGGCGGTGGACGCGGGAGCAGCGCAAGCACAGCTGGCGCCGGCGGCAATCAGAGCAATTCGGGCTCGCCGGGACTCGGTGCCGGGAGCACAGGAAGCGACAGCGGCGGCAGTGGAAAGGGAGGAACGGGTTCAGGAAGCGGTGGTGGTCTTGGCGACGGCGGTGCGGGTGGTGGTGGTGGTGGTGGTGGTGGCGGTGGCACCGGAGGAGACGGGAACAACGGCGGCGGCACCGGTGGTGATGGGGACGGCGGTCATCATGGTGATGGCGGTCACGGCCACGGCGGTCATGGTGATGGCGGTCACGGCGATGGCGGCCACGGTGACGGCGGTCACGGCGATGGTGGTCACGGTGACGGCGGTCACGGTGACGGCGGCCACGGGGACGGCGGTCACGGCGATGGTGGTCACGGTGACGGCGGTCACGGTGACGGCGGCCACGGTGACGGCGGTCACGGCGATGGTGGTCACGGTGACGGCGGTCACGGTGACGGCGGTCATGGCGATGGCGGTCACGGTGACGGCGGCCACGGCGATGGCGGTCATGG
>NZ_AWZT01000063.1 GCF_000472525.1 Paraburkholderia dilworthii
GATCTGACTTCCGCTGGGGCTCAATGGAGGCGACGGCATGATGCAAACCGCTTACCAACATTGATCCCACTGGGAGCGTCCGAAGCGTGGACGATGGTCTGGAAGAAGCCGCAACTGACTGCTGCGCCCCGAGCGCGCCCAAAAGCGAGGCTCTCCATGCCTGTCCGACCAATGCGTGCAGCGTGCCGTGATTGATGAGCCGACTGCGGAAAGAAGCGTGACCCGCGCAAACGACGTTTCCGAAACCGAACCATCGGAGATCGGCCCTTGACATCACCGCCCAATTAAAGAAGTAGACGATCGCGTGAAGCGTCCATGAGAAGAGCACGCGCGACAGGCCGGCGTCGATTGTATTCGTGAGGCCGAACGCGACCGGCAGAATCTGAAGCAGGATTTCGAGCGCCGCGCCGACAGCGGTCCATGCCCACAGATATGCGCCGGCTACATTGGCGAACATCGCAAGCGGCACCGGTTTGCCGGGGTTCGCGCGCCTCCAGATGGCGAGGTTCACGTGCATCAGCGCGACCCAGATCCATGAGCCAACTACCACGAGCACCACGCCGAGGTAATAGAACGGGCTGCCGATCATCGGCGGATAGAAGGTGTAGAGCACCGAAGCCTTGCCGAGCGCGACGGGCACCATCGCCATCACCGCGCCGACCGCCAGCATGATGAACGCGGCCCATGCCCACTTGAGGCCCGCGAGCCGCTGCGCGAGCGCAAGCTCGACGATCGCGTAGCCGAAGCCCATCGACACCAGGGTCGGCAGCACGTAAGCCATCACCGAGCCGTGCGCGGTGACCGAGCGGTAGTACAACTCCGGGTCGCCGATCCACGGCGCGAGTGGACTGCGCACCAGCATCTGCCAGGCGCCGAGAAACAGCGCGACGATGAACGCGATGAAGGCGAGCCAGAAGTGCGCGAGAACGAGTCGCTTAGCGTGAAACACAGCTCAGCCTCCGTGATTGTCGGGCCTGCTCGAAGAAGGCGGCTTTATCGATCACCTTCACATGCGCCCACATGGCCTGGTGGCCGAAGCCGCAGAACTCGTGACAGGGCATGCTGTGATCGGCGGGCGCGTCGAAACGCGTGCTCAGTGTGGCGACATAGCCGGGCACCACCATTGTGTTGATATTGGTGTCGGTGATGAGAAGGCCATGCACGACGTCCGCGCTAGTGGTGCGAATCGTGATCGGGGTGTCGGCGGGAACCAGCAGACATTGCGGCGTGAACGAGTATTGCTGCGCGATGAAACGCACCACCACGGAGCCGTCAGGCTCGACCGCGCTGCCGAGATTGTCTTCGACGAACTCGCCCGAGAGCTGCAGGCGCGACGGGTCGATAGTTTCCACACGCGACGGCGGCATCATCGCCCAATGCAGCCCGGAGTACACGATCACCGCCAGCATCAGCACGATCAGCGCACCGACGAAAATCGCCCAGCGACGTTCGGCGCGTAGCGCGACTGTGTGGCCGCTGCCCGGTTGGTGTTGGGATTCGGTGGACATGATCAGTGCACGACGCCGCGCGGCAGGAACACGAGGAAGTAGAAGCCGAACCAGATCGCCATGACGATCAGCGTGGCCACGCCTGCGACGGCGATCGCACCGTGCGGACCGGCGACGACCACGCGTTCCACTTCGTCGTCAGTGGGCGGGAGCGCGGTGCGGGTATCGTTCGCTTCCATCTAGGGCTTCTCCAGTTTCCGATGCTGCGGCCGGTGCAATGGCTTAATGCTGACGCTAGTACAGCGTTTAATGCGGTGGCCTAATGCAGCGGCTAATGCAGCGGCGCGCTGCGCAGTTCGTTGATCTCGCGGGCGGTTACGGGCTTCCCATGATTGCCCCACGCAGTGCGGATGTACGTGACGACGGCGGCGGCGTCGGTGTCATTCAGCTCCTGCGCGAAAGGCGGCATGCCGTACGGCTCCGGATTGCGCCTCGTGCCAGGCGGAAAGCCGCCGTTCAGCACGATGCGGATCGGATTGACCGACGAGTCCATTTCGATCGACTGGTTGCCCGCCAGCGGCGGATAGTGCTGCAACTTTCCTTCGCCTTTTGCGCCGTGGCACAGCGCGCACTTGTCCGCGTAAATCTTTTCGCCGAGCGCGAACACGTTGGTGTCCGTCGATGCTGTCGGCCCGGACTTGCGGCCGCGATTGTCCGGCAGCGTCTTCAGATACACGGCCATTGCCTTGACGTCTTCGTCGGTCATGTATTGAAGGCTGTGATAAGTGACTTCGGCCATCGGGCCATACACTGCGCCGCGATCGGAGATGCCCGCTTGCAGCAGATCGACGATGTCCTTGATGCTCCAGTCGCCGAGGCCGCCGTCCTTGTCGGAGGTGAGCGAGGGCGCGTACCAGTTCTGCACTGGAATCAGCCCGCCGGCAAACTGCTCGCTTTGCGACGAGCCGCCGAGCATGTTGATCTTCGTGTGGCACATCGTGCAGTGCCCGAGCCCTTCGACGAGATACGCGCCACGATTCCATTCGACGGAACGGGTCGGATCGGGCTTGAATTCGCCCTCGCGGAAATACAATGTGCGCCAGCCGTACAGCAGCTTGCGCTGATTAAACGGGAAGCGCAGCGTGTGCTTGTGGTTGGGCTCGCGCACCGGCTCCACCGACTTCAGGTAAGCGAAGATCGCGTCCGAATCTTCGCGCGTGACCTTCGTGTACTGCGCGATCGGCATCGCGGGATAGAGCAGCGTGCCCTCGGGCGTGATGCCGGTGCGCATCATCCGGAAGAACGCGTCCTCGCTCCATGTGCCGATGCCGTACTGCGCGTCCGGCGTGATGTTCGGCGAATAGAGCGTGCCGAACGGCGTTTCCATCGCGAGCCCGCCGGCGAACAGCCTGCGGCGCGGTGCGGTGTGGCAGGCCACGCAGTCGCCCGCGCGCGCAAGGTATTCGCCGCGCCTGACGAGGTCCGACCGGTTGTCGGCGGATGCATTGCCTTTGGCGGCCGTCGCGCTCCCGGCGGCGCGAGCTTCGGTGACAAGCGAAGGCAGCGGCGCGCTTACGAGCGTCGCGCTACCGGCCACTAGCGCTGCGACTGCGGCCAGCGGCAGGAACGGGCGGCACAGCATGCGCGAAAGCGCGCGCAGCGGACGAAGGGTCGTTTTCATTGCGGTTGGCTCCCGCATGCGAGAGCCAAGCGCTCCGCGGACGCCGGCGCAGGCCGCGGATCGGCGGGACGCGGCTGGCGCGCGAGCCAGGTCGACACCGCAGTGATGTCCTTGTCGGTCAGCTTGACGGCGATCGAGCGCATGCAATCCGGCGCAAGCGCGTGACGCGTGCCGGAGCGCCATGTGCCCATCTGTCCTGCGATATAGCTCGCATGCAAACCGAGCAGGCCGGGAATGCCCGGTTGCTGGCCGGTCATGCGCGCTCCGTGACATGCGATGCATGCCGGAATCTTGCGCGCCGGATCGCCCTGCATGACAAGCCGCTGACCCGCTGCAAGCACGGCGGGTGCAACGTTGGACTGATCGGCAATCGGATAAGGCGGCTGCAAATCGGCGAAGTACTGGCTGATCTTGCGCAGATAGTCGTCGGGCAGAAATGCGACGAGATAACCCATTGGCGGATAGGTGCGGCCGCCGTCACGAAACGCGCTTAGCTGATTGAACAGATACTCGGCCGGTTTGCCGGCGATGCGCGGAAAGTAATCGTTGTTGAGCCCCTGTCCTTGCACACCATGACACGAGGTACAGGCTCGCACGCGTTCGTCCATTGCCGAAGGCATCGCGCCGGGCATACTGGTGGCCGCGAGCACCGCGCCGCTCCACAAGACGTAAAGCATAAACAGAACCGCAAATCCCATAGCTCTACGATGCACGTCGGGCCTCGCTGGGGAACGTTCTTTTGCCGGTTTGCTTCACCCGCATTTGCGGCTGGATTTGCTCCCAGCCCGCATAAGCCACGCACCGCGGGTCGATGACTTTTTTCTATTGCGACGGCGCAAACAGCAAATGGAAGCGCGCTTATTGTGGACGGCGAAACGTCGATTCACCATTGCAATGCAATTGCCTGGTCAAAAGCAGTGACACGCGTGAATGCGCCGAAGGACGGCAGTTTTCGCGTTGCCAGATTGACGCTTGTTTCGGCCGCTTGCGAATAGCGGGTTGGGGGAACCCATTCGGAGCGTCAATGACGAAACAATGAGGCTTGCTGAGTTCGTCTTTGACCATCATAGGCGGCGTTCAGAGCGCTTTCAATAATTCTATTCGCATTCAGTGCAAATGGACGTTAGCGCGCGAATGTGATCGTTTGATGTGCTTAACTGAAGAGCCGCATCAACGCGGTTCGCGCATTCGTCACGCGCTCGCTCTCGCCAATTCGCCCCGGTAATAAATGAAACTCGACGGCGGGCAAGGCAGGCAGGCCAACGCCCGGCGGACACGCAACCACGCCGGCCCCAATCGACGATTCGTTCAGACACGAGATGCCGAGCCCCGCCTTCAACGCAAGTTGCAATCCGGCCACGCCCGAGGCCGAATGCGATACCACATAGGGCACCTTGTTTTCGTCGAGCAGCTTCACGACGAAACGCTGCAACTGACAACTCGACGGCAGCAGCACCAGTGGATAGGGAGCGGCCGGTCGCGCGCTGGCATCGGCCGCGCTCGCCCACAGCAGTTTCTCGCGCCGCACGACGGTGCTCTGCCCACCGCCGCGCCCACCTGACACGCGCGCGTTGCCCGTGACGAGTCGAAGCGAAAGGCCGATGTCGAACGAGGCATCGTCGCTGGCGTTGCTGTCGATCACGGCGCTCGGCAGCACGGTGACA
This sequence comes from Paraburkholderia dilworthii, assembly GCF_000472525.1. Classification (GTDB taxonomy): domain Bacteria; phylum Pseudomonadota; class Gammaproteobacteria; order Burkholderiales; family Burkholderiaceae; genus Paraburkholderia; species Paraburkholderia dilworthii. Next base: position 4,794 of record NZ_AWZT01000063.1, read on the forward strand.
TGCAGCTTCAGACGCGGGTGTTGCTCGGAAAACGTCTTGAGGATGCGGGCGATGTCGTGCGGGCGGTAGTAGTCGGTAATCGCGATGCGCAGCTCGCCGTCGAGCGAGCGGCCTTGCAGGTCTTCGAACGCCGCTTCGCTCATCGCGATGATACGCCGGGCGTGCTCCAGCAGGCGGCTGCCCGCCGGAGTCGCGCTCACGCCCTGCTTGCTGCGCACGAAGAGCGGCTGGCCGGCACGCTGCTCGAGTTTTTTCAACTGCTCGCTAACCGACGACTGCGACAGGAATACGCGTTCAGCGCCCGCTGAAACGCTGCCCGATTCGGCGACGGCGACGAAGGTGCGCAGTTGCGTGAGATCGAATCCTCGCTGGCTCATGTTTCGCTAAGTCCGATGGATGACATCTGCATTTCCGGCTTTTCCGATAGAAGGCGTCGCCGTAGCATACCTCCGAATTCATTGCGGAGGAATCATGGCAAACGGATTATCGGCAAGCGAACAGATAGCGGGCGGTCGCGCGGCGAGCCACAGATGGAAAATATTGGGGGTTGGGTTTGCGGCGAACGCGAGCTTTTCGGCGGCGTTCTCGGGCATTCCGACGACGGCTATCTATTTGCGCTCGGGTTATCACCTCGGCAACGAGGGGCTGGGCGTCGTGCTGGGCATGCTTGGCCTGGGCATCGCCGTGAGCGAGTTGCCGTGGGGACTGTTGACTGACCGCTGGGGTGACCGCCGCGTGCTACTGCTAGGGCTCCTTTCGACTGCGGCGGCGCTCGTTTGCCTGGCGCTGTTTGCGGCACCGTTCGGGTCGCATGTGCCACGCTTGACGACGCTTGCGCTCGGCCTGCTGCTCGTCGGTTTGCTCGGCGGCAGCGTCAACGGTTCGAGCGGCCGCGCGGTGATGGCGTGGTTCCGCGAGGGCGAGCGCGGGCTGGCCATGAGCATTCGCCAGACTGCCGTGCCGGCGGGTGGCGGACTCGGTGCGCTGGTGTTACCGGCGCTCGCGTCGAGGTTCGGTTTCGCGAGCGTCTATGCCGTGCTCGCGCTGGCTTGCGCGATAACGGCGGCGTTCGCATGGCGCTGGCTGCACGAGCCGACGCATATTGGAAACCGAGATGCGCGTGCGGCGCATAGTGGCGGTGCACAGGCGGCGGGTGCGGCGCTTGGGGCAGACGTGGGAAACGCAGTAGGCGTAGCAGACGTAGAAGATGTAGCAGGCGTAGCAAACGCTGCGAATCCAGCAAACGCAGCAGCAGATGCAGTAAATGCAGTGCACACAGCAGGTGCTGCCGGTGCGGTAGTCGCAGCACCTGCAGCACGTCCAGCAGACCCGGCACACTCACCCCGCGCCACCAGCCGCTCGCCGCTGCGTGAAATCGGCATCTGGCGCGTGGCACTTGGCGCCGGCGCGCTTTGCGTGCCGCAGCTTGCGGTACTCACCTTTGGGACCGTGTTCCTGCACGACTTCGGGCACGCTGACGTGCTGACGATCAGCATTGCGATGGCCGCAGTGCAGGCCGGCGCCGCCATCGCGCGCGTGTGGAGCGGCAGGTGGACGGATCAGCGGGGCAACCGCCGTGCATACATGCGCGGTTGCAGTCTGCTGACGGCGCTGCTGTTCGCCGCGCTCACGCTCTTTAGCGGCGTGGCCGGCATGCAACACGCTCCAGCAACAATGATGACGATGATCCTCGCGCCGATGATCGTGCTCGGCGGCGTGAGCGCGTCTGCGTGGCACGGCGTCGCGTTTACCGAACTCGCAACGCTCGCCGGAACAAACCGCGCGGGCACCGCGTTGGCGATCGGCAATACCTGCGTCTTCCTCACGCTTTTTCTGACGCCGCTCGCGATTCCGCCACTGCTATCGCTCGGATCCTGGCCGATGGTATGGGCTGTGGCCAGCTTCTGCGCGTTGATCGCACTGCCGGTTTTTCCCCGTGCCGTGCGCAACGGCACTATGCCTGTGACGCGAGCGTGTGACGCAGCTTGACGATTGTGAGCTTGCCGCGATGTTGCGATTGTATTGCGCGACCCTTATCGAAGGTCGCGCGAGTCATTGTTAATGACAAGGTGGTTTTTCACGCGAATCTGCTTGCGCGGATTCTCTCAAATTATTCATTTTGAGTAATTCAACCTTTTATTGTCCGCACACCGGGATTGGCATTGGTCTTATCGCAGGATTAGGAGCGCTCCGATTTTCACTACGCGCGCGGCGGTGATTTTATGGTTGACTCGACGCGCTCGTATTGAAAATCAATGCGCGCCGAAGCATCCGTGGAGCGTGTCAATCTGTTCTGCGTATCTGATAACTATTCCTACAAACGAGAGCAATCCTAGTGAACCTCCGAATCATTCTCGCTGATGATCATCCGTTCGTTTTACTTGGCGTTAGAGCGATGCTCGAAACGCAGGCCGGCGTCGCCATCGTCGGACAGGCCGTTAGTGCCGCGTCATTGATCAAACTGCTGCGGCGCACGCCATGTGACGTGCTGGTCACGGACCTGTCGATGCCTGACCCGGGCGGCACCGTCGACGACGAGCTGAGCCTTATCCGGCTTATCCGCGCGGAATGGCCCCTGCTGCGCATCGTCGTCATGTCGGTGACGACCAATTCCGCGTTGCTTCACAGCCTTGCTTTGGATGGCGGCTTGAGCTTGCTCGGCAAGACCGAATCGATGCACGAGCTGTGGCGCGCGATCAACTGGCGCGAACGCGGTGTCCCATACATCGGAAGTTCGATTGCCACACTTCTCGCAACGCCGAACAAAGCGGAATGTGAGCGGCCGATTTCGCTCCCTCTGTCGGGAATGCAGACGATGGTCGTCAGGATGTTCGTCGAAGGTCGGTCTATTGCGGAAATCGCCGCGACTCTCGGTTGCCATCGCCGCACCATTACTCGGCAAAAACGTGAAGCGATGGTAAAACTTGGCGTTACTAATGATCCTGGATTATTCTCGTGCGTCCGGGCCCAATGGAATTCTTAAATTTCAATCGCATATCTAAGCAATTAATTCGTCGTGTTATTGAAATTGTTTCGGAGCGATCTTATGTTTAACGCCGCCGGAATGTTTGATGATCGAGCAGGGCCAGTTGCGCGGGAGACGGTGACAGGGAGTCAGGATATGAAGGAGAGGTAGACGATGAGCGACACCGCTGAAATATGCACACCGGTCCGGGCGATCATCGCGGACGATCATCCGCTCGTCCTGTTGGCGATCGAGAATCTGATGGGCGGCTTCCCGAACATGGAGGTGGTGGGCCGTGCGGCGGACACAACCGACCTCTTTGCCGAGGTCGACCGTACGGGCTGCGATCTGGTGCTCATGGACCTCTACATGCCAGGCAGCGCGGATGGCAGTGGGGTCGAAGCGGTGCAGCAGTTCAGGAGCCGCTATCCCGGCGTGGCCCTCGTCGTGCTCACTATGGAAACCGAGGCGGCAGCGCTGCAAAGCGTGATCTCGCTCGGCGTTCATGCGCTTATCAGCGAGCGCGACCGCATCGACCTGATCCATGTGGCAATCGTTACGGCGCTCGCGGGCGAATGCTATCTCGGGCCCGCGGTGCGGGCAGTCATTGCGGACGCCACGGCGATGCAGCGGCTCGACTTCGTCCGTTCGGTGTTGTCGCGGCGTGAGCTTGAAGTGTTCACCCAGTACGCGTCGGGGCTCGGCGTCACCGAAATTGCTGGCCGACTGGGCCGCAGCGTGAAGACCATCAGCGCTCAGAAGTGCACCGCGATGCGCAAGCTTGCGTTGAACAGCGACGCTGAATTGTTCCGTTTCGCTGTCGAGCATGGCGTGGTAGCGGAGGCGCGCGTCGAAAAACGTTGACAGACAACCAGACGTCGCGCCGCGCCGGCGTGATAGATACAAGAATGCATTGGCGTGGCCCGGGGAAGTACATCTTGTACTGGGTACGCCAGTCGATAAGACAACAAGAATATGACAGACAAGATTCGCGTTATCGTGGCGGACGACCACGACTGCGTTCGCGCTGGCGTGAGGAGGTTGTTGCTCGCCACGCCACATATTGAAATTGTCGGCGAAGCGTGCAACACGCACGGCCTTGCGGAACTGCTCGACAGCTGCGAGTGCGACGTCGTCATATCCGACATCGGCATGCCCGGACTCGACGGAGCGAGCAACGCTGTTTCGTTTCTGCGTCGCATATTAAGAGGGCGCACGCATCCCGCTGTCGTTGTGCTCACCATGATTTGCCATGCGCATATGCTGTCGGGACTGCTGCATCTTGGTGTCAGCGCAATAGTCGACAAGCGCGACACGACCGCGGCGCTGATCGACGCAATCCGGGCAGCATTGACGGGCGGCGTCTATCTGTCGGAGCAGGTGCGCATCGCGATGGAAGCCACAGACGCGCCGCCGCAACTGCGTGCCAGTGTTCTGACCGCACGCGAATGGGAAATTTTCCAACTGTACGTGCAAGGCCTCGCGGTACACGAAATCGCGAAGCGCCTACAGCGCAGCGGCAAAACGATCAGCACTCAAAAACGAACCGCGATGCGCAAGCTAGGTCTCGAAACGGAGTCCGATCTTATCGACTACGCACGGCAGATCGGATTGATCTAGCGCAATTCGCAACGCAACCCGTATATACCGACAACTAGCGGTCCCGAAATTAGGACTCTTCTGATTGGTTGAGAGACCTTGCCACTCCATAGTTGTGAATTAGCTTCGGCTTTTGCTGACGTTGGTCTCATCGAAACAGTTATTTCTTGAGGCCGCGCCGCTGCAGGCCGGGAAATTCAGGCGGATGTCTTGCGGAAGCTGTGCGGCACCGCCTGCTTCGCATAGCGACACGGAGGCGGCATGGCGGTGCTAGGTAAGCGGTTGTTGGTCGAAGGCGTGGGTACGGCATGGCTTGTGTTCATCGGCTGCGGCAGCATCGTATTGAATACTGGCGCCGTTCAGCAGGGATACGGCGTGCTCGAGGTCTCACTGGCGTTCGGCCTCGCGCTCGCCACCGCCAGTTACTGGTTCGGCGAAACGTCGGGCGCTCACTTCAATCCCGCCGTGACGGTCGGTTTCACCGCTGCGCAGCGGTTCCCTGTCAAGGATCTGCTGCCCTACATCGCCGCGCAGATCGTTGGCGCTGCCGCAGCCGCGGCGCTTCTTTTTTATGTGGCGAGCGGCCGCCCCGGCTTTGAAATGGGCGCGAGCGAATTCGCGGCCAATGGCTTCGGCGATCATTCTCCTTCCGACTATCAACTTCATTCGGCATTGGCGATTGAGTTTGTGCTGTCGTTTGCGTTCGTTATGGCAAGCCTTCTGGTGGCCGCACGATACAAGACCGACGCAGGCGGACCGATGATCGTCGGCGGATGCCTCGCGCTCGTCTATCTCGTGTCGATTCCGGTCACTAACGGCTCGGTTAATCCAGCGCGCTCCACGGCGCAAGCGCTTTTCGTCGGCGACTGGGCGCTCGACCAATTGTGGGTTTTCTGGGCGGCGCCTATGTCTGGCGCGGTCGTCGCCGGCTTTCTGTTCTCGTTCCTTGGTGGTAAGTCCGACCAGTCCACCGCTGCGCTTGCCGATGCGCAGAGAGAAGCCGCGTGAGTGGCGCAGTGCAGATCCTTTCTTTCATCGCGATACGCTTCGAACGCGCTGCGATAGCGCGTGCGTTGCGGCGCGTGTCGATGTGCGTGCTCGGGCTTTGTGTCTTTGTCGGAGCCCAGATGGCGGCTCTCGCGCAGCCGTTCGGCGAACCCGGATCCAGTCGGATTGCCAGTCCTTTTCCGCAGAAGCTGACCGTCGGCGTACTTGCGGACAACTGGTTGCCATTCGACGCGCTGCAAGGCGGACAACTCACCGGAATGAGCGTCGACTATCTGCGCGCGCTGGTGGGACCGAGCGTCGTGATCGAAGCGAACGCGTATCCCGACATGCCGCAACTACTTGCCGCTGCCTGCGCGGGCAAGGTCGATCTGTTGATGAGTCTCGCGCGCACCCCGGAGCGCGAACGTTGTCTCAGTTTTACTGCGCCGTATTTTCGGGCTTCCACGTCAACGGCGGTTCGCCGGAGCGGCGACGTGTACGAAGGACCCGCGCGGCTTGCACGTGCGTCCATCGCGATAGAGAAAGGCTTTGCGCTCGAGCGCTCGTTGCGCGAGCGCTTTCCGCGCGCCCGGATCAGTGCGTTTACATCGACGCACGCGGCGCTCGTTGCAGTGGCCGTTGGCGACGCGGACGCCTACATGGGTTTTACGCCGGTCGTCCAACATGCGCTGGCGACAGAAGAGTTCCGCAACCTGCGCGTCGCATTCGAGGAAAGCACCAGAACCGCCGAACTTCGCTTTGGCGTGCCGCGCGGTGAGGTTGCCCTGCGCGACCGGCTTAATCGCGCGCTGGCCTCGATGAACCTGGCCGACGACACGGCCATTCGCGTTCATTGGCTTTCCGGCAATTTCGACGCAAAACCCGAGCCCGTCACATCGCGTCTTGAACTGACGCAGCAAGAGCAGGCCTGGCTGCGCTCACTGCCCCCGTTGCGGGTCGGTTTCGACAGCAATTGGCCGCCTTTCAGCTATGTCGACGCTTCGGGCCGTCCTGCAGGAGTCACCGCCGACTATCTTGCGTACCTGAGCCGCACGCTTGGCGTCGTGTTCAACCGCGCGCGGCAGCCCGACTGGCCAACCACAATCGATGCATTCCAGCGCGGCGACGTAGCGATTCTCACCACGGGATCGAGCAATGATCCGCGTCTCCAGAGGGCGGTGCATACCCGTGCGTACGAGAGCTACCCATTGGTGATGGTGGGCCGCGACGACGAGCCCGTCGCCCGTTCGCTGAACGATTTCGCGGCGCGGCGCATCGTGGTGTCGTCGCATGTTTCCGGGGCTGACCTGCAAGCCTTCCAGCGCGTTCCCAAAGACCACGTCGCCATCGCTCCAAGCCTCGACGAGGCGCTGCGCATGGTCGCTTCGGGCCAAGCGGACGTTGTCGTGGAAAACGTGGCCGCCGTCGACATTTTGCTCAAACGGCAATACGCCGGCGTGCTCAAGATTCTTGGCACCGTTGGCAAGTCCGACGCCCTCGACTTTGCCGTACGTCCGGACCTGAGCCCGCTCGCCGGGCTGATCGACCGCGCGCTGCTCGCGATGCCGCCCGCGGAAAAACAACGCATCCTGAAAAAATGGGTGACCGGCGACGCGCCAGGAGGCGGTACATGGAGCGTTTCCGCGGTGCGCCTGTTGCCTTTACTGATCGGCATCGCCGTCGTGCTGCTGGTCACGCTGCGCGCATATCTGCTTCTGCAACGCGAAGTCAGACGTCGCAAGGAGACCGAGCGCGAACTCGCGTTGCAACTGAATTTCCAGGAAACCATGATGAAGATGGTGCCCTATCCGCTCGTCGCCCAGGATCTGCAGGGCCGCTATATCGCAGTCAACGGCGCCTACGAGCAAGCGTGCGGGCTAAGCCGCGAGGCGGTTATCGGGCGCAGCACGATGGAGGTTCAGACATGGGGCGAGGCAAACAGCCGCGTGCTCGCCGATATGACGCGTGACCTGCTGGAAGGCGGCGACATGGCCCAGGTCGAGTTGCAGTTCGAGCGCAGCCCCGGAGACTTGCGGCACGGTTTGTTCTGGACGAGCATCTGCCGCGGCAGCGACGGTCAGCCGGCCTGCGTACTGGGAACGATGGTTGACGTCACCAACATCCGGCGCGCGGAAATGCGTGCGCGCGACACCGAGCGGCGGCTATTCGATGTCACGCGTTCTTTGCCGGCGGTGGTGTTCCAACTGCGCCGCACGTCAGCCGGTGCCTATTCTTTTCCCTACATCGGCGGCGACGCGAAACTTCTGCTTGGCCACGGTGGCGGCGGGGCGGGCAGCCGAGATCATGCGGACTTCGGCCGTGTCCACGAAGACGACCGGCCGTTCGTCATCGCCGAACTCGAGCGCTCTGCTCGTTTTGAAACGCCGGTGCTGATCGAATTCCGGCTGCGCTGCGGTTCCGAGTTCAAGTGGGCGCGCGCGGAACTGGTGCCGCGCCGGGAGGCGGATGCCAGTGTCGTATGGAGCGGCTATTGGGTCGACGCGAGTATCGAGCACGCGCGCGCGGAGGAGCTTGCTCGCGCGCGCGACGCGGCGGAGGCGGCGTCGCGCGCGAAGGACGACTTCTTTGCAATGATGAGCCACGAAATCCGCACGCCGATGAACGGTGTGCTCGGGCTAGTCGAAGTGCTGGAGCGCACGCCGCTCAGCGCGGATCAGGGCGAAATGCTCGGCATGATTCACGAGTCGGCGGGCGCGCTGCTGCAAATTCTCGACGACCTGCTCGATTACTCCAAAATCGAAGCCGGCCGGTTGACCATCGAGGCCGAGCCCATCGATCTGCGCGAACTGGTCGACAATGCCGTGGGCCTGCTCGCCGGCCGCGCGCACGAGAAGGGCCTGAAAGTCCGGGTGAACATTGCATCGGACGTAGCGGCCACCCTGCGAGGCGACAGCGTGAGATTGCGCCAGGTGCTGTTCAACCTGCTCGGCAACGCGATCAAGTTCACGCCGCAAGGTCAGGTGGACGTGAGCGTGGCGGTGCTCGCACAGACCGGCGAGGTTCAGACCATAGAAATGGTCGTTGAAGACACGGGTATCGGCATTGCAGCGGACGTGCAGGCAAAACTGTTCGAGCCGTTCGTTCAGGCGGAGTCGTCCACTACGCGCCGCTTCGGCGGCACGGGTCTCGGCCTGACCATTTGCCGCAAACTGACAGAACTGATGAGCGGTTCACTTGCGCTAGACAGCGAACTGGACCGCGGCACCCGCATGACGGTGCGGCTCAGCATGCCTGTCGAGACGCAGCGTTATTCGGTGAGCGGCTTGCGCGGCAAGCGTTGTCTCGTGGCGACTAACGACGCGCGAGTCGGTCAGGCGCTGGTTAACTTCGGACAAGCGTTAGGGCTGGAGTTGCGCCGTGCTCCGGCCGACTCTACGGAATTGCGTTGCAGCGTCGCGCTAAGCGGCATCGATCTGCTGTTCGTGAGCGAGGACGTCGCGCTGCCCGCCAATGTTAGGCGCGAACTGCGTGTGATATCGCTCACGGAGAAGCCCAAGCCCACGGGCTACCGCATTCTTGAAGACAACGTACGCCTGAGCATCAATCCGATTTCGTGGCGCGGGCTCGGTGCGGCGTGCGCCGCGGCCATGACGGGACTTCAGTCGGCGCCGGCGCCATCGGTTGGCGTACCGCGTACAACGGAAGGCATCACCGCGCTGCCGGACCGCGAGCGGGCCATTGCGAGCGGCCGCCTGATTCTGGTTGCAGAAGATCATCCGGTGAATCAGGAGCTCATTCGCCATCAACTGGCGTTGCTCGGTTTCGCATGCGACGTCGCCAACGACGGCGCACAAGCGCTGGCCGCGCTCAAACACACCAGCTATGGATGTCTGATCACGGACTGTCATATGCCCAACGTGTCCGGCTATGAACTAACGCGGCGCATTCGCGAACTGGAGCGCGAGCAGGGCGGCTCACATCGTCTGCCGATTCTGGGCATTACCGCCAACACCGCGCCTGAAGATCTGAGTCTCTGCCGCGAGGCAGGCATGGACGACAACCTCGTCAAGCCGACGCGCCTCGCCACGTTGCGCGAATATCTGAGCCGCTGGTTCGGTACCGACAGCGCCTGCCAGGCGACACCCGCCGATACCGCCGATATGGCGGAGACTAGCAACTTTTCAGCAGCGGGCGCCGAGCCGTTCATTCCGGTGGATCTGAGTCGGATGACGCAATTGTGGGGTAGCGAATCGACGGTCAAGGCTTTGCTCGACGCGTTCGTTTCTTCCGTGCGCGAAGATGTTCAGTCACTGTCGCGGTTGCTGGATGATGCCGACATTGTCCGCGTGCGCGAGTGGCTTCATCGAGTGACGGGCGCAGCAAGCGTGCTGCAATATCCGCCTCTCATCAGCGCGCTCGACGAATATCGTCGCGATATCTTGAGCGCGCCTGAGCGCGTGCGTCGCGACGGACTTGCGTTGATCGACAAGTGCAATGCAATGCTCGACGGCATCGAGCAACAAGCTGCATTGCTCGCGTGACCGTTTGCCATGGCGGGCGATTCGTCCGCAAGATAGTGCTGCTTGCGATCACACAGCCTTAACGCGGGCGAAAAAAAACGCGGCCGAAGCCGCGTTAAAGGTTTGGAGACATCCCTCGATGAAGGAGTCACTTCTCGCGAGTCCAAAGCATACCCGGGATAGCGCAGATCATTCATTACGGAATCTGCAAATAACTGTTTGAGAAATCGCTACAAGCAGATCGGCGGAGCCGGAAGCGCGCAAAGCCGCTTGACCGAAAGCGCATGCCGGACTGATTTGCGCTACCCACGTCATCCGACGATTTGCACTAGTATGTGATGGCCTCGCACGCGGCCGAAGTGTCGGCGCCGCGGCGCATCTAGTCGGAGAAGACCATGATTACGCTAAAAAAACTGAACCTGGCTGTGGCATTGTGGGCCGTGATGGCGAGTGCCGCGTTCGCGGACACGGTTGCATTGAAAGCGGCGTTGGAGCCTTCCAGCGAAGTGCCGCCTCGTGTAAGTCACGGGCACGGCACGTTGAACGCCACATTCGATACGTCGACGAAATCGCTGCAATGGACCGTAAGCTACGAAGGCTTGAGTGGGCCGGTAACCGCCGCGCATTTTCACGGCCCGGCGCCGGTTGGACAAAATGCAAAGGTACAGGTGCCCATCGACAAAAGCGCGCTTGCTAGCCCAATGAAGGGATCTGCGGCCCTCAGTGAGCAACAGGTGACCGACCTGATGGCGGGTCAGTGGTACTTCAACATTCACACGGCGCAAAACCCGATGGGTGAGATTCGCGGACAGGTCTTGCCTGCTAACTGAGCGGGATGAGCGGGAAAATCCCATCCGCGGCCCCGCGCCTGGTCACGAACGTGATCAAGACTTGATCAACATTAGAACCCGCCGTCCACCGGCGCAGAGGCCAACGCACGTACCATGAGGGGACATTTTCGAAGGAGCGTGTCCCGATGAGCTGGCAAAGCGCACTCGCGTGCTGGTTTTTACGCAGGCAGTTTCGCCCTCAAACCCTGAAGCCGTATATCGATGTCGAGAAAGCGCGCGCATTGACGGCGAAGCGGGCCTGGTCGCCCGATGTGCCACGGGGCTGGCGTCTGCGAGAACTCGACGGCGCCGATGGCAAACCGCTACGTGGCGAATGGATCGAGCGCGCGCACGGCGAGCCGGCTACCAGCGCGCCAGCCACGGTGCTGTATTGCCACGGTGGCGGCTACTACTTCTGCTCGCCGCGAACACATCGCTCGATCGTGTTCGGCCTCGCAACGCGCGCGAACGCGCCGGTCTTTTCGCTCGACTACCGACTCGCGCCTGAACATCGCTTTCCGGCCGCGCTCGACGATGCAACCGCCGCCTATCGTCAGTTGGTCGCTGAAGGCGCTCCGCCCGAGTCGATCGTGATTGCCGGCGATTCGGCCGGCGGCGGCCTTGCGCTCGCTACGCTGGTTGCGCTGCGCGACGCTGGCGATCCGTTGCCCGCAGGCGCCGTACTGTTTTCGCCGTGGACCGACCTGGCGGCAACGGGCGCGAGCATCGTCGATAACGACGGCGCAGATCCGATGTTCAGCGGCCCCGCAATCGCAAAAGCAGCGAAAGTCTATCTCGGCGATACGCCCGCCACGCATCCGTATGCTTCGCCGCTTTACGCGGAGCTGCGCGGCTTGCCGCCGCTTTTCATGATGGTGGGCAGCACCGAGGTTCTGCTCGACGACTCGCGACGCGCGGCCGCTAGCGCGCGGGCGGCCGGCGTCGATTGTGAACTCGAAGTGTGGAAGAAGATGCCGCATGTGTGGCCGATTTTCGCGCCGTTCATCCCCGAGGCGAACCGCGCGCTCGATCGTGCAGCCGCCTTCGTGGTACGCACGACGAGTCGCGCTGCCAATGCCGCTCAGGTATCCAACGCGACGTCGATAGTCTGATAGGCGGCCTTCACCGTCTGCTCGCCGTACTGCCGTTCGAGCCGCCGCACGGTGAAGTGGCCATGCGCGACCTGCTGGAAATGGTCGATAAAAACTGTGTTGACCATCGCGCCGAGCACCGCGCCGATCGCAGGAATGGACTTCGCGGCGATCTGTTCGCTCACCTGCACCGAGAAGCGCGCGGCGATCGAATGCAGCAGGCGCAGCAACGCAGCCGAACCGTGTGCGGTGAACCCCTTCGTCGCCATTTCCGACGACGCTTTCGACACCGCCTGCGCCAGCGCGCCGCGCATGATGAAGTAGCCGAAGTCGGCGTCGTCGTCCGCGGCCGATGTGCCGCCCATGCCCAATACGGTCAGACACTGAAGCTGCGTGTCGACCGACGTCAGATCCTCGCCCTCGCTGCGCGCAATATCGCAGATCGAGCGGAACATCAGCGTGGTCGTGACCGGCAACTCGACGGGCAGCGCAAAGAGGCCAAACGCGCCGCCAGCCGCGCCGGTCGTGGCCACCGCGAACTTGTGCAGCAGGTTGCTCGGCTTCTCGGGCGCAAGCAAGGGCGACCCACTGTCGCGTCGGCCGAGCGTGCGCAGCGCTATCGACAGACACTTGCGCAGCGCCAGTTCCGTCGCGTCCGTGACCTTTTCGTTTGCGAACGCCGGCATGCGCGAAATCAGCTTCTCCAGCGGTGCGCCGACGATGCTCGCCAGTTTCATCGCCAGCGCGGGACTTTCCAGTTCGTGTTTCGCGCGCCGCAGCGCGCTGAGGTCCTCTTCGGACAACGATTGTGTGGCGAGCGAACCTGGCTCCATGTGCCTCCCTTGGCGCTGTGCGATGTGCGTTCTTCAGCCGATTCGGGCGCAACTCGGCCCCCGGACGTCCTGCTTAGAGCGCAAACGCGTGGTATGATTCCCAATCGTTTGACGAGTCAACTGTTGCTCTATCAAAAAATGGCTGTCCATACCGCGGCCCACCATTCGAGTGGGCAAGTCTTACCGTTCCGTGAATCGCTTCTGGCGATGCTCGGCATCTCCTTCGTCACCATGCTGGTCGCTCTCGACCAAACCGTGGTCGGCACCGCGTTGCCTACTATCGTCGCCGAACTCAAAGGTTTCGAGCTGTACGCGTGGGTCGCGACGTCGTATCTGCTGACCTCGGTGATCACCGTGCCGATTTTCGGGCGCCTCGGCGACTACTACGGACGCAAGCCGTTCGTGATCGCGTCGATTGTGGTGTTCACCGGTGCGTCCGTGTTGTGCGGCGTCGCCAACAACATGCTGTTTCTCGTGCTCGCGCGCGGCTTGCAGGGCATCGGCGGCGGCATGCTGGTCGGCACCGCGTTTGCCTGCATCCCCGATCTCTTTCCGGACTCGGTCGTGCGTCTGCGCTGGCAGGTGCTGATGAGCTCGGCATTCGGCATTGCCAATGCAGTCGGGCCGTCCCTCGGTGGCTTTCTGACGCAGTACTACGGCTGGCGCTCGGTCTTCTATGTGAATTTGCCGGTCGGCCTGCTGTCGCTGATTTTCGTCTGGCGCTTTCTGCCGCATCTGCGACATGTCGAGCACGAAGGCAAGATGCGGCTCGACTGGCCTGGCGCCGCACTGATCGCGGTGGCGCTCGGCTCGCTGCAACTGTTCGTCGAATTGCTGCCGAAGCATGGGCTCACGCTCAGCGCGTGCGCGTTGCTCGCGCTGAGCGTCGCTTCAGCGTATGCGCTATGGCAATGGGAGAAACGCTGCCCGACGGCCATTCTGCCGGTCGATATGTTCCGCAACCCGAGTCTCGCAGCGCTCTTCACGCTGGCGGTGCTCGGTGGCTTCACGATGTTCTCGTTGCTCTTTTATGCGCCGCTGCTGTTCCAAGGCGGCTTTGGTATGTCGCCGAAGGAAGCGGGCCTCGTCATCACGCCGCTCGTCGTGTTCATCACGATCGGCAGTATCGCGAACGGACGTGTCGTTTCGCGCGTGCGCAATCCGAATTTGATGCTGTACGTCGGCTTCGCGCTCCTCGCGCTCGCGTGCCTCGGCGTGGTTGTCGCAACGCGTTCGATGCCGCACTGGCTGCTTATGTCGTTCATGGTGCTCGGCGGGCTCGGGCTCGGTTTCGTGATGCCGAACCTGACGATCTTCGCGCAGCAGACGGCCGGTCGCGAGCATCTCGGCATCGCAACCGCGCTGCTGCAATCGCTGCGGATGATCGGCGGCATGATCGGCACGGCGCTTACCGGAACGCTCGTCAGCCACATGTACGCGAGCGGCGTGCGCAGCGCGCTTGAAAGCGAGCGCGCATCGCAGTGGTTCACCGATCTTGGCGATCCGCAGATTCTGATCAACCACGAAGCACAGGCAAGCTTGCTCAGCGAACTCGCACAAGCCGGACATAACGGCGCGATGCTTCTGGAGAACGCGCGCGAGACGCTCGTCTCCGCGATTCATTTGGGTCTGGCGATGGCGGCAATCATCGCCGTCGTGTCGGTATGGCAAAGCCGCCGTGTTCCGCCGATCAAGCTTCAGCGCAAGCTCGAGCCGGTGATTCATGCGGACTGATTTTCGATTGAAGTTTTACTGAACCATCATGGAAGAACAGGACCGCGTAGCCGTCATGCAGCAATTCGGCCGCACTTACCGGGCGTTCATGTCGGCATTCGAGGCGCAAGTCGGCCACCCGTTGCCGCGCTGGCGCATCATGCTCGCGCTGCATGAGCAGTCGGGCGAGTCGTCGCAGAAGCGGCTTGTCGAACGCTTGCGCGTTGATCCGGGCGCATTGACGCGCCAGTTGAAAGCGCTCGAAGGACTGGGCTGGATTGCGCGCAGCATGGACTCGCGCGATAACCGCGTGACCAACGTGCGCCTGACTGAAGCCGGCTTGTCGGCAACCGAAGCGAGCCTGCCGCGCCGCAACGCTTTTTTGCACGACACGATGGCCGCGCTGCCGGACGACGCGCTGAGCGCGTTGTCCGGCGCGTTGAAAATGCTGGAGGCAAGAATCGGCGAAGTGGTCTTTGCGGCGAACGTCGCGGAGACCACCGGCGATGTCGCCGCTGATGCCGCACAGACCGCCGGGGCAGGCGAGCGCTAAGCGGTTGGCTGTGAAGCAACGTGCTTGGCGGTTTGCGCGGCGAGGAGAGCGTTAACCGCGCAAGCGCCGCGTGGCAACGCAATGCCGTTCGCCGTCCAGACAGACGCCCAAACAATTAAAAGAACGTTTCGATCACCTCAGTGACGCGATAAGCCGGATCGAGCACGAGCACCTGACGCCATTTGTCGAATGTCAGGCACGGATGCGAGATGTCGAACGCAATCATGTCGCCCACCTTCAGATCGGCGCCTGCGGGAATCCGCATATACGCGTGCTGATCCATCAAGCCGAAAATTTCCCAGCCTTCGCTCGTCACGATGTCGCGTGGCGCCTGATTGCCCGGCCGATAATGGCGCGCCGGTTCGGGCAGGCCCGCGTCGAATGCAGAATCACGCTTGCCGAGACCGATGATCGCGCGATCCGGCTCGGGAATCGACTGCACATACGCCCACAATTGCAAAGCAGGCAGCAAGCCTTCGCCCATTTTCTTCGCGACAGGATTGCGCGCGAAGATATCCGTTTGCGCCTTGCGATAAATGCCGACGTCATGCGTCAGATAGCAGCCGGGACGCAGCACGACCTCGACCTTCCCTGTCTCCGACGCCTTTACGAATTCTTCGGCGACCACGTCGTACCATGCCGAACCCGCGCCCGAAAGGACCGCCGGCGTGCGGTCGAAACGTCCTTCGTCGACGAGCGCGCGCGTGACCGCGACCGCGCTTTGCAGGAATGCGCGTACTTCGTGTTCTTCCTTCAACACGCCTTCATACAACTCGACACCAGCAAGCTTGAGCACACCGGGATAACGCGCGATTGCTTCGAGTACCGCATTGCGCTGCGCTTCGTCGCGCACGCCAGTGCGGCCGCCCGGCACGCCGAGTTCGAGCAGCACTTGCAACGGCTTTTTCACCGACGTGAAAAACTGCCCTAACTGTTCGACGCCATCCACTGAATCGACCAGACAGAAGAATTCGAAGTCCGGATCGCTCAGCAACTCGGCGACCATCATCATGTTGCGGCGTCCGACCAGTTGATTCGCCATCAACACGCGCGAGACGCCGCCGTGATAGGCCGCGCGCACCTGGTGCGCGGTGGCGAGCGTAATGCCCCACGCGCCCGTTTCCAACTGACGGCGGAATAGTTGCGGCGCCATTGTCGTCTTGCCGTGCGGCGCCAGCTTGACACCGTATTCGGCAACGAACGCCTGCATCCATTGCAGGTTGTGCTCGACGCGATCGGCGTAAAGCACCGCGGCGGGCAGGCTCACGTCTTCGTTCAGCAGATTCCACTCCAGACGCCCGGTGTCCGTAAGCTGGATGCTCGCGCCCGGAACCATGCCCAAGCCCTTGCTATAAGGATCAATCGTTGCGCCCTGATAGTTTGTAACTTTCATGTCTCCTGCTCCATCGTCCGGTTAAATTGCATCCAAGTTGACTTTACCATGTTACCGAAAGTACGATGGGCGAAGAAATGTTATTTAGTACCAAGCTCGGGTCGCACGCGCGCTGTCAGTCACTGTCAGCCGTTGCGAGCCTTGGCGCGGTGTTCCCCGGGCTGCAATGAACTCAACCGCCGAACCGCTGGCATTCGACATCGTCGCGCGCATCGCCGAATGTGCGCCGGAGTTGCGCTCGGCCGAACGCAAGGTCGCCGCGCTGATCCTCGACGATCTAACGGGCGCATCGCGCGCCAGCATCGGCGCGCTCGCGCAGCAGGCGCAAGTGAGCGTCGCGACCGTCACGCGGTTTGCGAAAGCTGTGGGCTGCCGCGACGTCCGCGAATTGAAGCTGCGGCTCGCCCAGGCCGCCGCGGTCGGTCAGCGTTTTTTGCAGCCGGGCACCGCGAGCGACGCGCCCGAGCACATCGCGACCCGCGTGTTCGACGAATTGCAGACGGCGCTCGCGCACAACCATCAACTGCTGCGCCAGGCGCCGTTGGCCGACGCGGCGGCTGCGTTGCGCGCGGCGCGCATGATCTACGTGTTCGGCATGGGGGGCGGCTCGACCGCGCTTGCCGACGAAATGCGTTTTAGACTCGTGCGACTCGGCCGGCCTGTCGCCACGTATCAGGACGGCCTCTTGCAGCGCATGGTCGCAAGCACGGTGTCGCGTGAAAGCGTCGTGATCGCGCTGTCCACCACGGGCCGCGTGCCGGAGGTGGTGGAGAACTGCAAGATCGCGCGCAGTTACGGCGCGACGGTAATCGCGCTGACCGCTCCGGCGTCGCCGCTGGCGAAGCTGGCCGATTGGGTGATTCCCATCGTGGCCTTTGAAACCGACTTCATTTACAAGCCGTCGTCGTCGCGCTACGCAATGATGATGGCGCTCGATGTGCTCGTCACCGAACTTGCCGTCAGTCAGGGTGACGAGAGCCGAGAATTGCTGCGTCGCATGAAGCACGCGCTGGACACGCATCGCGGCGGCGGCGATCGACAACCGTTAGGAGACTGATCCATGCACTCGCATCCCGAAGCCGCCGATACGCTCATTGTCGGCGCGCAGTTGTATGACGGCACGGGCGCGCCGCCTGTCGAGCGCGACGTCGCGGTCCGCGACGGGCGCATCGTCGCGATCGGCAATCTGTCGAACTGGCTCGCCGAAGAAGTGATGGAGGCCGAAGGCCGGGCGTTGGCGCCGGGTTTCATCGACGTTCACACGCACGACGACACGCACGTGATCCGCTCGCCGCAAATGCTGCCGAAGATCACGCAAGGGGTGACCACGGTGATCGTCGGCAATTGCGGCATTAGCGCGTCGCCGGTTGCGCTAAAGGGCGATCCGCCCGACCCGATGAACCTGCTCGGAGAGTGCGACGCGTTCCAGTACCCGACCTTCGCGGACTACGTGAAGGCCGTGAACGCGGCGCGTCCCGCGGTGAATGTCGGCGCGCTGATCGGACACACCGCGTTGCGCAACAACCAGATGGACCGGCTCGACCGCGCGGCCACGCCGCAGGAAATCGACGGCATGCGCGCGCAACTGGAAGAAGCGCTGGCCAACGGCGCGCTCGGTTTGAGTTCGGGACTCGCGTACGGCTCCGCGTTCGCCGCGCCGACCGAAGAAGTGATGGCGCTTGCCGAGCCGCTCGCCGCCGCTGGCGCGCTGTACACCACGCATATGCGCACGGAGTTCGACGCGATTCTCGACGCAATGGACGAGGCGTATCGCGTGGGCCGTCATGCGCATGTGCCGGTGATCATCTCGCATCTGAAATGCGCGGGCCCGACGAACTGGGGACGCAGCGTCGAAGTGCTGAACTCGCTCGAAGGCGCGCGGCGCATGCAGCCTATCGGTTGCGATTGCTATCCGTACAACCGCAGTTCGTCGACGCTCGATCTGAAGCAGGTCACCGGCGACATCGACATCACGATTACGTGGTCGGAACCGCATCCGGAAATGGCCGGCAAGCTCGTCGAAGAGATCGCTGCCGAGTGGGGCGTCACGCAGCAGGAAGCGGGCAAGCGCCTGCAACCCGCGGGCGCGGTCTATCACAACATGTCCGAGGACGACGTGCGGCGCATCCTGTCGCATCCCGCGACGATGGTCGGCTCGGACGGCTTGCCGAACGATCCGCTGCCGCATCCGCGTTTGTGGGGCGCGTTTCCGCGCGTGCTCGGCCATTACGCTCGCGATGCCGGTCTGCTGCCGCTCGAAGAAGCGGTGCGCAAGATGACGAGCCTGTCGGCGCGGCGCTTTGGCCTCGCGCAACGCGGCGAAGTGCATATCGGCTATCACGCCGACCTCGTGCTGTTCGACCCGGCCAAGGTGCGCGACGCGGCGACATTCGAAAAGCCTCAACAGGCGGCCGACGGCATCGACGCGGTGTGGGTGAACGGCGTGCTGTCGTATCGCGACGGCGAAGTAACGGGCGAGCGCGCTGGCCATTTCGTCGCGCGCGGGGCGGCATCGAAAGGCGATGCGCAGGGCGCATTCTGATTATCTGATCGAACGATCTATCAAGGCGCGCGCGGCGTAATGAGCACGCGCGCCGAACCTTTAAGGAGTATGACGATGAAGCGATATGGCGTGGAAGGCGGGAAGGGAACGGGCGGTCAGCATATGCCGTTTGCGCGCGCAGTCGAAGCGGACGGCTGGCTGTTCGTGTCGGGGCAAACGCCGATGGAAAACGGCGAAGTGATCAACGGCGGAATCGTCGAGCAATCGCATAAGGCAATTCAGAACGTGTTCGCGATTCTGAAGGAAGCAGGCTACGGCGCCGAACATGTGGTCCGCTGCGGCGTGTGGCTTGACGATCCGCGCGACTTTGCGTCGTTCAACAAGGTGTTCCGCGAATACTTCGGCGACAACCCGCCGGCGCGGGCCTGTGTCGTTTCGTCGATGGTGATCGACTGCAAAGTAGAAGTGGATTGCGTCGCTTATAAGAAGCCGACGGCTTGAAGCATCTGACTCGCCGCGGGCGTGAGTAACTGTGAGAACCCGCGGCGAAACCCGTTTGCTTACTGACGCGCGAGCCGCATGTTGTCCGGCATCGGCAGATTGTAGTTGGTGCGGAACGGGTTGATGTCGAGCCCGCCGCGCCGCGTGTAACGCGCATACACCGCGAGCTTGACCGGCTTGCACGCTTTCATCACGTCGATAAAAATCTTCTCGACGCATTGCTCATGAAAACCCGTGTGATTACGGTACGAGATGATGTAGCGCAGCAGGCCCGCGTGATCGATCTGCGGACCGATGTAATGAATCTGCACGCTGCCCCAGTCGGGTTGCCCGGTAACAGGACAATTCGATTTCAGCAGATTGGAAAACACCGTTTCTTCGACGGGCGCTTCGTCTAAAGCCGCTTTCAGAAGCGAGGCGTCCGGCGTGTACACGTCTGTGTCGAGATCCAGCCGGTCGAGCGACATTCCTTCGAATTCTTCCATCTGCAATTTGCCGAAGTCGTGCGGGGCAGTCAGATGTACAGAAACGGTTGCACCGCAAGACACGGACACGTCGCGCCTGATCGTGTCGCGCACCGCTTCCATCGACTCAAACGCGGTCTGCGCGAACGAACCGAGATAAAGCTTGAACGACTTCGACTCAACGATATTCGGCGAGTCGGCCGGCACGAAAAAAGTCGCGACGGCGATTTGCGGTTTGCCGCGCTGATTCAGCCACGACAACTCATACGCGTTCCAGATATCCGTGCCGAAAAACGGCAACCGGGCGCCGATGCCGATCGCGTCGCGCGCGTTGCTGCGCGCAATCGGAAATAGCAGCGAAGCGTCGTACTGTTCGGTGTAAGAGGAGGGCTTACCCAGCGGTGATTGTTCGGGTGTCATGATGCATTCACGATGCCACTCAGCACGTGTCCGGTCGCCGTCACGACGCGGGCCGATTCGCAATGGCCAATTTGGTCGTCGAAGAAAAAGTCCGGCTCGAACTCGCGCAAAAATGCGCTCTTGTCGAGGCCGCCGAGGAACATCGCTTCGTCGATTTCGATGTTCCAGGCCATCAGGGTTCGGATCGCGCGCTCGTGCGCGGGCGCCGAACGCGCCGTCACCAATGCCGTACGAATATGCATCGGCGCGGCTTCGTCCGCGAGTTTTTGCAGCCGATGAAGCGCTTCGAGCAAGGGCTTGAGCGGCCCGTCGGCGAGCGGCAAATCCTTGTTGTGCGTCTCATGGCCGACGAAGGCTCGCAGGCCGTCTTTCTGAAACACGCGCTCGGCTTCGTCCGAGAACAATACGGCGTCGCCGTCGAAAGCAATGCGGATTTCGTCCGGATACTTGCTTGCCATTTTCGCCGATTCCGGCAAGACGCGTGCGGCCGGGAAACCAGCGGCCAGCGCGTCGCGCACGTCGTCCTGATTCGCGGAGAGAAACAGCGACGCGTTCAACGGCTTCAGATAACCGAATGGCGCGCGCCCGCGCGTGAACACGCCGCGCTCGATTGCGAGCCCGTGTTCGCGGCATGAATGAAACGCGCGCAGTCCGCTGATCGGATCGCTGCGCGAAAGGATCACCACTTCCACACGATGACCGCCCGCGTTCAACGCCAGCAGCTTGCGGATCAGCGGAAACGCGACGCCAGGTTTCGCGGGCAGGTTCAACCGGTCGCGCTGCAACGCTTCATAGGTCTGAAGATCGCCTTCCTCGTACACGCGGTTCTCTTCCTCAAAATCGAAGAGCGCGCGTGACGAGATTGCCACCACCAGTTTGTCGACAAGCGAAAGAGCCATCTGCGCGTTTCAGTCTCAAGAGTTCAGGCGAGGAATAACCGATACACCGGATTTTGGGTCTCTTCCCAATACGGATAACCGAGCGTCGCGAGAAAGCGTTCGAACTCCGCGTTATCGCTTTCCGGCACCTGAATGCCGACGAGAATCGAACTGTAGTCCGCGCCCTGGTTGCGGTAGTGAAAGAGGCTNATGTTCCAGTCCGGCGCCATCGACGACAGGAATTTCATCAGCGCGCCAGGCCGCTCCGGAAACTCGAAGCGGAACAGGCGTTCGTCATGCGCGAGCGGCGAGCGGCCGCCGACCATGTAACGGATGTGCTGCTTCGAGAGTTCATCGAAGGTCAGGTCGACGGTGGCAAAATTGTGCGCCTCGAATGCACCCGCAATCTGCGCCGATTCGCTG
>NZ_AWZT01000064.1 GCF_000472525.1 Paraburkholderia dilworthii
CTGTCACCGGAGCCGGACTTTCACGCCTACAACAACCTGGGCGCGCTGATCGCCGAGGACAGTGGCCGTTGCGCGCACGCGCTCAAGGTATTCGATGAGGCGCTGAAACATTTTGCGGACGCCGAACTCCTGCACTACAACCGCGCAGTGTTGCTTGAGGAGGCCGGCCGGCTCGAAGATGCGGCCGCGAGTTTTCTACGCTGCGTCGAGATCAACAAGGAAAATGACCAGGCAGCACTGAGTCACGCGATGCTGCTTGAGGAAATGGGACAGGTCGACGAGGCGATGCAGGCGTACGCGCGCTGCCTCGAGATCAACGCAGCGAACGAGGAAGCGTTGCGCCATCTCACTCGTCTGCATGAGCGGAACGGCGACTCGCAGGCTGTCATCCGCCATCTCAGCGCCTGGCGACGTTCCAACGGCTGAGTTTAGCGAACAATGAAGGACGGCGACCGCAGCGTATCGTGTCGGGCGGCAAGCGGGCCGGAATGCGACACCGGCCCTCGTCGAGATGAACGTCGTCCCACTTCGCGGTGTAGAGGTCAGAAACGCGGACGCCGCAGGCCAGCAAGATCCGCACGGCGAGGGAATTTCGATCTTGCATCTTGGCGGTGAGCAACGTGCACAACTCTTCCCGGGACGAGCATCAGCGAACACGTCGCCCCGCAATTGACGAAATCGCCGTCGTCGATGATCGTCACGGAACCGGTCCCGCTGGGAGCAACCGTGGGCACGCTCTGAGTTGCTCCGGTCTGTACGGTCAGCGCGACGGATGGCACAGTACTGCCCACGAAGCTCGAATCGTCCGCATACGATGCAGTCAGCGTCTTCGAGCCCGGAGCCGTCGGAATGAACACGCACGAAGTCACGGGCAGCACGATCGTGCAGTTGGTGATGCCATCGCCGACAACGATCGATCCGGTCTGCTGACCGCTGCCAGACGCGACGACGCTCAACGATGTCGTCACCGTGACGGCTCCATTCACGTAGGCCGGCGACGGAGCGACCGCGGACGCCAGCATCATCACCGCCGAGCGAGCGGCGTGGCAGACTGGATGATTCCGGTGGATTGAATGATGTCGGTGAACATGATGCCTGGGCGCATGCAGAAACTGTAATTGTAAGACGCCGCTTCCGAAACACGCACTCGCGGAATCCGCCGTCTGCGCACGACGTCACCTTGCCATCTGGCTTGGCCTGGAACGATGCCAGACGCAGCAGCTCTTCGCCTACGCCAGCGTCCAATCGCACCGTGAATATTCACCGTCTCGTCACGCCGCGTATCCCTTATCATCGGAAGACGTTCGACCTGATGTCGACGCCCGCCAAGACTTGCATTCCCGAGCCTGACCTAACCTGGGAGGCTTAGCAGTGGCCAACCCTACGCCCGACGCCGGTTCTCCCACCGGCGAACAGGTCTCGTCACCGGCCGCATCGGTCCCGACGATCCAGTTGCCCAAGGGCGGCGGCGCGATCCGTGGCATCGGCGAGAAATTCGCCAACAATCCCGTCACGGGCACAGGCACGATATGGTTGCCGATCCCGACAAGTCCCGGGCGTTCGGGGTTCGGTCCGCAACTCGCACTATCGTACGATTCCGGCGCCGGCAACGGCCCGTTCGGTTTCGGCTGGCGATTCTCGCTGCCGACGATCACGCGCAAGACCGACAAGGGGCTTCCGCAATATCTTGACGGCGCGGACTCCGACGTCTTCATCCTGTCGGGCAGCGAAGACCTGGTGCCCGTACGTCGTGCGGACGGCCGCATCGACGAAGACGATATCGACGGCTTCCGCGTGCGGCGCTATCGACCGCGGATCGAGGGATTGTTCGCACGCATCGAGCGCTGGACCCGGACCGCGATGCCCGGCGACATGCATTGGCGTTCGATCTCGAAGGACAACGTCCTCACGCTCTATGGTTGCGACGCGCATTCGCGCATCGTCGACCCGCTCGATCCGACGCGGATCTTTTCGTGGCTGATCTGCGAGTCACGTGACGACAAGGGCAACGGCATTCGCTACTTGTACAAAGACGAGGATGGCGCGTGGCAGCCGCGCGCGGGCCAGGATGACCCATTCGGGCAGGCGCATCAGCGCAACCGCGGTAGTCTGTCCGACCCGCGTCGCAGCGCACAGCGCTATCCGCATCGCGTGCTGTACGGGAATGTCGGGTCACTTCTGGACGGAGGCAAGCGGCCGCGCAACCTGAGCGACCTCGAACAACCGCCGACGGACACGGCGGCCGATTGGATGTTCGAGGTGCGCTTCGACTACGGCGAGCTCGACGTCGACGATCCGTTGGGCCAGCCGGAGAAGGCGTGGTTCTATCGCCCCGACGCGTTCTCGAGCTATCGCGCAGGCTTCGAGGTGCGCACGTGCAGGCGTTGCGAACGCGTGCTGATGCTCCACCACATTGCGGACCTGCCGGCGGGTGGTGACAAAGGATATCGCGGCGTCGTGCGCAGCATCGAGCTCACCTACGATGACGAGATCGATCCCGCCATTGCTTCGAAGCCGAACTACAGCTTCCTCACGCAATACATTCAGACCGGGTGGAACCAGACGGCTGATGGGACGACGAGGCGAAGCTGGCCGCCGATCGAATTCGAATACACCGAGCCCGTCGTGCAGGACACGGTCGAAGCGGTCGATCCCGAAAGCCTCGAAAACTTGCCGATAGGCATCGACGGGTCGACGTATCGGTGGGTGGATCTGCACGGAGAAGGCCTTTCGGGCATCCTCATCGAGCGCTCGGGCGCATGGCTCTACAAGCGCAACTGGAGCCCGGTGCCGGTAACAACGGCGGATGGCCGGGAAACCGTCAAGGCGAAGTTCGCACCGCTGGAGCGCGCGGCATCAATGCCGAACGTGACGCTCGCTGCCGGTGCCGAGATCATGGACCTGGCCGGCGACGGGCAGCCCGACGTGGTCGTGCTGTCGGGGCCGACGGCAGGACTGTATGAGCACGACGACGAGGAGGGCTGGGAGCGCTTTTGTCCGCTGATGTCGCACGTGCAGCGCAACCCGCACGATCCCAACACCCGGCTCATCGATCTCGATGGAGATGGGCATGCCGACATTCTCGTCAGCAACGACGAGGCGTTCGTTTGGCATGCATCGCTCGCGGAAGAAGGATTCGGGCCGGCACGGCGCGTCGCGAAAATGCTGGACGAAGAAAAGGGTCCGCGTGTCGTATTCGCCGACGGGACGCAGTCAATCTACCTGGCGGACATGTCCGGCGACGGCCTCGCCGACATCGTCCGCATCCGCAACGGCGAAGTCTGCTATTGGCCGAACCTGGGCTACTGCCGCTTCGGCGCCAAGGTCACGATGGACGGTGGGCCGTGGTTCGACAACCCGGATCAGTTCGAGCAGAAGCGCGTGCGCGTCGCGGACATCGATGGCAGCGGAACCGGTGACCTAATTTATCTTCATCGCGACGGCATCCGGTTGTACTTCAACCAGTCGGGCAATGGGTGGAGCGCACCGCACGTGATGCGTGCGGCGCCGCGCGTCGACGAGCTTGCGAGCATCGTGCCGATCGACCTGCTGGGCAACGGCACCGCGTGCCTGGTCTGGTCGTCTTCCCTGCCGTCGGATGCAGCACGCCCGATGCGCTACATCAACCTGATGGGCGCGAGCAAGCCGCACCTGCTCGTCAGCACCGTCAACAATCTCGGCACCGAGACGCGGATCGCATACGCGCCGTCGACGCGGTTCTACGTGCAGGACCGTCGCGATGGAAAGCCGTGGATCACCCGGCTGCCGTTCCCGGTTCACGTGGTCGAGCGTGTCCAAACCTACGACGCGGTGAGTAGGAACCTGTTCGTCACGCGCTATGCGTATCACAATGGCTGTTTCGATGGCGAGGAGCGGGAGTTCCGCGGTTTCGGGATGGTCGAGCAGTGGGATACCGAGCAGCTCGCCGCATTCGCGGGCGGCAACATTCCTGCCGACAACATCGATGCCGCGTCGCACGTGCCGCCGGTGCACAAGAAGACGTGGTTCCACACAGGCGCGTGGCGCTTGCGTTCGCGCGTGTCGCGACACTTCGAGGACGAGTACTTCCGCGAGCCGGGTCTTTCGACCGATGCTGCGCGCGCCGACCTGCTCGACGATACGATCGTTCCGCCTGGTCTGACGCTCGACGAGGAGAAGGAGGCCTGCCGTGCGCTGAAGGGCGCGATATTGCGCGAGGAGGTCTACGCGGACGACGCGGACTCTCCCGATGCGACCGACGGGGAGATCCAGCGGTCGCGGACGCCCTACACGGTCAGCGAGCAGAACTTCACCATTGTCCTGCTGCAGGTTCGCGGCGCCGGTGATTCGAGCAATCCCACTCGCCACGCAGTGTTCTTCACGCACCCGCGCGAGACGCTCGCTCGCCACTACGAGCGCAGCGCGTCGGATCCACGGATCGATCACACGTTGACGCTCGAAGTCGATGCTTTCGGCAACGTCCTCAAGCGCGCGATGATCGGCTACGACCGCCGCGCATCGCCGCTTGCGACGGAATGGGATCGCGATCGGCAGCTGACGCCGCTCATCACCTACACCGAGAACCGCGTCACCAATGCCATCGACGACGGCGGCGACTATCGCAGCCCGCAATCGTGCGAGTCGGTGACGTTCGAGCTCACGCGCTATGCGCCGACTGGCAGCGCGGGACGGTATCGCGATTCCGATTTCGTCGAGGACGACCCAGCTCATCCCGGGCGCCTCAGGCATAAGTTCATCGCGCCGGAGGTGGAATACGAGGCGATGCCGACCGGCAATGGGCGGCGCCGGCCAATCGAATGGATACGCTCGCTCTATCGGCGAGACGACCTGGGCGGGCTGCTTGAGCTTGGCAAACAACAGGCGTTGGGGTTGACTGGCGAAAGTTACAAGCTCGCGTTCACGCGCGGACTGATCGACCAGGTGTTCCAGCGGCCGCGCCCGGGCCAACTGGCAGAAGCACTGTTGCCAGATGTCACAGCGGTGCTTGGGGGACAAGACGGCGACCAGGGCGGGTACGTCCAGAGCCAGGGCCTCAAGGCCGATGGTCGATTCCCCGCCGCGGATCCTGACGATCGCTGGTGGATTCCGTCGGGGCGTTCGTTCCACAGCGTCGACCCCGCCGACACCGCACCGATGGAGCTCGCGCAGGCGCGGCAGCACTTCTTCAACGTGCGTCGCTATCGCAATCCGTTCGGCCACGACGCATGGGTCGACTTCGATGCCTACGATCTACTGATGGTCGGGACGCGCGATGCCCTCGGCAATCTTACGAGCGTCGATGCCAACGACTACCGGACGCTGCAGCCGGCGCTGATCGGCGATGCCAATGGCAACCAGTCGGCCGTCCTGTTCGATGCGCTCGGGTTGGTGTCCGGCACTGCCGTCATGGGCAAGCCGGCGCCCGCTCCGGTCGAGGGTGACACGCTCGCGGGATTTGTGGCGGACCTGAGCGCGACTGACACGAACGACTTCTTCGACGATCCGCTCGCGCATGCCAAATCGCTGTTGAAGGGCGCCACCACGCGTGTCGTCTACGACCTCGACAGGTTTTACGTTTCGCGACGCGCGCATCCTGGTGATCCGTCGCAATGGGACCCCGTTTGCGGCGCGATCCTTACGCGCGAGACACACGTCGCGAGCCCGCTGCCGCCGCATGGATTGCGGATCCAGGTGAGCCTGTCGTACTCCGATGGCTTCGGCCGCGAGATCCAGAGGAAGACGCAGGCTGAACCCGGTCCGCTCGACGTTGACGATCCGCTGTCACCGATCATCGATCCGCGATGGGTCGCAAGCGGCTGGACGATCTTCAACAACAAGGGAAAGCCGATTCGGCAATACGAGCCGTTCTTCAGTGCAACGCACCGTTACGAATTCGGAGTGCGGGCGGGCGTGAGCCCGGTGCTGTTTTACGACCCGTTGCAGCGCGTGATTGCGACGCTGCATCCCAACCACACGTACCAAAAGGTACGGTTCGACGCGTGGCAGCAGACGACCTACGATGTCAACGACACCTGCGCGGCGCGCAACGAAGAGACTGGCGATCCGCGCACCGATCCGGATGTCGCCGGCTATGTCGCGAGGTATTTCGATGCAATGCCATCGGCCGAGCGCCAATCGTGGCAGACATGGCATGCGCAACGCATCGGCGGCGCGCTTGGCGTGGACGAGCGCAACGCCGCACAACGCGCAGCTCGCCACGCCGACACGCCGGCGACCGCCCACTTCGACGCGCTCGGTCGAACGTTCCTGACACTGGCGCGCAATCGCGTGGATTGCGCCGGCCATCCGCTGGACGGCAGCGGGGAGACGCTCGCGTCGCGCGCCGAGCTCGACATTGAAGGCAACCAGCGGACCGTGCGCGACGCGGTCGTTCAGAACGGCGACGTGCTCGGCCGCATCGTGCTGCAACAGTCGTTCGACATGCTCGGGCATTGCATCCGTCGATCGAGCATGGAAGCCGGTGGGCGCTGGTTGCTGAACGATGCGAGCAGCAAGCCGATCCGAGCATGGGACAGCCGCGGCCATAACTTCATCACCGCCTACGACGCGCTGCGCCGCCCCGTGCAGGAGAGCGTTCGGGGCACGACGGCGGAATCCGATCCGCGCACGCTCAACGTCGACATCGCCTACGAGCGAATGGAATACGGCGAGCCTTCGCTGAAGGCGACCGCCACGCAGGAGACCGAAGCGCAGCGACTCAACCTGCGCACCCGGATGTACCAGCGTTCCGATACCGCCGGTGTCCTCTTCAACGCGCGTCTCGATGACGCAGGCAACCCCGTCGCGGCGTTCGACTTCAAAGGCAATCTCCTCCATACCACGCGGCGGTTGCTGAGCGACTACAAGAGCGTTGCCGACTGGGCCGGCCAACCGTCGCTCGACGCGGAGCGGTTCGAGGCAAGTACGCGATTCGACGCCCTGAATCGTCGTACCCAGTCGATCGCGCCGCACAGCAACATCGGGCCGGGCAAGATCAACGTGCTGCAGCCGCAATTCAACGAAGCGAATCTGCTGGAGCGCGTCGACGTTTGGTTGGAACGGGGCGCGGAGCCGGGTGGCCTCATCGATCCGGCGCAAGATGCGCCTTCGCCAGTCGGCATCGCGGACATCGATTACGACGCGAAGGGTCAGCGGCTGCTGATCGACCGCCGCACCGCCGACACGACTGTGATCCGGACGACTTACGCCTACGACCGCGAGACGTTCCGGCTGAAGCACCTGTATACGCGTCGCGGCGTCGATCCGCCGACCGCGCAGAGCAATGGCTTCGCCGGCGATTGCGACAACCCATCCCCGCCGCCGCCTACCGTTCCGGCGCCGGCAACGCCGCCCGCCGCGGGTAACGCCTGCGGACTGCAGAATCTTCGCTATACGTACGACGCGGCGGGCAATGTCACGCACATCCGGGACGATGCGCAACAGCGCGTATTCTTCAGCAACCAGCGCATCGATCCATCGAACGATTACACCTACGATGCGTTGTACCAGCTGATCCAGGCGACGGGACGCGAAAAGCTGGGACCGAATGGCGACCAGCTCGCACATTCGCACGACGATGCTCTGCGCGTGCGGCAGCCGCATCCGAACAACGGCGACCTGGTTGCCCGGTACTGCGAGAAGTACGTTTACGACGCTGCTGGAAACTTCGCGTCGACGAGCCATCATCGGACCTGCGCCGATGCGCCCGGCTGGACGCGTGGCTCCGAGTATCTCGAGGCGAGCCTGACCGAAGGCGGCGGCGCACAGTCGAAGACCAGCAACCGGTTATCGAAGACGACGGTCAACCCTGCGGGCACCACCACGCAGCCCGAGAAGTACCTGCACGATGCGCATGGGAACATCGTGCGTTTGGCGCACTTGGGCGCCGGTGCTCCTGGTCCGAACGTCGCCTGGGATTGCAAGGATCGGCTACAGCGCGCCGACCTGGGTGGCGGCGGCACGGCGTTCTACGTCTACGACAGCTCAGGCGAGCGCGTGCGCAAGGTGTGGGAGAAGTCGGTCGGCCTCGTCGAGGAGCGCATCTATCTCGGCGGCTTCGAGATCTTTCGCACGCATGGCGGCGCGATCGGCGCCGGCGCCGCGACACTCGAGCGTGAGACGCTGCACGTGATGGATGACAAGCGGCGCGTCGCGATGATCGAGACACGGACGCATCCCGCTCCCGGCAATGATCCGGCGCCGAGGCAGCTCGTTCGCAATCAGTTGGATAACCATCTTGGATCGGCATCCCTAGAGCTGGACCAGCAGGCGCAGATCGTTTCGTACGAAGAATACGCGCCGTTCGGGGCATCGACCTTCCAAGCCGTGCGCAACCAGACCGAGACCCCTAAGCGGTACCGCTATACGGGGAAGGAGCGCGACGAGGAGAGCGGGCTCTATTACCACGGTGCGCGGTATGCGATCCCTTGGCTCGGTCGATGGTGCAGCGCCGACCCATCGGGGATCGCCGACGGCCTCAACCTGTACCGATTCTGCCGAAACAATCCGGTTGGATTGAGCGACCCGACGGGCAGGTATGCCGGCGAGGAGAACCTGGATCCGGAAACGCTCCGGCTCATCGCGGCGACGGTTGCCGGTGCGATCGCTCGTACAGCGCCGGCGGCAGCCGCCGCGGGAGCAGGAACTGCCGGAGTTGCAACCGGAACGGCAGTTGCGGAAGGGGCCCCTGCGGTGGGCGGAACCGGCGGCGTCGCCGGCGGAGGGTTGGCGGCCGGCGCGGCCTCGGCGCTTTTGGCGGCACAGGTCGTCGCCGCCTTCGCTGAAGCGCTCGCGGTGCGCAATTACATGCAGCGTTCCGCGAACATCGTCAAGACCGGAAACCCATGGGGCATCCATCGGGATGAATTCTTCCCGGTGCTTCGCGAAGTGCGGAAGATCAAAATCGATCCGTTCCCGGAACCGCAGCCTGCGCCGCAACCACAGCCACAGCCGGACCCCGACAAGGACAAGGACAAGGTCCCGCGGCTCGGCCGCATTTACGTGACGTACACTAAGTACAACAACACCACGAAGCGCACCTATTCGGGTCGCACGAGCATGATCATCGACCTAGACAAGCCATGGGAGCCGCAAGCTGACGCGGCCGTGGCGGCGCGCGACGCCAATCACCACAAGGACGAGTCCGAGGAAACTCACGGAGCGGGTTTCGAACAGGCGCAGCGCGACCAGTACGCCGTAGGGCTCGCGGTAAACTATGCGGATCGTTATCGGGACATCGGCTACATCGCCATTCGCGGCCGCGAGCAGCAACTGATCGACTTCCATGGAAAGAAGGAGGCCGACCGGCTTGGACTCAAGAATTTCATCGGAGGCGCGCAGTCCGATACGGGCAAGGGCCCGGCGTTGACGGAGAACGCCGTCCGCGGCGTCGCCAAGGACAATCCGGCAGGACCGGCCTTCCATGCGGTGTCGGACTTCAAGTTCGGCCCGATGGCGCCGTACACGGGCGACAAGCCGGCAAGCCCATAGACCAACGCGATTAACTCACCCATCGAAACAGCATGCCAAAAAAATCGAGCCCATACCCGATCGGTACTTTCCTGCGAATCCCTCTGGCCGACGGCACCTTCGGTTATGGCCGCGCGCTTGACTACTCTTACATCGCGTTCTACGACTTCCGCACGACGGACCCCCGCGCTGACCTGGGCGAGATCGAGTCGAAGCCCGTGTTGTTCATCCAGTCGGTACGCCAACTAGACCCGCAACGATGGGCAGCGCTCGGTAAGCGCCCGCTAAGCGGCGAGGTCGCGAAGCCTGTGGTGCGCTACAGGCAGGACCTGGTCGATTTCCGCAAGTGCACGATCTACGACTCCGAAGGCATGACTCGCGAGGCGACACCCGAAGAGTGCATCGGCCTGGAGGGAGCGTCGACTTGGGACAAGCAGCACATCGAGGCGCGCATCCTCGATCACTACATGGGTCGCCCCAACGACATGGAAATTCGCGGACGCGTCCGGCTAGAGTGAAACGCGGCGCGCGCAGACGACCCGCTGTGTCGGCCCTCCGGCGCCCGCGATCGGCGTGCCGATGTCGTCGAACGCATGCCGATAGACAGAATTGCGATCGGCATCCGCGATCCAGGACTGGAATTGCGCCCGCGTCCATTCAAACTTGTGGTCACGATCTCGAACGCCCTCGTTGCCCCAGCGCGCGTTGTATTCGCGGTTGGGCGTGGTGATCACGATCAGCGGTGGACGGAGATAGTCGAACAGGATGCGCCCGAACGCATTCAGTCGCGCCGGGTCGAGGTGCTCGATCATCTCGATCGCGACCACCGCGTCGTGTCCCAGGAAGCGCGGGTCGGGGTTGGTCGCGAGCGCGAGAATCAGCTTCACCGCCGGGCGCTGGTCCGCATGCATCAGCGGCGCCAGTCGTCGACGCGCAACGCCCAGCACCGTGGACGATGCATCCACGCCGGTGATGCGGTCGACCGAAGGCAGCTCTGCAATGCGTTGGATCAGGCGGCCCGGTCCGCAACCGAGATCGAGAACGCGCCGCGGAGCGTGGTCATGCAGGATTCCGAGGACGCTTTCATAGCGCAGGTCGTTGAGACTGCGGATCGGTGCTGTCGATCGTCGTGTGCTGGGCAGCGTGGCGTTGCCGACCGGCAGCGGCTCGCCCGGGCGCATCAGCACTCGACATTTCAGAATGCCCTGTCGCAGCTCTGGCAGGGCCCGCTCCATGCTGACCACGTCGACCTTGCACCGGAATCGGGTGCGCAACGCCTCGCGCATCGACTTGATCTGCGCCTCCGTCATTCCCTCGACGGCCAGGTCGAGATCAGAGCGCGCGTCGCGAACGTCGAGCCGTGCAGTCGATCCGAACACCCACACCCGATGCGCACCTGCGTCGTACAACAGCGCCGCGGCCTCCGCCGCCTGCCGGCGCCGCGCATCGAGCAGGTCGGTCACTGTGGCCTATCGAACCGCGGCGAGACATACACGCCGAGGTGCGCCGTTTGCGCGTGCTCGATTCGCACGCCTATCACGTTGACGTCGCTCGTCGTCGCACCGATCGCCGCCACCCATCGACCGTAGGCGCGCCCTGCCCGCTCATGCGTCTCCATCGATTGCACGACGCGGTTGCCCAACACGTCAGCGCGAATCTCCAGCGCACGGGCCAGCAACTCAACCTTGCATTCGATGCCTGCGGGCGAGTCGCGAAACGAGATCACGGTCGAGCCACGCGGCGCGGTCGCACCATCGCAAAGAAAAGGAGCGAGCCGCAACGCCGCATCGGGTAGCCGGTGTGAAAGGCCCGATGCCTCCATTGCAGGGACTAGCGTATGCATCGTGAAATCGGCGTTGCAGAGCAGATATAACCGATGTGCGCAATGTTCGCGCGTGCAACTGGTCGATGCGAATAGCGGGACGAGGCCGGGGATGCTCGACAGCGCTGTATCGACGACTGCTGCCAGCCTTCGCGGAATGACCGCGGGAACGTCTGTCGTCCACTCGCTGTAGAGCTTGGCTTCGCGAAATCCTTCGTTGCCGATGGTCATTCCAACGAAACCGCCGAATCGCTGCGGTTCGCCGAGCGCCGATGTCGCGAGCGCCACCGCAGCGCAACGTGCCGCCGACGAGACTCCACTGTCGAACGCGCCACCGACCAGATCCGCGAACAACTTGATTGCGACATCCCTGCGCTCGACAGGCGAGTCCGTGCTGCAACCCGGCTCGAAGTCCAGCCGAAACACGTCATCGGTGCCGGCGACGAATGACGCCTCGAGCGGCGGTCCATCCGCGACGAGGGCGTTCGGCTTGCGTTGCAGTGATTGGATCGGCAGCGGAAACGCGGCCCCGAGCACCGCCGAGCAGTGTCGGGGCACGGGTAATCGCAAGCGCGCGGCGGTGCGTGACAGCCAGTCGGCTGCCGTACGAATCGCGGCGGGCCGTGTCACCGCGGCGATCGGTGCGATGAATGCCGGCGCTGCCATAGCTAGCCGACGGTATAGCTAACGAGCACGCCGATGTCCTCGATCTTGTCGGCATCGAGCACGGGTGCATTGCCCCCGCCAGGCTGTGGGACCTGCTTGGTGAGCACCGCCGGCAGGCTTGCCAGTGCCAGCTTCCACGTCTGCTGGTCCGGATCGTCCCCGAGCGTGAGCCCTGCGCCCAGGTCGACGAGGGCCTGCGCATTCGCATCCAGGCTGCCGGGCAGTTGCTGCACATCGAGCTGGGCGGGGGCGGCGCCGGGTCGGGTCAGGTCAAACCGCATTGGATCGCCATCGCCATCGTATGGTGAACCAGGCTTGGTTTTCATCAGCAGCGCAACGCGCTTGATGCGGACCAGCTTGCGTACGGTGTTGCCCTGAGCGGCATCGAGCGACTCGATCGAAGGGAAGAGCCCCGCGTGGAGCGGAAGCATGAGTGGCTGCGCGCCGTCGGTCGTGAAACGAGCCCAACGATCCGAGAAGTCATGCCGGAAGCTGAACAGCCGGAACAATCCCTTGCGCCCCTGCTCGACCTGGATCGAGTTCAACGCTTCGAGCAGCCTGTCGGTGACCGCCTTACGCAGCGTCGCCCCTCCGTCGCGGGCGGTGTAACGCAAGGTGACGACCACGTCCGAGATCGAGTCGTAATCGAACTGGCGCAGTTCCTGCGGCAGCTCGAGCCGCCACTGGCTGATCACCCCTGCCCCTTCAAACGGCAGATAGCGCTCGTCCCGGAAGTTAAGCTCGAACATGCCCGCATCCTGCTGCGCGTTGCTGACGGCGATGGACTGAATACCGCCGAGATCCTGGACGAACCGCGGGTCGTCGGGCCCCTGCCACGCGTACGTTCCCTGCGCATCGGCTTCGGTACGAACGCGATTGCCCAGGAGCGTCAGGCGCGCGCCGATGCTGGCGTACGGCCCGGTCACGCAGGGGATGCTGAGGCTCACAGCCTTGATCCGGCGCATGTACTGTCCTGGGAAGTCGATGTCGAAGATCGCTTCGGGCAGCTCGAAGAAGCACTCGCCCTTTTCGCGCAGGTTGACGAGCGCCTGCGGATACAGGAGGTCGAGCGATACGTGGCGGGTGATCTCGAGCTCGCGCCGGTTCTGGTCCAGGTAGGCGGATTCCATCCGCTTCAGGTCGAGCAGCAGCCGTTCGCCGGCGAGAAGCCCTTTCTTCAATCCGTCCCAATAGCCGAACTGGATGAAGCCGGATACCTTGACCGCAAGCTCGCGACGAAATGCGCGCTCGGTCCGCTTGCAGGCGTCGTAAGCGAGTTGATAGGCCTGGAAGTACACCGCGGAGATCTGCCCGATCATCCATTCGTACAGCTCGCGATTGGCATAGCGCGTGCGCATCGCCTGGTCGACCGCGCGCGCGTGGTCGATCTGCAAGCCGGTGCTGGCCAGTTCCTTTTCCGCGATGGTGACGCGCAGTCGCGCGGCCTCTAGCTGGCGGTCGATCTGCTTGAGCTCGAGTCCTGCCAGGTTCTCCTGGTGCTTCCACTCGTCCCAGCGCCGATCGAAGCCGCCCTTTATCTGTGCGCTGTTGGCTTCGT
This sequence comes from Paraburkholderia dilworthii, assembly GCF_000472525.1. Taxonomy (GTDB): domain Bacteria; phylum Pseudomonadota; class Gammaproteobacteria; order Burkholderiales; family Burkholderiaceae; genus Paraburkholderia; species Paraburkholderia dilworthii. The sequence continues at coordinate 13,494 of NZ_AWZT01000064.1, forward strand.
AAGTATGGATCGCGGTAACCATGTTGACCACGCCCGCAGCGGCCTGCAGCGCGTGACCGAGATTGGTGCCTCCGAACTTCGCCTTGACCGTAGGGCTCGATCCCCAACCCGCGACGCCGACGTCGAATTGGGGAACCATGAAGGCAACCGATGCCGCGGCATTCATTCCTTGGGCAACCTCGCTCAGCACATGCGCGCTGTACAGTTTGTCCATGTGCAGCTGCTCGTTGCTGTTGATCCGCTCGATGTCGCGGTAGTAATCGCGCCGTGCCTCGGTCACCGTCTTCGCGTTCTCGAGCGCCGACAGCATCTCGCGGGCTTCGCGCAGCTGCGCTTCGCGCGTATCGCGGACCGTGCGCAACAGCTCGATTTCGTTGCTCGAGCGAAGCAGCGCCACCGTCTCGGCGTCGCGCTTCTCGATCGCGGAGAGCAGCGCGGCACCCAGGGCCTTGACTTCGGTGCAAAGCTCCGTCGCCCGTTGCGCGAGGTGCGTAAAGCGGTAGTAAAGCAGCGGTGCATCGAGATCGTTGAGCACGCTGCCGATGTCGACACCCATCGCCGTTGCGCGCACCAGCATCGCCGGGTCGATCGGCGGCTCGAACAGCGCGAGCTGGCGGACGACGCCCTCGATGTTCATGCAGTGGCGGATCTTGTAGAGACGAGCGGCGACCGTATCCCAGTACGATAGCAGTTTCTCGTTGGGTGGGACGCAGAAGTAGAGGATCTGCGGCACCTTGAGCGTCGCCGAGTTTTTCGACAGCATCACCGAATCGGGCGACGGCACCGGGATCATGAATTCGACGTCGACCAGCTTGTCTGAGAAACCGGCGAGCGCAGGATCGAGCGAATTGACGGTGTGCACCGTGGGCTTCGCGCGCGCCGCGATCTCCAGCGGCCGTTTCCCAAGGATCTCAGCGGCCAGCAGGTAGAGCTGGGCCGCCTCGTTGATCGACTCGATTGTGTCGCGCCGGAAGAGCTGGTCGCCCCACGCGATCAGGTTGTCCAGGTACTTCATCACCACCGACTGCTGGAAAGCGGTGAAGCGTAGTCGCGCGATTGCGTAAGGCGAGAACGGATTCTGCCGCCACTCCGCGATCTGCTGCATCAGTTGCGGGTTCGGCTGTCCGTCTGCCTTCGGCGTGATGAGTTGCTGGATTCGCTGCGCGACGTAGTCGTCGCGGGTCATGTCGTGGAATGGCTTCGTGCGCCAGAACTTGGCCGGCACCTGCTCCGGCGACGTGCTCGTAGGATCGAAGATGAAGTGGAACCAGCGCCGCGCCTCTTCGAAGCGCTGGTTGCGCATCAGCCTGACCGCGATCATCAACGGAGCGTGGAAGAAGAGCTCCCAGTTGTATTGCGAGTAGCTGCCCATGGGCGAGAAGTCGACGTTCTCGATCGGGTAGTCCGGGTGCACCAGCGCAGTCGGCTGGTAGTCGGTGAACGGCTTCGCGGTTTGCGCCTGCATCGACAGCGTCATCAGCGCATCGACGCCGGCGCGGTTCAGTTCGCGAATGAAGTCGTTGACGTACGGGTGGTAGAACGGACGGAAGCGATATTGCTTCGAGCGTCGCGTGAGCGGCAGCAGCTGCTTGGGCTTGATGATCTCGGCGACGTCGATCCACGGCTTTGCCGCGGCGATGTTCACTTCGCGCGCCGCCTTGCGTGCTGCGGCCGGCGAGCGCACCGTGTCCGGCAACATCGTTTCGAGCTTGCGGTAGAGCGGCATAGAGACCGGCGCAGCACCGCCCCCCACCGGCTGCAGCGCCACAGCGGCAGGCTGCACGATCCCCGCAAACGGTATCGGCGGCTTCGGCTTGGGCTTCGACCCNCCGTAGTAGTGATCGACGATGATGTGGAACTTTCCGGGATCGACCAGCTCCGGAATCGACCACGTGAGCAGCGTCACGTTCACGTCTTCCGGATCGACGGAGAAGGCGCGCGACTGGTCTTCGAAAAAGAACGGCCGGCGTCCCGACAGCCATCGATCTTGGTGCGCGAACGCAACTTCGAACGGCACGCTGCCAGGTGAATTGTTGAGCGCCGGCTCTTGCTTGTTGGTAGTCCCGTCGCTCGGCAGCAGCAGCGGCGGGAAAGGCAATGTCGAGAGGATGGGTACGTTGATCATCCCTCCCGTCTGCAGCGGGATCGGCACCGTGATCATCGCCTCGAGCCCTTCTTCGAAGCGCATCGCGCGCAGTTGCGTTCCGGTCGGGTTGTACACGCCGTAGATGCGGCGACCCGTTTCGATGATCGGCTCGCCGCCGCCGGAGCTGAAGAAGAAGGTGTCGACGGTTGCATACGGCGACACGTTCGGCATCTCGAGGACGCCGTTGTACTGGTCATTGACGAGCGTCGCGTACGTGCTCTGCGGGTTGTCCCACTCGGGCCAGATACGCAGCCCGTCGCTGCCGATGCTCGTGAAGAAGATATGCTTGTTGCGTCCGTCGTCGTCCGCGTCGTCGGAGACGGCGACATCGGTCTTGACGTGGATCCGCGTCGTCCGCTTCGGCGTCCAGCCGCCGTTACGATACTGGCTCCACGCGAGACCGATCTCGAAGTACTTGCTGGGCGGAGGTCCTGCAGTGTCCTTTGCGGGCACCGCCGGGTTGGCCTTGACGGCGAAGAGGGCCCAGAAGAGATGCAGGCGCCGATTCCACACGATCGGAATCACGTGGTCGCCCTCGATGTCCAGCTCGACCTTTTCCCACGCGGTCCAGCGGCCGGACCCGACGCGCTGCCGGTAGTAGTACGTGGCAGGCGCCCCCGTGGTCCGGCCGATCACGTGAAGCACGTTCTGCAACCCGTCGGCTGCATCCTGCTCGTAGACGCCGACGATCTCGAGCCGCGCAACAGAATACAGCCGCTCGAGATAGCGGAGGAACGCATCCTCAGCGGTGGAATCGGTGAGGTCGTTCTGCGCAAGCTCGTTCTCGAAGTCGCGGAAGAACGGCGTCTTGTCGTCGCGCAGTTCGCCTTCGAGCCAGTCTTCGGGAAACAGGAAGATCTTGCGGTTCGCTTCCCACGCGCGGAAGTTCTTCATCCATCGCCAGTCGCGCCAGGCATCGTCCGCCGAGTCGATGAGAACGCCGTCCTCGAGATTCAGCAGGCAGCGCTGGACGTAGAGCTGCGTCGAGCTGATCGCCTGCTTGATGCGCGAGGTCTTGAAGCACGCGCACATTTCCACGTCGATCAGGAAGTGCGCGTAGAGACCGTTGGCGTCGCGCCATGCGGGTGCATGCTTGCCGTCGGTCCGCGTGACGATCGGCGCACGGGTTACGAGGTAGGCGACCAGCCCTGCACGACGCTTCTCGCGCAGCAAATCCTGGGCCGGAGCGGCCAGCTCGTTCCACTCGCGGTCGCCGCGCTTTGCGCGCTGCGTCTCCTTGATCTGCCGCGGCGTGTCGTCGGTGAGGCTGGCCTTCGCCCATTGACGAGCGCGCTCGGCGGTGGCATTCAACTGCCGCACGAGTTGCATGCAGCGAGCGATCCGATCGAGCCCGTCTTCGTCCTGCAACGCATCGGGCATCGTCAGGCCAAGGCCGTCGGCGCCGAGCAGCGCCTTGATGTCGGCAGCCGGCCAGCCGACGATCCGTTCGATCGCGGTTGCCGTACGGTCAACGAGCACGTTGACTGCCAAGCCGGACTCCCGCGCGCCATCGAGCACCGTCTCCACGCACAGATCGCCACCCGGTCGAATCGACCGCTTCAGGACATCGAGGGTGCATAACCGGAGAAGGCCCGCGAAGGCCTCGGTTGCCGGCGCATTGCTCGCAACGAGCGGCATCGACCGAATGTCGAGCCAGCTTGCTTGCACGACGGGATTCGTCCAAGGCACGTCACGCTTCGGCACAGTGGGCAGCCAGCGAAGGTATTGCTCGAGCGCGTCACCCGAGAGATGGAGCCGGTCGCTTGCGAGCGCTGTTTTGCCCAGGCGGACGTAAGCATCGAAGAGCGCGGGGAAGCGGGCTCTGTCGGTAGGTAGGCTCGCAGGACTATCGACGAATTCGGAAGCGAGGAACGCATCCATCGTCGCCGAGTTGGCCAGCTGCTCGATCGCGGCGGGTGCTGCGGCGAGCGCCTCAGACAGGGCCTGTCGCACCTGTTCCTCGCCGAGCAGCCGACGCAATCGCGGCACCAGCACGCCGAGCAGCGTGGCGAATCGCGCATCGGGCTTCGTATCGCTCGCGAGCAGCGCCGGCAGGTCGGCGTCGGCGATCAAGCTGTTGGCCGCACCGGGCACGAACGTTGCGGACTGAACGCGGAGCGCTTCGATCGCAGCCTTGAACGCGGCGCTCGCACCGGGAATCGCCTGCAACTCGGTTGCGGCCAAGCGCAGCATCAGCCCTGAATAGCAAAGCTCGTTCGTCTTGCGGTCGTAGAAAAGGCGGCCTTTCTGCGCGCGCGGGATTGCCGAGGCCGCCGGCATCGACGCTTGCGCCAGCGGCTCCCGGAACACCGGCCGTTCGTCCGCGCGAACCGCGGCGGCGAAGTCATCGGACTGCGCCTTCAGGTTGTCGATGGCCGCAACATACGTTGCCTGGACCGCTGCCGGAACCGCGACCGCGGCCAGGTCATTGCGGTCGCTGGTGCTCATCGGACCCGCGTAGCGCAGCACGGCAAGCGCGGGGTCCCAGCGAATCCGCGTCTGCAACGCGGCAGGAAACGCGATCCCAGCCGGCAGTCCGCTCACCGTCGCGGAGAACGGGAACGGCGCGTTCAGCGTCGATACCACGAGCTCGACTTGCGCACTATCCCACTTGAGCAGGCCGAGATACTTCCGAGTCAGCTCGCCAGCGGCGTCGGTTTCGACGACCACCTGGTCCTGGATCTTGTGGAGGCTGTCGCGCAGCGCCGAGAGCGTCGTGCCGATCGATTCCGGCGCCGGAGCGAGCGGCGACGCGGCGTTGTCCCGGTGCCGCAGCAGGTAATCGACCTCGGACACGCTAAAGCCGGCAGCGGTCGCGGCGTCGATCGCCTCGACCAGCGCGACCGTCGTTTCCGGATGGGCCGCGTCGAACGGCTTGGCACCTGCGATCGCAATCCAGCGCAGCAGGTCGTCGATCGGCTGTCCGGCGACTTTCGAGAGCACTGCCCAACGCAGCAGTGTTGAAAGGTTACCGAGGTTGAGCTTGCCGTCGGTGAGCGCGGCGCCGCGCACTGCATTGACTTCCGCGGCGGTGATGCCGAACGCGCCCGAAAGTGTCGGCACGAAGTCGTCGAGAGCTCCGATTCTCGCGAGCTCGGTGCGCTCCGCGTTGAGCGCAAACGCCGCCTGGATCGGCTTGTTGACGGTGGGATTCAGGAACAGCCGATCGTATAGCGAGTCGGCAGCGGCCGGATCATGCGGATCGTCGCGGCCCCGACGCGTATCTATCGTCCCCCACAGAACCAGCACGCGATCGAGCGGTTCCCCGGATCTCCGCTGGATGCGTTCGACAGCGGCGAGTCGCTTGACGAGCTCAGTGTCGATGCGCTTGCCGGCATCGACGATGCTTCCCGCAAACACGTCGATCGCGTAGTCGAGCTCGCGCATCGTCCACCGAAGCGTGTGCCACAGTCGCGCGAAGCGATGCATCCGCTGCAGGGCATCGGCGTCGAGGTTCTCGATGGTGAGCTTGCGGAGATCGCACGTCGCGGGATCCTTGTCGTCGACGGACCCGACGTGCAGCTTGTCGCCGGCGTTAATGAGTCGCGTCGCCAGGAGGCCGAGGAGATCGTCGTATTCGAGCCCTGAACGCGCAAGGAAGACGTCAACGTGCGCGAGCGCGTCGACCCACTGCAGCGTCGCGATAACGCTGCTCGAAAAGTCCGACGGATCCGCAACCTCGATCTTGTTGCCGTCCTCCTCGAGCCCCCAGTACTCCCAAGGGTCGTGGGAAGGGGCTTCGGTCCCCGTGACGATCTGCATCTGCGCGGTGGTAAGGCCGATGGTCTCCCCGGCGATGGACAGGTCATCCGGGTCGATCGGATTCGCCAGCGGCTGGAAGGCACGCATCAACGCTTCGCGTGTGCTTCCGCCTTTGTCGAGCCACACCCGCGCCTCTTCCACCGGCATGTCGAGCGGCAGAATCCAGCCGTGTACCGCGCTCGCCAACTTTTCGTACGCCGCGGGGTTGACGTGCTGCGGATTCGCGGCCAGCTCTTCGGGGGTTCCCGAAGTCTGGCAGCCGATCGCCCGGACCATCAGGTGGCCGTTGTCCATCGCGACGCGGAACAGCCGGCGGTGATCGGTGACGAGCCACGATTGGCCCTCCTCGACGACGATCGCAACATGCTCCGGCGTCAGCGGATACTGGTTGTTAGCGAATTCGTCGCGGGTAGCGTCGAGTGCGGCGGCATCGAGCTCGCCCTTTACGGCACCCGCGATCTCGAACGGCGCGAACGGCGCGATGGCGCTCTCAAGCACCTCGCACGCGAGATCGACGTAGGGCAGCGGCGTCTCGGTGTTGTCGCACGTGAGCTCGATGTCGCCGAGATCGGGACGGCGCTTGAAGAGGAGCGTGCGCAACGTCGTGAGCGCCGGATCCCCGGGACGCTGCACCTTCCGCTCGTTCAGGTACGCCATCAGCTCGGCGAGGAACGCTGCCGGACTGTGGACCGTCTGGCAGCGCTCGCAACGGCAGAGATCGAAATTACCGAACAGCGCCTTCCAGTCGGGCGCGCCTTCGACATCGGGGGTCGATTGCGGAAGCGCGTACGTCGGATTGCGCAGCCACGGCCCCAAGTTCGCCATCAGGTCGAGTGTGCCGGCGACGACATGCTCGGCGCGCGCGTGCATCTTCATCGCCTCGACCTCGCCTCCGAGCGGCATCGAGAACTGTCGCGTAAAATCGCGGCGGCCCATGCGCGTGATCGCCGCCGACGAATCGAGGCCCGCGCGCAACAACGGGGCCATCGCTTCGTGGTTGGGGGCCACCTTGAACAGCCGCTGCCGAGCCTTGAGATCTCGGATCAGGCCCTTCTTGTCGTCGATACCCTCGACCAGCGCGGGGTTCGCGTCGATGAACTTGTCGATCGGCGTCCGTGCCAGATCGAGCCTTGGCGTGCCCGCCTTTTCGACCAGGTTCCGGAAGAAGGCCCGCGTGGGCACCGGCGCGCTCTCATCGGCGATCGTCCGATGCGCGAGCGTCTCCACGGGAAACGCCTCGCGGACCATCCGCGACAGCACGCCCGCGTAACGGACAGCCTTTTCGTCGTCGTCCTTGCCGGAGATCTGCTCTGGAAAGTTGCGGTTGCCCGCGGCGTCTTTTTGATCGACCAGATCGACCCAGTCGCTTTGGGTGAGTCGGGCGAGGTCGCGGACTTTCCGGATCGCTCGCTCGCCGGAGAGCAACCGTGTCGCCAACTCCGTATTCCCGCCCGTCAGCGTGCCAACCTGCAGCGCGAGCTGGGCGGTTCCAACGTGGTCGCGGAAGTCGCCGGCCTCGCCCAGCGACTTCCACAGCGAGCGCACACGACCTTTGTGGTCAACGAAGCGCGCGGCGATCTCCTGCTGCGCCGCGGGCGGAATCTTCGCCGCGTCGAGCATTGCCGCTAGCGGCCCTGCGGCGTTGCCCGAATCGGAGCGTGCGACCGAACGTTCGGCCGCCAATTCGCGAAAGCGCGCCTCGAACTTGTCGAAGTCCTGCAGCAGCCGGCCGGAGATCTGCAACTCGGCGATAGCAGCAACGAGCGCAGTCCTCCGCCGCGCCTCTGTTTGTCCAAGGATCTCGGACAGGGTGAAAGGCAGCCGCTTCCGCGCGAATGCATAGAACACTTCGGGCGGGATGCCTGTTTGCTCCGCGAGCTTGTGCGCGCCGGCCAGCTGCGCGATCTCCTGAAGTTCGATGCCGAGTTTGCCGCTGAGATACGAGATTTCCTGGCGCTGCTCGTCTTCGGTAAGGTTCGCGATCGAATCACCATCGAGCAGCGGCGCGATCTCCGACACGAGCTGTTCGAAGCGGGACCAGCGATGGTCGAGCCCGGACTCGACGCGGAGCACTACCTTCTCGATCAGCGCTGCCTCGAACCGGATATCGGACTCTGCAAGGACGTTGCCTTCCGCTTCACCGTCGCGCTTTCCAAAAGCGCGCACGATGAGCGAGGGGCCGTTTTGACCGCGGCTCCGCATCTCCTCGACGGAATAGAAGATTTCGAACAAACCGTCTGCGTCGGTGACAACAGGTTCGCCGAGAGGCGTCTCCCGTCGCAGCTGCATGTCGAAGGCGCGTACCTCGATCTGCGGGATCGGGAGCCCGTCTTGATAGCGCACCACACCGCGCACGAGGTGCTGGAACTCCGGCAGCGGGGGATTCGAGTCCGGTGGGCTCGGTGGCTCCTGCGGTTGCAACGGGCCTTGGGGATTCGGCGGCTCGGGGGGATGTTCCGGCGGCGGGGGCGGCTGGGGATCGCGAGCGAGCAAACCCAGCTCTTGCAGGAGTCGGTTGATGAGATCGGCGGTCCGCTCGTCGACAATGCCAGTCGGCGTCAAGTCGTGCTCGCGTTGCAGAACGGAGACGGTCTTCATTGTCCCGTCGCCGAAGCGACCCACTTCGCGATCGCGCGCGACGAGCGCATCGAGCCGGTGCGCACCTTCGCGATCCTGGCGCAGGATCGCTTCGCGTTGCAGCAGTGCGCTCAGCGCGGCCTGCAGATCGTCGAGTATCGCGTCCGTGGTCTGCTGCGTGATGGGAAAGGTGATCCTGTTCACGGCATCCTCCCGATCGGTCAACGCAAGACCCGGACGCCCGCGAGCCGGCTTCAGAGCGCGCTGCATCTGGAGCGCAATCATAATCGGGCCGGGAGGGAGGCGCAAGCGGTTGCGCGGCCAACGTGAGTATTCACTGAACCCGCCCTCGACAACTTAGTAGCGCTGGAAATTGCCGCGTGTACGAACGGTACGCAGCCACTCAGCCGCAACTGCGCCTTCCATGCCTGATGCCTTATCCAGTCCGGCAGGTCGGCGCTGCGATCGCGAAGGGTGGTACTCATTCGCGCCGGGAACCGGTAGTTCCTCGTCGGTCGGCGCGCCGACCTCGACGAAGTCAGGCACGCCATCGGCACCGTTGCGGTACAACCCGTCCAGCACCAGGCGGTGCAGGTGGATGTTGAGGTTGGCGGCCGAGCCGAAGCGCTGAATCAGCGTGACGGCGCCGCCGTGGCCTTCGCCGGCCTTGAGCCCGGCAGCGTCCAGAAGATGGCGCCTGACCACGCGCTGCACCACCTGCAGCACCGGCGTGACCAGCTCGGGCTGCGCGGCCAGCAGCACGCGCAGCGCAATTGGCAGCGACAGCACCCATTGGCGCACCGGGACAACGGGGATGACGTGATCCACCAGGTGCGCCGCGGTCTGCGACATCCGCCGCGCGCCGCATGAGGGGCAGAACCCTCGCCGCTTGCAGCTGAAGCCCACCAGCTTGTCATGGCCACATTAGCCGCAGCGCAGGCGCAAGAACCCGTAGGCCAGGATGCCGCACTCGAGAAAGGCGTCGAACTCCTCCTTGGTGAAGCGCGGCAGTTCGGCCCCGGTGCTGGCCTCTGTGTGGGCGATGAAACTGGCCGCATACAGCCGCTTGCAGCCGCACCAGGCCGTACAGCGTGGTCTGTTCGGAGTAGTGGCGTTCGTAGCGGGAGCGGGGCGCCATCCGGCGCCCCGCTGGGGCTGCCGCGCCGTGGCTTGCACGATGGGCTCCCCGTGGGGTGAGCCCGCACGGTCTCAAGCCGTGCTCCGCGCCTCAATAACCTTGAATGCTGCCCCGCCCACGTGTGCCCTCCGCCGCGGGGCCCCCTACGGGTGACTGCGAGGGTGTCCGACCGGCAGCTTCAGGGCGGCGAGATCAGGTCAGCGGATGTCGGCTCTGGGTCGGTCTCTGCCGACCGCGTCGGACAGCAGTCAGCCATGAACGGCCGTTCGAGGTCGTCGTCCAGTTTATATGCCCGGGGTCTCATAGCCCCTTGCTCAACGACCGCTTTGCGGCGAGCGAATCACGGGTGACACTGCCTCGATCCGGCCCAGAGTGTGTCAAAACGGCTGGCGACTGGGAATTGACGAAACCTGTCTCGGCGCAGGTCACGGCTTTTCGATTGCGGCAACCCAAACGTCAAATCACGGTCGAACACATCGCAAAGGGTCAACAACCCCGTACGGGCATCACGCCCTCATCGCCTTCATAACCGCTTCTGAACCGAGTAGCTTGATCGCCCGCTTCATGTTGTACGCCAGCACG
>NZ_AWZT01000065.1 GCF_000472525.1 Paraburkholderia dilworthii
GATGCGTCAGCTCCGCGGCCAACATGCGCTCAGCCAGTTGCTTCTTCAGTCGCCCGGCCAGGCCCGATTCCCCGAGAACCGACTCGGCGTTCCTGTTCTGCACCTGCGCCAGCAGTTGATCGATCAGCTCATNGGGGAACAGCTTCGGCGCCTTCGGGTTCTTGCTCTTCCTGGTCACTGTTGTTTCGGTCATTGGACGTTATTTCCGTTATCGTCTCATGACCTCGACACACTAAAAATCTGACAGGCTCGCGGTCGGCGCTTTGGCTCTCACCCAACGCTCACGCTTCAGCTGCCGCATGCGTGCATGCCTTCGTTGTCGGCTAGCGTCGCCAATCTCCTTGCCCCCGAGTCGACGCTTTGCTTGTCAGCCCAGCAAGCTCTCTCTTGGGGTCCGCGTGCGTTGACACCTTGACTTCCAGTGCTTCAGTACGTCTCCAACCGCCTCAACATTTCTTCAACCGCTTCAGCACTTCTCCGGCCTCATTAACAACACTTACTCGCGTTCTCCTCAACATGATCGCTGTGAACGTGGATCCGCAACAGGGCATCGCCCGCACCAGCAAAGTGCTCATTGGCACGCGAGCGCCCGCGTTGACGCACAATGGTCACTGGCTTGCGCCGCGACCGCGCCGTCAGGCAGTGTTTCTGCATGCGCATAAATCTTGCTCGCCAATCCTGTAAACTTACGTATCGCGCTTGCAGATCCGGTATTCAGCACGCAATCGCGCCGCCACCCACACGACTGACATGATGAGCATGATCGAACTCGATCCTCCCGGCTTTCAGCCTCCCCGCCCGATGGCCGGCGACGAGGGCTCCCGGCGCACCGTTCTGTACGGCGGCTACACCGTTTTCAGCGTATTTCAGCCGGTTTTCTCGGTGTCACACCGGCGCGCGATCGGCTATCACGCATCGCTGCGCGCGCACGACGAGCATGCGCTGCAAGTCCCCTCCCATGAAGTCTTCACTCAGGCGGCCCGCCGCGGCGATCTGCTAGAACTCGGCCGGCTGGCGGAATCGCTCCACCTGGGCAACTTCAACGCGTTCGACAGCCACGACGAATGGCTTTTTCTGAGCCTTCACCCAGCCGCGTTGATGGACACGAGTTACGGCGACGCACTGCTCGCCGGCCTCAAGGCGTTGGGCTTGCCGCCGCAACGCGTGGTGCTCGAGGTGTCCGAACAGGCGGGCGGCGAAACGACGCGTTTTGCGGAGATCATCGACGCGCTGCGTAAGTCAGGCTTCCTGATCGCGCTTGATGGCTTTGGCGCGAAACACTCGAACATTGACCGCGTGTGGAACCTGCGCCCCGACATTGTTACGCTCGATCGCTGCATCCTCGCCCAGGCCAGCGAGCATTCTCATATTGAGCGCGTGCTGCCCGGCCTCGTTTCGCTGTTGCATGAATCCGGTCAATTAGTCCTGATGGGCGGTCTGACTACCGAACGCGATGCGTTGATCGCGCTCGAATGCAACGTCGACTTCGTGCAGGGCGCGTTTTTTGCGGGCCCCAGCGTCGAACCGGTCAAGCCCCAAACCGCTGCTGGCTTGATGGACTCGCTGTCTGCAGCACTGCGTGAGCGGGTTGCCGCGCGTGAACGCGCGCAGGCCACGCGGCTCGCGCCGTACGTCACCGCGCTAGAAACCGCAGCGGCTGAACTCGTTGCCGGGCAGTCTGCTGCTGAGGCGACGGCACCGCTGCTCGAACTCGGCGAGACGGCACGCTGCTTCATTCTCGACGGATCAGGACGGCAGATCGGCGACAACGTACTGCCTCCGGGACGCGCGTCGCAACGCGCAAAACGCTTTCGCCCGCTGTTGCATTCCGAAGGCGCAAGCTGGGAGCGTCGGCCGTATTTCATTCAGGCGATGCGTTTGCCGGGCCAAGTCCATCTCACCCCTCCCTATCTTTCAATCAACGAAGCGCATTTGTGCGTGACAGCCTCCATCGCCGCGCATACGCCGAGGGGCACGCAAGTGCTATGCGTAGACATCAACTGGGAAGTCGCAGCCCATCGCAATTGAGTCAAGCGAGCGCCGCCCGATTCGCGCCAGCAACTCCGTGACCGCTGTTCGGCCAAGAACCCGGTTCGCAGCCTGCAATCGGGACGCGTTCGTCACCGCGCGCAACGAAACGATCTTTTCCGCACCGCTGGTCAGGCCGCAGACCAGGCCATCAGGCGACCGCCCATACACTTCGCCGCTTGTCCGGCCGTTGTGCGAGCCTTCCGTGGAGACGTCGATCAACGCGACGACCTCACCCTCGATAAGCAGAGCGATAGACGGCGCGCCGTCCACCGATACCAGTTCGGCATGACTCGCCTGACGCGCAAGCGATGTCAGCTTCTCCATCCAATCGCCAAATGCAGATTCCTGTGCGCGCACAGAGGGTCGGGCGCGCGCCTTGGCCGGTGCTCCCGGCAGGTTTGTTGCCACATCGGCACGCACCGACGCCGCTGGACGCGCCAGCACATTCAGCGGTGCGCACACCGGCTCGTCACTGACCACCTCCGGCGTGTCGCTAAACAGCTCGAGCAAGCTCGCCCGGTCTTGTGTCTTTAGCGCGCTGCGTAAGCGCTCGACGATTCGCGCGTGTACTTGGGCATCGGGCCGTTGCAACGGCGCGCCCGCGCGCTGCAAACGCACCTTCGCCCGATGGACGATCTGGCGGCAACTCGCAGGTGTGCGCTCGAGAATCGCGGCGATCTCTCCGTAGTCACAATCGAACGCTTCGTGCAGCACAAATGCCGCGCGTTCATCAGGTTTGAGACGCTCGAGCAACAGCATCACGCCATACGACATTTCTGCTGCGCGCAAGGCGAGTTCTTCGGCCGATGGCGCGACTTCATCGAGCCACGGCTCGGGCAGCCAGCCGGTGGCTTGCGATTCCCGCTCGCGCTGCACATTTCGCAGACGGTCGATCGCCGCGCGCGTGGTCAGCGTGGTGAGCCAGGCGGCCGGCGTCTGAACCTCGCGCGTATCGGCAAGATGCCACTTGAGCCAGACGTCTTGCACAATGTCTTCCGCCTCCGCGCGGCTGCCGAGCATGCGGTACGCCAACGCGAGCAGACGGGCGCGCACCGCCCCGAAGCTGGATGCCTTGTCGATTTCGTGTTCTTTCATGCCTGGACCTCCAGATCGTGCGTGGTGAAAAGCGCGTGCGCGGCAATGCCGGATTCTTCGGCGGCGCACCGCAAAAGGGCATCCGTTGCAGCTTGACGGTTGGACGGTGCGGCGCGTGACAAATCGGCCAAAAAAATTTTGTCACGCCGCTGGCAGCCGGATCGTCATGGAGACAGCAGCCCACTTCCACGAGGCAAACATGCGTTCCAGCTATACATCCATTACAGGTCTCGGTCTCGTGCCAACCGTCATCGAGCAATCCGGCCGCGGCGAGCGCGCCTACGACATCTATTCCCGTTTGCTGCGCGAGCGCATCGTGTTCCTCGTCGGGCCCGTGAACGAGCAGTCGGCCAGTCTCATTGTGGCGCAACTGCTGTTTCTGGAATCCGAGAACCCCGACAAGGATATTTCTTTTTACATCAACTCACCGGGCGGCTCGGTGTACGACGGCCTAGCCATTTATGACACCATGCAGTTCATCAAGCCGGAGGTGTCGACCTTATGCACCGGCTTTGCCGCGAGCATGGGCACGTTCCTGCTCTGCGCGGGCCAGCGCGGCAAGCGGTATGCGTTGCCCAACGCACGCATCATGATCCATCAGCCTTCAGGCGGCAGCCAGGGCACGGCGGCAGACATCGACATCCAGGCGAAGGAAGTGCTTTATCTGCGCGAACGCCTGAATGCAATCATGGCCGAACGTACAGGACACAGCATCGAGGAAATCGCGCGCGACACAGACCGCGACAATTTTATGTCCGCACTCGCGGCAAAATCCTATGGCCTCGTGGACGAAGTATTGGAAACGCGCGCGGCCCTGAGCTCGTCTCCGGTCGTGTCGGACCGACGCTATGACGTGTAGCGCGGCGCGTCCGTCCGCGTTGGCTGGACAAAAGCTGATCAGCTTCGCTGGAATCGCTATCATGGTCGCGATTCGTCGACTTCGACGAGCGCTTCAATGGAGATATACATGGCGTCATCCAACGAAACCGTCAGCATGGCGCTCTTCTGCGACTTCGAAAATGTCGCGCTGGGCGTGCGCGACGCGAAATACGACAAGTTCGATATCAAGCTGGTGCTCGAACGCCTGCTGCTCAAGGGCAGCATTGTCGTGAAGAAAGCGTACTGCGACTGGGACCGCTACAAGAGTTTCAAGGGTGCGATGCACGAAGCCAACTTCGAATTGATCGAAATCCCGCATGTGCGCCAATCGGGTAAGAACTCAGCGGATATCCGGCTCGTCGTGGACGCGCTAGACCTCTGCTATACGAAGTCACACGTCAATACATTTGTGATCATCAGTGGCGACTCGGATTTTTCGCCGCTGGTCTCGAAATTGCGCGAGAACGCGAAGCAGGTAATCGGCGTGGGCGTGCAGCAATCCACGTCAGACCTGCTGATCGCCAACTGCGACGAGTTCTTTTTTTACGACGACCTCGTCCGCGAAAGTCAGCGCGCCGTTGCGAAGCGGGAGTCGTCGCGTCCACAGAAGGCTGCTCAGCCGACAGGCAAGCCATCGCAGGACGAAGATAAAAGCCGCAGCAAGGAAGACCTCGAAAAGCGCCGCACCAAAGCGGTCGAGATTGCGGTGCAAACGTTCGACGCGCTTGCTTCTGAGCGCGGCGACAGTGGGAAGATCTGGGCATCGGTATTGAAAAATGCGATCAAGCGTCGCAAGCCCGATTTCAACGAGACCTATTATGGTTTTCGTGCGTTCGGCAATCTGCTCGAGGAGGCGCATGCGCGCGGACTGCTGGAATTCGGCCGTGACGAAAAGTCAGGGGCCTATGTATATCGGAGCACGGTCTCCAATGTGCTTGGAGAAAGTGCAGGCGATCAGGCGGCGGAACATCCAGACGAGCGTGTCGATATGCCAGAGGCGATCGAACAGCTTGATGAGCCGCAGACGGTCGAAACGGTGACAGAGCAGACCGGTGCTAAGCACGATCAGCGCCGGCGCGGTCGTGGCAACCGAAAGGGAGGCGCAAGCCAGGAAGTCGCGCGCGAAGTCGAAGGAACCGCGCAAAGAACCGCGCAAGAACCGGCGAAGACCGTTCACCAACAAGGCGGGTACGACGCGACTACTGAAAGCGATGCAGTCATCGGAGTTGTGCACGCGCCCGCGCAGCCAAGCGTGAGTCTCTCGTCGGGTTTGCTTCCAGCGCCTGCTGACCAACCAGACAACGTTTCTACAGAAGCGGACATGGCCGCGGGCACCGACAACCAGCATACCGACGACGCGCCGCCTCAGCGTCGTAAGCAGCGCGAACCACGCAAGACAGCCGCGAAAAAAACCAGGAAGACGGCAGCGCAAACGTCGGCTAACACCGCGGACATCACACCGTCAGCAGCGGAGCCTCCGGTCATCGTGCAGGAACCGTCCGCGCCTAGGAAGAAAGCCGCACGAAAGACGGCGCCGTCACGCAATCGCCGGCCGCGCAAGACAGCGGGAAGCGGCGAAGCCGAATAGTCTCGTTGGCAGACGTGTGGTACATGCGCTTGCATATCTTGTGCGCACGCCATGACTGTCTCACGCACAAGGACCGCCACCCGCGTCTCCTAGTGCGCAATGACGTTCATCGCCCTTGCGGCCGATCCACCGTACGCTGTTTGCAGAATCGAATGTCGCCACCGTCTCGCCACTCCCCCGCCACGCGACGCGCGCACAGCGGCACTCCAACGGGCGACCTGCAAGCGAGGCGCAGGGTGATGCCTGACCGCTCAGCGAAGCGCCGTCAGTAGTACGGATAAGGTGCGTAAATAACCGGCGGCGGCCCGTAGTAACGCGGTCGCGGCGCAACATAGACCGCAGGCGGCGCATAGACCGGTTCCGGCGCGTAGACCGGCACTTGCGGCTGCGCGATCGTGTTGCCTTTGGAGGTCATGCATTGCGCGTAGGCTGCGTCATACCGTGCCTGCAAGCTGTTCGCCGAGTATTGGGCGCCGTTTGCGCCAGCAGCGCCGCCGACAAGCAAACCGCTGCCCGCACCGATAGCCGCGCCCGCGCCGGCGTTGCCCGCCGCCGCGCCGAGAAGCGCCCCGACAGCCGCACCGCCGAACGTGCCAACCGCCGCGCTGTTGACACTGTTTGTGGTCGCGTTCTGGGAAGCGCCGGCAACATCGGACGAATGGAACGCATAGTCGCGGCAAGCGTAATCGTCTTGCTGAAACTGACTGAGCGGCTCGCCGCTGCGCGGCATTGCCACCACCGACGGACCGCTTGGCGGCACCACGGCGCAGCCGCCCAGCAGCGCAAGCGCAACGGCCGCGAGAGGCAGCGCAACGCGGACCGGTTCGAAACGTGGAGTCATCATGGGGCGGGTAGCATGAGTTTGGAGAACACACGTTAAGCCAATCCGCACACAGCATGTTTACCGGATGGTTACCGTGTGTTTTGCGCTGAAACACAAAGGGCGCCGACGGCTTGAGCAGTGCGCCTTGCCCGCTACCGCGGTTACGAACGGTGACAAATTCATCGGGCACGCAAACCGTCAGATGGGCAAGGCGCCGAGATCAGGTCTAGAACGCATTTGGCGTCACAGCGCAGCAACGGGGTCGCAAATCGTCGACCGCGATAACCGATTACTCGCTGTGGTCCGTCGCCTCTTGCGCGGCGAGCCTGGCGCATTGGCCGTCCGCGGCTCGCACAACTGCGATCTTGGCCGCAGCGATTGACATGGATATGGTCTCGCGTTCGTTCCCGGCGACGGTGTGCTGCCACATATCCGCAATAGCGAGTTGCAGCTTGAGCTGCGGGACCAGTGCCCGACCTTTCCCGGACTTCATGCCTACTATCCGAGTCGGCGTCAGAGCTCGAGGGCTTTTCAGTGGTCATAGAAGCGCTTGAAAACGCGCGGTAATGTGCAGCCTCTGGTGTGCCGCGTCTGTTCGAAGCGCTTAACCCCGCCCCGAGCCCGCGATGCGATAGCGGCCACGACGGCGCCCTGCACGAGCAGCGCGACAGAGAATGCGAAGGGCGCCCGGGCAGCCGCTGCTGTCAAAGAGCACGCCTCCGAGCGTCGCGCCCACGGTGGCGACAAACGCGCGCCGGATGGCTTCGATCCGTCCGAGGGGACAGTCGCCTACTATGCGCCGTGGGGCAACATCGCGCTGTTCTACAAAGAACTTTCGGCTATTCGAAATCGCTCGTCAATCTCGGCTCCATCGTCTCATGCCTGGACGCCGTTGCGACGTCGCCGAAATTCAATGCCACTCATCGAACGAGTGAACGACTAACGAAGGCAGATCAAGAACGATGGCGGCTGCAGAGTCGATTGCTGACGGCAGCGAATAATCCGAGGTACTGCCCAGAAAGCAGAAAGCCCTCGTGTCAGAGGGCTTTCGTTTTACTACCGTGTCCAAACCTGTTGCGCCACGTGCTTCGGATTTTTCAATGCTTATCGCACTTATCCAAACGCTGTCGTCGCGCTACAGATCACTGCCGATTCACGCGAAGTTCTTCGACGCGAATTCCCAGTTGACGATGTTCCAGTAAGCTTCGACAAACTTCGGACGTGCGTTGCGGTAGTCGATGTAATACGCGTGTTCCCACACGTCGATGGTGATCAGCGCTTTGGCGTCCGTGGTCAGCGGCGTGGCGGCATTGCTCGTCGACACGAGGTCGAGCGAACCGTCTGCCTTCTTCACGAGCCATGCCCAGCCCGAACCGAACGTGCCGATTGCGGTCTTCGCAAATTCTTCCTTGAACTTGTCGAACGAGCCCCACTTGGCGTTGATTGCATCGGCCAGCGCGCCGGTCGGTGCACCGCCACCTTGCGGCGACAGGCTGTTCCAGAAGAACGTGTGATTCCACACCTGAGCCGCGTTATTGAACACGCCGCCCGACGACTTTTTCACGATTTCTTCGAGCGACAGATTCTCGAACTCAGTGCCCTTGATCAGATTGTTCAGGTTGGTCACATAGGTCTGGTGGTGCTTGCCATAGTGAAACTCGAGCGTCTCTTCCGACATGTGCGGAGCGAGTGCGTTTTTCGCGAACGGCAGCGGCGGGAGCGTATGTTCCATGGTGCTTTCCTTCAGTCTGTATCTGTTGTGGGGAGTCTGCGGATAACGCTTCTGAGCACTCGATTGTAGGCGACTTGGAATAACCCCGCAAACGAGCGGACTTTATGTCCGGCATCGGCGAACAGCCTGCAAAACCGCGTAATTACTGCTGACGTTCGACATGCGCGAACCACATTGGACAGTCAAAAATACTGCTGGTAATCAGGTGCGAGCTGTCAGCGCAATGTCAGAAACCGTCGGCAAGACGCGGCTGCACATCGGCTAGCGCGACGTCGGCGGCGCCCTCGGCGAGATGCAGCGTCAGGCGGCGTCCCGGTTTCAACGACGACGGCGCACGCACGGCCCGACCGGTTTGCGCATCGAGCACCGCGGCATAGCCGCGCTCGAGCGTGCGCTGCGGACTCAGCACCTCGAGCCGCGCCGTCAGCGTCGCGATACGCGCGACCTGACGTTCATGCTGACGTAACAGTGCCGCGTCGAGCCGCTGGGTGAGATTGTCGAGTCTCGCCTGATGCGCGGCGAGCTCCGGACGCCAGCGTTGCCAACGCATGTGCAGCAGCGAAAAACGCGCTCGTGCATCGCGCACCGGCCGTGCTCCCGCCGACGCGAGCCGCGCGGTCAACTGCTGCAAGTGCGTGCGTTGCCGCGCGAGGCGCTCGGCGGGCGACACGAGCCGGCGCGCGAGCCAGTCGAGTTGCTGGGCGCGCCGCTCCATCATCCGGCCGAAGCCGCGTGCGAGCGCGGCGTGCCGATGATCGAGCTCGCGCAACAACAGCACGCGCTGCGGGCTCACCAGTTCGGCGGCGCCTGTAGGTGTCGGCGCACGCACGTCGGCCGCGAAATCCGCGATCGTGAAATCGGTCTCGTGACCGACGCCGCTCACGACGGGAATCGCGCTCTCCGCAATCGCTCGCGCCAGCACTTCTTCGTTAAAGGCCCAAAGGTCTTCGATCGAACCGCCGCCACGGCATACGATCAACACGTCGACTTCGCGCCGCGCGCTGGCTGCGTCGACCATTGCCGCAAGCTTCGCGCTTGCACCCAAGCCTTGCACCGGCGCCGGATAGACGATCACCGGAATATGCGGCGCGCGGCGCGACAGCGTGGTAAGAACATCGCGCAGAGCGGCCGCCTGCAACGATGTGACGATACCGATTGCGCGTGGATGCGACGGCAGCGCGCGCTTGCGTTCGGCGGCAAAGAGCCCTTCGGCCTCGAGCTGAGCCTTGAGGCGCAGGAACGCCTCATAAAGACGGCCCTGCCCGGTCCGCCGCACCGCTTCCACGTTCAACTGCAACTCGCCGCGCGGCTCGTACATCGTGACGAGCGCCCGCACTTCGATACGGTCGCCCTCCTTCGGCGTGAACTCGGCGTACTGCGCGCGCCCGCGGAACATCACGCAACGCATTTGCGCCTGCGCGTCCTTGATCGAAAAGTACCAGTGACCGCTCGCAGCACGCGTGAAGTTCGACACTTCGCCAGCGACCCACACGAGCGGGAACGAGCGTTCGAGCATGCTGCCGATCGCGCGATTCAGAGCGGAAACCGGAACGACGACTTCGCCGCCGGGCATCGTCGACGATGTAAAGGGACTATCGGAATTCATGCGAGGTGACCTGTATGACTGGCCGGACAGACGATAGACCGAGCGGCCATCGGCGTCCAGCGAGGCACGCAAATTGTTAAAAGTGTCCACATGTCGGGACTCGTAAGGCAGATCCCGCCAGGAGACCGGCAAAACTACGGAAAACCGAAACATCCCCTTGATTTATATGAATTTTACTGATGGCCAATGAGAATCATTGCCGATGCGAAGGGCTTGCGACGGCGTTCCTGGCCCAGCGGCGGGCTGGTTCTCCACAAAGTTATCCACAGGCCGCAAATGGGCTGCGCGGCGAAAGCGACGTATAGGAGGCAGCGTCCGCGACTTGCGGGCCGGGACGCGCACGCGCTAGAGTGGCGGGTTCGACAGCATGGCAAAGCCGCGCGTGCGCGGCCACTGCCTTCTCTGCTTTATTTCTCGACCGTCCGGAGAATCGCGTTGATGTCTGTCCCGCGTATTACCCCTGGCGTCGTCTGCACGCCGCTGCTCTCGCGCCGATCCGCGAGCGATGCGCTGCCCGCTCGCACGGTCTGCCGATGAGTGGAATCCTCGATCGTCTGGAAACGCGCATTGCGCGCGAGTGGCAGCACCGCGGACCGCTCGCATGGTCGATGACGCCGCTTGCATGCGTGTTCGGCGCAGTCGCCGCAATACGCCGCGGCGCGTTCTCGCTCGGTTGGCTGAAGTCGGTGCGCGTGGGTGTGCCTGTGGTGGTGGTCGGCAATGTGACCGTGGGCGGCACGGGCAAGACGCCGACCGTGATCGCGCTCGTCGAAGCGTTGCGTGGCGCCGGCTTCAACCCGGGCGTCGTCTCGCGCGGATACGGCGCACGCGTAAAGACGCCCACGCCGGTTACGCCTGCATCGGCGGCCAGCGTCGGCGGCGACGAGCCGTTGCTGATCTCGCGTCGCACCGGCGCGCCGGTTTGGGTGTGCCCCGACCGCGTGGCGGCTGCCGAGGCGCTGTGCGCAGCGCACCGCGACGTCGACGTAATCGTCAGCGACGACGGCCTTCAGCACTACCGCCTCGCGCGTGACGCCGAACTCGTGGTGTTCGATCACCGGCTCGGCGGCAACGGTTTTCTTCTACCGGCAGGTCCGCTGCGCGAGCCGCTCTCGCGTCGTCGCGACGCCACACTGATCAACGACCCGTACGCGAAGACGCTGCCTGCGTGGCCGAACACGTTTGCGCTGGAACTCGCGCCCGCCGACGCGTGGCACCTGGAGAACCCCGCGTTGCGTCGTCCGCTCGCGCAATTCAACGGCGAGCGCGTGCTGGCCGCCGCTGGCATCGGCGCGCCGGAGCGTTTTTTCGCCACGTTGCGCGCCGCGGGCCTCGCGCCCGAGACCCGCGCGCTGCCGGATCACTATGCGTTCGAGCGCAATCCTTTTACTGACGCGGACGCCGACGCCATCCTGATAACAGAAAAGGATGCGGTAAAATTAGGGTTCTGGCGCGACGCGCGCATCTGGGTCGTTCCCGTCGAAGCCGCGCTCGATCATCGCCTCATTGCATTAGTTGTGGAGAAAGTCCGTGGACGCTCGCCTGCTTGAAATCCTCGTCTGCCCGATCTGCAAGGGCCCGCTCAGCTACGACCGTTCCGCGCAGGAACTGATCTGCAACGCCGACAAGCTCGCCTATCCGATCCGCGACGGCATCCCCGTCATGCTGGTCGACGAAGCGCGGCAGACGGTCGAAGGCACGCCGGTTGACCTCAATCCGGGGTCCGTGGCCTGACGCGGATCGGGCTAACGTCGGGCGGATCGGCGGAGATCGCATTCGGGAATAGCGTGAACAGCGTGTTGGCGGCGACCATGTTGTGAGCGTGGCCGCCTGCCTGCTGCGCTGGCTCTTTGCCGATTGACTCGCTGCTCGTTGCTAACGCTCCTAGCTGCGATATCGGCCCCGATGCTGATTTGGTGTCGGCCCGGCTACTCGCTCCGATGTCGCTCCCCGTTGCTGGCTCACGCGCACTTCGTCTCTGTTCACATCCCTCCACCCTTGCGCTCATCTCTCCGATGACCCACACCCACACCGCCACGCCCCCGTTCATTGCCGTCGTCCCCGCGCGTCTCGCGTCGAGCCGGTTGCCCAACAAGCCGCTCGCCGATATCGGCGGCAAGCCGATGGTCGTGCGGGTTGCCGAGCGTGCACGAGAGTCGGGCGCGCAGCAGGTGTTGATCGCGTCGGACGCGCAGTCGGTGCTCGACGCGGCCCGCGAGCACGGTTTCGAAGCCGTGCTGACGCGCGCCGACCATCCGTCGGGCACCGACCGTCTTGCCGAAGTCGCGTCGCAATTCGGCTGGAGCGACGAGACGATCGTCGTGAACGTGCAAGGCGATGAACCGCTGATCGATCCGGCTCTCGTGCGCGGCGTCGCGTCGCACCTCGCGGCAACGAGCGAGTGCGCGATTGCGACGGCCGCGCATCCGATCGTCGACGCAGCGGAGATTTTCAATCCGAACGTGGTCAAGGTCGTGCTCGATGCGCGCAGCGTGGCGCTCTACTTCTCTCGCGCGCCGATACCTTGGGCGCGCGACGCCTATCAGCCGCACTGGCCCGACCTCGCGTCGATGCCCGCGCCGCCCGCGCCCGCAGTGGTTCATCGGCATATCGGACTGTATGCGTATCGCGCGAAGTTCCTGCGCACGTATCCCGATCTTGCGATTTCTCCTATCGAACAGGTCGAAGCGCTCGAGCAATTGCGGGCGATGTGGCACGGCGAGCGTATCGCGGTCCTAATCACGCCGGAGGTGCCGCTTCCGGGCGTGGACACGCCCGCGGATCTGGCGCGCGTGCGGGCTTTATTCGGGTCTTGAGCGCAAAAAGCCGTGGCATAATCGGACGCTTGTGCGCACCTCCCGTTATCAGCGAGAGCCTGGTTTGCCCGGTCGCGCCGTATGTGTTTCTCGCAGCGCCGTCGTCGACGTGCAGCGCGAGACTCAAACGGCAGCCGATGCGGGCCCCTCGCCCCTCGTGGGATCGCTGCAGCGCCCCAAAGAATTCACATAGATCTGGAGATACACATGCGTTTGATCCTTTTGGGTGCGCCCGGCGCGGGTAAGGGCACTCAGGCCAACTTCATCAAGGAAAAATTCGGCATTCCGCAAATTTCCACCGGTGACATGCTGCGCGCCGCCGTCAAGGCAGGCACGCCGCTCGGTCTCGAAGCAAAGCGCTTCATGGACGCAGGCGAACTCGTCACAGACGAACTGATCATCAACCTGGTGAAAGAGCGCCTGCAACAGCCGGACTGCGCAAACGGCTATCTGTTCGACGGCTTTCCGCGCACCATTCCGCAAGCAGAGGCGATGAAGCAGGCAGGCGTCGCAATCGACTACGTGCTGGAAATCGACGTACCGTTCGACGAGATCATCGTGCGTATGAGCGGCCGCCGCTCGCATGCCGCGTCGGGGCGCACGTATCACGTCAAGTTCAATCCGCCGAAGGTCGAGGGACTCGACGACGTGACCGGCGAGCCGCTGATCCAGCGCGAGGACGACAAGGAAGAAACGGTCAAGAAGCGTTTGCAGGTGTATGAAGCGCAGACCAAGCCGTTGATCGACTACTACAATGGCTGGGCGAAAAACGGCGACGCAACCACTCCGCTACAAGCGCCGCAATACCGCCGCATTTCTGGCTTGGGCACGGTCGAGGAAATCCGCGACCGGGTATTCCACGCGTTGAAGTAAATTCAACCGCGCAGCATTCGCTGGCAAAAAACCCGCCCCTTTTCCGGCGGGTTTTTTATTGCATTGAGCACGCACGTTTTAATTTGCTCTTTCGTCACGGCGATGTGGGATTATCAATGATCGAAAACCGGGTCGCTCCGGACATGACTTACCGTATCAAGGCAAAGGAGAAGAAATGGAGATTCGTGACAATGTATTCCTGATCACCGGCGGTGCATCGGGTCTGGGAGCCGCCACCGCGCGTCTTCTCGCGGAGAACGGCGGCAAGGTCGTGCTGGCCGATCTTAATCAGGATACGGGCGCGGCGCTCGCCAAAGAGCTTGGCGGCGTCTTCGTCAAGTGCGACGTGAGCCGCGAAGACGACGCGACGCAAGCGGTTGAAGCCGCCACGAAGTTGGGCACGCTGCGCGGCCTCGTCAACTGCGCGGGGGTTGCGCCCGCCGTCAAGACGGTCGGCAAGGATGGCCCGCATCCGCTCGACGCGTTCACGCGCACGATCTCGATCAACCTGATCGGCACGTTCAATATGATTCGCCTCGCGGCCACCGCGATGTCGAAGAACGAGCCGAATGCGAACGGCGAGCGCGGCGTAATCATCAGTACCGCTTCAGTCGCCGCATACGACGGTCAGATCGGTCAGGCGGCGTACGCGGCGTCGAAGGGCGGCGTGGTCGGCATGACGCTGCCCATCGCACGCGACCTGTCGCGCAACGCGATCCGCGTCATGACGATCGCGCCGGGCATCTTCGAAACGCCGATGCTGCTCGGCATGCCGCAAGAGGTGCAGGACGCACTCGGCGCAATGGTGCCGTTCCCGCCGCGTCTCGGAAAGCCGGTCGAATACGCGATGCTCGCCAAGCAGATTTTCGATAACCCGATGCTCAATGGCGAAGTGATCCGCCTCGACGGCGCGATTCGCATGCAGCCGAAGTAACGGCAACTATACGACGCCGGACGTCGGACGTCGCTGTGGCCACGGCGCCGCGAATTCCGGCATCCATAACGAAAACGCCTGCACGTTGGTTACGTGCAGGCGTTTTCTTTTGAAGCGCTCGAAAGCGTCGTTTGCTAGTCGCGATCGTTGTGCTGCGTGCGCTGACGCAACTCCTGCAACTGCGACTCCACGACCGTCGCGTCTTCGGCATCGGGACGCTCGCCGAGATAACGCTCGAGGTCTTCGAGCGCCGGGCGCAGATAGTCGAGGCGCGCGTATGCGAAACCGCGGTCGCGAATCTCTTCGATACTTTCGGGCAACAGAATCGCGAGGCGCTGCTGCACGGCAAGCAGGCGCTGCCAGCGCTCCGTCTGCAAATACGTGGACTTCAGATTGCGCAACATGCGCGCGATGATCTCGCGCCGCGTGGCCGGTTGCAGCAGCATGCGCAGCGCCCTGCTCACCGATTCGCCGGCCGACGCCACATACGGCTCGAGCATGTCGACCATTTCCGACTCCGACAGCGAGTGTCCGCTCGTCGGATCGAGCATCACGTCGCCGTCGGGCGTCGTCACGCGCAACAGAAAATGTCCGGGAAACGACACGCCGCGCGCCGGAATGCCGACCTGCTCGGCCATTTCCAGATACAGGACGGCGAGCGAAATGGGAATGCCGCGGCGACGCTTGAGCACCGCGTTCAGGTGACTGTTGTCGGGGTCGTAATAGTCGTTCAGATTGCTCGCGAAGCCGAGTTCGCGGAAGAAAAACCGGTTCAGGACGCCGACTTTTTGACGGATGTCGGCGTCGTCCGGCATGCGACGCTGCAGGCGCACCACCAGTTCGTCGATCTCGGCCAGCGTGGCTTGCAGATCAAGGTCAGGGTAAGCATCCTGCGCGAGCGAGAGCGCCGCCTCTGTCAGCGGCAAGCTTTCGTCTTCGGCGACGAGCGTGCTGAAATAGTCGAGAACTCGCGTCATCGTAATCACTTCACTCGCCTTTTGAAATACGCGTACTTGAAGCCCATCAGCCAAAGCATACCGAAATATAGCGCGGCAAACAGCACGAGGCAGGCGCCCAGCAGCGCGATGCGCTGAATCGGCCGGTCGTGCATGCCGATCCAGTCGAAGCTCTGAGCCAGCCAATGCATCAGGCCGGCAAGCACAAGGCACGCGCCGAGCAACTGCACAAAAAACTTGAGCCAGCCGCTCGACGGCGCATAGATGCCGCGCTTGCGCAATCCGAGAAACAGCAACAGCGCGTTGCCGCAAGCGCCGAGCCCGACGCTCAGCGTGAGCCCTGCATGCGCGAAGATCGGCACGAACACATAGTTGCTCAACTGCGTGAGAACCAGCACGCCGATGCCGATTTTCACCGGCGTCTTGATGTCCTGCTTCGCGTAAAAGCCCGGCGCGAGGATCTTGATCAGAATCAGACCGATCAGGCCGACGCCGTAAGCGGCAAGCGCACGTGCCACCATCACGACCGAGTTGCCGTCGAACTTGCCGTAGTGAAAGAGCGTGGCCGTCAGCGGCTGCGCGAAGAAGAAGAGCGCGACCGCGCTCGGCGCGGCCAGCAGGAAGGTGACGCGCAAGCCCCAATCGAGCAGCGACGAATATTCGTGAGGATCGGCGTCGACGTGCGCCTTCGACAGACTCGGCAACAAGATCGTGCCGAGCGCCACGCCGAGCAGCGCGGTGGGAAATTCCATCAGCCGGTCGGCGTAATTGATCCACGACACGGCGCCCGGCCCGATACGCGACGCAATGTTCGTGTTGATGATGAGGCTGATTTGCGCGACCGAGACGGCGAACATGGCCGGCACCATCTTCGAAAGCACGCGCTTCACGCCGCGATGCGCGAGCGCACGTACCGGATTCAGGCCGATGCGCGGCACCATGTCGATCTTCTTCAGACCCGGCAGTTGCACGAGGAACTGCAACAGACCGCCGGCGATCACGGCCCACGCAAGCGCATAGACCGGCGTGTGCATACGCGGCGCGAAAAACACGGCGGCAACGATGAACGCCACGTTCAGCAGCACCGGCGCGAACGCGGGCAGCGAAAAATTCTTGTACGTATTCAGAACGCCCGACGCGAGAGACGTCAGCGAAATGAAGATGATGTACGGGAACATGATGCGCGTCATCGTGACCGCTAACGCGTAGGCCTGGCCTTCGTGCGCGAGGCCCGAGGCGACCACGAACACCACGCCCGACGCGCCCAGCACGCCGATCAGCGACAGCACCGCAAGCGCCCAGGCGAGCACGGTCGATGTTGCGTCGACGAGCGCCTTCGTGGCGTCATGCCCCTGCTGGTTCTTGAACTCGGCGAGGATCGGCACGAAGGCCTGCGAGAACGCGCCCTCGGCGGAAATGCGGCGCAGCAGGTTGGGAATGCGGAAGGCGACGTAGAAGGCGTCAGTGTATTGACTGGCGCCGAACGCGCGAGCGATCAGCGTTTCGCGGGCCAGTCCGGTCACGCGCGAGAGCAGCGTGAAGCCGCTGACCGTCAGCAAGGCTCGGAATAGATTCATGGGGCGCTTATTATACGGGTGCCGCAAATGCGGACGACGAGCCGGGAAGCGATTCGGACCGATTTACTCGGCGGACGTTCGACTCGGACAGCGAATTCGGATGCTTTTGTTGCACTCGGCGCGGGCGACCGCAGATGGCGCGCGTCTGTAGACAGGGTTGGGCTGGCGGACCGCACCGTGCCCCGCCAGCTAGGACCTCTCGTCCCACCGGCGCATTTCCGTTGCCACGTCCCTGATTTTGTTGCTATAATCGCCGGTTTCGAAGCTCGCTCAGTTCGCGGACGGCTTCCGGACAGGGTTGAGGTTGGCACCGAGTTGTCTGTCGCCCGCCTCCAATACGCCGGAACATGGCGCCGCAAGCACGGCCCGCCTTCGCGTAGTTCGATCGTTTTTCGACACTTTTGCGCTCTTGGGCAATCGCTTCCAAGAGTTCGGATCTAAAAGCAGCGCCTCACCACTTGAAGGTCAGGTACTGGAAACAGGAACAGGATAAGGAACCGTCATGGCTAACTCCGCACAAGCACGCAAGCGCGCCCGCCAGGCCGCCAAGGCAAACTCGCACAACTCGGCACTGCGTTCGAAGTTCCGCACGGCTATCAAGGCAGTGCGCAAGGCGATCGACGCCGGCGACAAGGCTAAGGCCGCTGAAATCTTCCAGGCATCGTCGAAGACCATCGACATCATTGCCGACAAGAAAATCGTTCACAAGAACAAGGCAGCTCGCCATAAGAGCCGCCTCGCCGCAGCCATCAAGGGTCTGCAGGCGTCCGCAGCACAGTAATTCCGGTCAGCCCGCTTCGGCGGGCTACCTCCTGTTTCCGCTGCGCATGAAAGCCCGCTTTGGCGGGCTTTTTTGTTTGTGGCGAATGACTTGCGGATCACTGCAACGCCAGCATTAAAAAACCCGCTGATGGCGGGTTTTTTCTTTATCTGCAGAGCGTGCGCGTTTGCCTTAGATGCTGTGTCGCCTGCTTTGCGGTGGCGGGGCATGCTCCAGTTCCAGTTCGCACGCTTCGGTCACCACGAGGTCGTTGTCTTTCGCAAAGTTCATGACGAAGTCGAAAGCCATCGGTTCAATGTCGCGCAAGCGCGAGTCGAGAATCACGCACTTGAGGTCACCGATCATGGTTGGCCGTACATACAACGAGTACTGCATGTAAGCGTTAGGGCCCTTCCTCGCGCCCGGGCCGAAAGATGACATCACGCCCGCGAGCCGCTCCGACCAGTCGCTCGGCCGGAATCTTTTTCCCGTCGACGTGATGCCCTGAATGAAATATTCGGTTGGAGCTGCTTCGGCCATGTAGGAATACCTGTGTGACTGCCCAGCGGATGTCGGCGACAGCAAGCAAAAAACAGACTTCGAAAGGCTGTACCTGGCGTGTGAGCCGCTCGGGAGAGCCGCGCCGCCGGAGACCATGAAGGGCCGGCTGAGCCGCCGCGGCGCACGTTGAGACGGCGCACTGCGAACTGCCTTTGCAAAACCGCGCGAGCATGCAAGCCATGCCCCCACCGAAGCGAAGCACCGGCCGCTGGGCCTTGGAATAACCCGCAGATTATAGCGCAGCGGGTCTTTTTCCGCACTGCACACAAGCTGTCTCTGACAGGCGCGCAAGGCTTTCAAAGCACTTTCCCGGCCTGTTGGCCGACTCGTCAAACGAGGCGAAATCCTTTATGCTGCATTGAGTTACCACAAAACGACGGCGGTGCCGTCCGGCAATCCTGCCGGGTGCAACCGCCGTATTTGTTTCATGACCGCCAAGAAAATTCGCCACTATTTGCAGTTCAAGGATTTCTCGCTAGACGACTACGAGTACGTGTTGGAACGCGCGCGAATTCTGAAGCGCAAGTTCAAGAGCTACGAGACTTACCATCCGCTGCACGACCGCACGCTCGCCATGATCTTCGAAAAGAATTCGACGCGCACGCGGCTGTCGTTCGAAGCCGGCATTTTCCAGTTGGGCGGCCACGCCGTGTTCATGAGCACGCGCGACACGCAATTGGGTCGCGGCGAACCGATCGAAGACGCGGCGCAGGTGATCTCGCGCATGGTGGACATCATCATGATCCGAACGTTCGGCCAGGACATCATTCAGCGCTTCGCCGAAAATTCGCGCGTGCCGGTGATCAACGGGCTGACCAACGAATATCACCCCTGTCAGGTGCTGGCGGATATTTTCACGTACGTCGAACATCGCGGCCCGATTCGCGGCAAGACGGTTGCGTGGGTCGGCGACGCGAACAACATGCTGTACACGTGGATCGAAGCGGCGCAAATTCTCGGCTTCAAGCTGCGCCTGTCCACGCCGCCGGGTTACAAGCTCGACCGCGCGCTCGTCGCCGCCGAAAGCGCGCCGTTCTACGAAGAATTCGACGACCCGAACGAAGCCTGCGCGGGCGCCGATCTGGTGACTACCGACGTGTGGACTAGCATGGGCTTCGAAGCCGAAAACGAAGCGCGCAAAAAGGCCTTTGCCGACTGGTGTGTCGACGCGGAAATGATGTCGCGCGCCCATGCGGATGCGCTTTTTATGCACTGTCTGCCGGCCCATCGCGGTGAAGAGGTGAGCGCGGAAGTGATCGACGGTCCGCAGAGTGTCGTGTGGGACGAGGCCGAAAACCGTCTGCACGTGCAGAAGGCGTTGATGGAATATCTGCTGCTCGGCAAGCTCAATCACTGATCCGGCCGCTCGGCAGCATCTGCGTGGAGCGCGATGGGGCCTTGTTATAAGGCATCCGCACCGGTATCGCGCACAGCGCCGAAGCGCACCATCGCAAATGACCCCGGCAAACTTCGTCGCACCCACCCAAAAACGCGGCCACGCGGCGATTTAGTGTCAAAATAGTTCTTTTCCGCGCTCCGGAATCGCCGGCGCGTTGTTTTCCCGCTTTCTCCAGCTACGAGTTCACCATGAGCGATATCAAGAAAGTCGTGCTCGCCTATTCGGGCGGCCTCGACACCTCCGTCATCCTGAAGTGGTTGCAGGACAACTACGACGCCGAAGTCGTCACGTTCACGGCCGACATCGGCCAGGGCGAAGAACTGGAACCGGCGCGTAAGAAAGCACTGCAACTTGGCATCAAGCAGGAAAACATCTTCATCGAAGACTTGCGCGAAGAATTTGTCCGCGACTTCGTATTCCCGATGTTCCGCGCCAATACGATTTATGAAGGCGAGTATCTGCTGGGTACGTCGATCGCGCGTCCGCTGATTGCCAAGCGTCAGATCGAAATCGCCCGTGCCACCGGCGCCGAGGCGGTGTCACACGGCGCGACCGGCAAGGGTAACGACCAGGTTCGTTTCGAACTCGGTTACTACGCGCTGGAGCCGGGCATCAAGGTGATCGCGCCGTGGCGTGAATGGGATCTGCTGTCGCGCGAAAAGCTGCTCGCTTACGCGGAAAAAGCTGGCATTCCGATCGAAATGAAGCACAAGCAAGGCGGTGCGCCCTACTCGATGGACGCGAACCTGCTGCACATCTCGTTCGAAGGCCGTCACCTGGAAGACCCGAAGGCGGAAGCCGAACCCGACATGTGGCGTTGGACGGTGTCGCCGGAACAGGCGCCGGACCAGGCTGAATACGTCGACATCGAATACGAGCACGGCGATCCGGTTGCGATCAACGGCAAGCGTCTGTCGGCGGCGGAAATGCTGACCGAGTTGAACCGTTTGGGCGGCAAGCACGGTATCGGCCGTCTTGATCTGGTGGAAAACCGCTACGTCGGCATGAAGTCGCGCGGCTGCTATGAAACGCCGGGCGGCACGATCATGCTGAAGGCGCACCGCGGCATCGAGTCGATCACGCTCGACCGCGAAGTCGCGCACCTGAAAGACGACCTGATGGCCCGCTACGCGTCGCTGATCTATAACGGCTACTGGTGGAGCCCGGAGCGCCGCGCAATCCAGGTGCTGATCGACCATACGCAGGAGAAGGTCAACGGCTGGGTGCGCGTGAAGCTGTACAAGGGCAGCGTGTCGGTAGTCGCTCGCGATTCGAAGGAAACGCTGTTCGACAAGACAATCGCAACGTTCGACGACGACGGCGGCGCGTACAACCAGGCCGACGCCGGCGGCTTCATCAAGCTGAACGCGCTGCGCATGCGGATTGCGGAAAATGCCCGCCGTCAGCGCGGCTAACTGAGAACATTCGGCGGAAGCTAGCTTCGCGCGTCAGCAAAACTTGGCGCCGAACGCATAGCCTTGTCGCTGGACAGCTAAGAGCAGAAGGCCCGGCGGGAGTTCAAACACGCGCCGCCGTGCGGCCAGGCTCGAACGTTCGGTCAGGGGCCAGTTTTTCCGCCCCTCCGTCGGTGCGTCAACCGCCAGTGCATTAAGCCCGAACCCAAAAAGGCGCCGCGAGGAAACTCCGGCGCCTTTTCCGTTTACGCCGCAAATTGCGACAAGCGGCGACAAGCGGCGCGTCTCACATCATCACAAGCAAACCGGCTCGATTTCAAGTTCGACGCCAAACCTCACCAGCACATCGTGTTGAATCGCTCGCGCAAGCGCCAGCACCTCCGCCCCACTCGCACCGCCACGATTCACCAGCACCAGCGCCTGGCGCTCGTGAACGCCGGCAGCGCCCATCGCACGGCCCTTCCAGCCGCACCGGTCGATCAGCCAGCCCGCTGCGAGTTTCACCCGTCCGTCCGGCTGCGCGTAGGACACAACATCCGGTTGCCTCTTTTTTAGAGCCTTGAATTGCTCGGCGCTCACCACCGGATTCTTGAAAAAGCTGCCCGCGTTACCGAGTTCGAGCGGATCGGGCAGCTTCGCACGCCGCACCGCCACGACGGCGTCGAAGATGGCCTGTGCGTCGGGTTGCTTACCGTTCGCGGCATAGCCATTGGACGCGAGTTCCCGCGCGAGATCCGCATAACCCGCACGCGGTTGCCAAGCTTTCGGCAAACGGAAAGTCACCGACGTGATCACGAGACGATTGCGCCCTTCGCGCTTGAAAAAGCTGTCGCGGTAGCCGAACGCGCAGTCGTGCGCATCGAGCTCGACCGTCTCACCGGACGCAAGTTCGACGGCCCGCAACGACGCAAAGCGCTCGCACATCTCAAGCCCGTACGCGCCGATGTTTTGAATCGGCGCCGCGCCCACGGTTCCCGGAATCAGCGCGAGATTCTCAAGGCCCGGCAGGCCTTGCTTCAGCGTCCATGCAACAAACTCGTGCCACGGCTCGCCTGCGGCCGCTTCGACATACACCGCGTCGGCGTCCTCGCCCACAACCCGGCGTCCGCGCAACGCCACGAGCAGCACGAGTCCCGCGAAGTCGCCGGTCAGCACGACATTGCTGCCGCCACCAAGCACGAGGCGCGGCAAGCCGGCCGCGCGCGGATCGCGCACCGCCGCCATCAACTGCGTTTCGCGTTCGATGCGGCACGCCCACTGCGCGCGCACATCCAGGCCGAACGTGTTGTGCGCCTTCAGCGGATAGCCGGCAACGAATCCGGTGGAATCGGTTCGAGACATTGAATAAGGACTAGAGGGAAACGGACTTCGCGCTGCGACCGCGCGGCGGCCTTGGGCAAATGGGGGCGGCGTCGGTAAAATGACGTCGGTCCGTGATTATAGCGAGTGCCTCGTGACCAGCCGCCGGCCGCGTCACACACCGCAGCACTATTGGGAGAATGCAATGCCATCGTTTGACGTCGTCTGCGAAGCGAACATGATCGAAGTCAAGAACGCGATCGAGCAGTCCAACAAGGAAATCTCAACCCGCTTCGACTTCAAAGGGTCCGACGCGCGCGTCGAACACAAGGAGAACGAAATCACCGCCTATGCGGACGATGATTTCAAGCTCGGCCAAGTGAAAGACGTGCTGCTGTCGAAAATGGCCAAGCGCAACGTGGATGTGCGCTTTCTCGACTACGGCAAGATCGAGAAGATCGGCGGCGACAAGGTCAAGCAGGTCATCAAGATCAAGAAAGGCGTGTCGGGCGATCTGTCGAAGAAAATCGTGCGACTCGTGAAGGACAGCAAGATCAAGGTTCAGGCGAGCATTCAGGGCGACGCGGTTCGCATCACCGGAGGAAAACGCGACGATCTGCAAAGCGTGATTGCGATGCTGCGCAAGGACGTGACCGACACGCCGCTCGACTTCAACAACTTTCGCGATTGAGGCGTTGCTTCACCGACGCAGCGCGTAAGCGGTGGCGCGCGCTGCAACGGCAAGCGCGGGCGCAACGGCTGGGAGCGCGATGCGGTGCCGCAGCGCGCAGCCGCGGCACGCAAAAGCAGCCGGCAAATGCAGCGGCAGAGCCTGTCAGATTTTTAGTGTGTCGAGGTCATGAGACGATAACGGAAATAACGTCCAATGACCGAAACAACANTGACCAGGAAGAGCAAGAACCCGAAGGCGCCGAAGCTGTTCCCCGATGAGCTGATCGATCAACTGCTGGCGCAGGTGCAGAACAGGAACGCCGAGTCGGTTCTCGGGGAATCGGGCCTGGCCGGGCGACTGAAGAAGCAACTGGCTGAGCGCATGTTGGCCGCGGAGCTGACGCATC
>NZ_AWZT01000066.1 GCF_000472525.1 Paraburkholderia dilworthii
AAACGTCGGAGCTGAACGAACGAAGCGCCTTTGCAATCGCGCTCACCTCTGCCGGGACCTTCATTTCATACACTACCTGGCCCTGGCCATCAACGATACAAATCGAGACGGAACGCAGCGACACATCCAGCCCAGTGTAGTAAGTCATCACAGCCTCCTTCGCACAGTTGGTTCTGCGATTTTAGGAGCGTCCGACCACCTTCTTGACCGCCCAATTACCTATGCTTTTGTCCCGTCCCGAAGCTCAAGCAGATCCCTGAAACCTGCAGTGGTAATCATACCGACGCGCGCTCCCCGCCGTTGCGCGAGGCAGTTCGTCGCGACAGTCGTGCCGTGAATCAGCAACTCCGTGTGCGCCAGCAGTTCTCCCAAGGTCTTTTGCAGGCGGCCCGCCAGTAGCTCCAGGCCGTCCAGCACGCCCTGACTGGGGTCTTGTGGAGTTGACAGCGACTTGACGGTCGTAATACTGCCGCGCTCGTCCACTCCTACCACGTCGGTGAAGGTCCCTCCGATATCTATTCCGATACGCATCTGACGCTCTCCATTCCGTTAAAGCCCTGTAGTGTTCCATGCAACATTGCATACGCAGACAGACGGTATGTCGAGAAAAAGGCGCCGTCAAGCGCGCGGAGGTTCTGGCGTAGACCTACGACAGGGCGTATCACGAGCAAGATTTTGGGAAGTATCTATTGCACTGGAAAATTTGAACGTATACGTTAGCAACTCACAACGTATGCAATGTTAAATGCGAGGCCGCTGGTATGAAGAATGAGCAAAACCCGAGCGTCGCGCCAGCGGTTTACGCGCGGCCTAACCGTTTCGAGATCAATCTAGATGCGGTGGCGGCATGCACCCGGCAGATCCGCCTTCGATTGGGCGAGGACGTTCAGTTCTTTGCAACGCTGAAATCCAATGCCTATGGCTATGGGGTGCTGCCGGTCGCACATACCGTTCTGAGGAGCGGGGCCGACGCTTTGTCGTTGGCAAGTCTTGAGGACGCGATCGCTCTTCGGCAGTCAGGTATCCGGGTACACATTCGCCAACGCGCTGGAC
This sequence comes from Paraburkholderia dilworthii, assembly GCF_000472525.1. Lineage (GTDB taxonomy): Bacteria > Pseudomonadota > Gammaproteobacteria > Burkholderiales > Burkholderiaceae > Paraburkholderia > Paraburkholderia dilworthii. The sequence goes on from NZ_AWZT01000066.1 coordinate 1,054, forward strand.
CGCGCGGTGGTCGGGATTGGTGACTTTTCCGCTGAGTCGGTTAGACGGCCGGCCGTCGCATGGGCTAGCAAACTGAGCACTGTGCCTGCGGCGGACATGAACCCTTCGGCGGTGGCCCCCGCTCGTGTCCGGTTGCGGCTCAAGAACGGAAATGAACTTGTCAAAGTCCTTTGGACAATGAAGGGCTCTCCGAAAAACAGGCTGACGGTTGACGAGATCCGGGCCAAGTTTGCGGACTGTTTGCGCTACGGATTTGGATCATCGGAAACGGCAATCGATGACTTGATAAACGAAATCACGACGCTCGAGGTGTGCACTGATCTTGAAAATGTAATTCAAGCTTTCGCACGGACGAGAAGTTCCTAAGCGCCGCGGCGGCGAATGCGTAATGTCCCGCCGATAACTGGGTCAGGGCGCTCTAGCGAGAGACCCAACTGAAACGCTCGATTATTTCGGTTAGCTCTTTCGTCACCTGCAAGCGATGCTTTCGATGCGCCTCGAAAGCCGCTTCAACGTTTCCATCCGCGATTAAGTGTACAAGTTCGCGATGCGCGCGGTTTGACGTGACCGGACCTTGCCTTAATAACAAGGTCCAGGTCCTTGCTCTGTCCACCTGTTCTCGAAAGGCCAGTCCGGCAGTCGAGAGTCGCCGGTTCCCGCTCAGCTCGAAAAGTGATCGATGAAACTGTTCGTCAGCGCTTGCCCAGGCCTTCATGTCCTGCCTTTCCAACGCGGCGTCCATTTTGTCCAGGATTTTGTTCAGCGAGTTGACACCCCTGTCTTTCGCTGCCCTGGCGGCGATTAACTCCACCGCCTGGCATTCGAGCGCCGTCAGGACCTGATAAATCTCCAGCATATCGGTCGCTGATACCGGCAAAACCCTCATGCCGCGTCTGGGAACGTTCTCTACCAAATGTTCCTTTTCCAGTCGAATTAGCGCTTCATGTACAGGCGTGCGGCTCATATCGAGCAATTCAGCGAGGTCGCCTTCGGTCGCCTGAAAATTTGGAGCAAATTCGCTGTTTAATATGCGGCGTTTGATCTCGTCGTAAGCGGATTCCACCAATGATTTCGCGCGCTTACGCGTTGATTTCGAAGTAGTAAGCACGTTGAATGCACGCCCGGATGGTAAATAACGTATGCATCATTGTATCTCTTTTTCGAAGGTTTTTTTGACTGGTACCGGTGTGCCGCCGTTGGCTGCAGAACGGCAGCGTCGGCAGATTGGGGTGTTATACCGCCTGTCTGATCTTGACGCCGACATTCCTCAGCGAGGTCAGCGATGCGCGGCCGGATGATGCCGTGACGTCCGAGCAGGCGATCCGCGACCCGTTTGTCCTCGAGTTCCTCGACCTGCGGGACGAGTAATCGGAGTTGGATCTTGAAGCGGCCCCGGTGCAGTACCCTTACCGTTGTCCACACCTTGCGTTCTGGACAGAACTGCGCGTCTGTGCAGAGTCGAAGAAGACTATCAACGCAATGTCCGCGAGCGCTAACGAAGCCTTCCGGTCTTGTGCGAACGGCTTCTAATTCGGGCCGAAGCGTAAAGTTTTCCGTCGAATTGTCGATAGAAGAGCGAAGCGTAGGGCCGCACGCCGAGGTGTCGTGGCACGCCCGAGCCGGGTTGAGGCCCGAGAAGAAGCAGTCGGACAAGACTGATACCAAAAAGGAGAGAGGGCCGATGACTGGTGTTTACAATCCGCTGCTGGTCTGCCTGTCGCTCGTGGTCGCGTTCCTTGCGTCCTATACGGCGATGGAACTGTCCGGCGGCCTGAATGCGCTCGCGAACGCGAAACGGCGGCCGCTTTGGCTACTGGGCGGCGCTGTATCAATGGGCGTCGGCATCTGGTCGATGCACTTTATCGGCATGCTCGCGTTCTCGCTGCCAATCGAGGTTGGCTACGATCTCTCTACTACCGCTGCATCCCTGGTCCTTGCGGTCAGCGTGTCGCTGATTGCGCTTGCTACCGCGAGCCGCGGCGCGCTGTCGCAAAGACGTCTATGTGTCGCCGGGACAATCATGGGCCTCGGGGTCGCCGCGATGCACTTCACCGGCATGCACGCGATGCAGATGTCGCCGGAGATCGAATACACGAACTGGAAAGTCGCGCTTTCGGTAGGTGTGGCGATCGTCGCCTCAATGGCGGCGCTTTGGCTCGCTTTTACACTGCGCACCTCGGACGTGGATAATCTCGTCGCCAAGCGGCTTGGTGCAGCCGTCATCATGGCCGTCGCGATAACGGGAATGCACTATATCGGCATGAGCGCGGCCAACTTCGCCGCCGGCAGCCTTTGCCGGTCCGGCGGTAAGCTCGACGCGAACTGGCTTGCGCTCGTGGTTACGGTCACGTCATTGACCGTGCTGGTGGGCACGCTCGGATTGCTTGGCTTCTATACCAGCAGCCTCTCCATCTCGCTGAAGCGTGCGAACCGGCAACTGCATTATCTGGGCACACATGATGCGCTGACGAATCTGCCGAACCGCCAGCAATTGTCGTTGCACATCGCACAGGCCGTCGCCGAATGCGCGCGCAGAACATCGCCGTTCGCCGTGCTCTTCATCGACCTCGACGGCTTCAAGTCGGTCAACGATTCGCTCGGCCACGGCGTAGGCGACGATTTGCTGCAGGTGTGCGCCGAGCGTCTGCGCCAGGACTTGCGCCATACCGACATGGTCGCGCGGCTCGGTGGGGATGAATTCGTGATCGTGGTCGAGAACGTGGCCGAAATGTCGTCCGCCGTGGCCGTGGCCAATGGCGTTTTGCAGCGGCTGAGCCAGGACATCGTCGTCAACGGCTTGCCGCTTCGTGTGAGCGCGAGCATCGGCATCGCGTTCTATCCTCGCGACGGCGGCGATGCCGACGAACTGCTGCATAGCGCGGACGCTGCGATGTACGCCGCCAAGCAAAGCGGGCGCAATACGTTTCGCGTTTTCGAACCGCAGATGAATCACACCGCGCTCAAGTCGCTGATCCTGCAACGCGATCTGCATCGCGCGTTAAGCGACGGCCAACTCAGTATGTCATTCCAGCCGAAGTTCAGCGTTGCATCGCAATCCGTGACGGGCGTCGAGGCACTGATCCGCTGGCGTCATCCCGAGCTCGGCGAGATTCCCCCGCTCGAATTCATCCCCATAGCGGAACGCTCCGGGCTCATTGTCGAGATCGGCGACTGGGTGCTGCAGGAGGTCTGCCGCAATATTGCGCTGTGGGACGCGCAAGGGCTGCCTGCGATCTGCGTGGCCGTGAATCTTTCGCCGATCCAGTTCAACGTGCCGGACCTGGTGGCCCGCATTAACGGGCTGATCGGCGCAGCCGGTGTCGATCCGTGTCGCCTGATGTTCGAGATCACGGAGACGACGGCGATGCAGAACACCGAGAAGACGAGCCGCACGATCGAAGCGCTGCAGTCGCGCGGCTATACCGTCGCCATCGACGATTTCGGCACCGGCTATTCGAGCCTTGGCTATCTGCAGCGCTTCAGGTTCGACCAGATCAAGATCGACGGTTCGTTCATGCGCGATCTCGACGACGGCGGTCAGCGCGGCAGCGCCTTGCTTTCCGCCGTCGTGACACTCGCGCGCGCGTTGCAGATCGAGGTCGTGGCGGAAGGCGTCGAGACGGAGTCGCAATTCCGCGCGCTCGGCGAGCTTGCCTGCGATCAGGTTCAAGGGTTCCTGTTGAGCCGGCCGTTGCCCGCCACCGAGTTCCTTGCGTTCCTGCGCTGTGCCGCGGACCGGGTCGTTTCGTCCGAGCGCGCCTGCGCCGCATCCACAGGATGAGGGCGGGCAGCGGTCTCGACTCTGGTCGCGGGCTCGCATAGATAGTTGGGCTTCGCCAAACCGTTCAGATCAGAAATCGGCGTTGTTTTAAAAACTGGCCGTTCAAGGGGCGAGAACGCCTACCGATCGGTCTAACGTTTTCGGGACACGGTCCCACGCAGCCGGCTAGCCCGACCGAGTAGCAGACGGAAGCGCGTAGTGGCTTCAAGGGATTCAGTTCACCCACGTACGATTCTTTGCGATTGATGTGTCGGCGATCGGCTATCGGAAGCGCTCGTCACTTTGTCGAAGCGTCGCGCAAGCGTGTTCGAAATTATCTCCCGGGCACAGTGACGGCGCCAGCGGCTTCGGAACGCGAATGTCGGGGACGGCCGGAATGGGCTAGCGCCAGTTTTTGCCAGCAAACCCATCAGCCGCGCCGTGTCGTTGCCGCCGATAAATTCGGACGCCAGGTCAGCTTCGACGGCGTCTCGGACATTTCTTAATCTAGGTGGATGACTGAAACTGGTTGTCATCGCGCAACACGCCGCGGCCGATTCAGAAAAGTCCCTGCCATCATCAAAGGAGTCTCCAGATGCCACTCACCAACGCAGAGTGTTTGGTCATGGATGTCTTTCATAGTGAAAGCGTTGGCGCGTACCCGACACTTCGTATGGGCCGATTGCGGGTAACTCCGACGAGAGCCGCACGGCGCAAGCCATCCGCAAAGTTGGCGCGGAAGATGCAAAGGTAGTCGACACGCGCGGATCCACCCGGCGCTCCGGAGTCCGCAGCATCACACGCCAGTGGAGGACAGGATGTTGATGTATCTAATGTCGAACGGTCATGGTTTATTCGCATACCTAAACAAATGCGTCGGAATAGTTCTGAATCGTGCAGAGCACGGCCGGCGGGATGCATATCTCGCGTCTTGTGCCGATATCGGCGAACTCGAGCGGCGCATGCGCGCGATCGAAAGTGACGCCTGATGCACAGCTATCGAACACGAACAAACAACGATACGGAATTCCGACATGCCGAGCTTGACTTCGAACAATGAGCGCACAGCTGTCGTCGCCTTGCATTGCTCGGGGGCTGGCGCAAATCAATGGCGTGCGCTCGATGAACTGCTCGATGGGCGCTATGCGCTGATTGTGCCTGAGCATTACGGCTGCGACAGCGTCGGACCGTGGAGCGGTGAGCGCGCGTTCACACTCGCGGACGAAGCAGCGCGCACGGTCGAAATAATCGATCGGCAGCGCAACAAGATACATCTCGTCGGTCATTCGTATGGCGGCGGTGTCGCTTTGCGCGCGGCGCTCGAACGACCGCATGGTGTGGCGAGCATCACGTTGTACGAGCCTTCGGCATTCCATCTGCTTAAAGGGATGGGAACGCGCGGCGCGCGCGAATTTGCGGAGGTTCTGGGCATCGCGGCGCGTACGGCGGAAGGCGTCGTCGCGGGAGACTGGCGCGGTGCGGCACGCTCGTTTGTCGATTACTGGGGCGGGCAGGGCACATGGTCATCGCTGCGCCCCTCGGTGCAAACGATGCTCACCCGCTGGGTGCCCAAGGCGCCGCTCGATTTCCAAGCGCTGATTCACGAGCCGACGCCCCCGAGCGCCTACGCGAAACTTCGCATCCCGACGCTCGTGATGCGCGGCGAGCACGCGCCGGCGCCGACGCGTCTAATCGCGGAGATCTTGCCCTCGCTGATGCCGGCCGCCAAGTTGCTCGTTGTGCCCGAAGCAGGGCACATGGGACCGCTCACGCATGCGCAGATCGTCAATGCGGCGATCACGAGGCATATCGGCGAGTGCGACTAGACCGCGGCCCGACGCGCTGCGGGTTTATAGCATGGGGGTTAGGCGTTCACCTGAGCAATCCTCATTCGACGGATCGTTTACGGTCTAGTCCGCGCGATCTGCGATCGGCTCAAACTGGGTCGTGAAGTGCCGGTCGCGTTCCCAGAACAACCGTTCACCAGCCCGCGTACCGGTGTACCGCCCGAGCATCGACGCCGGATGCGGCGAAGGGAACCTGGTGTTGATGTGGTTGGTGTTTCCGGCCAATTGCGTGTTGGCAAATCCGCTGACGCCGAGCTCCAGCAAGCCAATGCCTGCGATAGTCGTCTGCAGCAGGCGGCGACGGCGACGATTCATTTCGTCCGGCACGGCTTTATCTCCTTTGAGATCGTGTCGATCGGTATTCGCTGGGGCGGCAGCGGATAGCACGGCTGACTCATGGGACGCACGCGGGTATCGGCATTGCCTGAAAGTCGATGGAACTGGCTTCCTGGATCATCCCGACCGCCGTTCATCGTCAGGCGGAAGTTTCGCCGTCCGCGTCGCTGCGTTCAGACCACACTAATGACCACCTCGATGTTCTCGCGCGTCGCCGCATACGATGCGTCGAACGAAAGCATCGTTGATCTGCCGCCGTACTAAAAATCTCAGCGCCGTTCGCTTCTGCTCGGCCACACCAAACTTGAAAGCACAGTCAGATACCTCAGCATTGAAGTCGACGACGCTTCACGCGCCGACGCTTATTCGATCGTCAGCGCTCCGGTCTTCAAGACTGTGTGTGCATCATCTGGATGAAAGACGTTCATCGAGCGCGTCGCGCAAACGTTTCGCTGGATGAGCAGCGACGCCTCGTTTTTCCGCACTAAAGTTTTCCGGCAATGCTCCGTTATGTAAGTGTCGGTTCGCCGCAAAGAATGGCGACCTGTGCTCACTCTGAAGACCACGAAAACAAAAACCTTTCATGAAACTGTCCTCAAAGCTCATACTGCTGACCCTGCCCGTACTCGCTGCCTGTGGCGGCGGTGGGGACGGCAAGACCTGCACGACCGACCTCGGCACGCTGACCAAGTCGTGCGTCACCAACCCCTCACCCGCACTGCCCGAAGGACTCTGGTACGGGTCGGTGAATTCGGGGCAGTCGCTCGCAGCGCAAACCATCGTTCTCGAATCGGGACAGTATTTCAGCATCTACACGCAGGATGGCTCGTTCCTCTGGTTGATCGAGGGCATCATGACGGCGACCGCCGGCGCGTTCACCGATCCCGCGACGGTCGGCTTCCATTCTTTGGGTGCGATTCGCGCGGGAACGCTGACCGGCAACTTCACAAACAAGACTGCGCTCACCGCGACGACGAGCCTCTTCGTCAGTCCCGATACGACAGCCACGAGCTTTAACGGCAACTACAACGCCACGTACGACACGCCGATCGCTCTCAGCGCCGTCGCGCGCACGTGGAGCAGCGGCCCGGGCGTCGCGCCGATCTCCACGATCACGTTCGCTGCGGACGGCACGGCAACGGGCACGCAGAGCGCCTGCGCGTTTACCGGCAGCTTCAAGCCACGTTCGACGGGCAAGCATCTGCTCGACGGCACGCTGAACTTCGCTGGCGCTTTGTGTTCTCTCAACAACGTGTCGATGCGCGTCGAAGCAACCGTCGTGAACGGCCTGCTCACTGTCGTCGGCGTGACGTCACAACGGGACCAGGCGTTCTATTTGTCGGCTCAATAAAGGCCGGTTCTCCCAGGCGATGATTGGCGGAGCGTTTGCTTACGCGATTTCATAGTCCGTCGCCCTACTTGCGGCCGGCGATCATGCGCTTGCGCTTAGCGCCTTGAAGAGCGCGTGATGATCGAACGGCTTCTGGCACCGCGGGTAGTGACGATAGCGCGCATCGACTGCGTCGACTCCATACCCTGTCGCGAACACGAACCGTATATGCCGCGATGCGAGCGCGTCCGCCACCGGGTAGGACGGCTCGCCGTTCAGATCGACGTCGAGAATCGCCGCGTCGATGTGTTCGTTGCCTTCCTCGAGCAGCGTAACAGCCTCCCGGGCGCCCGAGATCGGCCCGACCACGCTTGCGCCGGCACCTTCGAGCACGGTGGAGAGCGCAAGCGCGACCAGGTAGTCGTCCTCGACCACCATGATCCTTTGACCTGTCAGCACGTTCGCGAACCCCATGTTCGACCTCTCCTGACGCCGCTCCACGCTAATGAAATGCAGGCAACGGTATTTCGATGTGACACGAGACGCCGTCCGCGTTGAATATGAGCGCCGTCTTCGCGCCGAGCGTGAACTTCAGCGCCTTCTCGATCAATTGCCGGCCGAAACCGGTCCTTGTGCTGTCCGGAGCAACCCGCATGCCGCTTTCCAGCCAGTCGAATACCAGCGACGCAGCGCCCGGCGACTCCGCTTCGACTCGCCAGCGCACCACGAGCCGCGCTTCTTTGTCCTTGAGTGCTCCGTATTTCACTGCATTCGTTGCCAGTTCGTGCAACACGAGCGCGATTGTCTGCACGTTCCGGAAACCGAGCGGCACGACGGGCCCGCCCAGCTCAATCCGCTCACTGTCGGCCACGCCAAGCGCATCGAATTCGAGGCGCACGATCTCCCGCAGGTCGATCAGATTGCCGTTCGCGTCGCCGATAAGGCCTTGCAGACGGCCAAGCGCCGCGAGGCGGCTTGTGAACGTATCGAGTGCCGGATCGCATGCGAGAGTCTGTTGCGCGATCGACTGGATGACCGCGAGCAGATTGCGCGTGCGATGCTGCAACTCCGCAATGAGAACGTCCTGACGTTCCTCCGCATGCACCATGCCCGTTATATCGACGAAGGCGATGACCACACCGTCCGTCTGCCGGTCGCCGTTACGATACGGGGCAAGGCGCACCAGAAAATGCGCTAGGCCGTCCTTGCCGCTGACCTGGCGCTCCCTCGGCTGGTTGGTCCTGAAGACAGTCTCGATATCGAGTTCCAGTCCGGGCAGATTGAGGCGGCTGACGAGTTCGGTGATCGGGCGCCCGCGGTCGACCGGGCGAATATGGAAGATGCTGCCCATTGCCGGCGTGAACGAACGGATGACCAGATTGCGGTCGAGAAACACGGTCGCAACCGCGGTGCTTTCGAACAGGTTTTGCAGGTCGCTGTTGGAGCGGTCGAGCGCGTCGATTTTGCCGTTCAGTTCGAGATTGACCGTGTGCAGTTCTTCGTTCAGCGAGACGAGTTCTTCTTTCGACGCTTCGAGTTCTTCGTTCGACGACTGCAATTCCTCGTTGACCGATACCAGCTCCTCGTTCGACGATTTCAGTTCCTCCAGCGCGGTCTCGTACTCCTCGATCATCGATTGCAGGCGTTCGCGCGTATCGCGCAACTCCTTTTCGAATTGCACGGCCGTGCCGTTATGCATGGACTGTGCGCGTGCGAGCGCCTCCTCGCGAGCGAGAACGGGGCCCTGGTCCTCGAACACGACGATGTACATGCGCTCGCCGTGCGCTTGCTCGTTCAGCGGTTCGACGGTCAGGCTGATGACCTGCACGCGGCCGTCCTCGCCCTCGACCACCACGCCGGCTCGTGTGACCGCGCGGCCCGACTCCACGGCCTCGCGGAACACCGAGCGCAAATCGAGGCTCAGCCCCTTGCGCGCCAGTGCGAAAATTTGCCGCGTCGGCACGCCGGGGGCGGGCTCCAGGTACTTGCCGGTACGGCCCGAGTAATAGACGACGTCGCCATCGCGCGTGACGAGCACGTGCGGCGGCGTGAACCGCTCGAGCATGTGGTTGTCCACCACATGCCGCAGCGCCGCGCCTCCAAGCGACGGACGCGCCTGCGTGAGCGAAGTCATATGCCCGATCTTCAGTGCTGAGACCGTGAGCGGCAAGCGTACCTGCGGCGCGACGTCGGCCCGGCGCTGGAAAATCCGGTGCTTCTTCTCTACGGGGGTAAACAGCTCGTCGAATTGGCTTACGTTTTCCGACGTGCCGAGGAACAGATAGCCGTTCGGGCGCAACGCATAGTGAAACGTCGGGATCACCTGGTTCTGGATTTCATTACCGAAGTAAATCAGCAGATTGCGGCAAGAGACGAGGTCGATGCGCGAAAAAGGCGGGTCGCGAATCACGCTGTGCGGCGAGAAAATGCAGAGGTCGCGCACTTCCTTGGCAAGTACGTAGCTGGCGCCGTCCTGAATGAAAAAACGCCGCCGCCGCTCTTCGGAGACGCCTTCGAGCAACGGCAGCGGGTAGCGTGCCGCGCGTGCGACGCCGAGCGCGCCGTCGTCTATGTCGGTGGCGAAAATCTGCACTCGCGGCGTGGGGTTGCGGCCATCCATGTGCTCGCGCAGAAGCATGGCGATCGAATATACCTCTTCGCCCGTCGCGCAGCCTGGCACCCAAACGCGCACGATATCGTCGGCGCTGCGTCCGTCCATCAGCTTTGGGAGCACCATTTCCGCAAGCGCCTCGAAAGCCTGCGCATCGCGAAAGAAGCTCGTGACGTTGATCAGCAGATCGCGAAAAAGCGCGGCGACTTCCTCCGGGTCACCGGTGAGTCGCGCCACATAGGCATCCGGCGTTTCGATCTCGAGCACCTGCATGCGCCGCTGCACGCGGCGCAGGAACGTCTTGACCTTATAACCGCTAAAGTCGTGTCCAACCTGATTGCGCAGGATCGCGTAGATCGCGCTGCGGGCTTCCTTGAATTCGTTCGCATCCGCTTGTCCATCGGCCTTGCCGCCAGGACCCTCGAGCGCGTCGAGCCCATCGAGCATGAAGGCGCCCGCTGCAAAGTTGACGAGCTTGCCGCCCATTTCCTCGGCAGGCACGGCGAAATCGACCAGGCCCGTTGAAATCGCGCTCCTTGGCATGTCCGCATGGTGCGGGCCGAAGCCGTCGCCAGCCTGGGCAAGCGTGAGGCCGCCGCGCTCCTTGATGGCCTTGATGCCGAGTGTGCCGTCGGAATCGGCGCCGGAAAGGATCACGCCGGCGGACAGTTCGCCGACGTCGGCGGCGAGCGTGCTGAAGAAAACGTCGATGGGCTTGCGCTCGCGCCGCGCCTTGTCCTGCTCGTGAACATGAAGCGTTCTGTTCGCCACGCTTACGACAGCATCGGTGGGCAGCAGGTAGACGTTATCGGATTCGATCCGCGTGCCGTCGGTAATTGCGTGCACCGGCATGTCGGTAAAGCGCGCCACGATCTCAGGCAGCATGCTTTCGCGGTCGGGGCTCAGGTGAGTGACAATCACACAGGCAAGGCCCGGTTTTTGCGGCAGGCCGCGAAAAAAGCCTTCCAGCGCCTCGACTGCACCAGCAGAGGCTCCTACGCCGACAATGGGGAAGTCGGTGGCTGGCGCCATTGTTTCTCCTTGATTCATGCCTGGCGACGGCCGTCGATGCCCTCGACATGCAGTGCCCGCGCTACGCCATTGCTGCTGTCGGGCATTGCACGACGTGCAATGTCTTCTTCCAGTAGGCGCAAACCGGTGCACACGATTTGACTCGCGGTACAGTAACGGCCTTTGACGATCTCTGCCGGTATCAACGAAGCGAGTTGCTCCGCCGAACAGACACTGAATGCATGCTTGCTGGGCACGTGAGCCCTCGCGGCTGATGGGATCATCTAATCTTACCCTTTCGATGCAACGATTGGGCGCGTTTGCTGCTGCTGTGACCCCGTTTGAAAGAGTTGTCGCAACTTGCATTCCCGCCGCGGCAAATGCGGGTGCGGGATGCCTGCACGGTGTGCAATAAACCAGTGAATCATGCCCGCCAGGCCAGCAAAGAGATGGACGCACATGCCACGACGTTGCACACGTCGTGCGTCGACGTTGTTGTCTGCGCCCGGAAGTGTCGGCGCGTTGCCGCTTGCGCCGGTCAACGCGTTGGACCATCATGATGTGGTCGCCTTCGCCAGGGTGCAGGGGGTTAATATCATGGCTACCTTTGGTATCGACGCTGTGCGCATCGACCCTTCGAGCGACCGGATTACGCACGTACGCTGGGCTGCCGTCGATCCGGCAACGCGTAGCTGGTTGTCGCCGACTTCAATCGTCGAGGTGCCGCAGGTCGTGGCCGCGATCCGTCGCGGCGACGCCGTCTGGTCCCTTTTTACGCTCGGCGGCACGCGCTTTCTCGGGCCGAAAATCGTGGCCGTCGCTCACACCAACGGTCACGACGGAATCGACACTGACGTACCCAACGGCCACATCGAAAAATGCATTGACGATCTGCCGCGCATCTAGCGCGGCCTTCGCTTTCGTCGCTGTTTGCCGGCTAGCGCAGTTCAAGCCACATCGGCTGATGATCGGACGACTGGCTGTGCGGGTCCACCTCGCAGCGTGTCACGCGCGGCCCGAGATTTTCGGTGACGAAGATGAAGTCGCACGCGAACGGGCCATCGGGCCATTGCTCGTGATCGTGCAGACCCACCGTCGGAGCGCGCGCCGCGTCGCCGTGCGCGCAGGTCCAGGCGTCGGCGAATGCAGGCGCGCCCGGAATCGGTTCGAGCATGCTGCGATAGGCGGACGCCCGGAACGCGCTGTTGAAATCGCCGCAGACGATTGCGCTCACCGGACGCCCCGTATCGGCGAACGGGCTGTCCTGCTTTTCCGCTCGCGCGGGGCGGCGTGCGTGATCGCATGCTTCCTGATGCAGCGCGCGCAACCGCTCGACCTGTGCGAGCCGCTGCGTTTCGGAATAAAACTCCAGATGTGTACTGACGACGCGCAACGGTCCGACATCGGTGTCGATCATGGCTTCGAGCGCGACGCGCAGCATCGACGGTTTCGCGGGGTCCGCGGGCCACGGCAGCGAGTGGCGCAGAACCTGCCTGACCGGCAACCGCGTGACAATTGCGTTGCCGAACTGACGCCGACGAGTGCCTGCGCCGATCGGCGGAAGGTCCGAGCCGATCCCGTCGATTACGGTCATGTCCGGCAGCAAGGCGGCGAGTTCGCCGAACTGATCGGCGCAAGGACCGCCCGCCAGTCCGCCCGCCGACTGCGGCTCATGAAAGCCGCGCGTCACTTCCTGCATGCACATGATGTCGAAATCGCAGAGCGCGCGCGCCTCGCGCACGATGCGGGCGAGGTCGACGCGGCCATCCACGCCGCGTCCCCACTGAATGTTCCAGTCGACGAGCCGCATGAGATCCTCCTGCAAGTGCTGTCCTGCTAGTCTATCGCCGCGCGACGGCTCTAGCCGCAGCGGCTGGCGGCGTCGTTGAACCAGCGGTTGCTCGCGCAGCGGCAGGCCGCGCGTAGTGGTGAATCTGCATCGCCCGGCGTTTTGTTTGTCGCGCGATGTCGATTCCGTTGTCGCCGGATCGTCGTAACAGTGTGTCCAACTTCTCAACCGAAAGGCGGCTTACCATGACTACCGGAACCATCAAACTTCACCGCGTATTGCGCGCACCTGCCGAACGCGTGTATCGGGCCTTCCTCGAACCGGACGCGCTGGCGAAATGGCTGCCTCCGTATGGCTTCACTTGCCAGGTCCATCACTTCGAGGGGCGTGTGGGCGGCACCTACAAGATGTCGTTTCGCAACTTCGGCAGCGGCAATAGCCACTCGTTCGGCGGCGAGTACGTCGAACTCGTGCCGTTCGAAAAGATCCGCTACACGGACCGCTTTGACGATCCGAACCTGCCGGGCGAGATGTCCGCGACCATCACGTTTCGACAGGTCTCCTGCGGGACCGAGGTGGCGATCGTTCAGGAAGGCGTGCCCGAGGTGATTCCCGTGGAGATGTGCTACCTCGGCTGGCAGGAATCGCTGATGCAACTGGCGAAGCTGGTCGAACCGGAAATCGCCGACTAAGCGCACGCAAGCTCCCCATGTTGTCCGGACCGTTCTGCGCGTAGACTGAACGAAGGACTCGCACTCGCCCGCAACGTGCCGATGCGTGCATTCCCGCGGTCTGTTGCAACGCGGCACGCGGGCGCCAGCTGCAAGACGGAGGTGACCATGACCGGTTTCAACGAGGCTCGCGAGCGAATGGTCGAGCGGCAGATCGTCCGGCGCGGCATTCGCGATCCGCGGGTACTGGCCGCGATGCGCCGCGTGCCTCGCGAGGCATTCGTGCCCGACTATCTTCGCGATCTGGCCTACGAGGATAGACCGCTGCCTATCGGCAACGAGCAGACCATCTCGCAGCCGGCCATCGTCGCGACGATGATCGAGGCCGCAGAACTGGCGCCCGGCGACATCGTGCTCGACGTCGGCACCGGTTCGGGCTACGCGGCTGCGGTCGCGGCCGCAATTGTCGCGCATGTTCATTCGATCGAGCGTCATGCGGAACTTGTCGCGAGAGCCCGCGATAACCTTGCGCGGCTGGGTATTTCGAATGTCACCGTTCATCCCGGCGACGGCACGACAGGCCTTGCGGAGCACGCGCCATACAACGCGATCATCGCGGCTGCGGGCGGGCCGCATATTCCCGCGGCCTGGCGCCAACAACTTGCCGTCGGCGGCCGCATCGTCATGCCGGTCGGCCGTGAGCGGCATTATCAACGGCTCATCAAACTGGTTCGCTGCGGCGAAGACGACTATCGAAGCTGCTCGCTCGGCGAAGTGAGCTTCGTGCCGCTCGTGGGCGCCGACGCATGGCCGGCAGAGGACGCTGCTTCGGGCAACGCAGGCGGCACCGGCGGCGCGGATTGCCGGCGCCCATGCCCAATGAGCGGCGGCGAACATCGCTTTCTGGCAGTGGCTTGAACCGCATCGCACCGCGCCGAGGAGACATCGACATGAACGGCTACCAGATCACCTTTTTTACACAGCACGATCGCCGTCATCGCGGCAAGCCGCTGGCCGACTGGCTTGTCAGTCTGGCCGGCGAACTCGGCCTGCGCGGCGCGACCGTCATACCGGCGAGCGAGGGTATCGGCCACCATCGCCGTGTGCATTCGGCGCATTTTTTCGAACTGGCGGACCAGCCGTTGTCCGTTGTGATGGCGGTGTCGAGCGAAGAGGCGGGCAGGTTGTTCGAGCGCTTGCGCGCCGAGGGTGTGCATCTGTTCTATGTGAAGACAGCCGTGGAATTCGGCGTGGTCGGCAACGAAAACGGGGAAGCGGCAAATTAGAAAGCCGACAGACATGTCTGCGCGTGAATCCGGAAACACGCAGCCGCAACGTGTCTGTCGATGCAGGCGGCGCGCCGAACCAGTTTGTGTCCAGGCAGGCGCGCCAAGCCAATATAACGACGCCGCACTCCGCGAAAGAGCGGCGGCGTCGTAACGCCACGCCACTGCGGTCAGTTTCAAACGACCGTGATTACGACATCGATATTGCCGCGCGTCGCCTTCGAATACGGACACGTTTGATGCGCGATATCCGCCAGCGTTTGCGCGGTTTCGCGCTCGATGCCGGGCAGGCTGACGTTCAGCCGCGCCCGAAGAAAATAGCCGCTGTCGTTCATCGCCAGCTCGATTTCCGCGTCGACGGCGGTCTGCGCGGGCAGCGCGACTTGCAGCTTTTTTGCGGCGAGGCCCATCGCGCCGATGAAGCACGCGGACCATCCCGCGGCCAGCATCTGTTCGGGATTCGTGCCGGCCATTGACGCGCCCGGCGAGCCCAGCTTGATGTCGAGCCTGCCGTCCGAGCTGCGCGATGCGCCATCGCGCCCGCCGGTGGTGTGAGTCTTGCCGGTATACAACACCTTCTCTGATAGGTTCATGATTGGTTTTCGTTTAGTAGGTAAGTGGAAAGAGATGGGTTGCGCGACCGATGCTTAGCTGCCCTGATAAAGCTTGTTCAGTGACGCAAGCTCACCGCTTTTCGTCGCCTGAGCCAACTCCTGACGGACTTCGGCGCGGCTCTTCGGCGCGGCGGTTTGCGTCGGTGCCCATTGGTGAGTTTGCTGAGCCTCCACATTGCTCGTGGCGGCAGCGGCCGGGTTGGCGGCAAAAGCGGGAATAGCGGCAGCGGAAATAGCCAGAGCCAAAGCGATCGTCGATACTTTCATGTCGTTCTCCAGAACGGGTAAGAGGAAAGAATCCGATCGGATAACCAGGAAACGCCGCAGCGGCAGTCATGCTGGCGTCACTGCGTTCAGTGGTTGCCCGGAATCCGTCGTTGATGCATTAAAACGGCGCCGGGTATCTGGCTTGTGTCAGCAAAGCGGCCAATTGCAATGCTGTGTATCGCATCCGCTCGCATATACACAGCGATACAAATCCGCCGCGTGGGCCGTGAAGGTTCAACGCAGAGCGCTGTTTGACGATTCCCCGCTTTCTTGTGTCGTAATGTATCCGCAGCGTGCGGCGGTACATCAGGTTGCACTCGCGCGGTTGCGCGACATATCCCGGATACGTGGAGCGGTTCTAATGACTCCGGGCCTGCAGCTTTGCAGGCCTGAGCGCAACCAGTGACTTCTCCGGTTGCTTCTGGATCTCACACGTATACGAAGGAGAAAAAACATGTCCGACCAGGTTGATACGCGACGCCGCCGCCTGCTGGGCACCACGGTTGCCGGAATCGGTTTGATGCAATTCGGCTTGAGCGGAGTAGCGGGTGCGCAGACCGGCAGCACGAAAACGGCCACACGTGCCGCTTCGTTTGCGAATTTGCGCGAGATCGACGCCGGTGTACTCAACATCGGCTATGCGGACGAAGGTCCGCGCAACGGCCCGGTCGTCATTCTGCTGCACGGCTGGCCGTACGATATCCATAGCTTCGCAGAAGTCACACCCTTGCTCATTGCCGCCGGCTATCGCGTGATCGTGCCGTATCTGAGGGGGTATGGCTCCACGCGCTTTCTTTCGGTGGACACGCCGCGCAACGGCCAGCAAGCGGTGGTGGCGGTCGACATCATTGCGTTGATGGATGCGTTGAAGATCGACGTGGCGATCTTCGGCGCTTTCGATTGGGGGGCGCGCACCGCCAACATCATCGCGGCGCTGTGGCCCGAGCGGTGCGCGGCGCTCGTATCGGTCAGCGGCTATCTGATCGGCAGTCAGGATGGAAACCGCGCGCCATTGCTGCCCAAAGCGGAGCTTGCCTGGTGGTATCAGTTTTATTTCGCCACCGAGCGCGGCGCGGCGGGTTATGAAGCGAACCGCCACGACTTCAACAAGCTGATCTGGCATACAGCATCGCCGAAATGGAATTTTGACGACGCAACGTTCGAGCGCTCCGCCGAATCGTTCAATAACCCGGACCACGTTGCAGTGGTGATTCACAACTACCGCTGGCGTCTCGGGCTCGCGAAAGGGGAGCCGCAATACGACGAACTGGAAAAGCGCCTCGCGATGGCGCCGGCCATTGCCGTTCCCACCATCACGATGGAAGGCGATGCCAACGGCGCGCCGCATCCGGATCCCGCCGTGTACGCGAAAAAATTCACCGGCAAGTACCTGCATCGAAACGTCGGCGGCGGGACCGGCCATAACCTGCCGCAAGAAGCGGCAAAGGCATTCGCGGATGCTGTTGTCGATGCGGCGCATCTTTGATGCTTTTGTCTGAGCGAATCCCGGCCGCGTCGATTCGCCGGGGTTTTTCAATCTATTGGGAAGCGACGGCTAACGCCATGATGCAATGTTTTGTGTCAGGCGCAAGCCCGGATACATTGCGACATAAATCGCCGTTGGCCGCGCGCTATAAAGCAGGCATTGCCAGTCATGGAGAATCCGGATGAACACCGATTTGCTGAAGGGAAGCTGCCACTGCGGAGCCGTCAAATTCGAAGTGAACACGTCCGTCGTGCCTGCGGCGCGCTGCAATTGCAGCTTGTGCCGCCGAAAGGGCGCGCTGATGAGCCCGCCTTTCCAGTCCGATCAGTTGACGATCACGAAAGGCGAGGATGCGCTCACGCTCTATCAGTTCAACACGCGTGTGGCGAAGCATTTCTTTTGCAGGCATTGCGGTATTTATCCGTTTCATCAAACGCGCAAGGACCCGAAGCTCTGGCGCGTCAATATCGGTTGCCTGGAAGGGATCGATCCGTATACGCTGGATGCCGGTCTTTCCGACGGCGCGAGTCTTTCCGTCGTGCAGGACGCATGAGGCGGCTATTGGCCATCATCGCGTTTATCGCGGGCGGCGTGGCTGCGCAATGGGCGCATCCGGTCCAGTGTTCGATGCTGTGTATGAGCCGGGTGCAGGTGAAACGTCAAAAGAGATGATCCATCGATGGACACGGTCGACCACGTACTGATCGTCGACGACGATCGCGGCATTCGCGAGCTTATTGCCGGCTACCTCGAAAAAAGCGGCATGCGCGTTTCGCTCGCCGCGAATGGGCGACAGATGCGCGCCGTTCTGGATCAAGGCGCGCCCGACCTGATCGTGCTCGATCTGATGATGCCCGGCGAAGACGGTCTGGTGCTATGCCGCGAATTGCGCGCGGGCAAGTTCCGCACGGTGCCGGTGCTGATGCTGACTGCGCGCAACGAGGAAGCGGACCGGATACTCGGTCTGGAAATGGGCGCCGACGATTATCTGCCAAAGCCCTTTGCCGTGCGCGAGCTGCTCGCGCGCATTCGCGCGGTGCTGCGCCGCGCACGCATGCTGCCGCCCGGCATGCAGGTAACGGAGACCGCGCAGATGCTGGGATTCGGCGACTGGCGGCTCGACACCACGGCGCGTCATCTGCTCGACGCCGAGGGCACGATGGTCGCGTTAAGCGGCGCCGAATACCGCTTGCTGCGCGTGTTTCTCGATCATCCGCAGCGTGTGTTGACGCGCGATCAGCTGCTCAATCTCACGCAAGGCCGTCAAGCGGATCAGTTCGACCGCTCGATCGACCTGATGGTGAGCCGGCTGCGGCAGCGCTTGCGCGACGTCGCACGCGAACCGCGTTACATCAAGACGCTGCGTAGCGAGGGTTATGTGTTTTCCGCGGCCGTGAATGTGATCGAGGGTCAGCAATGAATCTCATATCGTCGCTGCACTGGCCGCGCACGCTGTTCGCGAGACTGACGGTGATCCTCTTCGTTGGGCTCGCGTCGGCGCAGGCGTTGTCGTTCTGGCTCACCATGACCGAGCGTGACCAGACCATGACGAACGTGATGATGGGTTACATCGAGCGTGAGGTCGTGAGTTCCGTTGCGCTGCTCGACCATCTGCCCGCTAACGAACGCGCGCAGTGGCTGCCGCGTCTCGCGCGCCGCAGCTATGAGTTCGTGCTCGGGCCAGGCGTGAGCGGCGGGCCGGTGGACGCGAATCTGTCGGCGCGTGTCGCGCGATCCATTGCCGAGGGTATCGGCACCCACTATCCGCTCACGGTGAACGCCGTGCCGGGCGATAACGAACGGCTGCAAGTCCACCTGAAGCTGACCGACGGCACACCGCTCACCATCGACATGCGGCCGATGTCCGGCGCGCCGCTATCGCGCTGGTTGCCGCTCGTGCTGCTGCTGCAACTTGCCGTGCTGCTTGGCTGTTGCTGGCTCGCTGTACGCACAGCCACGCGTCCACTGCACGATCTGGCGGTTGCCGCCGACGCGCTCGGCCCCGATCTCAAGGCAGCGCGCCTGCGCGAAGGCGGACCTTCGGAAGTCGCGCGCGCGGCCCGCGCTTTCAACGCGATGCAGGAACGCATTGCGATGTACGTCACCGAGCGCATGCAGATTCTCGCGGCCATTTCACACGACTTGCAAACGCCGATCACGCGCATGCGTTTGCGCGTCGACATGATGGACGCCGAACCGGAAGGCGCAAAGCTGCGCCAGGATTTGCAGGAAATGGAAGCGCTCGTGAAAGAAGGCGTCACGTACGCGCGCACGTTGCACGGCGCGACAGAGTTGCCGTGCCGCATCGATCCGGATGCGTTGTTCGACAGTCTGGTCTGCGATTACGTGGATGCCGGTCAGGACGTGTCGTTGCATGGCCGCTTCGGTATGCCGCTGATGACGCGCCCGCAGGCGCTGCGGCGCATCGTCGGCAATCTGGTGGATAACGCGCTGAAGTTCGGCGGCACGGCGCAGATCGAGATCGCGATGTTGCCCGATGGACAAGCCAGCGTCTGCGTGCTCGATCGCGGGCCCGGCATTCCAGCCGATTCTCTCGAAGAAGTGTTTCAGCCGTTCTACAGGCTCGAAGCGTCGCGTAACCGCCAGACGGGCGGGACGGGCCTGGGCCTCGCGATTGCTCGACAACTCGCACTCGCAATGGATGCAACGCTCGAACTCGATAACCGCGTGGGCGGTGGCCTCGCGGCGAGGCTCACGCTGCGTAATCTCGTGAAGGCGTCGCCCGCCGCGGTGGCGTAGGGCGGCGAAGGCGGCAATTCGTTGTAATGCATATCACGATTGATCGTTTGGCCGTGGCGGCGGGCATTGCTAGCGCATCGTCGACTTCTCCATGAAGCGCCGCTGCCGCGATGACCCCGGGCAAAACGCCGCCCGATTTTCCGCGATCCCGGAGCCGCCGCCGCTTGCTCGGCCGTCTCGCCGCCGGTGGCCTTTGTTGCGTCGCAAGCTGCGGCAGCGGGCGAACTTCTCAAGCCGCTCGACGTGGCGCCGTCGAGCCGCACGCCCGGCGCGCCGGTGCTCGACCATCCGTATGGCGTGCCGCCGCCGCGCGAGGCCGACGTGGTGCACCGCAGCGCCCGCGCATGGTCGCTGCCCGGCGCGGCGTCGTCGATGACACCGCTCGCGGATCTGTACGGCACCATCACGCCGAATGGGCTCGTCTACGAACGTCATCACGGTGGCGTGCCCGACATCGACGCCGATCAACACCACCTCACGATTCACGGCCTCGTTCGTACGCCGAAGCTGTTCACAATGGACGATCTGCTACGGCAGCGTGCCGAATCGCGCATCCACTTTCTCGAATATTCCGGCAATATGGGCAGCGAGTGGAACGGTCCGAGCGGTCTGCCCGTGCAACTGACCCACGGTCTATTGTCGTGCTGCGAGTGGACGGGCGTGCGTCTTCGACATTGCTCGAAGAGGTTGGCGGCGTTTCGGCCAGAGGGTGGGCAACCGCATTTTGCTGCTGTCGTCGCATCCTGGCCGTGTGCGCGCGGAGCTGAACAGCCATCAGTATTCGCAGGATAGCTTTGGGCACAGCGATTTTCAGCGCAGCGTCGCGCGTATTCATCACTTGTTGTTCGACGAGACGGAGGCTGTGCAGCGAGTTCGCCCGCTAGCTTGCTGCCGCCAGTTCGGGAAGAATATGAGCGCTCGCTCGAACCGCTCGGCGAACTCGTCATTGAACCGCCGTTGCCTTTAGCCCGGCGCATTTTCGCGCAAAGCTGGCTGCGCAAAACGCTGATCGCGCTGGTGCTGATCGCTGCATGGGAAATTGCGGCGCGCGTGGTCAACAACGATCTGCTGCTGCCCACGTTCGGCGCAACGTTCAGCGCATTCGCGCAAGGCGTGTGGTCAGGCGAATTGCTCGAGAAGACCGCGGTGTCGATGTCGGTACTTCTGCGCGGATATCTGTTGGGCGCGGCGCTCGCGTTCGTGCTGACATCGCTTGCGGTGTCCACGCGTATCGGGCGCGATTTACTGTCGATGCTTACCGCGATGTTCAACCCGTTGCCTTCCATCGCGCTGTTGCCGATTGCGTTGCTATGGTTCGGCCTCGGCCTCGGCGGCCTGTTGTTCGTGTTCGTGCATTCGGTACTGTGGCCGCTTGCGCTCAACCCATACTCCGGCTTTCAATCGGTGCCGGCTACGCTGCGCATGACGGGACGCAACTATGGCCTGACGGGAATGCGCCGCGTGTTGCTGATTCTCGTGCCGGCTGCATTGCCGTCGATTCTCGCGGGCTTGCATGTGGGCTGGGCGTTTGCCTGGCGCACGCTGATCGCGGCGGAGCTCGTATTCGGCGCGAGTTCGGGCAGCGGCGGACTCGGCTGGTACATCTTTCAGAACTGCAACGAGTTGTACACGGATCGGTTTTTTGCCGGGCTCGCTGCGGCGAGTGTCAATCTGACTTTTCCGCACATTCTTGGCTGTAAATCGGACAAAGATCTGGCGTTGTCTGATACCCGCATCGATGCGGCTTCCCCACAATTGGTGCGCAGGAACTCAGCAACGAGATACATATAGCGATGGGCGAAGCAAACCGCAAGAACCTCAAGGAGCGAGCGCAGACGAAGGCTCACCTGCCCGGGCATTTCTATCGCATCGTGCACCCGCATCGCGCAGATTGCCGCACTGCTGAAGCGCCCGGTCGGCGTGAACCCGCTGCCGGTCCGTGCGCATGAGCAGGGGCGACGTGACGGAGCGCACATCCTTTGACCGCGCCGTGCCCGACGTGGCGCTCTCGCCGCAGCGGCTTGAGCATCTGCGAACAGAGCCGTGGCGCTACGGGTTTATCTCGCTGTTGCGCCGTATCGGCGCCGATCCCCGTATCGATCCTGTGGGCACTGCGCGGCGTCCGCTGGCCGAGCCGTTTCGTCTCGGCCAGGCGCCGAGTCTCGCGTTCGCACCGCGCGAGATTGCAGACGTGCGCACGGTCAACGGGCATCTGAAAATCCGGCTGCTGGGTCTGGGCATGCTTGGGCCCAACGGGCCGCTGCCGATNCACGTCACCGAGATCGCGCGCGAGCGTGAGCAGAACCGGCACGACCCGACGCTGGTCAATTTCCTCGACATTTTCCATCACCGTTATCTGACGCTGCTGTACCGGGC
>NZ_AWZT01000067.1 GCF_000472525.1 Paraburkholderia dilworthii
TGGAATGGAGCGACGGTCTCGGGCATCGTCTTGCCGAGATCCATGACGTAATAGGTGGGCATCTGTGCAAGTTCTGCGGCCGTCAGCGCTTTCAACGGATGCGGCTTGTTTCCCGGCCAGTCGGCGCTCTTGACATAGAAAAACGCACGAAGAAACGCGTGTAAGCCTTGAGGAGGATTCCACATGTGACGGTTCGCCTCCCGTGAGCTCAGGTATTGCTGGTAATACTCTCTCGGCGGGTCGAGCGCCGCCAGCGCGGCCGCTAACTTTTGATTGCCGGTGTTCGGTTGAACCGACGATGCCTCGCTTTGCGCAGTGTTGAACGGAAACGTCGGCGCACCAGGGAACGGCGCGCTCATCAGCACCACCGACGGGAAGACGTCAGGTCTGGCTAGCGCACAATAGGCCGCCACGGGCGAGCCGAGGTCGTGCCCGACAAGCATCGCCGTACGCCGATACCCCAGCGCCAAGACCAATCCAAGGGCGTCGCGCGTCATATTCAGAAGGCCGAACGGCGCGAGCGGGGCGTCATCGTCGTTCGCCCAACCGGTGCTGCGTCCAAAACCCCGCTGGTCCGGCGCCACGACATGGTAGCCGGCGTCAGCCAGGATGGGGATCAGGTGTCGCCAGCCGTAAGCCAGATCGGGAAAACCGTGCAGAAGCAGTGCGAGCGGCCGGCCGCGGTTCTCGTAACCGGCCTCGAGAATATGGACATCGAGCCCGTTGACCCCGTGGATCATGCGCGAACGGACCCTCGGCGGAAGCGTTCCGTCGCCATATGTGGATGTGGCCAAATCAGTTCCTCCTATAAGGTTTGCGCGGGCGGGTCGAATGAAAGAGGCAAACAGGCTGAGCGCGCCCATCGCCAGGACGGCTCGTCGGGACGCCGATGGCTCGACGCTAAGTGGATCACTCATGACGGAACGCCCCGTCCGCGCGCAAGCGCTGTCTTCAGCTTCAGCGATAACGCACGCGACGAATGATTCGCGCGGCCGCCGGGCCATCGAGGACGATCGGTCTCGACAGAAAGACGCTCTGCATGGGGTGAGCGAGGAAACACGCACGTTTTGTCCCGGGTGATTCCTGCCGCAATCCGGGCAGGCTGCGCAGCACTGAACGAACCTTCGTGACTTGCAATTGGGTCGAGACGCATCGACGACTCCCTATATGGTGATCGCCATAGTATAGCAATCACCATAGAATGATCAAACGGAACGTGCTATGTTTCCGACATGCCACGTACGACTGATGCCCGCCCTCGCGCGATTGCCACCGCCCAACGACTGTTTCGCATCCAGGGCTACACTGCGACCGGATTGACCCAGATCCTCGAAGAAAGCGGTGCGCCGAAAGGATCGTTTTACTTTCACTTTCCACGCGGCAAGGCACAACTCGCAGAAGAAGCAATCGATAATTACGTTGCGAATCGGATCGCTGTATTACGGGAGATATCGGCGAATACGACGGGTGATGCGCTGAATTTCGTTCATCAGCTTTTCAGGACATTCGCGGCAGAAATGGTCGCCTCTGATTTCCAGTACGGTTGTCTGATGCAGAATCTGGCCAATGAGCTGCCCGCGCTCGACGCTGAGTTGACCAAGCGCGTAGCGCGCGGATTTGCTGAGTCGACCGAGATTATTGCGGAGCATTTCAAGGGGTGCGGCTTCGCTCCCGCGCGCGCGTCCGCTACCGCAGCCGCATTGGTAGCCGCCCTCGAAGGCGCGCGGACTATCGCCCGCCTCGAACGCACGCCGGCTGTATTCGAGGCGCTGGCAGAGGTTAGTGCCCAACGGTGGGTGGCGCCGGGGGGTGATGGACTCCAAACGGAGTGAGCAACGGGCCCGCGCCATCTTCGCGGCCGTCGCCGGCGCGCAGCTCATCGCGAGAGGCCGTTCGGACGCGTCCTTCTGCGTTCAGGTTGATCGGCTCATTCGCCGATTCCTGCAATTGCCCGCAAGTTCCCAGGGAAGGCCGCCCGCAAACAGCGAGGTGACCCACTGGATAAACGCCTCGGTCCGCGCGGGCGTGAACTGTCTGGACGGCCGAACGAGATAGATTCCTTCGTCTGCGTCGAAACGCCATTGTGGCAAGACCTGGACCAGGGTGGCGGTTGCGAAGTCGGAGACCATCGCCCAGTCGCCGAAACCGACGATGCCGATACCGCGGCGCGCTGCCTCGAGCAGGGCGCCTATGTCGTTCGAACGATAGATTCCAGCCGGCATGATGGTCTCGTGCAAGTTGTCTTTGCGCATCCGCCATTCATGCGTCGAGACGGGCCCGGTGTAGCGAAGCAGGTTGTGCCCCGACAATGCGGCCGGAGAGGCGGGGAACACCGTGGCGCTGCAGATAATCCCGCGAGGCGCCGAGAACGATCCGGTGCTCACCAAGCTTGCGCGCAACCAGACGGCTGTCGCTCAGGGTGCCGACACGCAACGCGGCGTCGAAACCTTCCCCGACCAGATCGACATATCGCTCGGCATAGTCGACTTCGATTTCGAGGCCCGGATACTGGCGTGCAAAGTCTGGCAGCGCCGGCGCGAGCCATTGCCGACCCATTGCCGCTGGAAAGGCCAGCCGCAGGCGGCCCTTCAACTCGACGCCGCCGGCGGCGGCTTCCTGTTCGGCTTCGAAAATGGCGTCGGACGCGCTCTGAAGGCGTTCGGCAAGCCGCTCACCGGTTTCTGTCAGGCGAACCCTTCCGGTCGTCCGCTCGAGCAGGCGCACGCCGAGGCGTTGCTCCAGCGTGCCGATGCGCCGGGAAATGACGGTCGGGTGACGTCCGAGCGCCGCGGCTGCCGCAACGAATGAGCCGCCCCGAGCGACGGCGAGTAGTGCTGCGAGTTCGTCGGCTCGCCCCTGGTCCAGATTCATGGCGGAAGAATAAATGCGATACCGCGCGTGGGCAACCCTCGATTGCTGCGTTTGGCGCAGCATTGTTCTGTGCGCGACCCGGTTTTTCTCCCATCGTGAAGTCTGCACCATTCGGCTGTCCATTCTCTTCATAGAAGGAAACAAGATGACGACAGTGAATGAAAGATTGACATGGCGCTATGCCACGAAAAAGTTCGATGCAACGAGAAGCGTGCCTGCCGAAGTACTCGAACGCATCGTCGAAGCGGTACGGTTGGCACCCACGTCGAGCGGACTGCAACCATTCGAGTTGCTGGTCGTCAGCAATCCGGAGACGCGTGCAAAGATTCGCGCCGTGGCGTGGGATCAGGCACAAGTCACAGATTGCTCGCATCTGCTGGTATTCGCGGCGTGGGACGACATCACCGCCGACCGCGTCAACATGATGTTTGACCTGACCAACGAGGTCCGGGGCTTCAAGAACGAAGGGTGGGAGAACTATCGTCGGCAGCTGCTGGGTACCGTCGCCGATCGGGGGACGGAGGCCAACTATGAGGCCGCCGCCCGGCAGGCTTACATCGGTTTGGGCATCGCACTAGTCGCGGCCGCCTTCGAACAGGTCGACGCTACGCCGATGGAAGGCTTCGATCCCGCAGCGGTCGATCAGATCCTCGATCTCAAAGCGAAGCATCTGCGTAGCGTGGTGATCGTGCCGTTGGGTTATCGAGAGGCTGAAGGCGATTGGCTGGTGAACCTGAAGAAAGTCCGACGGGACCGCGCGAACTTCGTGACCGAAGTACGATGAACCGTCGAGCGCGACCGACGGCGGGGCAAGACTAGGCAGCCTTCATGGCCACAGAAGGACGGTCGACGGTATCCTATGAATGACGGTTCACCCGTTAATTCCCGCCGTTGGTCGAGGTTTTTCGGAGGTCGCTTGAGGATCCGGGTGCAGCCAGTTGTGTTCACGCTCGGCCGCTCCAGCCCCGTAGAATACTATCGCGCGAAAGAAAGCTACTGCGGCGCTCAAGCCACCTTGCGTACGCTACTCCAGGACCACAATTCGGCAGGCGACAATGCTTTCGAGAAGAGGAAACCTTGCAGTTCGTCGCAACCAATGTTTCGCAGGATCTGAGCCTGACGCTCGCTCTCGACGCCTTCGGCGACCACCCGGAGGCCCAGTTCGTGGCCGAGCTCGATGATTGCCCGAATAATTGCGAGGTCGGCCGGCGCATCAAGCATGTCTTGCACGAACGCGCGGTCGATCTTGAGGCGATCAAGCGGAAATCGGTTCAGATAGCTGAGGCTTGAGTAACCGATACCGAAATCGTCGAGGGATAGCTTGACTCCAAGCTTGCGGATCGCCTGGATCGTGGTGAGATAGTTCTCCGCGTTGTCCATCAACACCGTCTCAGTGATCTCGAGCTCGAGCCGATCGGGAGCCACGCCGTACCGCTCGAGGTTGTCTGCGAGCGAGCTTATCAAGTCCGGATCGCGCAGCTGGATCGCGGACACGTTGATCGAGACGCGCAAATGCATCAGCCCGCCAGCGTCCCACGCGGCGACCTGTCGGCATGCTTCGTCGATTACCCAGGCACCGATCGGAATGATGAGCCGTGTGTCTTCGGCGACCGGAATAAACTGCGCAGGCGACACCGTGCCGATCTGCGGGCTGTTCCAGCGCAGGAGCCCCTCAACGGCAACCAGTTCGCCCGTGCGCGCATCGACACACGGCTGGTACGCAAGCCGGAACTCCTGCCTGGTGAGCGCCGTGCGCAGGCACGCTTCGAGCGTCAAGCGGTAGCGCGCGCGTTCACCCATGTCAGGTGCGAAGAACTTAAAGACGTTACGTCCCGCGGCCTTTGCCTGGTACATCGCGGCGTCGGCGTTCTGCATCAGGGTCTCGACGTCCTCGCCATCGTCCGGGAAAAGCGCCACGCCGACACTGCATGACACCGGCAACGCGGCGCCGCCTAGTTCATGCGGCTGACGAACAAGCGGCAACAGACGATCCTCGATCGCACGGGTAACATCGGCCACATTGCTGACACCGTTGAGGATTACCGTGAACTCGTCGCCACCGAGGCGGCTGACGGTGTCGTTGCTGCGCACGGCTTGCAGAAGGCGCCGCGCGACCGAGCGCAACAGGTTGTCGCCAATGTGATGGCCGAGTGAATCATTGATGTTCTTGAACCGGTCCAGATCAATGAAGAGCACGCCGACGCGTTGGCCCGAGTGGCGCGCATTGCCGAGTGCGACGCCAAGGCGCTTGATGAACAGCTCGCGGTTCGGCAGTTCCGTTAGCACGTCGTGTTCGGCGAGGAACTGAATGCGCGCCTCGCTCTTCTTGCGGTCCGTGATGTCGATCAACGTGCAGATATAGTGCGACAGGTTCGCCCGCCGGTCGCGCACCGCGCTCACCATTAGCCATGCCGGATAGTCGTTGCCGGCCCGCCTTCGCACCTGCGCTTCGCCATGCCACGCGCTGAGGCGATCGACAGAATCGATAACGGCCGGAAAAATGTCATCCTGCTCCTGCGTTCCAAGGAGGAAAGCAGGCTCCTTGCCCGCCACGTCGTCAGCGCGATATCCGGTCGCTCGATAGAACGATGGATTGGCAGTGACGAGCCGTCGTTGCTTATCCAGAATCAGGATCGCCTCGGATGACGCCTCGAACACCTTGCCCCACAATTCGAGGCGTTGCTCCATCAGCTTGATCTGGTTGATTGGGGTGAATGCAGTCAACACTGCGTCGCGCCCCTGGAAGTCGAGGCGTCGCGCCGACAGCATGGCCCACGTGGGTTCGCTGCCCGCCTTCCAGCGCACCTCGAATTCGTCTACGGCATCTCGGTCCGAGAGTTGCTGGAAAAACCGCGCGCGTACCTCCGAGTCGAGACCGAAGCCCCAAGGGTCTACTGTGCAGCCGTTGAGCCAGGCAAGCGCTGGCCGGTTTGCGAGCAGGATCTCATGCCCCGGGATCGACGTGACGACCATCGGCACTGGAGTCGCCTCTACAAGAGCGTATTGCGCGGCCGACGCACGCGCTGTCGCGGCAAGCTCCTTCTGCACGATGCGCTCGCGGTCAAGCTGCGCGAGCATGTCGTTGAAGCCGCTCACGAGCTGGCCGATTTCGTCCTGACTATGCCACTTGGCGCGCAGCGAGTGGTCTCCTGTGCGGCGCACGGTATCCATCACACGCGCCAGTTGGCGCAAGGGGCGGGAAATCTGCTGCGCGACGAAGTACACCATGCTCAGGATCGCGCATAGCAGAAAGAATGCCGTTCCAAGGTGCAGCCACATTCGCTCAAAGAGGCCGCGCACGCGCTCATGCAGAAGACTTCCGAGCTGGCTGCCGGTGTTACGCCACGCGTCGCTTACGCTCGTTACCAGGCGCTGCTGTGCGGAATCGAGCCGGTTCAGCGTGGCCGGATCCGCGCCAGCGTCAACTGCGGCTCCAGCCATGCGGCGATACGTTTCGACGGCGGCGAGCATGCGTTCGACCGACGGTCCAATCGTGCCGGTCAGTGTGCCGTTCGCGGCCGAAGCTTCCGCATAGTCCGAGCGCAGCCCCTGCAATACTGCGTCGAGCTGTCCCTCCAGCACGAGGTAGCGGGTACGCATCTCATCGTGGCTCATCGATGCGGCGTTAGGATTTGCGCCGGCATCGTGCAGGTGGCGGCCGATCCGGTTGACGTCGCCGAGCAGCTCCGGGTAGCGCAGAATCGACAGTGACATTGAATAGTAGCTGTCCAGGTCCGGATCCAGAATCAGATTCGACTGGTTACCGACCCGGGTCACCAGCGCGCGCGCCGCGTCGAGGCCGCGGTCCACTGTCGATGCGCTCGCATGCGGCGTCGAACTTGCTTCGAGTGCATCGCGGACCCGTTTGTTAATAACTGCGCTTTGCATGTTCGCGCCAAAGCGGCGCTCTGCGTCGTCGAGTCTGCTAGCAGTGCTCTTCAATTGGACCGCAGTCTGCGGCTGCCCAGCCCCCGCGAGTGCGAAGTCGATAAGCGCGTCATGCACGGCCGCGACGTAGGCATTCCCGATCAGCTCCTTGTCGGAGAAGTCAATTGCGATGTACTTTTCGCGGATCAGGATGCCGCTGATGTAAAGGACTGCGCTCAAGTCGAGCAGATAGATCAGCAGCAGCTTTCGGCCGACGCGGAGACGTCCGAGAAACCGGAAGAACAGGTTGCGTTTCATGGGCGTGGTCGCTCTATCGCAAAGTTTTCGTCCCACGTTCGGCAAGCCAGGCGTTTCACTGAGTTTCTCCGTGCAGGGAACGTCGGACCTCTGGTTCAGGTCCCACGGCGGGAAGAGCCCCTGATGAAGCTATCGACCGGTTGAAGAACTTCTTTAGTCTTTGCTTAAAACGCCCCATAACGGTGCTAGAAAAGCGACAACACGGTGCGAACATTTCGAAAGAGGGTGCCTTTTGGGCAGTCGTGCAATGGTGCCAGGACTTTGTCATGGCGAGCGCCTTTGGCAGGCCAGCAGTCAGTATGCGAATTTTTTCGCTTCCGCGGCCAAGGGGGCGACCAGTCGGACGTTGAATCCGCCTCTGCTTCCGGACGTTCGATTGTGAAGGACGGACGGTCCTTCATCGCCCGTAGCGGGCACGGGGGTTGCAGTGAATCCACCGGTTGAATCCGCCCCCTCGAAGCGGCCGCCAACGCCGCAGAACTTTCGCTCACAGATGCAGTGAAAGTGGGCGTGTTCCTAAAGAACCCATCGGATGCGGTGTTGCCGGGATCGATCTTTGTGCTGTGACATCCGGCGATGTCCTTTAGAAACTGGGTGAAATGTGCAACAACGGGTGGGCTATCGCTGACCCTTCGTTGAAGCAGGCCGGTCTCGCGATAGAACGTTGATTTCCCTAGCGACATCACATGTACGTCGTCCGGTAAGGGCAAATGTGCCTCGACCAGCGGAACCAGCGCTACACCCAGGCCTTCCGCTACGAGATGAATAAGGGCGGGAATTTCGTCAACCTCGATAGCGTCATTCACGGGTAGGCGCTCATCGCGAAGGAATCTTTCCACCATCCGTCCACCAAATGAAGCTCTGTCATATCGCAGAAACGGCTGATCCTCGATAGCCGTTTTCCAGTCTCTGAAGCGGGGTTCCTTTCCGGGTAGCACCAGTGCGAATGGATCCGGCACAAGGGACTGCCATGTCATGTCTGAAGGCATCCCGAACGGAGGACGAACCATGACGGCCGCGTCGATCCTGCCAGAGTCGAGATCGTCCATTCACTCCATCGAAGCTCCGAGCGTGACATGAACGCGCACTTGCGGGAAGGACCTGCGCAAATTTCCCAACGCCCGTGCCACCAGCGTCGACTGTACCGATGCAATCGCCCCGATACGGAGCAAACTATTTGTGGATTTCGATATCTGAAGGGGCGCCTAGCTTCTCGTAAAGAGCACATAACTCCTCGGCGCGGCCGAGGGTCTTCTGGCCAGATGCGTTCAGGGTAGCCGAGCGACCGGTGCGATCAAACAGTTCGAATCCCAAGCTATCTTCCAGTCGCTTGATCTGACTACTCACAGCCGACTGTGAGAGGCCGATGCGATCGCCGGCGGCTGCGAAAGTGCCAAATTTGGAAACCGCGATGAACGTTCTTAGTTCAGTGATCATGCGCTGAGGACTCCAAGGGTATGGCGTTTATTCGGGAAGCGACGCCGCGCGCACATCAGAGGTCGCGGAGGCCGGTGGATTCATAAACCTGTCGTCATGTCTTAACGGGAGCCTGGCGTGGCCCGTCAGCACCATCGTCAGGAGATCGCCTGAATGAACAATTGGGGGGTCGACGTTTCCTCCAGACGCGATGACCAACGCCTGTCTACCGCGGAGCATTGAGGGATCTGCCAGCAGAGATGCAACAGCTACGGCGCCGCCCGGTTCTACCACGACATGGAACTCTTCAAACAGGAGGCGCATGGCCTGCAATACGGTGGAGTCGTCAGCGGTAACGACGCCGGCCAGTCGGCGCCGGTTGATCGAAAAAGGCAATACTGCGGGTGTCGGTGCCAGCAGGGCATCGCAGATGGACGTGGCGCCTGGCCGATTGGTTTTGTCGCGGTAAGGGCAAGACGCGGACGAAGGGTGGTATAAGTAGGACTGCCTATGCTGCCAGTGAGTAAAACTGCTCGGCACGATTGTATCCGATGCTACTGTCTTCTATTTGGCCCTTGGCGATCATGTGCATGAGTTCGATGCCGCTCAACAGGATGCGGGCACAACGAAAATTCTTGAAGCCGAGCATGGGCCGCGTGCGTCGCTTGATCGCCCGATGATCTTGTTCGACAACGTTGTTCAGATACTTGTTCTGGCGAATCTTGATCGGTGTTTCCCGCTCCGCGTTGAGGGCATCCAGCGCGGCCAGGTTCGCACCGCTTTTATCGATTGTCACCGTCTCGGGCTCGCCATTTTGGTCGATTGACTTTTCGAAGTAGCGCCGCGCCGCGGCCTTGTCACGATGGGCGCGCAGCAGAAAATCCACCGTGTTGCCCTCGTTGTCGACTGCGCGATACAAATACTTCCACTGGCCTCGGACCTTGATATAGGTTTCATCCATTCGCCAGCTCCGACCGACGGCTCGCTTTTGGCGGCGAAACGCCTTCTCCAGAACCGGCAACACCTTGATGGCCCAGCGATGTACGGTTGAATGGTCGACCGAAATTCCGCGCTCGGCCATCATCTCTTCCAGATGTCGAAGGCTCAGCGGATACGCCACATACCAGCGCACACACGTCAGGATCACATCGAGCGGATAGTGCAAGCGCTTGAGCACCCGTGCCAAGGCTGGATTCAGAGTCGTCATCAAGCGTCCGATCGTTCGCATTGTCAGGGCACATGATACCCGACGCTTACTGCGACAAAACCGGCTTTCGTCCTCATCCCCGAGCGGGCGGACAAATTTGTCCCTTCATGCACGCGCCAGCGAGTTCAATGAACCAACCGCCAATGCTTTCCAGTGCCCGCCCAATGCGGTGTGCCTTGACTGTTTTCAGAAACGCTTCCCGAATTTTCGCAACCGCAGTGCCCGTCACATAGTTTCCTCTCGGCAAAGATACCCTCACGCACAAAGGCGGTGCCTGCGCCGCTCGTGCACGACTGTTCCAATGTAATAGCGAGGTCGGAGGCACGAGAGTCGAGCCGTTTTCACCATTTACATGGCAACCAATACCTATTTTTTTCGGCAGCTTTGGCTTGTTCAACGGCCTGTCTGGTCGCCCTGTTTGAGGCGGAAGCTGCTGCCTCACCGCTGTTTTCGGTAATTTCGCGTTAGCGCCTGCTCTGCACAGCTCAACGTATTTGCGGACTGAGTTTCAACTGATAGTGAGATGACGGGCGATTTCATGCAGCGAGAAGCCCGCCGCGTCGGCGAGTATGCGGCCGAAGAAGAGAAGACGTCGTTGCTTGAACTCTTTCACCCGCCACGCTGCATTTTTGTTCTTGATAAGCCCTGGTCACGGTGACGAGACCCAAGGTCTGGAACTTAACTGCTGAATACGGCGCTGCGGCCCCCCGTTTTCAGGGGCTGCGGCAATCTGATGTAAAGATGAGGATGAGACGCTTGCAATGAAAGGACGCCCCGGGTTTTTTGCCGGGGGACGGCTGCTGACGTTCACCCTGATGTCACAAGGTCGCGACATCGCGTGCGCGGTGACTCGCGACGCGCTGGAGCGACACTTCCTGTTTCGACGGGAATCCGACGGCGCGACGCTTGTCTCAGCGTTCGAGCGCGGAGCAAAGCGGATACTTGAGGCAGCGGACAGAAAAGGCCGGGCGTTGCCGGCTACTCGTATGCTCGTGAAAGCCGCGGACCTCGCCGCAGCCTAGAGCAGTCGTCGTTGACTTGTATTAGCCGGCCCGGCAGCATGTTCGTTATCGTGTTTGACGAGCACGGAGGCTTCTTCGGCCACATGCGCCCTCCGCCATATGTGCCGCCGGGCACCAGCGAGAATCCGAACCCAAGACGCACAACTTTCCCTTCGACCGCCTCGGTGTGCGTGTCCCGGCCCTCGTTGCCTCGCCGTATGTTCCGGCGGGGACTATCGACCATACCCAATATCACCACACGTCGATATTGAAAACTGTCGATAACGTGCCTGGATTGAACGGCTCGCTGAATCTCACTCCCCGTGTACGTGCTGCCGCCGATTTTTCGAAGATGCTGGCGTTGCCGGCCGCGCGCCCGGACATTCCAACGTGCCCATCGCCTATCGCTGCGTTCAACGTTCGCATTTGGTTTCAGTTGGTCAGGACTTCGTGCTCAAGCCTGTCGAGCGGCATGTGACGTACATCCCTGCCCTCGACCACATACACGATGGACTCAGCAATGTTGGCCGCGTGGTCGCCGATACGTTCGATGGCCTTCGCGATGAATATGTATTCCAGGCCAACCGGAATGGTCTGGGGAGCTTCCGTCATCTGCATGACAACCCTCCGTCCGAATGCACGGCACGAGCTATCGACTGCTTTGTCGTCCCTGATAATCTGCGCGGCCGCCGCGGCGTCCATGCGCGCAAACGCATCCAGGGCCCTGCTCAGAATCCTCAGGGCCAGCTCGCCAGACCTTCTTAACTCAGTCGTATTGATGGCCTGTGCCACGCCACTCTCATGAATTCGGCGAAGCCGCTTCGCAACCTTCCGGGCCTCATCACCTGCGCGTTCAAGATTGGTGACACACTTCGAGGCAGCCATCAGAAATCGCAGGTCACGCGCAGCGGGTTGCCGACGTGCAATGACATTGCTAATCTCTTCGTCGAGTTCAAGCTCCATTGCATTAAGCTGCTATTCGCCGTCGAGCACCTGCAAGACCAGGGCAGAATCGTATGCGTCCATTAACCTGAGCACGCGCTCAATTTGCGACTCGACCATTCCTCCCGTCTTGAGCAGTCTCGTCGAGAGTAGGTCGAGGTCGGCGTCAAACCGAGTTGAAAGATGCTTGTCCGGCATGGGCGCTCCTCACGTGTGGTCAGTAACTGCAGGCGCGGTTGCCAGCAATGTCTGGGCGACGTTGCTACGGAAACGCGGGCTGAGGTGCCGGTGGCGTCATAAACAATGGCATATACAGTATTACCCTATATCGCCAATTAGACGAACGCAACAGTGCGAACTTCGTTGGCAGGAAAACTCCCCCATGCTGCGTGGATGAGTTCGTCGGCATTGACGGAGATTGATTGGGGGCGTTGTCACGTTCGCGGACTGGTCAGCCAAGATGACGTGATGAAAAAGACGAAATCGCTCTACCACGGCCATCGATTTCCAGCGTCGGTCATCAGTCAGGCGGTTCGGTGGTATTTCGGTTTTCAACCTAGTAGCCTGGCGTCTCTTCACTGGCATTGCCCAAGCTCCGTCCACCGTGTTCTGAGACACGACTGTCCGTGCCGATATCTCGTCATGAAGTCAGCAACGTGACAACGCCGAAGGCAGCATTGACCTGCCGATTTAACCGGTGGATGCAATAGTTTGCTGAAATCGTTGGGCTGGCGGTTCGTAGTTGAGCGTCTTCCTCGGACGCTCATTCAATTGCCTCGCCACGGCATTGAGTTTTGCCTGCGAACACCGACAGGTCGGTGCCCTTGGGGAAGTACTGACTATCAGTCCGTTCATATTTTCATTCGACTGCGCCACCTCAGGCCGCTCCCGTTTCGAGGCTTCACCCACGACTTCATCCAGCGGCCCACCATCAAGCGAGGAGTTCGTGTCTCCGGAGCACCCAATCTCCGACGGGTCGTCACCCTCAATCGCCCGCGCACGCTCGCGGTTTTCGCTCCATACGGCAGCAACCTTTTCGGCGGACGCCGGGTCGCCAGGAGCATCTGAAAAACGGCACGCCGCTGCGGCCGTCGCAGATAATTCGCCACTTGCCACGCGGCGGGACTTCTGGCGCGGCGCCCGCGCTGACGGTCGCAACTTGCCCCTATCATGGAGAACCCGTGGAGCAATTCGATCAGCGTGAAGCATGGAGTGGTGAACGTGCCGCACTGGACGGATCGCACTTCTGCTGCCGCGGATCGCAAAGCGCGGCGGCTGACCATCCGCCGCCGAGGTCGTCGATGAGCGACACTGCATCGACGAGCCGCATCTGCCGGACGCTCAACGCGGTTTCCTGTGCGCTCAGCGAGGTCGTCTGGGCGGTTGCGGCGGTCGTGTAGTCGACGGTGCCGGCCTGATACTCGTCGAGCGCGATCCGGGCGCCCTGCTTCGCATCGCTGACTTCGGCGTCGAGCACTTTGGCTTGCTCGGCGAGGATACGCAGGCCCGCCAGATCGTTCTCAACGTCTTCGAACGCCGTTAACACGGTCCCGCGGTAGTTCGCGAGCGCGGCGTCGTAAGCGGCTTTTGCCGCGGCGACCTTGCCGCTCCGCTCGCCGCCGTCGAAAATCGTCTGGCTCGCATCGGCGCCGAGCGACCAGACATAGTTGCCGATGTTGAGCAGGCCCCCGAGCGGCGACTGGGCCAACTCGGCCACTGCGGATAGAGAGATCGACGGGTAGTAAGCCGAAATGGCCACGCCGATCGCTGCGTTTTCCTCGGCTATCTGACGCTCGGCCACGGCAACGTCGGGGCGCCGCTGCAGTAGCGTCGACGGCACGCCCACTGGAATCGACGGCAGCACCGGTAACGCCGTGCTATGAGCGATGTTCAGTTCTTCAGGGTTCTTGCCGACGAGCACAGCAATCGCGTGTTCGTACTGCGCGCGCGAGACGCCGAGCGCGATCAGGCTCGACTGGGAGCTTTCGAGTTGCGTTCGTGCGGTGATCAGATCGGACGGCGGCACCGTGCCGGCCTGTTGCTGGTCCGAAACGACGCGCAGGTATTCCTTGTTCTGCTCGACGGTCCGCTGCAGCAAATCGATGTTGGCATCGGTCACGCGCAGATCGATGACGGCGGTGGCAAGCGTAACCTGCTCCGAAAGCGTCGCATTGGCTAACGTCGCCTGGGTAGCCTCTGCGCTTGCCGAATTTTCCTCGATCGTGCGCCGGACTTGCCCCCACAAGTCGGGGGCCCAGCTTACGTCACCTTCGAGCGAAGCGGAATTGAGGACACGGCCACGCGAAGTCGCGAAGCTGCTGCTGGAATTCGACAGGTTCGACCCGCTCGACGATCGCGCGCGCGTCGCCGAGCCGGCGATCCCGATCGTCGGGAACAGCGAGCTGCGCGCGACGCGCACTTCGGCAAGCGCTTCCTGATAGTTCGCGTAGTTCTGCCGGACGGTCTGGTTCGAAACGGCGACCATCGGCTCGAGTTCGTCGAGCAGCGGATCATGAAACACCGTCCACCAATCACCCTTCGGCTCCTCGGCTGCGGGCTCGGCCTGCGTCCAGCCTTCGAGCTCCTTGAACTTGGGCGGCGCGGCGACGGTCGGCCGATGATAGTCCGGGCCAACGGCACAGGCGCCGAGGCCCAACGCCAGCGCCATAACGATAGGCATCCCTGGTAATCTGATCTTCATGCGGCGGTGTCGGGTGTACGGTTCCACGGTAGACGGGTGGACCAGCGCGCGAGCGCGGCGCGCACCCGATCCAGGTAAAGGTAGATGACGGGGGTCGTGTAAAGCGTGAACACCTGCGAGAGGATCAGACCACCCATCACCGTGACGCCGAGCGGCTGTCGCAGGGAGGCCCCTTGTCCAAACCCAATCGCGAGCGGGACTGCGCCGAGGACGGCAGCGGCCGTCGTCATCAGGATCGGCCTTAAGCGCAGCACGGCTGCTTCATGTATCGCCTGCCTGGTGTCGCGGCCCTCATGACGCTGGAGCTGAATCGCCACGTCGACCATCATGATGCCGTTCTTCTTTACGATGCCAATCAGCAGGATGACGCCGATCAGCGCAATAACCGAGAACGGCGTGCCGAAGATGAGCAGTGCGAGCGTGGCGCCAATGCCGGCGGATGGGAGCGTCGAAAGTATCGTGAGCGGGTGGATCGTGTTCTCGTAGAGAATCCCGAGCACGAGATAGACTACGCCCAGCGCTGCAAAAATCAACAACGGAACTGTACCCATCGATTGCGAATACGCTTGTGCAGCGCCCGCAAACGCGCCATGAACCGAAGCGGGCAGGTGGATTTCTTCGGCCGCCTTGCTGATTGCAACGGCGGCGTCGCTCAGCGATCCGTTCGGCGGCAGGTTGAACGAGATTGTCGCGGCAACGAACCCGCTTTGATGGTTGACCTGCGTCGCCGTGTGGCTGTTCGTGTAGCTCGCGAACGCGGGCAGCGGCACCATCGTCTCGGCCGCCGTACTGTCGGCGCTGCCCGTCGATCCGCCTCCCTTGCTGTTCGCGATGCTGTTCGTCGTCGCGTTGGCTTCGGCGCTCGAGTTCAGCGCGTTCCTGGTCGAAGCCGTCGTCGTTGTGATCGCGGCCGCGAACGATTTGCTGGCCGACACTGTGCTCGACGACATCTGCGTTTGCGCAGTCCCGCTGGCATTGCCATCCGCCCCGCTGAGGAAGATCTGGTTCAGTGTCTGTGGAAATTGCCAGTACTGCGGCGCCACCTCCATCACCACGAAGTACTGATTGAGCGCGTTGTAGATCGTTGACACGGCCCGCTGGCCAAACGCGTCGTAGAGCGTATTGTCGACCTGGTTTGGCTGAAAGCCGTAGCGCATCGCCGTGGCGCGGCTGATGTCGACGTACGTCTGCAGGCCGTTTTGCTGCAGATCGGAATTGACGTCCTGCAGTTGCGGCTCTTTGCGCAAAGCATCGACGAGCTTCGGCGTCCATTCGAAGATCGCCTTCGGATCGTCGCTTGTCAGCGTGTACTGGTACTCGGCCGCCGATTGCCTGCCGCCGATGCGCAGGTCCTGCTGGGCCTGCAAAAAGAGTCTTGCGCCCGACACTTGATTGAGCTTCGGCCGAAGGCGGTTGACGACCTCGGCCGCGGACACGCGTCGCTGAACGAGCGGCTTTAGCTGGATGAACACCATCGCCGTGTTCAATGCTCGCCCACCGGCAAATCCCGCCACCGAGGCAACGGCCGGATCTTTCTGCACGATTGCTTGCAGCTGCGCGAGCTTCGTGGCCATCGCCGGGAATGAAATGCTCTGATCGGCAACGATCTGACCCATCAGGATGCCGTTGTCCTGCTCGGGAAAGAATGTCGACGGTAACAGCCGCGCGAGGAACACGTTCGCCACAAGCAGGGCGACAAGAATGACGACGACGACGAACGAGTGATCGAGCGCGACATCAAGTGAACGCGAGTAGGCGTTCTTGAAGCGCTCGAACCGCGCCTCGGTCCATTGTGCCCAGCGGCTCGTGGAATGCACGGCGTTCTTGCGGCTCAGCACATAGGCGCACATCGCGGGCGTCACCGTCAGTGAGATCACGAGCGACACGAGGATCGCGATCGAAAGCGTCATCGCGAACTCATGGAACAGCAGGCCCACGATGCCCGGCATCAGCAGGATGGGCAGGAACACCGCAATCAGTGAGAGGCTCATCGAGACGACGGTAAAGCTGACTTCGGCGCTGCCGCGGATCGCCGCCTCTCGCGGGCTCAATCCCAACTCGAGATAGCGGACGACATTCTCGAGCACGACGACGGCATCGTCCACGACGAACCCCGTTCCAATCGTGAGCGCCATCAGCGAAAGATTGTCGATGCTATATCCGAGTAAGTACATCGGGCCGAACGCGCCGACGATCGAGAGCGGCAGCGCGACAGCGGGCACCAGTGTGGCGCGTGCGGAGCGCAGGAAGACGAACACGACGCCCACAACGAGCAGCACGGCGATAAAAAGCGTGCGCTGCGTATCGGCCACCGAAGCCTTGACCGATTCCGAATGGTCCATTGCCACGTTGACGTGAACGCCGCTCGGCAACGTCGCCTCGATCGACGGCAGTATCTTGCGGATCTGCGCGACTGTGTCGACGATGTTGCCGCCTGGCAGCGGGTATAGAATCGCGATGACGGCCGATTTGCCGTTGTATAGCCCGACGTTGCGGATGTTCTCGTTCGAATCGATGACAGAGGCCACGTCGTGCAGCATGACAGGCGCACCGTTTCGATAGGCGATCACCAGATCGCGGTACGGCGCAGCGCTCGTGATCTGGTCGTTCGAGAGCACCTCGTAGCGCTGACCGTCGATGTCGAGATGCCCTTTCGCGCTGTCTGCGTTCGCCGCGCTGATGGCGGCACGCAAGTCTTCGAGCCCGATACCGTAGCTCGCGAGCTTGTTCGGGTCGAGCTCGACCCGCACCGAAGGCAGCGCGCCTCCGCCGAGCGTGATTTCACCAACGCCGCTCACTTGCGAGAGCTGCTGCTGCAGTACCGAATCGGCCGCATCGTAGAGCTGTGCCTTCGTAAGCGTATCGGACGTCAGCGTGAGCACCATGATCGGCGCATCGGCCGGGTTGTACTCGCGGTACGTCGGGTTCGAGCGCAGCGTCGTCGGCAGATCGGCGCGCGCGGCTTGCAATGCGGCCTCCACGTCGCGCGCGGCGCCGTTGACGTCACGATCGAGAGCGAACTGCACCACGATCCGCGACATGCCCACGTAGCTCATCGATGTCAGCTCGTTCACGCCCGCAATGGTGCCGAGCCTGCGCTCGAGCGGCTCGGCCACCGTCGTCGCCATCACTTCGGGGCTTGCCCCCGCCATCTGTGCCTGCACGACGATGACAGGGAACGTGACGTTGGGTAGTGGCGCGACGGGAAGCTTGAAATAGGCGAGCATCCCCGAGAGGATGATCGCGACTGCGACCAGCGTCGTCGCCACGGGCCGGCGGATGAAAAGCCCGGGGATGTTCACGACGACAGTTCCCCGCCCGCCGCGGCGCTCGGCCTGCGCCCGAAGCGTCGTGCAAGCCGGTCGAAGAACAGATAGATGACCGGCGTCGTGAACAGCGTCAGGACCTGGCTCACCGTCAGGCCGCCGATGATCGCGAGGCCGAGCGGGCGCCGCAGCTCGGAGCCCGTGCCGTTGCCAATGAGCATCGGCAACGCGCCGAGGATGGCCGCCATCGTCGTCATCAGGATCGGACGAAAACGCAGCAGCGACGCCTCGAAGATCGCTTCGTGCGGCGGCTTGCCGTGCTCTCGCTCGGCCTCCAACGCGAAGTCCACGATCATGATCGCGTTTTTCTTCACGATGCCGATCAGCAGCACGATGCCGATAATGCCGATGATATCGAGATCGCGGCCCGCTATCATCAGCGCGAGCAACGCGCCGACGCCGGCCGACGGGAGCGTCGAGAGGATCGTCACCGGATGGACGAAGCTCTCGTAGAGCACGCCGAGCACGATATACACGGCTACGACCGCCGCGACGATCAGATAGACCTCGCTCGAGAGCGAATCCTCGAATGCCTGCGCCGCACCCTGGAAGGTCGCCGTGATCGACGACGGCAGTCCGACCGCCTTCTGCGCGGCTTCGATCTGCTTCACGGCCGTGCTCAATGACGCGCCATCCGCGAGGTTGAACGACACGGTAACTGCGGGGAACTGGGCTAAATGGCTGATGGCGAGCGGCGACTTGACGACCTTGAGCGTAGCGATGCCGTTCAACGGCACCTGGCCGCTCGTGCCCGTCTGTGTCGGCAGATAGAGGTTGCCGAGCGACTGTATGTCAGGCAGCGTTTCGGGCTTCGCAACGAGAATGACGCGATGTTGATCGGACTGCTGAAAGATCGTCGAGACGATTCGCTGTCCGAGCGCATCGTAAAGCGCATTGTCGATCGTGGCGGGCGTAATGCCGTAGCGCGCGGCGAGCTGCCGGTTGACTTTGACGTCGATGCCGAGCCCGTCGTTGCCCAGATCGCTCGTCACGTCGTCGATCGAACGGATGCGCTTCATGCGCTCGACGAGTTCAGGCACGTACTTCGCGAGCGCCGCCTGATCCGGCCCGCGCACTGCCAGACGGTACTGACTGGGAGAAACGGTGGTATCCAGCGTCAGGTCCTGCTCCGGCTGCAAGTAGAGCTTGATGCCGGGCACGTTCGCAACTTCCTGCTGCAAACGCCGGGCGACGGCCTCCGCGCTATCTGAACGTTCGCCGAGGGACTTCAGATTGATAAGAAAGCGCCCATGGTTAAGCGTGACGTTGGTGCCGTCGATGCCGACATACGATGTGAGCGAAGTGACGTCGCGATCACGAAGGATCGCATCGGCTAGCGCCGATTGCCGCTCGACCATCGCCTTG
The DNA here is from genome assembly GCF_000472525.1 of Paraburkholderia dilworthii. Classification (GTDB taxonomy): domain Bacteria; phylum Pseudomonadota; class Gammaproteobacteria; order Burkholderiales; family Burkholderiaceae; genus Paraburkholderia; species Paraburkholderia dilworthii. Next base: position 19,015 of record NZ_AWZT01000067.1, read on the forward strand.
TACGAGACGGAGTTGTCGGCGACGCTGATGCCCTGGATGACGCCGACGTCCTGTATCGGAAAGAGTCCCTTCGCGATAACGATGTAAAGGGCGACAGTGAGCACGACCGTTGCGCCTCCGACAGTCAGAGTCAATCTCTGGTGATGGAGCACCCAGCGCAGCCCTCGCTCATACGCGGCGATCGTCCTGTCAAAGACACCTTCGCTGATGCGCTCGAAGCGGGTCGGCTGACGCTCGGCCTGCGCCCGCAGAATGCGTGCGCAAAGCATCGGCACGACGGTCAACGAAACCACGGCTGACAGCACGACCGTCACCGCGAGCGTGACGGCGAACTCGCTGAAAAGACGCCCGATGACGCCTCCCATGAATAACAGCGGAATCAGCACAGCGATCAGTGATACCGTCAGCGAGAGGATCGTGAACCCGATCTGCCCTGCTCCTTTGAGCGCCGCCTGCAGCGGACTTTCCCCCTCCTCCAGATAACGGACGACGTTCTCAATCATGACGATCGAGTCGTCGACGACGAAGCCTGTCGCAATGATGAGCGCCATCAGCGAGAGATTGTCGATCGAGTAATGGAGCTCGTACATCGCCGCGAGCGTGCCAATCAGCGAGACTGGAACCGAAATGCTCGGGATGATCGTGGCCGGCACATTGCGCAGGAACACGAAGATCACGGCCACGACGAGCCCGACGGCCATCACGAGCTCGATCGCGGCATCCCGTACCGAAGCGCGAATGACGCCCGTGCTGTTCGAAACGGCCGTCACGTTGACACCGGCCGGCAGCGTCGATTCGAGCGCCGGTAGCCGCTTCATGATCTGATCGACCGTCGCGATCACATTGGCGCCGGGCTGGCGCTGCACGTTGAGGAGGATGGCGGGCGTCCGATTGTAGGTCGCGCCTTGCGCCACGTCCTGAGCGGCCGTCGTCACGCGCGCCACGTCGTGCAGATACACGGGCGAGCCGTTCTGATAGGCAATGATCGTGTCGAGGTAATCGTTCGGATCGGAGATCTGATCGTTGTCGTTGATCGTATAGTCGAGCTCGGGGCCGTCGAAATTGCCTTTCGGCTGACTGATGTTGACGTTGGCTAGCAGCGTGCGCAGATCGTCGAGATTGAGGTTATAGGCCGCGAGCCTGTGCGGGTCCGCTTCGACACGAACGGCGGGCACGTTGCCGCCTGCCGTCGTAACGAGGCCTACCCCGGGCACCTCCGAAATCTTCGTGCCGAGCCGATTGTTCGCATAGTCCTGCAACTGCGTCAGCGACATCGACTTCGACGTGACGGCCAACGTGAGGATCGGCTGATCGGCGGGATTGACCTTCGCATAGGTCGGCGGCGCCGGCAGCCCGCTCGGCAGATAGCTATTCGCCGCATTGATCGCCTGCTGGACATCCTGCTCGGCCACATCGAGGCTCATCGAAATGTCGAACTGCAGCGTGATGATCGACGAGCCGTCGGAGCTATACGACGTCATCTGCTGCAAGCCCGGAATCTCGCCGAGCTGAACTTCGAGCGGAGCAGTCACCGTCGTGGCCATCACGTCAGGGCTTGCGCCCGGATACGACGTATGGACCTGAATGGTCGGATAGTCGACGTTCGGCAACGACGATACCGGCAGATAGCGGACGGCGACGATGCCGATCAGCACCAACGCGATCATCAGCAACGACGTGGCGACGGGCCGGAGGATAAACGGGCGGGAGAGACTCATCGGGAGGTGCGCAAGTTACCCTTGCCTGCGCCGGTGCCCGCAACGCGTATCCTTGCGCCGTCACTCAAGCGATCCATGCCGTCCGTAACGACACGCTGGCCTTCGGTGAGCCCCGCGAGAATCGCCGTGTATTTGCCATCGGTCGGCCCCGACGTGACCTTGTGCACGGAAACGGTGCCGTCGGCATTGGCGACGTAAACATACGTGCCGGGTGCCCCCGTCTGTACCGCCGCCGTCGGCACGAGTACGGCGTTATGAAGGACGTCGACGAGTAGTCTCACGTCGACGAACTCGTTCGGATAAAGCTCTTCGTCGTCATTCGCGAACATCGCGCGCAGCGTTACCGTACCGGTGCTCGTCGCGACCTGATTGCTGGCCGCGTACAGCGTGCCCGTGGCAATTTGCTTGTTGTCGTTGCTGCCGTACACCGTGACAGGCAGCTTTGCACCCGACTGCATGCGCGCTAGCACTTGCCCGAGCATATCCTGCGGGACCGTGAACTCGACCGTCGTCGGCTTCATTTGCGTCACGATGGCGACGCCCGTCGAGCTCGAGGCCGTCACGTAGTTGCCGGGATCGACGAGGCGCAGGCCCACCCGGCCCGAAATCGGCGACGTGATCCGGCAAAACGCCAGATCGAGATTGTATTGCGCGATGCTGGCCTGGTCGGCCTTCACGGCGGCCTCGTCCTGCCGCACCGTGAACTGCTGGTCGACGTAGGTCTGCTGCGCGATCGATTTCTTGGCGTTCAGTTCGGCGTAGCGAGCGAGGTCGGAGCGCGCCTGGGCGAGCGAGGCCTGGTCCTTTGCCAATTGTGCTTCAGCCTGCTGCTTGTCAATCTCGTATTGGCGCGGGTCAATCTGCACGAGCAGCAGGCCCTTTCCGATGTCCTGACCTTCCTTGTAAGCGACGGCCGTCAAATAGCCGCTCAATTGCGGCAGTACCGTCACCGTCGCGACGGGGGTAACGGTCCCGAGCTCGTTCAACGTTTCAGGCATGTCGCCGAGTGTGACGGGGGCGACCGTCACGACCTGGGCCGGCCTGTGAACGGCCGGCGCCCCCTTCCTGACGACGTGGTAGCCGATTGCCGCCGCGATGAGCGCAAGAATCAGCAGTACGGCGGCCCTTCGCCCGCGACGCGGATGCCTGACCGGAGTCGAGATGTGTTGACTGACTTCGTTAAGTTCCTGCATAGCATGAGCGAAAAGTGAAGCGCCGCGACGATCGGTCATCGCAAGGCGAATGCGGGCTCACTCTATCGACATGTCAAAAAAGTGGTGTCACCGAGACGTAACGGCGTATTTCGTCCGTTTACGTAGAGGGCGCTCGTAACATTGCGTGATACTGCGGGAGGCTGTGTGAGAATTGACGCGTACGATCCGGCGCGGGAAAGCGGAAATGGACCGATGGCGAGACGAACATTTTCAGGCGGCAGATTGAATACGCTGTGCCGACTTACCGCGCAGTCAAGACGATTGACGGATCCGACCGGTCACGTGCCTGCGAGCGGTGATCTTGGGCAGGAAGCCATCGTCGATTTCTTGCTGTGTAACCAGGGCACAACACAAGCCAGATGTGCCGAGCGTGCGCTCAATCTGTCGACGTCAAGAACGGGAAGTTTTATCGTCGATTCAAGGTATTGGTACGACGATCGCTCGCGGCTGGTGAAAGCTGGAAAGCGTAGTCTGACTGAATGAAAGGAGTCCGAATTACGGCATCAGGTTGGCTTAAGGCAACCTCGTTAACATACGGGTCGTCAGCATCGCGTCCAACGGCGCCGAGACGGTGACCATCGACAAAAGCGGCTCCAATCTGGCCGCGCTTAACGCGGTGAATGCCGAGCGCGAGATGCCCATCAAGGTTCGTCAGGTCAAGTATTTGGACAACATCGTGGAGCAGGACCATCGGGCCATCAAACGCCGAACCCGACCGATGCTAGGATTCAAGGATTTTAACTGTGCGCGTGTCATTCTGAGTGGCATCGAATTAATGCACATGATCAAGAAAGGACAGCTGCAATGTTCTAGCAACAGCCCGCTGTCTACCGCCCAGCAATTTTACTCGTTGGTTTCATAAGCTATCCTTCGCATATCG
>NZ_AWZT01000068.1 GCF_000472525.1 Paraburkholderia dilworthii
GGCAGCCTTCACCTCAACGGAAATAGAATTGCTCGAGTGCATAGTCCCTGACTTGCCGCTTACCGCGCAGGCACCACCGCTCCTGCGAAACCTTATCAAGGTCGCCCGGCTTGGAGGCTATCTGGGCCGAGCCAGTGATGCGCCACCAGGTAATACCGTCGTGTGGCGTGGCATGCGGCGCCTCACCGATATTCAACTNGGTTATGAACTCGCCCTGAATCGAAGTGGGTAATTGCAAGGCTGGTGCCGCGCTTACGCGGTAATGAAGGTGATGGGCACGCCAGTCTCCGCTAGGTGACGCTGCAGCTGCAGCCCATCGTTTAGGTCACCATTGAACGTCGCGATAGCGAAACGGCTCAAGTCGTTCCGTAAGCGGACAGTCATGGAAGTTCGTTCGAACGGGTGGAGTTGGCCGATTGGGTGAGGTCGCCAGTAACTGCCTTTCGACGCGACACGGATCGGTCACCCCAACGTCTGTTGTAACCGGATTAGCGGCCTCTCGATCAGAGGCATCGCCTGCGGCGTCGTTCTATCGCCTATCGAGTGAGGCGGTTCAAAGCCACGCAAACACGCGTCATTTGGTGTTCCGCGGTGCAGGCTAACGAATTTCCCTGGCGACCGCCTGCAAGCGCGTGAACGCACTGAACCGCGCATTATGCAACGCGTGTGCATCGCGATGCGGTTCATAGACTTTGCTGACCTGAGACATAACGCCCATCGCACTCCGCACATCGTTGAATTGGCCGCCTGCCACGGCGCCAAGAATCGCAGCGCCGAGAAGAACGGGCTCCTCCGCCCGCGCGGCCAGCACCGGCTTGCCAACCGCATCGGCGAGCAACTGACGGACGAGATCATGTCGTCCCGCTCCTCCGCTGATCATCACCCGTTCGATCGGTGCGCCCGCCGACGCCTGAGTCTCGATTATCTGGCGCAAGCCATATCCGATACTGCAGATACCCGCGATATATAGCGATACCAGACTGTCGAGGTCGGCTTCCATGCCGAGGCCCGCGATCACAGCTCGAGCATGCGGATCGGCGAACGGCGCACGGTTGCCCAGGAATTCGGGAACTACATGCACGCCTTGCGCCAGTTTCACGACGTCGGACAATGTGTCCGACGCCTGCGTCGCGAGATTGGCGAGCATCGCGGGCAGTGACTGTCCTACTTCTTCCGAACGACTTCGCGCCTCGGCGGTTGCCGGATGCAGCGTGAGCAGCCTTTCGATGGCCGCGCCCGCAACGGACTGGCCGCCCTCGTTGAGCCAGGCGTTCGGGACCATCGCCGAGAAGTACGGTCCCCAGACGCCAGGCACGAACACCGGTTCGCGGGTCGTAGTCATTGTGCAGGACGACGTTCCGAACACATAGGCCAGACAGGCTTCCGGCTCGCCTTCGGCGCCCACCGTGCCGATGCCGCCCGCGTGCGCATCGATCACGCCAGCGGCAACAGGCGTCCCCGCGCGCAAGCCGAGTTGCGCCGCTGCCTTTTCTGTCAGGCCGGTTCCCAACGGCGTGCCGGGTTCCACCACCTTCTGCCCGATGCGAGAAAAGTTTTCGTCCGCCAGCAAGCCCAGTCCGACGCTGCGAAAATAGCTGCCGTCCCAACGACGCTCATGGGCAAGATAGGTCCACTTGCATGTGACCGTGCACGTGGATCGTGAGAGGTCGCCCGTCGAACGCCACGTCAGAAAGTCGGTGAGATCGAAGAACTGCCATGCATCGTCGAATACCGCGCGACGATTTTCGAAAAGCCACAGCAGCTTCGGCGTTTCCATCTCCGGAGATATCTTGCCGCCCACATACTTCAGGACATCGTGCCCCGCGGCGTTGATGCGTTCCGCCTGCTCCACGGCGCGGTGATCCATCCAGACGATGATGTCGCGCTCTGCCTCCTCCGACGGCCCCACGGGCAGCGGCTTGGCGCCCTGGCCCAGCACGACCAGCGAGCAGGTGGCATCGAATCCGATCCCGACGATGCGTTCCGGCGATACATCCGCCTGCGCAATCGCATCCTTGACCGCGTGACAGACGGCGCCCCAGATTTCGGTGCTGGATTGTTCGACGATGGAGCCGCTCCCGCGATATAGCGTGATGTCGTGCTTCGCTGTCGCCAGCATGTGGCCCTCGAGGTCGAAGACGCCCGCGCGCGCGCTGCCGGTGCCGACATCCACGCCGACGACAAACCGCGCGTTCGTTGCGTCTTGGGTCGTGTAATCAGAAGTCATGGCTCACTGCCTGTTGGAGCGTTGGGTCGATGTCAAGCGACATCCGCACCCCTCGCATGGCTGCCGGTCTCAGAGATCGACCGCGTTCGGAAGGATCACGAGGTCGCGAATGGTCACGTTGCGCGGGCGCGTCAGCATGAAAAGCACGCAATCGGCCACTTCCTTCGGCTGCATCAGGCTGCCAGATGCGAGCGCCTCGTCCATCTTCGCCTTGGGCCAGTCGTCTAGCAACGCGGTCACGACCGGTCCCGGCAATACCGAGCCCACGCGCACGCCATGCTTCGAGAGCTGTCGCCGCGTCGTGTGCACGAAGGCCTGCACCGCAAACTTCGAAGCGGTGTAGATCGGCTCCCAGACTACCGGCACCATGCCCGCGATGGAGCTGGTGAAGATGATGTCGCCGGACTGCTGCTTCACCATGTGCGGAAGGACGGTATGCACCGAACGGAACGCGGCATTGATGTTCAGGTTCAGCATGCGGTCCCATGCGTCGGGATCGCCTTCGGCCACTTCGCCGCCCAGGTACGCGCCGGCATTCGCGTGGAAGATATCAAGGCCGCCAGCCGCATCGAGAATGCGCGGCAGCAGGCCCGACACTTCCGCGGGGTTCAACAGGTCGGCGACGATGGGCAATGCATCGGGACCGAGCTCCGCGCACAGCGCATCGAGCCGCTCTTTGGCGCGATCGATCAGCACGACCTTAGCGCCATGAGCAATCAGCTCACGCGCGCATGCCAGACCGATACCCGACGCGGCACCCGTAATGGCCGCGACTTTTCCTTTGATTGTGTCAGTCACTCATCCGTCTCCTGAATATTGGAAATCAAGCGCGACCGTGCGAGACGCGCGATTGCCTGGCAAGCGAATCGACGATGACCGCAATCGCCAACACCGCACCCGTGATCATGAAACGCAGCGAGGACGACAAATTCAGCAGCGTCAGTCCGCTCGCAATCGACTGGATCACAATGATGCCTAGCACCGCCGAGTACGCGCTGCCGCGCCCGCCGAAGAGACTCGTCCCGCCAATCACCGCCGCTGCAATCGCATTGAGGTTGACATCCCCAGTGCCGGCCTGCTGACTGGCCGATGCGAGTCGCGCTGCCGACAGCACGCCGCCGAGCGCCGCGAGACCCGAGCAGAGCACAAAGGCGCTCATATAGATGCCTTTGACGTTGATGCCCGCGCGTCTTGCTGCTTCTTTGTTGCCGCCGACTGCGTGCATCGAACGGCCCCATCGTGTGCGTCTGAGCATGTAATCCATCACGACCGCAAGCGCCAGGAACAGCGCGAACAGCAGTGGAACGCCGCGTCCCCGGTTCAGGTATGCCACCACGACTTCCAGCAGCACGGTAACGACGATGCAGCGCGTGAGCAGACTGCTCATCGACGGCGCCGAAAGGTTCGATGCGCGGCGGCGCTGGTGCGTGCGCATTCCGAGGACCAGCATGACGACGCCCGGCATGAGCGCAATCACATACGACACGACCGGCGGAAGCACGATGAGCTGTCCGAGGTTTACTATCGCCGAACCATAGGGCAGGTTGATGGAGCCGCTCGCGCCGAGCACGTAGAGTTGCAGCCCGAGCAATGCGAGCAAACCGGCCAGCGTCGCCACGAAACTCGGCATCCCGAGGCGGTTGAGCAGCGATGCATACAGCGCGCCCACGACCGCGCCCACCACGATGGCCGCAACGATCGCCAGCCCCACCGGCCAGCCTTTGTTGACCCAGAGCATGCCCACCAGCGCGGAAGCGAAGCCGCTCATCGAACCGACGGACAGGTCGATCTCGCCCACCATCAGCACGCCCACGATACCGAGCGAGATGACGCCGATGGTCGAGCAGTCGAAGAGCAGGTTGACCAGATTGTTGGCAGACAGAAAGACCGGATTCAGGCTCGTGAAAACGGTCCAGATGATGATGAGACCCACGACTACGGGCAGCGAACCCAGATCGCCCGACTTCACCTGATCGACGAACGCCGAGACCGCGCCCCCGATGCCCGTGGCGTGCTTCACGCGCACATCGCTGCGATCCAGCAATGGGGGAGGCTGATCGGGCTTCTGCGGATTTCCCTGCGGAGCACCCTGAACTTGGTTACTCATGATTGTTTCTCCCACTAGGGCATTCACTAGGCATTCGTTTGAGCCTGACGCCGGTCGGCGCGGCGCGAGACGGCGTTCTCGGTTGCGCCCGTGATCGCGGCGACGAGGTCCTGATTCGACGAGTCGGGATAGAAGACGCCGTTGTTCTTGCCGAGCCGGAGCACGACGATCCGGTCCGCCACGGCGCGCACATCTTCCATGTTGTGGCTGATGATGATCACCGCGTGCCCGCGATCGCGCACGCGTTCGATGAGATTCAGCACTTCCGCGGTCTGCGCGACGCCCAGCGCGGCGGTCGGCTCGTCCAGCATGATCAGTTTTGGGTCAAGCAGTAGCGAACGTGCGATGGCAACGGTTTGCCGCTGGCCGCCGGACAGCGATGCCACCACATCGCGCACATCGGGAATGCGCGCCGACAGTTCGTTCAGAAGAGTCCATGCCCGCATCTCCATCGATACTTCGTCGAGGCGCACGGGACTCAGCTCTCGCCCGAGGAAAATGTTCGCGACCACATCGAGGTTTTCGCACAGCGCGAGATCCTGGAACACCGTGGCAATGCCCAGATCGAGCGCGGCTGCCGGGTTCGCCAGCGTCACTTCGCGGCCGTCGAAGGTGATCGTGCCCGAGCTCGGCTGATGCACGCCCGCCAGCACCTTGATGAGCGTCGATTTGCCAGCGCCGTTGTCGCCCACCAGCGCGACGACTTCTCCGGCATGTACGTCGAGTTCGATGTCCGTCAGGGCCGAGACCGCTCCAAAGTGCTTGGATATGTTGCGCAGACTAAGCACCAGCTTTCCCGGGGCGGGCCGCTTCGTGGAGTTGTCAGTCATGGACGGTGCCTCTGCTTGATTGAATGAAAAACCCCGTGCGGCGCCGGTGTTCGTCCGGCGCCGCGCCGGTTCAGTTGGTAATGCCGAGCTTCTTGCAGCCTTCCGCGTAACGGTCGGTACACAAGGTCTTCGCGCTCGCGAAACCCTTGTCGACCACTTCGGCCTTGAGGTTCTTCGCCGTGATGACCGTCGGCGTGAAGAGCTGCGTGGGCGTGTTGAAGAGCGTCGTTTCGCCCTTCGCAGCCTGTCCGGACAGGAATCCGACGGCGACCTTGGCCGCCGCCGCCGCAACAGTTTCGCTCGGCTTGAGGATGGTGTTGTACTCGTCGCCGGCGATGATCAGTTGCAGACCCGCGATGGTCGCATCGTTGCCCGTCACCGGCGGCACCGGATTCACGCCGGCTGCCTTGAAGGCCGCGACCGTTCCGCCAGCCGTGCCGTCGTTTGCCGCCACGACGCCGACGATCTGCGACTGGAAGCGGGTGATCTGTCCGCTGACCCATTGCTGAGCCTTCGGCGGCGCCCATTCCGGCGTGTCGTACTCCGCCAGCGTCTTGTAGCCGCTAGACGCAAGGCCGGAATGGATGCCCTTCTTGATCAGCCCCGCTGCTGCGTCGGTGGGAGAGCCGTTGACTTCCAGAAGACCACCCTTGTTAGTCGGCACACCAGTGTCTTTCAGATGCTGCACAAGCGACTGGGCGATCATGCGGCCGATGCCTTCGTTATCGAACGAGACATAGTAGTCAGCCGGCGTCGAGGGAACCGGACGATCGTATGCAATCACCTTCACGCCCTGGCTTTGCGCCAGATGAACCAGCGACGCCGCCGCGGTCGAATCCACCGGGTCAAGCACGATTACCTTTGCGCCCTGTGCGATGACCGAGTTGAACTGCTGCTGTTGAGTCGCAACGTCCGCGTTCGCGTTCTGATAGAGCACCTTGCAGTCGGGACACAGCTTGGACATCGTTGCTTTGAAGCCCGGGAAGTCGTGCTGTTCGTAGCGGGTGGACGCCTGGTCCGGCATCAGGAACGCGACCGTACCCGAAGGTGCCGCCATCACCGACCCGCTTAGCATACCTAACGTGATGGCGCTGATGCTGCCAACGAGTGTCGAAAGTTTCTTCATACAGTGTCTCCTATGTTTATTGGATGGCGGCAGTTGCTGCCACGTGTTGTCGCGCCGAACCGGGCGCGTCGGTTCCGCTTGCCGCATTGAGTTGCTGACACCCACGCCACCTGGAAGGCGACATGCCCTTGAGCAACAGAAACTGACGGTTGAAGTTGGACAGGTTGTTGAATCCGACCTGATAGCAGATATCGCTGATACTCAGTTCCCCGGACATCAGCAACTGGCACGCGAGATTAACGCGTAACCGGTTCACATACTGCACGAAAGGCACGCCGGTATGGCGGCGAAAGTATCTGGAGAATGCGCTCACGCTTTGGCCCGCCAGGCCTGCCAGGTCAGCTTCGCGAAGCTCCTGCGCAAGGTTCTTGCCGATGTACGTCAGCACATGATTGATGCGCGTCTCGGCGTAGCGCGCCGGATCGGCCCGATAGGCGGCGCTTGCCAGCTTGATCGGCTCCCTGCCCTGAAGAAGCAGGGCGAACAGCGATACGAAGAGCGCGATCCGCCGCATTCCCTGCGCGTGCAGCATCTCACGCATGATCGGCTCGGCGGCCGCGCCTGTATCCGGGGTGAACAATACACCCCAGCCCGAGGCCTCAAGCAGACCAGTAACCTTTCTGAATTCGGGAAACGCATCGATTGCACGCACGACAAATTCAGAATCAAACTGCAGCACTAAGCAGCGTTCGCTCACTTGCTCGCCCCGCGGCACATTGCTCACCCAGTTGTGCGGCAGATTGGGTCCGGTCATAACGAGATTGCCGGGCGTGAAATCTCCGATGTAGTCACCGACGAAGTACTTGCCCGTCGTGGCGGTGATAAGGTGAAGCTCGTACTCAGGATGGAAGTGCCAGCGCACCGTGCTGTAAGGATAGCCGTGCGACCACACCTTGAACGATTCGTCGCGCGGTACGGCGACCAACTCCAGGTCGGGCTGACCAACATGGGGGCGACGGCGAGCGCTGCCTTCGCCCGCATCGGTGCTGTCGTTCGTCACGTCTGTCTCCAGGGGCCACCGTCTTTGTCGACGATTGTTCGGTTTGTCACCGCTTCGATAGATCCAAGAATAGCGGATGACGCAAAATTTCACTACACAGGATAGGACGCATTTCCGATACCTTTTTGCATTCGGGAAAGCCCTATCGCCTTTCATGGTCAAAAATCGTGCAGTGCAGCAGTTTTGCGGGCACGGATTGCGGCGACCGCGGTATCGCGAGGCGCATCGAGATCAAATTTTTGGTAGGTGCCGACTCTCGCCACGCGCGCGGAGCCATTCTTCCATTCCTATTCAGCGGCACGCGAGCTGCCGGGAAATCGTTTCCGCCGCACTCTAACGGACGGTTGCCGCTTTCTCACCGATTGCTGCGGCATACCGCTCATCTAGGACAGCAGGGAGGCGTATGTTTTCAAATGACTGAAGCTCGCCCGCTTTCCGACGCTGGCGTTCAGACAGGTCGAGTGGCCGGGTTGGGTCGATTTGGTGCGTTCGCCGTCGGCCCGCGTTCGGCCATGAAGAGACGTTCCCAGCTCCTGCCGCGGCACCGCTTCGATGACCGGTCTGCCTTCAGGTCCTGTCACTGGCTGCGGCGCTCGACCCCGGTGCCCGTGCAGGGGCAAGCGGCGCTGAAGCGCTCGGTCAAGCCGGCCGAGCGCTGCGAGGCTAGTGCGCTACGGCCGTCGATCCGGTATGACATTAGCGATCTGCAACGAATCCCGACCCTTTCATCTCCTCGACGAACTGCGTGAGTACATCTGCCGCGGCGGGGCCACGGCTCTTCGGCACACCCATCGCCTGACGGATCACCGTGAAGCGCTCGTCGAGCAAGCGCAGCCCTGCGATTTCGCGCGAATCCGCTTCCAGTTGCTGCTTCGTGCCCCCCGCGCCTTCGAGCAGCTAATCGACGAACGTCCGCACCACGGCCGGTGACGTCGGGGCGCACTGCGCCCCCTTCAATCCACGTGGGAGAAAGAGGCTGTACGCGCTGCCCTTTGCCGACGGTGACGCGGTTTTTCGGTCGATAGACATCGGCATTGGTCCTGGTCGGCGACTCGTCGCGCACGAGATAGAAGCTTTCTACCAGCACTAAGGCGCGGTGAACGCGATTGTCTCGCCGCGCGGATCTATCGCGAAGAAACCGAAGTAAGCGCGGCATCGGCGCGAGCTGCCGGCCGTACCCCGTTCGCGCTGCAGCCACAGAGTGCGGGTCATCCCGAATTGTGCAATGAAGCACGTGAGCCTATCTTTCTACATCATACGTATGATCTAGAGAGATAGGTTGATGGCTACCCTACACCGGCGGGTTCTGAATCAGATGGGCGAGCAGATCTGCTCCGGCAAATTTGCGCCAGGCGCGATTCTGCCGGCCGAACCCGTGCTCGCCGAGCAGATGCAGGTGAGCCGCATCACCATCCGCGAGACGATGAAATCGCTCTCCGCCAAAGGCATGCTCGAGGTGCGGCGCCGCTACGGCACGATCGTGCTTCCGCGCTCGCAGTGGCAATTGTTCGATCCGGACGTCATCACGTGGCGCGCGCGAGCAGGAACGCTCGACCTCGGCCTCATCGAGGACCTGATGGAATTGCGCCTGATTATCGAGCCGAATGCCGCGAAACTCGCCGCTAAGCGCGCCACGGACGATGACCGCAAAGCCGTGCGGCGCGCCTACAAGGCAATGGAACGCGCCGTCGCGGGCAACGGCGAATACGTGCCCGCCGACCTCGCCTTCCACGGCGCGATCCTCACCGCCTGCCATAACCAGTTCGTGCAACAGATGCAGAACGCCTTGTCGGCGATTCTGCGCACGAGCTTCGAACTCAGCTCGGAAATCGCGGGCGGCCCGGCCCGTTCGCTGCCGATGCACGAAGCGCTTTGCATCGCGATCGAGAAAGGCGATCCGGAAGCCGCGGAACAAGCGGTCCTCACGCTCATCCGGCGCGCCGAGAAGGATTTCGAGGATCGGGCAGCGCTGAACAGCACCGTCAACGAGAAGCCCGCCTGACGTCTTAAGCACGCCACCGACGCACACACTATTCATCGCGACCGGTTTGCCGGCCGCGAGGGGCGGACTCGCGCCTCGTCTCAACACGCGAAAGGAAAACGCATGACAACGTTATTCGATCTGAGCGGCCGCACGGCGCTCGTCACGGGCTCCGCGAGAGGTATCGGCTTTGCGCTTGCCGAGGGTCTCGCCACCGCTGGCGCCAGCGTGATCCTGAACGGCACGCGCGCCGACACCGTTGCCGAAGCGACCGACCGGCTCGAAAGCAAAGGCTTCAAGGCGCAAGGCCGCGCATTCGACGTCACCGACGAAGCAGCCGTCGCCGACGCATTCGCGCAATGGGATAAGGACGGCGTGCAGGTCGACATCGTCATCAACAACGCGGGCATCCAGTTTCGCAAGCCGCTCGTCGAACTCGAACTCGCCGACTGGCAGCGCGTGATCGACACCAATCTGACGAGCGCGTTCATTGTCGCGAGAGAGGCGGCGCGCCGCATGATCGCGCGCGGCACGGGCGGCAAGATCATCAACATCGGCTCGCTGACGAGCGAAAGCGCGCGCGCGACGGTCGGCGCGTACACGGCGGCGAAGGGCGGCATCAAGATGCTGACCCGCGCGATGAGCGCCGAGTGGGGGTCGTCGAACATCCAGGCAAACGCGATCGGCCCGGGCTACATCCTCACCGACATGAACCAGGCGCTGGTCGACAACGCCGCCTTCGATGCATGGGTCAAGAGCAGCAATCCCTCGCAACGCTGGGGCAAGCCGGACGAGCTCGTCGGCACCGCGGTGTACCTGTCGTCGCAGGCATCGAGCTATGTGAACGGCCAGATCATCTACGTGGACGGCGGCTGGCTCGCCGTCCTCTGAACTCAAGACTTCGCGGGAACAAGAACAACAGCCCGCGCCCAACCTTCGTACGCAGCAAAGATCCGGAGACATCATGGAAAGCGTCAAACCCGTGGCACCCCAAAGATGGTGGTATCTGATGCCCATCATCTTCATCACTTACAGCCTTGCCTATCTCGACCGCGCGAACTACGGGTTTGCCGCTGCCGCCGGGATCGACAAGGATCTCGGCATCACGCATGGCATGTCGTCGCTGATCGGCTCGCTGTTCTTTCTCGGCTACTGCCTGTTTCAGGTGCCCGGCGCGATCTATGCTCAGCGCAACAGCGTGAAAAAGCTGATCTTCTTCAGCCTGATTCTGTGGGGACTGTGCGCGGCGGCGACCGGCATGGTCAGCAACATTCCGATGCTGATGGTATTGCGCTTCGTGCTCGGCGTGGTCGAGGCGGCCGTGATGCCGTCGATGCTGATGTACATCAGCCGGTGGTTCACGCGCAGCGAACGTTCGCGTGCGAACACGTTCCTGATTCTCGGCAATCCGGTGACGGTGTTGTGGATGTCGGTCGTGTCGGGCTATCTGGTGCATAGCTTCGGCTGGCGCGAGATGTTCGTCATCGAAGGGCTGCCGGCGATTGCGTGGGCCATCGTCTGGTGGTTCACGGTGAAGGACCGCCCCGCCGATGCGCCGTGGATGAGCGACGCCGAAAAAGTCGAGCTCGACGCGCGCCTGAAGGCCGAGCAGGCGCACATCGCACCGGTGGGCGACTACAAGACCGCCTTTCGCTCGTCGATCGTGTTGAAGTGCTGCGCCATCCATGCCTTGTGGAGCATCGGCGTGTACGGCTTCATCATGTGGCTGCCGTCGATCTTGAAGCAGGCGTCGACGATAGACATCGTATCGGTCGGCTGGCTCGCCGCCGTGCCATACCTCGGCGCGATCATCCTGATGCTGCTCGCCTCGTGGCTCTCCGACAAGACGCGCAACCGCAAGCTTTTCGTCTGGCCGTTGCTGCTCATCGGGACCATTGCGTTCGTGGGTTCGTATCTGCTCGGCAGCACGCACTTCTGGCTCTCGTTCGCGTTGCTGGTCATCGCCGGTGCGTCGATGTATGCGCCATACGGCCCGTTCTTCGCACTCGTCCCCGAACTGATTCCGAGCAACGTGCTGGGCGGCGCGATCGGCCTCATCAATGCGTGCGGAGCGCTCGGCGCGTTCTGCGGATCGTGGGTCGTCGGCTATCTGAACGGCGCGACGGGCAGCCCTGCCGCTTCGTACATGTTCATGGCGGGTGCCCTGCTGCTCTCGGTCATCCTGATGATCACCGTCCCCGCGCGTTCGGACGAGCGCTCAAAGCATGATGCACCGCTCGCCGTGGGTCGCACGTAAGCACACGGCCTGCATGAATCATATGAAACCTGGGCGCCCTACGCGACACACGCAGTGCGCCCGCTCCCGGCAGAGACGATATGGCAACCCTGATTACCGATATAAAGGTCATCCTGACCGCGCCGGAAGGCATCAACCTGATCGTCGTGAAAGTGGAGACGAACCAGGCCGGTCTGTATGGCCTGGGATGCGCGACGTTTGCCTATCGGCATGTCGCCGTCAAATGTCTGATCGAAGAGTATCTACGACCTCTTTTGATTGGCCGCGACGCCGAAGCAATCGAAGAGCTTTGGCAACTGATGCATCAGAACGCGTACTGGCGCAATGGACCGATCGAGAATAACGCGATCTCGGGCATCGACATGGCGTTGTGGGACATTAAGGGCAAGATGGCGAACATGCCGATCTATCAGCTCTTCGGCGGCAAGTGCCGCGAAGGCGTGCCGATCTATCGTCATGCGGATGGGCGCGATCTCAGCGAGTTGTGCGAGAACATCCAGCGATATCGCGAGCAGGGCATCACGCATATCCGCTGCCAAAGCGGCGGTTATGGTGGCGCGGGCTTTGGCAAGGCGCCGTCGAGCGCACCGCAAGGAGCACTAGACGGTGTGTATCTCGACAGCCGAAAGTACATGCGCGACACGCTCAAGTTGTTCGATGGCCTTCGCACCAAGATAGGCTTCGACGTCGCGTTGTGTCATGACGTGCATGAACGGCTGAAGCCGGTCGAGGCCATCAAGTTCGCGTGCGAACTGGAGCAGTACGACCTGTTCTTTCTTGAAGATGCGATCGCGCTGGAAGATGGCGAATGGATGCGGCAGCTCAGAGCGAAGACCACTACGCCGCTGGCTCAGGGCGAGTTGTTCAACAATCCATCGGAGTGGCGCTTTCTGATCACCGAACGCCTGATCGACTTCATACGCGTTCACCTGAGCCAGATCGGAGGTATCACGGCCGGGCGCAAGCTGCAGATCTTCGCGGAGCAGTTCGGCGTAAGGACCGCGTGGCACGGGCCCGGCGACATGTCGCCGCTCGCGCATGCGGCGAACATTCATATCGATCTCGCGTCGCGTAATTTTGGCGTGCAGGAATGGTCGGGTACTGAGCCGCCCAACTTCGTGATCCAGGAACTCAAAGGGCCCAGAGCCGCGTTGCTCGATGTGTTCCCTGGCCTGCCCGAGTACAGGAACGGCCATGTTTATGCGAATGACAAGCCAGGGCTCGGCGTCGATATCAATGAGACCGATGCCGCAAAATATCCGTGCGAGAGTGTCGTGACGACGTGGACGCAAACGCGCCTGAAAGACGGCACCTTGCAGACTCCGTAAGTGGGTCAAGTTAAAACTAACGGTTCCGTTTGTTCTCTTGTTTACCGTAGAGGGTTGTTCGGCGTGCCGACGCCTCTTTCAAGCGAACTTCCACAACAGCTGGCAATTGCAAGACGATGTGACGTGGATGGAGGTCCGTTGGTGTTCCCAGAACGGCCACCGCCCACGGCGCGATCCGAGTGACGGCAACGGGTCGAAAGTGTGAGTTCGCTGATGTGGAAAGGTGCCGCTCCTCTGCTTCAAGCCGACAACGTCGGCAGTCCGCCGTATTGCTGACGTAGGCTCCAGTTCGCTCGGCAATGGCCGAATTCCGGTCTTGGAACGCAAAGAAACTATCTCCGACGGTTGTGAATCGGCATTCTGAATAGCATATGTGGCCAGCGACGATGTCTTCAGGACGGCAATTGAGGCGGCCTTGTCGACCGGGACAGGGGTACTCCGTCACAGCTGGCCGCTTCAATGTTGCGCCAGGCGGCGCTGGTCGACAAGGCGCGCCGGGCCAGTCCGCATCGAATCCGCCATGCACACGCGTCCTATGCATTCGCACGGTGCGGAGCTGATGAGGTGCGAGCCAATCTCTGGCACGCCTCAATCATGACGATGTCCCACGGCGACGACGTAGAGGGAGCGGGTCAGCTAGCAGGTGTGTTCGCAGCCAGGAAGTGACGCTGACACAGCGTTTGAATCCGAAGCGATTCAACGGCTTTTTGTTTTCCTGACTCCAAATTAAGCATCAGGCGCACGCTAACTGACGGGCCGTGACCGTGTCTGGTCAGGAAGGCACAGGCCACTGTTTGCCATCCCCAAACGCGGCAGACAGGTGCGGCAATGTTTGCCATACTCCGACGACGTTGCGTTTCTGTCCGGTTCCGACAATCCGCTTCGCCGTTCCCTCCGCTTACGACCACTTCGCGTAGTCGCCGACAGCGTCGGCATGAAATGCCTTCACAGTGAACACCTCCGACGCCTGCTAAGCGGCTAAAACGGACAAGACACGACGCCCAACCTATAGCAGTATCATGAACAGGCGGATCTGGAAATGTTCGTCGGCCGGCACGCGCTATTCATGCACGCCACCAGTATGCGCTGAAGATCCGACGGCGTGGCACGTGGCTCAAAGGCGCTTTGCGGTCGCCGCTCGCAGGGGGGACGTCATGACTACGACAATTAAATCAGCGCTGACCATTAGCTTGCTGTCCGCGAGTTGCCTGGCCGTTACTACGGGCAGTGCACGGGCGGACGACCGCCTTTTGAAACTGCTGCAACTGCAGACTTTGAATCGTATGGCGTCAGACGCTGCGCCGACGAAAAAAAACCGTTCGGACGACGACAGCACGCGTCAGCAGCAAGGGACAGACCGCCCACGGTCTCAGCCACAACCGTACAACCGCGGCACTACCGGCAGTACACCGGCGCGACAGCCGTAACTTCACAACGACGCGTCGACGCCGAATGCTTCCGCAACTTTGCGTCGATAACCGCCCGTCGCGAGCAACAGGCTGCGCGAGTACTCGCTTTCGACCTGTTGCGCGCGAACGCTTTCTATGGAGAGCTTTTCGACGATCTCTCCATTGCGCATGATCGCCACGCGCGAGCATAGAAAGCCGACCACCGCGAGATTGTGGCTGACGAGAATCATCGTCAGATTGCGCTCCTGATGCAGGCGCTTCAGGAGGTTGAGAATTTCGGCTTGCACTGAGACGTCGAGCGCGCTCGTCGGTTCATCCAGCAATAAGACGCGAGGCTCGACGATCAACGCACGCGCGATTGCAACCCGTTGTCGTTGTCCGCCCGACAGTTGATGCGGGTAGCGAAAGCGGAACGACGGATTGAGGCCCACTTCGCGCAGCGCATTCACAATGCGCGCTTCATGGTCGCCAATCCTGTTGATACGCAGCGGTTCGCGCAGCGTCTGGTCAACGGTGAAGCGCGGATGCAGCGATCCATACGGGTCCTGAAAGACCATCTGCACATCGCGCCGGCGCGTGTCGCGATCCGCTCCGGCGATATGCAGGGATCCTTCGGCAACAGGCGTGAGTCCGCTCAGCGCGCGAAGAATAGTCGACTTCCCTGAGCCGGATTCGCCTACCAGACCGAATACCTCGCCTGCCGCGACATGAAAGCTCGCGCCGCGTACCGCATCGACGAGCCCCGCAGCCGTCCTGAAGCGCACGGTCAGTGCATCGACGCGGATCATAACGGCGCTCCTTGCTGTTCAGCCACGTCGTTGAGCCACGCGGAGTCGCGGGAGAGCACGGGCAATTCGGCGGGCGGATCCACAAGCGGCGGATTCGCGGCAAGCAGGCCGCGGGTGTACGGGTGTTGGGCGTTGACCAGATCGCGCGCGGCGCACGTTTCGACGACGCGACCAGCGTACATCACCACCACCCGGTCGCAGAACGACATGACGAGCGGCAAGTCGTGACTGATGAAGATGAGCCCTGTCTGATGCTTTTCGATCAGTTCATCGAGCACGGCCAGCACCTGCATGGAGACCAGCACATCGAGCGCGCTCGTCGGTTCGTCTGCGATCAGGAGGCGGGGACCTGTCGAGACCATCATCGCGATCATCACGCGTTGCCCCATGCCGCCAGACAACTCATGCGGATACGAGCGGGCGACGCGTTCAGGGTTGCGAATATGCACGGACTCGAGCGCCGCAACGACCTTGGCCCGCATGGCACGACGGCCAAGCTTCGGCTCATGCAGCGCAAACGCTTCGCGCATCTGCTGCTCGACGGTCATGACCGGGTTGAGCGAATACTTCGGGTCCTGCAGGACCATCCCCATCTGCGAGCCGCAAAAGCGGCGGCGTCTGTCGGCCCGCATGGCCAACATGTCATGTCCGTCGAAGCGTAGCGCTTTGGCCGTGCAGTGCGCGGCGGGCGGCAACAAGCCCAGTAGCGCGCGTCCCGTGAGCGATTTACCCGATCCCGATTCGCCGACGATCCCGAGCCGCTCGCCCTTGTTCAACGTAAGCGACAGCCCGCGTACCGCTTCGTTCAGCGTGCCGTCATGCGCGCGAAAGGCGATGCGCAGATCGTCGATTTCACACAGCGGATGGTCCGCTTCGTTCGTGCGCATGTCAGTCTCCATGACGCGGATCGAATACGTCGCGCAATCCGTCACCGAGCAGGTTGAACGCGAGGCTCACGAGCAGAATCGCGAAGCCCGGCAGCGTGGCCACCCACCAGGAATCGAGCAGCACGTTGCGGCCGGAAGCGACCATGAAACCCCATTCGGGACTCGGCGGTTGCGCACCGAGTCCGAGAAAGCCGAGACCCGCGACGGTCAGAATGATGCCCGCCATGTCGAGCGTCGCTCGCACGATCACGGACGACATGCAAAGCGGCATCACATAGCGCAGCAGGATGCGCAGATTCGTCGCGCCTTGCAGGCGTGCAACCTGGATGAAATCGGCCTGCACGAGCCTCAAGGTTTCGGCCCGCGCGAGACGTGCATACGCGGGCCACGCCGTGATGGAGATGGCGATCACCGCATTGATCACGCCGGGTCCGAGGGCGGCCGCGAAGGCCAGTGCGAGAACGATTTTCGGAAACGCCAGCGCGATATCGGTGATGCGCATCAGCACGTTATCGACCCAGCCGCCGAAGAAGCCCGCGGTGGTGCCTATCATGAGGCCGATCGGCACCACCACGACGACCACGAGTATCGCTATCGACAAAGTCAGGCGCGAGCCATAGATGATGCGCGAGAGAATATCGCGCCCAAGCTGGTCGGTGCCAAGCCAGTGCGACGCCGACCCCGGCGGCAGCAGCCGGTCCGGCAGCACCTGGCGCAACGGATCGTGCGGCGCGATCCACGGTCCGATGATCGCGACGATCACGAGCACCGTCAGGATCGCAAAACCGAATACCGATAGAGGATTGCCCGCGAAACGCCGCCAGCGCCGATAGGCGAGGCCCAATGCGGCCTGTTTGCGCGACGCGGGCGTGTCGGTAAGCAGCCATTGCTTCCACGAGAGGCGGGCGGCGTTCATCGGCCAGTCCTGCGTCGAATGTTCAAGAGGTTGGCGCACGTGGGGAGTCTCCGTTGCATCAGCGGGCGCGCGGATCGAACACGCGGTAGAGCGCGTCGGTGAGTAGATTCAACGCGATGAAAGTGGCGCCGATCACAAGCGTGCTGCCGAGCACGGCGTTCATGTCCGCATTGAGTAACGCACCCGTCAGATACGATCCGATGCCCGGCCACGCGAATACGATCTCGGTCAGCACAGAGCCTTCAAGCAGGAAGCTATACGAAAGCGCGATGACCGTGAGCAACGGCACTGCGATATTCCCGAAAGCATGCACCCACACGACGCGCCGCTCGGGCACGCCCTTCGCGCGCGCCGTCGTGATGTACTCCTGGTTTAACTGGTCGAGCATGAACGAGCGCGTCATTCGGCTCAGATACGCAACGGAGTAATAGCCGAGTATCGCGGCAGGCAATGCGACATGCGAGATGGCATTGAAGAACACATCCCATTCACCGGCCATCAGCGAATCGATAAGCAGGCTGCCTGTGCGCGAGTCGACCATACCGTCGAATACCGGGTCCAATCTTCCGGGACCTGAGACCCAATGCAGCTTCGCATAGAACAGCAATAGCCCCATCAGGCCGAGCCAGAACACAGGCACGGAACTGCCGATCAGCCCCACGAAGCGCGCAACGTGGTCGATCCAGCGGTTATGACGCGTCGCGGCCACCACTCCGAGCGGCACGCCGACCAGTACGCCGGCGATGGTCGCAAGGGTGGCGAGTTCGAGCGTCGCGGGGAACACGCGCCGGATGTCGTCGAGTACCGGATTGGCTGTCAGCAGCGACACGCCCAGGTCGCCATGCAATACCGCAGTCACGTAGATCAGAAATTGCTCGACGAGCGGCTTGTCGAGACCGAGCTGGATACGCGCCGCCGCATAGGCGCTTGCCGACGCGCGATCGCCAAGTATCGCGAGCACGGGGTCGATCGGCACCTTGCGGCCAATCACGAAAGTTACCGCAAGCAGGCCTGTGAAGGTAATGGCGAGCGTCAGCGCCCAGCGCAGCAGGCGCAGCGCCCAGCGCACGCCTGGGCGGCGCGCGGACGCTGCGCGAATGCGGTCGATAGGCGTAAAGGTTGTCGACATGATTCGGACGCCGCTGGGCGATTACTGCTTTTTCACATGCAGGTATGAGACCAGGTCGTTGATCGGCCCGACTTCAAGGCCGGACACGCCTGGCCGCATCGCTACCTGCGATACCTGCTGGAACATGATCACGAACGGCGAGTGCGCGAGCATGTCCTTTTGCATCGCCTGATAAAGCTGTGCGCGTTTTGCGGTGGACGACTCGGCAAGGGCGGCGTTGGTCTCTTTCGTCAGATCGGGAATGTCCCACGAATTACGCCATGCAAGCATCTTGTACGAGGACTTGTCGGAGTTATCCGGGTTCCACGCGAAGCCCTGCGCATTGCTGTGTGGATCGATATAGTCGGCAGACCATTCGCCGATGTAGATGTCATGCTGGCGCGCACGATACTTTGCGAGCGTCTGCTTGTTATCGCCGGGAATGATATCGACCTTGATTCCGCCTTGCGCCAGATTGGCTTGTACTGCTTGTGCAATCTCGTTGTACGGATAGGCGCTACGCACGTCCATCGTTACATTAAAGCCATTCGGCAAGCCTGCTTTGGCGAGTAACGCCTTTGCCTTGGCGACGTCCTGATGATACGGGTTGCTGTTGAGTGCGCCGAGAAACCCTTCCGGCAGAAACGTCTGGTGAACCTTGTAAGTCGTCTTCACGACGTTCGTCTGAATGCCGTTGTAATCGATCAGCCACTTCATCGCTTCCTGCACTTCGGGCTTCGCGAGATTCGGGTTCTTCACGTTCAGGCCGAGATAGAGCAAGGTGGCTTGCGGCACGGCCGTCACGTGTGCCTTGTTCGACTTCGTCAATGCAGCGAGATCGTCGGGGCTCAGATTGCGCGCCACATCCGCATCGCCATTTTCGAGTAGCAGCCGCTGGCTCGACGCTTCGGGAACGTGGCGAAGCACGATGCGCTTCATCGCGAGCGGCATGCGGTAATCGTCGTATCTCTGCAGAATGATGCTGTCGTTCGCGGTCCATTTGACCAGCTTGTACGCGCCAGACCCGGCCTCGTTCGTGCGCAGCCATTCGTTGCCGAAGTCATTGCCTTTCTGATGTGACATCAGCAGCTTTTTGTCGAGC
The DNA here is from genome assembly GCF_000472525.1 of Paraburkholderia dilworthii. GTDB lineage: Bacteria > Pseudomonadota > Gammaproteobacteria > Burkholderiales > Burkholderiaceae > Paraburkholderia > Paraburkholderia dilworthii. The sequence goes on from NZ_AWZT01000068.1 coordinate 19,067, forward strand.
ACGGATGCGGGCCACGCGCCCAGAACATTCAGCACGAAGGTGGGCGCGTATTTCTGATCGGTAGTGATACTGACCGTCGACTCGTCGATCTTTTTGACTTTCTGCGGCGCGTTGTCTTTCGTGAGTCCGATGCCTTGCAGCACGGCGGCGGCGCCCTTGTCGAGAAGTACACAGCGCTGGATCGACCACGCGACGTCATCGGCCGTAAGAGAGTTGCCGGAGTGGAACTTGAGACCTGGGCGGATCTTGAAGGTGAACGTGAGTCCGTCGGGGCTGACGGTCCAGGATTGCGCGACGTCGCCGTTGAATTTAGACGGGTCTTTCAGGTCGACGCGCACGAGCCGGTCATAGGTGTTCGCAACGTATTCTTCCGGCACGAGTTCATAGATTTCGCCGGGATCGAGCGTCGAAAATTCGTCGAGCGTCGTGGCGATGACAAGCATGTCTTTCGGCGTCGCCGCGAGCGCGCTGCCTGTCATCGTGACGGAAAAAGTCAGCGCGGATGCCACCGCGACTGCTGCCAGCGCATTGCGCAAAACCAGATTCATACTCGCTCCGCATGTAAAGGAAGAGAACCTGCAAACGGACAGCCCGGAACTTATCAGGTCACATCAACTTCAACGGGCCGCTTTCGCTGTTGTCGATCACGGGCAGCGCGCGCGAGCCAGGCAATTCGTAATGCCACCATTCGCTTGCGATGTGCGTGAAGCCGGCTGCATGCATGATGCCGAGCAACAGCAGCCGATTGCGTTGTACGTGTTGCGGGAGGCCCGCGTGGAAGTGCTCCGAAGCCTTCACCATTTCGTCGAAACCGGTGCCCATGTCCAGCGATTCGCCATCGCCGTCTATCAGCGTGAGATCGACGGCCGTGCCCCGGCTATGGTTCGAGCCGCGGCCCAGTTCGGCAATATAGGTCGGATCGGGCAGGAAGTCCCACAGTACCTTTTGCGCTTGTGGCGGACGGTAGGCGTCGAAGATGCGCAAGGTCATGCCGACGCTGTCCGCGAGTTCGACGGCTTTGCGCAATGCAGCTTCGGCGGGTTCGAGCAGCAGGCAATGCGCGTCGCGGTAGATCGCCTTGCCGGTGAAGTTGCGCGGCGTCGCATACACGAGGTCGATATCCACGTGATGTGTGTCGCGAGTAATGTGTATCAGGCGAGGGGTATCGGTCATAGCGGTCAGAATTCAAATTGATCGAGTTCGCGCTGTAGTTCGCGGTTGCGTGCAACGCGTTCGTCGATGGCCGGCCCGAGGCGCTCGACGATCGAGGTCAGCAAAAGATTGAACAGGCACGTGAGCGGCGCAAGCGAGTCCCAGAACTGGCCGACGTCCGTCTTTGCCTGCAACAGATCGCAGTTGAAGTCGCGTGCCCAGGGGCAATACAGATCGGTGACGAGCGCAAGCGCGATGTTGCGCTGCGCCGCGGCTTCGCAATAACGGCGTGCGATGCGCGAGTAGGCGCGCGTGTCGGTCACGATCAGATAGGGCGAAGCGAACTCGGAGTTCAGCGAATCCACATAAGAGCCCGACATGCCGTCGGAATAGAACACGCGTGGCCGCAGGTATTCGAGGTAACTGAAGAACGCATTGGATATGCCGCGTGTCGATTGAATCCCGACGATATAAACCGCATCCGCGGTTGCAACGCGCTCTGCAACCCGCGCAAAGGCTTCGCTTTCTGCGAGCTGATAGACATAGCGGACTGCATCGACTTCAAGATCCATAGAGCGTGCGAGTGCCGCGCCTTGCTGGTCCCGGCCATGTGAGTCTTCCTGGTGACGCTCGCTGCGATACGCATCGAGGCGGTCCGTAATGAACCAGGGGCGCGTTTGTGCGCCGCGCAACTCGCGCTTCAGATCATCAAGATTGCGATAGCCGACGCTGCGCAGAAAGCGTCCGACGGAAATGCCGCTCGTTCCTGTTTGCTGCGCGATCTGCCCGGCCGTTTCAAGCCCGAGCCGGTCCAGATTTGCCAGCATGTAGCTGGCAATGCGCTTGGCCGTCGGCGTGAGCGTCGTAAAGCTCTCTTTGACCGTATGGGCGAACGCAGTGGGCATCGATCTTGTTGGTTAGTTATCTGTCATCGGGGCGTGCTTTGGTAGCTATGTGACAAGGACAATAAAACGGGCGCTACCTTAATTTTTCAATCGAAGAGTGCGGGTTGATAGTCGTCGGTTTGCTGGACTTGCTGCAAGCTGCGTGGGCTCGCCCGCAGCTGTGAGCAGTCATGCTTTACGCCGACGCCGGCATGCTGTGCTTCTTGTCATGCGGAAATCCAGGAGGCGCCTGTCCCGTTGCAGGGCATCGGTAAGGTCAAAGTACTTTCAGTGAAGTGCGGGTGCTGCGCGCGCGGACTGGTGAGTAGGAGCCGGCCTATTTCGGGTCGTTCGACATCATGGCCGAGATCGTTGAAAATTGGCCGATCCGTTGAAGAACGTTGGGCGATTGCAATGAGCGAAAACGATCTTTCCAAAATGTACCGGCGCTACATTGCCTGCCTGAATATGCAGGACTGGTCAAAGCTCGGAGACTTTGTTGGCGACGACGTGAACTACAACGGCGAACGGATCGGTTTGTCAGGCTATCGCCAGATGCTTGAGCGAGATTTCCGCGAAATTCCGGACTTACGCTTTGAGATTCAACTGCTCGTTTGCGAGCCGCCGCATATCGCGAGCCGATTGCGTTTTGACTGTACGCCGGTCAGTATGTTTCTTGGTCTTCCCGTGCATGGAAAACGGATCGCGTTCGCTGAGAACGTCTTCTATGAATTTCGTGGCGTCAAGATTCAGCAAGTCTGGTCGGTCATCGATAAGGCCGCGATCGAGCGCCAGTTGTAGCGGCAGGTAGGCGCTGGCGACAGCACGCTTGCCGGGCGACTTCGCGCAGCCGCTGGCGATGAACGAAGCTTCGACCATCACGTCGCGATCGTCGTAAATCGAATTTCATGCGCGGGCCTTCAGCCGCAGCTTCGATGTCGCGCCGGGAGACTGCCCACGTCAGGGCTGGACACTGTCTAACGATTTATCAGCCGCCGGCTCGAGCAGTTCGACGTCGGGTTTCGTAGGCGCAGCGTTAGTCTCGCCACACGACGAGAGTGGCATAAAGAGTCGGAAAGGAAGGCGCAAAACGCTGACATATCGGCATGCATCCGCGAAGCCAACTGCTATTCTTCAGATGCTGCGACTCAGGCGTTTCCGGTCGGCTCTGCTGGTCGTCGGCAGCATTCCGCGTCCCACGCGGAACAGGAGGTGTATGTCACGTCCAGATNNTCCTCGGCCCGCGCCACGCGCACTGCGNCGCCGGCAGTTAATCGGACGCATGTGGCTTGCCATCGGCAGTTCGCTTACCTGGCTCTCCTTTGCACATGCGGCGCCCGCAGCGGACATCCTTCCAAAAGGCGGCACATACGTGGCCGGCACCGGCGCGATAGCAAGCCAGGGCAACGGCCTGGGGGTCACGCAACCAGGCTCGACGCGCGGTGTGAT
>NZ_AWZT01000069.1 GCF_000472525.1 Paraburkholderia dilworthii
GGCGTGTCTACCGATGCGATGGCGCGTCTGAAACTGCGGTTCATGTGGGACAGGGCTGGCGAGAAAAACGACTGGGCCAATGAGAACGCAACCTGCTGGGTGCCGCTGGCGCAGCCCTGGCAGGGTCTGCGCTACGGGGCGCTGTGGATTCCGCGTGTGCGCGACCACGTCTATGTGGGGTACGTCAATTCGGACCCGGACCGGCCGTTCGTGCTGTCGAGCTTTAACACGGACAGCAACCCGTTGCCGTGGGATCTGGTGAAGAACCAGGCNCTNTCGGGCTGGCGCAGCCAGGAACTGGCCGCGCCGTGGCGCGCGTCCAACATGGTGGTGACCGACGACACCCCCGGCAGGCTTCAGGTGCAGGTGGCAAGCGACCATGCGAACTCGCGCTTCGTGGCCGGTTACAACGTGCGCATCAACGGAGACAGGGGACGGCAGGAGGCACGCGGCGAGGGGATCGAGATCGCGACTGACGCGCATGCGGTGATGCGGGCGAACAGGGGCATGCTGATTACGACCGAGGCCCGTGAGGGCGCGACGGCCCCGGTGAAGGATATGGGCGAGACGGTGGCGCGGCTGACGCAGGCGCGCGAGCAGCATGAGGACTTGTCGCAGCTCGCGCAGAAGCACAGGGCACAGACGGCGGCGGCGAGCCAGGCTGACGCGGCCAGCATCATCAGGACGCAGAACGATGCGCTCGGGGGCGCCCTGAAGACGGCGGATAACCCGTCGCCGGAGATGACGCGACCCGACATAGTAATTGCGAGTGCGGCGGGCATTGCCGCGAGCGCAACTGACAGCACGCACATGGCAAGCCAGAATGACCACGCCATCACAGCGGGCCGCGACTACAGCGTGTCGGTGGGTCGGTCGTATCACGCCTCGGTACGCGGCTCGGTGTCGCTGTTTGCCTACCTGGACGGCATGAAGTTCTTCGCGGCGAAGGGGGCGGTCCAGTTACAGGCGCAAAGCGATGTGATGGCGCTCGCGGCGCTGAAAGACATCACGATCACCAGCACGGACGGCAGGATCGTCCTCAACGCGTCGAAGGAAGTGTGGATCGGCGCAGGTGGCTCGTATATCCAGATTAACGGCAGCGGGATCATCAATGGCTCGCCGGGGCCGATTCTGGAGAAGACCCCTTCTTGGGACAAGCCGGGGCCGGATGTCCAGCTGAGGAATTTCCCGCCATTCGGTTCGGGCACGCCCACCGATGACTACAACCATTCGCTGTGACGTTTCCCTCCTGACAGACCCATGATTATCAGCCCACCTTTTCTTTCAGCAGCGCACCCGCAACAGAATGACGCCATGCCCACGGCGGACGCGGGCAACACGGTCGTGCCCGATAGTGACGTATGCACGTCGGGCATGCTGGAATGCGCGCCAGGCAATGGCGCCTACCCGGTCAGTTTCAACCTCGGCTGGCATGGCGGCGCGCACCTTGGAGCGCCAGCAGAAAGCGGCGAGGCGCTTCCGGTGCGAGCCATCGCAGACGGCAAGGTCGTGTATGTGCGCAAGACCGACACGACCCACAAGCCAACGCTCCAGTACCGGAGCGTGCGCACCGATGACGGCTGCGTGGTCATCCGGCACGACACTGAAATCGGCGAAGGTGACAACGCGAAGATCACCTATTACTCGGTCTATCTGCACCTGCAACAGGTGATGCCGACGCTCGCCGTCGGCAGGAAGGTCTACCGTAAGGACGTGGTAGGAACACCCGGCCAGATTTTCGGACAGTACCCGCAGATTCACTTCGAGATCGTCAGCGACGAGGCGAACCTGAAAAAAATGATCGGCCGTGCGCCGGGGCCGCCAGGCAACGCCCCGGCGCGCACCGACGCGGTGTATGGCGACATATGGTTCTTCGTTCCTCGCGGCGCGAAGCTCTTTGTCAATGAGCCGCATCCTTTCCGCGATGACGACAGCGCGCCGCCAGTCGCGGCGCTACAGCCGCAGGCGTCTCTCGTGCCGGCCGGAACCAGCTGCGATCTTGTCGTGCGCATGCATTACGAAAAGGACTGCACGCTGGCGACCTACAGGAAGAACGCGGATTTGAGCTGGTCCGTGTACGGTGCGATGCCGCCAGAAAGGGAGGCGGAATACAGCCTGTACAAACGGGCCACCGACCTGACCGGCCGCTATACCGGCAGCAGTCTCGCGAGCATTGCAGCGGGCGTGCCGGTGCCATCGCCCAGTGCCATCTTCGAGATGATCCGTTTCGGACGCTGCATCCACGATCAGCTTCCTGATGGCGCGCGCTTCAATCACTGGCGGAAAGTGAAGACACCGGACGGTGACGGCTGGATCAACCTGTCGAAAACGGGCGTGCGGACCTATAGCGATGCCGATTTCCCGGAATGGGCGGGCTGGAGTTTTATCAACGACGCCCCGACGCCTGACAGCCTGTGCGATTCGCCCACGGTAAAGCGCTGGCTGGACATCAATCATACGGGGCATGTGAGCCATGCCGATGCTGTGAGTGCCCTGGGTATGGATGCGATCCGGCAGCGTATGGCGCGAGCCGCATGCAAGTTTCCCTCCGAGTGGAGTCGCGATGGACTGCAGGCGCGATACAACTGGCTGAAAAGTCCGCATGAAGCATTGTCCAGTCCGTTGTCGGATACGGACTTCAACAAACTGATGGACCATGCGCGCGATCTGGCGTTCTGGGAGGACGTCAGCGATGCGGATTTCCCGCATGCAAATGAGGTGTGGCATTTCCCGCCGACTGCGTTTGTGCGTCAATTCAGAACCTGTGGATGGCTAAGTCCGGAAGATTTAAAAAAAATCCTTACCGCCGCTCCGGCGGAAGGTCAGGTCCGCGCGGAATCGTTACGTTCGGCGATGAACAAAATGCAGCGAAAGTACCTAATCGCAGACACCCGATTAAGGACTGCACATTTTTTGGCACAGGTAGGACACGAAACAGGTTGGTGGCAATATCGCCAAGAGCTCGGTAACGAACGCTACTTTAAAACCATGTATGAAGTCATTACGCCGGATGAGGCAGTCGTAGACTTTAACAGCGGATTCGCTCCGCATCTCGGGCTAACCCGGAGCGGCAATACGGCGGCAGTATACGCTGCACGACGGCCGACGGAGGTGGCACGGAAAGCGCAAGGAATGGACAACGGTGCCGCTAATATGGCTGCGGGTGGTCAGGTCGGTGACGGCGCGCGCTTTAGAGGGCGTGGCTTTTTGCAAATCACTGGACGTCGCAATTACACAGGATATAGCAAATACAGAGGGGGCGATTTCACAACTGACCCACGCCCGCTCCTCTTAGCTACTGACGATCACAACGCATGCGACGCATCCGGATTTTTTGGGCGCGCGAGAAAGTAAATAGGGAAGCCGATGCCGGCTCCAATGCACAACACGTCACCCGAGTTGGCGGTTTAGTTAATAGAGGCAGTGCCGCTCATGCGCCTCTGCACAATGATGAACGACAACATGCGTTCAATGCGATTTGGAAAGAGCTCAACGATGCATAAAATCCGCCGATCTATTTTTTTTGCTTCACTAGCCTTAAGCGTCGGCCTATCTCCAATAGTGGCCTCTAGTGCAGATGTAGACCTTGCGTTCAATAGGCTAGCCATGTCAGATTGCGCGACCGAGTCGGGGATCCTTGTGTTGAAGTACACAGGGATCGAGACAGGCTCACCATACGCCACGGAATTTGACAGACGGGAAGTGTCTGTTGCCCTGTCAGATAATCCAGCTCTCTTGCTCAGAAGAACCGGTGCAAAGCGGACTAAACGGGGAATTTTCTTCCAAACAACTTTGCTTGCCTCGCCTCCGAATTTGGCACAGATAAAAAAACGTCGCATGTTGCCAAATTCTGTTCGCGCTGGGAAATGGAGGATTTTTACGGAGGACATTCAGTACGCGGCTCAGGGCCCTGCACGAGGTTTCCAGATAGAGTGTGAAACGGCCGTACAACTCGGTGATTCTGGAGAGAAGACAGTGGCGGTTTCCGAATGCTTTGGCTACGAGAACAAGCAACGCTTTCTTTCAACACTGACTCAGATTGATACAAAGGCTGTCGATTGCGGAGGGAAGAGGTGATCGACTTTATCCGACTGAATGATACTACCGACCACGGCCTGCTCATCCTGAACCCGCTCTTGGCGAAGGTGGTCTTCGGGAATTTGGCGGATTGCCCGGCCACGTTCGAGGGGCTGTCAGTCCTCATCACGCCGCTGGTCGAGGCTGTCGAACTGGCCGCCAGCGCGGGCGCCGCTGCCACGGCAAAGCCGAACCATGCGCTGCACCCGACGCTCAGCAATTTCCTCGATATCGTCGCGCTGGCGCTTTTCGGTGCAGTGCCGGAATATGGCCCGGTCATGTTCGGGGGAACACAGGTCCTCATCAGCGCGCAAGTGGACGTAGTTCGACTGGCGGTGAAGAAGCCGGATGGCCGTGTGATGCATTAGCGTGCGTAGTTAAAATCACAGGCTGTGATTTTCATGAGGAACCCTGTCATTGCGCGCCGTGGGGAATCTCCTGGTCATCCTCCCGCGCTGCGTGCAAGGCAGCATCGACAACTCGCCTGTCCGGACTCCAGACGAGTCACTTGTCCTGTCAGTCGCCGTTATGAGTAGCCGTTAGCATGAGTCCCGAACAGGGCACATGTGCAATACGTAGGACCGTCCTCCCATAGCGGGACGTTGGTCTCCCCGCACCGCAGCACCTTGGGGAATGCATCTTTCGCGCCCCGTAGCGAACAGAACTTTGCCATACGCCGCCTGGAAGCTTTATGCAGCAGGGCCGTTTATCACAGCGGTGCGATTAACTCACAGACTACTGAACAAAAACCGGGGGATAACTGTCGCACCACCCTAACTACCCTACTCCTCAGCCCGCATCATGAAAAATAACTCCCAACGTATGCCGCCGCCCCGACCGCAACCGGCTCACCCCATGCCGCAAATTCACGCGATAAGCCCCCCGCGTGCCTTGCACCGGCCGATGATGAACCGCAAACACGACGGCATCGCCCTTGCGTAGCGGCACGACCTCGGTGCGCGACTGCATTCGCGGACGCTGCTCGGTCATCACGAATTCGCCGCCCGTAAAATCTTCGCCGGGCTCCGACAGAAGAATCGCGACCTGTAGCGGAAACACGTGCTCGCCATAAAGATCCTGGTGCAGGCAGTTGTAGTCGTCGGTCGCATACTGGAGGATCAGCGGTGTCGGGCGCGTTTGGCCGGCAGCATGGCAGCGTTCGATAAACGCCGAATGCGCGTCTGGATAGCGGATGTCGATCCCCATCGCCTCGTTCCAGCGATTCGCGACCGGCACCAGATGCGGATAAAGCTCGCGGCGCAATGCCCCGATCAACGGCGGCAACGGATAAGTGAAATATTTGTATTCACCGCGGCCGAAGCCATGCCGCGCCATTACCACACGGCTGCGATATAACTCGTCGCGCGGATATAACGCGGCCAGGGCGTCGCATTCGCGCCCGCCAAGCAACTCGCGCAGCATCGCGCAGCCATAACCGTTCAGTTCTTCTTCCACGTTGAACCAGTCGATTGTCTCGATGCGCGCTGCAAGCGAATTCGCGAGAGTGCGATCCTGCTTCGGCGATTGTGTGCGGGGATCTCTCGCCACCGTATTCATGAGTGTCTCCATCAACGATCTTCGAACGATGATCGAGTGTAAGCGCGTCTTTCACGCCGCGCACTCCGACTCTTGCGCTGCAATTCGTGGGTTTAGAGACGCGGAAAATCGGCGGCGACCTGTTCAGTAAGCTCGCAGGCCTCAAGCGAAGAAAGGCCGCGCCGCGCAACGGTGATCTTTGCGAAGCGCCTTGCGTCGTTCATAGTGGGTGCTGTCAATTCGACGCTCCACAGGAGGCTTCGCCCATGTCCGATTCTCACGCGAAACTCGACGATTGGCTCGGCAACGAGCGAGTCGCCAAAGATCACATTACCGCGTTTCCGCTGGCGGCTCTCGCCGCGACACTGGTTCGGGAGAAAGACGGCGACATGGTCCCGCCGCTTTGGCACTGGCTCTACTTTTTGCCGATCACGCCGATGTCCGAAGCGGGGCCCGACGGTCATCCGAAACGCGGCGATTTTCTGCCGCCAGTGCCGCTGCCGCGCCGCATGTGGGCCGGCGGGCGCCTCACTTTTCATGCGCCGCTGAAAGTGGGCGAGCACGCCACGCGTACATCGACGATTGCGAACATCGAAGACAAGACCGGGCGTTCCGGGCGCCTCGTGTTTGTCACGGTGCAGCACACGATTGAAGCCGGCGGTGAACTGAAGCTCGAAGAAGAGCACGACATTGTCTACCGCGACGCGTCGCCAGCGGACGCACGGCCTCAGCAGCCGCAACTCGCGCCGCAGGGCGAAAGCTGGAGCCGCACTATCGACGCCGATCCCGTCATGCTGTTCCGCTATTCGGCGCTGACCTTCAACAGCCATCGCATCCACTACGACCACCCTTATGCGACGCAAGTCGAGGCTTATCCTGCTCTGGTCGTCCACGGCCCGTTGATTGCCACACTGCTGCTCGATCTCGTGCACCGGGAGCGACCGGACGCAACGCTGCAAAGTTTTGCGTTCAAGGCGCTGCGTCCGACGTTTGCGGGGCAGGCTTTCAAGGTGTGCGGCGCGCCGTCGGCGGATGGGAAAACCATCGAGTTATGGGCAAAAGATCATCAAGGCTATTTGACGATGCGGGCGACAGCAGGGATCGAGTAATTTCGACGACACAAACCGTCAATCCGTTTTATATAGCTGAAACTCGAACCCGCACACGATGGAAAACCCATGCGTCTGTAAGTTCCAGGCGGGAACCGACGGAATATTGCTGCTAAATCTGTAGGAGCAAGTCTCGCATTAACCGGCGACCACGCCGAAACACGGATTTTATGCGCATAATGAATCGCGGCTGTCTCGCATTAGCATCTAGGGGTGCGGCTCGCAATTCCGCGTGCAATCACGACGCGGTGCAGCGGCAACCGTGCGCATAAAGGCGCTGAGAGCGCATAACGCCTGAACGCTCGTCCTTTAACCGGCGCGACCGCTGCAAAAAAAACCAGTAACCTCTACAGGTGCATTAATCAAACGCAAACTCAATTGCCATCGAACGACTGAAACGTCGCCGATCGTTAAATGCAATGTCGGGTGGTCTGCTGTTAAAAATATCGGTTATCATCGCTGCCTTCAGCGATCGGTCATGGCGGCTTAATCCGGCCGGCATCAACGTTAATATCGTCGCATCGAACCAAAAAAATCAGATGAAGATGTCGCGTAAAAAGATTGCAATCCTGGTGGCCGGGCTTCTGATCGTGGCCGGCATCGTCATTCAGGCCGTTTGGCGTCCGTTCGCACATCGCAAGGCGACCAATACGGGCGACGTCGTTCTGGACATCCACCATCCCGACGCGGTAATCGACAGCGAAGCACTGTCGCGTTTGCCTCGCGATATGTTGCGCGTGCCGCTGCTGCACGACGTGCTCACGCAAGACTTCGTCGACTACTACGAATCGGCGAATACGCGGCTCTCCGCCGAAGGCGCATTGCGGCGTCTCGTGTTCGAACATCAACTTGACTGGCGCGACGAACTGATCCGCCGCGTGTTCGACGAACCCGCGCACGTGTTGCTCTGGCGTTCACCGGATGGCCGGCTCGGCTATTGGGTCATGTCCATGCGCCGCAACGGTCTTGCGAGGCTGTTGCAGGGCTTGGGCAACGTCGCCGCAAGCGACGCGCAACTGAGTCAGGTCGCGAAGCTCTCCGGCGATGTGCCGGTCTATGCGTTGAAACTGGCGGTCGGTCGCACCCTGCTATTCGCGTCGAAAGACGATCGTCTCGTCGTGCTCTCCGCGCCCGGCGTGCTGCTCGACGAAAAAGGCGGGCTGCTGGGCGAGCGTGCCGATGCCGTGTCCGACATGCTGTCGTCGGGTCATGACGACGCCGCGCGTGCATATCGGCTGGATGCACCGGGAGACGCGTCGAAGGGGCATCGTCTGGTGGTGTCGGCGAATTACCTGTCCTTCGGTTATCAGGCGTTCTTTTCCGGCATCGACGCGCTGCGTTTCGACTTCTCGCCGAATGGCAATGCAGCGGCGAACTGGCGGACATCGGCCTTGATCGAGCCGGGCAAGCTGCCGCAGCAGTGGAACAGCGCGGACTTATGGCGCGCATTGCCAGCGAACGCCGCGGCATGCACGAGCTTGCCTGCGGACTGGAAGGAGGCGTCGGCATTGCTCGGCAAGGTTGCCGATGGGTCGGACGCCGCTGCGGCAATCGGCGATCGTCTGACGGGGCCCGCGGCCGTGTGCTGGTACGCGAAATCCACGCTGGTCGCGCCGGTTTTCATCGCTCGCGTGAAGGCGCAGGACGCGGCCTCGATCGCTGCGCTGAAGACCGCCCTCGGCAAAACGTTCGGCGACGTGATCGGCGCATATGAGGCGAAGGCCGCGAAGGCGGACGACACCGACACGGCGTATCCACGCTTGCCGGTCACTACGCGCGAACAGGGCGCGGACGTTACGGTGTGGCAACGGCCGGTCAGCGCGCGCTCGGGCACGGCATTGAGCAGCAAGGCGTCGTTCGCGTCGCAGCTATCGGCGCAACGCTATTTCCCGGTGACGCTCGCGCTCGCGCACGGCTATCTGATCTTCTCGCCCGACTCACGTCTCGTCGACGACACGCTTGCGGTGCTCGGCAAGCGTTACCCCGCACTTGCTGACACGCTTGCGCCCGAGCGTTTGCCACGCACGATTCTGACGCTGGCGCCTTCGTCGGCTGCCGCGCTGATCGAACGCGAGGCAGGCGCCGGATTGCCCGCCGATCAGGAGGCCGTGTTTCGCAACGCGTCGCGCACGCATCTGACGCCAAAATTGCGCGCGCTCGCGCACTATCCGCCGGTCTCGTTGACGCTGCCGCAAAACTTGCCCAGCTCAACCGGCTGGGTGCCGGTGGAGTGGTGGTTCGATCGTGCGAAAGGCGACGCGAGTTCGGATGACGCCGTCGCCCAGGCGCCCGCGGATCAGCCCGGCACCGAGGGCGATTAAGTGCGCCGTCTTCGTACAGATGGCGTGAGGTGCGCGCCTCGCGACGCACGTCAGCGCGGACACACGGCAGACAACGCGTGCGCGCTGCGGCGGCTGCCCGCGCTCCCAGTCGTGCATGTTGCGCAGGCCGCCTGCGAAGGGCGCGGGTCGGGCCATGCATGCCTCTCGCGTACGGCCCGGCCAGTCACGCATGTTGCGCAGGCAGCCAGCCAATCGCGCGCGACAGTCCTCAGCTCTGCCTTCCGCCGCGGCTGCCTCTCGCGCATGGCTACTTTTTTCGCGCTAGCCGCCCTCGCGCCCCACGCGCACGCGCTAAGCGTGACCATCACATCGTCCGATCCCGACGCGCTGACTGCCCAGCAATCCGCCGTGTTTCGCGCATGGTTCACGCGCATCGTCGATCAGCAAATGCGCCGTGGCCCGACGCCGCGCTGGACGCAACGCGATTGCGCGGGGCTCGTGCGCTTTGCCGTCGGCGAAACGCTGCGCCCGCACGACAGCAAATGGCTGCACGCGAACGGCATGAGCGGCCTCGCGGATACAAGCAGCCTGCCGCCCGAACTGCAACTGTCCGCGGCGCAACGCATCATCGCAAACCGCTGGACGCAACTCGACGGCTCCACTGGCGCATACGCGTCGGCCATCGCGCTGATTCAACGCAATAGCCGTTTCGTTTCGAAGGACGTCAACCAGGCGCTGCCCGGCGATCTGCTGTTCTTCGATCAGGGCGACGACCAGCATCTGATGATCTGGCTCGACCGCTACATCGCTTATCACACAGGCACCGTTACGCCGACCGATACCGGTCTGCGCGCGGTCGCCGTTTCCGACCTGATGCAATGGAAAGATTCCCGCTGGCAGCCGCTCGACGGCAATCCAAATTTCGTCGGCGTGTTTCGTTTGGACTTTTTGACACCATGACCCGAATGAGTTTTGTCATCGCGAGTTGCAAGCGGTTTAACCATGCGCGTGGTCGCGCGGCCTTCACCGTGGCCGCACTGTTTGCTGTTATCGCGCTGATTACCGCAAGCAGCGTCGCGCATGCAGAAGACGATGGATCGAGCGCCGCAGCCGCCGATTCGAACATCGCTGCAAATCCTACATTGAGTGCGGCGCCGCCGAGCAATTTCAGCTCACAGAAAGTGGACGGTCAACCGTTCTTTCTGCTGTCGGACGCGAGCTTCGGCAGCAATCAGCTCGCGCAGGTCCGGCTTGAGGCGCCGGGCCGCGATTTCAAGGACGCGTTGCAGCCCTATGGCGGCGCGGACATTGTCGTGTATCGCGTGCCGAAGCCGCTCGAGTTTCTCAAAGCGCAGAAGAATCTGCATCGGCTGAATGTCGCGCCGAACTATCAGGGCGAAGGGCTCGCGAATACGCTCGCTTATCTGTGGGACCGCTGGTTCACCGAGGCGCGCCGTGCGTGGCAACGCATGCTGTCGTTCGCGACCCGCAGCAAGGCAACGGAGGCCGCGCCGCAATTCAGGCTCGGCGAGCAGACCGGCAAGCAGACGCAATTCGAACAGACCTCGCAATTCGCGCCACTGAAGGGTTACGAGATGATCGCGCGCTTTCGCTATCCGATCTGGGACGCGAACGTGATCGAGCCGCCCAAAGGCGTGAATCTGGCGGGCAGCAGCAGTAACTTCATCGAGGCAAGCTCGGGCAACGTGATGATTCCGGTCGGCAAGCTGGCGCCGGGGCTCTATATCGTCGAGGCGGTGATCGGCAACTATCGCGCGCACACGCTGCTGTTCGTGTCGGACACGGTGGCGGTCGTGAAAGCGGCATCGAGCGGAATGCTGGTGTGGACTACGCGGCGCGATAGCGGCAAGCCGGTCGCCAATACAGAAGTGAACTGGACCGACGGCGTAGGCGTGTTGCAAAGCGGCGCGACGGGCAACGACGGTGCGCTGGTGCTGCAACATGTGAGCCCCGAGCGCAGCTATGTGCTCGGCGTCGATCCGCAGGGCGGCGTGTTCGTCTCGGAGAATTTCTATTACGACAGCGAGATCTACAACACGAAGATTTACGCCGTCACGGACCGGCCGATGTACCGCCCGGGCGATCCGGTGCATGTGAAGTTCATCGGCCGCACGTTCCAGAACGCGACTCGATCGTCGGCACCTGCCGAGGCCGACATCAAGCTCGAAGTGCTCGATCCGAACGGCTCGCCGGTTGCGACCGCGAAGACGCATTTTGCTTCCGATACCGGCGCGGACACGTCGTTCACGTTGCCCGCCGACGCGACCGCCGGCGGCTATACGCTGCGCTTCGATTACAACGGCGATGTGTACGGCAGCGCGTTTCGCGTCGCCGAATATGTGAAGCCGCACTTCGACGTGAATCTGTCGATGGACAAAGCCGACTACGCAACCGGCGAGCCGTTGAAGGGCAAGATCCAGTTGCGCTATCCGGACGGCAAGCCGGTGCGCGACAGCAAGATTTCCGTCACGCTGCGCGCGCAGAAAGTGACGATCGTCGACGGTGAATTGCGTTATGCGGGGCTCTTCCCGGTCAAGCTCGAACAGCAGGAACTCAAGACCGATAGCGACGGCAACGCGAGCTTGGCGCTGCCCGCCGCGACCGAGCCGAGCCGTTATGCGCTGACGCTGTTCGCGCAGGACGGCGCCGCGTACAAAGTGCGCGTTACGCGCGAAGTGCTGATCGCGCGCGGCGCGACGCCGTATCGGTTGACTACGTCGAAGTCGTTCTCGCAGCCGAAGGAATCGGTGAGCTTCGATCTGCAAGCGCTGGCCGCGGCCGAACCCGCCGCACATGCGCCGGCGAAATGGGAATGGACCCGCCTCGAATCGCAGACGCACGCCGAAGGCTCGCTAAAGAATGCGTCGAAGGGCGTGGGCGGCAAGCTGTCGTTCGCGGTGCAGTTCGATCAGCCCGGTTCCTACATGTTGTCGGTCAAGGACGACGCGGGCAACCTGCTCGCCGCCGTCAGCCATTGGGTCGCGGGCGACGGCCTGAAGGCAATTCCGGGCAGCGTCGAGATTGTGTTCGATCGCGACAAGTACAGGATCGGCGACACGGCCGAAGCGCTGATCACGTTCCCGCTGCCCGTCGACGATGCGTTGCTGACGCTCGAACGCGACAACGTCGAACGGCGTGCGTTGCTCACTGCGGGCAGCGACTGGTTGCAACTGCACCGCGTTACGCCGTCGCAATGGAAGGCGCGCATCAAGGTTGGCGAAGACTTCGCGCCGAACATGACGTTCTCGGTGCTCTACGTGCATGCCGGCGAATACGCGTTCCAGAACGCGGGCATCGTGGTCGCGCAGCCGCAAATCGAATTGAACTTGAAGAGCGACAAGCCTGTGTACGGTCCGGGCGACACCGTCACGCTGAATTTCGACAGCACGTTGAACGGCAAACCCGAAGCGGCAAATCTGACGGTAAGCGTGGTCGATGAAATGGTCTATGTGTTGCAGCCGGAGATTGCGCCGAACATCGTCGACTTTTTCTATCATCCGCGCCGCAATAACGTGCGGACTTCGTCCAGTCTGTCGTTCATCACTTACGACCTCGCGCGTTCGCCGCTGAAGGGCGCGCCGGGCGGGCCGCAACGTGCGAACTACAACGAACGCGGCGTGAAAGTGCTCGAACGCCCGCGCCGCGACGATCAGGATACGGCCGCGTGGGAAGGCAATCTGAAAACCGACGTGAACGGTCACGCCACCATGACGTTCAAAATGCCGGACTCGCTCGCACGTTGGCGCATCACTGTGCGCGCGGCCGCGCCGGACGGTATGGTCGGTCAGCGCACCGCATACGTGCGCTCGGACAAGGCGCTCTATCTGAAGTGGAGCGGGCCGTCGCATTTCCGCGTCAACGATCAGCCGGCCATCGACATGATTGCTTTCAACCAGACCGATGCGGACATCGACGCACAGTGGCTAGTGGAAGGCGGCGGCCTGTCGCTGAACCGGAAGGTCACGTTGAAGCGCGGCGCGAACTATCTGCGTCTGCCAGGCGGCGCGTTGAAGGCCGGCGTGATCAACGCGACCTTGCGCAAGGGCGATAAGGACGTGGACGGCCTGCAGACCACGATTCATCTCGACGCGAGCGGTTGGCTCGATCTTCATCAGAACACTGTCGCGCTCGACGGCCTGAACAAGCCGCTCAATCTGCCGCAAGACGCACAGGAAGTGAGCGTGCGTTTCGTCGGCAACGCGGCGAGCCAGTTCATGCGCGTAGCCGACGACCTGATCGATTATCCGTATGGCTGCGCCGAACAGACGTCGAGCCGGTTGATTCCACTTGCGCTTGCGCATGACGCAATTGGCCGCGGTGACAACACGAGTTCGACGCAAGGCATCGAAGCGCTGCTGCGCAATCAGCGGCAGCGTCTTGCGATGCTCGCGGGCGTCGGCGGCACATTCGGCTGGTGGGGCGATACGACCGGCGGCAGCGCGCTGATCACGGCCTACGCGTATTACGCGGACTGGCTCGCGAGCCGCAGCCTGGGCATCAGCCTGCCCGCCGCGAACTGGCAGCACGCGATGGACGTCTATCGCGACGCCGGCGCGAAAGAGCCGCTGCTCCATCGCGCGCTGGCGCTGTGGTTCATGCAGCAGATGGGATTGCCGGTCGCGACGCCCGTATCGGGCGTGGTCGCTGACCTGATGAGCGACGCCGCGGCCACGGCCAATGCACCGGCTCGCAACGTCGCCAATGTTACCTATCGCGCGTCGGATAGCATTGTGTTCGCGCAGGCCGATTCGCCGCGCGGCAAACAGATGGCGATGCTGCTGGTCGCGGGCATGGCGCGCGGCACAGGCGCGCAGATGCCGGACGGTTTCGATGCAGCCACGAACGCCGCGCGCGTCTCGTTGAGCAACGATCCCGCGCCGCTCGTCCAAGGCCTGCTTGCGATGTCCGGCGACGGCGCGGGCGTCGATGCATCCGCATTGCTTGCAAGGAGCAGCGCCGATTACCCGACTCTCGACCGCGCGTTGACGCTGCTGTGGTTGCGCAAGGCGCTCGGCGGGGATGTGGCGGCTGCCTCGTTGCCGTTGCTGCAAGGCGCCGGCTGGACGCGCGCCGCGACGCCGACCGGCACGCCGTTGTGGAAATGGACCGCCGCTGGCGTGCCGCCCACGCTCGACGCGGGCGTCGCGCGCACCGACGTCAGCGCAATCGTCTCGTTCCGCAGTCACACGAGCGAAGATAGCCGCTTGAACATCAGCGTCGCGCGACGCTTCTACAAGCTCGAACCAGTCGAGGTGAAGGCCGATCCGAAAAAGCCGGGCGCGAGCGAGGGCAACGTGGGACGCTCGGCATTCACAGCGCGTCTGATGAAGCCGGGCGATGCAATCGACAGCAATGCGCTGTATGTGGACGAAGTCATGCTCACGCCGCGCTCGGGCAACGCCTATCACTATGGCCTGCTTGACGTGCCGCTGCCGCCCGGCGCGAGCGTCGAAGCGACGAGTTGGGGCGTGTCGATCGAGGGCTTGCCCGGCGAGAAGGACGGCGAGAGCGGTCCGCAACCGTTCGCACGCGCTGCATCGTATGAGATGGGCGAGCTCTCGTATCACCAGCCGGTGCCTTTGCTCGATCGGCCAGTCACGTTGCGGCAACTGGTGCGCTTCGCGTTGCCAGGCACGTTTGCGTTGCCACCCGCGCGCTACTTCCGCATGTATCAGCCGGACGCGAAGGCGTTCGAAGGCGGCAAGAGCGATCGCGTGACGACGCTGCGCATCCAGTAAGCGACACACAGAATGTTTAGCGCGCTCCCCCGGCCTCTACGCGATCGTGTTGCAGCGATGCTGCGGATCACGTTCGCCGCGGGCGCGGTGGGCACGTTGTGCTTGTTGTGTGGAGGTAATGCCGAGCGCGCGTATGCGGCGGAGTCTGCTTCATCGCGGGCAGCGCCGAAACAGACATTGCGCTTCGCCTGGCTGCGCGACGGGCAAAGCCAGCTTTGGCAAGCCGACGCCGACGGCGCCGCGGTGGGCCTGTCTGCGCAATCCGCGCTCCTGTTGCCCGCCACGTTGGAAGCGCCGCTTGGCAGCGTGTGGAAGCTCTTTGTATATGGCTATCTGGTGGATCGAAACATCGCGACACCCGACTACACGTGCAGCGGCGGCGATCCCGAAGAGGTGTATTGCTGCATGACGGGCGGTCATGTCGATCGCGAACATGCGCTGGTGCAATCGTGCGGGCGCTTTTTCGAACCTGGGCGTTTGCAAATCGATCCCGTCGACTGGCGCACGTATTGGACAGCCGCAGGCGCGCCCGCCTGGCTGCGCAATCTTCACGCGATGACGCCGACGCATCGTGTGCCCGTCGTGCAACTGCTCGCCGCATTGCAGGCGATGCCGGCGCGCCCGCGCGAAGCGGCGGCGAGCACCTTAGTCTCTGTGCTGACGAGCGGGCGTGGTGAAGGAACGGTGTCGCTTTACGGCAGTCTGCTGCGCGCCAAAACCTGGACGATGCCCGATGCGGCGCGGCCGGGGGCGTCGGTGGGCGGCGCTGCGGGCTGGCTTGCCGATGGCACGCCGGTGTGGCTCGGCGGTCCCGGCGGCAGCGCACGCGTGCTTGCGATGGCTGCGCCGCGCATCGCGCCGCTTCTCACGCGAGTCACCGTGCCCGATGACGGCGCGTGCGTCGTCGTCGATTTCTTTAGCCGCTATCCGATTCGCGAAGTGCTCGATCACAGGAGATCGGCGGCGATGCCCGATGGGCCGCTGAACGGCGAGTATCGCGTTGGTTTTATGAACGGCAACTGGGCGCAAGTGACGAGCCGCGGCGAATTGCGGCTCGACCGTAACGCTGCCGGAGCGCCGCACATGATCGGCCGCTTCGGCATGAACGAATATGTGGCGCGCGTGGTCGAGCGCGAGGGCGATACGGCGCAGCCCGAAGCGGCCAAGGCACTGGCGGTGGCGGCACGCACGTATGCTGCGCAGCACGGCGTGCACGATCACGGCTGTCTGCGTATCGACGACAGCAGCAACACACAGCGCGTTTTGCCGCGTGCGCCGAGCGCGGCAGCCCGCCGTGCCGCCGATCTGACTGACGCGCTGGTGCTGACCGGCGTGGCCGTCCAGTATCACTACGACAAAGCCGCACCTAGACAAATGAGCTGGCTTGCCGCGAAGGCATCCGCGCAAGCCGGGCTGACGTTCGACGCGATCCTCGCGCGCACACGGCCGCAAGCGACGCTGACTTCGTTCCTGAGCCCGCTCTCCGGCGATTGCATCGCGGTGGCCGGCGCGCGTGAATGGCTACAGCGCAATGCGCTTTCATGGGCGCGACGCATGGATGGCGCGGCCGGTTACGAGACGCCCGATCTGCCGGCCGTATGCGCGGTTCGCGAAGGGCGTCCTTATGCGGATGCGCAGCGCAATCGCGTCTATGTGTATCGCTTGCAAACGGAAGAGGACCGCATCGCGTTGGCGCATGAATATGTTCACCTCGCGTTTCAGCATCATCCGCGTGGGCTCGATGAAGAGTTCGTCGAGCGCACCGCGCGCATGCTGATTCGTACCGACAATCCGATCCAATGAGCCACGTCACGTTTTTGTTTTCGTTGAGCCGGCCTTCGATGCCGCGTCGGCTTCGCATGCGCGCTGTGATGCTCGTCGTCGTCGCTGCATGCGGCGCGTTCGGGCCAGGCCTCGTGAACTGCGCCTACGCGGCCGGTACCGATGGCGGTGTCGCCGATCTGACCGGGTCGTTCGGCGGCTGGCGTCATAGCGGGCTGACGAATGAAGGCGAGCAATTCGTCGCGGCGTATCCGCGGCCGCCGGTCGATCGCGGCGCGCAGCGCTACCGCACATTGATCGAGGGACGCCTGAAGCGTATCGACAAGCATGAGCGCAAGCCGCCCACGCTCGTCGTCAACGGCAATCCAACGCCGCTCTATACCGACGATGAAGGCGCATTCGCGCGGCCGTGGGCGTTCGGTGCGGGATCGAATAGCATCGAACTGATTTCCGCCGACGGCAGGCAGCGTCAGCGCATGCAATTCTACGAAGCGGACCGCAGCAAGCCGCAGGCCAAGCTGCGCGCGATGGTTACGTGGGACGATCCACACGCGCAGGTCGATTTGCATGTCATCACGCCGGGCGGCCTGCACGCGTTCTTCGCCAATCCGACATTGGAAGACGGCAGCGGCTTCGACGTCGATTCGGTGGACGGCGCGGGGCCGGGGATATTTTCGTCGGCGGCACCCGAGCATGGAACGTGGCTGTTCTTTCTGAACTACTGGGGCAATTTTGATTCGACCGGCTACAACTTCGACGCCGCCGCGCACGACCGCGACGTGGTCACGGCAACGTTGACGCTGGTCTTCAACGAGAACACGCCGAACGAGCGGCGCGAAACGATGGTTGTGCCGCTGCGCAAAATCGGCGACCTGATGCTCGTGAAAAGCGAGCGACTTTGACAGCGGGACGGGAGCAGTAACGATGAAGCGCAAAACGACGCGATGGATGAACGCTGCTGGCCACGGCTTGCTCGTTCTCGCATGCTTGCAAGGCGCGCCGGGCGCGCACGCAAGCGATATCAATTTCGCCGCGCCGCTGAACGGCTGGCGAAACACCAGCGGCGATAGCGAGCGCTATACGCAGGACGTGCATTATCCGGCGGTGTCCGTGGCGACGCCCGAAGGGCAGTCGAAACTTGCGCTGATCGAAGGGCAGATCCGTAACGCGCCGAAAAAGAAGGGCAAGACGGCGGGCACGCTGGTGGTCGACGGCACGCCGTTGCCGCAACGCATAGAGGAGGACGGCAAGTTTTCGCGACCTTATGCGTTTCCTGCGGGCAGCAACAGCGTCGAATTGCGCGCACCGGACGGCAGCCGCAAGCGCGTGCAGTTCTACGACGCATACAGCGGCAAGACGCAGCCGAAGCTGCGCGTGTTGCTCGCGTGGGATACCGACGGCACGGATCTCGACTTGCACGTGGTATCACCCGACGGCGCGCACGCATGGTACGGCGATCGTGTGGCGCCGAACGGCGGCGCGCTCGATGTCGACGTGACTACCGGCTATGGGCCGGAGATCTATTCGTCGGCCGCCCCGCTGAAGGGCACCTATCTTGTCTTTGTGAATTACTACGGCAGCGGCAACGGCCGCAGCGACATAACGGTTGCTCAGGTCACGATCATCACCAATGAAAACACGCCGGATGAAAAGAGCGAGACGATCCGCGTGCCGATGCGCAAGGCCGGCGAACTGACGCTCGTGAAGACGTTTGTGATGCCTTGAGCGGAGCCTCATTGCGGTTTGTTTTTGCCGTTCAGACTCGCCGCGTGCAGACGAGGAAAACTGTGCGCGCTCAGGTACTTGGTCGACTCTTGCGCAGGATATCCACAGGCTTCTGAACAGTTTCTGTGGACAACCCATCACTCACCGCAAAGCGTCTCTATTTGCCTTCGCGCGAGTTCGTTCGCGCCTGCACTTACCGTCCCTTACAGGGCTTCAAGTTTCAGCCAGTCACGGTCGATAGAACTTGTAACCGGCTCTACGCCGAATGCCTTGAAGAAACGAACGGAGGTTGCAATGCAAATCGACAGTGCGTTGCCGTCAACACTACAAGCAACTGATCGCGCGACGAACAATGCGTCGTCAACGTCCCGTACCAACGACGATGCGGCCACAGCGCGTTCTGCTACATCGAATCCGTCCGAACAGGACGAGGCAGTGCGTATCTCCACCGAGGGCGCCACTGCGGCGGCTCACGACGCAAATTCAATTGATGGCACGGACGCAGCCGATGCTGGAAGCGAGGGCGTGTTGGCGGCGGATTCGTCGGCGGTGAAGTCGTTTGCGTATGGCACGCTCGGGCTTGAACGGCCGGATCAGCCGCACGAAGAGCGCAATGCTTTCTACACGGCGGGACGTTGGCTCGCGGCGGGCATCACCCTTGGCGGGATCATCTCGCTGCTGATCTGAAAACGGGTGAGGCTTGGGAACTGAAGGCGGGGGTTGCGCTTGCCGTGCATGACGCACGGCAAGCGCGATAAAGCAGAGTCAGGCTTGCTACGAGGCTTGCTAGCTTAGCGGTCGAGGAACGACTTCAGTCGATCGGCACGGCTCGGATGCATCAGCTTGCGCATGGCCTTGCTCTCGATCTGGCGAATGCGTTCGCGCGTGACGTCGAACTGCTTGCCCACTTCTTCCAGCGTGTGGTCCGACTTCGTATTGATGCCGTAGCGCATACGCAGCACCTTTGCTTCGCGCGGCGACAGCGAGTCGAGCGCATCGTCGATGGCGGCGCGCAAGTCGGCTTGCATCGCCGCATCCGCCGGCGACGAAGCTGCCGAGTCTTCGATCATGTCGCCGAGGGTGGCATCGCCGTCGTCGCCAACGGGCGTTTCCATCGACACCGGCTGCTTGGCGATCTTCAGAATGCCGCGCACTTTCTCTTCCGACAGATCCATGCGCTCGGCCAGCACTGACGGATGCGCTTCCTGACCGGTCTGCTGCAGGATTTCACGCGAGATGCGGTTGAGCTTGTTGATCGTCTCGATCATGTGCACCGGCACGCGAATCGTGCGCGCCTGGTCGGCGAGCGAACGCGTCACGGCCTGACGCACCCACCAGGTTGCATACGTGGAAAACTTCCACCCGCGGCGGTATTCGAACTTGTCCACTGCTTTCATCAGGCCGATGTTGCCTTCCTGAATCAGGTCGAGGAACAGCATGCCGCGATTCACGTACTTCTTCGCGATGGAGATAACGAGACGCAGGTTCGCCTCGATCATCTCGCTCTTGGCCTTGCGCATCTTCGATTCAGCCGCGACCATCTGGCGGTTGATTTCTTTCAGATGCTTGAGCGGCAGCGAGACGGTGGCTTCGATATCGATCAGCTTTTGCTGTTCCGACTGAATCGCCGGCAGATGACGCTCGAGCGCCGCGCCGTACGACGTTGTGCCGCGTGCCGCGCGCTCGGTCCAGCCGAGGTCGGCTTCATGACCCGCGAACGATTCGACGAATTTTTCGCGCGGCATGCCGCTCTTCGTCACGACGATCTGCAGAATGTTGCGTTCGATCGCGCGGACCTGCGCGACCTGATGCTGCACGTCGCCGCACAAACGGTCGATGGTGCGCGCGGTAAAGCGGATTTTCGCGAGATGCTGCTGGATATCTTCACGCGCCCGCTGATAAGCCTTCGAGGTGACGTCGCCCCGTGTGTGCGACGCGTTCATCTGGTCGTACAGAATGCCGACCTGGGCGAAGATTTCGAGGCAGTCGCTCGTGAGCTGCCTCAGGCGCGCTTCGTCCGCTGCCGACGAATCGGCAGGACCGACGTCGTCGTCGCTATCGCTGTCGTCGTCTTCCTCCGTATCTGCGTCGACATCGGCTGCCGCGTCGGTGCTGACGGTCTCTTCTTCGGCCGCGATGTTGTCTTCGTTGAGGCCGTCGACCAGTTCGTCGATGCGCAACTCGCCGTCCGCAACCTGCTGGGCACTCGCCAGGATCGCGGAAATTGCCAGCGGGCACGCGGCGATGGCCTGCACCATTTCGTGGAGACCGTCTTCGATACGCTTCGCAATCGCGATTTCTCCCGCGCGCGTCAGCAGTTCAGTCGCGCCCATTTCGCGCATATACATGCGCACCGGGTCGGTCGTGCGGCCGAACTCGGAGTCCACTGTGGACAACGCCACTTCGGTTTCTTCGTCCGCCTGATCGTCGGAAACGACTGCGGGAGCGTTCGAGTTCAGCAGCAGCGTTTCAGCGTCGGGGGCCTGCTCGTAGACCTGCACGCCCATGTCGTTGAACGCGCTGACGATGCTGTCGATCGCCGCCGTTTGCGCGAAGTTATCGGGCAGGTGGTCATTGATCTGCGCGTGGGTCAGGTAGCCTTGCTCCTTACCCAGCTGGATCAGCGCGCGCATCTGGCGCTGACGTTCTTCGGCTTGCTGCGGCGGCAGTTCGGCCGCCACGGGGATCGCTTTGCCCGCGCCTTTGCCCTTGGGCGTGCGGCCCGACGGGGCCTTCGTGTAGGCTGCGGTTTCGTGTTGCGAATCTTCGCGATCAAAAGGGTTCACGTATTCTCCTCGAGAGGCTTCGCTATGAGACGCAAGACGCGACCGTCAGGCGTTTCGAGCATGGCTCAACATCACCTGGGTGACTCAACGCGGTTATATGGCTGTGTGCTCTGGGGAGCAAAAAGATGAGCCCGCTTTGAGCGGGCCGATAGAAATGTGCGAAATTCGCGCGGCTCGCATTATATACGAGCTTGCGCCTTCGCGCGCATTGTGCGCAGCAATTCGTCGCGCGTTGTCGTCGTAGGTCCGTTCAGTGTCCGCCAGTGGGGGGCGCGACGTTGTGTGCAAAAGCTTGCTGCAACAAGGAGCGCTTCTGTCGTGGCGGACGGCAGACTCCTGACTATAGACCAACTCGTTCATATTCACACGACTGCATTCCTCCCCGGAGTGGAGACCTCCTATATGGAGGGAGAACGCTTTGCGCGCCGATTGGCGCTTCTGCGAAAGAAAATTCGCAGAAGGGGGTTGACGACTTGTCACTCGCTCTCCATAATCTCGTTTCTCTGCTGCTGATGCAGCGGCGCGGAACGAAGCGGTGCCGGGTGGGTGATGGTGGGCAGCGCGACGTGAGGCGGACCGATCTTTAAAAACTAACAGCCGATAAGTGTGGGCGCTTGATGCGCGATGCGCGCCGGGCCTTGCGGGTTATTCCGT
>NZ_AWZT01000070.1 GCF_000472525.1 Paraburkholderia dilworthii
CTTTGTTGCAGATAAAGCGTCGTCGACAGCTAGTGTTGGCCCGCATTCAGTAGCATCCAAATTCGAAGCGTTGGCGGTCCTCTAAGGACTCGCGCAAACACTGCGCGACAACGTTCGCATGTGTAATGCTCTTCCGCATGCGCGTCCTTAACGGCATCGACGCTGTTCAAAGTAAGGTCCGAATGCGGAGGCTCAGCGGCCGATTTTCCGCAAAGGTCAGCGCACCGGGCACAGGGTTGAATCCAAAGTTCCACCAAAGTTTCGGCTTTGCCGGCTGTTATAGATGCATAGATGCGGGTGTATTTGATGCCGGTACGTTGCGCTGATATTTGGGCAAGGATTTGAAATCAACGTTCTCCCATCCCATGGCATGAAGCCGACCATCTGTGGGGCTAAGCATGCCCTCCGTCCGGTTTCCGCACGCGCCAAAATTGAGAACAAAAACGAATCCTTGTAGCCCGGCGTCATGAGGTCTTCGCGTTGCAAGCAGCGCTCGGTTAGGTGTCCATGGAAGAGATTATTTCGAAAGGCTAAGAGTCGGATGACTCTGTGTGCCCGGTGAAATCAGAAACCTGCTAATTTTACCGGGCACCTTGCACATGCGATTAGACCGTCGCTGTTGCGCCAGACTCCGCCGGAGCCACTGAGGCAGATACGTCTTTGTTCTTGAGGGGCACCTTTTTCACCGCGGCTTTCTTCGCCGCCGGGGCCTTCTTGGCAGCAGCCTTTTGCACAGGTTTTTTGTCGGCCGCGGCCGCATCACCAACTAGAAACTTGCTGCGGTCCTTCGCGCTAGCAATCCACGCCGGCGCGCGACCACGTCCACTCCAGGTTGCGCCAGTCTTGGGGTCAGCGTACAGCGCAGGCTGCGGGCCTCTGACATAGTTTCCGGCCTTCGCTGACTTTTTGGCAGTAGGAGCGGACGACAGTGCGTTACCTTCAATCAAAAACTTCGAGCGGTCCTTAGCGCTGGCAATCCAGCCCGGCGCGCGACCATGCCCTGACCAGGTCGCGCCGGTTTTCGGGTCTCTGTACTTCGCCGTCGTGACGGACGTCTTCGCTGCAGCCTTGGTCCCTGGCTTCGGTCCACGTTTCTTGCCACCAACATGCGCATCGATGTCAGCAGTAGTCAGTCCGTGTTCTGCCATCAAGCTCTTAATCTTATCGATAACTGCGCTCGATTTCTTCGCGGCGAGCGCGTCGGCTTGCGTCTGCAGTCTCTGGATTTTTGCTTGCAAGGATTCCAATGTCGGCATTTGCACCTCCGCTGTTGAGATGCTGCACACTATGCCATGCCAATGATGCAGCGCGCCAATTCAACGCTTCTTCTTACCGCGGGCTCTTCGGTAGTTGGTCGTTATCCCCAGTGCCTTGTTCCGGCGGATGATGAATGCACTGAGTGGAATAGCAATAACGATGAGCACTATTAACGCAGCGGTCAGCCTCCTTTTGCGGCGCGCGTCGTACGTACCGGACGCGGATGAAGTAACCCGCGGTGAGAGCGTGTTATTCGCGGCCGGTTGCAGGAGCGCGGCGCTGGCCTTAGTGCCTTGGCGCGTCAGATAGGCCCCAGATGCTGGCGACGCTGCGGATGCTGAAAGACCTCGCTCGTCAAGAGGAACAACGCCTGCACCCGAGGCAGGCCGACCGGGAGCCAGTCCGGGTTCGGAATCCATACCGGGAGCAGGTGCAACGGCGAACTCCACTTCCATCGGCTTGGCTTTCATTTTCCATTGCACGAGGACCGTGCCAATGCGGCGGACGTCGGTAGACGCGTTCCAGAAGTGCCTTCGCCGACCCGGTTGCCCGGATGCTAGCTTATCGCTGCTGAGAAGGGCCTGTTGCTGAGCGGGGATAGCGTTGTACTCGTTGTTCCGAATGGCATGGTCACAGATGACGCGCACGGCTGGTCGGCGGGCCGGCGCGCATGCAATGCCGCTCGCGCATGCTCCGGTCCAGGCGAGGACTGTCATGTACAGCAGCAGTGCCACACACTGGCTCGAACGCACTAGACCTCCTTGTATTCCGTGACCGTCCGTTGGCATCTTTTGAATCGCGTCACGGCACATTGGCATCCGAACGTGTCAGCGCGAAAGGCATACGTCGCAAGAAGGGCGTTTAATGATTCTTTTGCGCAAGAAGCCCTCGGGCATCGGGTCTTTGCTTTCAAATTGTCGCTAGGCGGCCGCGCGAGGTTGTTACCCCCGCGTCACCGATACTCGCCAGCCGCTCGCGCGCTCCTCGGCGTTGACATGCATGCGTGCGTCTTGTGCCGATTCAATGCCGCCCGCCGCACTTGCCTGGCGACCTGGCCGTCCGCGCCCTTTTGCAGTCGACGGGCTCGCTGAACACAAGTTGCGCGAGGCTTGGCTCCGTCGGAAACCATCCTGTCCAATGTATGAGTGCAGAAACTTGTGTGCGTCACGGGTTCAAGTAAAGCATTCAATGTTTTCCCGGCGTTGACAGAAAGCGACGACGCACCGATATCTCCCCTAGATGCAAATGCATTGACGGTACTTCTCCGGAGCCAGGCTCGCCGCTGATTTGCGCTCGTGGCGCAGGTCTGCCATCGCTCGCGGTGTTGCCGCGCAGGTTGATACCGTTGAAGGAACAGGCGTTGCTCATGTATTGCAACACAAATCATCAGGAGCTTGAAAATGTCTACGCAACCCACCGAGCAACGCACGCCTGACGACAAATCCGAAAAAGACGTCGATGCAACAGTCGAAGATACGTTGCCCGCAAGCGACCCGCCGTCGACAGGCGGAGCGACCAAAATCGCGACAGACGAAAATGCTGGAACGCAGGCAGACAGCGACGTGCCAGGAACCGAACCCGACGAGGACGTTCCCGACGAGGAGACACCTCCGGAGCCGGCGCCCGGCGACGAACCGCTTGGCGAGAAGGACCGTAAGCAGTAGTCTTGGCGCGCGACGAAAAGACGAGGCTTGCTCAAATCGCGACGGGCCCGCCCGGCCGATAGTAAAGATATTCAATGGTGTGCCGCGCATATGGAGTGTCCCGCCGCCGCATGATGGTGTGAAGCTACATCGTGCGGCATAACGGCCAGCACAAGCGGCGTTGGCTCCTCTCCCACGGCCTGTTAGCCAACCATGTCGTCACATGAAGCTTCCCGCCTTCGGGTTTCGAAACGCAACTGCACGGGGCGCGCAGATGTCCCACCTTTGCGCGCGTTCGGGAGTGGAGCGTTTCTGTCTCAGCCGCGTCAGCTAGTATCGCTGTCCGAGCCCAAATTCTGCCTCTCCAATGTCAGTTGTGATACCAGCGTTAGCAACTGCTCAACGTCCACCGGCTTTTTGAGGGTAGGCGTCGAAAAGGGACACTTGGGGGGCTGTGGGCTGTGGGCTGCGGGCCGTCGGAGAGCAGGATGACAGGAAAGACTTCGCCCGGGCGCGAGTGTCGTTGCAACTTGCAAAGGGCGATTGCGTCTAGCGTCTTCGAGTCAGCCCGCGGGGCAGCGGAACTCGGTGGTTCAGCCAGAGGATGGCGTCGAATTGGCCGACGATGACGCGCAAGGACAAGGTGCTGCGGGACGAAGCGGTGCGCCGAGAAGGCTAACCTATTCTGGAGCGGATGCAGCGATTGGAGATTTCGATGGACGACCGATTTGACAGACGAGAACTCTTACTTCACCTCGGCGACATGCTCGACGCGTTGGGTAGTCTTTGCCGGGCCGGTACTCCTGACATGCCGGTGGGGCAGCTTGCGACCCAGGTGGACCTGTTCCGGGAATTCGGGTTCCTGCGAACGCTTGCGCCGAGGATGACGGTAGTTGATTTCAGCGCACGTGTCGCCAGCGCGTTCTCCCTGTGGCCAAAGGAGCTGCTAGATATCGAGCTCAACCGCAAAGCTCTTGCGTCGACCGTTCAGCACGAGCTCTTTGACGGGAACCCCGACGGCTGGAACGCTTATGTCGGCCACCTCCGGAAAAAGGTCGCATGGTTTGGGGACGGGCTCGCCGGGCAAGCAGAGGACGCGAGAGACGAACGATTGCATGACGCCGCGGAGGCGATAACGTCGGTCGCGGTCGCCGTCGCGGCCGCGCCGTCCGACGAGCGGAATGCGCCCCAGGCGCGAAGGGGTTGGCCTTGGCCCGACGCGAAGACAACGCGTTGACTGCTGCGGTCGTGGCTTTCCAAGTCGGATTCAGCACGCCAGCGCCCCGCGATGAATCGCGACGGAAAGAAGGTAGGGGGCAGGACAGGCGGGGACAGAGCGAGTTGAAGGCTAGTTGCTTGTCGTTGGTCCGCACTGATTCGCATTGATGACAGACATCCGCCGGTGCAGTTCCATCTTCTGACAGATTCGCCGCACCGGTGCAACTTGAAATCACAGCGGATAACTTGAGTATCGGAATGAGAGGGAATCTGCTCAGGCGCACAGTCAACTTTTCCTGCGGACGTTTCGACCATATCCGGAAGGTCCGCTAAGCGTTCGCGCGGCACCGCTTTCAACACACTTCGCGTTTTGGGTAATCCGTTTGGTTCAGCTGGTTTTGCCCTTGTACTTCCGGACACCGCCTCACACTAAGGTTGATGAATCGGATTTACGTTGGAACTCGCGTGGCGGGCGATATTTCAGCGCGCTATGCGGGTGCTTCTCGTTGTAATGCTCGAACGCCACGGCCAGATTGCGAACAGCGGTCGCTGCATCTGGCTTGGGCAT
Organism: Paraburkholderia dilworthii; assembly: GCF_000472525.1. Lineage (GTDB taxonomy): Bacteria > Pseudomonadota > Gammaproteobacteria > Burkholderiales > Burkholderiaceae > Paraburkholderia > Paraburkholderia dilworthii. Next base: position 4,687 of record NZ_AWZT01000070.1, read on the forward strand.
GAAGGCGACGTAGTCGCGCTTCATCGTCTTTACGAAGCTTTCCGCCATGCCGTTGCTCTGCGGACTGCACACAGGCGTTGTGAGCGGCTTGAGTCCAATGTCCAAGGCGAAGGTCCGGGTCTTCTCGGCGATGTAACCCGAGCCGTTATCACTGAGCCATTCGATTTGCGTTGGCGCTTTTGAAACGTTGCCGAAGCGATGCTCAACGGCCGCCAGCATGACGTCTCGTACAACGTCGCCGCTATGACCACCGGTCGTTGCCGCCCAGCTCATGGCCTCACGGTCACAGCAGTCAAGCGCAAACGTCACGCGCAGCGGCTCGCCGTTGTCGCAACGAAACTCGAAACCATCGGAGCACCAGCGCTGGTTGCTTCTGGGCACGGCGACCTTGCCCTCATGCCGACGCTGTGGGCGCGGCGGCTTGGGCCCGCGCTCAGTCAGCAAACCATGCACGCGCATCACGCGATAGACCCGCTTGGCATTGACAGCAGCCGCGCACTGGCGCTCCCGCTCCCGGCGCATTGTGCCGCACACGCGTCGGTAACCCCAACTGGGCAAGTCAGCGATTACACGCCGGATTTCCTCCACCAGTCCAGCATCGTCGGATTGTCGAGCCGTGCGCCCGTCCCGCCAATCAGCGGTTCGAGCCAGCTTTGCCGTCACGTTTGAGCGCGCTACACCGAGAACGTCGCAAACCTGCTTCACTAGTCGTCCCCCGGCAACGATGGCGAGCGCGGAATCCATTTTTTTGCCCGGCCATACTCCACGGCTTCACGAAGGATTTTGACTTTAACCGTCTTCTTGCCCAGTAGCCGTTGCAATTCCCTGATTTGCTTGAGCGCGTCAGCCAGCTCCGAGGCCGGCACGACTTCTCCGCCGGCGCTTACCGCCGAGAGGCTACCGTCCTGATAGAGCTTGCGCCAATGAAACAGCTGGTTCGGATTCACACCGTGCTAGCGAGCCACCATCGAAACAGATTTGCCGGGCTCGAAGCTCTCTCGCACCATCGCCAGCTTCTCGTTCACCGACCAGCGCGGCCGACGCTCCGGCCCCGTCAACACTTCCATCACTTCTTGCTTGTTGTTAGTCATGTACACAGTCTTATGCCTACCCGCTATTGTAAGTGGGAGACCGTGTCCGGAGATTCAGGGGGCCGTTCCAAAGGTGACGTCCGGGCGCTCGTATCTGCAATCGCCATAGTGTGACTCAGACACCACTAGCGGCCGTTCCATCGACTGTGCCGGACCGTGTAGGGAAAGCGTCGGGCGCGTTTGATAATTCTGGAAAGTCGTCGGGAGACATCCATCTGGCCACGCAGGACGCAAGTGCCTCGAGCAGTTCGTCAGTATTCAGGCAGTTCCTCCTATAGGAAAAGAACGGCGTGACAACAAGACGTGTCTGTGAGCCATCTGCGTCACGGTCCACGTAGACGAACAGCTGACATTCACTGCCCCGGTTTCCAATAACAATCTCCTCATGCGGACAATCCTCGAAACCAAACGCGTTCACGAAATCTTCGAGGCTCGTCTTCCCGGTCGCAATGATAACTTTCGGATGATGCGTCTTCCGAAGCTCGCGCATAAACTCGAATCGACCGCCGTTGCGACAGAGGTTTCGATATTGCTCCTTGTCGCGGAGTTCGGGCTGCACGTCATGGGCCGACGCCCAGTTTCGACTGTTGACTCCAGGACACGCTAGCGGAAAAAGATTCAGTTTGAATTCGTACGCTTCCTGGCCATACAAGAAATTGTCGCGGTAGTGTTGCCAAGTTAGGCTGCCTGGGTCTTTATGTGCCTCTTCCAGTACGTTTCGACGAATGCCCACAACGATTTTTGCCGCCTTTTCCCAAAGTGGCCAAGTCCGATGTTCGCCTTTTCCTTCTTGAACGCGTCGCCCAACACTCCAGGCGCCAGGCTTATGCTCAGGGGTAACATCCTCCAGGGTCGCACAGCCCTGGCCGTGTTCAATGCCGCACAGCCACAACTTAGCTTTTTCAAGATTCCCGCCGTCCATGCCGGCGAAGGAGCGGAAGTAGTCGCACAGCTCGTCTCTGGTGAATTGTTTCATGTATTTTTTGTTGCGGTCCCGTGCTCCGAGCATGTAGCCTTAAACAGGCTATCGGCTCTTCGCTTTGTATGAAAGGTACGATTCAAGCAGGCCCCGAATATTCGCCGCCCCGACTGGATTTGCACTGTGAACTGAGAATTCAAACTGGTCAGGGATGAATCGTCCCGAACAGTCAAGGTCGGTTTCGACCATCCATCTCACAACAACTATTGCGATGTCGTCTCCTCCCAAGTCGTGGTCGAAGGACACTCTTGCAGGACAGCCGCGCTCCTTCAGGAGCTCAATTGCCTCGCATGAAGAGCGCGCGACTATCCATTCCCTACCCGGCGCGTCTCGTAGGTCATCGATGTACAGCCAGAAGCCTGCATCGCACATCAATACCTCCGCCGAAAAGGACTCAAACGTGATGCCGGCAAGTCTGAGATACGTTGATACGATAGCAGTTTGTCTCTAGTCGTTATAGCGCTTTTCCGGACTGCAACGGCAGAACCTCGAAACACTCAAACGGGATGGTGCCATTGAACCGGATAGCACGCGCTTCGGGACAAGGGTCGTGGCCTCCGTCATATCTACGTATGATGCCGTTCACTTCGAGAAACGGGCGAGCAAGTAACGAGTAAAATCCGTCCTCTAATAAAGGCTTTTCGCGCAAACGGAGCAGATGCGATGGCGTTTCCGGCACGCGCTCCAACACGCTGAGAGCATGGATTGTGTCGTCTCCGTGAAACCGTGCTATCAATTCAAGCACACCGGGCGCGAACAGCCGGGAAAACCAAATCATCGCGCGCGCCTTTCTGTTCGGTTCGGACGTTTCGTTCAATCCGAGCAAAGCGTCTTGCTTCGTAAGAGACAACAGCACACCGCTGTAGTGTGCAGGCGCGATAAATAGCTGCTCACGAAGGCTCAATTCGAGCGGATAGTAGTCGTTGTGTGTGCGGTTGAATCGAAGAGCCACGTCTCTTAATGCATCCGCTAATCCTTCCTCCAGGCGCTCGATAATTCTGTGAACGACATACTCCGCGAGCGCATTCGCCCGCAGCCCTTTCTTGCGCAACACCTCGAGCGGTGTATGCGTGACATGAAACAGACCGGAGGGGGACCCGTCGCCGGCGACCACGCGAGTGATGGCTACCATTTGTTACTCAAGCGAAATGTCTGCTGTCGAACTTGGAACTTTGCGGCGGAACACCGAAGTGGCGCAAACGTCTAGGGTATATTTTTGACGGGTGATGCATTCCCTTGGATGCTGCAGGTCACGCCATATCCTCCGCATCGGAACGTCGCCGGTCATCTAACTTGCGGCGAGCAGCTTCCACAATGTCAGAAGAAAAGTGCTCGGAATGTCGCAACCCAACGGCCTCGAACGTGTAGTCGCCCAATCCGAGAGAGTGCAACAGCTCAAAGCCCTCGCCACCAGGTTTCTGCACCACGAACGCGACCGCGCCAAGTTCGCCTCGATTGGTGATGACCCTGCGCGTATTGCCCGCGCGCAGACGTTTGCCATGCTTCACGAAAAGAGCCTCTTCCTGAGCGTAGACGACGCTCCAGATGTCCCGACGCAACGCCGAGTCGAGATACAAAGCGCTTACCTGCACCTCAACTGACCGCTGCCGTGATGCTCGCACGAGATGTGGATGTGTGACGCCGACGTTTTTCGCGAATTGCGTACAGTCATCGCGAGTCCTCAGATATGAAATGCGCTTGCGGTCCTCAGGGCTGAGGTTCTCAAAGGCACCCGTCCGATTGAGATGTACTCAAGGCTGTCAGTCGAAAAGCTTGATGTTCGGTCGCTCATTGTTGTATTCGTCCAGTGCGGCGTTGAAAGACTCGGCGCTTAGATGTCAGCGTCTCAGCTCGGTGCGGCAACACGCTCGGAACTCTCGTGGACGAACACGGTATGACGCTCTACGCATTTGGCGGGACGGGGACACCTGACGCCAAATCCTGTGAAGGTGATTGCACCAGGATTTCCCACCGGCGATTGGTCAGCCGGACGACAAGGCAGCGGGAAAGCTGTCGCTGGTAGCCAAACGGATGGTCGAACTGCACCGAGGAACCATCGCGCTAGAGAGCGACGGGGCGGGACTTGGGACGACAGTGACGCTCCGCTTGCCGATACTGAGAAAGCCCGGCGCCATCGACCTGACAGGCGCAGTCCAACGCAATAAAGAAGTCCGGCCGGCGCGCCTGCTGTTAGTCGACGACAATCGCGACGCCCTTGAGGCGCTGGCCCTTCTGCTCAAGTTAGAAGGACATGACGTTGCCACGTCCGATAACGGCGTTGACGCACTGCGGCTGATGTCCGACCGCAAACCCGAGGTCGCAATAATCGATGCCGGCATGCCTTTGATGGATGGCTTTGAAGTCGCCCAGCACGTGCGCCTCGACGCAACGCTGAACAAAGTGCTGCTCGTCGCGCTGACCGGGTACGCGTCAGAGTCCGACAAATCCAGGACGCTTGCGGCCGGCTTCGACTATCGCCTTACCAAGCCACTTTCCCTGGACAAGCTTGAACATATCCTTTCGAACCGTGCTGGCGGAAAGCTCCACGGTATCGTATGACCGGCTTTGCGCAGCGGCGTGATGCTCCGTCCAGGCTAACGCTATCGCTATAGGCGACTTGCTGCATACGAACATGCTGCAGGTGCCGGGACTCTGCGCTGCCTTGGCAGCCCCAAAACCAAAAAGAGTTCCATCCAGCATGTGGCTTTATGTCCAAGTGACTCTTTGTGAGTGGAAGATGTTTAAAGACATACGTAGCGAACAGGGTTTTAACTTTTGACAGGACGGCTACTTTAGATTGCCGAACATCGTCCCAAGTGTGCGGCGCGACCGAGATGCAGGGCCACTGGCGGCCTATCTCTGCAACTCAACGAGCATTTGGAGCGCTCGACCGGCAAATACGCGCAGCCGATTCACAATCAGGCAAAAAACAAGCGCGCTCTGCCAAGGCCCTCTTACGGGCAGCCTCAGCTTCCTGCGACCCGTCCAGCACCTGAGTAGACAAGCCGGGCTCAGCGCGTCGCGGGCACGGCGTAGCCATCTCAGCTTGACTTACCGCGCAAAAACGCTATCACTGACGTGTGGCACCACCGGACATGCGAGATGCCTTCTGGACGTGGCTGTCGAGCAGGACCACTCGTGCGCCTATGTGCCGCACAGTACATCCGCATGTCGACCGACCATCAGGAATATTCGCCGGTATTCCAGCGGCAGGCTATCGCCGAGTATGCACGCGCACACAACATCCGCGTCGTTACCGATTATGAGGACGCCGGTATCAGCGGACTTACCTTCCGGCAGCGACCCGCGCTTGTGCAGCTTCTGCTCGACGTTGAAAACCCCAAACGCAAGTTCAGCAAGGTGCTTGTCTTCGACGTCAGCCGATGGGGACGTTTCCAGGATGTCGACGAGGCGGCGTTTTATGAATACGCGTGCAGGCGCGCAGGTGTCGACGTGATTTACGTGGCCGAGTCTTTCACAAATGACGGCAGTCCGGCGACATCCGTCATCAAGGCGCTGAAGCGGGCGATGGCCGCGGAATTCAGCCGGGAGATGTCCCGCAAGGTTTTCCTCGGGCAGTGTCTGAACGCTCAACGCGGATTTCATGCCGGTGGTCCGCCGGGCTACGGACTGCAACGCATCCTTCTTGACGGCAAGCGCGAGCAGAGGCGCCCGCTTGGTCAGTACGAGTACAAGAGCGTACAAACCGACCGGGTCGTCATCGCACCGGCGGCGGCATCCGAGGCGTCGCTCGTCAGGAAGATTTTTGAATGGTATGCAACGCAATCGGTGACCGGGGCGGACATCGCTCGGCGGCTTAACGAATTTGGTCTGCGCAACCGCCAGGGTCGCCTCTGGCAGGCACAAAACATCCGCCGGATACTTCGCAGTGAGGCGTATATCGGCACGAACGTCTACAGCCGGACATCGTCAAAACTTGACGGCAAGTGGGAGCAAGTGCCCCAGCACGACTGGATACGCGTGGAGAATGCGTTCGAACCCGTGGTGGAAAGGCGCGTCTTCACTGCCGTCCAGAAACGAATGGATTCTGCCCGGCGCAAACCCACGCGCGAAGAGATTCTGGATGGCCTGCACAAGGTCATCAGGCGGGCCGGCGAGCTCAATCAGGCCACGCTGAGACGTTATCGCAGCGCGCCGTCCGTTGAGCAGGTCATGCGGGAGTTCGGCAGTCTCTACGACGCGTATGACGCAGTCGGGTACGTGCCGAAGCTGGCCCCGGAGCGCTCCGCAAATAGGCATGCGGAGCGTAAACTGGAGCAACAGGTCGCGCAAGTAGCCATTCAGACGTTGCAGTCCCACGGCCACGACGTCCGTTACGAAAAGCACACGAACACATTTTGCGTCGACCACTGGCTGAGACTGAACCTCGCCGTTCGCAGTCCGTGGCTCATTGACGGCCACCTGCCTTATTGGGTCGCGCGTTGGCCAGACAGCTTCCCTGTCGACTTCCTGGTCTATGGCCGCATTGAGCGGGCAGGCACAGAGCTGCTCGATTTCCACATCTTCCCGAGAGGAAGTCTGGTGCCTGGTGCATTTACCGTTGTCTGCCGCCACGGACAGACACATTTCGGCATGTACCAGCGGCCCGACCTGCGCTCACTGCTGGTTATCGCCAAGCGCGTACCCCTCGCAATATGGCCCGTTGATTGCACGACCGGGAGCGGACAATGAAGCCGGCACACAGCGGTGCACGAAGTGTCGCGGGTAAGGCTGCACCTGGTGGTCGGCATGACAAGACGGTGCCTCATATGCCGGGCGCGCGCGGTCGTCCAACTTCGGAGTCGAAGGCGCAATCGGTTCTGACACAGGAGCTGCGCAGACAACGCAACGTAGTGAGCCGGATGAGCGATACCGACCGGGAGGTTACCCGGGTACTCGACGTTCTGCGCGAGCTGACGTGTGACCCGGCCTTCGTGGCGCTGATGAACACCCGGGGCTTCACGACGCTTCCCCGGCTCCTTCACGAGCGCCTGACCGGCCGTCCGCGATGAAGAAAGCGCAGAGCCCACGATTCATATGTCGCACCGTTAGCTCAGGCAATCCGGTGCCCCAGAATCTCTGCCCCGAAGCGGCAGCGATGGTGGCGGAACAGACGCTGCCAGCACGGACAGCGCAGGCGCTCGAGAAAATGTCCTCGGCGCGCCAGGTTGAGGCCGTCTCCATTATGGTCCGGCAGAACAATCTCACCGGCGATTTTGCGCGCGCACTGCTCGCAGCGACGCCCGCCAGCATGCGTGTAGATGCTGCGCATGGTCACGTTTCACATCCTGATTGCGGGCGTCGACTGGGTCGCATTGTGCAAAGACTCACCGCACTACAGCAGGATGCGGAATGCCTGCGGTGTCGCCATGACGGGAACCTGCTACTTCTGACACTTGCCGCGGGTTGGGCCAGAGGATGGGTTCGCGACGTCGTCATCGCGCAATGGCTTAAGTCGCGCCGACCCGATTACGCTGCGGTGCTGGAGCGCCTTGTACAGGACGCGGACTACGCGATTGTGCCGGGCCGCCGCATGAAGCTTGCCTACGAAGTAGCCGGCGGCACTGTAGCTGTCGCGCATCGAAGCAAAGGACGCAAAAGAAGGTGTCTGTAGGCAGTCAAAACTTGCTTCAGAAAGAGCCCGAATCAACCAGGTGTGTGAGGCAGTGCTGGTAGATTTCCCGCGCTAGGGGTGAGCGGAAGTCGAGCCGCAGGTTTTCGCAAAACAGCGCCGGGACGGATTTAGGCGTCACGGCCGATTGCAAAGTCTTCTCGAGACGTCGGGCGATATCCACTGCCTGGGCGGACAGCATCACGCGCTGCATGACGTCGGCGCCTCCCCCGTTCGTTTTGAGCCAGAGCTGCGTTGACTCGACGACATGCGCGGCCGGCAGCCATTCGCCCATCATCTGCCGGGCAAGCAGATGCGCTGCGGCGAGATAGGCAAGCAGTTCCGCGCGGGCGTGCAGGTCAAGGTTAAGCGGGTTGTTCACTGTTTTGCAAAAGCCCAAAGTACGGTTAAACGGAGTCAGGCGGCCAGCCGGTGCTCGTAGTATGGCCGGTCCCTGTCGTCCAGTATTGCGTACATTGCCTCCAGGTTCGACGGGTCAGGGTTAAGCCAGGCGTCGACGTTTTCCGGCTTGATGGGGATGATGCACCGGTCGTGACCGGCAGCTGCAATCTCCGGTGGCGGCTCGTCGGTGATGGCGGCGAACGAGAGTAAATCGGGCTCACCAGGCGCAGTCCATCGCGACCAGAGGCAAGCCACATGCATCAGTTCGCCGTTGGCCGGGCGGAATTCGAGAACTACGTTCTCGTCGCGCTCGTGCGTCTCGAGAAGCGTGCCTTCAAATTGCGCCTTGCTCACGTTCTCGTAAAAGACCTCGACCAGCAGAATGCCGTGAGTATGTCCAAAGCACGGTTTCCAGAATCCTTGCAGGCTGTCCCTGCGGGCGTTATAGGTTCCGGGGAATTTGATATCGTAAGACGCCGGTTTGCCTGCAATGCGGCATTGATAACGCATCGGCTTGACGACGCGCTTTCCCTGTTCTGAAATCATCACGGGCGCGTAGTGACCTGGGAAAATGCGCGAGTCACGCGGTTCAGGCTCCGTGCGCTGGAGGTCGTCAATTCTGGCTTTGGCCCAGGCAATCTTGTCGGTTGCTATGCGCCGATTTTCGGTGGCCGCCTTCGTAATTTTCGTCTGCAGCGTACGCTCGGCATCGGCCAGCCGCTTGCGCTGTTTGAACAGCTCCTGCTCGAGCTTTGTCGCCTGTGCAGCATTGAACCGGCCGATGAGGGTAACGATTTCGTGTTCCGCTTCGTTCTCTGGTTGCGCGAATGCGGCCTCCATGGCCTTTGGTATCTTCGCCTTGCTGACGTCTTCGGCTCGCTCAAAAAACAGGCGCGCAAACTCATGAATGTCCATGATAGCGCCGAATGTGCGCACAAATTTTCGGTAGTCCGCGACTATCTGAGCCGAGTAGCACATCGGTTCCTCCGGTATCCGTCACATGGGTGGGCTGCTGATGCAGTCGCCTAGTGTTCAAATCTACACCTTTGGCGCAGCCAGCCGGTCGGCGTTGGCAACCGTGAAGCGGCCAAACGTCAGCAGAAATTCCTGCTGACAGAATGCAGGCCGCCCAGCAGATGCGACATGTCGACAAGCCGCTGCGCTACCAGATGCCGCACCTCGCCCTGACACTGCCAGACCCCGTAAACCGCCAGCAGCGACGCACTGAGCGCTTCCTTGCGCTGCTTCTCAAGCAGGCTCGGCCAGATGATGACGTTCACGTTGCCCGTTTCGTCTTCGAGCGTGACAAACACCACGCCCTTGGCCGTGCCAGGCCGCTGACGCACGGTGACGAGACCACAGCCGCGCGCGAGCCGGCCGTCCCGGTAGGCGCGCAACGTTGCCGCAGGCATGAGGCGATTGGCGAGCAACTGCGGGCGCAAGAGTTCCAGCGGATGGCGACCGAGCGTGAGGCCCACCGAGCGGTAGTCCGCCACGATGTCGTTCGCTTCCGAGGGCGCGCCGAGTTCCGGCGTTTCGTCCTCGACGGCTGCGGCGGCCAGCATGTCCTTCTCGGGCACGGCCGCCACCGACTGCCAGAGCGCCTCGCGCCGGTTGCCGGCAAGCGCGGCGAGCGCATTCGCGTCAGCGAGAATATGCAGGTCCCGACGGTCGAGCGCCGCGCGGCGCGCGAGGTCCTTCACGCTCGCGAAAGGCCGTACCGCGCGCGAGTTTTCAATCCGCTCGGCCGTGGCTTCCTTCATACCCCGCAGCAGCGAAAGACCCAGGCGCACTGCAGGCCGCTTTTCGTTGGCCAAACGTTCGAGGGACGAATTCCATCCACTAATGGTCACATCGACCGGCAGCACCTTGACGCCGTGGCGCTGCGCATCCTGAACGAGTTGCGACGGCGAATAGAAGCCCATCGGCTGGCTGTTGAGCATCGCGGCGAGAAATGCCTCCGGCTCATGGCATTTGAGCCAGCTGCTCGCATAGACGAGCAGCGCGAAACTCGCGGCATGACTCTCCGGAAAACCATATTCGCCAAAACCTTTTATCTGCTCGAAGATGGCTTCCGCGAACGCAAGGTCGTACCCCCGCTCCTGCATGCCAAGCACGATGCGGTCATAGTATTTCCCAAGACCGCCCTTGCGTTTCCACGCGGCCATCGCGCGCCGTAACTGGTCAGCCTCGCCCGCCGTGAAGCCCGCGGCCAGAATTGCGACCTGCATCACCTGCTCCTGAAAAATCGGCACCCCCAGGGTGCGGCCAAGGGCCGTCTTGAGCGCATCGCTCGGATAGGTGACAGGCTCAAAGCCCTGGCGACGGCGCAGGTAAGGATGAACCGCTCCGCCCTGGATTGGGCCCGGCCGCACGATGGCCACTTCAATCACCAGGTCGTAGAAGGTGCGCGGCCGCATGCGTGGCAGCATCGACATCTGCGCACGCGATTCAATCTGGAAAACGCCCACCGTGTCGGCCGCCGAAATCATGTCGTACGTCGCCCCGTCCTCAGCGGGAATGTCCTGCATTTCAAAACGCTCGCCGCGCTGCTCGGACACGAGGTCGAGCGTGCGGCGGATGGCTGACAGCATGCCAAGCGCCAGCACATCAATCTTGAGCAGCCCGAGCGATTCGAGGTCGTCCTTGTCCCACTGGATGACGCTGCGGTCTGCCATTGCGGCATTCTCGACCGGCACGAGCCGTGTGAGCTTGCCACGGCTAATGACAAAGCCACCCGAGTGCTGCGACAGGTGTCGCGGAAACCCATACAGCTGCGCGGCAAGCGTGGCCCACGCGCGGATGAGCGGTGTGTCTGGATTTAGCCCGCACTCCTCGAAGCGCTTGAGCAGGTCCGCACTGTTATCGAACCAGTGATGAGACTTCGCGACCGCATCGACTATCTGCATATCGACGCCGAGCGCCTTGCCTGTTTCACGCAGCACGCCCCGCGCGCGATAGGTGGAAACGGCAGCCGCAATTGCCGCACGGTCGCGCCCGTACTTGCGATAGATGTACTGGATGACTTCTTCACGCCGCTGATGCTCGAAGTCGACGTCGATGTCAGGCGGCTCGCCGCGCTCCTTCGAGATGAAGCGCTCGAACAGCATGTTGCCGCGCGCGGGGTCCACTTCCGTCACACCGAGGCAGTAGCAGACCGCGGAGTTGGCCGCTGACCCGCGGCCCTGACACAGGATGTGCTGACTGCGCGCGAAGCGGACCAGGTCGTAGACCGTCAGGAAGTACGGCTCGTACTGCAGGTCGGCGATGAGTTCAAGCTCGTGCTCAATCTGCTCCTGCACATGGTGCGGAATGCCCGACGGAAAGCGCCGCTGGGCGCCGACGTACGTCTCCTGCCGCAGATAGGCGGTCGGCGTGAATCCGGGCGGCACCAGTTCGTCCGGATACTCGTAGCGCAGTTCATCGAGGGAGAACGTGCAACGCGCGGCAATGTCGACGGTGGCGGCGAGTGCCTCCGGTGGATACAGATTGGCCAGCCGCAGCCGCGAGCGCAGATGCTGCTCGGCATTCGGCGCAAGCTCGTAGCCGCATTCATGAACCGGCTTGCCGACGCGGATGGCGGTTATCGTGTCCTGCAGCGGTTTTCTCGAACGCACGTGCATCAGCACTTCGCCGAGCGCGACCACTGGCACGTCGCGGTTGCGCGCGACGAATTCGACCGCGCCGCGGTGAATGTCATCCAACGCCCGCTGATGCAATACGAGTCCGACCCATGCCCGCGCGGGAAATGTCTCGTCCAGCCATTCGACCTGGGCATCGAGCACGTCTTCCTTCGCGGGGAAATTCGGCACCAGAATCGCCAGGCAATCCGGTACGCCCAGCAGGTGCCGGTATTCCTTCTCCGGTCGCGACAGGTCCTGCGGCGTGAGCCGGTATTCACCCTTCGGCGCGCGGGTGCGCGCGAGCGTGATGAGCTCGGACAGGTTGCCGTATCCCTCGCGGTTTTTTGCAAGGAGCATGAGCCCGAAGGCCGGCGAGCCGTCCGCGTTCACCAGGTGAAAGTACGAGCCGACGATGAACGGCAGTTTCGCTTCTTTCGCCGCGACATGCGCGCGCACGACGCCGGCGAGCGAGCATTCGTCAGTGATGGCGAGCGCCGAGTAGCCGAGTTGCGCAGCGCGCTCAGCGAGCTCCTCGGCGTGCGACGCGCCGCGCAGGAACGAGAAATTGGAGAGGCAGAAAAGCTCGGCATACGCCGGCAGCATGCTGAAAGTGGTGTCCATGGCGTGTCATCCGAACAGGCCGTGAAGGAACCACCGCTGGTCTTCTTCGGCGTCGCGGCTGCTGACACGTTCGCGGTAAATCCAGTAGCAGCTCTGGTCGTCGGCCTGAGCGACGAAGTAGTCGCGTGTCACCAGTTCGCCGTCGAACCATCCGGCCTCGATGCGCTCGCCGGGCGACACCATGCGTAGCGGCGAACCATAGAACGGACGATGCTGGCGCATGAGCAGCCGCACTGGACTGTCGAGCATCCATGTGGGCCGCGGCAGGCCCTCCGGCATGACTGCCGCCTTCACGGGTTGCGTGACCGGCACCCATGAGTTGGCGACTTCCGGACGATGGTCCGCGCTCGGCGCGGGCCGCAGCACATTCTCTTCACCGAGCCGTGCGACCAGCAGTTCGAGCAGCCGCGCGTGGTCTTCCTTCGAGCCGCCGGGCTCAGGAAAAAGCGTATCGGACGCCGGCACAGCGGATTCGACCTTTGATGCATCGAGACGCAGTGCGATAACCGGCGCCGAGAGTTCGATGCGATGCAGGCGCTCCTTAAGCAGTCTCACCAGGTGTTCTTCGCGCCACGTGGGCTCGCCCAGGGCTATGTCGATGGTGGTGGGTTCGATGGCGTCGCGCCCCCGCTCGTGCTCCAGCGACAGGCGTATTGCAGTGACTGCCAGCTGCTTTGCGCAGAGCCATCCACACAACTGCACGATAAGCCGATGCGCGCCGAACACCGCGCCATCCGCATGTTCGAGCCGGTCCGGCATTTCGACGCGCGCGGAAAACGTGGGCGGCAGTTCGAGCCAGTCGAAGAGTTCGGGCGCGGTGCCAAATGCGCGGTCGAGCGAATCGAGCAGATGTTCGCCGCAGCGCCGCTGCAGTCCGGCGCGCGGCAAGCGGCGGATGTCGGCGATGGTTTCGCAGCCGAGCCCCGCGAACCAGTCGGCGAACTCGCGCGCCTCGGGGACCGCGACCATGGGCAGCCCGTCGAGCCGCTGTTCGAGCGTCGACAGCTTCAGCACGCGCCGTGCGCCCCGCCCCTTCGCATATCGCGCCAGCAGCCACGCGCCCTGGCCGGTCGGCGCGGCGCTCACGCGCGCGGTGAGACCGAGCGTGGCGAGGAGCCCTTTCGCCTCGCGGCACAGCGCCAGCAGTCCGCCGAAGAGGCGCAGGCTCGCGCCGACTTCCAAGACGACGGTCGCTTCATCGAGCAGCGCGACGTCGGGCGAAAAGCGCATCAGCGCCATGCCGACCTCGCGTTGCGCCGACTGTTCGCGGGCGAAGTCGCGCTCGTGCATCTCTGTCTCTGGCGAGAGCGTCAGCACGCCACCGCGTTTCATGCCGAGCCGCACGCCAGCCGCGCGCGCGACGCTGTCCGCGATGACGACCTTGTCCTTCTCGAGCACGACACTGCCGTGGGCGGGCTCAGGTGACCACTTCGGTCTGAACACCTCGAGTGGCAACTTCGGCAGGTGAACGGCGAGAAAGACGCGCATGTCGTGACAACAAAACAGGGGTGGGTTGAAGGGGAATCGAGAGAGGCTCCGTGCGCGAGGGCCCTCGTCGTTTCACGATGTCGACGGTGAGACCGTCGGCCGACGGTCTGAGCGCCAGCCGCAACAGTGCCGGCGACGCGTCCTGGGCGCTCGCGAGCGGCCGCACCATGACGAACAGCGTCTCGGACGACTGTGCCGCCAGATGCAGGCGCCGCAGCGACGAAGCCTGCGCATACTGCGCCCAGAAAATCAGCGCGCCGCAGCTTCCTGCCCGGAGAATCTGTTCCGCGGACCACAGCGCATCCGCGGTCTTCTGCGCCTTGACGCGCAGCACCTGGTCAAGCGGCAGGCCGATGTAACTGAGGCCGAGGCCGTCGGGTGTATGCGGGGGCTGCACGAACGCAATGGGCCGGTTGCCCGCTGCACTGAGTGCGGGTCGTAGCAGCCGCAACTCGCCCACGCCCGGCTGCTGCACGAGCAGGTCGACCAGTGCCCCCATTGGCCAGCCGCCACCGGGCAGTTCAGCGGATAGCGCCGGGTACCCGGTGTCGACCACCCGCCCCCGGCCCCGCGCGAGCTGCGACGCCCGCCACAGGGACGGGTGTATCGCTTCGGGGGACGGCATGGCGGATGTCATTGCGGAAAAACCTGTATGGATGTACAGTATCCTACACGGATTTTCGTAGCAGCGAACAGGCACTTTTTTCGGGAGAAGAGACGGAGGATATGCGTGTTCGCAAGCCTGCCAGCCATCCCATGCCGAAATTGCGGCGTTCGTGGCGTAGATAAAATCAGCGTTTGGCGAGCAGGAAGTTGATGAAGCCATTCGCCGTGGCAAGGCTGGTGAGCCTACGTTTTACGCTGCCGAGAATGGTCATACCGTTGGCACAGCCAGCGCGCTGAGCTCAAATGCATGGCATGTCACCGACGCTATCCGGGACCGCCACTATTGCGCCGGCTGTGACGGCGCATGCATGCATCAGGCGATGGCATGCACACAGTGGCCGCAACGAGAGGCAGGCAAGGGGAAATGGTGAGAAAACTTGGACTGGCGTTGTTGACCGTGACGCTTGCACCGGCTGCTTTCGGGGCTGGCACATATTCGGAAGTCTGGAATCCACCGGAGGCGCGCGCGACCGCCCCACACAGCGTCGCTACCGCGCACAAGCTCGCAATACGACGGCACGTGGTTCCGCATGCGAGGAAGGTGTATTCGCGGCGCACTTCGGCCACTGCACCAAGGCTCGTCGCGAAACAAGGCAACATGGCAAAGACTTCGCCAAGGAACGAACGGGACACGTCTGAAATTCCGCGGCAAATCACGCCGGAGGGCAACGTCCTTCGCGTGACAGGCCGTGCGGCATCCGCTCAGGTTATCCGCTGATGCAATCGCAGAATTACCGCGGCTATGACGTCTGGGGGCACGCTATCGTCGAAGAGGAGGGCATCCTTCAGCCGGAACGTTACGCGGCGAGCGGGACCATCACCCTGGGGGGCGGCAAGCTAATCGAAGCATCGGGCGTCCTGGGCCATTTCGAAAGTGAGGAGGACGCTCAGCTCGCAGGCCTGGATTGGGCTCGTGCGTGGGTCGACGCGCACAGCTGAGGTCACGTCGCTTGACCTGCCTACTGAAAGGCTCCCAAACCGTGAGGCGAGCCGTCTTCCGGCACGCATGAGCCTCCTTTGCAGCATCCGCAGGATGCAGTCTGCCTATTCCAAAATGAGTCCCACCCATTGAATGGCTTGAATGTCTGAAGAGGCTCTTCGATGATACGAATGAGTAAAGACATATCTAGCGAACGAGGTTTTAACTTTTTTCTGGCGGCCACTTTAGATGGGTGCGTCTCTCTTTGCAGGCGGAGATTAGATGCCAGCGGGACGCGCGCGAGCCTCCTTAGCGGATGCCTCTCATAAGGCTTTCGGGAACAGCCGGATGCATCGAGTGCGGCAACTACTCGTTTGACCCGTCCTGTAAGCCCTTCGTCGCGTCCGGGACTATGCCGAGCATGCGAAGCGTGTCTTGTATGACGTCGACCTCAGCCCGCATGCGCTCCATGGAGCCAACCGGAAGGTCCTCCGGCATCATCTTCCCTTGAGCTTTCCGAATGGCATCGACGGTCACGCAGAATGCGAAGGCCGCTAGATAGTCGTTGTCCTCCACGTCTTCTCTCTGTCGATAACTACAACAAGCTAAATATCGACCGAATTTCCCCTTTCTTGATGGCACTGGAACGTCTACTCGAAAAGGTTCGGCAATCCCCCGCTCGTCGGGCAATAGCCGATTGATTTCGGTCAGGAGCTCGAGACGATTGACGCAGCTATGAAGACCGCTGAAATCGACGCCGCGCGCTTACGCAAGAAACAATCAA
>NZ_AWZT01000071.1 GCF_000472525.1 Paraburkholderia dilworthii
GCAAGCTCCAGCTGAGGCAGCCTTCACCTCAACGGAAATAGAATTGCTCGAGTGCATAGTCCCTGACTTGCCGCTTACCGCGCAGGCACCACCGCTCCTGCGAAACCTTATCAAGGTCGCCCGGCTTGGAGGCTATCTGGGCCGAGCCAGTGATGCGCCACCAGGTAATACCGTCGTGTGGCGTGGCATGCGGCGCCTCACCGATATTCAACTAGGTTATGAACTCGCCCTGAATCGAAGTGGGTAATTGCAAGGCTGGTGCCGCGCTTACGCCACGCCCGCCTTATCCGCACCGATCTTCTTGCCATTCGGCGCACGCCCCACGGCCACCAGCACGAGGTCGTAGCGCTGCGCTTCCGCCGGCGCCTTCTCGCCCTCGAACTTCACGTAGATGCCGTCTTCCTTCGCGCCCACGGTCTTGGTCTTCAGCATCACGTTGCCGAAGCGCTTCGCGTTGTACTTCTCGCAGACCTTGACGAGGTCGCGGTCCGCGCGGTTCATCAGGTTGTCGAGCATTTCGACAACGTCGATCTCGGCGCCGAGCGTCGCGTAGACGGTGGCCACTTCGAGACCGATAATGCCGCCGCCGATTACCAGCATGCGTTGCGGAATCTGACGCAGTTCGAGCGCGCCGGTCGAATCAACCACACGCGGATCTTCCGGAACGAACGGCAGCTTCACCGCTACCGAGCCCGCGGCGATGATCGGCCTGCTTGAAGCGGACGACCTTCTTGCCGCCGTCGCCCTGCACTTCCATGTGATTCGGATCGACGAACGCGCCGATCCCCGTCACCACTTCCGTGCAGCCGATCTCGGCATGAAGACCGTGCTTGTCGAACGCTATGCCACGTTGGGCGGCGTCTGTCTGAACGTCGGCTGTATTCCGTCGAAGGCGCTGTTGCACACCGCGCTGGTGATGGACGAAGCCGAAGCGCTCGGCGCCCACGGCATCACGTTCGCAAAGCCGCAGTTCGATATCAACAAGCTGCGCGACTTCAAGTCGGGCGTCGTCAAAAAGTTGACGGGCGGCCTCGCCGGCATGGCCAAGATGCGCAACGTCGAAGTGAGGCGGAATAGCCGCCGGGGCCGGCGCCGAGCACAAGCATGTCGCACTCGATGTCGGCGGCGCCCGCGTAGCTGCCGGCTTGCGGCGCGGGCGCAGCGGCGGGCGCAGCGGGCTTCGCCGGTTCGGCAACCTTTGCTGGTTCAGCGGCCACGGCCGCCGCCGCTTCGACGAGCGCGATCACGGCGCCTTGCGAGACCTTGTCGCCCCGCCTTGATCTTGATTTCCATGACCGTGCCGGCAAGATCGCTCGGCACCTCCATGGAGGCTTTGTCCGATTCGACCGTCATGAGCGTCTGCTCCTCTTCGATCACGTCGCCCAGCTTCACATTGACTTCGATGACATCGATACCGCTGAAATCGCCGATATCCGGAACCTTGACTTCGATGAGACTCATTAATGTCCCTTATGGTCGGGAGGGTTATTGCTTGCCGTAAGTGCCGAAAGAACGTATCAGCGCAGTGCTAAATGCCTGAGATAGGTCACGTGTCCGACAAGACCTCGCACCGGATTGCCATACTATGACATCCGAAACAAATCACCCGAACCGCCGCTTGGACCGCACAGACATCGCAATCTTCCGCCAGTTGCAGGACAACGCGCGTATCACGAACGCTGAGCTCGCACGCGCGGTCAACCTGTCACCCACTCCTTGCTTCAATCGCGAAGTGCTTTGCGTCTTTGAGAAGGAGATCGCAGATCGGCCTGAGGTTATGGAGTGTTATCTGATGACAGGGAATGCAGACTATCTGCTGCGGGTTGCTCTTGTGGACAAAGATAAGACTGTTTACCTACGCTCATCTGCCAGCGATCCTAGAGCGGGAATTTGAATGTCCAACTGCGCCTATCCGGCTACGGCGGCAAGCGCTCGACTGCGCATAAGCCAAACATTTGATAACGGACAGTAGCTAGCACTTGCGTCGGCGGCTCGACGGTTGCTCTTCGACCCACCATCGCAAGTTCCCCAGTCTCTGTCGCAAACGTCATCTCCAATAACGACATTCCGAGTCCACCCTCCCTGCCCGGATGGCAGACGCGTCAACTCTTCCTTTGCGTCCTGAGCGAATCTGCGCTTACGTCGACTAATTTTACAGAACAAGCCACTTTGTCGAATGGAGACTCGACGACCCCAAATATCGACCACGATGGCGCCCTAGTCTTAATATGATAGAGTCGTCGCAAAGTCGGATATCCGTTCGGGATACCGAACACCTGCTGCGCTTCGGGAGAGGCCGGCGCAGCGTCGACAATAAGCGATATATCTTTGATCTCCTTGTTGTGGCTGCGTAGAGTATCTACGATGAATCGTTCACCAAATTCATCGACAACTTTGTCCGGTACATTAGCTGGCACAAAGGTCGAATCAAACATGATCGGGACATCTTCGACTGATATGACCTTACGCACGCAGAGCAACGCTGTGTCGGGCGCTCCTAGCTCTGCAAGAGTCGGGTCGTTAATCTTTTCTTTAGTTAACGAGACAAATTCAATTTGCGGTTCAAAGCCATGGCGTTTAGCGTCATCGAAAGAAGACATGCACACGTCCATCAACTCGCGGACGAATCTGCGACGTTCCTTGACGAAAGTCCCCTTGCCGGGGATTGATGTCAGATAGCCCGCCGACTGCAGATCGCGTAGCGCACGTTTGACTGTGATGGAGCTGACGCCAAACTCCTCGCCGAGCCGAGCTGTCGACATAATTGCGTCTCCTGGCTTGTACTCACCGGACGCGATCTTCTTCAGAATTTCCGCTCGCACGACTTCGTGAAGAGGCACTCCGGCAATATTCGCTGCAGTTCTATTCATTTCTCTTTTAGGACCCTTTGCAGTATCTGAGTCCACCGAATCTTCAGGTGGGATCCCCCGGCAGATTTCGGCCTGGCCGCGAGGCTACTAGGTATATCTTAGCATCAGATCCTTGCACATGCATTGGTGCGGAACAGGTCGGTCGCGTTACGTCGATTAATAGCTGATCGGCACGCGCAAGAAAGCGTCGTCGCGTGAACCATATCTCACTTGCCGCGCTCTGACGCGCTGAACGGCCAGTGCGGCTATGTCATGAGTTAGAAATGCATTGCTTTTCCCAGATGCTGATTGCCATTCGCACAGCGGCCTTTGCCGGCAAGAGGCGGTAACCGAGCCTGCTCAGTGCTTTCTTCCGAAGCAAGCCTCGGCGGCTTCAGCCGGCGACAGGCCGGCGTGGTAGTAAGCCTGGAGATGCCTTATGACCTTCTCATGGCTGATACGCGGGGCCTACAAAATTCGCCGCAATGGCTTTGTCGTACCACGCGCACTCCACACCTCTAACTCTCGAAGGCGTTCGAGAGTTAGACGTTCCGACCGATCGAGCATCTTTAATTCCTCTCACTCGAGACTGGCTCGGCGTTGGATAGCCCCGCAGATTCCCCAACCGCACGGTGCACTGCAGGGAAACACTCATCGTCGACGCGTGGCCACAGGTGGGAACACGTGTGACATACCGTCCTCGCGGCCAAAGAAGATATTGCGAGCGAAGCGGCCGGTCGCAAGGCCTCGACACACGCACAACGTCCACGACTTGTGTGGATGCGATTGTTGAATCGGACTAATCGATCCGGACTCTCCGGACTCTCCGGAATCGATGCAAGCCATTTTTCGATCAGCGAACGTAACGAATACTCGGTCGTATCCATCAGCCTCCCCCTCAAACATGTTTCCGGCAATCCCGCCGGGGTCTGTTGAATTGGCCATTGAGCGGCTTGCGCCATGGAACACCCAGTCATTTCGCCCAAGGAGAACGATCGGAACAACGCTCTGTTGGTTACCATGGCGCAAGGGTTTTATGCAAATTTTCTGGACTCCCGGACACTAGAGTCGAGCGAGACGGGTCGACCGACCTGTTGATCACTTCACGATTAAGTTGACCACGATCTCCACCTCAGTCAGCTCAGAAGACCGTCAAAGGGTAGTCAGTTATCGTGGGGCGGCTATGTCAAGCGGATGTTCAAAGTAAGCCTCTTCTTTGTAGCCATGCGATGTCGCAATAATCACCGCATTTGACTCATCCGACACGACTCCCGCACTTCGCAACTTTTTCAACCCGCTTAGCGCCGCCACGCTTGACAGTTCGAGATAGAGTCCCGCGCGCGCCATTTCCACTTGGTCGCGCCGGACGTCGACCTCGTCTGCGACGACGGCTGTTCCGCCAGTCATACGTAAAGCTTCCATCGCCTGGAAGGTGACGGTTTCGCCGCCGATCGAGACAATCGCCGAACGACCAAAGAACTTCCCGCGCATGTCGAATCCCGCCAGCACCTCTACAATGCGGGGAAATGGTTCCACCGCGTGCACTTTCGGTAATTTCGCTAGCATCCCAGCTTTGCGCAAATCCGCGTAGCCTTGCGCGATTCCCCAAATCACGTCACCGCGCGCAGTGGGAACAACGATGTCCGTCGGTTGTACATCGCGCGACTCTGAAAAGATCTCATAAGCTATTGCTCGATACCCATCGACACCGAACGGATTGCTTCCGACGGGAGGGGTCAAGTAGTTCGTCACCGGATACCACTCTCCAGCTCGCGCTCTATCGCATACAAGCGACCACCGCTCTTCGCCCGTCGCGGTAGCAATGATTTGCGCGCCATGCATTTCCGCAGCACGGCGCCAGTTCACGCTCATGTCCGGCGTCGTCACAACAACGCATGCGAGCCCGACACTCGCAGCGTAAGCTGCCATCGAAACACCTGCGTTCCCACTCGACGCAACGGCAACTGTAGTCGCACCCACCTCTTTTGCGCGATGCGCAACAAACGCGCTCATACGGTCTTTGTGCGAGCCTGTCGGATTGGCGCCCTCATATTTGACAGACACGCGGGCGACGCCAATCCGTTGCTCAAGTGCGCGCATACGCACGAGCGGTGTATTCCCCTCGCCCAGTAACGGCTCTCCCCGGTAAGCTAACCAGTTTTGCCATTGCGGGTGCCTGAATATCGCGTCATCATATGTGGGCGCAACGCTCACGGGCCATCCGTCTGAGGAACACTCCGGGCACCCCTCGAAATAATCTCCTACAGGATAGATGCGGTTGCATCGAATGCAGCGCATGCCGGTCATGTGTGGATTACGCTTCACCGAGCTCTGGGTCATTGTCTTTCCGCTGGCTCAAAATCTTGCATTACCGTGTAGAGGCAATCGCCTCGCCTGGTTAAGGTCGGGAAGCGCCTGCACGCGACGACGCCAGATACGTTGAACACCAGACCAACGGGGGCCTCGGTCGGTCGCTCAATAGAATGAAGATACCCGGCATGCTGCCCCGCCGTTACCTCATCGCCTGGCTTTGATGCCGGCTCGAACAGCCCCTCGGCTTCCGCGTACAGAAACCCGCCTCTTCCCCCAACCATCACACGCGTCTGTTCTGGTTGCGGCAGCGCGCCGTCAACGCGAAGGTCAATATGGTCAAGCAGACGAAGCACCGCCAAGCGAGCAAGTTCTTTGCCGTAAGAACGAAGCATCGCTCCGCCGCCTAGCTCTGCGGTGATAACGGGCACGCCCAATTTCTCGGCCGTCGCAGGCAGTGTGGTGTCCCCGCCCCCACCCTTGCCGTCAGTAACGCAGCTGAAGGGTGCACCAAATATGCGCAGCATCGTCATCTGGCGATCATCGAGATCGTTGTCGGCGAAAGGTCGAACCAAAGCACACGGGACATAATCCAGCGAGCGCCCGCCTGAATGCAAGTCAACCACCAGATCCGCCATCGGCAACAAAACGGTAGCCATGTAGTGTGCGATCATCTGTGTGGCCGTCCCGTGCGCCTCCCCGGGATAAAGCCGGTTCAAGTTACCCTCATCAAGCGGCGATACCCGACGGCCTGCTTCTACCGCAGGAAAGTTGAGCGCCGGAAGGATGATGATGCGACCATGGACTTCTGACGGTTCGATCGACCGGGCAAGCTCAAGAAGCGCAATCTGCCCCTCGTACTCATCCCCATGGGTGCCTGCAATGAGCACAGCCGTCGGGCCGTCCCCGTTCTTGATGCAAACGAGCGGAATGGGAATCCATCCATAAGCCGAAAGATCGCTGGAGATGGGCAAACGTAGCGAGCCCGTTTGCTTTCCGTCAAGCTCAAAGTCGATCGGCGTCCAGATGCGTGTAGTTTGTGCCATTTGAGATAACCTTCAGCCAGAAAAATTAATAGACGCGCTGCGGAACAGCGGGCCTATAAACCGAAAATTGAGGGTAATTCTTCATCGACTGGGTGGAGAAGTTCCTCTGAATTTTGAACTGCTCACTGGACGAACCGGAGCACATAGCGGGAGCCAATGTCCAGCCCGATATACCCGGCCACGCAATAAAGCCGGCTGCGGGGCCAATTGGGCAGAGCGGGCACGGCAAACGATGGCCCCGGTCTGGAACGACCTGCACAGTCCGGCGGGCACCCGCTCCGCCGTCAACCCATGCCCCGAGGACATACAAGCGAGACATCGCTACCTGAATCTTGTCGCGATGCCCGTCCACGCATTACCAGTTCCTGTTTTATCTTGGCTTCATCAGAACTTGTGACGAATTCCGACGACAGCAACGACCTGATTTGCCGTCGTTGAGGCCGTTGTGAAAGCGAGGTTGGCAACAGCCGGCCGCCCAGTCGAATCTGTGCCCGACGCATGCTGACCAATAACATCAGCGTAGACATCCGTCCGCTTCGACAAAAGGTAGTCCACACCGACCACGGCTTGATGGTAATGAGCGTCGTTTACTCCATATCCCTTCGTGTAGTTGTAGGCTATCCCTGCAAGGAAGGCCGGGCTTACCTGATAGCGGAAGTTGATTTCAGCGTTGTGGAATTTTGCATCGCCGCCCGCGCCCGTTGCTGGCAGGCCAGGCAACGCACCAATCTCTTGAAACTGGATGTTGCTATACACCGCACCAACCGTTGCCGCGCCAATTTTGTAGGTCGCGCCTGCAATAAAGGTCTGTTGCCTCTTCGCGGACGCGTAGCCGGAATACACACGGCTTCCGGTCATGTTGGAGGCGGTGGTGCTTGCACTGGGTGTCGTCCCGTATAACGAGTAGTTGGGATCTTGCGCTCGCTCGAACGCCACGCCAGCCGAAAGGGGGCCTTGGGTGTAGTTCGCACCGACCGACCACAGCTGATTGCGATTGAAATCACCAGCAATGCCGCCAAGACTATAAAGCCCACCGAACGTGAAGCCACCATAGGAGACACTGTTGAACTTGATTGCGTTGTTGATACGGTTCCCGCCGTTGAGGTTATCGAGGTCTCCAGGATGGGCGGCATAGTACGGCGCGAACTGATTCGCAGCTTCGTACATCCACACATAGTCCTGAAACGAGTCATACTGACGGCCAATCGTTACGGTGCCGTACTGATTCGACGATAGACCAACAAAGGCTTGGCGACCAAACCCAGCGCCTCCCTGCGCGAGTTTCCCGTTAAATACGTTGAAACCGCTCTCTAACACGAACACCGCTTTCAGCCCGCCGCCGAGATCCTCGTTGCCGCGCAGCCCCCACCGATCGCCCTGCAGATTGCCTGCAGCCATCTGATACTGATGACTACCACCAGCATTGTTCGTGTATGAAAACCCTGCGTCGATCAGGCCGTAAAGTGTGACAGAGCTCTGAGCTTGCGCCGTTGTGGCCAAGGCGACAGGAACAATCATCAGAATCAAGGTCTTTTTCATCATTGTTAGCTTCCGTTGTGATGTGGAATGACGTTTCCTGCCTTATGTATCTACGGCGGCGTCGTGGGTTATCGGACGATGCTGCGCAAAGCAGCCTGTTGCCAAAGCATCGAACAAAGCTTCCGCGGCCTTGATCCTCGCGGCAGGTTCGGTCGCGCGAATTAGCAGCGGCTGCCATCAAAGCATACGTGGTATACCTGCATTTGGGAAATAATCAAAAACCCTCGAACGAAAGTTTATTGATAGCGTTGAACTAGCCGGTCGCACACGACCACCTACGGCCTTTCAGACGTTAAGATCAGCTACTCGAATACATGCTGCCTTGTGATTAGCTGTACGGACTGTTTCTAGCGCCGGCACGACGTCACCACAGCGTGCGATGACGTTCGGACAGCGAGTACGAAAGACGCATCCGGAAGGCGGCGAGAGAGGGCTCGGGATATCGCCGGCTAGGACTTCGCGAGTGCCTCGACGTGCCGGATCTATGGCAGGAATCGATGACAGCAACGCTCGCGTATAGGGGTGCGCTGGTGCGCCGTAAATAGCTGCGCTGTCTCCCAGCTCTGCAATTCGTCCCAGGTAGAGCACAACCGTCTCGTCACATAGGTATTCAACGACACTCAGATCGTGAGCGATGAACAGAATCGTTAGCCCGCGACGGTCGCGAAGATCCTGCAGGAGGTTCAAGATTTGCGCCTGCACCGAGACGTCGAGCGCCGAAACGGACTCGTCAGCGACGAGGAATTCAGGCTCGACGGCGAGCGCACGCGCAAGGCCTATCCGCTGGCGCTGTCCTCCGGAAAATTCATGCGGGAAACGAGACAGATGATCAGGTGACAGTCCCACTTCCTGCAACAGGCCTGCGGCGATGTCATTTCGTTCACGTCGGTTGCGCCCGATGCCGTGCGCAATCAGCGCCTCGCCAATGATCTGGCGAACGCGCATTCGGGGATTGAAGCTGGAATACGGGTCCTGAAAGATGATCTGCATCCGCTTACGCATTGCCTTGAGCCCACGAGCGTCAAGTTTCGTTATATCGGTCCCGTCGAACACTATCTTGCCAGCCGTCGGTTCAACCAGCCGCAGCACGCAACGTCCGAGCGTGGTTTTGCCCGATCCCGATTCGCCGACAAGTCCGAGCATTGATCCACGAGGTACGTCGAAAGACACCTCACTGAGTGCTTGAACAGTGCCCGCAGACGTATGGAAAACTTTGGTCAATCCTTCAACGCGAAGCAATGGCTCGGAGTCTTGCAAACTGGCTGGTTTCATGCCTTTCCTCTCATCTTCCAGCATCGCGACAGGTGGTTAGGTCCACATGCCTCAAGTGTGACCGGCCCGTTGCACTTGGCTTCGGCATAGCTACAGCGGGCGGCGAATGGACAACCTTCTGATAGATCGTAAAGCGACGGCACGGAACCGGGGATAGAGGTTAGGCGCTTGCGACATCCGTTCTCATCGAGTTCTCGGTTAACTTCGGGAATGGAGGCCAGGAGCCCCAACGTATAAGGATGGTTCGGGCGCTCGAAGAGGTCACGTACCGGCGCCTGCTCCACAGCTACACCGGCGTACATCACCGCCACTTCGTCGGCAACTTCGGCGACAACGCCCATGTCGTGTGTAATGAAGAGAATCGACATTCCCATCTCGCGTTGGAGTCTTCGCATGAGGTCGAGAATTTGTGCCTGAATCGTCACGTCGAGCGCTGTGGTCGGTTCATCCGCGATCAACAACGACGGCTCGCAGGCAAGCGCCATCGCAATCATGACGCGCTGACGCATGCCCCCCGACATATGGTGAGGGTAATCGTCTACCCGCCGCTCAGCGCCTGGGATCTCAACGAGGCGCAAAAGTTCGATCGTCCTTTTTCGCGCATGCGCCCTGTCAAGAGGAAGGTGAAGTCGCAACATCTCAGCAATTTGATCGCCGACAGTCAGTAGTGGGTTCAGCGAGCTCATCGGCTCCTGAAATAT
The DNA here is from genome assembly GCF_000472525.1 of Paraburkholderia dilworthii. Lineage (GTDB taxonomy): Bacteria > Pseudomonadota > Gammaproteobacteria > Burkholderiales > Burkholderiaceae > Paraburkholderia > Paraburkholderia dilworthii. The sequence continues at coordinate 9,718 of NZ_AWZT01000071.1, forward strand.
CATCGAGATTTCCCTTCCTCGAATCTTCCGCATGACGCGACTACTCGCCTTCGCCAGATCGATAACTGATCCCTTAGAGGTTCTGTAGAGGATGCGCCCATCGACTACGCGTCCGGGCGGCTTGAGCAAGCCCATGATCGACAGCGAGGTCACCGACTTGCCGGATCCCGACTCACCGACGAGCGCCAGTGTCCTGCCCTTTTTGAGCGTAAAGCTGACATCGCGAATCACTTTGGCGGTTCTTCGCTTATAGACAAAATGCGTGTTGAGACCATCAACGTGCAATACATCGTCACTAGCCATGCTCTGGGCGTCTACTCTGGTCTTACCATCGTTTTCAGCGGCAGGCAGGTTGTGTAAAACTAGTTCGGCCACTTCTACAGCTCCTTCGAGAGGTTCGGGTCGAGCGCGTCCCTAAGGCCGTCACCAACGATCTGCAGCGAGAGCACGCAAAGCGTGATTGCCATGCCCGGATAGAAAATCATCCATCCCGCAGTTGACACGTACTTGCTTCCGGCATTTATCATCGTTCCCCACGTGGGCGTTGACGGATCAACGCCCACGCCTAGGAACGAAAGTCCAGCTTCGGCGAGCATCGCGTAAGCGAAGGTGAATGTCGCCTGCACTACCAATGGCGAGACGATGCTGCGGAGAACATGGTTCAAAAGGATGCGCAATGTCGAGGTCCCGAGCGCTCGCGCTGCTTCCACATATGCCAGTTCTCGAACCACCAATGTCGAGGCGCGAGCGACACGCGCCACACGCGGCGTGTAGACTATGGACAGGGCGATGATCACATTGATCACAGATCCACCAAGCGCCGCAACGAGAGCAATGGCGAGCAGAATGTCCGGGAAGGCCATCATGGCGTCGACCACTCGGGATACTGGAGTGTCCAACCGTCGAAAGAACCCTCCGAGCACGCCGAAGCAAACGCCGAAGATCGAAGAAAATGCAGAAACCGATAGGCCGACAATTAGCGAAACCCGCCCTGCGAAGATTACCCGGGACAGAATGTCCCGGCCATATTCGTCGGTACCTAGCCAATGGTTGCTACCGGGATGCTGCAACCGACTAACAATTGCCATCTTGTTTGGGGCATACGGTGCGATCAACGGTGCGAGCGCGGCAACCAATGCCATGGCAATAAGAATCGCAAGGCAGAGCGCTACCGAGTGGCGCTGCGCGAGCAACCGAACGAGACTTATCTCGGATGGGGGATGGGACACTGTTGCCATAATTAATATTTCACTCGCGGGTCGATCGCCAGGTAAAGCATGTCGATTAACAGATTGATAAGTACGTAAATCCCGGCCATCATGACAAGCACGCCTTGTATGACCGGATAGTCACGCCTGAGCACCGCGCCTACGACCAGAGACCCCAAACCTGGGATATTGAAAACGCGTTCCGTGACGATTGCGCCAGAGATAAGGAGAGCGAACGTAAGCCCAACCACAGTCACGATCGGAATAAGTGCATTCTTCAACGCGTGCCTGATTACCACGCGCCACTCGCTCATACCTTTAGCGCGAGCGGTACGTACATAGTCGTCATTTAGCACATCGAGCATCGCGGCGCGCGAGAAGCGAATGATTATTGCCGAATTGACCAGGCCGAGCACGATCGATGGCAGCAGCAGATGACGCACTGTTTCGAAAAAGGTCGCACCGGGCGCACCGAGCCCCGAAACTGGGAACCATCCCGCCCCAGTGGCGAAGTATTGCTGGAACAGCAAACCCAGCCAGAAGCTCGGAATAGAAGCGGCAAGCATTGCTCCGGAAAGCGCACCCTGATCGAACCAGCTACCGCGCCTATAGGCCGAAAACACTCCGATCGGCAGTGCTATGACGACCGCGATGATTATTGAAAACAACGTCAGCAGTGCAGTCGGTTCCGCCCGTTCTGCTATGACTTGTCGCACCGGCTCATTGAAGAAGATTGATACGCCTAGATTGCCAATAGCCATTTCCCCGAGAAACGATACGTATTGGACGAGTATTGGTTGGTCGAGGCCCATGCGTTCGCGCAAAGCTGCAATGTCTGTCAGCGTCGCGTCGGGCCCTAGCATAAGTGACGCCGGATCCCCCGGAGCGAGCCGAACAATGATGAACACCGTAGTAAGCACGATGAACATCACCGCGACCACGCCGAGAAAGCGTTTAGCAATGTAAGTGATCAAGAATTCTCTCCAATGGAAAGCGATCGGGAGGCTGACACATCACGCGTCCCAAAACCGGCGCTAGTTGTTGACTTTCGCGTTCCAGAACACCGGCCAACCGATCTCTGGGACACCGGTCATTTTGCGATTGCTGGCAGCTAGCCAAGCGAATGAGCCGACCTTGTAAAAGGGCAGTTGTTCCCAGACAAGCTTTTGTACCTGTGCGAACGCTTGCTCACGCTTCGTTGGCTCCGCAGCTGTGATAAAGCCGCGCCAGACCCTTTTACGCTCCGGCGTGTCCCAACCCATAGGTGAAGACGAATCGTAGGAGCTATACGTTGCCGGCTCTGCGTTGAACAACGAATGAGTGACATAAACATCCCACAGCTTCGGATTCGTGCGACGCTGCGTGAGTGTTGCCCAATCAACGACATCTAGCTGGACCTTGAAGCCCGCTTCCTCCAGACAGGCCTTCGCGACTTCCGCCATCTGGTAGTGGAATTCATACTGGTGCGAGGTAAGAATCCGCAGCGGCGTGCCGTCATAGCCACCTTCCTTCAAAAGCTGCGATGCTTTCTCTGGGTTGTGCTGGTTGTAGACCTCCGCACCCTCCTCGTTATGCCATCCGTAGCTCTTTGGGTAGAGCGCGCCATCCATGCTATAAAACTTTTTGTCGCCGAACGCGGCTTGAAGCATGTCGCTCGGGCACAGCGCTGCCGCGACTGCCTGACGAAGTTTCAGGTGGCTCATTGGGCCGGCCCGCAGGTTGAAAGCGAGAAACGGCCAGCCAAGGTCCGGCAGCAAGGTCGGAGCAGATTTGTTGCTTTTCTGAAGCCGGGCGTATGCTTCTATAGGAAGACCATCGGCGTAGTCGTACTGACCGGCAACAGCTCCCTCTACGCGCGTGTTGTTGTCGGGTACCGGAACGAAATCAATCTCGTCCGGAATCTGCTTACGCTCGCCCGACGTCCCGTCCGCAGGCTCCTTGCGCGAAGAATAGCCCTTGAAGCGAACCAGCTTGATGTATTGATCAGGCTTGTGCTCAGCAAGGCTATACGGGCCGGTGCCAATCAGGGCAGTCAGCTCGTTTCCCTTGATGTTCTTTTGTGGGGTAATGATGGCTGCTGACAGCGGATAAGCGAGCAGTGGCAGGAGTGGCGCATACGGCTGCTTTAGCTTGATCGTGACTACGTGATCATTGGTCGCTTCGATCCGGTCGATATTGAAGCTGTTTGAACCTTTGCCGAGGGTAGCTGCACGTACCCATCGATTGAGTGAGGCGACCACATCCTCGACTTGCATTTTGGACCTGTCTTGGAAGCTCACACCCCTGCGGATGGGGATGATGTAAGTCAAGCCGTCACCACTGATCGTCGGCAAGCTTTCAGCTAGCAAAGGACGCACTTCCCAGCGTGAATTGAAGGTGAAGAGCGTCTCAAAGATGTGCTCGCTTGGAGTCGCTACAACGTCAGTCGTTGTAATCAATGGATCGAGACCTGGCGGCTCACCGATGATTGCTTCTGTGATCACTGCCCCCCCGGAGCCTTCAGCATAAGCAATCTGGGGAGCGAATAGTGCCCCGGCGGCTAGCGTGCCGGCGGCAACGAGTTCGAGCAATCGTTTGGTCTCTGTCATCTAAGTCTCTTTAATCAAGGTTTTTAACTATCAACTGATTTGACGGAGAACGTTGTCTTCCCGGACAAGTCAGCGAGGACATGATCAGGCGCTTACCTGGGGCTCCATGACGAGAAGACCACGGCAACACAGTAGATACAGAAGTTGCGCTTCCCTCACGAACACGCCGACACCATTCGTGTTCTACACGCCGAAGGCGTGTCTGCCGGATGGAACGACACGGTATTCCTGATATACCTACAATACCATCTGACTCCCAGTGACCGCAAGCACGACGAAATTGAGCGTTGGGGAACCACCATTCCGCCGCGTCCGAAGTGTCGAGAAACGTAGAACAACGGAAGGTTGTCAGTGCGCCGGGAGACCGGCAAGGAGTAAAGAGTGCAAGTCTCTTACAACGAAGGTCTAGCAAACCACGTTGTCCCCGAGTCATGCGCAGTATGTCGCGAGACATGCGGCGAAGCGTTGACAGGGGTACGTGCGGGCCAGCCATTGAGCCGCGATGGTTTACTTATTCTGAGTGCCGAGGCCGTTGACAAGGCGCAAGGCAACACGACGGAGCGCGATATTGCGAGCACTCCGTTCGGCTCGGCGTGGTCGAAGATCCTGGCACACACGCACGCTCCTTGTTTGGGAACCGGGAGATCTCCAGTCTGGCCTCTCGCAGCAAGGACAGGTCCGCATCGGGAAGGCGAGGCGACGGGGCTCAGGAAGCCGAGCGAGACCTTGATCCGCTTTGCGTTGTACCAGCGGATGTACGAGTCAACGACTTCGACGAATTGGTCGCGGTAGGGACGATGGTTACCCATCGCCCCCCGCACAGATCCGTACGTGCAGCATTACTGCATACGGCTCCTACCAGAGGTGTTGACGCGAAACCGCTGCGTGGGATGCAGATGGACGATTCGGCAGGGTGGCAGATATCGGCGAAGCAACCTCGCGAAGCGCGACCACGGCATGCGTCTGCGTTGACTTCGACGCAGCAGCGCATGTCGCTATGCACGACCGACTTCCCGAAGGAGCCCAGCCAGCCGCCGCATGTTGTCAGGCACCGCGTGGTAGTTCAAATATCCCCGGAGTACTCGCCGCAGCCACTGACCTATCACAGGCACAGTTCATGACGCCGCCGCATCAGCGTTTCCCGAATGCTTGCCAGAGTTGCGCGCATCCGCTTCTTGATTGTCAACCGCACAATCTTGAAGTCGCCATTACTGCGCCGCCTACTGCAACAGTGCGTGAACCCCAGAAAGTCGAAGGTCTCCGGCTTGCGTATGCCGCGTTCCCGATATTGTTGCGCGGCAAATCGCCCGAAGCGAATCAACCGCGTTTTCTCTGGATGCAGTTGCAACCCGAAGTGGGCCAGTCGCTCCTGCAAACCTCGCAGGAAACGTCGTGCTTCCCCTTCATGTTGGAATCCCAACACACTATCGTCGGCATAGCGAACGATGATCACGTCGCCAGTGGCATGTCGATTACGCCATTGCTGCGCCCATAAATCCAGCGCGTAGTGCAGGTTGATATTGGCAAGTAACGGTGAATTCACCGAGCCCTGAGGTGTACCGCGCGTCGATGCAACACGCCGACCATTCTCGATTGTGCCAGCCTGCAGCCATTTGCGGACCAGACGAATCATTCGTCGGTCGGCAACCCGTGAGACAGGAAGCGGAGCATCAACCACCGGGCTCGTTTGTTGCCGGCCTTGCTGATACCCTGCTCGACGTCACCAGTGCCGCTTGCATACGGCGTCGGCGCGAGGCCCAGACAAGCGGCAACTTCCAGATACTATGGAAGAGCCGCAGAAGTAAGCCCCCGGGAGTAAAACGAGGATTCCGACACCCGTTTTTCGAAAGGAGTACGCAAATGAATGCGCCTGACACAGCCCTTCAGGGGCGGGATATGACGATCACCGGTTGCCTGTGCGTCGCCTTCGAATTAGGTGAGAAGAGTTGGAAGCTGTCGCTTCGCAACGGCGTGCTCGCGCCAACCCGGTGTACGGTGACGTCGGGCGATACCGCGGCGGTGCTGACCGCGATCGCAAAGGCCAAGCCCGCTGCCATTTGTCCGGCGGCGCCCCGGTGCGCAGCTGCTACGAGGCGGGCCGTGACGGTTTCTGGCTGCACCGCCGGCTGGCCGCACATGAAATCACCAACATAGTGGTGGATCCCGCCAGCATTGAAGTGAACCGGCGGGCCCGCCGCGCAAAGACTGATCGGCTCGACGCCGACAAACTGCTGTCGATGCTCATGCGCTACTACGGCGGTGAGCGGCGGGTGTGGGCGGTCGCACGCATTCCGACCCCGGAGCAGGAAGATGAGCGACGTGTGCATCGGGAACTGGGACGGCTGCGTCAGGAGCGCACCGCCCACTGCAACCAGATCCGCTCGCTGCTGGTGCTGCACAACCTGCGGGTCGAGCGCATCGGTGGGCGCGTGGGCGCGCTGGTGGGCTGAGCACGCCGCACAGCTGTGGCCAGGTCTGCGCGCCGAGGTTGAACGCGAGTCCGAGCGGCTCTCGCTGGTTGCCACGCAGATCAGGACGCTCGAAGCGCTCCAGGAGCAACAGGTGCGCGATGGCATACAGCCCGCGATTGCCATGCTGTCGCGGCTTGCGGGTATTGGCACCGGAGGTGCGTGGACCATGGTCAAGGAACTGTTTTTGCAAACCTTCGGGCGACGTGCCCGATCCCAGGCGAGCGCGTCCGCCTGACCCGCTCGGTAATCTTGCATGCCGAACTCACGACCCGATTTGAACGCGCGTACATCGCCTACTTCCCTAAGGGCACTGATCTCTCCGTCTATTCACAGGCTAGACTTAATGTCGTAGCCAGGCGGCTCAACGAACGTCCCCGAAAAACACTAAACTTCGATACACCGGCTGAGCGATTTCATCAAACCGTTGCATCGACCGGTTGAATCCGCCCTGGATTACGGTCATTGACCTTCCCAGCCCCGTCCGGCCCAACTATGCCGGACACCGATGAGATCTCGCTGCTTCCGTATGAAAGACTTCCCAACATGCACAGGGTCTCCGACCACGCGGGATCAGTACACGACTTGCGATTGACATCGTGCACCGTATTGCCTTCCGCTTCGCTTAACAGCGTCGGCATCCCGGAATAATTATTACGCGGCTCAATGGCTGGCCTGTCGGTTTCCCCTGACAACGCTTCGAACTGCACCTCACGGTGCATGCCGCATGACTCGGGGCCAGAGTGATTCGCCACTTCTTCTCCGTATTAAACTTTCATCAACTATCTTTCATCGGCTTTGCAGCCGCACTAAGCGCTAAGTAGAACACACCTATCATCGTCTGTGTTTAAGGGCGACGATTGCGTCCGCAACCTACATTGCGGACGCAAACCATGAACGACGACGAGTCTGATTTTATGCCACTGCGGGTCATTCGAGAATGCTCCAACGGCAAGCGAAGGTACGACCCTGAGGGTAAGCGCCGACTGATGGAGGCGTGCTTGCTGCCGGGTGCGTCAATCGCCGGCCTCGCACTCAAGGCTCAAGTAAACGCAAACCAGCTGCACAAGTGGATTCGCCTGCATGAGAGGGCAAAGTCTGCTCATGCAGCCGAAGACACGGTCGACCCGGCAACGACGGCGTTCATCCCGGTGGTTTCTGCCGAACACAGCTATCCGGATTCCGATCCCAAGTCGTCAGGCATGTTCGCTTCAAACATGCATGCCGTCATTGCGAGCGTTTCGCCGAGCGTACGCCGATCCTGGTCGCGCCGATGCCGGCGCAACCGTTACCGGGCAGTCAGGCCGGCTCCGCGATGATCGCCACAGTAATGACGGGCAGGTATGTCGACGGCACGCCGCTATACCGGATGGAGGACGCGCTCGGGCGCGCGAACATTCCGGTGGGCCGAGGTACATTGGGGCACTGGGTCATCTAGCCAACGCAATTGCATCTGGAGCGCCTCTACCAGTCGTTACGCAAGACCTTGCTGTCGCAGCCACTGATTCATGGCGACGAAACCACCGTTCAGGTGCTGAAGGAGCCGGGCAAAACCGCGCAAAGCCAGTCTTATATGTGGCTGTATCGAAGCGGGGAGGATAGCGCAGAGCCGGTGGTGTTGTTCGACTATCAACCCGGACGTGGCAAGCAATATCCCCCGACGTTTCTCGCGGACTACAAAGGCCTGGTCATGTCCGACGGCTACAGCGCGTGGCGAACGATCAAGGGCGTCACTCACTTCGGTTGCCTTGCTCATGCGAGACGCGGACCACGGCGGTCGGTCAAACTCCCCCGGGTATGGGTCACTTCAAACTCCCCCACCTGACGACCGTCGGCTGAGCCACTAAAGCTGCCGGGAGAGGTGTCGTCCTGGACAATCTCCGGGAGGGCGTCATCACGCCCGATCTATACGAACCCGAGATCAACCGGCTCTATGAGGCGATGCTCGAGCATTACGGCGTCGTCGCCGCCCCTGCCCGAGTGCGCGACCCGAATCGAAAAGGGACCGTCGAGAACGCGATTCAACATACGCAGGGCACCGCGCTCGCCGGCCGCCGTTTCGAGTCGCTCGAAGCCCAGAACGAATTCCTGATGCACTGGGAGGCGAACTGGGCGGCCAAACGCATTCATGGCATCACCCGGCGACAGGTCGAGGCCATGTTCCAGGAGGAGAGGCCGCATCTGCGGGCGTTGCCGACCACCGGCTTTCGCTACGTCATGGAGGTCGTGCGTACCGTCTGGGACGACACCACTGTCAACATCGATCGCAGCAACTATGCGGCACGACCCGCAGCGATCGGTAGTCTCGTTTCAGTGCGGATCTACGATTCCACCATCGAGATTCGCGATCGCCGTACGCAGGCCTTGCTGCGCACCCATCCTCGCGCCCTGCAGGCCGGTTCGCTTGAACTGCCCGAAGACGAACGCCCGTTCAATCCGTCCCGCCAGAGCGCCTTCCTGCTCGCGAGCGCTGGCGACATCGGGCGGCAAACAAAGGCGCTTTGCCAACACATGTTCGACAGCGAAGGTCGCGTCGGCCATCGCGCCATGTGGAGCATCGTCGGTCTGGCGAAGAAGTATCCCGCCCGGCTCGTTGAACAGGCCTGCGACCACGCACTACGTCATCACGTCTGCCGGTACGAACAGATGCGCGCGATCGTCGAGCAGCTGTTCGAACAGGCACTCGAGCGTCTCGATCAGGCACCGCAACTCGAACTGCCTCTCACGCAGGACCACCCGCTGATCCGTCCTGCCGCCCAATACGGCGAACTCTTTACCCTCGGTGCGCAGCACGGCGCCGAACCTCAACCTCCGACGAGAGAAACGCAGGCATGACCATGACATTACCGGAAATCGAACGGGCCCTCGGACAGCTCCACCTGTCTGGTGTGCGCGACACACTCAAAACGCGCGTGCTGCAGGCCCAGGGCTCCCAGCAGCCATTCCTCGAAACCTTCGCACTGATCCTGCAGGACGAACTGGATCGCCGCCAGTCCCGGCTCATCGAACGCCGCTACAAGCTCTCCGGCCTCGAAGAGAAATTCACGCTCGCCGAATTCGACTGGGGCTTCAATCCCAAAGTGCCTCGCCAGGCCTGCTTCCAGCTGCACGCGCTGAAGTTCATCGCCGCCGGCGACAACGCGCTGATCATCGGCAAACCTGGCACCGGCAAATCGCACGTTGCGAAGGCCGTCGCTTACCAAGCCGTCCTGCAAGGCCACAAGGTGCAGTATCTTGAGACCGACGACTTCTTTAACCGTTACGCGCTGAGCCCGACTGCCCAGCGCGAAGCCCGGCTGCGGGCTATCCTCGAAAGCGATGTGCTTGTGCTGGACGATCTGTTTCTGTCGCGCACGATCCCCGATGCCGCGGACGCGCTGCTGCAAACCCCGATCCATCAACGCTACAAACTGCATCGCAGCGTTGTCGTCACATCCAACCGCGTTGTGCAGGATTGGGGCGCATACCTGGGCGACAACACGATGAGCACCACGATCCTCGACCGGCTCATGCATCACTGCCACCTGCTCGAGTTCGATGGTCGCAGCTATCGCCTTAAAGAGGCCGCTGAAACGCTTGCGAGAAAAACGAAAACCAGCTAAATAAAACCCTTAGTCCTGCTGCACAGGGTGGGGGAATTTGCGCGACCATAAGTGGGGGAGTTTCAACTGACCGTCCGGGCGGATTCGTGGAGGCCCTGAAGACGCAGAAAAAACCAAGCAAACGGGCACAGCAGGCTCTCGAATTCTTTCAGCGACTCGATCGCGTCGAAGCACTCGCACGAGAGGAGCCGCCGGGCGGCGAAACCCGCGCTGCGTATACATTACGATTGCGACGACAGCACAGCGTTCCGCTGCTTGACGCATCTAAAGCCTGGCTGGACGAGCAGGCACCACAAGTGCCGTCTGAAGATCGCTGGGCAATGCCATCAGATACGCGCTTAACCAGTGGGAATATCTCAGCCGTTACGTTGCCGACGGGCTAGCCCCGGTTGACAACAACGTTGCGGAAACCGACATCCGCCCGTTTGCCACCAGCAGGAAAGTCTGGCTCTTCAGCGACACAGTCCCGGGAGCGAAAGCCAGCGCCGTCATCTACAGCCTCGTGCTTACGTGCCGCGCGAGCAACGTCGAGCCGTACGCGTACCTGCGTCACGTCCTTACGCAACTCAAATCCGCGTCAAGACGGTATCAGCAACCTTGCAATTACCCACTTCGATTCAGGGCGAGTTCATAACCNAGTTGAATATCGGTGAGGCGCCGCATGCCACGCCACACGACGGTATTACCTGGTGGCGCATCACTGGCTCGGCCCAGATAGCCTCCAAGCCGGGCGACCTTGATAAGGTTTCGCAGGAGCGGTGGTNCCTGCGCGGTAAGCGGCAAGTCAGGGACTATGCACTCGAGCAATTCTATTTCCGTTGAGGTGAAGGCTGCCTCAGCTGGAGCTTGCGGCGCACATCGGCTGATCATTGTCAGCCAGAATATGCGCCAGCTCAGGATGCAGAATACGGAGACAAGGT
>NZ_AWZT01000009.1 GCF_000472525.1 Paraburkholderia dilworthii
CTGTGCGGGGCGGCACTTACTTTCTTTGCCGCCGCAAAGAAAGATAAGCAAAGAAAGCGGCTCACACCGCCAGCTCGTAGGTGGATCCCCCGGCTTGGAAGGGGTAGTGGTGCAGCTGGAATCCGTGTTCCCGCACATTCAGCCTTGGTGACAAGGCAGTCATACGTCCCGCCTCGCACTCCGTGTTCGCCCGAAGGGCCGGGTCCAAAGCCGCTCGCTCGCGGTTAGGCGCGGTGGGGGCCGTCGGCTTCGCCTCGGCGCGGCGCGCGCTATTCGCTCCGCTCTGGAGGCGCTAAGTTGGCGCCCTCGCATCACATCGCACGCGGCCGGCCGAACGAGCAGGTGCCGGTACGAACGGATCGAAAGCCGTCGTTGAATGACGCGGGAGCTCGTACGGCCTCTTACACAAGATTCAGGACACGCGCAAATCGCGGACAGTCTTCGCCCACTCGATCTCCAGAACGACTCCGCCCGCGCGCTGCGGAGAACGGCTCGGCGCACCCGCTTCGAAGAACGACCGCTGCGGCGCGCGCAGCGCCGCTGGAAGAATGACTACCTTGTCACGAGCGCCGAATGTGCGAGGGAACAGATTCCAGATGCACCACTACCTCTTCCAAGCCAGGGGACCCACTTATGAGCTGGCGGTGTAAAGCCGCTTTCTTTGCTTACTTTCTTTGCGGCGGCAAAGAAAGTAAGTGCCGCCCCGCACAGGGGCAACACCAATAGACCACCGCGAAATCAAGGAAAGGCCACCACGAAACCAAAGGAAAGGCCACCACGAAATCAAGAAAAACCCGCCACCGCAAACAACTCCCACAGCTAACAACACCCGCCGAGCAGGCCAAAAAAAGCAACCCCCCGCCGGGGCATATAATGACGAACACCCCGCCGTCCCTGCGAAAAAATGCCCGACCTGCTAGCCAATCTCAATCCCGAACAACACGCCGCCGTCACGCTCCCCAACGAGCCCGCGCTCATTCTCGCCGGCGCGGGCAGCGGCAAAACCCGCGTGCTCATCACGCGTATCGCGTGGCTCATCCAGCACGGGCTTGCGTCGCCCGCCACCATTCTGGCCGTGACCTTCACCAACAAGGCTGCGCGCGAAATGATGTCGCGTCTGTCGGCGCTTCTGCCCATCGACACGCGCGGCATGTGGATCGGCACCTTCCACGGCCTGTGCAACCGCATGCTGCGCGCGCATCATCGCGACGCCGGTCTGCCCGCCACCTTCCAGATTCTCGATACCGCCGACCAATTGTCCGCGATCAAGCGTCTGATGAAGGGCCTGAATATCGACGACGAAAAGTACCCGGCGAAAAATCTCCAGTACTTCATCAACAACGCGAAAGAACAAGGGCTGCGCCCGAAAGACGTCGACGCCACCGACAACTTCAACCGCAAATTCGTCGAGCTATACGAAGCCTACGACCAGCAATGCCAGCGCGAGGGCGTCGTAGATTTTCCGGAACTGCTGCTGCGCTGCTATGAACTGCTCGCGCACAATCCGCCGCTGCGCGCGCATTATCAGGCGCGCTTCAAACACATTCTCGTCGATGAGTTTCAGGACACGAACAAGCTGCAATACGCGTGGCTGAAGCTGCTCGCCGGCCAGACGAATTCGATCTTCGCGGTCGGCGACGACGATCAGTCGATCTACGCATTCCGCGGCGCGAACGTCGGCAACATGCGCGACTTCGAACACGAGTTCAACGTCCGGCATCTCATCAAGCTCGAACAGAATTACCGCTCGCACGGCCATATTCTCGACGCGGCCAATCAGCTGATCGCCAACAATTCGCGGCGCTTGGGCAAGAATCTGCGCACCGACGCCGGTCACGGCGAACCGGTGCGCGTTTATGAATCCGCGACGGATTCGCAGGAAGCCGGCTGGATCGTCGAGGAAATCAAGGCGCTGATCAGTACCGGCACGTCGCGCAGCGAAATCGCGATTCTTTACCGCAGCAACGCGCAGTCGCGCACGATCGAGCACACGCTCGTCAATGCGGGCATCGCGTATCGCGTGTATGGCGGCTTGCGCTTTTTCGAGCGCCAGGAAGTCAAGCACGCGCTCGCGTATCTGCGTCTGATCGACAATCCGAACGACGACACCGCGTTCGCGCGCGTCGTCAATTTTCCGACGCGCGGCATCGGCGCGCGGTCAATCGAGCAGCTTGCGGACGCGGCACGCCTGTACAACTGCTCGATGGCCGCGGCGATTCCGTATGTCGCCGGCAAGGCGGGCTCGAGTCTCGCGAGCTTCGCGAACCTGATCGGCAAGATGCGCGCGGAAACGCAGCAGATGAGCCTGCCGGAAACCGTTGAGTACGTGGTCCGCACGAGCGGTCTTGCTGACTTCTATCAGAACGAGCGCGAAGGTCAGGACCGGCTGGAGAACTTGCAGGAACTGGTGAACGCCGCGGCCGCGTTCGTCAGCGAAGAGGGCTATGGGATGGACACGCCGGCGCGCTCGATTCCGCTGCGCCCAGGCGCGACCGCCGCGCCCGAACTGGCAGTCGCGACCGACGACCCGAACACGGTCGTGCTCGACGCGCCCGGCATCGCCGACCCCGCGCAAAACCCGGACACGATGACGCCGCTCGCCGGTTTCCTGTCGCACGCGTCGCTCGAAGCGGGCGACAACCAGGCGCAAGCCGGCCAGGAAGCCGTGCAACTGATGACGGTGCACGCGGCCAAGGGCCTCGAATTCACAGCGGTGTTCATCACGGGTCTAGAGGAGGGACTGTTCCCGCACGAGAACAGCGCGATGGAGTCAGACGGGCTGGAAGAAGAGCGTCGGTTGATGTACGTGGCGATCACGCGCGCGAAGGAGCGTCTGTACCTGTCGTTCGCGCAAAGCCGGATGCTGCACGGTCAGACGCGCTACAACATCCGCTCGCGTTTCTTCGACGAATTGCCACAGGAAACGCTCAAGTGGCTCACGCCGAAGGTCGAGGCGGGCGCGCGTTGGGGCGGTCGTTCGGACAACGCGGGCTATGGCCGCGACTGGTTTGCGCGGCCGGACCGTCAGCAGGGCTACGGCGGAGGGGCGTCGACGGTAGCGGCGCCGTTGCCGGCCTTCGCCAATGAGCAGCGCGCGGCGGAAGCGGGCTTTCGCGTCGGTCAGCAGGTGTTTCATACGAAGTTCGGCGAAGGCACGATCACCGCGCTCGAAGGCGGCGGTGCCGATGCAAAGGCGCAGGTCAAGTTCAAGCGCCACGGTGAAAAGTGGCTCGCGCTCGCGGTCGCCAAGTTGCAGGCGGTCGAATGAAAGGGGCCGCGTCAGAAGCGGTCGGGTCGCCAGCGATTGGGGCGCGAGCCGGTGCCGCAGGCACGGGAGGTACCGCAGGCACAGCAGGCACAGCACAAACAGTAGGCATCGCACAAACCGCAGGCATCGCACAAACCGCAGGCACCGCACGAACAGCACGGACCGCACGGACCGCAGGCGCCGACAAGCCTCGCAACGATCCCGACAGCCGCGGCGCCTCGTCCACGCGCCAACCGCTCGGCATCCTCGCGGCGTTGCCGCAGGAACTCGGTGACCTGATCGACGCGATGCGCGCGGAATCCGGCGTGCGCACCATCACGCACGGTCGGCGCGACTATCACATCGGCACTGTCCACGGCGCGCCGTGCGTCGTGACGCTCGCGCGCGTCGGCAAGGTCGCGGCGGCGGCAACAGTCAGCGCGCTGATTCACGCATTCGATGTCGAGGGCGTCGTGTTCACCGGCGTCGCCGGCGGTGTGGGCGCGGAGGTCCGCGTCGGCGACATCGTCGTCGCCAATGCGTTGTTGCAACATGATCTGGACGCGTCGCCGCTTTTTCCGCGTTTCGAAGTGCCGTTGCTAGGCGTGTCGCGCTTCGCCGCCGATGCGACGTTGGCCGCGCAACTCGCCGCGGCCTGCGAGCGTTTTATCGTGGACGAGGGCGCGGCGTCGGCGGCGCGTTTCGGCACGCGTGAGCCGCGCGTGCATCGCGGGTTGATTATCAGCGGCGATCAGTTCGTGGCGAGTGCCGCGGGCGTCAACGCTTTGCGTGACGCGTTACCGGACGCGCTCGCCGTCGAGATGGAAGGTGCGGCCATCGCACAGGTCTGTCATGAATACGGCGTGCCGTGCGCGGTCGTGCGCACCATTTCCGATACCGCCGACGACCACGCGCCGGCGTCGTTCGTCTCGTTTCTCACGGAGATCGCCGGCGCTTATTCGAACGCGATCCTCACGCGGTTCTTGCAAGCGCGCAGCGCGGGTTGATTTGAGCGAGGCGTTTGCCAGTTGGCTGCGAAGGGCAGATTGCCAGTGCCGGTGGCCCGCCCCGAGACCGAGACGTACGCGCAAGGCTAGAACGCTCGAAGGTCGTAGGGCCTAGTCCTAAGCGCACGCCCACGCCCAAGCTCTCAACCGAAACCCTCAACCGCCCCCCGCCCCACCCAACCCCTCCCGCACCTGCTGCAACGCGGCCGGGTCCTCAATAGTCGGCAGTTCGCCCGGCTCGCGTCCTTCCGCAAGCGCGGCGATGGCCCGACGCAGCAGCTTCCCCGAGCGCGTCTTCGGCAGCATCGACACGATCACCACCCGCGAAGGCCGCGCAATCGCGCCAAGCTGACGGTCGACCGTCGCCGTCAATTCCGCCTCCAGCTTCGCGCGTGCGTTGGCATTTGCGTGAGCCTGCGCGTCGCGCAACACCACGAACGCCATCGCCGCCTGACCCTTCACCGGATCCGCCACGCCGACCACCGCCACCTCGGCCACAGCCGCATGGCTCGACAACGCCTCCTCGATCTCGCGCGTGCCGAGCCGGTGGCCGGCGACGTTGATCACGTCGTCGGTGCGGCCGAGGATCGTCACATAACCGTCCTGGTCCTGAATGCCCCAGTCGAAGGTCGAATAAACCTGCTGGTTCGGAACGCTCGACCAGTACGTGCTGACAAAGCGCTTATCGTCGCCCCAAACGGTCGACATGCAGCCCGGCGGCAACGGGTAATTCAGCGTGAGCACGCCTTTTTCGCCGGGCGGGCAGGGTTCGCCGGTCAGCTCGTCGCGCAGGCTCAGATCGAAACCAGCCGACGGCACGCCCGGCGAGCCGAGCTTGGTCGGCAGCGCTTCGACGCCGCGCGGAATCGCGAGCATCGGCCAGCCGGTTTCCGTTTGCCAGTAGTTGTCGATCACCGGTTTGCCGAGTGCGCCGGCGATCCATGAGGCGGTCGGTTCGTCGAGCGGCTCGCCGGCGAGGAACAGCGTGCGCAGGCTCGACAGGTCGGCGTTTTTCAACAGCGCCGGATCCTGTTTCTTCAGCACGCGCAGCGCAGTCGGTGCGGTGAACATCAGATTGATCTTGTGCTGCTCGACGAGGCGCCACCAGATCCCGCCGTCCGGGCGAATCGGCGTGCCTTCGTACATGAGCGTGGTCAGCCCCGCGATCAGCGGCGCGTAGACGATATAGCTATGGCCGACCACCCAACCGACATCCGACGCCGTAAACATGGTGTCGCCGGCCTTGCCCTCGAAGATGTATTCCATCGATGCCGCGAGCGCGACCGCGTAGCCACCCACGTCGCGTTGCACGCCTTTGGGCTTGCCGGTCGTGCCCGACGTGTACAGCACATATGAAGGCTCGTTCGATTCGAGCCATTCGCACGGCACGTGCGCGTCGAAGAACTGTTCGCGCAGCGGTTCGTAATCGACCAGATAGTTTGCGTTCAGGCGCTCGGGCGCGAGTTGCCGGTCGATCAGCAACACGCGCGGCGTTTTATGGCTTGCGCGTGCGAGCGCTTCGTCGACCAGCGGCGTGTAGTCGATCACCTTGCCGCCGCGCGCGCCGGCGTCGGCGGTCACGATCAGCACCGGCTTCGCGTCGTCGATACGGGCGGCCAGGTTAGGCGCGGCAAATCCGCCGAACACCACCGAGTGAATCGCGCCGAGGCGCGCGCAGGCGAGCATCGCGAAGAGTGCCTCGGGGATCATCGGCAGATAGAGCAGCACCACGTCGCCGCGCTTCACGCCGAGCGAGCGCATGACCGCCGCCATACGGTTGATTTCCGCGTACAGGTCGGCATACGTATAGCGCCGCTCGATGCCGGTCTCCGTCGACACATAGACGAGCGCATTCTGCTGAGCACGCTCGATGAGGTGCCGGTCCACCGCGTTATGACACAGATTCGTGCGTCCGCCGACGAACCACCGCGCAAACGGCGGGTTAGAGCGGTCGAGTACGGTATCGAACGGCGTTTCCCAATGGATGCGCCGCGCCTCGTCGCGCCAGAATGCCTCGGGGTTCTCGATCGAACGGCGGTGGAAATCGCGGTAGCGGGTCATCTGCGGCGATCCTTCGGATGCTGGGTGAGCGAACAGGGGCAGACCTCGCGCGCGGCCACCGCATGAGGGCGGCAAAGCGACGCGTGTTGAAGAAGCATAGAGTACGCGCCGCTCGCCGGACAACGCGGGTTCACCATGAGCGGCACGGGCAGAAAAGAAAAAGGCGCCGTAGCGCCTTTTTCTCATCCGCAGGACCGGAAATCCTCACGTCTTCGCGCGTTTGCCTTCCACATCCGGCAGAAACACCGTCAGCACGCCGATCAATGGCAGGAACGAGCAAACCTTGTACACGTAGCCGATGCTGGTGGCATCGGCCAGTTCCCCGAGCACCGCCGCGCCGATCCCGCCCATGCCGAACGCGAAGCCGAAAAAGAGCCCCGCGACCATGCCGACCTTGCCGGGAATCAGCTCCTGCGCATAGACGAGAATCGCGGAGAACGCCGAGGCCAGCACCACGCCGATGATCACCGTCAGCACGCCAGTCCAGAACAGATTCGCGTAAGGCAGTAGCAGCGTAAAAGGCGCGACGCCGAGAATCGACACCCAGATCACATACTTGCGGCCGATCCGGTCGCCGATCGGACCGCCGATCATCGTGCCCGCGGCCACCGCCGCGAGGAATACGAACAGATGAATCTGCGCGGCCTGCACCGGCAGATGGAACCGGTCGATCAGATAAAACGTGAAGTAGCTGTTGATGCTCGCGAGGTAGAAGTACTTCGAGAACACGAGCAGGATCAGCACGCCCATCGCGAACATCACCTGGTTGCGCGACAGCGTTGCATGACCGGTCAGGCTGCGCGCTTTTTTCACCGACGGATGCTGCTTGTACCAGCGGCCGATCTGCGTGAGCACGACGATCGCGACGAGCGCCGCGACCGAAAACCACGCGATGCTGCGCTGGCCGTGCGGAATCACAATCAGCGCGGCGAGCAGCGGACCGAGCGACGATCCCGCGTTGCCGCCGACCTGAAACAACGATTGCGCGAGTCCGTGACGGCCGCCCGAAGCCATGCGCGCGACCCGCGACGACTCCGGGTGAAACACCGACGAGCCGCAGCCGACGAGCGCCGCCGCCACCAGCAGCACGCCGAAATTGGGCGCCATCGACATCAGCAGCAGGCCGGCCAGCGTGAACCCCATGCCGACGGGCAGCGAGTAGGGTTTCGGATGCTTGTCGGTATAAATGCCGACAAGCGGTTGCAGCAGCGACGCGGTGATCTGATAGGTCAGCGTGATCAGGCCGATCTGTCCGAACGACAACGAGAAGTTGTCTTTCAACATCGGGTAGATGGCGAGAATCAACGACTGGATCATGTCGTTGAGCAGGTGCGAAAAACTGATCGCGCCGAGCACGGAGTAAACCGTACGCTGCACTGCCGCGGCCGGCTGCGCGGTCGAGCCCGCGGCGGTGGCAGTGGCGGTGGTGCCGGTTGCGGCTGACGCGCTGGCAAGTGCGCGTTTATCGAGGCTGGTTTCCATACGCTTGGAGAAAGAAAAAGGAAGGGGCAATTCCTGGCTGGCGGCACGTCGCGATGTGGGGCTTGCGTCGTTGCGGCATAACGACGCGGCGTCACGTGTGCTCAGCTATTTGTCGCAGTTTAATGTGGCTTGTGCGAATTGTAAGGACAAGTTTTGTCGCGATTCGGACATCAAGCCCAACGGTTGGGTTTGTCCCGGCGCAGCGGCGGGGCGTTGTCCGCGCTATGGCAGTGCCAGGTCGCCAGCGGCCGCATGGCAATAAACGCCAGGCAAGCATTCCAGTTAAACCCGCTGCCGCGATTTTTGGCCATGTATAAAACGGGCGCGGACGCGCGCTCACAAAGCCGCGCGTCGAGGACCGGGCAATTACGATCGGCATTTCACGAACCGCGCTAAAGATCGCGGACGTCGATGCCGTAGACCCGGAGAGATAAGAAGCAATGCCGGGAACAGACCTTTGCGGCAGTTCTAAACGTGGGGACGGGGAATATGAAAGCAGTTTCGCTGGGCAGTCGGACGGGCGCGGGTTTCGTGCCGGATGGGGAGGCGGCGGGCAGGTTGCCCTCGCGCGGCAAGGGGGGAAGCGGCGGCCGCTCGCGGGTGGTGAGCCTCAAGGGGCTGTCGGTCAAAACGATGTTGCGCCTCGCATTCGCGGTGCTGCTGATCGGCACGCTGGCGATCGGCGTGTTTTCCCTTACTCAGATCAGCCGCCTGAACGCGTCCGCTCAATCCATCTACGATCAGGGCCATGTCGCGAGCCGCGCCGCGGAAGAAGCCCGCGGCCACATGTTGCGTGCGAGCCGCGCGCAAAAAATGCTGTTGACGGCGACGACCGCCAAGGAGCGCGACGAACTGGGCGCCGACATCGACAAGGGCTTGAGCGGCCTTTCAACGGAACTCGGCACGCTGCAACAGTACGTCGAAAAATCCGATGCGAAAGCCGTCGAGCATCAGAAGAAGTTTGCCGCGGCGGTCACGGTGTGGAGCGCGCACCTGCGTGATTTCGTCACGCTCGTGAAGGCGCAGCCGCTCGACTTGTCGCAGATGAACTGGCAGGTCGGCACGCAGGACGTGTCGCTGCTGGTCGAGACCGGCAAGCTCGAAAAGCTCGTCGACGAAATCGTCGCGGAGCGCGGCACCGCCGCGAAGGCGACGATCGACGCCTCCAGTTTCATTTATCACTCGTCGTTCGTCATGCTCGCGGTGATGACGGTCGGGCTGATCGTGCTCGCCGCCGGCATCAGCGAGTGGGTCGTGCGGCGCCTTGCGCGCCAGTTGGGCGGCGAGCCCGCGTACGCGAAGGAAATCGCGAGCCGGATCGCGGCGGGCGATTTGTCGAACCACATTGCTCTCGGACGCAAGGACAAATCGAGCGTGCTATACGCGCTTTCCGACATGCAAAGCGGTCTCGCCACTACGGTGTCCGACATTGCGTCGAGCGCGGACGCGATTGCCACCGCTTCCAGCGAAATTTCGATGGGCAACCTCGATCTGTCCCAGCGCACGGAGCAGCAGGCGATGGCGCTCGAGCGGACCGCGACGAGCATGGAGCAGTTGACCTCGACGGTTCGGCAGAACGCCGACAACGCGAAGCAGGCGAGCACGCTGGCCAACAACGCTTCGGAGATCGCGGAGAAGGGCGGCGAAGTGGTGAGCCGCGTCGTCGCGACGATGAACGAGATCAACGACAGCGCGCGCAGCATTGGCGATATCATCGGCGTGATCGAGGGAATCGCGTTTCAGACGAACATTCTGGCGCTGAACGCGGCGGTCGAGGCGGCGCGGGCCGGCGAGGAAGGCCGCGGATTTTCGGTGGTCGCAGCCGAAGTGCGCAACCTCGCGCAGAGAAGCGCCGCTGCGGCGAAGGAGATTAAAGGGTTGATCAGCACGTCGGTCGAGCGCGTGAGCAACGGTTCGACGCTCGCGCAGGACGCCGGCCAAACGATGGACGAAGTGGTCAAGGCCGTGAAGCGCGTGACCGACATCATGGGCGAGATTTCCGCGGCTTCTTCGGAGCAGAGCGCAGGCATCGAGGAAATCAATCTCGCCGTCGCGCAGATGGATTCAGGCACCCAGCAGAACGCGGCGCTTGTCGAGCAGGCAACCGCCGCTGCGAGATCGCTCGACGATCAGGCGCATGGCCTGAAGCAGATGGTGGGCAAGTTCAGGTTGTAGCACGCGCTGGAGTGGCGGGGCTGGTAGTGCGCCCGGCGGGCACGAGCCGGGCGCGCAGCGTGCCGCTCAAGCTGGCTTCACGACCACCGTGCAAGTAATCCCTGCCGCCAGCACCACACCGTCGGGCACCGAATCGATCTTCACGCGCACCGGCACACGCTGCGCGAGCCTGACCCAGTTAAACGTCGGGTTGACATCGGCGAGCAGCTCGCGGCTTTGCGGATTGTCGCGATCGTAGATGCCGCGCGAGATGCTTTCCACGTGGCCTTCCAGCGTGCCGCCGCTCATCAGGCGGACTTCGGCCTTGTTGCCGATATGCACGTGCGGCAGCTTGGTTTCCTCGAAGTAGCCGTAGACCCAGAACGAGTGACTGTCGACAATGGCGAGCTTCGCCGCGCCGGCCGTCGCGTAGTCGCCACGAAACACGTTGAGGTTCGTCACGTAGCCGTCGACCGGCGACACTACCCGCGTGCGCGCGAGATTGAGCTTCGCGGCATCGAGCGCGGCGAGCGCCTGCTGATACGAAGCCTCGGCGGCCGACGCCGTATGCGTCGCATTCTCCCGGCTTTCCTTCGACACCACGAGCGAATCCATGTCCGCACGACGCCTTGCATCGTCGCGCTTCATCTGCAATTCGGCCTTGCGCGCGGCCACCGCGGCCTGCGCCTGTTCGACGGCGATCTGATAATGCGACGGATCGATCTGCATCAGCAGATCGCCTTTCTTCACTAGCTGATTGTCCTTCACCGGCAGATCGACGACGGCGCCCGAAACGTCCGGCGCGACGTTGACGATCTCGGCGCGAACGCGTCCGTCGCGCGTCCACGGTTCGTCCATGTAATGAACCCACAACACGCGTCCCAGCAGGATCGCGACGATAAAAACAATGGCTGTCGCGACGAAGCCAACAAGATTTCGAATGGTCATGTTTCGACTCTGATCAACGATAAACGGCGAGGCCAAGCACGCCGCACACACATACGAGCAGGCTGGCCCGGAACAGGGACGGGTGCCACACCACGCGATACACGCCCGTATAGGCGATCACGCGATCCAGTACCCAGGTCAGCGTGGCGCCCGCGATGAACAGCAGCACGATGGTGGGCACGTAGGCGTCGAAAACGGCAATGTCACGCGGCATGGCGAACTCCTTCTGACGCGTCGGCTCGTGCGCTCATCAACGGTTCGAGCGGCGATTGGGGATCGAGTAACGCGGTACGAATGAAATGCAACTGACTCAGGATGCGTTGCAGTCGGTGGCGCTCCTCGCGCGGCGGCGTGAAGGCGGCAAGCAGCAACTGGACGGCGTCGATTGCGTCCGTCGTCGCACTAAGCGCGCGCTCGAAGCGGTCCGTCCGCGGCCGCTCGAACAGCGCGCTCAGCGCATCGCACATTGCGCGCAGCGAGAGCCGCCACGGCGTTGTCTTCGCGTAACGCTCGGCGGCGGGCAGCGTGGCCACTTCCCGGCGCAGGTCGATGAGCGCGTTGCCCACTTCGAGCACCGCGAAAAGCCAGCGCAACGTGTCGCGCCTTGCTGCCGGGTCGTCCTTTGCGAGCGCGTTGATCTGGAACATCAGATCGCGCGCGCCGCTCTCGAAGCGCGAACGCACGCGGCGCAGGTGCGCACGGCTTGCCAGCGCAACCTGGCGCCGCAAGTCGACGAGCAGCCGGTTGCGCAGCCACGGCGTGGACGGCGGCAGCAGCACGGCGAACGCGACCGACGACACGAGCATCGACAGCACAAGCGCCATCGCGTCGTTGATAAAGGCGCTGGGGTCGTAGTGCATCACGTTGTCCGGGCCGGCGAGAAAGCAGAAGAAGATGCAGTAGCCGACGCCATAGCCGGCCAGCGCGGGCCGCGTGGTCATGAAGACGCCAAGCAGCAGGAACGGCGCGAGCGCTGCGCACAGCAGCGCAAACCCGTCGATATGCGGGAACACGCCGTACACCGCGAGCATGCCCATCACGGAGGCGACGAGCGTGCCCGCCGCCATCTGGAACACGGTGCGTTTCGGGTCCGGCGACGACGACGCCAGCGCGCACACCGCCGCCGCGTTCAGCGTCAACGTGGAACCGCTCGGCCACGCGGTAGCGATCCAGAACGCGCCGAGCACCGCCATCACGAGAGCCGCGCGCAAGCCGGCGACGCCTGCGGCGATCGCGTTCGTCTTCGGTTGGTAACGCTCGACCCAGCGCTCGCGTTCGTGGGTGTCGACGGCAAGCGACGCGTAGGTGGCCGCGTAAGCATGGAGATCGTCGATGAAGCGGTACAGCAACTCCGCGCCGGTGTCGAAGTCGAGCAGCGGCGCGTCGGGATGCGCTTCGAGCGCGGCGCGGGTCGCGCGCACGCGGCGCGGCAACTCGGCCTTGTATGCGTCCAGTTGCGTGGCGGCGTGGGCGGCGTCGGTCGCGCTCAGCACCGGCTCGCCGGACTTCGCGAGCAAGGGCGCGATCTCCTTGAAGTACGGCTCCAGCGCGTCGATGGCGATGGCCGCGCCGTGCGTGCCGGCGTCGCGCAGACGGTTCATCAGCTGATGCAGCGCGTGAAAGCGCGTCGACGCGGTCATGAACTCGCTGTTCAACCGCGCGAGACGACCGCCGCGCATCCGCGAATCCGGGCCTTCGAACACGGCGACACTGCGCGCCGCCTCGAACCCGACGATGTCGGCGACGAAGCGCGCATTGGTCGCCTCGATCTGCGCGCGGTCGTTGCGGCCTGCGAGCGACGCCGACACGTATTCGACGAACGCGGAGAAACGCGCGCGCACGGTGCTGCGCATCTGCAAGCCGGCGAACTGCGGGAACACGAGGCCGCTCACCGCGCCCGCGCAGACGATGCCGAGCACGACTTCGGCGACGCGCGTGAGCGCGCTCAGAAATGCGCCATCGGGATGCTGCGAAGCGGGGATGCCGATTAGCGCGGCCGTGTATCCGGCGAGCACGAATCCGTACGACCGGAAGTTGCGGTTGCGCGCGGCGCCGGCGGTGCAGATGCCGACCCAGATCGCCGTCGTGACGATGAACAGTTCAGGCTGCTGCGCGAAAAGCCCGATCAACGCAAGCATCACGACGAGGCCGACGAGTGTGCCGCAAATGCGGTAGAAGCTCTTCGCGAACACCATGCCGCTTTGCGGCTGCATCACGATAAAGACGGTGGTCATCGCGGTGCGCGGCTGCGGCAGGTCGAGCTTCATCGCAATGCCGAGCGCGAGGAAGCACGCGGCGAGGGCCTTGAACAGATAGATCCAGGTGAGGCCGTCGGTACGCGCCCAGTCGGAGGCGGCCGAGTACCAGGCGGAGAACGACCCCGGGCGTGACGCGGCAGAAGAGGAGGCTGACATGGCTCGCTTCCTCACCTGGACGCCGCGGCGCCGATGCCAGCGGCGCTCGCCTCTGTGGAGGGTCTGGCGGCGGATGGGTCGCGGCGGGTGGCGGCAAAGGCTTGCGCCATTGCGGCGTTGCCCGAGTCGGTGTGGCTGGCCGATGCCGCGTGGGTTGACGCGCTGTTGTTGGCACGACTCACTGAAGACGTACGAGTCGGCGCGCTTTCGGCTGTGCCGGGGGCAGGCGCAACCGCCCGGCTCCCGCCAGTCGCGCTACCATTTTCGCCGGCAGCCTTGCCCTTGTCCTTGCCATGCCCCGGCAGCGTTTCGTCTGCTTGCGGACCATTGGCCGGCTCGTCGAGTCCACCGCCCAACGCTGTGACCAGCGACGCATGTGCGCCGAGCCGCTCGGCCTGGATCTTCGCCACGCCCTCCTGCGCGCGCAGCAACTGATTCTGCGCGATCAGCACGTTCAGATAATCGGTCAAACCGCGCCGATAACCTTCACGCGAGAGCTCATAGTTCTTGCGCGCGGCGGCGACCGAACGGTCGGCGTCCTGGGCCTGCGTCGCGAGAGAACGGATGCGAATGACCTGATCCGAGATGTCCTTCAGCGCGCCGACGATCGACTGGTTGTACCGCTGCACGGCTTCGTCGTAACCGGCCGACGCTGCGCCGAGCTGCGAGCGCAGCCGGCCGCCGTCGAAAATCGGCAGCGACAGCGCCGGACCGGCGCTCCAGCTATGCGACGGATTCTTCAGGAACTGGAACAGCGGCCCCATCGCCGCATAGCCGCCGATCGACGCGAGCAGATCGATATCCGGATAGAACTCGGCCTTCGCGACGTCGATGCCGCGCGCCTGCGCCGCCACCGTCCAGCGCGCGGCGACCACGTCCGGCCGATGGCCGATCAGCTCCGCGGGCAGCGCGCTCGGCAAGCCGGCAGGCGCGGCAAGCGACAGCACAGGCCGCTGGATCGAGTCGCCTGCGCCCGGGCCCTTTCCGGCCAGCGCCGCCAACTGGTTGCGGCCGAGCGCGATCTTTTCCTCGATCGCGTCGATCTGACGTTCGTATTCCGGCAGCGGCGTTTCGGCCTGGCTCACTTCGAGTTGCGTGCCGATGCCGCCTTTCAGACGCCGCTTCGCCAGGTCGGCGATTTGCTGCTGTTGCTGGAAAGTGCCGCGGGCGATGTCGAGCAGCGCGTAATCGAGCGACATCTCGATGTACGTGCGCACCACGTTGGCTTGCAGCTCCAGTTGGGCGGCGCGGGCATCGGCGGCGCGGGCGTGCGCGGCGTCGAGTGCACGCTCGGCGGCGTTTTTGTCCTTGCCCCACAGGTCGAGGTGATACGACAGCGCGAGGGTGCCCGTGTTGTTCCACGACTGCTCGCCGGCGAGCGGCCCCGGACCGTAGTAAAGGTTGTCGGCCCATTTCTGGCGCTGGATCGACAGATGACCGTCCACTTGCGGCGACAACGCCGAGCGCGCGACGCCGGCCATCGACATGGCTTCGCGCACGCGCGCCTGAGCGGCCGCGAGACTCGGATTGTTCGCCTGCGCGGCCTCGATCCATGCGTCGAGTTGCGGATCGTTGTAGGCGCGCCACCAGTCGGCGGCGGGCCACTGCGCGTTGGCGTCGGCCGAACGAATGGCGTTGCCCGCATCGAGCGAGGCCGGGTCGGTGCCGCTCGCTTGCGGGGCGACGCCTCCGGTACTTGCGCAGCCGGCAATTGTTAATAGGATCGTAAGAACCGCAGCTGCGGCGATCCCTTTGTGTCCCGGAGACTGCACGATTCCCTCCAGATGTGGCTATAGAAGCAAGTTGCCAATTATATTTTTTGATCGATTGGGGAATAACCGGTAAAGATGCAAGGCATTCTTACGAAGACTGAGATAATCGCTGTCGCAAAACATGTAACAATCGCTGCCGATCACCAAGGAAAGTCATGGATACGCTTCAAAACATGCGCGTATTTGTCCGCGTCGTCGAAGCGGGCAGTTTTACGGGTGCTGCGCAGCACCTGAATACGACGACGGCTTACGCGTCGCGCGCGGTGTCCGATCTGGAGGCGCATCTGCGCACGCGCCTGTTGAACCGCACCACGCGCCGCATTGCACTCACCGAGGCGGGCGAACGTTATTTGCAGCGCTGCGAGCAGATCCTCGCGTATGTCGACCAGGCGGAGGCCGAGGCGAGCGACGCTCATGCGCGGCCGTCAGGCAAGCTGAAGGTCCACGCGATGACGAGCTTCGGCCAGCATTACGTCGTGCCGGCCGTGGGCCGGTATCAGGAGCGTTACCCGGACGTGCATGTCGACTTGACGCTCGCGCAGCGCATGCCGGATCTCCTCGACGAAGGTTTCGACGTATCGCTTACGCTTGCCACTGGCTTGCCCGATTCGGGGCTGGTGTCGCAGCGCCTGGGCAGCGCGTTCAGCATTGCGTGCGCGTCGCCGGCTTATCTGGAGAAGCACGGCGTGCCGCAGACGCCCGCCGACCTCGCGCGCCATACATGTCTGCAGATGGTGACGCCGGTGTTTCCGCCGGACAAATGGGCCTTCGACGGCCCGAACGGCGAAGAAACCATCACGCTCGGCCCGGCGACCTTCCAGGTGAATGTGGCGGAGGCGATGGCCGTTGCCGTGGCGAGCGGCATGGGCGTCGGGCTGATTCCGATCTACTCGGCGATCAGCGGCTTGCGTAGCGGCGCGCTGGTGTGGCTGCTGCCGGAATACACATCGCAGGAAATGAATCTCTACGCGTTGTATCCGTCGCGGCAGTATCTGGACGCGAAGATCCGCACGTGGATCGAACATCTGCGCGACGAGCTTCCGGCGACGCTTGCCGTCGATCAGGCGGAGTTGCGGCAGTTTGCGCGGACGTGAGCGTGGGGAGGTTCGGGACGTCGAGGCGGATTGCCGTTGATCGTGCGGCTTGCGGGGCGGCCGGCAGCCGCAGCGCTCAGACAACGCGCTGTTACATGCGCGCCGCGCCGCAACATTTCCTTACTTCCGGGCTGAAATCGATTTGATACCGTGTCGTTGACGCGCTGTCGCCCAGACCGGCGCGTTCATTCCGCCGCCACGATTCGGCAATCCCAATCACTGAAGGACGAGGGTTTCATGGATACGCATCTGATGATCGGCGTCGCCGTCATGTTCGGACTGATCGGCATTGCCGCATCTCGCGACCTGCTGCGCCGCCTGCGCGAACAGCAGCCGCAACTTGCACCGGTCAAGGTCGAGCGTCCTGATGCCGGCCAACCGCGGAGCGGGCGGTAGTCGTTCGATTTGCGGCAATCGGCGCGTGAAGGTCAGCCGGCCGCCGTCAATGGCGCCGCGCTAGATCTCGACAACCTTGTCCCACGCAAACTGCGGATTTTCCCACTGCCCGCTGCGGCGGTCGAAATAGCCTCGCGGGTTGCAAACCACGCGCGTGCCGTTCACCGTGTAGTCGAACGGCGTATGCGTGTGTCCGTGAATCCATAGCGCGACGGGCGCACGTACCAGTTCCGGCAAGTGGTTGACGAATCCTGCGGACACGCGATCCTGCGCATAGCGCTCTGCAAGACTCAGCCGATGCGGCGCATGATGCGTGACCACGATGGTCTGACCGGCAAAGGGTTTCGCTAGCTCGTTCTCGAGCCATGCGCGCGCCTGGCGGTGCAGCGCGAGCGAGTCGCCGGGCGTGAAGTCGCGCGCGGAGCCTTGCTCGCAGTCCTGTGAATTGTGCGGCCAGTTCATCTGGATCAGCCCGCGGAAGTCGAGCATCACCCGCCGCGACGCCTCTATCGATTCCTCGAGCGCGGCGCCGTCCGCGCCGAACAGCGCGAAATCCGTCCACAATGTCGTGCCCAGCACGCGCCAGCGGCCCTGCGGGTCGACGAGCGCGGCGTTATTCAGCACGTGCACGTTGTCGACCTGCGCGGCCGCGTCGTGCAGCGCGCTTTCCAGCGCCCCGAACTCGCCGTCGTAGTACTCGTGATTGCCGGGCACATAGACCACCGGCACCGCACCGTCGAAAGTCTGTGCGGCCCAGCGCGGCCCCGCCGCATGATTGTGAATATCCCCGGCCAGCACGACGAGATCCGCCTGCGCGTGCGGTATCAGTTCAGGCTCGTCGTTCTCCAGATGCAGATCGGACAGCACGCGAATTTTCACGGATAGGGCTCCTGCGAGTGGCCCGCATCGGTAGCGGCGGGCGAGGGCTTGAACGTGAAGTTGCTGCTTTAATTCGAGCGTAGCACCTTGCCCGGATTCATCAGGTTCAGCGGATCGAGCGCGCGTTTGACTGCGCGCATCAATTGGACCTCGACGTTCTGTTTGTAGTGCATGGCCTCGTCGATTTTCAACTGACCTAGCCCGTGTTCCGCGCTGATGCTGCCGCGATGCCGGTGCACGCTGTCATAGACGACCTCGTTGATCGGACTCTGGTACTCGGCAAGGAACGCGCTGGCGTCCACGCCTTCGGGCGCCTGTACGTTGTAGTGCAGGTTGCCGTCGCCGAGATGGCCGAACGTCACCATGCGCGCACCCGGCGCGGCCTGTGCGACGGCTGCGTCGGTTTCCTCGATGAAGTGGCCGATGCGCGAAATCGGCACCGCAATGTCGTGCTTGATGTTCAGCCCTTCCTCCGCCTGTGCGAGCGGAATGTGTTCGCGAAGATTCCAGAACGCCCGCGATTGCGCGAGACTCTCGGCGACCACCGCGTCTTGCACCACGCCGTCTTCGAGCGCTTTCTCCATCAGACGCTCGAACAGTGCGCGTGCGTGGTCCTCGCTTTCGCTGTCCGAAAGTTCCAACAGCACGATTTGCGCGTGGGGCTCGGCGAACGGATAGCGCATCTGCTCGAAGTGCCGGCCAACCAGCCGCAGGCAGAAATCCGACATCAGTTCGAAACCGGTCAGAAGCGGTCCGGCGACGCTTTGTGTGAGCGACAGAAAGTCGAGCGCGGCATGCGGCGATGCGAGCGCGGCGAGCGCCGTCACGCGCGCGGCCGGCTGCGGATGCAGCTTCAGGACGGTCGCCGTGATGATGCCGAGCGTGCCCTCCGCGCCGATAAACAGATCGCGCAGATCGTAGCCGGTGTTGTCCTTGCGCAGTCCGCGCAAACCGTCCCACAACTCGCCTTGCGGCGTGACCACTTCGAGACCGAGGCACAACTCGCGCGTGTTCCCGTAGCGCAGAACGCCGGTGCCGCCCGCGTTGGTAGCAAGGTTGCCGCCGATCGTGCAACTGCCCTCGGCGGCAAGGCTCAAAGGAAAGAGGCGGCCGGCTTCCTCGGCGCGCTTTTGCACTTCCGCGAGAATCACGCCGGCTTCGACCGTGATCGTATTGTTGTGCGGATCGATGTCGCGCACGCGGTTCAGACGCCGCAAGCTCACGACCGCCTGCGCACCGCTCGAATCGGGCGTGGCTCCGCCGGCGAGACCGGTGTTGCCGCCTTGCGGCACGAGCGCGATGCCGTGTTCGACGGCCAGCTTGACGAGCGCGGCGACTTCTTCTGGCGTAGCCGGACACAGCACCGCGCACGCCGCGCCGGTGTAGCGGCGGCGCCAGTCGGTGAGGTACGGCGCGGTGTCGTGCGCGTCGGTCAACACATGGGCGGCGCCGATGGTTTCGCGGCAGGCAGTGAGGAAAGCGGTTTGAGTCATGTCGGTCGATCAGCGGGTTTGGGCTGAGTAGTGAGGCGCGTCACGTTGAGATGTCCGCGCTTCCAGGAGGTTCGCGGCGCAGCTTCGCGGCACGCTTGGCCGCCCGTTTGAACGGCGCGACGAAGGCCAGCGTGCAGACAAAAAAGACGAGTGTCAGCGCGGCTTCGAGCCAGCCGAGCCGGGCGCTCAAGCCGCGATCGCTCCAGCCGCGCACGATGCCTTCTGCAAAGTACAGCAGGATCAGCATCGACGCCCATTGCAGCGTATAGAGCCGCTGACGCCACACGCCGGGCAGCGCCAGCAGCAGTGGCAAAGCCTTGAGCACCAGCGCCGAGCCGCCAGGGCGCAGCGGCGCGAGCCACCATTCCCATGCGATCGATAACGCGATCAGTGCAATGAGGGCGGCCGTCGCGCCGGATGCCGCGCCGCGTTTTTGTGGCGCTGGCCGCGGCGCGAAGTGCGGGGCGGGCATGTGCGTTGCGACGGCGGATTCTTGCGGTTCGTTGTGCGTGTCGGCGTTGGCTTTGATCGGAGCTTCGGTGTGCACGTCGGTGTGCGCATTGATGCGCGCGTGTGTCTGCGCCAGGGTGCTCGCTTCGCCGTGCGTTCCAATGGAAGCTTCCGTGTGCGCGGGCGCGTCGGCATGCAGTTCGATCGCCGGGTCGACACGCGCCGCCGTGCGCGCGTCAACGCTCGCGCTTACGCCTTCACTTGCATGACCGTTCGGCTTGTTCACGGTCGTTCGCTCATGGATGCCGCCGTGCGCGCGACGCGTGCGCCGAGCGCGATGGCGAGCGTTTTCTCGTCGGCGGAAATGCCTTGTGCGGCGCTGCCCGCGCGAGCGAAATGCGATGCGCCGTACGGCGTGCCGCCGGTCTGAGTGGTGCTCAGCGCGCTTTCGGTGTACGGGATGCCGACGATCAGCATGCCGTGGTGAAGCAGCGGCAGCATCATGGATAACAGGGTGGACTCCTGGCCGCCATGCAGGCTGCCGGTGGCTGTGAACACGCAGGCCGGCTTGCCGCAGAGTGCGCCGGAAAGCCACTGCGGCGTCGTGCCGTCGAGGAAATACTTCAGCGAAGCGGCCATGTTGCCGAAGCGGGTCGGCGAGCCGAGCGCGAGACCCGCGCATTCCTCGAGGTCGCGCAGTTCGACGTACGGCGGTCCTTCGGCGGGAATGTCGGGCTGCGTCGCTTCGCAGACGGTCGAGACTGCCGGCACCGTCCGTACGCGCGCCTGCATGCCGGGAACGCTGTCGACGCCGTGGGCGATCGCTAGCGCCAATTCGCGCGTGGCGCCGTGACGGCTGTAATAGAGCACAAGAATGTCTTTCATAAGCCTCATCGGTGAACGGGTATTATAGGGCTTGGGTCCGCTCTACAGGCCGTTCCCAACGATTCACGGCCATTCGATAGCCATTCGGCCAGGCTCGCGCAAGCAACTCCACACGGTTCTGCAATGCGGTCCTGAAACACGTTCGACGAAGCAAGGAGGCAGGTTTGTTGTCCAGGGTGCGTTTCGATCTCGACACGCTCAAGCGGCTCGCTCAGTTCGCCGCGAAGCGCAGCAGCGAAGACCGTATTCCACAGGTAGCCGGCAGCCTCACGTTCACCACCATGCTCGCGCTGGTGCCGCTCGCCACCGTCGCGTTTGCGCTCTTCACCGCGTTTCCGCTCTTCAGTTCGTTTCAGGAGTCGCTGCAGTTCTTCCTCGCGGATCACCTGATGCCCGCGCAGCTGAACAGCCAGATTTTCAAGTACCTGAACCAGTTCGCCGCGAAGGCGAAGGGCTTGACCACCATCGGCATGGTGCTGCTGTTTCTCACGGCGGTCATGACCATGATGACGATCGAATCCGCGTTCAACGTGATCTGGCGCGTGCGCAAGGCGCGGCCCATCGCGCAACGCATCCTCGTCTACTGGGCGATCATCACGCTCGGCCCGATTCTGATCGGCGTGAGTCTTTCGATCTCGTCGTATCTGTTCACGCAGTCAATGACCTTCAGCGCCGCGCAGCGCATGACGCCGGTCATCGAGTGGGCACTCGCGGGCGCGGCGTTGCCGTTGACGGCGCTTGCGTTCACGATCCTCTACGTCTATCTGCCGAACTGCCGCGTGGAATGGCGCGATGCGGTGATCGGCGGCGTCACCGCGGCGATTGCCTTCGAGCTCGCCAAGCGCGGCTTCGGTTATTACGTGCGCCGCATTCCCACCTACACCGCCGTGTACGGCGCATTCGCGGCGGTGCCGCTTTTCCTGCTGTGGATGTACCTGTGCTGGTTCATCACGCTGGCGGGCGCGATGATCGCGTCAGCGTTGCCGGCGATCCGTATCGGTCAGTTTCATCGCCCGACTTTCGAAGGCAGCAATCTCTTCGATTCGCTCGAACTGCTTGCGCGGCTGTGCGAAGCGCGCGACGCCGGCAAGCGCGGCTATACGGTGCCCGAGCTTTCGCGGATGCTTCGCCGCGATATGGATACCACCATCAATCTGCTGCAAAAGCTCGAAGAAATCGAATGGATCGCGCAGCTGGAGGAAGATCGCTTGCGCCCGCACTTCCTGCTGCTGGCGAATCCGGCGCAGATCACCGTCCAGCAACTGTACGACCTCTTTGTAATGGATCGCGCAGAGCTGGAGTATCAGCTTCAACTCCCGTCCACTCGCGTGGACGCCGGCACGCTGCTCGCGGCGCTCGAGAACGACAAACTCAAGGTGACGCTTGCGTCGCTGCTTGCGGCCCGCGCTGCCGCACGCGCGGCCGAGGCCCAGGAGAACGAGCGCGGCACTTCCTCCATGCCGCATCAGGCGGCCTAGACGCGGCGCAAAGCGGCGGAATTATCCGCCGCCCGGCTACAACGAAATCTTGCCCACGCAGATGTCCTTGAACATCACCCAGTCGCCCATCAGGCTGTAGAGCGGATGACGAAAAGTTGCCGGCCGGTTCTTCTCGAAGAAAAAATGTCCGACCCAGGCAAAGCCGTATCCGCAGATGACGGCGGCGGGCAGCCACAGCCAGGCGCCGGTGGCAAGCGCCATAGCAAGACAGCCGATGACGCCGAGCGATCCCACGAAATGCAGCCGGCGTGAGATCAGATTGCGATGCTCGCTCAGGTAGTACGGATAAAACTCCGCGAAGTTGTCGAAGTGATCGGTGTGCGCTGTATGAGCCATCTCGGCCTCCGGATTGCTACGCGTTGCGGTTGCACGCCCGTCGCTGTGAACGGTTTTTAACGTGCGCCGGCAAGCCTGCGGCGCGCGGAAAAGGACAGGCTCGATTCATTGTGCGGCTATCGTGTGCATGGCGCAACCTGGCCGTTCGGCCGATGGCGCCGACGCTTCGTTGCCGCTATCGTGACGGCTGCGAAGAGTTGCAAGCGTTGCGAAGGCTCGCCAAGCTTGCCGCGTCCGACGAGCGATCCGATAGCGGCTAGCCCACCTCGCAAGCAGGCGTGCTGGCGAAGCTGAAAAGCGCGTCGAGGGTCGCGTCGGGCTGCTCGGTCATCAGCGCGTGTCCGGCGTCCAGCATCACGGTGTCGACCGGTACGCCTGCCCGCGTGAGTGCGTCGGCCAGCGCCCTGGCGGCTCGTGGTGGCGTCATCGCGTCGCGCCGGCCGACGACGAGGCGCGTCGCGCAGCGAATCTGCGCGGCCCGCGCGAGGCCGTCGGCGTACGTGTTGCACGCGGTGAAGTCGGTGTGAAAGAGATTGGCTTCGCCGCTTGCCGAAACACGCTCCATCAGCCGCTGATTCATGCCGTGCAGCCAGAAGCCGGGACCGGGGCAGGAAGGTTTCGCGGCGAGCGTCGAGTGCGACCATTGATTGACCATGCCGATTGCTTCAGCCTCTCGATGCAGGGCGGCCTCCAGCAAGGCGTCGGAGACGGACATTGGCAACGCGGTCGCGAGGAGGGCGAGGTGAGTAGCTCGCTGCGGATAGCGGCCGGCGAAGTCGAGCGCGATAAGGGAGCCCATGCTATGGCCGACCACGAATGCGCGCTGCACGCCGGCGGCGTCGAGCAATGCGGCGAGCCAGTCAGCCATCGCCGCTACCGTGCGCAGCGCCGGGCCCGTGCTGCGGCAGTGTCCGGGCAGATCCACGGCGAGGACGCCGAAGCCGTGATGCGCGAAGTAACGCGTCTGCAGCGCCCATACGCTATGGTCGTGCTCCGCGCCGTGGATGAACACGGCGGTCGGCAGACTCGCGTCGAACGGCTTGCCGCCGGTGTAGGCGTAGGCGACTTTGCCTTGAACGGTGAGAATCATGCGGACTCCTGGCCGGGACGTGAAGCGGGGGCACCCGGCCCAGCGGCTTGGGCCGAAACGGTTTTGCCGCTTTGCGGCGCCGGCGTCGCTGAGCCCGTTACTTTCTGCGCGGCCTTCAGCCCGCGCTTCAGGTCGTCGATCAGATCGTCAGGGTCCTCCAGGCCGATCGACAGCCGGATCGTGCCTTCGGCGATGCCCGCCGCGGCAAGCGCGGCGGCGTCCATGCGAAAGTGAGTCGTGGAAGCAGGATGGATCACCAGCGAGCGAGCGTCGCCCACGTTCGCCAGATGCGAGAACAGCGAAAGCGCTTCGATGAAGCTGCGGCCAGCGGCACGGTCGCCGCGCAGATTGAAGCTGAACACGGCGCCTGCGCCACGCGGCAGCAGGCGTTTGGCGAGTGCGTGATCGGGATGCGTCGGCAGTTCCGGATACGCGACTGCGTCGACAGCCGCGTGGCCGGCGAGGAACTCGACCACGCGGCGCGTATTGGCCACGTGCCGTTCCATCCGCAGAGGCAGCGTTTCGATGCCTTGCAGGAGCTGCCACGCGGCTTGCGGATGCAGGCATGCGCCGAAGTCGCGCAAGCCTTCGCGGCGGGCGCGCAGCAGGAACGGCGCGACGCTGCTTTCCTCGCTGAATACCATGCCGTGAAAACCGTCGTAGGGCTCGGTGAATTCGGGGAAGCGCCCCGAGGCGTCGAAATCGAACGTGCCGCCGTCCACCAGTACGCCGCCGATGGTCGTGCCGTGACCGCCCAGAAACTTGGTCGCCGAGTGATAGACGAAGTCGGCGCCATGCTCGAACGGCTTCAGCAGGTAGGGCGTGGTGAACGTGGAATCGACGAGTAACGGCACGCCGTGCTCGTGCGCGATCTGCGCCACGGATGCAATGTCCAGCACGTCGAGCCCCGGATTGCCGAGCGTCTCGCCGAACAGCAGGCGCGTATTGGGGCGCAGCGCCGCGCGCCATGCGTCGGTATCGCCGGGTTTGACAAACGTGGTCTCGATGCCGAAGCGCCGCAACGTGTAATGCAGCAGATTGTGCGAGCCGCCGTAGAGGGCGCTCGAAGCCACAATGTGCGAGCCCGCGCCCATCAGCGTGACGATCGCCAGATGCAAGGCGGCCTGGCCGCTTGCCGTGCCGATCGCGCCCGCGCCGTTTTCGAGCGCCGCGACACGCTCTTCGAACACCGCCACGGTGGGATTCGAGATGCGCGAGTAGACGTGGCCCGCGCGCTCCATATTGAACAGTGAGGCGGCGTGATCGGAGTCGCGAAACGAGAACGAAGTGGTCTGATAGATCGGCGTGGCGCGCGCGCCGGTGGCGGGATCGGGGGCGGCGCCGGCGTGCAGCGCAAGCGTGTCGAAACGGTTGGCGGACATGCTGGTCGGCGAGGCCACGGACAGCCTCGCGAAAGGTAAAGGTGGCGGCAATCCTATCATCGGCATCCACTGCTTCAAGCGCGGGTTTCCCCATATATTCGCCTGACGCGCAGCCTCTCGGTGGCGGTCAAAGCCCGCCGCGCCTTGATGGGCGGGCCGCTTTCCTTTTATGGACCTTTCCGCTAGGATCGAAAGTCATTGATGCATCACCATGCCTAGCGGGTATTTCGGGAGACAGATCATGCGAGTCAGCGACATTCTTAAAGTCAAAGGGAACACCCTTTTCACGGTCACGCCGGATGCCACGCTGCACGACGCAGTCAACACGATGGCCGAGCACGATATCGGCTCGCTGGTCGTGATGGAGTACGGCGACCTGGTCGGCATGCTGACATTCCGCGAGATTATTCTTACGCTCAGCGAGAACGGCGGAAGCGTGGGCACCTCTACAATCCGTAAGGTCATGGACGATCATCCGCTTACCTGTACGCCGGAAACCGACGTCAACGAAGTGCGCCGCATGATGCTCGAGCATCATGTGCGCTACCTGCCGGTCATGGAAAGCCGCACGCTAATGGGCGTGATTTCTTTCTACGACGTCGCGAAGGCGGTGGTCGAAGAGCAGGGCTTCGAAAACCGCATGCTCAAGGCGTACATCCGCGACTGGCCGGAAGAGCAGGGGCAACAACCGGCGCGCTGATGCGCTGTGCTCCGCTGTGTGGCCGTTTGTATGGTCGCTCATGCGGATCACTCAGGCGGCCGCGGTGCTCGGGCGCGGCAGCGGGACGAGACATCGAGTGAAGGCGTGCGCGAGAGCGCGCGCTTTTTTTGTGCCCGCCGCCGTGGCTTCTCATGCGGCTCCCGGGGCGCCTCGTTTGCGCCTGCCACCCAATCCGTTCATCGAACTTCATGAGTCACAGCCCGTTGCCCCCGACACCCCCTACGCCCCCCTCGCATCCATTGCCCGCCGCCCGCCGTGCGGCGCGCCAGCATGGCGAGCACGAATCGCAATTCAAGCTGCTCAGCCAGCGCCGCTTTGCGCCGTTTTTCTGGACGCAATTCCTGGGCGCCATGAACGACAACGTCTTCAAGATCGGTTTCACGTCGCTCGTCACGTTTCAGGCCGCGCGCTTTTCGGGCGTCGATGCGAAAACCGCGGCGTTCCTGATCTCGGCCATCTTCATCCTGCCTTTCGTGCTGCTGTCGGCCACTTCCGGACAGATCGCCGACAAGTACGACAAGGCAATGCTCACGCGTTTCGTAAAGAGCTTCGAAATCGCCGTCATGCTGATTGGCGGCGCGGGGTTCCTGCTGCATAGCGCGCCGCTGCTGTACCTGTGCACGTTTCTGATGGGCGTCCATTCGACCGTGTTCGGGCCGGTCAAGTATTCGTACCTGCCGCAACATCTGTCGAGGCAGGAGCTGGTTGGCGGCAATGGCATGGTCGAGATGGGCACCTTCGTCGCGATTCTGGTCGGCACGATTGTCGGCGGCGCGAGCGCGGGTTTCGCCGAACATGGCGCGCTGCTGCTGGCTTGTGCTTGCGTCGCGATTGCGCTCGTGGGGCGTGTCGTGTCCAGCTTCGTGCCGGTGACGGCGGCGCCGCAGCCGGATTTGCGCATCAACTGGAATCCGGTCAGCGAGACGTGGCGCAACCTCAAGCTCGCGCGCGAAAACCGCACGGTGTTTTTGAGCCTGCTTGGCATATCCTGGCTGTGGTTCGTGGGCGCGACGTTTCTGTCGTCGTTTTTCAGCTTCGCGAAAGACGTGCTGTCGGCTAATCCCGATGTCGTGACCGTCCTGCTAGGGACCTTCTCGGTCGGTATCGGCCTTGGCTCGCTGCTGTGCGAGAAGCTGTCCAAGCGGCGTATCGAGATCGGTCTCGTGCCGCTCGGTTCCATCGGCATGAGCGTCTTTGCTATCGACCTGTTTTTCGCAAGTCATGCGTTGCCGCCGGCGGGCCACTTGTTGAGCGTCGGCGAGTTTCTCGCGCGCGTCGCGCATTGGCGCGTGCTCGCCGATCTTTTCCTGCTTGCGATGTTCGGCGGTTTCTACAGCGTGCCGCTCTATGCGTTGATCCAGAGCCGCAGCCAGCCGAGCCACCGGGCGCGCATCATCGCGGCGAACAATATTCTCAATTCGCTGTTCATGATCGTCTCGGCGCTGATGGCGGTCGGCCTGACCGCGGCGGGCTTCAGTATTCCGGCTATTTTTCTCGTGACCGCGCTGCTCAATATCGTGGTGGCGACCTACATCTATTCGCTCGTGCCCGAGTTCCTGCTGCGCTTTATCGCGTGGGTGCTGGTGCACACGTTTTACCGGATTCGCCTCGTTCATGCCGAGCGGATTCCCGAAGAAGGCGCGGCCGTGCTGGTGTGCAATCACGTGAGCTTCGTCGATGCGGTCGTCATCATGGCGGAGAGTCCACGGCCTATTCGCTTCGTCATGGATCATGAGATCTTCAGGACGCCGTTTGCGGGCTGGGTGTTTCGTCACGCGAAGGCTATCCCGATAGCACCCGCGCATCAGGACGCGCAACTGCTGACGCGCGCTTACGAGCGTTGCGCGGACGCGCTCGCCGAGGGCGAACTGGTGTGCATCTTTCCCGAGGGCAAGCTCACGCGAACCGGCGACATGAATCCGTTTCGCCACGGTGTTATGGAAATCATCCGGCGCGCGCCCGCGCCGGTCATTCCAATGGCGCTGCGTGGCCTGTGGGGCAGCGTCTTTTCGCGCGCCAACGATGCCCGCTGGCCGCGGCCGGTGCAAAAGGGCGTGATGAGCCGGCTGACTCTCGCGGTAGGCGAGCCCATCGAGCCGGCGCTCGCGACGCCCGAACTGCTCCAGCAGATTGTCACGGACCTGCGCGGGGCACGGAAGTAGGGATGACCTTGTCCTGAAGTCATAAGCCGGCGCACGGCGCTGCCTCGGGCTCCACGGGGCTGGCATAATAGCGTCTCCCCCGCATTCCTTTGGACGACGCTCATGTCCGGCAACACGCTCGGTACGCTTTTTACTGTCACGACCTTCGGCGAATCGCACGGGCCGGCCATCGGCTGTGTGATCGACGGCTGCCCGCCGGGCATGGCGCTCAACGAAGCGGACATCCAGCTGGAGCTCGACCGCCGCAAGCCGGGCACGTCGCGCCACGTCACTCAGCGTCAGGAAGAAGACAAGGTCGAGATTCTGTCGGGCGTGTTCGAGGGCGAGACTACGGGGGCGCCGATTGCGCTTCTGATTCGCAACACGGACCAGCGCAGCAAGGACTACGGCAATATCGCCGACACCTTCCGTCCGGGCCACGCCGACTACACCTACTGGCAAAAGTACGGCATTCGCGACTATCGCGGCGGCGGCCGATCGTCGGCGCGTTTGACGGCGCCTACGGTGGCGGCCGGCGCGGTCGCGAAGAAATGGCTGCGCGAGAAATTCGGCACCGAAATTCGTGGCTACATGGCCGCGCTCGGCGAGATCGGCGTGCCGTTCGTCGATTGGGCGCATGTGCGCGAGAACCCCTTCTTCGTGCCTAACGCCGATATCGTGCCGCAACTCGAAGCCTATATGGACGCGCTGCGCAAGGACGGCGACTCGATCGGCGCGCGCATCAACGTGGTGGCTTCGGGTGTGCCGGTCGGCCTTGGCGAGCCGCTGTTCGACCGGCTGGACGCCGATATCGCTCATGCCATGATGGGGATCAACGCGGTGAAGGGCGTGGAAGTCGGCGCCGGGTTTGCAAGCGTCGCGCAGCGTGGTTCGGTGCATGGCGACGAACTCACGCCCGAGGGCTTCGTCGGCAATCACGCGGGCGGTGTGCTCGGCGGCATTTCGACCGGGCAAGACATTACGGTGTCGATCGCCATCAAGCCGACTTCGAGCATCCGCACGCCGCGCCGCTCTATCGACAAGGCGGGGCAGCCGGCGATCGTCGAGACGTTTGGACGGCATGACCCGTGCGTCGGCATTCGCGCCACGCCGATCGCGGAATCCATGCTCGCGCTCGTGCTGATCGACCACGCGTTGCGCCACCGTGCGCAATGTGGCGACGTCTCAGTGAGTACGCCGAAGATCGCGGCGAGCGCGCCGTAACGAGCGCCGTTAGCGCATGTTCAATCGCACTGCGCGGGCGGCGCTTTTCGCATGCATTCTCTCTTAACACAGCCGGCGGACAACGTTCTGCCGGCCTTGCGGGCACGCGCCGCGACGCCGCACGCCACCGCGCGCGACTGTCTCGCTTTGGGTCAGACGCTGCTGCAACACGCGGGCGGCGATAAAGCGCTGCAACGCGAAGCGCTCGTGGCCCTCGTGCGCGCATACCAGCTTGATCCCTCCTGTGAGCCGACGCTAGTCCACACTATTGCGCAGACGGCATTCGTCGTGCGTGACTGGGAACTTGTCGAATCCGCCACGGGACTGCTGCTCGCCCAAAATCCCGCCGATGCAAACGCATTGATCTGGCGCGCGGCCGCCGTGCAACATCGCGACGACTTTACAACCGCAGAGGCTCTGCTGCGTGAGGCGGTGCGTATCGTGCCGGGCAATCCGGTCGCGCTTCACAAGCTGGCGTTATGCATCAAGGAGCAGGCGCGCTTCGCGGAAGCCGAAGCGTTGCTCGCGCAGGTGCTTGCGTTGTCGCCGAATAATCCGCATGCATTGTTCGATCTCTCCGAACTCGAAATTCGCAGCGGGCGTTTCGCCGAGGGTTGGGCGCACTACGAGTCGCGCATTGCGTTCGCCGGCGATCTGAACAACGCGCAGCAGGCGCTCGCGGCAATCAGCGCGCCTTGGCAAGGCGAGTCGCTGGCGGGCAAGACGCTTGTCGTGTACGGCGAGCAAGGCAACGGCGATTGCCTGTGGGCCGTGCGCTTTCTGCCGTTGCTCGCCGAGCGTGCGCGGCGCGAGGGCGGCCAGGTGATTTTCGGTCACGATGGGCCGCTGCGACATCTGTTCGAACGGACGCTGCCTGCGGACCTGCGGCTAGAAACAAGCCTCGAAACGCAGCCTGATTTTCATTGCGGTCTGATGAGCTTGCCGCTGCGTCTGGGCATTTTCGATGCGGCCGTTTGGGGCGCGCCCTATCTGAGCGCCGATCCGCAACATATGCAGTCCTGGGAGCGGCGGGTGCACGCCTGGGTCGACGGCAAATCCGGCAATTGCAAAGTGGGCCTCGTGTGGAACGGCAATCCAGAGCATATCCGCGATACGCGGCGCTCGGTGCCGATCGGGCAACTTGAGCCGTTATTGAATATGCCGGGCGTGACGTATTTTGCGTTGTCGCCGGGACGTGGGGAGACGGTCGCGCAATGGCGTGCAAAAGGCTTCGACATCGTCGATCCCACTCATGATTTTCAATTGGGATTCGACGATGTAGCCGCGCTGCTGGCGAATCTCGATCTGATGGTCACGATCGACAGCGGGCCGGCTCATCTCGCCGGCGCGCTCGGCGTACCGACCTGCCTCATGATCGATCACGTATCGGCATGGTTCTGGGGCGGCGAGTCGCCGGTTACGCCCTGGTACGACTCGATCGAACTGTTCCGGCAACCCGCGGCGGGTGTCTGGGCCCCGGTCGTGGCGCGGGTGCGCGCGCGCATCGAAGAAATGGCGCACGGCTGAGTGGTGCCCTTCGCAAAGCAGACGTCGTCCGTACGCGTTGCGAAGGTGGGGCTCCGTTACATGTTCGGATAGTTTGGCCCGCCGCCGCCTTCAGGCGTCACCCACACGATGTTCTGCGTCGGGTCCTTGATGTCGCAGGTCTTGCAGTGCACGCAGTTCTGCGCGTTGATCACGAGGCGTTCGCTGCCGTCGTCGTTTTTCACGAACTCATAAACGGCCGCCGGGCAGTAACGCGACTCCGGACCCGCATACGTCTGCCAGTTCACGTTCACGGGCACCGTGGGGTCTTTGAGCGTCAAGTGAGCCGGCTGATTCTCTTCGTGATTCGTGTTCGAGATGAACACCGAAGACAACCGGTCGAACGTCAGCTTGCCGTCCGGCTTCGGATATTCAATCGGCTTGCACTGCGAAGCGGGCTTCAGCATTTCATGATCGGAATGCTGGTGATGCAGCGTCCACGGCACATTACCGCCGAGCACTTTCTGTTCGATGCCGACCATCAACGTGCCCAGATACAGGCCCTTGCTCATCCACTGCTTGAAATTGCGGGCCCTGTAGAGCTCCGTGTGCAGCCATGACGTCTTGAACGACTCGGGATAGGCGGTGAGCTCGTCGCTGGTGCGGCCTGCCTGTACGGCTTCAAAAGCGGCGTCGGCGGCGAGCATGCCGGTCTTGATCGCCGCATGCGAGCCCTTGATGCGCGAGGCGTTGAGGAAGCCCGCGTCATCGCCGACCAGTGCGCCGCCGGGGAACACCAGCTTGGGCAACGACATCAGGCCGCCCGCGGTGATCGCCCGCGCGCCATAAGACACGCGCTTGCCGCCTTCCAGAAAATGGCGGATCGCCGGATGGGTCTTGTAGCGCTGGAATTCCTCGAACGGCGACAGATAGGGATTCGTGTAGCCGAGGCCGACCACAAAACCGACCACCACCTGGTTGTTATCCATGTGATAGAGGAACGAGCCGCCGTAGGTGTCCGTCTGCAACGGCCAGCCGGCCGTGTGGATCACGAGCCCCGGCTTGTGTTTCGACGGATCGATCTCCCATAACTCCTTGATACCGATGCCGTACACCTGCGGATCGACACCGTCGCGCAGCCTGAACTTGTCGTTCAGCTGCCGCCCGAGATGTCCGCGCGCGCCTTCGCAGAAAAGCGTGTACTTCGCGTGCAGTTCCATGCCGAGCTGGAAGTTTTCGGTCGGCTGACCGTCCTTGCCGATGCCGAGGTTGCCGGTCGCGACGCCCTTCACCGAGCCGTCATCGTTGTACAGCACTTCAGCGGCGGGAAAGCCGGGAAAGATTTCGACGCCCAGCGCTTCCGCCTGCTGGCCCAGCCAGCGCGTGACATTCGCGAGGCTGATCACGTAGTTGCCGTGGTTCTTGAAGTTGTCCGGCAGCGCCCAGTTCGGCACCGCCTTCGCTGTGTTCTCCGACAGAAACAGGAAGCGGTCCTCGGTCACTTCGACGTCCAGAGGCGCGCCTTTTTCCTTCCAGTCGGGAATCAGTTCATTCAACGCGCGCGGATCCATCACCGCGCCCGAGAGGATGTGCGCCCCGATCTCCGAGCCCTTTTCCAGCACGCACACGCCAAGCTCGACGCCCTTGTCGGCCGCCAGCTGCTTGAGGCGGATCGCCGCGGACAGGCCAGCCGGGCCGCCGCCGACGATCACGACGTCGTATTCCATCGATTCGCGCGGGCCGTACTGCTCAATGAGACTTGCGGGGGTCATTGATGCTCCTCTTACCGTTAGAATGCTTTTTTCGGGATCGTATTGTGGGCGATGGGCTCTTGCACCGCAACCCGATCAGCAGAGATTAGCACGAGCGTTCTATTTCTGTGATACGGTATTGACCCGGACACGGGTCGGGCCGCGACTGACAACCGCATTCGTAACTACAACCGAACAAGGAACGACAATGGGCCGTTCGATCAATCTGGAAGGGAAAGTCGCGCTCATCACCGGCGCCTCGAGCGGGTTGGGAAAGCGCTTTGCTCAGGTGTTGTCGCAGGCGGGCGCCAAGGTCGTGCTGGCGAGCCGGCGAACCGAGCGTCTGAAGGAACTGCGCGCCGAAATCGAGGCGTCGGGCGGCGCGGCGCACGTGGTGTCGCTCGACGTGACCGATTATCAGAGCATCAAGTCGGCGGTTGCGCACGCGGAAACCGAGGCTGGCACCATCGACATTCTGGTCAACAACTCGGGCGTGTCCACCACGCAGAAGCTGTCGGAAGTCACACCCGCCGACTTCGAATATGTGTTCGATACCAACACCCGCGGTGCATTCTTCGTCGCGCAGGAAGTGGCCAAGCGCATGATCATGCGCGGCAACAATGCGCAGAAGCCGTCGTACCGCATCATCAATATCGCGTCGATGGCGGGCTTGCGCGTGCTGCCGCAAATTGGCCTTTATTCGATGAGCAAGGCGGCCGTCGTCCATATGACGAAAGCTATGGCGCTCGAATGGGGCAAGCACGGCATCAACGTGAACGCGATCTGCCCGGGCTATATCGACACTGAGATTAACCATCATCACTGGTCGACTGAGCAGGGGCAAAAGCTCGTGTCGATGCTGCCGCGCCATCGCGTCGGCAAGCCCGACGACCTGGACGGACTCCTGCTGTTGTTGGCGGCGGACGAATCGCAGTTCATCAACGGCTCGGTGATCGCCGCCGACGACGGCTTCGGCCTCGCCTGAGCGCCGTGTTGCCTGCAATTTCGCGCGCGATTTGACGTGCGATTCGCGTGCGATGTGACGTGCGATTTGACGTGCGATTCGCGTGCGATGTGACGTGCGATGTGACGTGCGATTCGCGTGCGATGTGACGTGCGATGTGACGTGCGATGTGGTGGGCGATTTTGCGCGTAATTTCGCATGCGACCCTCCGGTGCGACTTTGCGCGCGGCCCGGCGGGCATCGTCTCCGCGCGCAGCCAACGCGCGCAGCCAATTGACTCAGTTTCGAAGAAGCTGTTTTACGCGCGCGGGCCTTCTGCCAATAAAAGGTCTGCGCTAAGGTGCTCGCATCGACCTGGTTTCGTCGCGTTTAAACTTGGATTCAATCCTCAAGAAGTAAGAAGAGCAGAAGCACAATGAGCGATTTTCACGCAGTTTTCGAGATGTCGATGCCGATCCGTTGGGGCGACATGGACGCCTTCGGCCATGTGAATAACACGGTCTATTTCCGCTACATGGAGCAGGTGCGTATTTCCTGGTTCGAGCAGCTCGGCTTTGCCGGCAGCAATGCAGACGGGCAGGGGCCGGTGATCGTGAATGCGTCGATGGAGTTTCTCAAGCAACTGCATTATCCCGGCGACGTGATCGGCCGCATGAGTGTCGCGACGCCTGGCCGCAGCAGTTTCGACACCGCATTCGAACTCGTGCGCGCGGACGATCCGAGCACCGTTTATGCGCGCGGCGCCGCCCGCTGCGTGTGGATTGACTATGCGGCCGGCAAGTCGGTGCCGGTTCCTGACGTATTGCGCGCGACAATCGAGCGCGCCGCGCTGGTGAAAGCCGCTGAGCCGGCCGCGTAGGCTTGCGATCAATTGCGGCGTGGCTTTGCGGCCTGTGACGTCGCCGCTTTGCTTCCGAGTCTCCCTTAACGCCTCGACCTCGCGGCCTCGCTTCACCGTTTCACCTCATAGCCTGACTT
Source organism: Paraburkholderia dilworthii (assembly GCF_000472525.1). Taxonomy (GTDB): domain Bacteria; phylum Pseudomonadota; class Gammaproteobacteria; order Burkholderiales; family Burkholderiaceae; genus Paraburkholderia; species Paraburkholderia dilworthii. The sequence goes on from NZ_AWZT01000009.1 coordinate 33,854, forward strand.
CGCACAAAGCGGCGTCGCGCGTCGCTGCTGCGTCGGGTCAATGCCCGAGCAAACGCTGCAGCAATTCGGTCGCGTTGCCCGTATCGTATTTGCGCATCAGCCGCGCGCGATAGACGTCGACCGTGCGCGGGCTGATGTCCAGCGCGCGCCCGATCTGCTTGCTGGTCTTTCCCGTCACGAGTTGCGCGGCGATTTCGCGTTCGCGGGGCGTCAACTCGACAGCCACGCGGCGCGTCGCGCTCAAATCCTCGAAAGTCCACACGCCCGCCGCGTGCGGGTCGGCGCGCCGCTGCGCGCGGCCTGTCACGTGGCACCAGAACAACTCGCCGTTGGCGCGCTTCATGATGCGGTCGTCGGCATAGCTGCCTTGCGCGGTCATGATCGGCGGAATCCGTGCGCCGATCCGCTCGAATTCATCCGCCGATGGGTACAGAATCTGGAACGACTGCCCGAGCAGCGCCTCGCGCGGGCAGCCGAAGATCGACGCAAGTTCGTCATTGCAGTCTTCGATAATGCGCTCACGTGACAGCACGAGCCCGATCGGTGCGAGATGGAAAGCGGTTTGGTAATCCAGTGCGGGCATGGGCTGGCGGCAAGTACTTATGTATTTTTGCGTATTGTGCCGTATAGCGCACGCAGCGTACCCTTTCGGGCACACAGAACGCGGCGAAGCGTCGAAGCGTCTGTGACGGCGTTTGCGCGAAGCTTCATGCTGGCTGAACGCACGGCATCGTCCGGATGACTAGAATGACGTGTCGGGCCGTGCCCGGGCGCGTCGCACCCGCCGCAATAACCGGTTTCGGGTTTCCATAAAGGAAGGGACATACTGATGAACAAAGTCTATCCAGGCGCCGCCGAGGCGCTGAAAGACATCGTCAAGGACGGGCAGACGTTTGCCGTCGGCGGCTTCGGGCTATGCGGCATTCCCGAAGCGCTGATCGCGGCGCTGCGTGACACCAAGGTGCAAAACATCACCTGTATCAGCAACAACGCGGGTGTCGACGGGTTCGGCCTCGGTCTGCTGCTCGAAACGCGCCAGATCAAGAAGATGATCTCGTCGTATGTCGGCGAGAACAAGGAGTTCGAGCGCCAGTATCTGGCCGGCGAACTCGAACTCGAATTCACGCCGCAAGGCACGCTTGCCGAAAAGCTGCGTGCGGGCGGCTCGGGCATCCCGGCGTTCTTCACGAACACCGGTTACGGCACGCTGATCGCCGAAGGCAAGGAAACGCGTCAGTTCGGCGAAAATCACTATGTGCTCGAACATTCGCTGACGGCGGATGTCGCGCTCGTCAAGGCGTGGAAGGCCGACAAGTCGGGCAACCTGATCTATCGCCGCACCGCGCGCAACTTCAATCCGATGTGCGCGATGGCCGGCAAGATCACCGTCGCGGAAGTGGAAGAAATCGTCGAGGTGGGCGAGCTCGATCCGGACGCGATTCATACGCCTGGCATCTTCGTTCAGCGCATCGTGCTCAATGCGCATCCGGAAAAACGCATCGAACAACGCGTCGTCCGCGCGAAAGGAGACTGATCATGGCATGGACTCGTGACCAAATGGCCGCGCGTGCGGCGAAGGAATTGCAGGACGGCTTCTACGTGAATCTCGGCATCGGGCTGCCGACGCTGGTGGCGAATCACGTGCCGCCGGGCGTCGAAGTGTGGCTGCAATCGGAAAACGGCCTGCTCGGCATCGGCCCGTCGCCGACCGAAGATGAAGTCGACGCCGACCTCATCAACGCGGGCAAGCAGACGGTGACCACGCTGCCGGGCTCGTCGATTTTCTCGTCGGCGGATTCGTTCGCGATGATTCGCGGCGGGCACATCAACCTCGCGATTCTCGGCGCCATGCAGATCAGCAAAAAGGGCGACCTCGCCAACTGGATGATCCCCGGCAAGATGATCAAGGGCATGGGCGGCGCAATGGATCTGGTGGCGGGCGTCAAACGCGTGGTCGTGCTGATGGAGCACGTGGCAAAGGGCGACCAGCACAAGATTCTCGAAGAATGCACGCTGCCGTTGACCGGCGTAGGCGTGGTGGATCAGATCATCACCGACCTCGGCGTGATCGAAGTTACGGATGCGGGGCTGAAAGTGACGGAACTGGCTCCGGGCGTGAGCGTCGACGAGATCAAGGCGAAGACGGGCGCGCCGCTCGATGTGAGCGCGGTGGGCTGAGTCGGGGTTGCAGGATTGGCCGCCCGCCAATGCATGCGCTAACGGGGGGCGCGGGAAAGCGGGCGAGGCGTGAGTCTCGCCCGCTTTTCTTTTGTGCCGGCGACGTTTTTCTGCGTCCGTCCTATATCGTCCGGCCGATCCTTGCCGCGCGGCAAAGCGGTTTACAATCGTCCGAAGCAATCATTTGAAAACTGGATGCATGCCGCTTCAGGGTAGAGCGCGGCCAAAATCCGCAGCGCTTTTGCAAGGACCACACATGACTGCAACAACAGCTTTCGACGGCGAGCGGCCCGCGCCGCGCCAACGTTATGTGCAGTGCGCGAGCGCCGTGGGTCTGCATCGCATTGCCTACACCGAATGGGGCGATCCGGACAATCCGCGCGTGCTGTTGTGCGTGCATGGCTTGACGCGCTCGGGTCGCGATTTCGACCGGCTGGCGGCGCAGTTCGCCGGTACTTACCGCGTCGTCTGTCCGGACGTGGTGGGCCGGGGCTTGTCATCGTGGCTCGCCAACCCAAACCTGTATAGCGTGCCGCAATATGTCGCCGACATGGTCACGCTCATCGCGCGGCTGAACGTGGAAACGGTCGACTGGTTCGGCACGTCAATGGGCGGCCTCATCGGGCTTGGCCTCGCGGGTCTCGCGGATACGCCGATCCGCAAGCTGTTGCTGAACGATGTTGGTCCGCATCTGGAGCCGGAGGCCGTCAAGCGTATCGGCGATTATCTCGGCAAGCCTGTGCGTTTCGACTCGCTGGGGCAGGGCATCGATCATGCGGCGTTTCTCGCGCGAACCTTCGGCCCGCTGACACTGGACGAATGGCGCGAAATCAATACGCCGCTGCTGCGCGAGGAGAACGGCACATGGTTGTTCCGCTACGATCCACGCATTGCTCAGCCCTTTGCCGCGACCACCGAAGAAACCGCGAAGCTGGGCGAGGCCGCACTATGGCATTCGCTCGCGTCATTCCAGGGGCCGGTGCTGGTAGTGAGAGGCGAGTTGTCCGATTTGCTATCGCGTGAAACGGTCGCGAAAATGGTCGAAACGGGGCGTGCGGTTTCGAGGGTCGAGATCAACGGTGTGGGGCACGCGCCGGCGTTTCTGTCTGCGGATCAGATCGATATTGCAAAGCGGTTCTTTATCGGCACTGGCGGCGACGCGTCATAATATGTAGTTGCGCGTGGCGTCATAGCGCGACATGCGAAGCGCATCTCCATTCAATCTTCTTTTACCCATTTTCAGGATTCTTCATGGCAGTCATTCGTCACCATGTCGGTAAGCGTCTTTCTGAAATTGCCGTGCACAACGGCACGGTTTACCTCGCCGGCCAGATCGCCGAAGACGCGGACCAGGACATCACAGGCCAGACGCGCGAAGTGCTCGGCCACATCGACCGTCTGCTCGGCGAAGCAAACAGCGACAAGTCGCATTTGCTGTCCGTGCAAATCTATATCTCGGACATGGTGCATTTCGCCGACATGAACGCCGTGTGGGACGAGTGGGTTGCGCAAGGCGCAACGCCGCCGCGCGCGACTGTCGAAGCGAAGCTCGCGAACCCGAAGTGCCTGGTCGAAATCGTCGTGGTCGCGGCGCAGCGCAGCTAAAGCGAAGCACGACCGAGCAGTCGTTGTTGAAATTCCGTTGATTTGCCTGGGCCCGGTGGGCCGCGCACCATGAATACCGAAATCGCTACGAGCACGCCGAATCCTCTTCCGTCTTTCGACGAAGCGATGGCGTTCGTGCGTCAGCATGCGGGCGAGGTGCGTCTGTCATCGGGCGAGTCTCTCGCGGATCACGCGGCGGGCACTGCGTCGATCATGCGTACGCTCAACGTCGATCCGCCGGCCGTGCTGGCTGCGGCGTTATTTGCATTGACGCCGCATTTGCAGGACCCCGAGCGCGTGATCGCCGACAACTTCGGCGAAGAAGTCGCGCAACTCGTCAGCGACGTGCGCAAGCTGCTGCGCCTCGGTACTGTGAGTTTGCGCGCCGCGCAGAACGCAATACCTGAAGCTGGGCGCGATGCGCAGGCCGCGCGCCGCGCGCAGGTCGAGGCGTTGCGCAAGATGTTGCTCGCGTTCGCGCAGGATATTCGCGTCGTGCTGATCCGGCTCGCGTCGCGGCTGCAATCGCTGCGTTATTACGCGGCGGCGAAGCTCACGCCGTCGCCCGACGTGGCGCGCGAAACGCTCGATATTTACGCACCGCTCGCTAACCGTCTTGGCATCTGGCAACTGAAGTGGGAACTCGAGGACCTCGCGTTTCGTTTCGAAGAGCCGGTGACTTATAAGCGCATCGCGAAGCTGCTGGATGAGAAGCGTGTCGAACGCGAAAGCTACGTCGCGCAGGCTATTGAACGCTTGCAGCAGGAACTCGCCGCCGCGAACATTCGCGCGGAAGTCAGCGGACGGCCGAAACATATCTATAGCATCTGGCGCAAGATGCGGGGCAAGGAGCTCGACTTCGCGGAACTGTACGATGTGCGCGCGTTTCGCGTAATCGTGCCGGACATCAAGGATTGCTACACCGTGCTCGGCATCGTGCACAACTTGTGGCAACCGGTGCCAAGAGAGTTCGACGATTACATCTCGCGGCCCAAGCCGAATGGCTATAAGTCGCTGCACACAGTCGTAATCGGTGACGACGGCCGCGCATTCGAAGTGCAGATCCGCACGCACGACATGCATCAGTTCGCCGAGTACGGCGTGGCCGCGCATTGGCGTTATAAAGAGGCTGGCACGCGCGGTTACGGCGGCCAGTTCGCCGCCAATGAGAAGTACGACGAGAAGATCGCGTGGTTGCGTCAATTGCTGGCGTGGAAAGACGACGTGTCGGAGGGCGAGCACGGCGACAAGCGCGCGGCGCAGCCGTGGGAGCAACTGCGCCAGGCTACGCTCGACGACGACCACATCTACGTGCTGACGCCTCAAGCGCGGGTGATCGCGCTGCCGCACGGCGCGACGCCGGTGGATTTCGCTTATCACCTGCACAGCGAGTTGGGGCATCGGTGCCGTGGCGCGCGCGTCGACGGTGCGATGGTGCCGCTGAACACGCAGTTGCAGAACGGCCAGACGGTGGAGATCGTCGCGGTGAAGGAAGGCGGGCCGTCGCGCGACTGGCTCAATCCCCAACTCGGGTATCTGCATAGCTCGCGTGCGCGTCAGAAAGTGCGCGCGTGGTTTAACGCGGTCGAGTTGCAGGAGCACATTGCGAACGGCCGCGCAATGGTTGAAAAGACCTTACAGCGCGAGGGCAAGACGTCGGTCAATCTCGATCAGCTTGCTGCCAAACTTGGCTTCAAGACGACCGACGATCTGTTCTCGGTCGTCGGCAAGGAAGAGTTCAGTTTGCGGCTCGTCGAGCAGGCGCTGCATGATGCGCCGCCGCCGGAGCCAGTGGTCGAAGTACCCGAGCAATTCGAGAAGCGCAGCAGTGGCGCGAGCGTGGCGCGCGGTGCGTCCACGGGCGTGCTGGTGGTCGGCGTCGACGCATTGCTGACGCAGCTTGCGCGCTGCTGCCGGCCGGCGCCGCCCGACGACATCTCCGGTTTCGTGACGCGCGGCAAAGGCATGTCGATTCACCGCAGCGATTGCCCGACGTTCCTGCGCATGGCGGAACGCGCGCCGGAACGCGTACTGCAAACGGCATGGTCCGCCGATGTGATGAGCGGTCGAGGGCAATCAGTTTATCCGGTTGATCTCTCGATAGAAGCCACGGACCGCCAAGGTTTGCTACGCGATATATCGGAAGTGTTCGCGCGGGAAAAAATGAATGTGATCGGTGTGAAGACGCAGACACGCCGCAATGCCGCGTTCATGCAGTTTACCGTCGAGGTTTCGAGTGCCGCGCAAATCCAGCGCGCTTGCACGCTGCTCGGCGAAGTGACGGGTGTCGTGCGAGCATCACGCAAAGGTTGATGCAGCGGTGCGTTGATGAGTTGATGCACTCATTCGCTCATGCAAAAGCGAGTGAGCGACGTGGCTAAGCGTAATTTAAAGTCGATGCATAAAAGTACTTGCCAAGCAGTGGGCGGCTCCATATAATCTCGTTTCTTCAGGCTCGTAGCTCAGCTGGTTAGAGCACCACCTTGACATGGTGGGGGTCGTTGGTTCGAGTCCAATCGAGCCTACCAACGAAAGAGAAATTCCGGCATTGCCGGGGTTTCGCAAACTGCAGTAAGCGCCTGTGGCGCAAAAGGCGAATACGGTTATGACACCGCGAACGTTGACCGAAACCACTTCGGAACGACGCTAGTCGAGGACCACTTTCGCCAGTGCAGTTTGCAGGAAATGTGAATGCGGCCCCTCGAAAGCGGGGCCGCATTTTTTTTGCACTTTTTGACCTGGTTGTATATGCCGCCGCCGGTCGGCACCACGGAGAACGCAATGGTTTCGATACGTCTGCCTGACGGTTCTGTTCGACAGTACGAGCATCCGGTGACCGTCGCCGAAGTGGCCGCGTCGATCGGCCCCGGCCTCGCGAAGGCCGCGCTCGGCGGCAAGATCGACGGTGAGCTGGTGGATACGTCCACGCTGATCGATCACGACGTGGCGCTTGCCATCGTCACCGAAAAAGACGCAGACGGTCTGGATATCATTCGCCACTCCACGGCGCACTTGCTCGCGTACGCGGTGAAGGACTTGTATCCCGAAGCGCAGGTCACGATCGGTCCGGTGATCGACAATGGCTTCTATTACGACTTCGCGTACAGCCGTCCCTTCACGCCCGAAGATCTCGAGAAGATCGAAAAGCGCATGCAGGAGCTTGCGAAGAAAGATGAGCCGGTCTCGCGCCGCGTGGTGTCGCGCGACGAAGCGGTGGGCTACTTCAAGAGCATCGGCGAGAAGTACAAGGCGGAGATCATCGAATCGATTCCCGCTACCGACGAGATCAAGCTGTATTCGCACGGCGGCTTCACCGATCTGTGCCGTGGTCCGCACGTGCCGTCCACGGGCAAGCTCAAGGTCTTCAAGCTGATGAAGCTAGCCGGCGCCTATTGGCGCGGCGATTCGAAGAACGAGCAGTTGCAGCGTATCTACGGTACGGCCTGGACGAAGAAGGAAGATCAGGACGCGTATCTGCACATGCTCGAAGAGGCGGAGAAGCGCGATCACCGCAAACTCGGCAAGCAACTCGATCTGTTCCACATGCAGGACGAGTCGCCGGGCATGGTGTTCTGGCATCCGCGCGGCTGGACGTTGTGGCAGCAGGTGGAGCAGTACATGCGCCGCCGTGTGAACGACGCCGGCTACCTCGAGATCAAGACGCCGATGATCATGGACCGTTCGCTGTGGGAAGCGTCGGGTCACTGGCAGAACTATCGTGAAAACATGTTCACGACGGAATCGGAAAAGCGCGATTACGCGATCAAGCCGATGAACTGCCCTGGTCACGTGCAGGTGTTCAACCACGGTTTGCGTTCGTATCGCGATCTGCCGCTGCGTTACGCGGAGTTCGGCTCGTGCCACCGCAACGAGTCGTCGGGCGCGCTGCATGGGTTGATGCGTGTGCGTGGTTTCGTGCAGGACGACGCACATATTTTCTGTACCGAAGAGCAGTTCATCAGCGAGTCGATTGCATTCAACACGCTGGCGATGAGCGTGTACCGCGATTTCGGTTTCGACAACGTCGACATCAAGCTGTCGCTGCGCCCCGACGCCCGTGCCGGCACGGACGAAACGTGGGACCGTGCGGAGCAGGGCCTGCGCGAAGCGTTGACGGCTTGCGGCGTGACGTGGGAAGAACTGGCGGGCGAGGGTGCGTTTTACGGCCCGAAGGTCGAATATCACATCAAGGACGCGCTCGGCCGCTCGTGGCAGTGCGGCACGTTGCAACTCGATATGGTGCTGCCGGAGCGTCTGGGCGCGGAGTACGTCGCGGAAGACAACAGCCGTCGCCGTCCGATCATGCTGCACCGGGCAATCGTCGGATCTATGGAGCGTTTTCTTGGTATTCTGATCGAGCACCACGCTGGTGCAATGCCTGCCTGGCTCGCGCCGATGCAGGTGGTGGTGATGAATATCGCCGAAAGTCAGGTCGAATACGCACAGTCTCTAGCCCAATCGTTGCAAAAACAAGGGGTTAGAGTAGAGGCCGATTTGCGCAACGAGAAGATTAGCTATAAAATACGCGAGCACACGCTTGAGAAGGTGCCGTACCTGCTTGTGGTCGGCGACAAGGAGCGTGAAGCCCAAACGGTAGCCGTGCGTGCCCGTGGTGGTGTCGACCTTGGCGTGATGCCTGTCGATTCCTTCATTGAGCGTCTGCGCCAGAACGTGCAGTCGTTCAACTGAGCCACTTGGCAGCCCGGCTCGTTTTTTTAATTTTTAGAGGAAACGTAACATCGCTACTGATAAGTCTGCGCACCGCATCAACGGTGAAATTACGGCACCCGAGGTGCGTCTGGTCGGAGTCGAGAACGAACCGCTCGGCATCGTGAAACTCGCTGATGCGTTCCGCATGTCGGAACAGCAAGACGTGGATCTGGTCGAAATCGCGCCGCAAGCGGTTCCGCCGGTTTGCCGCTTGATGGACTACGGCAAGTTCAAGTACTCGGAAGCGAAGAAGCAGCACGAGGCCAAGCTCAAGCAGAAGATCGTTCAGGTCAAGGAAGTTAAATTCCGTCCGGGCACTGACGACGGTGACTACAACGTCAAGCTGCGCAACCTCATTCGCTTCCTCGAAGACGGCGACAAGACGAAAATCACGTTGCGTTTCCGTGGCCGCGAAATGGCTCACCAGGAAATCGGTATGCGCATGCTCGAACGCCTGCGCACCGACCTCGACGAAGTCGGTCAGGTCGAGCAAATGCCGAAAATGGAAGGGCGCCAGATGATCATGGTGCTTGCTCCGAAGAAAAAGAAGTAAGCGGTCAGAGCGGCGACGCGCCATGTGGCGCGTGTTCTGGTTGTGAAAGGTTGGACGATGTCGCGCCGGGTGTCCGGGGCGGCATCAGCAGATTTCGGAGCGGCGCTTGTGCAAATGCGCGCCGTTCCGAAAAGCGGCTGCCGGCGGTATAGGCGGTCTGCATACCAAGTGGAATGGGTTTCGAAGGGCGGGTAATGGCCATCTGGCCGACCGCACACCCATGTCCATCTAATAATGGAGTTGTCATGCCGAAGATGAAGACCAAGAAGAGTGCTGCAAAGCGCTTCGTGGTGCGTCCGGGCGGTACCGTTAAGCGCGGTCAAGCCTTCAAGCGCCACATTCTTACCAAGAAAACCACCAAGAACAAACGCCATCTGCGCGGTTCGACGGCAGTTCATGATTCCGATCTGAACTCCGTGCGCGCAATGCTGCCGTTCGCCTAACCCTTAACCGAAACTCATAGGAGCGAAACATGCCTCGAGTAAAACGTGGGGTTACCGCACGGGCCCGTCACAAGAAGATCATCAAGCTGGCCAAGGGTTACCGCGGCCGTCGCAATAACGTCTATCGCATCGCCAAGCAGGCGGTCATGCGCGCAGGCCAGTACGCCTACCGCGATCGCCGCAACAAGAAGCGTGTGTTCCGTGCATTGTGGATCACGCGTATCAACGCGGCGGTGCGTCAGCACGACATGACGTACAGCGTGTTCATCAACGGCCTGAAGAAGGCTTCGATCGAACTCGACCGCAAGGTGCTGGCCGACATGGCTGTGTTCGACAAGGCTGCTTTTGCTGCGATCGTTCAGCAGGTGAAAGCCGCCGTTGCAGCCTGATTGCGCTTCTGGCAATTAACACTGCGTGGTTCGTTGCAGCGAATATCCGGTAGTCTCGGTGACGCTGCAACAAAAACGGGGCTCCTCACCGAGCCCCGTTTTTGTTGCTAGAACCAGTTTTGCTTCGATTGAACACTGACGTTGAAATGATGGGATCAATGGACCTGGACCAGATTGTCGCCGACGCGCAAAAAGCCTTCGCAGAAGCCTCCGACGTCACCACCCTCGAGAACGAGAAAGCACGCTTTCTCGGCAAATCGGGTGTGCTGACGGAACTGTTGAAGGGCCTCGGCAAACTCGATCCCGAAACGCGCAAGAGCGAAGGCGCACGGATCAACCTCGTCAAGCAACAGGTTGAAGTCGCCCTGACGGCGCGCCGCCAGGCGCTGGCCGACGCGTTGCTGAATCAGCGTCTCGCCGCCGAAGCGATCGACGTCACACTGCCAGGACGCGGCGCCCATGCAGGCAGCCTGCACCCGGTGATGCGCACGTGGGAGCGCGTGGAACAGATTTTTGGCAGCATTGGATTCGACGTGGCCGACGGCCCCGAAATCGAGACCGACTGGTACAACTTCACTTCGCTGAACAGCCCGGAAAATCATCCGGCGCGTTCAATGCAGGACACTTTCTACGTCGACGGCAAAGATGCCGACGGCCGTCAACTGCTGCTGCGCACGCATACGAGCCCGATGCAGGTGCGTTACGCGCGCACCAACACACCGCCGATCAAGGTGATCGTGCCGGGCCGCACCTACCGCGTGGACAGTGACGCGACTCACTCGCCGATGTTCAATCAGGTCGAAGGCCTGTGGATCGATGAGAACATCAGCTTCGCTGATCTGAAGGGTGTCTACACCGACTTCCTCAAAAAATTCTTCGAACGCGACGATATTCTCGTGCGTTTCCGTCCGTCGTATTTTCCGTTCACCGAACCGTCGGCTGAGATCGATATGCTGTTCGAAACGGGCAAGAACGCCGGCAAGTGGCTCGAAATTTCGGGCTCGGGCCAGGTCCACCCTACTGTGATCCGCAATATGGGCCTCGACCCGGAGCGCTACATTGGCTTCGCTTTTGGCAGTGGCCTCGAGCGGCTCACCATGTTGCGCTACGGCGTGCAAGACCTGCGTCTCTTCTTCGAAAACGATTTGCGTTTCCTGCGTCAATTCGCCTGAACGAGCGCGCATGGCACGACAAGCATAGAGCGCGGCAATGCACGCAGTGCATGCCGCCACAGCGTCCCGGCAGTGACTGGCAATGACTTGCGTTAACTCATGGCAACTGGCGATTTCCCCGAACACCGAGTTGCGCGAAGCATCTGCCTCACGCGGACCTAACCCGATCAGAACGTACACAGAACCATGCAATTCCCGGAATCCTGGCTGAGAACCTTTGTCGATCCGCAACTGACGACGGACGAGCTGTCGCACGCATTGACGATGGCGGGTCTCGAAGTGGAAGACCTGCGACCGGCTGCGCCGCCGACCTCCAAGATCGTAGTCGGTCAGGTGCTGGAAGTCGTCAAGCACCCGGATGCGGACAAGCTCAACGTCTGCCAGGTCGACGCCGGCACGGGCGCGACGCTGAATATCGTATGCGGTGCGCCGAACGTCTCGCCTGGCATCAAGGTGCCGGTCGCGCTGGTCGGCGCGCAACTGCCGCCAGCCGAAGAGGGCGGCGCGCCGTTCGCAATCAAACTCTCCAAGCTGCGTGGCGTGGAAAGTCAGGGCATGCTGTGCTCGGCGCGCGAACTGAAGCTCTCGGAAGATCATAGCGGCCTCCTGGTCCTGCCGGAAGATACGCCGATTGGCCAGGACATCCGCGAAACGCTCAATCTCGACGACACCATTTTCGAAATCAAGCTGACGCCGAACAAGGCGGACTGCTTGTCTGTGTTCGGCGTGGCACGCGAAACGTCCGCGATCACCGGCGCGCCGTTGCGTCCGCTCGAGATCAAACCGGTCGAAGTCAAGCTGAGCGAGACGCTGCCTGTCCGGATCTCGGCGCCTGATCTCTGCGGCCGTTTCTCCGGCCGTGTCATCCGCGGCGTGAATGCGCGTGCGAAGTCGCCGCAATGGATGGTCGAACGTCTGGAGCGTTCGGGTCAGCGCAGCATCTCCGCGCTCGTCGATATTTCCAATTATGTGATGCTGGAGTTGGGCCGTCCGTCGCATGTGTTCGATCTGGATAAGATCCACGGGGGTATGGACGTGCGTTGGGCGCGCAAGGGTGAAATGCTGAAGCTGCTGAACGGCAACACTGTTGAGCTCGATGAGACCGTTGGCGTGATCGCCGATGAGCAACACATTGAAAGTCTTGCGGGCATCATGGGCGGCGACAGTACGGCCGTCACGCTGGACACAGCCAACATCTATCTCGAAGCGGCATTCTGGTGGCCGGACAGCATTCGCGGCCGCTCGCGCAAGTACAACTTCTCGACAGACGCCGGCCATCGCTTCGAGCGTGGTGTCGACTATGTGACCACGGTCGAGCATATCGAGCGCATCACGCAACTGATCCTCGACATTTGCGGCGGCGAGGCGGGTCCCGTGGACGACCAGATCGTCAATGTGCCGCAGCGGGAGCCCGTGAAGATGCGCGTGTCGCGCGCGAACCGCATCATCGGCATTGCGATCGACGCGGATCAAATCGCGCAGATCTTCACGCGTCTCGGTCTCACGTTCGAGCGCGATGGCGACACCTTCTCGGTCATGCCGCCGTCGTACCGCTTCGACATCGAAATCGAAGAAGATCTGATCGAAGAAGTCGCGCGTATCTATGGCTTCGAAAAGATTCCGGCGCGCCCGCCGGTCGCCACGAGCGAAATGCGCGCGACCAACGAAACGCGCCGCTCGATCCACACTATCCGCCACGCGCTCGCGGCACGCGATTACGCGGAAACGGTGAACTTCAGTTTCGTGGATGCCGAGTGGGAGCAGGACTTCGCCGGCAATGACAAGCCGGTGCGCTTGCTGAACCCGATTGCAAGCCAGTTGTCGGTCATGCGCACGACGCTGATCGGCAGCCTGGTCCACGTGTTGCGCACGAACCTGAACCGGCGCGCGGCGGACCGCGTGCGCGTGTTCGAAGCTGGCCGCGTGTTCCTGCACGATCCGTCGATCAAGGCAGGTGAGCTGACGGTCGAAGGCTTCGCGCAGCCGAAGATGATCGGCGGGCTCGCTTACGGTCCCGCGCTCGAGGAGCAGTGGGGCGCACCGGCGCGCACAGTCGATTACTTCGACGTGAAGGCCGATGTCGAGGCGCTGGTCGCGCCGGCGGTGGCGCGTTTCGTGAAAGCGGAGCATCCCGCGCTGCATCCGGGGCGTAGCGCGCGCATTGAATTGAATGGCCGCGCGATCGGCTGGATTGGCGAACTGCATCCGCGCTGGATGCAAAAATATGATTTACCGCATGCGCCGATTCTGTTTGAAGTCGAAGCGGACGCATTAATGCAACGCATGTTACCCACACCGTCGGAAGTGTCTAAATTCCCGCCGGTGCGTCGTGATATCGCGGTAGTTGTCGATCAGAAAATCGAGGTGCAGGCGCTGCTGGACGAGATCCAGAAGGCCCAGTCAGAGCCCGCCTGCAAGACCGTTCAGAAGGTTGCGCTTTTCGACGAATTCCGTCCAAAATCAAACACTTCCGGTGGTCTGGCGGCTCACGAGAAAAGCCTTGCGTTCCGTGTTACCTTGCAAGATACTGGCGGGACCCTTCAGGACGAAACGGTCGATCTGGCCATTCAGACTCTGGTGGAACGTCTGGCTCGAGTGTATGGCGCACGGTTGCGCGGATAACCCGCATTTAACAATTGCGCGGCTGTTTCCGCATCCTCTGTTTTCTGCATGGCGCGCCATTTGATAGATATGAATGAAATGAACTCGAGTGATTTCGAAGCCCTTCTTACGGCGCAACGCAGCGCCATGATTCGAGAAATTCCGACATCACCCGCCGTCGTTTCAACTGAAACGCCGACGCTCACCAAAGCGGAACTTGCCGAGTTGCTGTTCGACAATGTCGGGCTCAACAAGCGGGAAGCGAAAGACATGGTGGAAGCGTTTTTCGAGGTGATCCGGGATGCGCTCGAAAGCGGCGACAGTGTGAAGCTGTCGGGCTTCGGCAACTTCCAGTTGCGCGACAAGCCGCAGCGTCCCGGCAGAAACCCGAAAACCGGCGAGGCAATCCCTATTGCCGCGCGTCGCGTTGTGACGTTCCATGCAAGTCAAAAGCTGAAGGCTCTGGTCGAGAACGGCGCGGAAGCGAGTTTCACGCGCTGATCGACTGGCGCGTTCCTGCGCAACCCACCACGACGGCTAACTGACGATGACAGCGACGATGGAAAAAGTCGTCTTGCCTCCGATTCCGGCGAAACGCTACTTCACGATTGGTGAGGTCAGCGAACTATGCGGCGTCAAGCCGCATGTGCTGCGCTATTGGGAGCAGGAGTTTACGCAGTTGAGGCCGGTCAAGCGGCGCGGCAATCGCCGGTACTATCAGCATCACGAGGTGCTGTTGATCCGGCGGATTCGTGAGTTGCTCTACGAGCAGGGCTTTACGATCAACGGTGCGCGCAACCGCCTCGATTCACATGGCGGCGGTGCGCATGGTGCGCCGACTGGAACAACGGGCGAGCAGGTCGAGGGCGTCGTCCCGCCGACGTCGACAACGGTCGCCGTCGACGTCGAGCAGTTGCGCAAGGAACTGCTGCACGTGATCGATCTGTTGAATCGCTAGTGGCTTTGTTGGTGTGCGCGGTTCTCTTCGAATGAAGTGTCTGTTATAATTTTGTGCTGTTCGGGGCGTAGCGCAGCCTGGTAGCGTACCTGCATGGGGTGCAGGTGGTCGGAGGTTCAAATCCTCTCGCCCCGACCAAGATCAAAGCCGCACGCCGTAAGGCGTTGCGGCTTTTTCATTTCCCCGCCTCACTGTGCGTTCGTACATGCTTTTTAGACAGAGTATTAGACGTTTGTCTAATACTCTGAGCGTCACCACGGCAGTTTCAAGCCGAGCGATGACGTCTCTGCAATAGCCTCCTTGTGTAAATTTCCGTCGTCTTTCCGGTCGTGTGGGGGAGTCGCGCTATATCTCCGCGCGACCCTTGCCGGCCTTCGCCGCATTCGTTGCGCCCAGCGCGCGCAGATCGTTGAACTGGGTTCGCCCATGACAACTGGCGCGCTCTTTTGCGTGGCGCACGCAGCTCCGGCGAGCGGAGCCGCTCTCAGCAGCGCCTAAGCCGTCGCTGTTATGTATCAGTCTGGTCGTAGCCGGCGTCCCTCGCGCCACCCATGCAGCCTGTAATGCAAGACGGGGTCTTCACCGGCTTCGAAAACATCGGGATTAGCGAGCAGGTACTGCTGCGGATCAAAGTCGGGAGGGATAACCGCTTTCTGCGCGCTGCAGTTGTTGAACGACGAATCGATGAAGCTGCGAGGTATGTCAAAGCCGCAATACTTCTGCTTGACCGGATCCCCCGTAATCATGTCATTCATTTTCGAAAAATAGATCGATCCATAGAATGGGTCGGATCTGAACGGACGATAGTAAGCGCAGCCTTCGAAGTAGTAGTGCGTAACTTGAGACCAGCGAGTCTTTTCTTTGTTTTTGTGCTCAAGGCCGCCGTGAAGCAGGTTCGATAGCCAGATGACGCTTTCGCCTTTTTTAGCGGTGAAAATGGCAGGCTTTGCACCGTGGGCTTCGATCAATGCATCCCACATCGTCTCGTAGTCCATCTTGTTCGTTTCGGTAACAGGCTCAGTCGCGCAGTAACCTATATGCTCGTTAGTATACACGGGCCATTTGTGCGATCCGGGATAGTAGAGAAGCGGACCGGCATCTTCGCTAATATCTTCCAGCGCGGTCCACACCCCACACATAAAACGCTCGGGCACGGAACTGAAGTGGATTGAATCCGAATGGATATGCTGCTGCGTTCCGACCGGAAAATTTAGTGTTTGGAAGGGCCACGCCTGGCGGCCGAAAAGCTTCGATAACAATTCGATTACTTTCGCGTTCGTGGCAATCCGCCGGACGTTTTCGTCGGTCTGCCAAGCGTCCAAAACTCGCAGTCCGACTTTGGCGTCATACCATTTTGTGCGCCATGTTTCCCAGTCATACTGATCGTGAAGGCTCGCCTTAATGCGGGCGGCAATCTCATCGAAGTCTTCGTCAGGAAACTTTATGACCGCGTAACCGTCCCGGTTGAGATCGGTGGCGACCCGCAACGTCTCCGCATCGACAGACGGGTTCGAGAATATTTGCTTGAAGAATGGGCTTTCTACGCTGGGCACGCCAGGGAGCAAGTTGGTGAATTTTCCTGACATTGTTTTACCTCGATGGGCTTCGCAAAGGCGCTGAAATTGGCCGAGGGATTTTACAGCAAACTCGAATGAGTCCAGCGCGAGGGCGCCATTCACAAGAAGGTGCCGCTGCAGCAACGATGTATGTAGAAAGCAAGCCACTCTTTCGAGTGGCTTGCTTATGTCTGGCGTTTTTCAAAGAAGGGCGCGCGTGCGTCAAGAACGGCGACCGGGGGCGGCGCTGCGAGACCAAGAGCGGCAATAGTCGTTGGGCAGGCCTGTGAACATTCCAGGTTCAAATCCTCTCGCCCCGACCAAGAAATCAAGGCCTTACAAGCATCGCTTGTAAGGCCTTTTTCTTTGGCTCGACAGCACTGCGTGCTGCGGCCAGCCGCGACTGCTACCAGCCGCGCGATCTACCAGCCGACCGCACCGGATTCCCAGTGGCACTGCCCACGGCCTGAGCGAACCCGCCTCGCGCAAAAGCCTCTCTGCCCACCTGGCGTACAATTCTCAGGCCGTGCGGGGAAACCACGGCGATTGTCAGGTGAGTCGTCAATGGCGGGTGGCGACGACACATGCCGTGCCAAACCGCCGTTTACAGGCCCGCCTATGCCCGGGCCGGCAGCGCAGCGCAGAGAGCCACATGCCCGCTCATATAACGCCCAACCAACTCATACAACTCATCATTCCAGCCATCACGCTTGTCTTTTCGCTCAGCTTTGCGTGCGCATGGGCGTATGACAAGCGGCTGCGCTATCTGCTCTCTCTCGCTGCTTCATTCGGTGCTTTTGCAATTGGATCGGCAGTGCAGATCGCGCACTTGCCGGATGAATGGCGATTGAACGCGCTAATATCGGCGGCCTTTTACGTGGCCAGCACCCAACTGCTAGCCGAGGGCATCCTGCGCAGAGCGGCGCTTCACTTTCGCCTCACTACCCATGCGTTAATCTTCACGCTCGTGATGGGAGGCATGTATTACTTTTCCTACGTGGCGCCGAATCTGCTCGTGCGCATTTATATTCTCAATCTCAGCGCTGGATTGTTAATGTTATTTTGCGCCGCGCAGTTCAGGAAACGCTGCAATGGCCGCACGATCAACCGCATTCTTTTCTGGGTGCTCGTCATCTGCGGCGCCAGCTTTTTCATCAGGACGCCGCTCACGGTCCTTCAGCCATTGCCTCGCAGCACGGCGCCTTTCGGGCAAACCATTTTCTGGGTGTTCCTGCAGTTGTCGCTCGCATTGATGGGCGCTGTATTAGGTCTCGTGCTGCTGGCCGTCGCAATGTCGGATGTAATCGACCGGCTCGTCCTCGAACGGGACTTCGACTCGCTGACAGAAACGCTGAACCGGCGCGCGTTCGAACGCCTCGCGCTACACCGCATCGCGGATACGAAAAGCTACCCGCTTGCACTCATAGCTTTCGACATCGACAACTTCAAATCCATCAACGATCGTTACGGGCATGCGGCCGGCGATGCGGTTCTACGCGAGTTCGGCGCAATCCTGCGCGCCGCGGTGCGCGACAAGGACGTGGTGGGCCGGATCGGCGGCGAGGAGTTCGTACTTCTGCTGCCGGCAGCCGACGGAGCGTTTGCATACCGGATTGCCGAGCGCTTGCGCACCGTGCTGGAGTCTTCGCGCTTCGAGCAGATCGATGCAACGCTGCGCGTGACGACAAGCGCCGGCATTGCGCGCTACCGGTCCGGCGAAGCAGTCGCGACGATGCTGGCCCGCGCCGATCATCTGCTCTACGCTGCAAAGCGCGCGGGACGGAACAGGGTGATCGCCGAGTCGTCGGGTCAGACTTCCGACGCGTCGACGCTTGACATTGCGTGATCGGCCGTAGCGCGGCAATGCCAGTTCCGCTGGAATGCGCGCTGGGCTAACTCGTGGCCGGACTCCTTGGCGTTCGCTGCGGCATTTCGATCTCCGCCGAGAAGCGCAGCGATTTCAATGCGGTGCATTGGAGCCGGAAAGCTTGCTGGCGCCCCGCGACGTGTCAGATAACCGCGAGTCAGGAGCCGCCGTCAAACGGCGGCGGACAGCATGCAAAGCGTTTGCACATCGAGCAGGTTCGTCTGCCAGTTTCGGGCTCGGAGACCTGCCCTTAAATAGATCGCGACAGTAACCGGAAATGCGCCCAGAATGATACGGCGAGCGGCCTCTTCCGTGGCCGCCGAAACGGGGGAGTGAAATGGCAAAAGGTCAACTGCGTAGTAATCGAGAGGCGAAGAAGCCGAAACAGCCCAAGAAGTCGCCATCGCCCGGAACCGATCTGTTCAGGACACCGGTCTCGAAGGCTTCCGCGCCGAGTAGCGTGGCGAAGAAAAAGTAAAAGGTGTGGATGGGACGAGCACTGGCCTCGCCTCATCTACGCGCATAGTCGACAAGGTGCATCCTGGCCCGGCAGAAGCAGCATCGCTGCGATTCTATCTGCACCTTGTCCCCTTTCATGGCCCGTCATTCTCAGCGCGTGTTGGGGGTATGTCACTCACGCCCCAACCGCACAAATCTCTCCAGATGATGATCCTCATCCCCTAGCTGATGGTCGATCATCACCAGCCGCTTCGCATAGTGAGCGAGCGGCAACTCCCACGTCATGCCAATGCCGCCGTGCAGTTGAATGCATTCCTGCGCGACAAGTGCGCCGATCCTGCCGATGCTGTACTTCGCCGCCGACACCGCGCGCTCCCGCGCCGTGCGTTGCTCACCGAGCGCGGCCGCCGCATTGATTACCGCTGAGCGTGCCTGCTCAATCTCCAGCAGCATATCGGCCATTCTGTGCTGCAGCGCCTGAAAGCTGCCGATCGCGACGCCGAACTGCTTTCGCGTGCGCAGGTACTCGAGCGTGTAGTCCTTGGCGACGTCCATTGCGCCGACGGCTTCCGAACACAGCGCCAGCACGCCGCACGCAATCGCATACTCGAGCGTCGCGAAACCGGCAACTGGCGCTCCGAGCAGCGCTTCGTCGCCGAGCGTGACGTTGTCGAACGCGACTTCTGCCGCACGTCCGCCGTCGATCTTCGGATAACCGCGCACGCTGACGCCCGCCACATCGCGAGGCACGAGAAAAAGCGCCACGCCTTCTTCTGAATCGTCGGCACCGCCAGTGCGCGCGGACACGAGGAAGAGGGCAGCCTGCTCGCCGTGCTGCACGACCGCCTTCGCGCCGTTCAGTTGCCACGCATGGCCGTCGCGTTGCGCGCGCGTCGTAACGCGTGAGAGTTCGTAGTGACCGCCGGGTTCGCCATGCGCGAGCGCGGCGATGCGCGAGCCGTCGATCAACTCGCCCAGCAGCGCTCGCTGCACTTCGTTTCCGCTTCGTGCAATGGCCTGACCGACTATCAGCGTGTCGAGGAACGGCTCGACCACGAGGCCGCGGCCCAGGCTTTCGAACACCACCGCGATATCGAATCCGCCACCGCCGAAGCCGCCGTTCGCTTCATCGAAGAGGGCGCCGATAATGCCTAGCTCTGCGAAACGATTCCACAATTCATTGCTGAAGCCTTGAGGCGAGCGGGCAATCCGGTCGCGTGTCTCGAAGCCGTATTGCTCGCTGACGAAACGGTTCAGCGTATCGGCAAGCATGCGGCGATCTTCGGTATGCTGGAAATTCATGTTATGCACCCCTACAGTCCGAGGATCATTTTGGAAATGATGTTCTTCTGGATTTCATTCGAGCCGCCGAAAATCGACAGCTTGCGGTTGTTGAAATAGAGCGAAGCCGCGCTCGCTGCTTCCTCGGGACCGACCGGCGCGCCTTGATAACCGTCGTGCAATGCTTCTTCGACGAACGGCTGCGCATACGCTCCCATCGCGCGGCGCGTGAGCGACGAAATCTCCTGCCGAATCTCCGTGCCGCGAATCTTCAGCATCGAGCTTTCGGCGCCCGGCACGCCACCGCCCGCTACTGCCGCGATCACACGCAGGTTGGTGGTTTTCATGTTCTCCAGATCGATTTCGACGCGCGCCATGCGCGCCGCGAACGAAGGGTCTTCTGCGAGCGGGCGGCCATTGCGCAACTGTTTCGCCGCGATCTTGCGCAGCCGGTTGAAGGCCGCGACCGAGAAACCGACGCCCGCGATATTCGTCCGCTCATACGTCAGCAGATATTTGGCGTACGTCCAGCCCTTATTCTCTTCACCCACCAGGTTCGCGGCCGGCACTCGCACGTCGGTGAAAAACACTTCGTTCACTTCGTGCTCGCCGTCGAGGGTCATGATCGGCCTCACTTCCACGCCCGGCGTTTTCATATCGATCAACAGGAAGCTGATGCCCTCCTGCTTGCGCACGTCGGTCGCCGTGCGTACGAGACAAAAAATCATGTTCGCGTAGTGGGCGAGCGTGGTCCACGTCTTCTGGCCGTTCACGATGTAATGCTCGCCATCCGCGTCGACGCCGCGCGCCGCTGTGGTTTTGACGGAAGCGAGATCGGACCCCGCGCCGGGTTCGGAGTAGCCCTGACACCACCAGTCCGAACCATCGAGGATGCGCGGCAGCCAGTGACGTTTTTGCGCTTCGTTACCATATCTGATCAGCACCGGGCCGAGCATGTTGACGCCGAACGGCACGACGCGTGGCGCGCCGGCCAGCGCACATTCGTTTTCGAAGATGAATTTCTGGACCGCGGTCCAGCCCGGTCCGCCGTACTCTGTCGGCCAGTGATTCGCGAGCCAGCAGCGCTCGTTCAGAATGGCATGCCATCCGGCCATGTCGTCGCGGGTGAGGCGCCGGCCGCCATGCACCTTGTCGGCGAGGCGCGGTGAAAGTTTGTCGCGCAGAAATGCGAGCACCTCCGCGCGGAAGGCTTCTTCTTCGGGTGTGAAGTTCAGATCCATGACGGTTCCTCGTGGATGTTCAACGGTTGCGCTGAAGAATGAGCCGCGTCACGCCGTCTGGTTGAGACTCGCAAAATCCGCGCCTCGCTCGACCAGGTCGATCAGCAGCGGAGATGCTTGCCAGAACAACGGGTCTTCTTTCGCAAACTCGCGGATGTCGGCGAGAATGCGCGGCAGACCGACCATATCAGCGTATTTCATCGGGCCGCCGCGATAGCGCGGGAAGCCGTAGCCGTATAGAAACGTCACGTCGATGTCGAGCGGTCGCAGCGCGATCCGTTCATGCACGACGTTCGCGCCTTCGTTGATCATCGCGGCCATGTAGCGGCGAATGATCTCCTCGTCGGAGAACTTGCGCGGCGTGATGCCGGCGCGCACACGCTCGGCGTCGATGATCGCCTCGACTTCCGGGTCGGGCTGACCACTGCGCGATCCTTCGGGGTACAGATAAAATCCGCGGCCCGTTTTCTGACCGAACCAGCCGCGCTCGCACAAACGGTCTGCGATCTGCACATAACGGGCGGCCGGATTGCGCGTGGCGGCGCGCCGTTTGCGCGCGGCCCAGCCGATATCGCCGCCCGCGAGGTCCACCACCTGGAACGGCCCCATCGGGAAGCCGAACGCGCGTACGGCGGCGTCGATCTGATACGGCGATGCGCCGTCTTCCATCATCGCGTCGGCGGCGCTGCGATACACGGCGAGAATGCGATTGCCGATAAAGCCGTCGCACACGCCCGCGCGCACCGGCGTCTTGCGCAGCTTCTTCGCGAGCTCGAATGCGGTGGCGACCACGTCGGCGCTGACCGCTTTCGGCACGACCACTTCGAGCAGCTTCATGATGTTGGCCGGCGAGAAGAAGTGCAGACCGATCACATCGGCGGGGCGCGAAATGCTTGCCGCAATCGCGTGGATGTCCAGATACGACGTGTTGGTTGCAAGCACGGCGCCCGGCTTGCAGACGCGATCGAGTTCGGCAAACACGGCCTGCTTCACCGACAGATCTTCGAACACGGCTTCGATCACGAGATCGGCATTGGCGAGTGCATCGTACGAAGTACTGCCGCTCCAGCGCGCCATGAGCCGGTCCTTTTTCTCCCCGCTCATGCGGCCCTTGGCGATCAGGCCGTCGTAGACCTTTTCGATGTGCGCCCGGCCCCGTGAAAGCGATGCTGCGTCGCGCTCAATCATCGTCACGGGCAGCCCCGCGTCGAGCACCGCGACGGCAATGCCCGCGCCCATCGTGCCGCCGCCCACCACGCCAATCGCGTCCAGCGCGCGCGGTCTCGCGTCGCGCGTTTCGGGCGCTTTCAGCACTTCGCGCTCGGCAAAAAACGCGTGAACGAGGCCCGCGCGCTGCGGACTGTCGAGGCATTGAACAAAGAGTTGGCGCTCAAGACGCATGCCCTCTTCGAAAGGTTGGGTGATCGCGGCTTCGATTGCATCGACGATCTTTAGCGGTGAAAACAGGCCACGCGATTTTTTCGCGGCCTCAGCGCGTGCCGCCGCGACGATAGCGAGGCTCGCGGCGCGGTCGCTCAACGCAGCGGCGTCACGCGTGCGCCGCACTGCTGCGTGCCCGGCAAGCAGTTCATGGACGTACGCCAAACCTTCCGCGAGGATGTCCTCGCTGCCGCCGAGCCGGTCGACCAGTCCCAACGCGAGCGCCTCCTGTGCGCTGGCATGGCGGCCGCTCAGCATCAGATCGAGCGCGGTCTGAGCGCCGATCAGACGCGGTGTGCGCTGCGTACCGCCCGCGCCCGGCAGCAGTCCGAGTTGCACTTCGGGCAAGCCGAGCTTCGCGCCGTCGATGGCGATCCGGTAATGCGCCGCGAGCGCCACTTCGAGACCGCCGCCGAGCGCCGCGCCGTGAATCGCCGCAACGACCGGTTTCGTGCACGCTTCAATGCGATTGCATACGTCCGGCAATGACGGGGGCACCGGCGGCTTGCCGAACTCGCGAATATCGGCACCGGCGATAAAGTTGCGGCCCGCGCCGACAATCAGCACGGCTTCGACGGAGTGTCCGCTATCGGCGGCTTCTATCGCGGCGAGCAGGCCCCGCCGCACGTCTGCCGACAGCGCATTGACGGGCGCGTGATCGATCGTCACGAGCAGCACCTTGCCGCGCAATTCGCGCGTCACGACGTCGGTTAATGTGGTGAGGGTCATGGCGTGTCGTCTCCTGGCTGATTGTCCGGGCGCGCTGGCGGCATGCGGCGTCCCGCGAATTGCCCCGATTGTGGAGTGGTCAAGCTTCATTGACAATCACATGAAGCGTTGACAGACTGTCAAAATAACTTTGACAAAGGCGCCTTTGTGGACGTGAATTCGCTGACCTTGCTGGTTGAAATACTCGACGCGGGCAATCTGAGCGAGGCGGCCCGGCGCCTGAAGATGAGCCGCGCGAACGTCAGCTATCACCTCAACCAGCTTGAGCGTTCAGTCGGTTTGCAACTCGTTCGGCGCACCACGCGCCGCGTCGAGCCCACCGAGATCGGTCTGCAGTTGTACGAGCATGGCCGCGCGATTCAGAACGCGCTGCTGGCCGCGCGCGAGTCCGTGACGACACTCGGGAAAAGTCTGCAAGGGCGAGTCCGGCTGAGCGTGCCGAGCGGTTATGGCCAACTCGTCATGTCCGGGTGGCTGATCGAGTTCAAGCGCCGCTATCCGGGCATCGTGCTCGATGTGCTATTCGAAAACCGCGTTGAAGATTTGATGCGCGACGAAGTGGACATTGCTGTGCGCGTAATGTCCGAGCCGCCGCAAAATCTTGTCGCGCGCGACATGGGGCCGGTCCGATACGTTGCGTGTGCATCGCGCGCGTTCGCTGAAAACCACGGCATGCCGATTCAGCTCGACGATCTGCGCACCGCGCCGTTGATCACCGCGGCGGTCGTGGGGCGTCAATTGCGCGTGGCCGCGTATCTACGCGACGAACGCCACGAGGTGCTGCTCGAACCTGCGATCATCTCCGAAAACTTTCTGTTTTTGCGGCAGGCGGTGCTGGCGGGATTGGGCGTCGGCATCGTGCCGGATTATGTGGTGCAAGACGATCTGAAACGCGGCGACGTCGTGACCACGCTCGACGAATGGCGCTTGAGCATCTTCGGCACGAACATGTACATGCTTTACATGCCGAACCGGCACCACACTCGCGCGGCGGCGACCTTCATCGAGTTCATTCTGGAGCAGGCGAGCGCAAGCGGAAGACGCAGCGCTGTTTGACCGGCGCGTTTGCGGCCCAACGTAATTGCCCGGCACGTAGCTGCCGCGAGTATGCTGTGAAAAAAGAGCGCCTACGCGCCGTCGAGCAGTACGCCACGAACATCAGCGGAGACCGGAATGAAGTGGACAATCGCATTTCTCGTCGTGCTCGTAAGTATCATTGTCGCGATGCTGATCGCGCGTTTGCCGACCGAACAAGCCATTCGTCTTGGAGGTTATGCAGCGACGGCCGCGCTTGCTGCGCTCGTCGGTTATCTGGTTCGCCGGCGCGGCAATCGCGCGCACAAAGCGAGGCGCGCGGGATAGACGGGGCCGACGGAGGCGCTTGCAGCAGGCCGCGTGCTACATGCTACGATGCTTCGCTCGTCGCGCTGCATGTCGGAGATTCAGATGCGTCCAGAGAATGCCGCCCGTTTCGATAAGGAGTTCGCGCCTCGCATTGCCGAGGCCATCGCCGCGTGCTTCGCTACTACGGTGCACACGGAAGTGCTGCCGTATGAAGGCCCTGGGCATCCCACGCGCTTGCACATTCACGCGGCGCCGCTCGAGCACATCGCCCATTACGCGCATCCGCTGAATTTATATCTGACGTGGGATAGCGACGAGATCGAGCGGCTCATGCAAGACGAAGGGCAGGCGCGCTTCGCTCGCTATCTGGCCGCGCTGCCTCGCAAGCTCGCGGCGTGGCGTCACGCGCGCGAACTCGATTTTCTTTCGCATACGCAGGCCGAGCCGGTGGCACTGATCGGCGGGCTCGACTTCGAGTCATGAGCCCGCGCCAGCGGTTTTTTCGTATCGCCTAGTCCAGTTTGAAATGCGTGACTGCGCTCGCGAGACTCACCGCCTGCGATTGCAATGCGGCGGCGGCTGCCGTCGACTGTTCGACTAGCGCAGCGTTCTGCTGAACCATTTCATCCAACTGGCTCACCGCGCGGTTCACCTCCTGGATGCCGCGTGTCTGCTCGTTGGCGGCCTGCGTAATTTCGGAAATGATCGTTGTCACGTTGGCGACGTTGCTGACGATCTCCGTCATCGTTTCGCCAGCCTGGCGGACCTGGCCCGAACCCGAACTCACGCTCGCGACGGTGGCTTCGATCAGCGCCTTGATTTCTTTCGCGGCTTGCGCGCTGCGCTGCGCGAGGCTGCGCACTTCGCCTGCCACGACCGCGAAGCCGCGGCCCTGTTCGCCGGCGCGCGCGGCTTCCACCGCGGCGTTCAGCGCGAGGATATTGGTTTGGAAAGCAATCCCGTCGATCACGCCGATGATGTCGGAAATTTTCACCGACGCGTGTTCGATCTCGCCCATCGTCGTGATGACTTCGGAGATCACCACGCCGCCGCGCGAAGCGACCTGCGATGCGCACACCGCGGTCGTGTCGGCCTGCTTCGCGGCGCTTGCCGATTGCGTGACCGTCGAGGTGATTTCTTCCATCGACGCAGCGGTTTGCTGCAAGCTCGCCGCAGCCGATTCGGTGCGGCCCGACAGATCGACGTTGCCCGCCGCGATTTCATTGGCGGCCACGCGCACCGATTCGCTCGCGTCGCGAATCTGGCGCATGACGTGACTCAGTTTGTCGATGAACGTGTTGAACGAACGCGCGATCTGCGCGACTTCGTCGTTGCCGACGGCAGGCAGGCGTTGCGTCAGATCGCCTTCGCCGGAACCGATATCGTCCATTGCATCGCGTACTTTCGACAGACGCTGGAACGAAACAGCAGTCACCGCCGCAACAATCGCCGCCGCAATGGCCGCGATCACGACCAGCGCGATGACCGACGCGGTCAGCAGCGAACGCATGCCGGCGGTGGCCTCGGCCTTGTCGAGCGCGACGACCACGTACCAGTCCGTGCCCGGAATCGATTGCGCGCGCAACAGCTTCGCGCTGCCGCTTACCTCCATCTGCACCGGACGTTGCGCGCCAAAGAGCGCGGCGAGCTTGTCGCCCGCGAGGCCTGGCGCCAGATCGGACACCGGTTTCAACGTGAGCTTTGCATCGGGATGCGCGACGATATTGCCGCTTGCGTCGATCAGCATGCCGAAGCTCGCGGGCGTCGGATGGATCGACTTCACGTTCGCGATGACGCTGTCCATCGCGACGTCGCCTGACACCACGCCCTTGACTGCGCCATCGCGCACCACGGGCGCGGCGAATGCGACCACCAGCTTGCCTGTGCCGACATCGACATAAGGCGGCGTCACCACCGGCTTGCCCGCTGCCGCTGCCTGCTTGTACCAAGGGCGTCCGGTCGGATCGTAGTCGGCGGGAATGCCGGTCGGGTCGGAAAACTTTGCCGTCTTGTCCGCATAGCCGACATATACGTTGGTGAATTTGCCGGCGGCGGCAATCTGCTTGAGCGCTGTCGACGGGTCGGGTTGCAATACCACGTCTTGCAGCGAGGCGACCATCTGGCTGTTGGCGGCGACCCAGTCGCTGATACCGGCTGCATGACCGCTCTCGACCGCAGTCAAGCTGCTGTCGATGGCATCGGCGTTATACGAATTCGCGACGACATAATTAAGGACCGCGTTGGTTGCAAGCGCAACCACGACGATAGCGACGCACAGCGCAACGATCCGTGCGCGAATGGAGGAGAACATGGTGGAGTCTTTCGGATGAGCAGTGAATCGTAGTCGGTGAGGCGGGCGCCTCATACGCTGTATACGGCTCGCATTGAGAAAGACTTGAACGCGCGCGCGTCCGTGTTTACACGCAACGCTGCACGGAAATCCATGGTTCCATACGTCTGACGATTCAACCGCTTGAAGCAGGAGAATTCATTCGCGGAAAAAAACGGCCGCTGCTTTTCATCGCAGCGGCCGTTGCCCTGCGTCGGTATCGACGCTCGTTCAGGCACCCAGCGCGGGATCGCTCATACTGCTCTTGCCGGTTTCCACGTGACCCGCAAAACGGCGTGCGAAGAGCGGGTCCGTGTCCACGGTAATCGTCAGGTCGTACCAGCCGTGCGCGTTGCGAAGGTCGAGGTAAAGCTCGTCCGTATCGCCGCCGCGCACCACGCGTTTGATCGCGTGCTTCGCGTCGTACGCATTGACGATCGTGAACTTGCAATGCGCGCTGCCCACGTTTTCCAAGCGCAATTGCAGATTGCCGTTCGCTACGTCATAACCTTCGAGCACTTCCGGGCGCGCGATATCCGAGCCGTCCCACCAGCTGCGCGCAATCGGCCGACCGGTGAAGCGGCGCAGGAATCCGTTCGGGCCGTGGACGGTGAAATCGTAAGTGCCGTCCGCGTTCAGCGGGAACTGATCCTGCAAGCGCTTGCCCGCCTCGACCGTGTACGTGCGCGGTGCCTCCAAGCTGTTCGCGCGATAGACGAGAAACACTGCGCCCGCGCTGCCGGTATTGACGAAGCGCATGGTCAAGGTTTTTTCCGCGCCCTCGCCATGCACGCGCGCGAACAATTCATACGGCAGCGCGCGAGCGGGGCGCACGCCCGGCTCCTGGCGCGGGACGGCCTGTGTCGCCGGCGGCAGCGGCACGTAGTCCGGATGGCGGTTCTGGTCGGCTGGCACATAGCCGCTTGTACTGGGCAACGTCGGGAAGGCGTCGTTCGGATTGCTGAAGTTAAAGGCCGACGTCAGATCGCCGCACACGGCGCGCCGCCACGGCGAGATGTTCGGCTCGCTGAGATTGTGCTGTTGGCCGAAGCGTTGTTCGATAAAGCGGATCACCGACGTATGGTCGAACACTTGCGAGCACACGTAGCCGCCCTTGGACCACGGTGAGACGACAAGCATCGGCACGCGCGGGCCGAGACCGTACGGCGCGGCAACGTTCTTTGCATCGCCCGGATAGATTTCGTTGACGGTATCGACGGTGGAGAGACCGTTCGCGCTCGAACTCGGCGCGCACGGCGGCACCATGTGATCGAAGAAGCCGTCGTTCTCGTCGTAATTGATCAGGAGTACCGTCTTGCTCCACACCTCGGGATTCGAAGTAAGGATCTGCAAGACTTGGTCGATGTACCACGCGCCGTAGTTCGCCGGCCAGTTCGGATGCTCCGAATAGGCTTCAGGCGCGACGATCCACGAGACTTGCGGCAGTGCGTTGTTCTGCACATCGCGCTTGAGAATGTCGAAGTAGCCGTCGCCCTTCAGCGCGTTCGTGCCGGTGCGCGCGTTGTCATATAGGGGGTTGCCGGGCTGCGCGTTGCGGTACTGGTTAAAGTAGAGCAGCGAGTTGTCGCCATAGTTGCCGATGTACGCGTTCTGGGTCCAGCCCCAGGAGCCGTTTGCGTCGAGGCCGGTGCCGATGTCCTGATAAATCTTCCACGAAATACCGGCGTTTTGCAGCACTTCCGGATAAGTCGACCAGCCGTAGCCGAGTTCCGAATTGTCGATCACCGGACCGCCGCCGGTTCCGTCGTTACCTACGCCGCCCGTCCACATGTAATAGCGGTTCGGGTCGGTCGGGCCCATCAGCGAGCAGTGGTACGCGTCGCAAATCGTGAATGCGTCGGCGAGCTGATAGTGAAACGGAATATCCTCGCGCGTGAGGTAGGCCATCGTCGTTGCGCTTTTGGCGGGCACCCATTGATCGTAGCGGCCGCCGTTCCATGCGGCGTGCGTGCTGTTCCAGTCGTGCGCGAGGTCTTGCAGGAATTGCAGGCCGAGATTCGGCGCGCTCGGGCGAAACGGCAGCACGTAGCCGAGGTCGGCAGCGAGCGGTTGATACCACACCGGCTTGCCATTGGGCAGGTTGATCGCGCGGGTGTCGCCAAAACCGCGTACGCCCTTGAGCGTACCGAAGTAATGGTCGAACGAGCGGTTTTCCTGCATCAGCACGACGATGTGTTCGACGTCGCGAATCGTGCCGGTCTTGTTGTTGGCCGGAATGGCGAGCGCGTTGCGAATGCCAACCGGCAGCATGCTCAGCGCGGTGGCGGAACCGGCCGCGTGCGCGGCGGAGCGTAGAAAATCACGACGATTTTTCGAGGTCATGGTATGAGCTTTCGTGTCTTCAGTGGGGGAACGATCCACGCGGCGCGGCAAGCATGAGCGGCGCGTGAAGCGCGGGACTCAGTCAACGGTATGGATGACGGGTGCGGCGAGCGGCGTCGACGCGGCGGCGGATAAGGCCGGGTCGGCGTTTGATGCGGGTAGTGCCGGGCTTTGAATCGTGACGGCGGCAGGCGAGGGCGATGCGGAAGATGGGTTCGCCGACAGGGCGGTAGTGTTGCCGTTATCAGTGGAATTCGGGGCGGAATTCAGCGCGGAGCTCGCGTTGCCTGTATCCGGTGCCTTGGGGTCGTCGTTGCCGCACGCGCCGAGCAGCGCGCAAAGCGGCAACGCCACGAGTGCAATCGCCGCACGCTTGCGATGCAGGACACTGAATGGCTTCGACACAAAGGACATAGCGATGTCTCCGGCACGAGGGAACGCGCGGGCATCGGCATGCCCAGGTCAGCGATGCGAAAAGAATAGCCGCTTACCTGTGTAACTTTTATGAAGTTTTGGAAATTTGAGGATTTGGTGAGAATTGGGGAATGGGACTTCTCGCCCCGCACGACAATTGCCGGCAAGCCGCGATGTACCCCTATCGCTGCCGCGAAACGAATTCCGCAATTGCATCGTTCAACCGGTCAGGCGCATCGCGATGCGGCGAGTGTCCGCAAGCGTCGAGCTTGACGAGCTGCGCATGCGGCACGTACTCCGGAATTGTGTCGATTTGCGCCATCGTGCCGTAGTTGTCGTCGTACCCTTGCACAGCGAGCAACGGCTTGCGGATCGACACTAGCTGGCGCGCAATCGACCAGTCCTTGAACGCGGGATTCAGCCAGACATCGTTCCAGCCATAGAAAGCGGAATCGACGTCCGCGTGATAGCGGGCGAGTTTGTCGCGAAGATCGGTGGTTTCATAAAGCAGCTTGGTTTGCGCGATGCTTTGCACCGATAGCCCTTCGACGAACAGGTGCGGTGCGATGGCCACCGCTCCCGCCAGCGCGTCGGAATGCAGCGCCGCGTAGAGCAGCGCAATCGAGCCGCCGTCACTATGGCCGATAACCCACATACGCCGGCGTTCGCGCATGCCGATGTCGAGCGCGTCCAGCAGCGCGGGCAAGATATCGCGCGCCTGGTCCGTCATGAAATGAACCGGCCACTTGACGTGGTGAGGACGCGGTGTCGACAGACCATAACCCGGACGCGAGTACACGAGTCCACGCATGCCGAGCCGCTCGCACAACGATTGCGGCCAGTCGCGCCACATCGCAATGGAGCCGAGTCCTTCGTGAAGGAAGACGGCGATTGGCGCATGACTCGCCCCATCGGCCGCTGCATTGTTCAACCAGCGATATTCGATGCGCAGCGGCCCATGCGATGCCGTGGCGGGCAAGTCGGTGAAATCGCTAGCGGGGATCTCGATGGCGGCATTCTGCATGTATCACCTTATGACTGTTCGCGCAGTTTGAAGCGTTGAATTTTTCCGGTGGCGGTTTTGGGCAAGTCGTCGACGAACACGATATCGCGCGGATATTTATGCGGCGCGAGCCGGTCTTTCACGAACGCCTTCAATTCGTTCACCAGTATCTCAGACGCTGCAAACTCGCGCTTCAATACGACGAACGCGCGCGTCTTCACAAGCCCGCCGTGATCGACGCCGACCACGGCCGCTTCAAGCACTGCGTCATGCTGCACGAGCACCATTTCCACTTCGACTGGCGATACATATTGACCACTGACTTTCAGCATGTCGTCGCTGCGGCCCGCATACACGTAGCAGCCGTTGGGCAGGCGGCAGTACTTGTCGCCGCTGCGAAGCCACTCGCCTAAAAAAGTGGCACGCGATTTTTCGCGGTTGCTCCAGTACATCAGCGCGGCACTCGGGCCTTTGATGTAGAGGTCGCCCACTTCGCCGTCGCCGACCGCGTGACCGCTGTCGTCGCGCAACTCCACTTCGTAACCGGGCACGGGGCGCCCGGTCGTACCATACTCGACCGCGCCCGCGCGATTGGACAGGAAGATATGCAGCATCTCCGTCGAGCCGATGCCGTCGAGAATTTCGCAGCCGAAGTGCCTCGTAAAGCGTTCGCCGATTTCGCGCGGCAATGCCTCGCCCGCCGACGTGCAAACGCGCATCGCGACATCGTCGCGCGCGGGCAAATTCGGCGACACGAGCATGCTTGCGTAAAGCGTTGGCACGCCGTAGAAAACGGTCGGACGATGGCGGGCGAGTCGGGCGAAAACGGCGTCGGCGGTGGGACGTTCCGCCATCAGCACAGCAGTGGCGCCAACCGAAAGCGGAAAGGTCAGTGCGTTGCCAAGTCCATATGCAAAGAAGAGTTTCGCCGCGGAAAACACCACATCGTTTTCGACAATGCCAAGCACGGGCTTCGCATACAACTCGGCAGTCCAGAAAAGATTGGCATGCGTATGCACCGTGCCTTTTGGTTTGCCGGTCGAGCCCGATGAATACAGCCAGAACGCGATGTCGTCGCAACCTGTTGCGCCGGGTTTCGACGCGGGCGTCGCGGCATTGATGAGGTCTTCCAGCACAGGCGCCGCAAGCGGCTCGCCTTCGAGCGCGGGCGACGCGCGGTTTGAAACGATGAGCTGGCAGCCGTCGTGCTCGGCCGTCTCCATCGCCTGCGTGACGTTTGCCGCCAGCGCGCTCGACGCAATCACCGCGCGCGCATGGCTATGCGTGAGCATGTACACGTAATCGGCGGACGTGAGCAGCGTGTTTGCAACCACCGGAACGACGCCCGCGTAAAGCGCGCCAAGAAATGCGACGGGCAATGAGACGGTGTCCAGCATCACGAGCAGCACGCGCTCTTCGGGATGGACGCCCAAAGTGCGTAACGCGCTCGCGAAACGCCGTGCGTGTTCTTCGAGTTCGCCGTAAGCCGTATGCCCGCTATCGTCGATATAGGCGGTTTTGGCGGCGCGTGGCGCGTTCAATGCAAACAGGTGCGCCGCGAAATTAAAACGCGCGGGCGGCGGTTCGACCGTCACGGCGGGCTGGCTTGCAGCCGGTTCGAACAGGGCTTCCATATGTCTCCTCCATCGAGTGGGGGCGGTCCGGCTGTTATGTGCTCATGATCCGCAGAATGCTTGCGTGCGCTACTGCGTTAGACGGTGCTCATCTCCGGCTGCATCGCTTATGTCGTCAGGCCGTGGGCAAGTGAGTGAGTTGTGTGACTGCGTCGATTGCCGTTGCCGACGCCTGAATCGCCGAACGCCGATGATAGAAACCGAGCGCGCGCAGACCGCCCAGTTCTTCGCCGCCGCCCGCGCGTCCAGGTCCGCCGTGTAGCGACATCGGCATGACATTGCCGTGGCCGGTCTGGCTCTGCTGGACGGAAGGCGAAACGGCATGCACGCGGCCGTGCGAATCGGCGAGTGCGAGCGCAAGCCTGCCGAGGTGCGCGTCGTCGTTTGAATAGATCGATGCGACGAGCGATCCCTGGCCGCGCCGCGCGAGCTCAACCGCGTGCGCTTCGTGCAATTCGCCNGCGCCGTTCGCGGCGCGATAGGGCGCCACGCTCGCCACGGGTCCGAAAACTTCGATGTCGTGCAGCAGCGTCGCGTTATCCGGATCGTTGACGACGAAGAGGTGCGGCGCGATGCAGGCGGCAACCGTTGCATCCGCATCGATAAGCGGCGTGGCCGAGCCGTCGTACGCGAGGACCGCTTCCTCACGCAGCGCGGCGATGCCCGCCAGCACGTTCTCGTATTGCGCACGGCTCACGAGCGAGCCCATGCGCACCGCGTCGTTGCGCGGGTTGCCAACGGTGATTTTCGCGAGCTTCGTTTTGAGCGCATCGACCACGGCAACGAGTGCCGTTTCAGGAACGAACGCGCGCCGTATCGCCGTGCATTTTTGCCCGGACTTCACGGTCATTTCGCGCACGACTTCGTTGATGAAAAGCTCGAATGCGGGCGTGCCGGGCGTGGCATCCGCACACAGAATGGCGCTGTTCAGGCTGTCCGCTTCGACGTTGAGCCGCGCGCCGCGTGCGACGAAAGCCGGATGCGCGCGCAGCGTTGCGGCTGTTTCGGCGGAGCCGGTGAACGACACGACATCGAATGCCTGAATCTGATCGAGCAGCCCCGCCGAGCTGCCGCAAATCACCGAAAGCGCGCCGTGCGGCAGGATGCCCGCTTCGACGATATCGGCGACCATGCGTTGCGTGAGCCACGCCGTCGCAGTCGCGGGCTTCACGATAACGGGTACGCCCGAAAGCAACGCGGGCGCCGCTTTTTCCCACAAGCCCCACGACGGGAAGTTGAATGCGTTGATAAAAACCGCGACGCCGCGCGTCGGCGTCAGCACATGCTGCGCGCTGAACGATTGATCCTTGCTCAATGCGCTCGCGTTGCCGTCGCGTAGTGCATGCACGTCGCCGAGCGATGCACCGAGCCTCGCGTAATACGACAGCGTGAAGATGCCGCCGTCGATATCGACCGCCGAATCGTTGCGCGTCGTGCCCGAGTTCGCGAGAGCGATCGCATAGTAGTCGTCGCGCTTTGCCTGAAGCACCTTGACGGCGTCGGCGAGGCGCGCGGCGCGCTCGGCATAGGTCAGCGCGCGCAGTGCCGCGCCGGCTTCATCGCGCGAAAAACGGAACGCGCGTGCGAGATCGAGCCCTTCGCTGGATACGCGCACGAGCGCTTCTCCTGTGACGGGATCGGTGAGCGTCTGGCCTTCTCCAGTCCCGGCGACCCATTCGCCCGCTACGTGGTTCTTCAATAGTTCGGTCATGGCGGCACTCACGAAGCGGTAAATTTGATTGCGCCTTGCGGCAGGAGATAGAGCACGAGGGCCTCGCCGTTCGCCACCGTCGGACGGTGCGCGGAGTTCGGCTCATAGACGCACCAGCCCGCGGGGTGGCCATCGAAAGTCGCGCCTTCGGTCAGCGGCATGATGAGATCGATCTCGCCATGTGGATGAACATGATGCGGCCCCGCAATGTTCTTCATGTGGACTACGTCGACGGAAAAGCCGTGGGTGTCGGGCAGTGCCTTGAAGATGCGGCCGTAGCGGATGCCGCCGCCTTCCCGGTTGCACAGCCAGCCTTCGGTGACTCCGGCGCGGCAGGCGGCGGCGAGATCGCGGAAGGTCTGGCTGTCCGCGGGATAGCTGCTGTTGAGCCAGACAGCGAGCTCGGCGTTCAGCGACCGGCCGGCGAGTTGAGCGGTGACGCCGGCTATCAGGCGCTGCAAGACGGATTCAGACATAGCCGATTGGGACATATCGGATGGGGACATGCGAGCCTCCGGACCTGTGCGCACGCACCTTAATGCATGTGACGCGCTGCGCGGTTTCCGTGATGCCGCCCGATAAACAGCGGCAGTCTTGGTATGTGGATCAATGTTCGGCGAAAATTAACCGTTCACGGGGTGTGTGTCAAGCACTATAGTACATGTATCGCTCGTTTTGAGGTAAAAACATGAACCGAAATTACATTGGATCGCCACCGGGCTCGTCGCCCGAAACCGTCGGCGACGACAGCGGGCGGGGCGAGCGCACCGGCGAGCGCGAAGAGCGCGATCCGTTTCTGACCGCAATGGGCGAGCGCGTGCGTCTGCTACGCGCGCGGCGCGGCATGACTCGCAAGACGCTGGCCGCTGAAACGGGCCTGTCGGAGCGGCATCTTGCAAATCTGGAGTCGGGCGTCGGCAACGCGTCGGTGCTGGTATTGCGGCAGATCGCGGCCACGTTGAATTGCCCGCTGGCCGAGGTGATCGGCGACGAAACCACCGCGTCGGCCGAATGGCTGCTGATTCGCGAACTGCTGCACGGACGCGATCAGGCCGCGTTGCAGCGCGCGCGCATCGCGCTCGCCGAGATGTTTGCGCAGGCGCCGCGCGACCCGCATCGCAAGGACCGGATCGCGCTAATCGGGCTGCGCGGCGCCGGCAAGTCGACGCTCGGCCGGATGCTCGCGCAGGAGCGCAAGGTGCCGTTTGTCGAGTTGACGCGGGTGATCGAGCAACTGGCGGGTTGCCCGCCCGCGGAAATTCATTCGCTCTATGGCGCGAGCGCTTACCGGCGATACGAACACCGTGCGCTCGAGGCGGTGATTGAGGAGCACGAACGCGCGGTAATTGCTTCTCCGGGCGGGCTGGTGTCGGAGTCCGGCACGTTCAACGCGCTGCTGTCGCATTGCTTCACGGTCTGGTTGCAGGCGGCGCCGGAAGAGCACATGCGCCGGGTGGTCGCGCAGGGCGATCTGCGGCCCATGTCCGGCAACAAGGAGGCGATGGACGACTTGAAGCGCATCCTTGCGGGCCGTAGCGAGTTGTATGGCCGCGCGGACATGACCTTCGATACGAGCGAGAAAACTTTGGCCGACGCCTATCTGCAACTGCGCGACCGCCTTGCCGCGAGGCTGGCGGCCGAATCGCCCGACGAGGCGCGGGCCAGCTGAGATGCACTGAGGCATCGGGGTTAACACGGTAACATGCATTAAAGTGCTTTACATGGGACAGACGATGCACTATTGTTCGGTCAACAACTTGCATCGTCCAGTCAGGAGACGCCCATGTCCACAGCAGAAACCGCCATCACGCCGGTCGACTACCGCACCGATCCCTCGCAGTACAAGCATTGGAAACTCAGTTTCAACGGCCCCGTGGCGACGCTCGGTATCGACATTGCGGAAGACGGCGGCATTCGCGACGGCTACAAGCTCAAACTGAATTCGTATGACCTCGGCGTCGATATCGAACTGCACGACGCCATTCAGCGGATACGTTTCGAACATCCCGAAGTCAGAACCGTCGTGTTGACGAGTGTGAAGGACCGCGTGTTCTGCTCGGGCGCCAACATCTTCATGCTGGGTCTTTCGTCGCATGCGTGGAAGGTCAACTTCTGCAAGTTCACGAACGAAACGCGCAATGGACTCGAAGACTCGTCGCGTCATTCGGGTCTTAAGTTTCTTGCCGCGGTGAATGGCGCGTGCGCGGGCGGCGGTTACGAACTCGCGCTTGCCTGCGACGAGATCTATCTCGTGGACGACCGCTCTTCGTCGGTGTCCCTGCCTGAAGTGCCGTTGCTCGGTGTACTGCCCGGCACCGGCGGACTCACGCGCGTCACGGATAAACGCAAGGTGCGCCACGATCGCGCCGACATCTTTTGCACGGTGGTCGAAGGCATTCGCGGCGAGCGGGCGAAAGCCTGGCGTCTCGTCGATGAAGTCGTGAAGCCGAATCAGTTCGACCAGGCCATTCAGGCTCGCGCGCTCGAGCTCGCCACACAAAGCGATCGCCCCTCTGATGCGCAAGGTGTGTTGCTCACGCGCATCGAGCGCACCGATCGCGAAGACGGCCTTACCTATAAAACGCTCGATGTCACGATCGATCGCGCTAAACGCATCGCAACATTCACGGCAAAAGCGCCGCAAACGGAACAGCCCACGAACATCGACGCGATCGTCGCGGCGGGCGCGAACTGGTGGCCGCTGCAATTCGCTCGCGAACTCGACGACGCCATTCTGTCGATGCGCACCAACGAACTCGAAATCGGCACCTGGGTATTCCGAACCGAAGGCGACGCGCGCAACGTACTGGCCGCCGACGCCGTGCTGATGCAGCACAGCGACCACTGGTTCGTGCGCGAAACGATTGGCTTGCTGCGCCGCACGCTCGCGCGCATCGACGTGTCGTCGCGTTCGTTGTTCGCGTTGATCGAACCAGGCTCGTGCTTCGCCGGGACGTTCGCCGAGCTCGCATTTGCGGCGGATCGCGCCTACATGGCCGCATCGCCAGGCAATGAGGAAGAGGAGCCGGCCATCACGCTGTCGGAAGTCAACTTCGGTCTCTATCCGATGGTCACGCATCAGTCCCGGCTTGCGCGCCGTTTCTATGAAGAAACGGAACCGCTCGATGCCTTCCGTTCGCTGATCGGCCAGCCGGTCAAACCGGTCGAAGCGGAGCGTCTGGGTCTTGTCACCGCAGCGCCGGATGACATTGACTGGGCGGACGAAATTCGGATCGCACTCGAAGAACGCGCGGCCATGTCGCCGGATGCGCTGACCGGACTCGAAGCGAATCTGCGCTTCAACGGGCCCGAGACGATGGAGACGCGCATCTTCGGTCGTCTCACAGCGTGGCAGAACTGGATCTTCAACCGGCCGAACGCAGTGGGCGAGAAGGGCGCGCTCAAGGTGTACGGCAAGGGCAGCAAGGCGCAATTCGACGTCTCGCGTGTTTGACGCGCGCACTCGACGCGCGAGTTCGACGCGACCCCTGCTTCCCGATACGTGCCTCTCACCTTCCGCATTGCAAGGAACCACCATGTCAACGATCAACTACAGCGAAAAGATTCCGAACAACGTCAACCTCGCCGACGACCGCGCGCTCCAACGCGCACTCGAACAGTGGCAGCCGAACTTCCTGTCGTGGTGGGGCGATATGGGCCCGGAAGGCTCGCATGGCTACGACGTCTATCTGCGCACGGCGGTAAGTGTGGATGCGGGCGGCTGGGCGCACTTCGATCATGTGAAGATGCCTGACTATCGCTGGGGCATCTTCCTGACACCGGGTGATCAGGACCGCAAGATTCACTTCGGCGAGCATAAGGGCGAAGCCGCATGGCAGGACGTGCCCGGCGAGCATCGCGCGAATCTGCGCCGCATCATCGTGACGCAAGGCGATACGGAGCCGGCTTCCGTCGAGCAGCAACGGCATCTGGGCTTGACCGCGCCTTCCATGTACGACTTGCGTAACCTGTTTCAGGTCAACGTGGAAGAAGGCCGTCACCTGTGGGCGATGGTGTATCTGTTGCATCGTTACTTTGGCCGCGATGGTCGTGAGGAAGCCGAAGCATTGCTCGGGCGCCGCTCGGGCGACGACGACAATCCTCGCATTCTCGGCGCGTTCAACGAAAAAACGCCGGACTGGCTCGCGTTTTACATGTTCACGTACTTCACCGACCGCGACGGCAAGTTCCAGTTGTCGGCTCTCGCGGAATCGGGCTTCGACCCGCTCGCGCGCACTACGAAGTTCATGTTGACGGAAGAAGCGCACCATATGTTCGTCGGCGAATCGGGGGTTTCCCGCGTGATTCAGCGCACCGCGCAGGTGATGAACGAGCTCGGCACCGACGACGTCGCGAAGATCCGCGCTGCCGGTGTGATCGACCTGCCGACCATCCAGCGCTATCTGAACTTCCATTACTCGGTGACGATCGACCTGTTCGGCGCGGACCATTCGTCGAATGCGGCCACGTTTTATAGCTCGGGGCTGAAGGGCCGTTATGAAGAGAGCAAGCGCGACGACGATCATCAATTAAACGGGCAGAGCTACAAGCTGCTCGACGTGCAGGACGGCAAGCTCGTGGAGCGCGAAGTGCCGATGCTCAACGCCATGAACGAAGTGCTGCGCGACGACTACATCAAGGACTCCGTGGCGGGCGTGGGGCGCTGGAACAAGGTGCTCGAAAAGGCCGGCATCGATTTCCGCATGACCGTGCCGCATAAGGCGTTCAACCGGCAGATCGGCACCTTTGCGGGCACACGCGTTTCGCCCGACGGCCGCGTGATTGGCGAAGCCGAGTGGGCGGCCAACGAAGCGAAGTGGCTCGCCACGCCGGAAGATCGCGCGTTCGTTGCATCGTTGATGGGCTGCGTCACGGAACCCGGCAAGTTCGCGAACTGGATCGCGCCGCCCGCGATGGGCGTGAATCGCCAGCCGGTCGATTTCGAATACGTGCGCTTTAACTGAACGCGCGTCTCGCGCGATGTGCGAGTTGCAGAACTTGTTGAAGTTGCAGAAGTTGCGCGCAGCACTACACGGTGGAGGAAGTCATGAACGGCCCAGTGTCGATCGAGGTTCTCAGGCAGCATCTGATCGATCCGGAAATCTGCATTCGCTGCAATACGTGCGAAGAGACTTGTCCGATCGACGCGATCACTCACGACGAAAACAATTACGTCGTGAAGGCTGACGTCTGCAACGGCTGCATGGCGTGCGTGCCGCCGTGTCCGACGGGTGCGATCGACAACTGGCGTACCGTGTTGAAGGCCGACGCGTATCCGGTGGAAGAGCAATTCACGTGGGACGTCTTGCCGGAGCAGAACACGATGGCCGTGCCCGCCGCCCACGAGTCGCCCGCTTCAGACCCGACCGGCGACGCAGCGGCGGACGCGAGTGGCATTGAAGTGGACACCGTGCGCGGCTCAGTCGTGCCGCCGTGGTCCGCTGCGAAGCCGTACGTTAATCTCTATACGCACAAGACGCCGACTACGGCAACCGTGGTAGGCAACTACCGGCTCACCGACGCCTCGACGGAAAGCGACATACATCACATCGTGCTGGATTTCGGATCGATGCCGTTCCCGGTGCTGGAGGGCCAGTCGATCGGCGTTCTACCGCCCGGTGCCACCGCCGATGGCCGCACGCATCACGCGCGCCAATATTCGATCGCGAGTCCACGCGACGGCGAGCGCCCCGGTTACAACAACGTATCGCTGACGGTAAAGCGGGTCGCGCAACGGCATGGTGATTCCATCGACGGAGTCTGCTCGAACTATCTGTGCGATCTGAAAAAGGGCGACGTGGTTACGGTGATCGGCCCATTCGGCGGCACCTTTCTGATGCCGAACCATCCGAATTCGCATCTGCTCATGATCTGCACGGGCACGGGCTCAGCGCCAATGCGCGCAATGACCGAATATCGCCGGCGCCGCCGCCTGAAGGGCGCAACCGGCAAGCTGATGCTGTTCTTCGGCGCGCGGACCAAGGAGGAATTGCCTTATTTCGGGCCGCTAACGAATCTGCCGAAAGACTTCATCGATACCAATCTCGCATTTTCGCGCACGCCAGGGCAACCCAAACGGTACGTGCAGGACGCGATGCGCGAACGTGCGGTCGATGTCGCGCAGATGCTCAGGGACGACAACACGCATATCTACGTATGCGGCCTGAAGGGTATGGAAGACGGCGTGCTGCAAGCGCTAAAAGAGATCGGCGAACAGCATCGGATCGATTGGGAAGCGCTGTGGGCGAAGTTGAAGAAGGAAGGGCGGCTGCATCTGGAAACGTATTGATTCTGTCTTGCGAAAAAAACTTATCGCGAACAGTCGGCCCCTTCCTCGCGTTGTGCCGGCGAGACCGCTCCGCACGCGCGAATCACCAATTGCACGACCTCTTCGGTCGTCGCGTCGAATGACTTCTGCGTCAACGCGCGCTTACCTTTGAGCGCGCGGATCTGTGCGTCGAAGTCGGCGTAGTGCTGGGTCGTTGCCCAGATCATATACATCAGCGTTCGTGCATTGACGGGCGCGAGCAGGCCGCGCGCGATCCAGTCGTCGATTACCTTTACGCGGCTATCCAGCCACGGCTTGACGCGCTGCGTGAGAATGTCTTCCATATGCTCGGCGCCGTGAATGATTTCGCTCGCCCACACTTTCGAGCCTAGCGGGCGGCGCCGCGATAGTTCCATTTTTGCGCGCACATATCCGCCGATTGCTTCGACTGGATTGTCGCTGCATTCGAATGTATCGGCCGCGCGATACCAGTCTTCGAACAGGTCTTCGAGCACGCGCCGATAGAGCGCGAGTTTGGTCGGGAAGTAGTAATGCACGTTGGCTTTCGGTAAGCCTGCGCGTTCGGCGATCATCGCGGTGCTCGCGCCGTCGAGTCCGCGCTCCGCGAATACTGCTTCCGCGCACGCCAGAAGATGCGCTTCATTCGACTCGCGAATGTGCGCCTTGCGGCGCCGCATAGGCGCGCGCTTCTCGTCGTTTTCCGTCATGCCTGCAGCCACGTCGTCGTCTCTCATGTTCGCCTTCGGCGGCATCGGTGCCGCGTCGCGCTTCATTCTAGTCGCTCGGCGTCTCGCCCACCTACGTATTTTCTGCCGCTAAAGCGCGTCGTGTTGCAATGCAATGGCACGCTTCTCGCTCTGATGGTGGATGCGCGAAAGGCATTGATTTCACGGTGTCAATCGTCTACAACCTGTCCAACTGGACAGGATTGAGAGAGCGGAGATGCACCAGGGTTCGCCCTCGCCGGCGCAACTGACCAGGTGTGTCATGCCTGCACCTTCGCCGTGCGGACATGCCCCAAAGGCCGCCGCCGATGCACCAGTTTCATGTCGGTTCACCGAAAGGAGCGAGACGAATGAACGCGGTATCCGAAGCGCTGAAGCAGGCAGAACCTGCTGCGTCGATCAGGGTCGACGGCAAGCGGTTGTGGGACAGCCTGATGACGATGGCGAAGATCGGCGCAACGCCCAAAGGCGGCGTGTGCCGCCTCGCGTTGACCGACCTCGATAAGCAGGGACGCGATCTGATAATTAGCTGGGCGAAAGAAGCAGGCTGCACGGTCGCTGTGGATCAGATGGGCAACGTCTTCATGCGCCGCGCCGGACGAAACCCCGACGCGTTGCCGGTCATGACCGGTTCGCATGCGGACTCGCAGCCGACGGGCGGCCGTTTCGACGGCATCTACGGGGTGCTCGGCGGTCTGGAAGTGATCCGCAGTTTGAACGACCACGGTATCGAAACCGAACATCCGGTTGAAGTCGTGATCTGGACCAACGAGGAAGGCTCGCGTTTCGCGCCGGCTATGGTCGCCTCGGGCGTGTTTGCGGGCGTGTTCCCGCTCGAATATGGTCTGTCTCGCAAGGACGTAGACGGCAAGACGATCGGCGAGGAGCTGGAGCGCATTGGCTATGCGGGCGACGTGCCGTGCGGTGGCCGCCAATTGCATGCGGCGTTCGAACTGCATATCGAACAAGGGCCGATTCTCGAAGCCGAGCAGAAAACCATTGGCGTCGTGACCGATGCGCAGGGTCAGCGGTGGTACGAAATCACGCTGACAGGACAGGAGGCGCACGCAGGTCCGACACCGATGCCGCGCCGGCGCGATGCACTGCTGGGGGCCGCGCGCGTGGTCGATTTAGTCAATCGCATCGGGCTTGATAACGCGCCGCTCGCGTGCGCAACGGTCGGAATGATGCAGGTCTATCCGAACTCACGCAACGTGATTCCAGGGCGCGTGTTCTTTACCGTCGACTTCCGTCATCCGGACGATGCGGTACTGGCGAAGATGGATGCCGCATTGCGCGAGGGCGTGGCGCAGATCGCGAACGGCATCGGCCTCGAAACAGAGCTTGAACAGATCTTCTACTACGAGCCCGTTGCGTTCGATGAAGCGTGCGTGAAGTCAGTGCGTGCGGCAGCAGAGCGCTTTGGTTATTCGCATCGGAACATGGTGTCGGGTGCGGGGCACGACGCGTGTTATCTCGCGCAGGTCGCGCCGACGTCGATGGTGTTCGTGCCGTGCGTCGACGGCATCAGTCACAACGAGATCGAGGACGCGACCTTCGAATGGATCGAAGCGGGCGCGAACGTGTTGCTGCACGCGATGCTCGAGCGTGCATGCGAGCCGGTTTCATGACGTTTGCGAGCGCTCTCCCGGTTTCTGATTACAAGCTTTAGCCGCTTCACCGCAGTGTCAGAAAAAACATGCCGTCCTGGCTTCGCTCACGCGAGAGCCGGCAGTTGCGGCTGCGTCCTCACATCGATACAAGGAACGTGTATGGCCATCAAGCCAACCGGCGACATCGCCGCGCAGCGCCTGTCGCCCGAACAGCTTTCCTGCGAGTTCGCCGACATTGCACCTTTACTCGACGCGAGCGCGGCCGCCGCGGCGGCGAGCCGCTGCCACTACTGTTACGACGCGCCGTGCGTCAACGCTTGTCCGACGCAGATCGACATACCCAGTTTCATTCGCAAGATCGGCAACGGCAATCTGAAGGGCGCGGCCGTGGATATTCTGTCGGCCAATCCGCTCGGCGGCATGTGCGCGCGCGTGTGCCCGACCGAAATTCTCTGCGAGGGCGCTTGCGTGCGCAATCATCAGGACGCGAAGCCGGTGGCGATTGGCGCGCTGCAACGTCATGCAACCGATTGGGCGATGGCTCGCGGCGAAGCGCTGTTCAAGCGAGCGCCCCAAACCGGCCGACATGTCGCAGTGATAGGTGCGGGACCGGCGGGGCTCGCGTGCGCGCATCGTCTTGCACTCGCGGGCCACGACGTGACGATCTACTACGCGCGTGAAAAAG
Organism: Paraburkholderia dilworthii; assembly: GCF_000472525.1. Lineage (GTDB taxonomy): Bacteria > Pseudomonadota > Gammaproteobacteria > Burkholderiales > Burkholderiaceae > Paraburkholderia > Paraburkholderia dilworthii. The sequence continues at coordinate 77,126 of NZ_AWZT01000009.1, forward strand.
CCGGTGGTCTGAACGAATACGGCATTGCCGCCTATAAAACAGTCGACGATTTCGCGCAACGTGAAGTCGAATGGCTGTGCTCCGTGGGCGGCATCGAGATAAAAAGCGGTGTTGCGCTAGGGCGCGACATCGACCTCGATACGTTGCGCAAGCAACACGATGCTGTGTTTCTCGCGATTGGCCTCACGGGCGTGCGTGCACTCGCAATGGCAGGCGAGGAACTGAGCGGCGTGATGAACGCAGTGGACTTCATCGAACAGATTCGCAGTGCGCGCGATTTGGGCACGGTGCCTGTCGGCCGCCGCGTGGTCGTGATCGGCGGCGGCAATACCGCAGTGGATGCCGCGGTGCAAAGCCGCAAGCTCGGTGCGAACTCGGTGACGATGGCGTATCGGCGCGGCGTCGAGTCGATGAGCGCGACGTGGGCCGAACGCGACTTCGCGCAGACGAGCGGCGTCACGCTTGTCACGCACTCAACGCCGGTGCGTTTGACCGGCGAGGGCGGCGTGGTGAAGGGTGTCGAGTTCGAACGCACCTTGCGCTCGGGCGATCACGAGCGCTTCGTGATCGAAGCGGACATGGTGCTCAAGGCGATCGGCCAGACGCTCGTGGCGGTAGGCATCGAACGCGAATTGCTGACGCTCGACGGCAGCCGCATCGCTGTGGATGCAAGCGGGCAGACGTCGCTCGCCGGCGTGTGGGCCGGTGGCGATTGCGCGGCCACGGGCGGCATCGACCTGACCGTGCAAGCGGTGCAGGACGGCAAGCTCGCGGCTGCCGCTATCGATGCGCAGTTCGCTCGCACCGCTGTGAAAGCCGCGTAGCGTTAACCACTCCACAGCACTCAAAGACACAAGAAAACAGCCGTCCCCAAGGAGCCGAACATGGCCGATCTGCGCTGTACGATTGCCGGCATCACGTCGCCGAATCCCTTCTGGCTCGCGTCCGCACCGCCCACCGACAAAGCCTATAACGTGAACCGCGCGTTCGAAGCGGGCTGGGGCGGCGCGGTGTGGAAGACGCTCGGCCTCGACCCGCACGTGGTCAACGTGAGTTCGCGCTACGGCGCGGTGCAATGGAACGGTCAACGCATGGCGGGGCTGAACAACATTGAATTGATTACCGACCGTCCGCTCGACGTCAATCTGCGCGAGATCGCGCAAGTGAAGCGCGACTGGCCCGAACGCGCGATGATCGTCTCGCTGATGGTGCCGTGCAATGAGCGAGACTGGAAGTGGATTCTGCCGCTGGTGGAAGACACTGGCGCGGACGCAGTCGAACTGAACTTCGGCTGTCCGCACGGCATGAGCGAACGAGGGATGGGCGCGGCGGTCGGCCAGGTGCCCGAATACATCGAGATGGTTACGCGCTGGGTGAAGGAGGGCACCAGGCTGCCGTGCCTCGTCAAGCTGACGCCGAACATCACCGACATTCGCCTCGGGTCGCGTGCGGCATATAAGGGCGGCGCGGATGGCGTGTCGTTGATCAACACGATCAACTCGATCGTGGCCGTCGATCTCGACGCCATGTCGCCGCTGCCGATGGTGGACGGCAAGGGCACGCACGGCGGCTATTGCGGCCCGGCGGTGAAGCCGATTGCACTGAACATGGTCGCCGAAATCGCACGCGACGTGGAGACACCGAACCTGCCGATCTCGGGTATCGGCGGCATTTCGACGTGGCGCGATGCGGCCGAGTTCATCGTGCTGGGCGCCGGCAGCGTGCAGGTTTGCACGGCTGCCATGCACTACGGTTTTCGCATCGTCACGGACCTCGCCGACGGCCTTTCTAACTGGATGGACGAAAAAGGCTACGCGACGCTCGATGAGATTCGCGGTCGCGCTGTACCTAACGTCACCGACTGGAAGTACCTGAACCTCAAGTACGACATCAAGGCGCGCATCGACCAGGACAAGTGCATCCAGTGCGGCTTGTGCCATATCGCATGCGAGGACACTGCGCATCAGGCCATCATGAAAGAAAAAGATGGCGTCCGGCATTTTGAAGTGATGGACTCCGAATGTGTGGGCTGCAATCTATGCATGCATGTGTGTCCCGTCGAGCAATGCATCACGATGGAGCGTGTGGACAACGGCGAGTATGCAAACTGGACCACGCATCCGAACAATCCGGCGCGCGTAAATGCTCCCGCTAGCGATGTCGATGGAGAATCAGCGCTCGTCGAGCCGGCCCACGCAGCAAAAGCAGCGTGAAATAAGGGCTAATCGTCGTAGGCGCAGCGCTTGTACGGAACCGGTGCTTTCTTCCGGTGTTTGCATTTTTTTAACGCCCGACGCGCCGACAGAAGCCGCGCGGGCTTCAACGATCCAGTGGAGATCTTTCGATGAAGCAGACCGCGCAACCCGTCGATCCGCAATTCGCGGCCGGCGCGCAAGGCAGCAGTCTTTACAACGACGACCTCGCGCCGACCGGCCCCGCGCAACGCACCTGGCGCTGGTATCACTTCGCCGCGCTGTGGGTGGGCATGGTGATGAACATCGCGTCGTACATGCTCGCCGCGGGATTGACCGAAGAGGGCATGTCGCCGTGGCAAGCGGTATTGACCGTGCTGCTCGGCAACCTGATCGTGCTTGTGCCGATGCTTCTGATCGGCCACGCGGGTGCGAAGCACGGCATTCCGTATGCGGTGCTGGTGCGCTCGTCGTTCGGCACGCAGGGCGCGAAATTGCCCGCGATGCTGCGCGCAATCGTCGCTTGCGGCTGGTATGGGATTCAGACCTGGCTCGGCGGCAGCGCGATTTATACGCTGTTGAGCATTCTCACTGGCAACGCGCTGCACGGCGCGGCCTTGCCGTTTCTCGACATCTCCATAGCGCAGCTCGCGTGTTTTCTCGTGTTCTGGGCTTTGCAGATTTACTTCATCGTGCATGGTACGGACTCGATCCGCTGGCTCGAAAGCTGGTCGGCGCCGATCAAGATCGCGATGTGCATTGCGCTCGTCTGGTGGGCGACGTCGAAAGCGGGCGGGCTCGGCTCGATGCTCGCAGCGCCGTCGCAATTCGTGCCGGGCGGCAAGAAAGAAGGCATGTTCTGGGCGACATTCTGGCCGGGGCTCACCGCGATGGTCGGCTTCTGGGCCACGCTCGCGCTGAACATTCCCGACTTCACGCGCTTTGCGAAAACGCAGCGCGACCAGATTGTCGGACAGTCAATCGGCTTGCCGGTGCCGATGGCTTTGCTCTCGGTGATCTCGGTGGTGGTGACGTCCGCTACTGTAGTGATCTATGGCAAGGCGATCTGGGACCCGATCGACCTGACGAGCCGCATGACGGGTATCGGCGTGGGCGTCGCGCTCATCATCCTCACGCTCGACACGATGTGCTGCAATCTTGCCGCGAATCTCGTCGGGCCTGCGTATGATTTTTCGAGCCTGTGGCCGAAGGGCATTTCGTATCGCGTCGGCGGCATGATTACCGCGACCATCGCAATCGTCATGATGCCGTGGAAGATTCTCGCGACCACGCAGGGCTACATCTTCACGTGGCTGGTCGGCTATTCGGCACTGCTCGGTCCGGTGGCGGGCATTCTGATGGTCGACTATTTCCTGATTCGCGGCACGCGGCTCAATACGCGAGAACTATTCGACGAGCGCGGTGAATATAGCTATACGGGCGGCTGGAATATCGGCGCGGTGGTCGCGCTCGTGATCGGCGTACTGCCGAATCTGCCGGGTTTTTTGCACACCGCGTTTCCTGCTTCGTTCGCGAACGTGCCCGCGATCTTCAATACGCTCTATACGTATGCATGGTTTGTCGGGCTTGCGTTGGCCTCCATCGTGTATAGCGCGTGGATGAAGTTGAGCAAGGGACCGAGTGCGCGCGTCGCGAGTGCGTGAGAAAACCGCATACGTAGTAGCGGTATGTGCAAATTCATAAGGAGGCGGCAACATGACGACCCTGATTCGCGGCGGCACGATTATCGACGCGGAGAACACGTATCGAGCGGACGTGTTGTGTGCCGACCCGCAAGACGGCGGCACGATCCTGCAAATTGAAGCGGACCTCGAAGCGCCAGCGGGCGCGAAAATCGTCGATGCGGGCGGACAGTATGTGATGCCCGGCGGCATCGATCCGCACACGCATATGGAGTTGCCCTTCATGGGCACGACCGCGAGCGACGATTTCTACACCGGCACTGCAGCGGGTTTGTCGGGCGGCACGACGAGCATCATCGACTTCGTGATTCCGAGCCCGAAGCAAAGCCTGATGGAAGCGTTCAGGGAGTGGCGCGGCTGGGCGGAGAAGGCGTCGGCGGATTATGGTTTTCATGTTGCCGTGACATGGTGGGACGACTCGGTGTATCGCGACATGGGCACGCTCGTGCATGAGCACGGCGTGTCGAGCTTCAAGCACTTCATGGCCTACAAAAACGCGATCATGGCCGACGACGAAGTGCTGGTGAACAGCTTCTCGCGATCGCTCGAACTCGGCGCGCTGCCTACCGTGCACGCGGAAAACGGCGAACTGGTGTTCCAGTTGCAGCGTCAACTGCTCGCCAAGGGCTTTACGGGTCCTGAAGCGCATCCGCTGTCACGGCCGCCCGAGGTCGAGGGCGAGGCGGCCAATCGCGCCATTCGTATCGCGCAAGTGCTGGGCGTGCCGGTGTATATCGTGCACGTGTCCGCGAAAGACGCGGTCGATGCGATCTCGCGTGCGCGAAGCGAAGGGCTGCGCGTGTTCGGTGAAGTGCTGCCGGGCCATCTCGTGATAGATGAAGCCGTGTATCGCGACCCGGACTGGACGCGCGCCGCGGCGCATGTGATGAGCCCGCCGTTTCGTTCGGCCGAACATCGCGAGGCATTGTGGCGCGGTTTGCAAGCCGGCCAACTGCATACGACTGCGACAGACCACTGCGTGTTCTGCGCGTCGCAAAAGGCGATGGGCCGCGAAGACTTCACGAAGATCCCGAACGGCTGCGGCGGGGTCGAGGATCGCATGGCGGTGCTGTGGCATCACGGTGTGAACTCCGGGCGTCTCACGCCGAACGAGTTCGTGCGCATTACATCGACGAATGCCGCGCAGATTTTCAACCTGTATTCGCGTAAAGGCGCGGTACGAGTCGGCGCGGACGCGGACCTCGTCGTGTGGGACCCGAATGCGAGCAAGACGATTTCGGTGAAGACGCATCATCAGAAGGTCGACTTCAACGTGTTCGAAGGCATGACGGTGCAAGGCGTGGCGATGCATACGTTCACGCGCGGCGCGCTTGCCTGGACCGATGGCGACCTGCGCGCCGTACGAGGCGCCGGGCAATATCAGAAGCGTCCGCCGAACGCCGCTTATTTCGACGCGATCCGCGTGTCGAACAAGTTGAAAGAGCCGCATCCGGTCGAGCGATAAGGCCTCGACTATCACCTATGCGGCGCGGACGAGCAAGCCCGCGCCGCATTTCCTCTTAGCGCGGCGCAGTCGCCGCGGCGCGACCGTCTCGCGTTTTCCCCGATGGCGCCCGGCCTACGTTCCATGTTGCGATGCATGCCGCGTCTTCGCATCTGCTGTAGAGTTGAAAGTCATGTGATAGTGGAGGCGATGGCTGCGGCTTAGCACGGACGCGCATATGGATTGGAAACCTGATCCTTTGTAAAAACGCAGGCCGTTTGCTACAGTCCGCCCACTCCGCCGGGCACGAGGGCCGGTGGCACCGCCAACACGAGTCCGGGCACGCGGCCTGACTATCTTAGGGAGCCACTCATGAAGTCGATTCGTTCCATTTTGCTGATCGCGCTGTTTCATGCGGTGACCGTGAGCCCTGTGTTCGCGGCCGATGAACTCGCGCAGATCAAGTCCTCTGGCGTGTTCAGGATCGGCACGGAAGGCACCTATGCGCCTTTCACGTTTCACGACGAATCCGGCAAGCTGACCGGCTTCGACGTGGAGATCGGCACACAGATTGCGCAGCGCCTCGGCGTCAAGCCGCAATTCGTCGAAGGCAAATGGGACGGTCTGATCGCCGGTCTCGACGTGAACCGCTACGACGCGGTGATCAACGAAGTCGCCGTGACCGACGCACGCAAGGTCAAATACGATTTTTCGGACCCGTACATCACGTCGCATGCGGCACTGATCGTGCGCTCCGATAACAGCGCGATCAAGACCTTCGACGATCTGAAGGGCAAGAAATCGGCCAATACGCTGACCAGCAATTTCGGCAAGATCGCGGCGGCGCATGGTGCGGAAGTGATTCCCGTGCAAGGCTTCAATGAATCGATCGATCTGCTGACCGCGGGCCGTGTGGATGCAACGGTCAACGACTCGCTATCGTTTCTCGACTTCAAGAAGCACAAACCGGATGCGAAGGTGAAGATCGCCACACTGGACACATCGCCGGAAAGCAGCGACAAGTCCGCCGTGCTGATCCGCAAGGGCAGTCCCGAGCTCGTCGCGGCGATCAACAAGGCGCTCGCGGATATGAAGAAAGACGGCACGTACGCAAAGATCTCACAGAAGTACTTCGGCAAAGACGTCTCCAAATAAACGCCTTTCGCGAGTCTGAATCATGCCCGCATGGTTGCATCTGATGGCGCAGTCGCTATGGCCTTTGCTATATGCGGGGCTCGTGTTCACGGTGCCGCTCACGTTGGCGTCGTTCGCAATCGGACTTGCTCTCGCATTTATTGTCGCGCTCGTGCGGCTTTTTGGGCCGAAGTGGGCGGTGGCGGCGGTGCGCTTCTATGTGTGGCTCTTTCGCGGCTCGCCGTTGCTCGTGCAACTATTTGTGATCTTCTACGGCTTGCCGAACGTCGGCATCGTGCTCGATCCATTGACGGCGGCGATCATCGGCTTCTCGCTGAATGTCGGCGCCTACAACTCGGAAGTGATTCGCGGCGTGATCGAGTCGATCCCAAAGGGACAGTGGGAAGCCGCATATTCGATGGGCATGACGCGCGAACAGGCGCTGCGTCGCGCGATCCTGCCGCAAGCCGCGCGTGTTGCGTTGCCGCCGTTGTCGAACTCCTTTATCGCGCTCGTGAAAGACACGTCGCTGGCTGCGGTGCTGACGGTGCCAGAAGTGTTTCAGGCAGCGCAGAGAATTGCTTCGGTCACCTACGAACCGTTGATTCTTTATACCGAGGCGGCGCTCGTGTATCTGCTGTTCAGCTCGGTGCTGTCGTCGGCGCAAGTGAGGCTCGAACGCAAGTTCGGCCGTCATGCACTCTTTCAGGCGGGCAACTGATGATCCGACTGGAAAAAATCGACAAGTATTTTTCAGGGCACCGTGTGCTCGATTCCGTCGATCTGCACCTCGCGCAAGGCAACGTGACCGCATTGATCGGACCGTCGGGCAGCGGCAAAAGTACGCTGCTGCGTTGCGTGAATCTGCTTGAAATTCCCGAGGCCGGCTCGCTCAAAATCGGCGATCAGCACCTGACGTTCAGCCCCGACGAGCGGCCGTCTCGCGAAACGGTGCTGACGATTCGCCGCCGTACCGGCATGGTGTTTCAGAACTTCCAGTTGTTTCCACATCTGACGGTGCGTCAGAACGTGATGGAGGGTCTTCTCACGGTGTTGAAGTGGAACAGGGAAAGGGCGAGAGCCCGCGCTGACGAATTGCTCGAAAAGGTCGGCATCGCGCATAAGGGCGATGCGTGGCCCGTCACACTGTCGGGCGGGCAGCAGCAGCGCGTCGCGATTGCGCGTGCATTGGCGCCGTCGCCGGAAGTATTGTTGTGCGACGAGCCCACGTCCGCGCTCGACCCCGGCCTCGCTGCGGAAGTGGTGGAAGTGCTCAAGCAACTTGCGAATGAAGGCATGACCATGCTGATGGCAACGCATGATTTGCGGCTCGCCGCCACCATCGCACGCGATGTGGTGTTCCTGAATAACGGTGCAGTGGTGGAGGCGGGGCCATCACGCGATGTTTTCATGCGGCCGCAGCAGGAGGAAACCGCGCGCTTCGTGTCGACGCTGACGCACAGCTTGCCCGATGCGTGGACCGAATGAAGCGGGCCTGAGAGGGTACGTCCGATAACAAAAAAACCGTTCACGTGTGAAGCAAAAAGAAGGGACGCCTCGGCAGTGAACTGCACCCCAATGGTCGGATCAGCGTCCAACTTTTGAGTGCGGTTCGCAGCGGGGCGTCCCTTCTTGCATATCAGTCCGTCGCGGCCTCTTTACCGATGTCTCACGCTTCGGCGCGCTCGGCTTCGTTGTCCAGCGCCGTTTCGAAGAACCGACCCTTGGCCTCTTCATTGGCGCGTGCATAAGCGCGATTCACGCCGCTGATCACCGCGCGAATCGATGCGGTCACCAGATTCGCGTCGATCCCCACGCCGAACGCACTGCCGGTCAGATCCGCACCAGCCATCTCGGCGACGGCGACCGCGCGCGCATCGGCGCCTTGCGTCAGCGCGCGCTCCTCATAGTGCTGGATGCGCACAGGCACGCCCATCGCGTGCATCAATGCGTCGAGCGGACCGTTGCCTTCGCCGTTCAGCACGCGCCGCGTGCCATTGATATCGACGGTGAGTTTGATGCGCTCGCGTCCGTTCTGCTCGGACAAGCTGTGGCCGATGTAATGAACCGGCGAGGTGTTCTGCACATATTCCTGCTGGAACAGTTGCCAGATTTGCGACGGCGTGACTTCCTGTCCGCTGTCGTCGGTAAAGCGCTGCACGGCCGAGCTGAAATCCACTTGCAAGCGGCGCGGCAACACGACGCCGTAGCTCTGTTCGAGCAGATACGCGATGCCGCCTTTGCCCGACTGGCTGTTCACGCGAATCACGGAATCGTAAGTGCGGCCGAGATCATTGGGATCGATCGGCATGTAGGGCACTTCCCAGACCGCGTCCGGCTTCTGCGCAGCGAAGCCTTTTTTGATCGCGTCCTGATGCGAGCCGGAAAACGCGGTGAACACCAGATCGCCGACATACGGATGACGTGGATGCACCGGCAACTGCGTGCATTCCTCGGCGGTGCGCGCGACTTCATTGATGTTCGAGAAGTCGAGGCCGGGATCGACACCTTGCGTGTACAAATTCAGCGCGAGCGTGACGAGGTCCACGTTGCCGGTGCGCTCGCCGTTGCCGAACAGGCACCCTTCGATACGATCCGCGCCCGCCATCACCGCGAGTTCCGCCGCGGCCACGGCGGTTCCGCGATCGTTATGCGGATGCACGGACACGATCAACGAATCTCGGCGCGCGAGATTGCGGTGCATCCATTCGATCTGGTCGGCGTAGACGTTCGGCGTGGCCATTTCGACCGTGGCCGGCAAGTTGACGATGGCTTTGTGCCCGGGCGTCGGTTGCCAGATATCGAATACGGCGTCGCAGACTTCCTTCGCAAATTCGAGCTCCGTGCCGCTGAATACTTCAGGGCTGTATTGCAGCGTGAAGTGCGTTTCGGGCGTGGCATCGGCGAGACGCTTCATCGTGCGCGCGGCTTTTTGCGCGAGTTCCTTGACGCCGTTCTTGTCGAGCCCGAACACGATCTTGCGGAATTCCGGCGCGGTTGCGTTGTACAGATGCACGATCGCGCGCGGCGCGCCGCGCAACGATTCGAACGTACGCTCGATCAGGTCGTCGCGGGCCTGCGTCAATACTTCGATCGTCACGTCGTCGGGAATGTGGCCGCCCTCGATCAACTCGCGCACGAAGTTGAAGTCGGTCTGCGATGCCGACGGAAACGCGACTTCGATTTCCTTGAAGCCGATCTGCACGAGAGTCTTGAACATGCGCATCTTACGCTCAGCGTTCATCGGCTCGAACAGTGCCTGATTGCCGTCGCGCAGGTCGGTGCTCATCCAGATGGGCGCATGCGTGATGGTGCGCGACGGCCATTGGCGGTCCGCCAAATTGATGGGCTTGAAGGAGCGGTACTTGGTAGCAGGGTTCTTCAACATTTTTCATCGTCCGTGGGTTCGACAGGCTGGTAGTCGACCGGACGACAAAAACGCAAAGCAGCGCCGCCGGTCGGAAACCGGGGCTGGTCAGTTACTGGGGAGTTATGCGGTGCTTCGGGTGTTTCAGATGGAAGCGCGCAGCAGCAGACCTAGCCCGGTGAAGTGGGCTAGTAGTAGCGATAGGGTGGTCTGGGCGCGGTACATAGTGCGCAATAGGAACATATTATTGGGACGGCGTCAAGCAGGGCGCTCGCGTGCGGCGCCAGGCTACAATTCCCAACGGCTTGAAAAACGGAACGTCAATGAAGATTCGGATTGTCACTATCGCGTGTGCCGCGACCGCTACAGCACTTCTCGCGGCCTGCACGGCTGTCTACAAAAATTCGGACGCGTGCGAGCAGTTGATGCGAAGCAAGCTGGCAGAAACATCGTCCGATACGCTCAAGATCGGCCATACGGGCGCAGGTATCGACGGTTCACGCGTCGTGGTCGAAGGGTCCATTGAACATGTGATGACGGCCTCCGAAGTTGCCGCGGCGTCGGCGCGTGCTGCTTCGGGCGCGCGGGCGGGACGAAGAGCGGCTGCGTCGGGTGTGGTGGCGGCTTCGGCTCCGGCTTCGGCTTCGGCTGTGCGGGCTGCGTCGGCTTCTACTGGTTCCGCGGCTTCTGATTCGGCTCGGGCTGCTAGCCTGGCAGGGATGTCGGGTGCGACTGCTTCGCCGCGTGACTCGGGTGCTTCAGGCGGTTCAGGTGCTTCAGGTGTTGCAGATGCATCGTATGCGGCGTCAGCGATGCTGGCGTCGGAAGCTGATGGGCTTGCGCTGAAGCCGGCCAAGCCGAAGAAGATCGTTCTGGCCGCCGCCGCCGAATGCACGTTCCGTGGTCCCTCGCTCGACACGTTCAGTTGGCTAGCACCGGCGAAGCTTGCCGCGCGGGCAGAATCGGATGCAAGTGAAGCAGGGGACTAAAACTTTCCACCCAGACGATTCATAGCTGGCCTGCTGCAGTCAATATGCGTCAACATGCGTGGCCGCGCGCGCGTGCAGCCATGCACATGCCTAGCGCGGAGCCATACCTGTACGTACCGAAGCGCAGTCACACGGTAGGCGGCTAATCCCGCCAACGCCGAGTGACTGTTTTATATTCAGCCGGCCGTCAGGCCACCACGTTCGCATCGCGCCGGCTCTGCGCTTTATTCATCAACGCGAGCACGCTTTGCGCCAACACCTGCGGGCGGCCTTCAAAGCAGCGCTCGACCGCGCATGTATCAATCAGACGCTGCCGCAATGCCGTGCGTTCGTCGTGACTCTCGATCATTCGCACGGCTGCCGCGATATAACTCTCAACGCTGTCTCCCGTTGTCCACGGCGGCATGCCGACCCGCTCGAACAGCGCGCTGTCGATCCGTTCGAACACTTCGGGGCCGCGCTTGCACACGCCGGGCAAACCGAGCGTGAGCGCGTCGACGATGCCATTCGTATTGCCGAATGGAAACGGACTCAGAAAGAGATCCGAGCGATTCACGCGCTCAAGGTAGCTCGCATACTGGTGAAATTCGTGCACGACCGCGCCCGGCAGCGCGCGGCCAATGACTTCGCGCATTTGATCGAGCGCGAGGCCGGCTGGCACGCCGCTCATGAAATGAAACTCGACGGGCGTGCGGGCGCGTGCGCCGATCTCACGGCAGGCCGCGAGGAAGCCGGGATTGAGCTTCATCGCGCTGGCGGTAATGACCACTTCTAGCGTTTCGCGCACAGCCGGAATGCACGTGACGAGCTCCGGCAACGCAACCGAAGGCCGGTACGGCTGCCCGTCTTTCGGCAGCCTCATCAGGCTTTCGCTGAAGCATGCAGGATCGCCGACGTAGTCTTCCTCGACGCTGACGTAGTCGATCTTGTCGGAGTGCGTGGTGGCTGGGTGCCCGAGGCCCGCAATCTGCAGCGGCGCGACGCGCAGATTGGACATGAACACCGTCATCACGAACATGCCGACGCTCGGCATATACAGCACCTCCGGCTTTTCGCGCTCGGCAAAGTCGCGAATGGTCTGCAGGCATTCGCCGATATAGTCCGGACGCTCCAGTTCGATGAAACGGTCGAAGACCGCCCGGCCGGTATTGTCCGTTGCGTAGCCGAAACCGAAGCCCACCACTTCGAAATGCTCGCGCGCCGCCTCCAGCGTGCGCGAGTGCGTGCGGTAGATCGAATGCGCGCCGCCGAACCACTCGAGCACGACCAGCATCAACGGCTTCTTGCGCCGCTTCACATTTTTCGCGTTCTTCGCGGTCTTGAGGTTCGCGGCGTTGGCTTTGGCGTTGCCGTTCGCGTCGGCGTTGGCGCTACGCGGCGCGGCCGGCAGGTCCGTCAAGCCCAGTTGTGCGAGCTTGCGCCGCACGAGCACATTGATGTCGCGCTTGATCTCGTGACGGCGCGGCGTCTCGGCGTAGCTGCAAAACATGTACGCGTTATGCAGCAAGGCGGTGGGCAGATCGTCGAGGTCGTCGATCTGCTGCAGCTTGCCGGGCAGCCATTCGATCAGCGCCTCGCGCTTGAGGTGCGCGCTTGGCGAGCCCTTGAAAACCGGCGCGAGCAGGACCAGCGCGAGGCAGGCCGCAAGGACCTTGTTGTAGGACCACAGCGCGGAAAAGTCGAGCTCCAGTTCGGACTCGGTTGAATAGAGCACGCAGAGCCTTTCGACGAAACTGTCGCCGGCAAGAAACTGCCTGTCATGCGCGCCGCGCGGATTCAGGTGACAAGCGACATGGTCGGCGTTGCCGAACGGCGTGACGTAGAACAGCAACCCCACCCATTCATGCAGTGTCAGAAATAGCCTGAAACACTCGGCGGGCAACTCGAATCCGGGGTCGGCAAACAATGTGGAGGAGGCACTCGCGAGCCGCGTGCAGAAGCGCCTGCGTTGCTCGGCGGGCATGATGCCTTCCATACCCGACGCAAGGAAGCTCTCGTCCAGTACACCGCGTTTGTGCTGAAGCAGCGCGAACGCGGACAGCAGCTGGATCGACGCGCGGGTATGCTGCCGTGTATAAACGAGCTGCTCGAACTCGTCGAGCGAAAAAGTGGCTTCTTCCATCGGATGGCGGTTGGCAGTTATGCATGACTAACTATCTTCCAGATCTGTTAGCCGCGAATGGCGATTATCGCAGCCAGCCGATATCGAATTTGTGCCGCCCACGAGTTTGCGAATTTTCAGCACGCCAAATGCGGCCTTCGATTCAGAAGGCGTAGTAAGGACCGGGCCCCGCCGAGGTCGCGCGCGAGGCGATCGCGGTGTACACGCGGCGCCCGAAAAAGAACGGCAAGCCCCATCCGAAGCCGCTGCTGGCTATGCCCGCAATGTTGTTGAAGGCGTTGTTCGCGGAGGCGAACAGCACACGCGAGTTGCCCACTGAAAACGTGACCACGTTCGACACGCCGTTCGTGCCGGTGATGGCCGCGTTCGCCGTCTGCGTGGAGCTCGGGCAGTACCAGTAGCCGCACTGCGGCAGTTGGGTGTCGCGATAGAAAAGGCCGTTCGAGCCGGTGTCGAGATAACTTTGCGTGTAGGTCTGAGCACCGCGCGTCGTGCTCACGTAACCGGTCTGCGGATTACCCTTTATCACGCCCGCGCTGCCGAGCGTGTTGTTCGCCTGAGTGCCGATGCCGAAGATCATCGAACCCGAAACGGTAGCCGCGCCGCCGTCCGGAATCGCGGGAAGATCGATTACCACGCCGTTGTTGTCGAGTGCAAAGCGGCTGACAGGATTGACGACTTGCTGCGCGAGGGGTTGCGCGGTCGGCAGGCAGGCGCCGCTCGCGTCGCAGCTGTAGTACCAGCGGGGCAGCGCCGCCTTCACGCAGGCGCCGCCGCAGTCGGCCGCGAACACGCCGACGCCGAGAATGCCGTTGGCGCGCAGCGTGTCGAGCGTGAGCATCGACGGGCCGGAGCCGGCGCAATCGGCGGGGACCGTCGGCACTGAAGGGTCGGCGATCAGTTGAATCGGGATCGACGCCGCCAGTTGCCCGGCCATGCGCACGTCGGCGTTGCGCACCGCGCCCCATGCGTAGCCGCCGCCGAATACCGCGCATTCGCCCGATACGCCGGCGCCCGACGCTACCGCGGCGAGCGGCAAACTCGCCGGCACCGCGGACGCGAGAATGCGCAAGCCGTGCGAGCCGGAGTCGACCTGAATGTTGTCGATGGTCGAGCAGTTGCCCGTGCCCGGCTGGCAGAGGGTCACGCTCGTGGTCAGCATGTTGCGCGTTAGGCGCGGCGCGGACTGCACGACGACAGGATGAATGTTAGGCGTGTTCGACTGTGCAGCGGCGGTGCCGCTCGGGCTGGAAGCGGCGGACGGAGCCGACGCGGAAGGCGCGCTGGCCGCGCCCGCACTGCTGGCGGGGGTGGTCGCGGCGGGGGCGCTGCTGCCGCCACCGCCGCCACAAGCCGCAAGGGTGGCGCAGGCGAGGAACAGGGGGCAAAGGAAGAGGTTCGGCTTCATGGCGTCGGGGTGGTCGGCAGTTTGTTTGGGTTGTTCTGAGGGCTTGCGCGCGCAGCTTGCCAGCATCCGGCTAAAGTGCGGCACGACCGCGAGCATCACGCGACCGCGAGCATCAATTGGCGGGGCTTGCCGGGCGTTTGAATGGCGGCGTTTGCAGGGCGCTGGTCGTCAGTTCGTGCGGGGGGCGCTTGCGTCGTGGTCGCGCTCTAGCCGGAAGCCGCATCGGAAGCGCGCGCGGTGTTTCCGGCGAGCGTCCGAATAAGCGTCAGCGGAGGTCGTCGACCGTGACGCCCGGCGGCAACGCGCCCGGCAACCACGCGCGGCCCGCGTAGCCGCGCATCGGCCCGCCCGATTCCACGACGACATCCGGCCGCACGACGCGCGACGCGTGCAGATTGCCGTCGGCCGCCGCCGCGGCTGCGCCTGCCCTGTAGGAGCCGGCGTAGTTGCCGAGCAGGGCGACGAGATCGGGCATCGTCGGACCCTGCCACGTATAGGCGACGATTTCGCCGGTGTTCGCCGCGTATTCGTTGATGACCGTGTTGCCTGCATCGGTCGAGGTGCGCAGGCGCAGCGCGCCGTTCAGCAGGTTTTGCGGCGCGGTGCCGTTGCCCGCCGGCTTCAGCGACATCACGCCGCCGAGTTGAGCGCAAGCATTGACGCTGCCGCACAGCGTCGCGACGGCGATCGCAGACGCAGTAATGACGTGGAAGAAATGGACTTGGGGCATGGGAGTCTCTTGTGCGCGGGGCGTTCGGGTCTTATTGACGAGTTAATTTGAAGATAACACCCGAGTTTCCTGGCGAAGCCTGGCGCCCGTTTCGCGGCATCGCCTCATCGCAAAATCGGTGTATGCGGATTTCGTAAAGAGTCTTTTAAAACAATGTCCTGACACACTGATCGCGCGCATCTGACAGGCCGTTCGGAATAGTTGTCGATTGTTAAATGTGCCGCATGCGAGTGAGTCGACGAGCCGGGCAAACCCCAGTTTTTGCACAGGGCTCGCCGGGATCGGTAAAATGTTGGGTTGATCCACGGAAACTTGCCGTGGCGTAGCGGAAGGATTCCCCGAACATGACTGATCTTCGTCTTACCAAGCGGTTTGCAGTAATGCTGATGGCGGGCGGGCTGGTCGCCGGCTGCGGCACGTCGTCGCCGACCAAAGTCGACTACAAGAGCGACTCGAAATCGAAGCAGGTGTCACTCGCCGTGCCGCCGAACATGATCGACGAGACGCCCGATCAGCGTTCGCTGCCGCCGCAAGGCGGCGAAACCTCGTTGTCCACGCTGCGTCAGGTGCAGGCCCAGGCGCCCGCGGCGAACACGCTCGCCGTCGTGCCGCCCGTGAGGGGCATGCATATCCAGCGCGACGGCACGGAAAGCTGGCTCGTGATCGACGGCAAAGCGCCCGCAGACGCGTGGCCGCAAATCCGCCGGTTCTGGCAGGAACAAGGCTTCCTGCTGGTAGTCGATCAGCGCGACAAGGGCGTGATGGAGACCGACTGGAACGAAACCCACGCGCAGATCAACGACGGTCTGATCCGCAGCACGCTGTCGAAGGCAATGGGCAACAGCTACGTGACTTCCGAGCGCAACAAGTACCGCACGCGCCTCGAAGCTGCGCCGAATGGCGGCACTTACGTGTTCATCAGCCAGAAAGGCATGCGCGAGGCGCTGACCGGCACGAACAACGACTCGAGCACGTGGGAGCTGAAGCCGAACGATCCCGGCCTCGAGCAGGAGTATCTGAAGCGCTTGATGGCGGCGCTCGCGCTCGCCGATTCGCGCGGCAAGTCGGGCGGCACGCAGAGCGCCGACCTGTCGCCGGCCGGCGCTCAGACGGCGCCTAACGCAGCGACGGCGGGCGCGAAATCGGCGGCTGCGGCCACGGCGGCGCAGAACGTCGCGCTGTCGGCCCAGCAACCCGTGCGCGATCCGGACGCGGCCAATGCGTCGGCGCAGTTGTCGTCGAACGAACTGACGCTTGGCGAGCCGTATGACCGCGCCTGGCTGCGCGTGGGCCTCGCGCTCGACCGCAGCAACTTCACCGTCGACGACCGCGATCTGAGCCGCGGCCTGTACTTCGTGCGCTACGTCGATCCGAAGGACATGACGTCGGCCGAGCAGGGCTTCTGGAGCCAGGTGTTCCACGGCAAGAAGGAAAAAGTGGCGAGGCAGTATCGCGTGAACGTCCGCGCGTTGACGCCTGACCAGACCCGCGTGGCCGTGGTCGACGACAAGGGCGGTATCGATGAAAGCCCGCAGGCCAAGCAGATCATGACGCTGATGGCCGACCAGTTGCACTGAAGCAGCACGCCGCAAGCCGTCTTAAACCCGTCTGGAACCCGTCCGGGGCACTGTCCCGGGCGGGTTTTTTCATGCCGGTATCGACGCTCGCGTTGCGGTTACGCGGCGCCGCGTGCACATGTCTTGCTTGCGATGAGTGTGCCGGCGCTGACCGGCGTTCAACGGGAGGAAGCCATGTTCGACGTGATCCCTTACTGGATGTGGGCGGCGAGCTTGCTCGTTCTCGCGCTGGTGTGCGGCGCAGCCTTGAGTCCCCGCGAGCCCCGGCGGCGTCCCGCGCTGCGCGGTCGCGCTACGGGTACGCTGCGCTCCAGATGGCCGATGCGCTGAACCTCGCTCATTCGTGTCGCCGCTTCGTGCGACGGTCTTACGACGACAGGCAGCGCGTAACGTGACGTTACGCCGGTGACGTAGCCCCCGAACCCTCCGCGGCGGCGTGTCCAGCGCGTCGCCCTTCGCTTTTATTCCCTGCTTAATCAATGCGTTGCGGCAAACCTTTGCCGGTTCGCACGAACTGGCACGCAAGGTGCTTTTAATGGTTCATGGGGCCGGATTGCGCAGCCCCGCGTGAGCCTGATGGCGGCGCTTCCCGGCGGCATTTTCAACCAGTCGAGAATCGGTCCGGCAGCCGATGCTCAGCCCGATGACGGCCGCGCGCCTGGCGCGCTGGCCTCGGTGGCCCCGTCGCCTATCCTCGTAGGGCGACGGTTTTTCGCCCGCACTTCGATGGAGTGCGGGCTATTTTTTGCCTGGGATTTTTCGCGGTAAGCGAAGTGGACTGCGGACCGGCATAGGCCCGTGACGCTCGAACGCCGAGCTTTCAGGTATCCGCCCGCCGCGCCCCGACCCACGGCAAGCGCTTGACCACGCCAGTCGCCAACGCCGTCCCCACGAGAATCACGCCGCAGCCTTCGAGCATGCCGGGCGACACGCCTTCGCCGAGAAACAGCGCGCCCCACAGAATGCCGAAGATCGGAATCACGAAGGTCACGGTGATCGCTCGCGCCGGTCCGGCCACCGCGATCAGATGGAAGAACAGCATATAGGCGATGCCGGTGCACGCCACGCCGAGCGCGAGCACCGCGCCCCACGCGTGCAGCGAGACCGGCGCGCTCGGCCAGTAGATCACGGCAAGCGGCAACAGCACGACGGTCGCGCCGGTCATCGTGCCGGTCGCGACGGTCAGCGCGTCGACGCCGGTCAGATAGCGCTTCGTGTAGTTGGCGGCGATGCCGTAGAGCAGCGTCGCGCCGAGCGCGGCGCCTGCCGCGAGCGCGGTGGTCACAGGTGTTGCCGCCGACCCGCTCGGCGTGGCGATCTGATCCCAGACCAGCATCAGCACGCCGAGAAAGCCGATCACGAGGCCAAGCGTGCGCAGCGCGCTCAGCCGATCGCGCAGCCAGAGGAAAGCCACGAGGCCGCCCCATAGCGGTGTGGTTGCGTTGATCACCGACGTCACGCCGGCGGACAACGTCAACTCCGCGTACGCGAACAGGCAAAAGGGCGCCGCCGAATTCAGAATGCCCACCACGAGCAGCGGAAAAGCCCGCGTGCGCAGGATCGTCGCCGATTGTTGCAGCGGGCGCCGTGCGAGCAGCACGACTATCAGGAAGGCCGCGCCGATGCCGACGCGCAGCGCCATCAGCGGCGCAACGCCAAAGTCGCTCACGCCGACGCGGATAAACAGAAACGACGCGCCCCAAAGGGCCGCAAGGATCAGCAACTGGAAAAGGTTTTTGGCATTCATTGTGATGGCGTCGCGCGCGGTTGAGTCGAGACGCCTGCGCATCGTATCAGCGCGAGGGGCCGAAACGTTTCAGGTTCGAATGAAATGGCAAGTTTCGGGAAAGCGTCTGACACACGTGATCGTAAGCGTGGCGGGGAGCCGCGCAAAGCGAGCAATTCTCACGCTGATGTGAGAAATATTGCGATTCGATCACGCAAGGCGATATGCAGAGGCGAGGCGGCCGGCGCGAGCGCGCACTCGCTCGCAGGAAGCATTGGCGTCGTCGGTGCGTCGACCGGTGGTAAAAGCGACTCTGGAGCCGGCATACAGAAGAAAGCGCGCGGGCTTCGTCCGCATACGCATGGTGCACACGCATACGACGCGGGCGTGCCGAACCAGACACGCCCGCTACGCCCGCCACGCGTTCAATGCGGGATCATCCCCTGAAGGACGTTCTGCTGTAGCCACACGAGAATACCGAGCAGCACCGTCAACAGAATAGAGTGCTTGAAGGTCTTCGCGAACACCACGCCTTCCTTGCCTTTGAGCTCAGTCGTCGCGACGCCAGTCGAGATATTTTGCGGCGAGATCATCTTGCCCATCACGCCGCCTGAGGAGTTCGTCGCCGCCATCAGGATCGGGTTCAGATTCAACTGATTGGCCGCGACCACCTGCAAGTTGCCGAACAGCGCATTGCCCGATGTATCGCTGCCCGACAGGAACACCGCGACCCAGCCAAGGAACGCAGACACCAGCGGAAAGAACGGCCCGACCGACGCAGCCCCGAGCCCGAGCGTATAAGTGAGCCCCGAGTAGTTCATCAGATACGCGAGTCCGACGATGGTGGCGACCGTCAGAATCGCGATACGCGTCTGCACCCACGTGTCGACGATCGCCGCGCCGAATTCGCGCGCGCTGAGCCGCACCACCAGACCCGTGATGATTGCCGCGACCAGAATCGCCGTGCCCGTCGCGAGCGGCTGGAAGTCCCATACCGCGCCATACGGCGTGTTGTACAAGGTGATGAACACGGCTTTGTCGAGCCCCGGCCACGGCACTTTGACGTCGCCGATCAGGAAGATCTTCGCCACCGTCCAGACGATCACGACCACCGAGACGATGACCCACGGATACCAGCCTTGGCCGCCGCCGATCTTGCCGCGCACTTCGCCGACGCGGTCGATATTGATTGCGAACGCGGGATCGGCCGCCGGCTTCCACACGCGCAGGAACGCAATCGTGACGATGAGCGAGACCATCGACGACAACACGTCGGTCAGGCTGTAATTCACGTAATTCGACGCGACGAACTGCGTGAGCGCGAAACTGGCACCCGACACCAGCAGCACCGGCCAGATGCGCGCCATGTTGCGAAAGCCGGCATAGACGGCGATCACGTAGAACGGCAACAGCAGGGCAAAGAACGGCAACTGGCGGCCGACCATTTTTGCGAGCGAATCGGCGGGCAAATGCGTGACCGCGCCGAGCACCGTGATCGGCACACCGAGTGCGCCGAATGCCACCGGCGCCGTGTTGAAGATCAGCGTGAAGGTGAGCGCCTCGAGCGTCGGAAAGCCGAGCAGGATCAGCAGCGAACTCGTGATCGCGACCGGCGTGCCGAAGCCGGAAATTCCCTCCAGCAGCGCGCCAAACGAAAAGCCCACGACGACCAGCACGACGCGCCGGTCGTTCGGCAGGTTGTCAATCATCCACATGCGAAATGCCGCGAAGCGGCCCGAGCGTTGTGCGATGTTGTAGAGCAGGATCGCGGTGAACACGATCCACATGACCGGCCAGCACGCGAATACGACGCCCGCGGCGACCGAATCGAGCGCGAGCCCCACCGGAAAGCGCCACACGGCAATCGCGACGATCAGCCCGACGACGAGCCCCGCGAGCGACGCCTGCCACGCAGGCCGGCGTGCCCAGCCGAGCAGTACCAGCACGACGATGATCGGCAGCGCCGCGACCAGGAACGACGGAAGCAGGGAATTGCCGACCGGGGTGAGTAGTTGATGAAACATCACGTCTCCTTCGTTGTTGTTCGAAATCGACGCGAGACTGCGAATGACGGGACGCGTCGCTCGTGCAGGACGGATGAGCGCCGCCCGTGTGGCAAAGCACCGGGCGGCTCGCTTTTAAACGCTTACTGTGTGCGGCTTAACCAAGCATAGAGGCCAAGGCCCGCGCGTCAAGAAGGGAAACTACGGGAGGAGCGAAAGCGCAGCCGGCGGCGGGCGCCGGCATCGCCTGACTTCGTTCAGGATGACTTCGTTCAGTGATGGTAGCCGTGGCCATGCCCGCCCCACGACCAGCCAAAGCCGATCGACACCGCCGGGCCATACCAGCCAGGATAGCCGTAACCGTACCAGGCCGGATAAACCGGCGGCGGATAGTACGCCGGATAAGCCGGCGCGACATACACGGGCGGCTGCGCAACCACATAGGCGGCAGGCGGATAGGTTGAGCCCGCCTGCTGTTGCTGCTGTAGTTGCTGCTGCTGTGCTTGCTGTCCGGACTGCTGCTCGACGGCCGGATCGCCCACCGTGCCGAGCGGCACTTCGCGCTGTGCCGCGCTGGCGGGCACTGTCGCGTAATACGCCGGGTAGTAGGCCGGATAGTAGCCGTAAGGGTAGTAGCAGCCAGACAGGAACAGCGCACCTGCGGCGCCGCATAGTGCGAGCCGCGCTCGGCCGATGTTCGCCACATGAGGAATGTGCTGGCTGATGCGGTCAGCCGCGCGCTGCACACGCAGCGGCAGTCGCAGGCGCAGGCGAATAGTATGAAGAGGGCTATGAAACCAGCTATAAAACGAGACGACGGGGGACTTCATGACGCGCTCCAGTTCGCAAGCAGCTTGCAAGCGACGCGGCCGACGCCATCGTCGGCACGTTCTCGCACGAGCTTACGCCCAGGCGGCGCAAAGAGGATTGCAAAACAGTAACGGCGAATTTCGCGTCATTGCCGCCGCATGTCGTGACGCTGGATGCAGTACGTCTTTTCAGCGGATGCGAGCCGGGTTTCGCGCGCGGCTCGCGTTTCACTGCAATGCATCATTGAAGCCTACTTGCCCACCTGATTACCGATGACGCCGCCCACAGCCGCGCCTCCCAGCGTGGACAGCGCACTGCCGCCGACCACCGCGCCGGCCGCGCCACCTACGCCCGCGCCAACTGCGGTATCACGTTGCCGGGTGGTCATGCCCTCGCACGCGCAAAGGCTTGCGGCAACCGCGACAATCGCCGCAAGCGAACCCATTCTACGAATCGATTTCATGATGTTCACTCCCTTGTTGTGATTGGAAGCCGCCTGTCGTTTTGTGTTTGAGTTGATCTTATCGCCGCCGCCGGTTTCCAGATGTATGAGGTTGTCAGCAGATTGACGGTTTCGTAATCAAATGTTTCCCCGCGTGCAGCATGTCGCGTGCCTGAGCGAGCGACGAAAAAAGCCCGCCGGCGGCGGGCTTTGCGTTGCAAGACGTTGTGCGCGCATCGAAGTATGCGAGCGCCGCCAGCGTCGCGAGCGGCTTACTGCCGCTGATAAATCTCAGCGCCTTTCTTCATGAACTCGATCGACTTCACTTCCATGCCTTTTTTCAGCGCTTCGTCGTCGCTGACGCCTTGTTGCGCTGCGAACTCGCGCACGTCCTGCGTGATTTTCATCGAGCAGAAGTGCGGGCCGCACATCGAGCAGAAATGCGCGACCTTGGCTGAATCTTTCGGCAGCGTTTCGTCGTGGAATTCGCGCGCCTTGTCCGGATCGAGGCCGAGGTTGAACTGGTCTTCCCAACGGAATTCGAAGCGGGCCTTGCTCAATGCGTTGTCACGCACCTGCGCGCCCGGATGGCCCTTCGCCAGATCGGCGGCGTGCGCGGCCAGCTTGTACGTGATGATGCCGGTCTTCACGTCGTCCTTGTTCGGCAAGCCCAGGTGCTCCTTCGGCGTCACGTAGCAGAGCATCGCGGTGCCGAACCAGCCGATCATCGCAGCGCCGATGCCCGACGTAATGTGGTCGTAACCCGGCGCGATGTCGGTGGTGAGCGGCCCGAGCGTGTAGAACGGTGCTTCGTCACACCATTCCAGTTGCAGGTCCATGTTTTCCTTGATCAACTGCATCGGCACGTGGCCGGGGCCTTCGATCATCGTCTGCACGTCATGCTTCCACGCGATCTGCGTAAGCTCGCCGAGTGTCTTCAGTTCGCCGAGCTGCGCTTCGTCGTTCGCGTCGTAGATCGAGCCGGGACGCAGGCCGTCGCCGAGCGAGAAGGCCACGTCGTACGCCTTCATGATTTCGCAGATGTCTTCGAAATGCTCGTACAGGAAGCTTTCCTTGTGATGCGCGAGGCACCACTTCGCCATGATCGAGCCGCCGCGCGACACGATGCCGGTCATGCGCTTCGCGGTGAGCGGCACGTATTGCAGACGCACGCCCGCGTGAATCGTGAAGTAGTCGACGCCTTGCTCGGCCTGTTCGATCAGCGTGTCGCGGAAGATTTCCCACGTCAGGTCTTCAGCCTTGCCGTTGACCTTTTCGAGCGCCTGATAGATGGGCACCGTGCCGATCGGCACCGGCGAATTGCGGATGATCCACTCGCGCGTTTCGTGAATGTGCTTGCCGGTGGACAGATCCATCACCGTGTCGCCGCCCCAGCGGATCGCCCACGTCATCTTGTCGACTTCCTCGCCTATCGACGAAGTCACCGCCGAGTTGCCAATATTCGCGTTCACTTTCACGAGGAAGTTGCGGCCGATGATCATCGGCTCGCTTTCCGGGTGATTGATGTTGTTCGGGATGATCGCGCGGCCTCGTGCCACTTCGTCGCGCACGAATTCCGGCGTGATTTCGGTGAGCCCGTTCGGACCGAACGCGCTTGCGCCGAACGCCTGGCCCGGATGCTGGCGACCCATCATCGCGGCGAGTTTTTCCCCGTTCGGACCGCTCGTCTTGAGGCTCTCCAGATACTCGGCGCGGCGCTGGTTCTCGCGAATCGCGATGTACTCCATTTCCGGCGTGATGATGCCTTGACGTGCGTAGTGCATCTGCGAGACGTTCTTGCCGGGCATCGCGCGGCGCGGCGTACGATGCAGGCCCTGGAAGCGCAACTCGACAGTGGCGGGGTCGGCGGCGCGTTCACGGCCGTAGTCGCTCGTGAGGCCGGAGAGCGGTTCGGTGTCGCCGCGTTCCTCGATCCAGCGCTGACGCAGTGCCGGCAAGCCCGCGCGAATGTCGATCTTCGCTTCTGGGTCGGAATAGGGGCCCGACGTATCGTAGACATAGACGGGCGGATTCTTTTCGCCGCCAAAGCTATCAGGCGTGTCGGCCTGGCTGATTTCGCGCATCGGCACGCGGATGTCGGGACGCGAGCCGGTCACGTAGACCTTGCGGGAATTCGGCAGCGGCGCGACGGCGGCTTCGTCGACGTGGGCGTCGGCGGAAAGAAACTTCGGATTGGCGTTCATGCGGTTCTCCATGTGTGGGCCGGAGTGGGCGCTTAAACGCGCTGGTCCGGTCCCATGCAATGTGGGGCCGCTAAGCAGGAGACGAGACGGAAGTAGTCGGAATTCGCGAGAGGTGAGGCTAAAGAGCTGGGTGCGAATCCGTACGCTTCCCTGCGCTGGCATTATCCAGATCAGGTTCAAAGGGTATTTCTCACCCACGCGGCACGGACCTCCAACTCCCGTGCAACGCAGGACCCCCGCGTTAGCAGCGCACACGATACACCGGGCGAGCGCTGCTTGGCAACCCGTGTGCAATGCTGTGTGCGATCCGGCGTGCGCTTCATGCGCGACGCGCTGGGCCGCTACTAGCCACAGGAATGCCAGCGCGGATCGGGGCGCGAAACGCGAACACCTGACGAGCCGCTAATCCGCTATTTGCGCACTATGCTTGTATTGACGGGCGCGCCGCATATGACGCGCTGCAACACTTACGCCACGCGGTGCGTTCGCTTACAGCGTGAAATCGTCGGCGGCTTCGGGCTGGTAGACGATCTTCTCGAGCTTGAGCACCTTTTCGGCGCCGCTCGGCGGCACGAAGCGAATCTGCTCGCCGCGTTTCGCGCCGAGCAGCGCGAGGCCGACTGGCGAGAACACATTCAGGCGGCCATGCGCGAAGTCGGCGTCGGGCGGATACACGACAGTCCAGGTCATCTGCTCGCCGCTGCTTTCGTCAACGAGCGTGGCCTGCGAGTTCATCGTGACCACGTTGGCCGGAATCTCGCGCGAATCGACGATAACCGCGCGCTCCAGTACGTCGTCGAGCACGTCGTGCAAGCGCGAGTCCGCGCCGGGCGCGGCGGCGTGCTTCTCAAGACGGGCGACGTCGAGTTCGGTGAGGTAACACTGCTTGGTCCTTCGGGTCGTTTTCACGGCGGCTACTCCAATTCGATCTGCAATCTGGCTGCAATCTGTGTACGAGGAAACGTCATGCGGATGTGATCGGCCCGGCGCCCCGAAAGTCCCCTTGGGGACGACGCGGCTTCAGGCAAGGGAGTGAGCTGCGTCAGTAGGAGTGCCGGGCGGCGAGAAGCGGAAGCGTTCTTGGCGGAAGCGTTCGCGACGGCTCGCCGGCGGATTGCGGCGCGGACTGCACGCGCGCGCAACCGGTTGCGCGACGAGGGCGCAAGCGGGTCAGGGCACGTAAAGTCGGAGAGCGCATCGAATTGCCGGCAGTGGTCGAATGGAGAGGGTCACCGCGCCGCGCAAATCAGCCCAATGAGAAAAAAAGACAGCGCGCGGCGCGGTCGATAACAGCCATGTTAGCACGGCGTCTTTCAGCGGCCCTTGTGGAGATTTCGCTGTTGTAAGCGGCGGCGCGCAAACCGGTGATGACTTACGAACACCGCGGAACACCGCGCGCAAACGTCAGGCAAAAAAATTTGCAGCGGGCTGTCATAAGCCGCTGCGCGCATCGACAAACGTGCAGATCCCGATAGGAGCACGTCATGCAACTAGTCCGCACGCGCCGCGCGCATAGACCGTTCGTTCGCACCATCGTACTTGTCAGCGCGATAGCGATGTTGTCCGTGAGCGGTTTGGCAAATGCAGCCGGAGCGATGTGTAGTGCGCACAGTCCCCCGCATCGCGTTGCGCTCGTCGAGCTCTACAGCAGTGAAGGGTGCAATAGCTGCCCGCCTGCCGACGAGTGGCTCGGCCAATGGAAGCACAGCGGCTCGACGCAAAGCATCGTGCCTTTGGCATTGCACGTGGACTACTGGAACAGCCTTGGCTGGACGGACCGCTTCTCGCAGCACCGCTTCACCGAACGTCAGCAGACGCTCACCGACCTTGCCGGCGGTCACACGATCTATACGCCTGAAGTTTTCGTGGCCGGGCGGGAATTGCGAAGCTGGTCGCAGCGCGACAGTTTCCAGAGCCGCATCGGCAAGCTCGTTGCCGAGCCGGCGCAAGCGAACGTCGCGCTTGAACTGAAGCCGCAGACGGGCGGCGCATTCAACGTCGCGGCCCGCTTCGACAGCCGGGCTGCGGATCGCGCGGGGCCGCTCAATGCATACGTCGCGGTGTACGAAAACTCGCTGAGCTCTCAGGTTGGCGCGGGCGAAAACCGCGGCGCGACGTTGCATCACGAAAGAGTCGTGCGGCAGTGGATCGGACCGGTGCCGCTCGTCGGCGGCAATGCGCAGATTCGCCGCGACATTCATCTCGACGATGCCGAGGCGAATAGAAATGCTAGCGCGGACGCCGATAAGTTCGGCGTGGTCGCTTTTGTCGAGAACGCCGCAACCGGCGACGTACTGCAAGTGGCCGAACTGGCCGCCTGCCACTAAGCGCTCGTCGTCAATCAATGGAGATTCTCATGGCAACGCATCATGTTGTTCGCGACAGCGCACCGCCTGCCGCGCCTTCGAGCGGCGCGATACATCCGGTATGGGTGCGCATCACGCATTGGCTCAACGCACTGGCTGCGATCGTCATGATGCTCTCGGGCTGGCGCATTTACGATGCGTCGCCGGTCTTCCCCGCGTTCCGTTTCCCCACGGAGATCACGCTCGGCGGCTGGCTGGGCGGCGCGTTGCAATGGCATTTCGCTGCCATGTGGCTGCTGGTTTTCAACGGTCTCGCGTATCTCGCGATCAACCTCGCGAGCGGACGTTTCGTCCGCAAGTTCTTGCCGGTTTCGCCACGCGCGGTGTTGCACGATTTCATCGCCGCGTTGACCGGCAAGCTGTCGCACGCGGACTTGCGGGTCTACAACGCGGTGCAGAAATTCGCCTACCTGTTCGTCGTTTTCGATCTGATCGTGCTCGTGCTGTCGGGGCTCGCGATCTGGAAGTCGGTGCAGTTTCCGCTGCTGCGAGAACTGATGGGCGGCTACGACAACGCCCGCATCGTCCATTTCTGCGCGATGGCGCTGATGGCCGCGTTTATCGCCGTGCATCTGGCGATGGTCGCGCTCGTGCCTCGCTCGCTGCTCGCCATGTTGCGCGGACGATAAATCCAACGCGTGAATGTTACGGATACCGAATCATGAACAAGATCATCAAGCAATCCGCGGCGAACAAAGTCGGCAAGCTGGACCGTGAGTCCATTCTGATCGACGTCAGACGCGAGCTTTCGATGCCGTCGCGGCGTCTGTTCGGCAAGCAGCTTCTGTCGCTCGGCGGTTTGTCGATGCTCACTGGCTGCTCGCTGACCGACGACGAATCGGTCAACAAATTTCTCACCGCCGTCTCGCGCCTGAACGATCGCGCGCAAGCCGCGCTGTTCGATCCGAAGCAACTCGCGCCGACCTACACCGAGGCGCAAATCACGCGGCCATTTCCATTCAATGCGTACTACGGCATCGACGAAGTGCCGCAGGTCGACGCGTCCGGCTACAAGCTGAAGATCAGCGGCCTCGCGACCGGCCAGCGTGTGTGGACCTTACCCGAACTGTACGCGCTGCCGCACGCGGAGCAGATCACCCGGCACATCTGTGTGGAAGGGTGGAGCGCGATAGGCCGGTGGGGCGGCACGCCGTTCGGCGATTTTCTGCGGCGCGTCGGCGCGGACACGAGTGCGAAATACGTCGGCTTCAAATGCGCGGACGACTACTACGAAAGCATCGACATGCCCACCGCGCTGCATCCGCAAACGCTGCTCACGTTTTCCTACGATGGCGAGCGCCTGCCCGCCAGATATGGCTTCCCGATGAAGCTGCGCATGCCCACCAAGCTCGGCTACAAGAACCCCAAGCACATCGTCGAAATGTTCGTCACCAACACGTATCCTGGCGGCTATTGGGTCGACCAGGGTTACAACTGGTTCGGAGGCTCCTGACGCGCGCGGGTCGCCGCATGCGCTGCGCGCGTGCATGACCTCGGGCGGCAGAAGCTTCGGAAATACGCCGGCTCGAGCCGGTTCGATTCATCCACAACAAACGGAGTTATCCCATGAAGAAATTTGCAATCGCAGCAGTGGCCGTCGCCTTTCTGACCAGCGGCGGCGCCGCATTCGCGCAGGCAAGCGGCGCGATGTCCAACGATTCGATGTCGCACGATTCGATGTCGAAAGACACCATGTCCAAGGACGGCATGTCAAAAGACCATATGAAAAAGGACGCAATGAAGCACGACAAGATGAAAAAGGGTGACGCGATGGGCATGAAGCACGAGGCATCGGGCGCGATGAGCAACTGAGCGACGCAGCGGGTCGCCGCAGATTGAATGCGGCGGCTCGGCCCGGTGCGCGCTGCATGAGCGGCGCTTTGTCGGGCAAGGTCAGACACAAAGCCGGGCCGAGGTTCGCCCCGGCTTTGTGTTGCATGCGCACCAAAAGTTACGATTCTTTCGCATGACGCGGTGGGCGCTTACTGCATAATGCGATGCGCGCCGTGAATCCGGCGGCGTCAGCCGCAAATCCGCCGGAGCGACTCGCTCGACCGGCGCGGCGTTGCAACTTCCGTGTGGCTTTTTCTATTAGCCAACTACCGTCCTTCGCTCCACCAACATGTCCGCCAGCCTCGCCCGTCTGACCGCATCGCCGATGCGGTGTCCGCCGTCCCCGCAGCGGGCGCCCCGAACGGAATGGACGGGTTGACCGCATGTCGCTGCAATTCCCAGGCCGTTTTTCTCGTGGTTTCCCGATCCGTTTGCCGCAGTCGCGCAACGGTCAGATTGCGCTCGCGCTCGGCGTCGTCTATCTCGTGTGGGGTTCGACTTATCTCGCGGTGCATGTCGCGCTCGGCTCCTTCCCGCCGTTGCTGATGTCGGGTCTGCGCAACCTGTTCGCCGGCGTTGGCCTGTTCGTTTTCGCGGCGCGCCGCAATCCGGTATGGCCGAGCGCGGCGGAGATCCGCAACGCCGGGCTCGTCGGCACGATGCTGGTCGGGCTGTCGAGCGGCATGCTGGCTTACGGCATGCGCACGGTCGGCACCGGCACTGCGGCGGTCATGGTCGCGACCGTGCCGCTCTTCGCGACGGTAATCGCGGCCGTGGCCGGGCGCAAGATCGGCAAAGGCGAGTGGTTTGCGGTTGGGCTCGGGCTTGCCGGCATCGCGATTCTGAGCCACGGCGACAGCGCGCCAGGTTCGGCGGGCGGCAGCCTCGCGATCCTGTGCGGTGCGCTCTTCTGGGCGGGTGGCGCGCATCTCGCGGGGCGTCTGAAGCTGCCGTCCGACCTGTTTCTATCGACGTCGCTGCAGATCGGCCTGGGCGGCGCGATGTCCACGATGGTCGCGTGGGTTTCCGGCGAACGGATGCTCGAAGTGCATGTCCTGCCGGTGCTCGCGTTTATCTATCTGATGCTGATCGGCACGATGGCCGCCTATGTCGCCTACGGCTTTCTGATACGGCACACGAGTCCGATCATCGCGAGCAGTTGCATGTACGTTAATCCGGTGGTTGCGGTGGCGCTCGGCGCGTTGCTGCTCGGCGAGCCCGTCACGCATTCAACGGTGATCGCGACCGTGGTGATCCTGGTCAGCGTGGGCTTGTCTTTCTGGCTCGACTATCGGAAGAAAGGGCTCGCCTGACGGCAATGCCTGCGGCCAAGCGGGTCGCACACGCACACGCATGCGACTCGCGATCTTCGATTTTTGTCAGCTCAAAGCCGCGCGGCCAGTTCCGCGCCTTCTCGGATCGCGCGCTTCGCGTCCAGTTCGGTGGCGAGCGCCGCGCCGCCAATCACGTGATAGCGCGGGCCGCCTGCATCCGCCGGTTTTTCCTGCGCCGACTCACGCGGATGCAGGTCGCGCAACGATTCCTGCCCTGCGCACACGACGATGTTGTCGACTTCCAGCCATTCTTCGACGCCGTCACGCGCAATCTTCAAACCACGCTGGCTGATTTCCAGATACGACACGCCGGCGAGCATCTTCACGCCGTTTCGCGCGAGCGTCGCTCGATGCACCCAGCCTGACGTCTTGCCGAGCCCCGCGCCGAGCTTGCCCGCCTTGCGCTGCAATAGCCAGATCTGGCGCGGCGGCCGCGCCGGCGCGGGCGGCTTGAGCCCGCCGCGCTCGCGCACGGACAGATCGACGCCCCATTCGTCGAGCCACCCATCGCGCGGTAGTGGCAGCGGCTCGCCTTCGTGATGCAGCAGGAACTCGCTGACGTCGAAGCCGATACCTCCCGCACCGATCACGGCGACGCGGCGTCCCACCGGCGCGCCGCGCAGCACGTCCACATAGGACAGAACATGCGGCGCGTCGATGCCCGAGATCGGGGGCCGCCGCGGCACGATGCCGGTCGCGATCACGATATCGTCGTAAGCTCCCGCCGCGAGCAGCGCGGGGTCCACGCGTGTGCCGAGCCTCACGTCGACGCGGTGCCGCTCCAACTGGCTCTGAAAATAGCGGATCGTCTCGCTGAACTCCTCCTTGCCCGGCACGCGCATCGCCAGATTGAACTGGCCGCCGAGGTTGCGCCTGCATCGAACAAGGTCACACGATGTCCGCGCGATGCCGCCACCGTCGCCGCCGACAATCCCGCGGGTCCCGCACCGACCACCGCGATCGAGCGCACGTGCTGCGGACCCGCGAGCGGCCGATACACCAGCTCGGTTTCGCGCCCGGCGCGCGGGTTGACGAGGCAGGTCGCGCGCTGATTCCTGAACGTATGATCGAGGCAAGCCTGATTGCACGCGATGCAGGTATTGATTTCGTGCGAGCGTCCCTCGGCGGCTTTCAGCACGAAGTCCGGGTCGGCGAGCAGCGGTCTCGCCATCGACACGAGGTCGCCGGCTCCTTGTGCGAGTAACGCTTCGGCGACCTCCGGCGTGTTGATGCGGTTGGAGACGATCACCGGCACCTTCACGGCGGCCTTCAGCCGCGCGCTCAGCGCGGCGAACGCGGCACGCGGCACCGAGGTAACGATGGTCGGCACGCGCGCCTCGTGCCAGCCGATGCCAGTGTTGAACATCGTCACGCCGGCCGCTTCGAGCGCTTGCGCGACCTGCACCGTTTCATCCCACGTATTGCCGCCTTCCACCAGATCGATCAGCGAGAGCCGGTACACGACGATGAAGCGTTCGCCGCAAACCTCGCGCACCCGCTCCACGATCTCGCGTGCAATCCGCATGCGGTTTTCGATGCTGCCGCCGTAGCGATCCGTGCGTCGATTGGTACGCGGGCAGAGGAACTGGTTGAGCAGATAACCTTCGCTACCCATGATCTCGATGCCGTCATAGCCGGCGCGTTGAGCGAGCTTCGCGCAGCGCGCGTAGTCGCGCGCGGTCTTCGCAATGCCGGCGATGCTGAGCGCGCGCGGCTTGAACTTGGAGATCGGCGACTTGAGCGCGGATGCGGACACAACCAGCGGCTGATATCCGTAACGTCCGGCATGCAGAATCTGCAGCGCGATCTTGCCGCCTTCTTCGTGAACCGCTCGCGTAAGCAGCCGATGATTGTGCAGATCGAACACCGAGTTGAGCGTGCCGCCGAACGGCAGCAGCCAGCCTTCGCGATTCGGCGAGATGCCGCCGGTGACGATCAGTCCAACGCCGCCCTTCGCGCGCTCACGGAAGTACTCGGCAAGCTTTGGATAATTCCAGAAACGGTCTTCCATTCCCGTATGCATGGACCCCATCACGACGCGGTTGCGCAAGCGGGTAAAGCCGAGGTCGAGCTCTGCGAGTAAGTGTTGGTAAGACATACAGGCTGCCGTTGTAAGTATGGGGTGCGCACGAACGATACACCGCGCGCTCGTGCCCACCATCTGAGGAAAGCTTCTAATGCTCTCAAGATGTTGCCGGGTAAGACATTGTCCCGCCGCGATAAGCCAATTCGATGGTTGCGGCACACCCATTGCTCATTGGGTGCGTCCATCGACATGGACCGCGCCACGCCTGAAAAAAGGCGCGATGCGCGCAGGGATAGGAGGGAGTGCTTTGCTAACGACAGCCAAAGCGGACCCGTTCGAGCGTCACCGAACAGGGTTTCTGATGGCTAGTCCTTAAGCGTGCGCCCGCATATGAATGGGCGGAAAGCCCGACATCGATATAGGTGAACACAATGAAACTGATCCGAACCATGACGGCCATGATTGCCGCCGCATCCGTTCTGAGCGCGTGCGGGGGCGGCTCCGACGACGTAGGCAAGGAACTCGGCCTCACCAATCCGGAAATCCATTTCGTGCATGCGATTCCGAGCGGACCGGCCGTGGATTTTCTCGTCAACGGCAGCGCACCTTCGGGACAGACGAATGTCTCGTATAAGGGCGTGACGAACTTCACGAACATCAACACAGGTTCGACGAACGTCGCTTATGCGGCGACCGGCACGACGACCGCGCTCGCGAGCGGCAACTTCCCGAACGTCTCCAAGGGCCACGAATACACGGTGCTGGCGTTGCCGGGTACTGCGGCGCCGGACATCGGCCTGATCGACGACCCATTCGACAAGGGCCTGCTCTCCAACAGCGCGCGCGTGCGCGGCTTCAACGCGTCGGGCAACGCGCCGAACCTCGATCTCTATCTGGTTCAGGCCAGCAACACGAACATCGGCAACACGTCGCCGACAATGGCCGGCGTGTCGTTCAAGAACGCGGTGCCGGCGAGCGGCCAGGATTCGATCTACGTGTCGGGCGGCCAGTATGTGCTGATCGCGACGGCGGCGGGCAGCAAGACGCCGATCTACCAGTCGCCGTCGTTCAGCCTGTCGAACAACGCCGACTGGCTCATCACGTCGGTGCCGATTGGCGGTGCGCTGAGCCAGCTCGCGGTGGGGCAGATCCATCTGCTCATCGTGCAGAACGGCAATACGAGCACCCCGAGCGTCGAATTGTCGAACACGCTGACGGGCGCATAATCTTGCCCGCAAGCACGCGCGCATCGCAGCACGTGTGAATAGCGGCAAGTCCTGGGGAGGACGAGGCGGCGATCCACGCAAGTGGATCGCCGCTTTGTTTGTGCAGATGGTTCGGCACAGACATGCACACGCGCGGTCCAGCAAAAAGCCCGCTGCGGTTTCCCGCAGCGGGCTTAGATGATGCATCGCGGCGATGCGCCGCCAGGCCGCGTGGCCTGCAACGAGCCGCGATTTACTTCGCCTTTTCAGCGGAATTCGTGATGGCGTTGCCACCCTTCGAGATATCCTGGCCTGCACCTGACATCGTGTTGCAGCCCGCGAGCGCGGCCGTGCCTGCAATGAGAAGCAAAGCGATCAGTCGATTCATGAGAGTTCTCCTTGTCGAGAAGGTATCGGTTGACGTGTCCCGCTAGCGGCTCTGCTAGCTGCCGACCGTGGCTTGCGCCAGTCGATCCGGTCTGATTGCATGGTAAAAAAAGGGTGGGTGCCGCGCTGTCGGCTGCGATGCGATTTTGTTGTAGGCGTGCTCCGGTGTTCGCGTCGGCGCACTCCTACAACGCGCGCAACGACGCATTCGGTAACGATGCGCGGCGGCTAGACCGGAGTTCGCGCGGGCAAGGACGACGCGTCGCCGCTCGGCTGAGCCGCCGTGCTGACGCTCGGCATCACGACATGAATGTCGGTGCCGTTCGGCACGCCGCGCCGTATGTCGAAACGCCCGCCATGCGCGGCGACGCGCTGACGCATGCCGAGCAGTCCATGCGAGTGGGTGCGCTTCAGATCGGCTGGCATGATGCCCACGCCGTTATCGGCGATATCGAGCGTGACCCGGCCCTCGCCGATCTGCAAGCCGATCGACACCTGCGACGCGCGCGCGTACTTCGCGGCGTTCGTCAGCGATTCCTGCGCGACGCGAAAGAGCGCGATTTCCGTCTGCTCGTCGAGCTGGATATCGTCGGCGGGAAGCTGTAAGTTCAGCGTCCAGTTGTTGCGCTGCGCGGCTTCGTCGGCGAGTGTGCGCAGTGCGGTCACGAGACCGAAATTCGCGAGTACGGTAGGCCGCATGTCTTCGATGATGCGGCGCTTGAGCGCAATTCCCTGGTCCAGATTGGCGAGCGCGCGCTTTAATTTTTCGGAGATGTCGGGGTCGCTCTCCTTCAGCTTGCGGTTGGCCCACGCCACATCCATTTTGCTCGCGGTCAGAATCGCGCCGAGTTCGTCGTGCAACTCGCGCGCGAGTTGCGTCTTCTCATTTTCGCTGACGGCCTGCAAATGCCAGCCGAGCGCCTCGAGTTGACGCGTGCGTTCGTTGACGAGCTGATCGAGCTCGCCTTGTTGTGTGATCAATTGACGCTGAACGCGCGCCTGTCTGTCGATCTGAATGCCGAGATTGCGAAACAGCAGAATGAACAACACGATATTCAGCGCGGAGAGGCCGGCGGCGCACAGTGTCGAGATGCGCTGATCGGCCCGGCTTGCCGCGAGCGCGTGCTGCGCGCGCCGCTCTTCGTTGTCGCGCAGCAGGCTGAGCGTACTGTCGACGAGTGCGGCATCCACCGTATCGGCGCCGCTCGCGCTGCCGCAAGCGCTTAGATCCAGGGGATGCGGCGCCGCGCGCTGCAACGCGGCAATGCCCGCGCCGATCCGCGCTTCGATGAGCGCGCGAATTTGAGTGAAGCTCGCGAGTTCGGCGCTATCGGCTTTGGGGCTGCGGTAAAAGCGTTCGAGTGGCTGTTGGCTTTCGCGAATGCGTGCCGCCGTCGCGCAAAAATCGTGAGCCGCGGCGTCGCGCTTCGTCAGAAGAAAAGCGCTTTGCTGCGCGCTCAGACGCGATAGCTGGCTCGCTAGCGCGCTCAGTTGCACGGTGACGTCGCGGGCTTCGAGAGCCGTCTCGTATTCGGCGGCGATGCGCTCGCGCGCGGTCTCCAATATGACGAGCCCGCCGACGGTGATCACGATCGCGACGGTCATCGCGATCGCCCAGCTGCGGTTGCGCATCCAGTTGCTCAGGCAGGCCGCGGCGCCAGCTTGCGGGGCCACGGTTTGCGATTCCGTTTGCGCGTCGGTTCCCACTTCATTCGGCACATTCGACACATTCGGCGCGTTCTGCACGTTTGACACGTTCGACTCCTTGGACACGCATCAGTGTAGCGCCCGCCGCCATCGCCGCGGGTGCGCGCGGGCGGCAGCAGGGTAAATCGGCGTGGCGAACCAGCGTAGCGTAAAGCGGTCGTAATCGGATGTAAGCGGATTCTCACACGAAAACCGGAGCGCGTCGGAATGCGCGCGCCGCCGCCGGTGGATACGATGGACCCTGATCCCATTCACTGTTTCTGGAGGAAGCCATCATGCTGAAATGGGCGTTGTTCTTCGCCGTCATCGCGGTGATAGCCGGCCTTCTTGGGTTTACCGGCATAGCTGCGGGCGCGGCAGCAATTGCGAAGTTCCTGTTTGTCGTGTTTGTGATTCTGTGCGTGGTGTTCCTCGTGCTCGGCTTCGTGGTGACGAAAAAAATCGTCGATTAGCGCCGCTTTGCCTCGTCAGGGCGCCTGAACCGGGCGCTCAAGCAAAGCGGCACGCGCGACGCAAGCGCACGAGAATCCCACGCGGATACCAACAAGAAGGAGAGTCGCCATGCTTCACTATGCCATCGTCTTTTTCGTCATCGCCATCATTGCAGCGGTGTTCGGGTTCACCGGAATCGCTGCGGGCGCGGCCGAAATCGCGAAGATACTGTTCTATATTTTCCTCGTCGTGTTCGTGGTCACGCTGCTGCTCGGCGTATTCCGAACGTAGACCTGAGCACGGCTCTATCGGCGCATCGCGCGGGCATTTGCGCGATGCGCGCATCCCCCAATACGGATAAAGGAGAAATTCAATGGCGAACACACCTGGCGCCCAAGGCGCAGCATCGCAGTCGAGCGACCCGTTCGTGATGGACGTCCAGAAGATCCGCGACGACGCCCGCAAGCACATGTCGGATGGTCCCGTGACGCAAAGCTATGGCGCGGATCGTGACACGGTGCTCAAGCTGCTCAACGACGCGTTGGCTACGGAGATCGTCTGCACGCTGCGTTACAAGCGGCATCACTTCATGGCGAAGGGCATCAACTCGGAAGCGGTGGCCGCTGAATTCGCGGAGCACGCGACGGAAGAACAGGAGCATGCCGATCGTATCGCCGAGCGCATCGTGCAGCTTGGTGGCGAGCCGGATTTCGCGCCGGACGGCCTAAGGACGCGCGCGCACTCCGAGTACAAGGAAGGCGAGAACCTCACCGACATGATCCGCGAAAATCTGGTCGCCGAGCGCATTGCAATCGACACCTATCGCGAGATCATCCGCTATCTGGGCGAGAAGGACGTCACGACGCGGCGTCTCTTTGAAGAGATTCTCGCGGTCGAGGAAGAGCATGCGGACGATATGGCCGACCTGCTCGAAGGGCGCGAGTGATCGCGCCCGGCAAGGTGGACTTGCGGCCGGCGGTTGCGGCCGCAATAACGCCGGAATGCGGCCGGACGTCATTACAATGTCTGCTTTGGAGCGATTCCATCGTACGGACACCAAGCCGATGATTCGAGTGTTGATAGCCGACGACCACGCGATCGTCCGAGGGGGGTTCAGGCAGTTCGTCGCCGACGAGCCGGACATGTGTGTCGCGGCGGAAGCCGCCACCGGCGACGAAACCATCAGCCTCGTGCGCGAACAGGCATTCGACGTCGTGCTGCTCGACATCGCGATGCCGGACAAGAACGGCATCGACACCTTGCGCGTGATCAAGCAGGTGCGCCCCGAGCAGGGCGTGCTGATCCTGTCCGGCTATCCGGAGAGCCAGTACGCGATCAACCTGCTGCGCGCGGGCGCGAACGGTTATCTGAACAAGGACTGCGAGCCCGACGAAATCGTGCGCGCGATTCGTGCGGTGGCGCGCGGGCATCGTTACTTATCCGAGGCCGTGGCCGACACGCTGGCCGACAATCTCGACAAACCAGCCGCGGCGCGGCCGCACGAAGCGCTGTCCGAGCGCGAGTTCCAGATTTTCTGCAAGCTGGCGGCGGGGCAGATTCCCACACAGATTGCCGAGGAGCTGCATTTATCCGTCAAAACGGTGAGCACGTACAGGGCTCGCGTACTCGAGAAAATGCGCTTGGCGAACAATGCCGATCTGACTTATTACGCGATCAAGAACGGCTTGATCGAATAACGGACGATCGAGAAATCCCGATGAACAGCGAATCGAACACCGTTGCCGAGTCAGCCAACCGCGCACCGTTGCGCGTGCTGCTTATTGAGGATTCGCCGCTGATCCGCCGCAGTCTGGTGGAGGCCATCGACGCGTCGGGTACGCTGCGCGTGGCCGCTTATGCCGACTCCGCCGACGAAGCCATCGCACTTCTCGGCGACGAGGCGTTCGACGCGGTGATCGTCGATCTGCAATTGAAGCAGGGTTCGGGCGTGCCCGTATTGGCCTATCTGCAGCGGGAAGGTCTGATCGACTCCGTGTTCGCCGCCGTGCTGACCAATCACGCGTTGCCCGCGTATCGCGAGCGCTGCGAACAGTATGGCGTGCGCCACTTCTACGACAAGTCGTTCGAATTCGATCGCGTGATCGACGCGTTGCACGAATACGCGTTCGCGCGAAGCAACGGGTAGGCGCTCGCCCCCATCAATCTTTTGCAGTGCGAGCCTGCAGCGCCAGATGATTCCATGCGGCGAAGCCCGCGAACAGCAGTCCCGCGACGCTCACGCCTATCCATCCGAAAACCGGCCACACGGCCGCACCAACGCCCGAGCCAAGCGCTCCGCCGATGAAATAGGCAACCATGTACACGGTATTCACGCGGCTGCGTGCGTCGGGCTTCAGCGCATAGATGCGCGACTGATTCGAAATCTGCGCGGCCTGCACGCCGACGTCGAGCACGATCACGCCGATCACGAGCCCCGCGATGCTCGTCGCCGACATGCCGAACACGACGAAAGAAATCGCGACCAGCACGATGGACAGCGTGATGATCGCGCGCGGTCCGCGCCGGTCGGCGAACTTGCCGGCTAGAGGCGCAGCGAGCGCGCCCGCCGCGCCGACGATGCCGAACAATCCCGCCGCCTGCGGTCCGAGGTGGAACGGCGCACCGGCCAGCAACAGCGCGAGCACTGACCAGAAGATGCTGAACGCGGCAAACATTGCGGCACCGGTCAGCGACGCTTCGCGCAACTCGCGATGCTCGACGATCAGATGCCACATCGACACGAGCAGCTTGCCGTAGGTCAGCGTGGAGGTCGGCTTGCTCTTCGGCAGACGCAGGATGATGACCACCGCGAGCACGAGCAATGCGACCACGGACGCGGCGAATACCGCACGCCAGCCGAAATATTGCGCGACGAGCCCCGCAGCGGTACGCGCTAGCAGAATGCCGAGCAGCAGGCCGCTCATCACCGTGCCCACTGCATGGCCGCGGCCGGACGGCGGCGCGAGTTCGGCGGCGAACGGCACCGCCTGTTGCGCGATGGTGGCGAGCACGCCGATCGCAAGACTTGCGAAGATCAGCACGGGCAGCGTCGGCGCGGCGGCGGCCACGACCAGCGCGACGCACATGCCCGCGGTTTGCAGGAGGATCAACGCGCGCCGGTCGAAGCGGTCGCCGAGCGGTGCGAGCAACAGCATGCCGGCCGCGTAACCAAGCTGCGTGACGGCGGGCACCGCGCCGACCCACGACGCGCTCGCAGGAAACGACTGCCGCAAGTTATCGAGCAGCGGCTGGTTGTAATAAATGTTCGCGACCGCCACGCCCGCAATGGTCGCGAGGAGAAGCAGCAGGCCGCGCAGCGACCGGTCGGCGGAAACGGGTGTGGACGCGTTCGAAGTGGACATGAGAAAGGCAGTGGGCGGACCGGCCCATGCGCGGTCCTCAAGCGTGCCGATCATACCGGAGCAAAACGGATTGTGCTGACTCGCTGCCACGCAGGCGCAATGGGCGCTATGACAAAAATGCGAAGTTTTGTGGAATCGAGTTCGTAGAATCAGCGCGCTATTCCGGCCAACTCCGCACGATTTCATGAACGAGCCCACGACATGCCCGACTCAACGTCAATGCCCGCGCATCGGCGGATGCCTGCTCAT
Source organism: Paraburkholderia dilworthii (assembly GCF_000472525.1). Lineage (GTDB taxonomy): Bacteria > Pseudomonadota > Gammaproteobacteria > Burkholderiales > Burkholderiaceae > Paraburkholderia > Paraburkholderia dilworthii. The sequence goes on from NZ_AWZT01000009.1 coordinate 115,878, forward strand.
TGTGCTGTTCTGCCTCGCGGCCTGGGCGCTCGTTACCGCAATCGCGATGCGCGCCCCACTGAAAATGATGCTCGAATGGGAACTGCTTGCAGTCTTCATGCGCGCGGGAACGCATGGCTGGTATCGCACGGTGATTGTGATGGTCGGCGCGGATGTGATGATCGGCGCGTTTATCGTGGCGGGCATGGGGTGGTTTGCGCTGCTCGCGTGGCGCAGATCGGCGCGCTTGCCGGTGCAGGTGCAAGCGTGGCTCGGCGCGATTCTCGTGATGCGCGCAGGCGCCTATCTCGCGAGCGATTACCTGACGCACGCAATCGGTATCGACATCGCAATTCCGTTCGACGGTCTCCTGCAGGCCATTATCGCGGCCGCGCTCGGAATACCGTACTTCAGAGTATCTCGGCGCGTGCGTCGGACATTCGTCAACCGCTGATCGTACGCCGCGAGCGCGTGCTCAGTCGATCAGCGCGCCTTCCGGCTCATAGAACGGATATGGACCCTCGGCGGCATCGACATACGCGTGATGCGTGACGAGGCCGGTTGCCGGATCGTAGCGATGCAGCGCATACGCGGGCGGTTCCATCACGAACGCGGAGGGCGCGTCTTCGCGAAGATCGAGTGCGACCTGATGCGCGGGCGCGGGCACCGCCGATGCAATGGTGCCGCCAAAACGCACGAACATCGGACGATGCACGTGTCCGCACATCACGCGCTCCACGTTCGGATAGCGCACGATCAACGCAGCGAGTTTGTCTGCCGCGATGGGATCGAGCCGCAAGTCGTCCATATGTCCGATGCCGCAAGCAAACGGCGGATGATGCAACGCGACGACTGTCGGCTTGCCGCTCGCCGCGTCGAGCTGCGCCGCGAGCCACGCGAGCCGCGCGTCGCATAGCGTACCGCCGCTTTGCCCCGGCACCAGCGAATCGAGCGCGATTATGCGTAGTGCGCCGACATCGACGGCGTACTGTATGAACTCGCCGCCGCCATGCAATTCCGCGCGATCGGGAAACGCGGCGCGCAACGCGGCACGGTCGTCGTGATTGCCGACCAGCAGCAAGTACGGCAGTTCGAGCGGCGCAAGCAGCGTCTTCAGGTGCTCGTACTGTTGCGGGTCGCCCTGGTCGACGAGATCGCCGGTCATGATCACGGCGTCGGGACGGGGAACGAGCGCGTTCAGCGCAGCGACGCAACGCGCGAGATGCGCGGCGGTATCGACGCGGCGATACGCGAGCGCACCGGGACGCTTGATATGCAGGTCGCTAATTTGGGCCAGCAGCATGGGGTAGTCCTTGTTTTAGCGCGCTCAAGAACAGCGCGGCCTCGTTACGATAGCGCAATCAGCGCATCCTGCCCGATCGAGATGCCAACCGGCGTGCCGCGCGCCAGTTCGACGCGGCCCGCGACGTCGACCACGAGCGCATCCGGTGCCGCGCCGCTGATCGTCAGGCGCGTGCGCTCGCCGAGAAACGCGCTCGTTTCGATGTGCCCACGCAATTGCGCATGAGCCGGATCGGCGAGGAATGCGTCTTCGGGGCGAAAGAAAATCTCGTGCGCCGAGCCTGCCTGCGCCGCAGAATGCGTGGGCGCCGAAGGCAGCGGCACTGCGCCGCCCGTGGTCGTCAACATGCCGTCGCGACGCTCGCCGGCCACGCGGTTGATGGTCCCGACAAACTGCGCGACCGTGCGGTTCGCCGGCCGATAGTAGATCTCGCGCGGCGAGCCGATCTGCTCGATACGCCCCGCGCTCATCACGACGATGCGGTCGCCGAGTTCCATCGCTTCCGCCTGGTCGTGCGTCACATAGACCGTCGTGATCCCGAGCTCGCGCAGCAGCGCGTTCATTTCGCTGCGCAACGCGTCGCGCAAACGCGCGTCGAGGGCCGTGAGCGGTTCGTCGAGCAGCAATACACGCGGCTGCACGGCAAGCGCGCGAGCGAGCGCCACGCGTTGACGCTGACCGCCGGAAAGCTGGTCGACCGGTTTGTCGGCGTGCGCGGTGAGACGCATCATGCTGAGCAATTCGTCGATGCGTTGCCGCGAGGTTTCGAGCGGCACACGTTTGATCTTCAGTCCATAACCGATGTTGCCGCGCACGGTCAGATTCGGAAACAGCGCGTAGCTCTGGAACACCATGCCGACCTGACGTTTTTCGATGGGTAGCGCGGTGACGTCATCGTCGCCGAATGCGATGCGGCCACCCGCGTCGGGCGTCTCCAGCCCCGCGATCATTCGCAGTGTGGTGGTCTTGCCGCAACCTGACGGGCCGAGCAGCACGAGCGTCTCTCCGGCTTCGATATGCAGATCGACCGGTTCGAGCACGCGTGTGCCGCGAAACGTTTTCGCGCATTGCGTGAGCGTGATGGGAACCGAAGCGGAAGCGGATTGGGGAACAGCGGCGGCGAGTTTCATGGCGTCGTGATGGACTTCGAAGCAGAAGCGGCGATGCGCTTTTTCGCTGCGCTGCGCTGGCCGGTCGCATCGACGCCGAGCCATTGCATCGCGACGAGTAGCGGCATCGTCATGATGAAGAAGAGAATTGTGTACGCGCTGCCGATTTCGATGCGCATCGACGCGTAAGTGTCGGCGAGACCGACCGGCAGCGTCTTCGTATCGGGCGTGTGCAGCATCCACGTCAGATTGAATTCGCCGATGGAAAGCGTCAGCACGGCGAGCGCGCCCGCCACGATGCCCGGCCTCGCGTTAGGCAGAACGATGGTCGTAAAGCGCTGCATGAAGCTCGCGCCGAGACTCGCCGCGCCTTCTTCGAGCGTGCGCAGATCGCTGCTCGCGCTCACCGCGGCGACCGCGCGCACCATGAACGGCAGCGTAAACACCACATGGCCCACGACGATAAACGCGACGCTCATGCGGAACGTCGTGAAGCCGCCATAGACCACCAGCAGCGCGAGTGCGGACGCGAGGCCAGGCAGTGCGATCGGCAGCACGAGAAATTCCTCGATGACGCGGGAAAGCCGCGTCTTGCTGCGCGCGAGCACGTAGCCTGCGGGCACGCCGGTCAGCAGCGTGATGAGCAACGTGGCCGCCGCCACTTCGAGCGATAGAAACACCGAGCCGTGATACTGCGCCCACACTTCGGCGAGCCAGCGCAGCGTGAATCCGCTGGAGATGCCCTTGAAGTAGTTGACGGTCACGCCCGCGAGGATCGACATGACAACCGGCACGAGCAGGAAAGCGCATAGCAGCAGCGTGACGAGCCACTGGCCGGCTGCGAGCCATGCTCTTGTATCGGGCAGGCGGAGCCGCGTGCGGGGCTTTGCCTGACCCGGCAAGGAGGAAGTAATCGAATTCATCAAGAGGCCTTGCTTCCGGGTGTGGGTCCGCGCTGTGTTGAATAACGAATGGCGACGCTCATGCGCTTGCCGCCACGGCTGAGCCGCTTATGCTTCGCGCCAATGCAAGCACCGCCCATGTGACGATGCCGAGCACGATCGACAGTCCTGCCGCCGTCACCATGTTCGCGTTGAGCGTGAACTCCGTGTAGATGGTCATCGGCAATACGTCGATGTCGGTCGCGAGCGTGAACGCGGTGCCGAATGCACCCATCGCGGTCGCGAAGCACACCGCGCCCGCCGCAATCAAACCGGGCGACAGGGCGGGCAACACGACGTCGCGCGTAATGCGCCACGGCGATGCGCCGAGCGAACGCGCGGCTTCTTCGAGCGATGCATCGAGTTTGGTCGCCGATGCCATCACCGTGACGATCACGCGCGGAATCGAGAAGTACAGGTAGCCGAGAAAGAGGCCGCTCATCGAGTAGGCGAATACCCAACGGTCGCCGGTGAGTTTGAGCGACAGCGCGCCGATCAGCCCCTGGCGTCCCGCGAGCATGATGACCATGAAGCCGACCACCACACCGGGAAATGCGAGCGGAAACGTCAGCAGCGCGAGCAGCGTGCGCTTGAATGCGAACTCGCGGCGCGCGAGCAGCAGACCGGCGATCACCGAGAGCACCAGCGTCGCGGCCGTGACAGCCGCCGACAACACGATCGTCGCGCCGAGGCTCGACATGTAGCGCGGATTCGTCAGCATCGCGCGATAGGTGGCGAATGCGTGGCCGTCGCCGCTCAGTTGCGCGAGCGCGCCCATCGGCAGCAGCCAGAACGCGATGAAAACCGCCAGCGCCGGCGCGATCAACGCAATGCGCCAGCGCAGCGGGAACGTGATGTCGTTCAATGCATCACCTGTAGATAACGCTCGCCGAAGCTCGACTGCTTCTCGGCCATCTTGCCGAAGTCCACCGGCTTTGCGCGTGAGTAGTCGCTTGCCGGCAGGAACTTCGCGGCGGTCTGCGCGCTCATCGCGTTCGCGCGCACCGGGCGCAGATACGCATCCGCCCAGAGTTTCTGACCTTCGTCGGAGAGCACGAAGTCGAGCACCTTCTTGCCGTTCGCTTCGTGCGGCGCGCCCTTCACGAGGCTCATTACGTACGGCACGGAGATCGTGCCTTCCTTCGGAATCACAAACTCGACGTTCGCGTGATCCTTGTATTTTGCGCGATAGGCGTCGAAATCGTAGTCGAGCAGAATCGGAATCTCACCGGACATGACGCGCGCGTAGGCGGTCTGCTTCGGCACGATCGGCGCGTTGGCCTTGAGCTTGCGGAACCAGTCGAGGCCCGGTTCGAAGTTATCGAGCGTGCCGCCGAGCGCCTGATTCACCGCAACGGCGCCCGCGTAGCCGACGAACGCGCTCGACGGATCGAGATAGCCGATCATGCCTTTGTACTCGGGCTTGAGCAGGTCGGCCCACGAGCGGGGCACGGGCTTGCCTTCGAGCGCGTCCTTGTTGACGAAGAAGCCGAGCGTGCCCGAGTGGATCGTGAACCAGTAGCCTTGCGGGTCTTTCAGGTTCGCGGGAATGTCGTCCCAATGCGCGGGCTTGTACGGCTCTACCACGCCCTTGTCCTTCGCCTGGAAAGCCGACGAAACGCCGAGATACACGACGTCCGCCACCGGGCTCTTCTGCTCGGCCATCAATTGCGCAATCGACTGGCCGGAGTTCTTGTTGTCGAACGGCACGCGAATGCCGGTCTTTTGCTGGATCGCCTTGATCTGGCTTGCCCAGTCGGCCCATTCGGGCGGGCAGTTGTAGCAGATCGCGGTTTCATCGGCATGGGCAGTTTGCGACGTGATGGTGGCAAGCGCAGCGGTGACAGCTACGCCGGCGCACAGCGCGACGACGGTGGACTGCGCGAGGCGGCGCATCAGCGGTGAAAGCGCCGATGCGGGGCGTACGGAAGAGCGGATCACTGCGGTTCTCCTGGAAGGGAAGAGAGCGGGTGGTTCTGGGTTGGTTGTTCAGGCGAGTGGTTCATGCGGGTTGTTCAGCGTTGAAGATGAAGGCGCGGGCTCACATGCGTTGCGGCCGCGTCGTTGCGGTTTGAAATCGCGGCGATGGTGGCGCCTTCGCGCAAGCTATGCGGCAGCGTGAGCGCAAGCGGCGCTTCGCCGAGGCCTTCGTAGTTTGCGGTGACGCGTGCGAGCAAACGGCGCCATGCTGCGCAGCCGATCTCGCGGTTCGGCGCGCACACGCTTGCTAGCGGCGGCGACAGCAGTTCGCCCATTGCGAGGCCATCGAAGCCGAGAATCGACATGTCGCGCGGAATCTGCAGACGCGCGCGGCGCAGGCCGCGCATTACCACCATCGCGAGCAGATCGTTGCTGCAGAAGAGGGCGCTTGGACGGTTCGGGCCGCTCGTCAGATGCGCGAGCACCGAAGGCGCCAGTTCGTCGGCGTTGAAGTCCACTTCGAGTGCGGGTGCCGGCGTGAGGCCCGCTTGCTGCATCGCTTGTGTGTAGCCGAGATGTCGCTGCCGCGCGCGGTCCGATGCGGCGAGCGTGCCGGCGAGCATCAAGATGCGGCGATGGCCGTGCGCGATCAACATGCGCACGCCTTCGTAGGCGGCGAGGCGGTTGTCCACGGATACCGACGGACGCCGTACCGTGTCGTTGTGCATCAGCACATAGAGCAGGCCGTCGCGGTCGAGTTCGTCCAGAAGCGGGTGAGTGTCGGCGTCGGCGACCGTCAGGATCAGGCCTTCCACGCGATGCTCGCGCAGCGTTTCGATTGCGCGGCGTTCGCGGTCGGCGTCGTACTCGGTGGTCATCAGCATGAGCCGGTAGCCTTGCGGGGCCGCGAGTTCGTCGATGCCTTGCAGGCACTGCGCGAACACCGGGTTCGCGAGCGTCGGCACGATCACGCCGATCAGGCGCGTGCGCTCGCCGCGTAATTGACGGCCGAGCGGGTTGGGCCGGAAGTTGAGCGCGTCGATGGATTGGCGAACTTTGTCGAGCGTGACCGGATTGACGGTGTGCGGCGCGTTGATCGCGCGCGAGACCGTCGCAATGGAAAAGCCCGCGTGCGCGGCGACATCCTTGATCGTCGGGGTCATGATTTTCCGCTCGGTTGTAAACGTTTTCAGGAGCGGATTATCGGGAAGGTTTGTGACTCGCCGATGACTGGAGTTTCTGGCCGAGGATCGGCTGTTTCGGAGGCGAGGGCGCGGATGCGCTGTGGGGCTGGCCGGTTGGCGTCGCCGGTTCGATTGGCGGCTTTGGGGCGGCGTTGCGGGCGTTTGGCCGGGCCTGGCGGCCAGTGGTAGAATGCGCGTCCACGCGTTTTGCCCACCCTCGCCGGGGTGATGAAATTGGTAAACATAGCGGACTTAAAATCCGCCGCTTCACGGCTTGCCGGTTCGAGTCCGGTCCCCGGCACCAGCAAGTTTCCCCCCCAATCCCAAACTCTGCACACTCCCCACCCACCTGACCGCTGCACACACTGGGGAATGCCTGAACTTGAGCCGCTCCCGCCGCGCGTCGTAGAATCGTCGCACATCGGTTTGGGGGTCCAGCAATGTGCCTGGCTTCTCGTTGCGATTTCAATCGAATAAACCGGCGCCGCGCGGCGCTTTCGCGACCCGTCTGTCGGGTTCAGGCGAGCGCTTGCCGCGCGCTCGCCATTGGCCTCGCACCATGACCCCGCTTATCTCCGTCAAAAAGCTCAGCAAGAGCTTTCCCGGCGTGCGGGCGCTCCACGACGTGCAGTTCGAACTGATTGCGGGCGAAGTCCACGCGCTGATGGGCGAGAACGGCGCCGGCAAATCCACGCTGATGAAGATCCTCGCCGGCGTGTACACCCGCGATTCCGGTGAAATCCTGCTCGGCGGCCTGCCGGTGGAGTTGCTGAGCCCGCGCGACGCACAAGCCGCGGGCATCGGCATCATTCATCAGGAACTCCAGCTGATGAATCACCTGAGCGTCGCACAGAACATCTTCATCGGCCGTGAACCGCGAGGGCGGCTGGGTCTCTTTCTCGACGAAGAGAAACTCAACGTGCAGGCGCGTGAGATCCTTGCGCGCATGCACGTCAATCTCGATCCGCGCGCCAAGGTCGGCGACCTGACGGTTGCCAGCCAGCAGATGGTCGAAATCGCCAAGGCTTTGTCTTTCGACTCGCGCGTGCTCATCATGGACGAGCCTACCTCCGCTCTCAACGACGCCGAAATCGCTGAGCTCTTTCGCATCATCCGTGAACTGAAAGAGCGGGGCGTCGGCATCGTCTACATCTCGCACAAGATGGACGAGCTCAAGCAGATCGCCGATCGCGTCACCGTACTGCGCGACGGCGAGTATGTGGCCACGGTCGCCGCCGCCGACACCAGCGTCGAGGCGATCATCGGCATGATGGTCGGGCGGACCTTGAGCGACGTTGCCCCCGCCGCGCGCGCCGCGGCGCAAGGCGAGATCGCGCTCGAAGTGAGGAATCTGCACGCCGGCCCGCTCGTGCGGGACGTGAGCTTCACGCTGCGCAAAGGCGAGATACTGGGTTTTGCCGGTTTGATGGGCGCAGGCCGCACCGAGGTCGCGCGGGCGGTGTTCGGCGCTGACCCGCTCGAGTCCGGCGAAATCTTCGTGAAAGGAGCGAAGGCCGCGATCAAAAATCCGAGCGACGCAGTGGCGCATGGCATCGGCTATCTGTCGGAGGATCGTAAGCGCTTCGGTCTCGCGACCGGTATGGATGTCGAATCGAACATCGTCATGTCGAACCTGCGCCATTTCCTGTCGCTCAACTTTTTTCTGCGCCGCGCGCGGATGCGCCGCCGGGCCACGCACTTCATCAATCTACTCGCCATTCGCACGCCGTCCGCCGCGCAGGAAGTGCGGCTGCTGTCAGGCGGAAACCAGCAGAAGATCGTGATTGCGAAGTGGCTCGAACGCGACTGCGACGTGCTGTTCTTCGATGAACCGACGCGCGGCATCGACGTCGGCGCGAAAAGCGAAATCTACAAGCTGCTGCGCGCGCTCGCGGACGAGGGCAAGGCGATCGTGATGATCTCGTCGGAGTTGCCGGAGATTTTGCGCATGAGCGACCGCATCGTCGTGATGTGCGAGGGCCGCATTACCGGTGAACTCAGCGCGGAACAGGCGACCCAGGAGCGCATCATGCATCTGGCCACGCAGCGCCAAACCCTGCAAGCGGCGTGAGCCTCGAGAGGACGCTATGACAACACAATCCGATTCTCCCGCGCTGACCGGCCAGCGACGCCTGACCGGCCTCAGGGCCCGCATCTTCTCGCCCACGGCCTTGCAGAAGCTGCTTGCCTTCGCGAGCCTGATTTTGCTGCTGGTGTTTTTCAGCTTCGCATCGCCCGCTTTCATGCAGATGGACAACATCCTCGGCATCTTGCAGGCGACGGCGGTCAACGGAGTGCTTGCGATTGCCTCGACGTTCGTCATCATTACCGGGGGCATCGATCTGTCCGTCGGCACGCTGATGACTTTCACAGCAGTCATTTGCGGCGTATTTCTCACCTACTGGCACTTGCCGATGTGGCTCGGCGTGCTCGCCGCGATCGGCACGGGCGCGATCTGCGGGACCATTTCGGGCACGCTCACCGCCAAAATGAAAATACCGCCGTTCATCGCCACGCTTGGCATGATGCTGCTGCTCAAAGGGCTCTCGCTCGTTGTGTCGGCCGACAAGCCGATCTATTTCACCGACACCGAAAATTTCTACATGATCTCGCAGGATTCGCTGATCGGTTATCTGGTGCCGAGCCTGCCGATTCCTAACGCGGTACTGATTCTGTTCTTTCTCGCAATCGTGAGTTCAGTCACGCTTAATCGCACGGCGCTTGGCCGCTACACGTTCGCACTCGGCAGCAACGAGGAAGCGGTGCGGCTTTCGGGCGTGAACGTCGACAGGTGGAAGATCGCAATTTATGGCCTGGGCGGCGCGATCTGCGGCATCGCCGGCTTGCTGATCGCATCGCGCCTGAATTCGGCGCAGCCCGCGCTCGGCCAAGGCTACGAGCTCGAAGCAATCGCGGCGGTGGTGATCGGCGGCACATCGCTTTCGGGCGGCTCGGGCACGATACTCGGCACCATCATCGGCGCGTTCATCATGAGCGTATTGACCAATGGTTTGCGCATCATGTCCGTCGCTCAGGAATGGCAGATCGTGGTGACCGGCCTCATCATCATTCTCGCGGTCTACGCCGACATCCTGCGACGCAAAAAGAGCTGACGCTCCGCCGCACAATATCAACAACGGGAGGCGCTACAACGCTTTCCCGACGGCTGAAGAAGGCTGAAGAAGAAGGGTCCACACCTTAGGAGGAGAGAGTCCATGTTGAATCTAAAACTGCTCGGCGTCGTGGTTGGCGTCAGCGCGCTCGTTGGCGGGGCGAATCTTGCATACGCGGACGAGGTCTACATTCCGTTGATTTCGAAGGGCTTCCAGCATCAGTTCTGGCAAGCCGTCAAAGCCGGCGCCGAACAGAGCGCTAAGGAGCACAAGGTCAGGATCACCTTCGAAGGGCCGGAAACCGAGGCGATGGTCGACAAGCAGATCGACATGCTGTCTGCCGCGCTTGCGAAGAAACCGCAGGCGCTCGGCATCGCCGCGCTCGACAGCAAGGCGGCCATTCCGCTTCTGCGAAGGGCGCAGGCGGCGAAGATTCCGGTTATCGCCTTCGACTCCGGCGTGGACAGCGACATCCCGTTGACCACCTGCGCCACCGACAACCTCGCCGCAGCCGCGCTCGCCGCCGACAAGATGGCCGACGCAATCGGCAATGCCGGCGAAGTCGGCGTGATCGTGCACGATCAGACGAGCCGCACAGGCATCGACCGCCGCGACGGTTTCCTCAACGAGATGAAAAGCAAGCATCCGAACGTCAAGATAGTCTCGGTGCAGTATGGCGGCGGCGACCATCTGAAGTCGGCGGAAATCGCCAAGGCGATGATCCAGGCGAATCCGAACCTGAAGGGCATTTTCGGCGCGAATGAAGGTTCCGCGGAAGGCGCGGCCATCGGCGTGAAGGAGTCGGGCAAGAAGCTCGTGTTGATCGGCTACGACTCAGGCAAGGAGCAGAAAGAGGACATCAATTCCGGGCTGATGGCGGGCGCGATTACGCAGAACCCGATAGGCATCGGTAAATGCGTCGTCGATTCCGCGGTGAAGGCGCTCAAGGGCGAGAAGCTGCCGAAGAAGGTCGACACCGGTTTTTACTGGTACGACAAGAGCAACATGAACGATCCGAAGATCGCCGCCGTGCTCTACGATTGATCGTCGTTAGGCGCGTCGCTTAAATCGCATCGCTCGGATTGCGTCGCGCTGAATTGCGTCGCTCCAGATCGCCGCATGGAGCGACGCCTGACTAACCGCCGTCGAGGAGCGTGTTCACATGACCACGATTACCATGTTGTCCGTGCGGGACATCCGGTTCCCGACTTCGCGTTCGCTCGATGGCTCCGATGCGATGAACGCCGCGCCCGACTATTCGGCCACCTACGTCACGCTCGAAACCGATGCGCCGCACGCGCTAACGGGCCACGGCCTCACGTTTACGATCGGACGCGGCAACGAGATCTGCGTGAGGGCGGTCGAGGCGCTTGCGCCGCTCGTCGTCGGTAAAACGCTTGAAGAGATTGCCGCGAACATGGGCGCTTTCTGGCGCGCGCTGACCTCGGACAGCCAGTTGCGCTGGATCGGTCCGGACAAGGGCGCGATCCATCTGGCGACGGCCGCGGTCGTGAACGCGGTGTGGGATCTGTGGGCGAAAGCAGAAGGCAAGCCGGTGTGGAAACTGCTCGTCGACATGAGCGCGGAAGAACTCGTGCGCTGTCTCGACTTTCGCTATGTGACGGACGCGATCACGCCGCAGGAAGCCAGCGCGCTACTGCATCGTCATGCGGCCACGAGAGGCGAGCGCGAGAAGGAAATGCTCGCGCACGGCTATCCGGCATACACCACATCGGCAGGCTGGCTCGGCTATGACGACGACAAGATCCGCCGGCTCGCGCGCGAAGGCGTTGTGCAAGGCTGGATGCATTTCAAGCAGAAGGTCGGCGGCAATCTCGACGAGGACATGCGCCGCGCTCGCATCCTGCGTGAAGAGATCGGTCCGGACCGCAAGCTGATGATGGACGCGAACCAGGTATGGGACGTCGATGAAGCCATCGGCAACATGCGGCATCTCGCGCAATTCGACCCGTGGTGGATCGAGGAGCCCACGAGCCCCGACGACATTCTCGGTCACGCGGCGATCCGCCAGCGGCTTGCGCCAATCGGCGTGGCGACGGGCGAGCATTGCCATAATCGCGTGATGTTCAAGCAGTTGCTGCAGGCGCATGCGATCGACTTTTGTCAGGTGGACAGTTGCCGCCTGGGCGGCCTGAACGAAGTGATCGTCGTGCTGCTGATGGCGGCAAAGTTCGGCGTGCCGGTGTGCCCGCACGCGGGCGGCGTCGGCTTATGCGAATACGTGCAGCACATTTCGTTGTTCGACTATATTTGCGTGTCGGCGTCGCTCGAAAATCGGGTGCTTGAATACGTGGACCACTTGCATGAGCATTTCGCCGATCCTGTCGTGATCCGCAATGGCCGCTATATGCCGCCGCAACGGCCCGGCTATAGCATCGAAATGCATGCTGCTTCGCTCGATCAGCATGACTTTCCTCACGGCCCCGTTTGGCGCCCTTGAGCGCGTGGCTGGGATGGCCGTGTAAACTTGGCGTTTAGCGTTCCGCATTTCAGGCGGCCGCCAACGCAAAGCCACGACCATGCACCATCTGACATACCTGAGCGGCTATCCTCCCGCACTGCTTGAGAAAGTCAAAAAACTGATCGCCGACGATCAGCTCGGCGCCTACCTCACTGCGCGTTATCCGAACACACACGAAGTGCAGACGGATCGCGCGCTCTACACGTACTGCGCTGAATTGAAACGCGAGCATTTGCGCAGCGCGGAGCAGATCGACAAAGTTAGCTACGACAGCAAGCTCGACGTGGTGCGTCACGCGTTGGGGCTGCACACCAGCATCTCGCGCGTGCAGGGCGGCAAATTGAAAGCGAAGAAGGAAATCCGCATTGCGTCGCTATTCAAAACGGCAGCGCCGGAGTTTCTGAAGATGATCGTGGTGCACGAACTCGCGCATCTGAAAGAGAGCGATCACAACAAGGCGTTCTACCGCCTCTGCGAGTTCATGCAGCCGGGTTACCATCAGATCGAGTTCGATCTGCGGCTTCACCTCACGCATCGCGAGTTGGCGAAGACTCAGGCTTGATACGTGCCGCGCATTGCGCGCGATACGTCGCCTCTCAAGCGGCGACCGCCTCCATTGCCGACGCTTTGAGCAATACAGGAATCGACTTCGAAGTCGGCGTCCCGGCGCCGTCCGCGACCGACGACAGCGGCACAAGCGGATTCGTCTCCGGATAATAAGCGCCGAGACAACCGCGCGGAATGTCGTACTCAACCAGCAAAAAGCCATCCGCGTGACGCTCGATGCCATCGGCCCACACGCTCGTGATATCCACGCGCTGTCCGGCTGCGAACCCTTGCATCGCGATGTCGTCCCTGTTTGCAAACAGCACGCGCCGTTGTCCATACACGCCGCGATAACGGTCGTCGAGGCCGTAAATCGTGGTGTTGTACTGGTCGTGGGAGCGCGTCGTCATCAACGTCATCAGGCGCTCGCCGTGCTGTTCGCGCGCGCGATGGATCGGCGTGTCGAGTGCGATTGCATGCACGAGAAACTGCGCTTTGCCGCTCGGCGTTTTCCAGATCCGCTCGCGCGACGCGACGCCGAGATGGAAGCCGCCCGGGCGCTTGAGCCGTTCGTTGTAGTCGTGAAAGCCGTCGATCACCTTCTCGATGCCGTCGCGAATCAGCGAATAATCCGCGGCGTGCGCGAGCCAATCCACCTTGTCGCTGCCGAGCGTCGCATGCGCCATGCGCGCGACGATCGCAATCTCCGACAGCAGATTCTCCGACGCCGGTTTGTTCATGCCATAGGAAATGTGCACCATGCTCATCGAATCCTCGACGCTCACGCCTTGCGCGACACCGTTCTGCAAGTCGATCTCGGTACGGCCGAGCGTCGGCAGAATCAGCGCGTCGCGGCCATGCACGAGGTGGCTGCGGTTCAGCTTGGTCGTGATGTGCACGGTCAGCTCGCACGAACGCATGGCTTCCCACGTGCGCGGCGTGTCCGGCGTCGCAATCGAAAAGTTGCCGCCAAGGCCAATGAATACTTTCACCTTGCCGTCAAGCATCGCCTGAATCGAGTTGACGACATCGAGCCCATGCTCGCGCGGCGGCTCGAAACGGTAGGCCTCGCCGAGCCGGTCGAGAAACGCCTGCGTCGGTTTTTCCTCGATGCCGACGGTGCGGTCGCCCTGCACGTTCGAGTGGCCGCGCACCGGGCACAGGCCCGCGCCGCGCCGGCCGATATTGCCGCGCATCATCATCAGGTTCGACAGCAGTTGCACGGTCGGCACCGAATTCTTGTGCTGCGTGAGGCCCATGCCCCACGTCGAGATCACCGCGCGGCCCTTCACGTAGATGTCGGCGAGCTTGAGCACGTCGTGGAACGGCACACCCGCTTCGGCGACGATGGTGTCCCAGCTTTCCGCGCGCAGATCGTCGGCGAAGGCCTCGAATCCGACCGTATGTTCGGCGATGAATGCGACGTCGAGCACGCGTTCAAGGCTGGCTGCCTGCGCTTCGTCGTCGAGTTCGATCACGCGCTTGGCGACGCCCTTGATGAGCGCGAAGTCGCCGCCGACTTTCGGGCGAATGAATACGGAACTGATCTTCGTGCTGCCCATCGTCAGCATTTCCACAGGATGCTGCGGACTCGCGAAACGCTCCAGCCCGCGCTCCTTGAGCGGATTGATCGACACGATGGTCGCGCCGCGCTTTGCGCACTCGCGCAGTTCGCCGAGCATTCGCGGATGGTTGGTTGCCGGATTCTGACCGAAGATCAGTAGCGTGTCGGCGTGTTCGAAGTCGTCGAGCGTGACCGTGCCCTTGCCGATGCCGACCGTATGCGGCAAGCCGCGGCTCGTCGCTTCGTGGCACATGTTCGAGCAGTCGGGGAAATTGTTGGTGCCGTACATGCGCACGAACAACTGATAGAGGAACGCGGCTTCGTTGCTCGCGCGGCCCGACGTGTAGAACGCGGCCTCATTCGGATCGTCCAGACGTTTCAGATGGCTTGCGATCAGATCGAACGCTTCGTCCCAGCCGATCGGCACATAACGGTCGCGCATCGCGTCGTAGACGAGCGGATCGGTTAAACGGCCGTGCTGCTCCAGCTCGAAGTCGGACTGCGTCATCAGTTCGGTGACCGTGTGCTCCGCGAAGAACGCGGGCGTCACGCGCTTGCTGGTCGCCTCAGCGGCTACGGCCTTCACGCCGTTTTCGCAGAACTCGAACGTGGATGCGTGCTCGCGGTCGGGCCACGCGCAGCCGGGGCAGTCGAAGCCGTCAGGCTGATTCTGTTTGAGCAGCGTGCGGTAATTGCCGCCCGTCACCTTTTCCTTGAGCAGGTTGATGGCGACGTATTTGAGCGCGCCCCAGCCGGCTGCCGGGTGCTTGTACGGTTCAATGCGGGCGTCGCTGCCCGATTCGCTGCGAGTGTCGCTGTTCTTCATGATGTTGGCGCGTGGTCTGGTCATGGCTTTCAAGCCGATTTGACAAGCCTACTGTGTTCCAATCGCAGTGCAGCATACAGAAAATCAAAAACGGAAGGGATACAGTTACTTGAGTTTTGTCATAGACTGGTGCTCCAGACGATTGATTTCCTTGAGCCACGTCCTTGAAACTGTACGAAAAGCTCGCCGATGAAATCACCGAAGCCGTGCGCCGCGGCGTGTTCGCGGCGGGCGAGCGGATTTTGTCCGTGCGGCAGGCGAGCCAGCAGCATGGCGTCAGCATCAAGACCGTGCTGCATGCGTACGCGTTGCTGGAAAGCCGCGGTATTGTCGAAACGCGGCCGCAATCGGGATATTTCGTGCGTGAAGCGGCGATGCACGCGTTCAGGCCGGACACGCGACGGCCGAGCGGCAAGCCCGCGCCGTTGGAGGCGCCCATCGCCGCCGAAGTCGACGTGAGCCGCCTCGTGCTGTCGACGTTGCGCAGCATCCGCGCGCACGACGCCGTGCCGTTCGGCTCGCCGTATCCCGATCCATCGCTGTTCCCGTGGCGGCGCATCAATCAGTACGCGAACGCGATTGCCCGCCGGCAGGCAAGCTGGAACCTGATCGACGATCTGCCGCCGGGCAACCCGGAACTGATCCGGCAGATCGCGCGGCGCTACGCGGAGAATGGCATGCCCGTCGATCCCGGCGAAATCGTCATCACGCTCGGCGCCACCGAGGCGATCAACCTGAGCTTGCAGGCGGTCGCGAAGCCGGGCGACACGGTGGCCGTCGAGTCCCCGACCTATTACGCGATGCTGCATGCGATCGAGCGTCTTGGCATGCGCGCGATCGAGGTGGCGACGCATCCCGTCGACGGCATGGACATCGATGCGCTGGCGCAGGTGATCGCGCGACAGAAGATCGCAGCGTGCATGGTGATGCCGAACTTCCAGAATCCGCTTGGTTTCCAGATGCCCGACGCGCGCAAGCAACGACTCGTCGAACTGCTCGCCGCGCATCAGATTCCTGTTATCGAGAACGACGTGTATCAGGAGTTGTATTTCGGCGAGACGCGGCCGTCGGCATTGAAAAGCTTCGACACGCAAGGGCTCGTGTTGCATTGCGCGTCGTTTTCGAAAAGCCTGAGCGCGTCGTATCGGATAGGCTGGGCGTTGCCTGGGCGTTATCGTGCGCAGTTCGAGAAGCTGAAGTTCCTCAACACGCTGACGACGCCTTCGGTGCCGCAAGTGGCGGTCGCCGATTATCTGCGGCAGGACGGCTACGACCGGCATCTGCGGCACGTTCGCAAGGTGTACCGGCAGCAGGCGAGCATCATGACCGCGATGGTGCGGCGTTTTTTTCCGGCCGGTACGCGTATTTCGACGCCGCAAGGCGGCTATGTTCTGTGGGTGGAGTTGCCGGAACGTGTCGATTCCATGCGACTTTATCAGGCGGCGCTCGCGCGCAGCATCACGGTCGGGCCCGGCATGATGTTTTCGACTCGCAACGATTTTCGCCATTTCATCCGGCTCAATTACAGCTATCCGTGGACCGCGCAAAGCGAGGCGGCGTTGAAGACGCTCGGCGAACTTGTCATGCAAATGGCGTGAAGCCCAGCAGGAGTTGGTGCAACAGAGGTCGGCACATAAAAGATCAGGAAGGAGACACGAATGGATGACGAGGAAATCGATCCGGTGCTGCTCGCCGTGCTCGGGCAGCTTTGGCGCGCGCATCGCGAAAGCGCCGGCGAGGGCACGGCCGGCGAGCAGAGGCGTAGCGGCGCGTGGTCGCTCGCCAGGCTGTCCAAGCAGGCGAACGTGCCGATGAGCGCACTGCGGCGGCAGTTGACAGCGCTCGTCGACGGCGGCCTCGTGGAGACGACGTTCAACGAGGAAGGCGCCGGCACCGCGCGTCTGAGCGAGACCGGTCGGGATTTATGTGCGGAGTTGTTCGGCGAGGGCGGGCTGGCTGGCAACGATGGGGCGCCCGATCCCGATGACACGCTGCCGCCGAGGCTTCACTAGTTCATCGCGGCGGATCCTGCAATATCAGTTCCGTTATACACGCGATAACAGCAATAATTTTTGCTCTGAAATTGACGCCGGAATATGGCCCCCTATGCTGGAGCCTTGCCCGGGACAACGGGCGCGAGGCGAATCCCTTCAATCGGTTTCGGAGAATTCATGAAAACAACGCTGGCGCGAGCGCTGCATCGATCCTTGCACATCAAGACTGTCCGAGGCGCGCTCGTTGCGGCATGTGCCGCAACGGTCGGCTTCAGCCTCGGCTTTGCTGTAACCGCAGCGTCGGCGGCCACGGCGCAACCCGTCGGCATTGCCTTCGTCTACCTGGGCAACCCCGGCGACGCCGGCTGGACCTATGCGCACGAGCAGGGCGTGAAAGAGGTCGAAGCGAAGTTCGGCGACAAGATCAAGGTGACGCGCATCGAGAACGTGCCGGAGTCGGCGGATTCGGAGCGCGTGTTCCGCGATCTGGCGTCGAAGGGCAACAGGATCGTGGTGGGTTCCAGCTTCGGTTTCCAGGACTTCGAATTGAAGGTCGCGAAGGACTTCCCCGACACGGTGTTCGAGCACGCAACCGGCTACAAGAAAGCAGCCAACTTCGCGACGTACGACGTGCGCACGTATCAGAGCGCGTATCTCGCCGGGCTCGTCGCCGGCTATACGACGAAGTCAAACACGCTCGGCTTTGTCGGCTCCGTGCCGGTGCCGGAAGTGGTGCGCAACATCAACGCGTTCACGATGGGCGCGCGCTCCGTGAACCCGAAGGTGCGCGTCAAAGTAGTCTGGATCAATAGCTGGTTCGATCCGGGCCGCGAAAAGCAGGCCGCCGAAACGCTGATCGGGCAGGGCGCGGACGTCCTCATCCAGAACACGGATTCGACGGCGACGATGCAGACTGCCGAGCAGAAGAAGGTGCACGCGTTCGGCTGGGACTCGAACATGAAGAAGTTCGGGCCGAATGCGCAACTGGGCGCGTGCGTGAGCAACTGGGGCGTGTATTACACGTATCTGGTGCAGCAGGTGATGGCGGGCACATGGAACAACGCACCGGTGTGGTGGGGGCTGAAAGAGAAGGCGATCGACCTCGCGGATATCAACACCGAAGCCGTGTCGCCGACCGCGCAAAAGGCGTTGAGCCGCAAGCGCGACGAGATCGTTTCGGGCAAGTTCGATCCGTTCGCCGGGCCGATCCTGGATCAGTCCGGTGCGGTGAAAGTCGCAGCAGGCAAGTCGCTGAGCGACGCGGAACTGCTGCGTCTGAACTGGTTCGTGCAGGGCGTCGACGGGTCGCTGCCGAAGTAACGCGAGCTTGCATCGAACGTCCCATTCAAGCGGAAACAACAAAAAAGGAGATCGCCGTGAGCCTGACCATTCCGAGCGCGGCGGCAAGCGCAAGCCCGACTGCGAGCGCAGCCGCAAGCACAGCCGCAAGCGCCGATGCGGCTCGCTTCCCGCCGCAGGGCCTGACGCCGACGCACGAGCAGATCGTGCGTCATCTGCGGCATTCGAGCCGGATCGCCGAGCGGGCGACGTTGCTGGGACATCATCCGTTCGGCGCGGTGCTGGTCGGCGCCGACCAAGAAACCGTGTTGATGGAGCAGGGCAACGTCGACACGGTGAATCATGCAGAGTCGGTGCTCGCTCGCGTGGCCGCGCTGAACTTTACACCGGCGTACCTGTGGAGTTGCACGCTGTATACGTCGGTCGAACCGTGTTGTATGTGCGCCGGTACGATGTACTGGGCGAACATCGGCCGGGTGGTGTTCGGCATGACAGAGAAGCGCCTGCTGGAGGCGACCGGCGATCACGCCGAGAATCCGACGATGAGCGTCGATTGCCGCTACGTCTTCGATCACTGCCAGAAGCGCGTCGAGGTGATCGGCCCGGTGGCCGAAGTCGAGGCCGAGGTGATGGACGTGCAGCGCAGGTTCTGGAATAGCCGTTAGATCCGTCCCAACATCGCGACGCCGCAGAACCAGTCGCCGCCATGCGGCCGGTATTTCCAGTGGCTGTCGTTCTGCTTGATCACGCTCGCGCACTGCTCGCCGATCGCGATACCCGGATGCGCGGCCGTGCATTGGAGCATCGCTGTATCGACGGCAGGAGGCGCGGGCATTGGCGGCTTGCGTGGGCGCTCCGGCTGCGCGGGCTTGAGTGCATCAGCAGGTTCCGGCGGTTGTGCCAGGGCGGGCGGCGCGCCCGTTTGCAGGCTCGCGATCAGTTGCTCGAGCTCGTCGATACGCGCTGCGTACCACATCCGGAGACACGCAGCGTCGCGGCAATTGGCCTCGCGCCATGCCCACTTGCTGTCGCTGTCGGCGATGAGGCGGCGCCGGTCGATCGCTCTTCGCCGCGCTTTCCAGTATAACTGCCCGAGCACGTCGTCGAGACGCGACAGCGCCGGCTCGTTGCAGATCATCTTCTCGGTAAGCGAGCGTCCCTTGTTGCAATTGAAACTCGCGGCATGAGCGGACGAATGCGCGATCAGCAGCGCGGCGATCAGAACGGAGCGGACGATTTTCATGACGATTCACGCGATGCATGGTTTTTCATGCAACGCATGATCGTCCGATCGCCCGCCATGCAGACCTCCGAAAAACGCGGCACTTCCAGTAAGTGATTACCAGATATTGCGTTGCGCGGCTCGACCGGGGCCACGATAGTCCAACGCACGGTCGAGCGAAGCGTTGCCGGCGCACATCTTCGAGCGTTTAACGGGTATACCCTGATGCGCTGCTTACCGATTCTTGCCGATGTTGGGTTGGGGGGCGCATATATGGACCGCGAAGCGATGTCACGCATGGAGGTGGGAGCGACGCCCGAAGCTAGCCGTTACCGGCCGGATCTGCTGGCCGAAGAGGTGTTGGCGTCGGAGCGCAGCGTATTGCGGCTGATCACCCGCAATACGCCGTTGCCGGAGTTGCTGGATGAAGTGTGTCACCGCGCGGAAGCGCTGCTGGGTGCGGGCACGTCGTGCTCGATCCTGCTGCTGGACGACGACGGCGTCCACGTGAAAATGGGCGGTGCGCCGTCGCTGCCGAGGAGCTTCAGCGCGGCGATCGACGGTGTGCCGATTGGTCCGCAGGCTGGCTCGTGCGGCACCGCGATGTACGAGCGGCGCCTGGTGGTGGTTGAAGACATCGAGACGGATCCGCTGTGGGCGGACTTCCGCGCGCTCGCGTTGCCGCACGGCTTGCGCGCGTGCTGGTCCGTGCCCTTCGAAAACGACGCCGGCACGGTGCTGGGCGCGTTCGCCGTCTATCATCGCGAGCCGCGCCGGCCCACCGCTCAGGAAGAGACGATGCTGCGCGACATCAGCCGCAGCGTCGGGCTCGCCGTGCACCAGGACGCGATGGCGCAGCGCCTCGCGAATAGCGAGGAGCACCACAGGCTCGTCGTCGATCATCTGATCGAGGGCATTGTCGTGCAGTCGCGAGCGGGCGTCGTGCTCGCCTGCAATCCGAGCGCACAGCGCATGCTCGGCACGGGGCCGCAGATCATCGGGCGCAACATCCGCACGGTGATGGCGCGTGGGTTTCGCGAGGACGGTTCGCCCATCTCCGGGGACGAGCGGCCCACCGCCCAGGTACTGGCGACCGGCAAGCCGGTGCTCGACGTCACACTCGCGCTGGAGCTGGTCAACGGCGAAGTCATCTGGATCACCGAGAACGTGGTGCCGATTCTGAAACCCGGCGAGAGCAAGCCGGATTCCGTGCTGATCTCGTTTACAGACATCGGCCCGGTGCGCGAGGCTCAGCGTCAGCTTAAATTCCTCGCGACCCGCGACTCCCTCACCGGGCTCTACAATCGCGCCTATCTGACGGAGCGGATGAACAGCCTGTTCGCGCCCGGAAGCCCGAACGGCAGCGGTGAGCTCACGAGCGTCGCGGTGCTGTTCGTCGATCTCGACGGGTTCAAGAAGGTCAACGACACGGCCGGTCACGAGGCCGGCGACGCGCTGCTCAAGAGCGTCGCCGGACGGCTTGCCGGTTGCGTCGGCCCGGACGATACGCTCGCCCGAGTGGGCGGCGACGAGTTCGTGATCGTGGTGAGCGACTGCGAATGCAACGACGAGCTGGTCGGGCTGGCCCGCCACATCCTCGACGAAATCGCGGTGCCGTTCGCGGTGGCGGACAACGAGTATTACCTGGGCGCGTCGATTGGCATCAGCCGCTTTCCCGAAGACGGGCAGGACGCGCCCACGCTGATGCGCAACGCCGACTCGGCCATGTACCACGCGAAGCAGCGCGGCCGCAACAACTTCCAGTTCTTCACGGCCGAGCTCAATCAGCAACTGCAGCGCCGCTTCGTCATCGAGCAGTCGCTTCGCCGCGCGCTGGCCTCGGACGAACTCAGTCTCGTGTATCAGCCAATCGTCGATAGCCACGCCGGCCGGACCATCGGCGCCGAGGCACTGCTGCGCTGGTACAACAGTGAGCTCGGCAACGTCTCGCCGGCCGAATTCATCCCGGTCGCCGAAGACGCCGGCCTGATCGTCGAGATCGGCGACTGGGTGCTCGCGCGCGCCTGCGAGCAGGCTGCGCAATGGCGGCGCACGCTCGCGCCCGATCTGATCGTCGCGGTGAATCTGTCGCCGCGCCAGTTCAACGACGGACTGGTCGAGCGGATCAGGCGCTGTCTCGACCAGTCTGGGCTCGAACCGGCGGCGCTCGAACTGGAAATCACCGAGCGGCTTTTAATGAGCGACAGCGACACCGTGCTGCCCATGCTGCTCGCATTGAGCGCAACGGGCGTGCGCATTTCCGTCGACGACTTCGGCACGGGCTATTCGTCGCTGTCGTATCTGAAGCGTTTTCCGCTGCATAACCTGAAGATCGACCGGTCGTTCGTGGCGGGCTTGCCGGATCATCGCGATTCGATTGCGATCACGCAGGCCGTGGTGGCGATGGCGCATTCGCTCGGCATGAACGTCACCGCGGAAGGCGTCGAGACGCCCGAGCAGGCGGCATTCCTTCGCTCGATCGATTGCGACAAGCAGCAGGGCTATCTGTACAGCCGGCCAGTGGGCGCGAGCGCGTATGCGCGCGCGCTGGCCGACGCGTATGCGGCGACCTGATCCGTGCGCCGCGTTGCACCCGGCGCGGCGCGGCTATCTCCGTTGCAATTGGCAGCCCCATATAACCGCGCCGGAGACTGGGCGTAAGATGCAACGACCTGCATGCGAGCCCCAGGAGAGTTGCGATGGCACAGCACTTCGACGCAGTTGTGATCGGCACGGGACAGGGCGGCGCGCCGCTTGCCGTGCGTCTTGGCAAAAGCGGCCGCCGCACGGCGGTCATTGAACGCGCGGCGTTCGGCGGGACCTGCGTGAACGTCGGCTGCACGCCGACCAAGGCGTATGTGGCGAGCGCCCGCGCGGCGCATGTGGCGCGCCATGCGGCGAGGCTCGGTGTGCATGTGGGCGGCGCGGTCGGCGTGGATCTGGCGGCGGTGAAGGCGCGCAAGGACAAGATCATCGGCCAGTCGCGCGACGGTGTGGAGACATGGCTGCGCGGCACGGAAAACGTCACGGTGTTCAACGGCCATGCGCGTTTTACGGGGCCGCGTACGCTTGCTGTCAGCGGGCCGGACGGCGGCGTGCTGCACGAACTCAGCGCGGACGAAATTTTCCTCAATACGGGCACGCGCGCCGTGGTGCCGCCGCTGGAAGGCATCGAGCGAATCCGCTATTACACTAACTCGACTCTGCTCGAGATCACCGAGTTGCCGAGCCGGCTCGTGATCGTGGGCGGCAGTTATATCGCGCTCGAATTCGCGCAGGTGTTCCGCCGCTTCGGCAGCGAAGTGACGGTGCTGGTGCGGGGCGACCGTGTGCTCACGCGCGAGGATGCCGATTTCGCGGAGTCTGTGCAGAGCGTGCTGGCCCGCGAAGGCGTCGAGTTCCGGTTCGGTGTGCAGCCTTCGCGCGTCGAGCCGCATCCGCATCGCGAGAACGAAGTGTGTATCGGCTTCGAGCAGAACGTGCCGGCGCTCGAAGCGTCGCACCTGCTGTTCGCGACCGGGCGCGAACCGAATACGGACGATCTCGGGCTCGCCGCGGCGGGTATCGAGACCGACCGGCACGGCATCATTCCCGTGGACGGCCAGTTGCGCACCAGCGTGCCGGGCGTGTGGGCGATCGGCGACATCAACGGACGCGGGGCCTTCACGCATACGTCCTACGACGATTACCAGATCGTCGCGGCCAATCTGCTCGACGGCGGCGCGCGCACTGTCGACACCCGGATCATGGCGTACGCGGTATTCGTCGACCCGCCGCTTGCGCGCGTCGGTCTTTCGGAAGGCGACGTGCGCAAGAGCGGCCGCGACGCGCTGATCGCGACAATGCCGATGTCGCGCGTGGGCCGCGCGCGCGAACGTGGCGAGACGGACGGCTTCATGAAGGTGCTGGCCGACGCCCACAGCAAGCAGATTCTCGGCGCAGCGATTCACGGTATCGAAGGCGACGAGGCGATTCATACGTTCATCGACATCATGACCGCGCGCGCGCCCTATCCGACCTTGCAATACGCGATGCACATTCATCCGACCATCAGCGAACTCGTGCCGACCCTGCTCGACGGTCTGAAGCCGCTGAAGTAAGACGAGCGCGGCTCGCATGAGCGGCGGCTCGCGGGAACGGCGCGGCACGCATCGACAAAGCGTCGCGGCATCGCGGATAATCGCCAGCGGCGCGGGCCGTCTGCGGGATCGAGACGAGCGCGCATTTGACTGCATTCAACGACATTCAACCGCATTCACTCGAGGAACAGCCGATGGGCAAGGGACGCGTCGAAGCCTTCAGCGATGGCGTGATCGCCATCATCATCACGATCATGGTGCTTGAAATCAAAGTGCCGGAAGGGTTCGACCTCGCCGCGCTGCGTCCGCTCGTGCCGGTATTCGGCGCATATGTGCTCAGCTTTATCTACGTAGGCATCTACTGGAACAATCACCATCACCTGTTCCACACGGTGCAGAAGATCAACGGCGGCGTGCTGTGGGCGAATCTACATCTGCTCTTCTGGCTGTCGCTGCTGCCCGCGGTCACGCATTGGGTCGGCGAAAATCATCTGGCCTCGTGGCCGACCGCGATGTATGGCGTCGCGCTGTTCATGTCGGCGATCGCGTATTTCATCCTGACGCGCACGCTGATCCGCGAGCACGGCCGCGATTCGACGCTCGCCAAAGCGGTGGGCAACGACTTCAAGGGCAAAGTGTCGGTCGCGATTTATCTCGCGGGCATCGTACTCGCGTTCGTCGCGCCGTGGATCTCGGCGGCGCTCTATGCGCTCGCCGCCGCGTGGTGGCTGGTGCCGGACCGGCGCATCGAGCACGTGCTGGAAGCCTGAGCGTGCTTGCACTGAAGCTCACGCTCGTGCCGGCGTTTCTCGCCGCGCTGACGATGGCGGGGCGCCTGTGGGGACCGTCGGTTGCCGGATGGCTCGCAGGGTTGCCGGTCGTCGCGGGACCGATCGTGCTGCTGCTTGCGCTGGAGCGCGGGTCGTCGTTTGCGGCGCAGGCTTCGGTCGCCTCGATTGCGGCGATTGCCGCGTCGGAAGCATTCAATTTCGTGTACGCGTGGAGTTGCCGCCGGTTGTCGTGGCCGCTTGCGTTGATCGCAGGCATGAGCGGGTGGCTGGCAGCGGCGCTGTTGCTCACGGATCTACCTCAGTCGCTCGTCTGGGCGGTGGGCGCGGCTTGCGTCGCCGTGGTGGTTTCGCAGAGCCGCTTGCCGCGCGTGACAGGGCATGTGCCGGCCGCGCGCCTCGGCGTAGCCGACCTCGCTGTGCGCATGCTTGCCGGTGCGCTGTTGACGCTCGCGGTCACCCGCTTGTCGGCGTCGATGGGTGCAACGTGGAGCGGTCTGCTTTCGGTGTTTCCGTTGCTAGGCATCGTGCTCGCGGTGTCGGCGCAACGCGGACACGGCGCCAGCTTCGTTGCGTTGCTGATGCGCGGCATGGTGATCGGGCGCGGCTCGTTTGCGGCGTTCTTCGCAGTGACGGCCGGGATGTTGCCGCGCTATGGCGTGTGGCTGAGCTTCGCGTGCGCGTCGGCGATTTCCATCGTCGTGCACGGCGCGACGCGGCGTATGCTGGATTCAAGGCGGCCGGTGCAAGCGGTATCGCGTGAGACTTCGTTGCGGCAGACGGCGGATTGATTTTTCGGGCGCTTGAGAGCGACCGCGTGCGCGGGACGAGCGTGATTGCAGCGAGCCTGATTGCAACGAGCCTGATTGCGAGCAGGCCCGAGCTTCGCGGATACTGTCCTCATGACTTCATCTACTCGCCGTTCGCCGTCAGGCCGCATCGGCCTCATCTCCGACACGCACAACCTCGTGCGTCCGGAAGCGCTCGAATATCTCGCGGGCTGCGACGCCATCATCCACGCGGGCGACATCTGCAATCAGGCCGTGCTCGATGCACTGGCGCAGATCGCACCGCTTACCGTCGTGCGCGGCAATAACGACACCGGCGAGTGGGCCGCTGCGCTGCCGACCCATGCGACGCTCAACGTGCAGCAAGTCGCGATTCTGGTCGTGCACGACATCGCCGATGTGCCCGCCGATCCGCGCAAGGACGGTATCGGCGTGGTGGTGACCGGCCATTCGCATAAGCCGTTGATCAGCGAGCGCGACGGCGTGCTGTTCGTTAATCCGGGCAGTGCAGGGCCGCGGCGTTTCAAGCTGCCGGTTTCGGCGGGCATTCTGACGGTCGAAGGCTCGCAGGCCCATGCGAGGTTCGATCTGCTGCTCAAATGAAAACGGGCCGGCAAATCTGCCGGCCCGTCGTATGACTACTGTCGATGTTGCTGCAATGCCGTGCGGTTAGATGGCTTCACCACTGCAATGGCCGCGATCAAGCTACCTACTACCGCTAGAGGCGAATCCCGAAGTCATCGCCCGTTCACGTTACGCGGCTACTGCGCCGCACGCGATCATGCACGCGCCGTAGCGGTCGCTGCGTAGCCTTCGTCCATCTCTTCGGCTTCACGTTCGCCGCGCAGCACTGCGTGCGCTTCAGCGCGCGTCGCCACGCAAGGGCCCGAGCCGAGCAGCGGCTTGCGCGCGGTTTCACGCAGCGCCATCACCGAGACGATACCGATCAGCGACGCGCCCATCAGGTAATACGCGGGCATCATCAGATTGCCGGTACGGTCGACGAGCCATGCCGTCACGAGCGGCGTCGTACCGCCGAACAGCGACACCGAAACATTGAAGCCGATGGCAAGCGCGCCATAGCGGATCTTCGTCGGGAAAAGCGCCGGCAGTGCCGAGGGCATCACGCCGGTAAAGCACGACAGCAGCACGCCGAGAATCATCAGTCCGGCGAACACCGGCAGCACCGTGCCCACGCGGATCAGCAGCAGGGCGGGAATCGACAGCGCGAACAGACCCACGCAGCCGAACAGCATCACCGGCTTGCGGCCGATCGCGTCCGACAGACGGCCGGCTGCGAGCGTCATCGGCATCATCAGCACCATCACGAGCAGCACGATGAAAAGGCCGTGCGATTCGTTGAAGTGCAGCGTGGCCGACAGGTAGCTCGGCAGATACGAGAGCGCCATGTAGTCGGTCACGTTGAAGATGAGCACGAGGCCGACGCACAGCAGCAGCGGCTTCCATTGCTGCACGAGCAGGTCGCGCAACGATTGCTTCGGTAGTGCCTTATCTTCGGCTTCGCGTTGCTCGGCCTGCTTCTTGAACGCGGGCGTTTCTTCGAGCTTCATCCGGATGTACAGACCCACCAGACCGAGCGGACCGGCGATCAGGAACGGCACACGCCAGCCCCATGAGAGCAGCGCGTCGTTCGACAGCGTCGCCGTGAGCACGGCGACCGTGCCCGCGCCGAGCACGTAGCCGATCAGCGTACCGAATTCCAGAAAGCTGCCCATGAAACCGCGGCGCTTGTCCGTAGCGAATTCGGCGATGAAGGTGGCCGCACCGCCGTATTCGCCGCCGGTCGAAAAGCCTTGCACGAGGCGCGCCACCAGCAGCAGCGCCGGCGCGAGAATGCCGATCGTCGCATAGCTCGGAATCAGGCCGATGGCGAACGTGCCGAGCGCCATCATGATCATCGTCATCGCCAGCACGCGCTGACGGCCGATGCGGTCGCCCAGCGGACCGAACACCATGCCGCCCACCGGGCGCACGAGAAACGCCGCGGCAAACGTGCCGAAGGTGGCGATCAACTGGGCGGACGGGCTCGACGACGGAAAGAACACTTTGCCGAGCGTGACAGCGATGTAGCTGTACACGCCGAAATCGAACCATTCCATTGCGTTGCCGAGCGCCATTGCGCCGACGGCCCGCTTGAGGAGCGAGTTGTCGACGACGGTGATGTCGTCGAGAGAAAGGCGTTGTTCTTGTTTGTGATGTCGCCAGAAGCCGTTGCTGGAAGCGGTCAAGGTAAAACTCCGATGACTGCGACGAAACTCATGATGCGTTCCGCCACGGTTGCTGGAAAGTGTCGTTTCGCAAACGGCGCGATGGCGTCTTGCGCCGCGGGAGGCGAAAGGGTGGGCGCGCGCCAAAGGAAACTGCAGCAAACGCCGCAAAAGCAGCAAACGCCCGTGCCTCGCGAGCCAGGTCGCGAAAAAACACTCGTCTAGATTGTGTTGACTGTTACACCTGCGTGGCCGTGGAAGGGGGGCAGATGCATGAGGGCGCGGACGGCTGGAAGCCGGGCCTACGCCACTGGAAGGCTTGAAACGAAAAAGGC
This sequence comes from Paraburkholderia dilworthii, assembly GCF_000472525.1. GTDB lineage: Bacteria > Pseudomonadota > Gammaproteobacteria > Burkholderiales > Burkholderiaceae > Paraburkholderia > Paraburkholderia dilworthii. Next base: position 143,578 of record NZ_AWZT01000009.1, read on the forward strand.
CGGTGCTTTATATTCGCCGCTCGAATGGGCCTTGAAAAGCCACGTCAAACGGCAAAACGACCGACAAGCCTTCTTGTATAAAAACTGTTCCATCGCGATGGACGCGCAGTGCAAGCACTTGATGTCGCAAGGTCAGGGAACGCGAATGAAGGTGAATTGCTGTTGGAACGATGAACATGATAGCACGATGACAGAGGATCGTGCAAACCCGGTTGCGGGTGCATAACTGGGTCGGCTCGTTCAATCCCTTGCCGGGCGGGGAATACGGCGGATCGAACCGGTCCGCGGAAGGGGCTTAAATCAGCTTGAAAATGTACCGTTTGGAGAGATTTTCAAGGTGGGCGGCGTGGTCCGGCGGGGCACAAGTCAACGGATTGAATCGATCGCAGGTTCCCACATAAATTGCCGGTGCCGCGGCGTTGTCTATGGGCCAAAAAATCCGCGCTCGAGGCGCGGATTCAGGTAATGCGGTGCAAGCGTCAAACGCTCACTCAGCCGGCGGCGGCACGTAACCTTGCGCCGTGTCCGCGCCTTCGCCGAAAAAGAACTTTTCGGTCTGCTTCATCAGATACTGGCGCGCGCGCGGGTCGGCCATGTTCAGACGGTTTTCGTTGATCAGCATGGTTTGCTGCTTCAACCAGGCCTGCCATGCTTCCTTGGAAATGCCTTCGTAGATCCGCTTGCCGAGTTCGCCCGGCAGCGGCGGGAAATCGAGGCCTTCGGCTTCCTTGCCGAGCTTCGCGCATTGAACCATACGAGTCATGCTGTGCTTCTCCTGTGTCGACCGTTAGTGCTTCAGCACTTACTCCGGTCCCATAAAAATGGTTATTGAATCAATTGTGGGGCAGTCGCTTTATATGGGGCCGCTCAGAGCTGTTTCATAGCTGTTTCATCAGCACGAGCGATTTGCGCTGCCAGTTGTAGAGCCGGCGGCGGTCTTCAGGCAGGTCGTCGACCGTGACCTTCACGAAGCCGCGCTTCAGGAACCAGTGTTCGGTGCGCGTGGTGAGCACGAAAATGCGCGTGAGGCCGCGGGCCCGCGCACGTTGCTCGATGCGCTTGAGCAGGCGCTCGCCGTCGCCGGTGCCTTGCGCTTCGGGCGCGACCGTCAGGCACGCCATTTCGCCGATGCGCTCCTGCGTGTACGGATACAGCGCCGCGCAGCCGAACAGCACGCCATCGTGCTCGATCACCGAGAAATGGTCGATGTCGCGCTCGATCTGATGGCGGCCGCGCCGCACCAGCGTGCCGTCCGATTCCAGCGGCTCGATCAGCGCGAGAATGCCGCCGACGTCGTCCGGCGTGGCTTCGCGCAGACTTTCCAGATTCTCGTACGAGATCATCGTGCCCACGCCGTCGTGCAGGAACAGTTCGAGCAGCAAACTGCCGTCGAGCGCATAGGGGATGATGTGCGCCCGCGCGACGCCGCCGCGGCACGCGCGGATCGAGTGCTTCAGATAGAAACCCGCGTCGCCGGTGACTTCGCCGCTTTCGTGCAGCTTGTAGGCGTCGTCGAGCGAGAGTTCGCGGACCAGTTCCGGGCCTTCCTCGCCGGCTTGCATGAGGCCGGGCGTTTCGGTCAGGAACACGATCTTGTCCGCGCGCAACGCAATGGCGGCGGCGGAGGCGACGTCTTCCATTGCCAGATTGAACGCCTCGCCGGTAGGCGAGAAGCCGAGCGGCGACAGCAGCACGAGCTTGCGGCTCGCGAGCGAATGGCGGATCGAATCGGCGTCGATCTTGCGCACTACGCCGGTGTGCGCGAAGTCCACGCCGTCCAGAATGCCGACCGGGCGCGCCGTCACGAAGTTGCCCGAGACGACGCTGATGTGCGCGTGCGCCATCGGCGTGTTCGGCAAGCCCTGGCTGATGGCCGCCTCGATATCCAGCCGCACTTCGCCGGCCGCTTCTTTCGCGGACTCGAGCGCCCGCGCGTCGGTAATGCGCATGCCGTGCGAAAACTCCGACTCGACGCCGTGCAGACTCATCTGCTCCTCGACCTGTGGACGCGAGCCGTGCACCAGCACGATCTGGATGCCCATGGCCTGCAGCAGCGCGATGTCCGACACGAGCGCATTCAGGAGCCCCTGATGCACCACTTCGCCGCCGAAACCGACGACGAACGTCTTGTTCCGGAACGCGTGGATATAAGGGGCGACTGAGCGCATCCAGTCGACGAATTGCGCGTGCTGTGCGAGGTGTTCCGTTGCTCCGGCAGGGGCCGGAACGCTCGCGGGCGCGGGGACGAGGTCGGTTTGGGAATTCATGCCGGGGATTATAATGCGCCCCCATGTCGAATGTACCCAAAAGTCCCGCCGCGGCGAACGAGAATGCGGTGCCGGCCGCCGATCAGGCGAAGGCCGGCGACGCGAAACGCCGCCCCGAACAGGACGCGAACCGCAGCAATCCGGACGCGCCTCGCAAGGCGCGTGAGCCTCATCGTGCCGGTGTAGGCGCGCAGGCGTCTTCGAACGAGAAAAATCCGTCGCGTGCGGTGAAGGATCCGGGGCGCGGTGAGGCGCGCGAAGAACGCCAGTCGCGCGGACGAGGCGAACTACGCGAACGAGGTGAAGCGGGCCAACCGCGTAACCCACGCGAACGAGGCAAGCAACGCGGTTCGCGCGAGCCGGGGACGGCGCTTGAGCCGCGCGATGAGGCCGAGCCGCGCCAACAACGTCCGCCGCTTGAAAAAGACCTGTCGGGCGAGCAAGCCGAGCGGCCGCAATCCGGCAAGCAATCGCACCAACATTCGCCGCGCGAGCCGGAACAGCGGCGCGGGCCGAACGCGCCGAACGGGCCACGCGAGCCCGGCGAATCGCGCGCCGAACGCGAACCACGCGAGCCCCGCACCAGACGCGAGCCGCGCGTCGTCCAGCCGAATCCCATTCCGCCGATCACCTTTCCCGAAGCGCTGCCCGTCTCCGGCCGTCGCGACGAGATCGCGAAAGCGATCGCAGAAAATCAGGTGGTGATCGTGTCGGGCGAGACCGGTTCGGGCAAGACCACGCAGTTGCCGAAAATCTGCCTCGCGCTCGGGCGCGGCCTGGGCTTGGGCGGCTCGGGGTTGATCGGCCATACGCAGCCGCGCCGCATCGCCGCGTCGGCGACGGGTCGGCGCATCGCCGAGGAGCTCGGCACGCCGTTCGGCGAAGTGGTCGGCTACAAGGTGCGCTTCACCGACAATCTGTCGCCGGGTGCATCGGTCAAGCTGATGACCGACGGCATTCTGCTCGCCGAAACACAGACCGATCCGCTGCTGAAAGCGTATGACACGCTGATCATCGACGAGGCGCACGAGCGAAGTCTCAACATCGACTTTCTGCTCGGCTATCTGAAGGAAATTCTCGTCAAGCGTCCCGATCTGAAGCTGATCGTGACGTCGGCGACGATCGACGCAGATCGTTTCGCGCGCCACTTCGGCAGCGAGGACAAACCCGCGCCGGTGATCGAAGTGAGCGGGCGACTTTATCCAGTCGAGGTGCGCTACCGTCCCGTCGCCGAAGAAAGCCCCGCTGTCAAAGCAGCGCAGGGGACATCAGGCGCATCAGGTGCATTAGGCGGATCAGGCGGATCGTCGTCCGCGGCGTCGCGCGACCGGCCGAAAAGCCAGCGCGATTCCGGCAAAGAGCGCGACCGCGACCTCATGGAAGCGATCGTCGACGCCGTCGACGAACTCTGCCGCGAAGGGCCCGGCGACGTGTTGGTATTTCTGCCCGGCGAGCGCGAAATTCGCGATGCCGCCGAGGCACTGCGCAAGCATCATCCGCCGCATACGGAAATCCTGCCGCTGTTCGCGCGCCTCTCGGCCGCCGACCAGGAGCGCGTGTTCCGTACCTCGAACGCGCGGCGAATCGTGCTCGCGACGAACGTGGCGGAGACGTCGCTCACCGTGCCGGGCATTCGCTATGTGGTCGATACCGGCCTCGCGCGCGTCAAGCGCTATTCGTATCGCAACAAGGTCGAACAGTTGCAGGTCGAATCGATCTCGCAGGCCGCCGCGAATCAGCGGGCGGGGCGCTGCGGGCGTGTGGCCGACGGCATCTGTATTCGCCTCTACGACGAAAGCGATTGCCAGAGCCGCGTGCGTTTTACCGATCCAGAAATTCTGCGCTCGTCGCTGGCGTCGGTGATTCTGCGCATGAAGTCGCTGCATCTGACGGCGATCGAGACATTTCCGTTTATCGAGCCGCCGCCTGGCCGCGCGATCGCCGACGGTTATCAACTGCTCAACGAACTTGGCGCCGTCGACGACGACAACCAGCTCACGCCGCTCGGCCGCGAACTCGCGCGTCTGCCGCTGGACCCGCGCATCGGCCGGATGATTCTCGCCGCGCGCGATCAGCAATCGCTGAAGGAAGTGCTGATCATCGCGAGCGCGTTGTCGGTACAGGATCCGCGCGACCGGCCGATCGAGGCGCAGGAACAGGCCGACCAGGCGCATCGCCGCTTTGCCGACGAGCGCTCGGAATTCCTGCAGTGGCTGAAAATCTGGAACTGGTTCGAAGAAGCGATCGCGCACAAGAAGTCGAATAAGCAACTGCACGAGGAATGCCGGAAGAACTTCCTGTCGCAATTGCGTCTGCGTGAATGGCGCGACGTGCATTCGCAATTGCTGACGGTGGTGCGCGAACACGGCTGGCGTTTGAATGAGGCTGAAGCGACCTTCGAGCAGATCCATCTCGCACTGCTGACGGGCCTGCTCGGCAACATCGGTCTGAAAGCCGACGATGAGCCGTACTATCTCGGCGCACGCGGCATCAAGTTCTATCTGTGGCCCGGCTCCGCGCTCGTGAAGAAAGCGGGCAAGTGGGTGATGGCCGCGGAACTGGTCGAGACGAGCCGTCTGTACGCGCGCTGCATCGCGAAGATCGAGCCCGAGTGGATCGAGAAGATCGGCGCGCATCTGCTGAAGAAATCGCTTTCCGAGCCGCATTGGGAAAAGCGCGCGGCGCAAGTGTCGGCGTTCGAGCGCGCGGTGCTGTACGGGCTGCCGATCTACCATCGGCGGCGCGTTAGTTTCGGCAAACAGGACCCGGCGCGGGCGCGCGAACTGTTCATTCGCGGCGCGCTTGTCGAAGGCGAATTCGACACGAAGCTTGGATTTTTCGCGCACAACCGCAAGCTGCTTGCCGACATCGAGCAACTAGAACACAAGTCGCGCCGTCAGGATGTGCTCGTCGACGATGAGCTGATTTTTGCGTTCTACGACGAGGCGCTGCCAAAGGGCATTTATACCGGCGCGTCATTCGAGCGCTGGTATCGCGACGAAGTGAAGGAGAGCGCCCAGCCGGAAGACAAGCTGCGGCTGCTGTATCTGTCGCGCGACGACCTGATGCGGCACGAAGCCGCGGGCGTGACGACGGATCTGTTCCCGAAACGGATGACGATGTCGGGCGTCGAAATGGCGCTCACCTATCACTTCGAGCCGGGTTCGCCGCGCGACGGCGTCACGCTCGCCGTGCCGCTCTATGCGCTGAACCAGGTCGACGCGCGACGCTGCGAATGGCTCGTGCCCGGCATGCTGAAAGAAAAGACGCAACTGCTGCTGAAGTCCTTGCCGCAGAAACTGAGGCGCCACTGCGTGCCGCTGCCCGAATACGCGGCCGCCTTTGTCGACCGGCATGCCGCGCCGCGTTTTGCTGCGGGCGGTCCGCTCGAAGCGCTGATCGCCGATATTCGCGAGCAGAAGCAACTCATGCTGAAGCAATCGGACTTCAAGCTGGAGACCTTGCCGCCGCATCTGTTCATGAACTTCAAGGTCGTGGACGAACACGGGCGGCAACTGGCGATGGGGCGCAACCTGTCGCAGCTGCGCGCGGAACTTGGCGGCCAGGCGCAGCAGCATTTCCAGAAGATCGCGTCGAGCGCGGCAGGCGCGGCGTTGGCCGGGGCGGTCGGTTCGCGGACGGATGCGGCGGGAACGGCGCCTGCGTCGAGTGGCCCGGCGTCGCGCGGCAAGGGTCCGTCCGCGCCAGCGCCGCAGACGGCGTCCCAAGGCGGCGCGGCCGGCACTGCGCTGTACGAGAAGCTGACCACCTGGAACTTCGGCAAGTTGCCTGAATTGCTGGAAATTCGCCGCGGCGGCCAGACGTTGTTCGGCTACCCGGCTCTCGTGGATCGCGGTACACATTGCGACGTCGAGGTGTTCGATTCGCCGGACGAGGCGGCGCGGATTCATCGAGCGGGCTTGCGTCGATTGTTCGCGTTGCAGTTGAAGGAGCCGATCAAGTATCTGGAGAAAAATCTGCCGGGCTTGCGCGAAATGGCGATGCAGTTCATGACGCGCGGCACGCAGGAAGAGTTGCGCGATCAACTGATCGATACCGCGCTCGACCGTGCCTGCCTGCAAGACCCGCTACCGGACGACGACATGAGTTTCCATACGCGCCGCGATGAAGGGCGTAGCCGGCTGACGTTGCTGGCTCAGGAAATTACGCGACTCGTCGGGCAGATACTCGGCGAATACGCAGCGGTGCAGAAGAAACTGGTGCAGGCAAAGTCGTTCACGGCCGCCTACGCCGACATGCAGAATCAGCTCGACGCGCTGATTGGCAAGCGATTCGTGGTCGAGACACCGTACTCGCAACTCACGCATTTTCCGCGCTATCTGAAGGGCATCGCGTTGCGGATCGACAAACTGAAGGCCGACCCCGCGCGCGATGCACGGCAGTTCGCCGAATTCCAGCCGTTGCTGCAAAACTATCAGCGCGCGGTCGCGCAGCGTGGCGGGGTGCCAGACGCGCGTCTCTCAGAGTTCCGCTGGCTGCTGGAAGAGTTGCGCATTTCGCTGTTCGCGCAGGAATTGCGCACGCCGATGCCTGTGTCGGTCAAGCGGCTTTATAAGGTGTGGGATTCGATGCAGCGATGAACGAGCGGTGCGGACGATGCGGGCAAACGGCGGGGGCTGCGGTTCGCGCGTTTGCCTCGTCCGTGCACGCCGCTTGAGCCGTTGCCGCAGGATCGGTTTCCGCGCTTTCGACTCTCTTCGCGACGCTGAAAAGAGCGCGCGACAACCTTCCCTTGTGAGGACCGGTATCACGCACAAACGTGCGCAGGCCCGAGTCGAACCTGCGCCTACCTGTGACTCCGTTTATTTCACGGCGTATTGGACAGCGTGCCGCCGGACCGGAGGGCGGCGACGCGCCCGTTCCGGCAGCACGCGCTTACACGCGCTTACCAGTGCATACCCGCGCCGACGGATGCGCCGAACTGACCGCGCGAGTCGGTGCTGCCTTGCAGCTTGTAGACCCACTTGCCGGTTTCCGACAACTGCGACACGCCGATGGCCAGCGCCGATTGGCCTCCATAGGTGCCGCCGGCCATCGCGACCATGCCGTGACCTGGCAGGACCGCTTGCGGCAGGCCGGCCATAGCCAGCGCCGATGCAGTGCCGCCGTACGAATCGCGCCGGGCTGAGCGGATCTGGTCGTCGGTGTAGCTTTTCGCCTCGCCGACCGCGCCGCTCGCGCTCTGCTGCAACTGATTGACGTTGACTGCATCGGTGCCTTGCACGCCGGCTGCAACATTGGCGATCTGGCGCTCCTGACCCGCCGCGCCGACCGATACCGTGTTCGCCCGATCCGCGACCGAGCCTTGGCCCAAGGCGACGGAATTCTCGGCGCTGGCGGTAGCCGCCGCGCCAAAGGCGGCAGCGTTGTTGCCACTAGCGATGGAATTCGCGCCGAGTGCGGTCGCGTTAGCACCGGTGGCCCGGGCGTTCGCTCCGCCTGCGACCGAGTGCGCGCCCGACGACACCGCACCTTCCGTGTCGCGATTGCCTTCACCGCTGAAGAACGGATTCGCCGCATTGACGACAGCGTTGTTGACGGCGCCGTTGATGGCTGCATTCAATTGACCGACGTTGACGGCATCGGAAGCGTCGACGCCTGCTGCGACGTTGTGGATCGTGGTGCCGCCGCTCGCTGCATCGCCGCCGAGCGTGACGCTGTTCTTGTTGACGCTGCCGTCGCCGTTCTGGTCGTACATGACCGCACCGTCGAGTTTTGCGGCGATAGTCGCGCCCTGGTCGCTCACGGCTTTCAACTGCGAGACGTTGACCGCGTCGGTGTCGGCAGTGCCGGCTGCGACGTTCGTGATCTGGCGTTCGTTGCCGGCTGAGCCGACGGAGACGGTCCCGGCGCGATCGGCGACGGAGCCTTGGCCGAGGGCGACCGAGTTGGTGGCTATGGCATTTGCCCGATAGCCCAAGGCAGCGGAGCCGTCGCTGGACGCAGTGGCGAAGCCGCCGACAGCGGTGCTGAAGTTGCCTTGCGCCTTCGAGCTGGTGCCGGCGGCGAAGCTGGCTTGGCCACTGGCTAGTGCCGAACTGCCGATGGCGACGGCGTTGGCGCCGGTCGCTGATGCGTCATCGCTGCCGTCGTTCAGGCCGTTGCCGTTTGCCTTGAAGTAGCGGGAGGCGTTCGCACTGGCGGTTTGCAATTGACTCACGTTGACCGCGTCGGTGTCGGCTGTGCCGGCTGCGACGTTCGTGATCTGGCGTTCGTTGCCGGCTGAGCCGACGGAGACGGTGTTGACTCGGTCCGCCAGTGAAGCCTGGCCCAAGGCTACCGAACCGTTAGCCGACGCATTCGCGTCGTGGCCGATCGCAATCGAGTCCACCTTGCTGGCAACGGCGGCATAACCAATCGCCACGCTGCCCGCCGACGTTGCGGAGGCGTAGGTGCCGAGCGCGGCGGCGCCTGTGCCCGCGCCGGTGGAATTCGCGCCGAGCGCTGTGGCGTTGTCGCCGGAGGCGGTGGCGAGCACACCGGATGCGACGGCGTGCGTGCCGCTCGCCACGGCATCGTCCGTCCCGTCTGCGGGGCCTTCGGCCTTGAAGTAGTGCTGCGTACCGCTTTGCGCAATGGCGTCGACCTTGCTGTCGACCGCCTTCAACTGGCTGACGTTGACGGCGTCGGTCTTGTCCGCACCTGCGGCGACATTCGTCAGGCGACGCTCGTTGTCGCGTGAGCCTACTGATACTTCGCCATGTGCGGTCGTGCCGGCGATTGCCGCCGGGTCGGAATCCGTTGGTATGTAGGCGGGCGTGCTGAGATCCGCCCTTGTTGTCGAGCGCGCGCCGAGTGCGACGCTATTGTCAGCGGACGCCGCAGCGGCATAGCCGAGCGCTACGGAGTCCGAGGCCGTCGTGCTTGCTGCATAGCCAAGGGCGGTCGAGTTGTCGCCTGCGGCATTCGCCGATGCCCCGCCAGCGAAGGCGTTGTTGTTCGATGCAGTGGCGGCGTAGCCAAGGGCAACCGAGTTCAATGCGGTAGCGTTTGCCGCGTAGCCAAGCGCCGTCGAGTTATCGCCGGCCGCATTCGCCGATGCGCCGCCAGCGAAGGCGTTGCTGTTCGACGCCGCAGCGGCATAGCCTAGCGCAACCGANCAACCGAGTTCAATGCGGTGGTGCTTGCCGCGTAACCGAGCGCCGTCGAGTTATCGCCGGCCGCATTCGCCGATGCGCCGCCAGCGAAGGCGTTGTTTCTGGACGCCGTGGCCGTATACCCGAGCGCGACCGAGTTCAATGCGCTGCTGTTTGCGGCATCGCCGAAAGCGATGGAGCTATCGCCCGCCGCGTTGGCGTTTGCGCCGGCTGCCATCGAGTTACCGCCCAAGGCTCCCGCGCTGACTCCGACTGCGACTGAACCGTTTCCTGCTGCATTGGCAGCCGTACCTGCCGCAATAGAGTTGTTCCCAGCCGCATTTGAAAGAAGCCCGGTAGCGATCGAGTTGGTGGCCAGTGCCTTGGCCCCAGCTCCCGTGGCAATCGAGCTGTTGCCGGTAGCCTGTGAGGTATACCCCGTTGAAACCGAATTGGTTCCCGCCGCGTTTGCGCCGGCTCCAACTGCAACCGAGTTGGTACCGCTGGCACTCGCGGTGAATCCAGCTGCGATCGAATAGTCGCCCGAGGCACCCGCGCGGAGCCCAGCCGCGATTGAACCGGCTCCCGTTGCGCTTGCAATCGTACCCGCCGCGATGGAGTCGGTGCCCGTCGCACTGGCAGAGAACCCCGCCGCAATGGAACCAGGCTGGCTTGCCTTGGCAAATGTTCCCGCCGCAATTGAGCTATCGCCAATGGCGTTAGCATTTAGGCCGAGCGCAACAGAATTGTCTCCGGCTGCATTCGCACCGGGACCCAGCTGAGTCGAGTTGACACCCGCCGTAGCGTTCGCCCCGGCCAATACCGCCGCGGTAGCGACAACCGCCTGTGCCACAAGCTTTTTGCGCGCCGAACTGCGCTTCGTCTTCGACCTGGAGGTCTCCGGCGTTGCTACCCACGTTGCCGTCGCTTCACACCAGGTTGATTGATAGATTTTGTTCATTTGTTTTGAATTCCGCGCTGTTGTTTTGTGGCCGGCGTGAGCGCGGATAATCGGACAAGGCGTCATCGCCCATTATTGAGTTGCGTCAGAAATGATGGCTGTAATGGTCGGTTTATTCTCCGACGTTATTAATGGCCATCATTTTTTGCGTGCATATCTATGTCCGGGCTTATCCGCGCCGCGCTCGAAAGTCACAGGATTAAATGGCTGGACGATGAGCACGCCAGGATTTTCCGAGCGGCGCTCAAAGGCGGGAATAAGCCGAATCCTAAATATGCAGAATTAATTTTTCTGTCTTATTTGTATGGTGAATTCAGCTTTCAATATTGAATTTAGCAAGGAATAATCCGAATTACTCTTAATGCACTTCGCGCTTATTGAGCGTTTCCTAATTGCAAATTAATTTTAATCAGACCAATTTTTGAGTTCCCACATAGCCATCGCAAAAATCAGAACCTCGCAAGCAACCCATCCGGCCCTTCATTTTCCGCAGGCCGCAACGCGACCTGCGTCAACCGCACGCCCGGGCAAACGTTCTACAATGACGGTCGTTCTCCGAAGTGAGTTTTCATGCGTAAATTTTTTCTTCCCGGCGTGACAGCCACGTTCGCCGCAGGCGTGGCTCTCGTAGCCGCAGCAGGCTTTTTTTCTCCGGCCGCCCATGCCAACAACGTGATCGTGCTGAATTCCGCCGAGGCCACGCTGAGCCTTATCGACGAGACGACCCGCCAGGTCATCGGCACAGTGCCGACCGGCAAGGAACCGCACCATCTGATGGTGACCCCCGACAACTCGTCGCTGATCGTTGCGAACTCGGTGTCGAACAATCTGATGTTCGTCGACCCAAAGTCGGGGCAGGTGCAGCGCTGGGTGGAAAATATCGAGGATCCATATCAGATCGGTTTCTCGCCTGATCGCAAGTGGCTCGTCACGACCGGTCTGCGCCTCGACCGCCTGGACATCTATCACTACGACAGCCAGAAGAACCAGATGACGCTCGCCTCGCGTCTGCCGCTCGCGGTCATGCCTAGCCACATGGCGTTCACGAACGACAGCAAAACGGTCTTTGTCACGCTGCAGGTCTCCGGCGAACTCGCCGCGATCGATCTGGCTACGCAAACCGTGAAGTGGAAGATGAAAGTCGGCAAGGTGCCCGCAGGGCTCTGGATGACGCCGGGCGAGAAGTATTTGCTCGTCGGCATGACCGGCGCCGACTACGTGGCCGTGGTCGACTGGCACACGCAAAAGGTCGTCAAGACGATCCATACGGGCAACGGCGCGCACAACTTCCGCTCGCTAGCCGACGGCAAGCACGTCGCGGTGTCGAACCGGGTCGCAAGCACGATCAGCATCATCGACGAAGATTCGCTCACCAATGTGGGCGACATCACCGGCCTGTTGCCTGGTCCTGACGACATGGAACTTTCCGCGGACAAACGCTATCTGTGGGTGACGTTCCGCTTCGCGAAGCACGTCGGCATCATCGACCTGAATACGCGCAAGCTGATCCAGACCATCGCAGTGGGCCGTTCGCCGCACGGCATCTATTTCTTTAATCGTGCGCCGGTTACGGCGCCGAATGGCGCGTGATAATGCAGGTATATGTGCCGCCTCTGAGCAAGCCGCAACGATCGAAGTAACCCGACCAGCGCCATGTTCCATCTGATTTTCTCTTCTCTCGACAACTTCGTCTCCGCGTTGCAGACGTTGCTGTACGTCGACGTGGTGCAGCCGCTGCTGTTCCACTTCGGCCTGATGGACTACGACGAAGACACCTACGACAGCCTGTACTGGGTGATCGTGGGCGTCCTCGAGGTGCTGGCGATGTACGCAATTCTCCGGCCGCTCGAGGCACTGCGTCCCGTCGAGCAGTGGGACAACCGTAAGGCGGTGCGCGTCGACGTAATCTACACGTGGATAGCCAAGCTCGGCATTCTCAACCTGTTCTTCTTCTTCGCGCTGCAGCCGTTTTTCGACCATGTCCAGGCGTGGCTGCGTCTGCATAACATTTCGAATATCGAGTTCGACAATCTGTGGCCCGGCGTGACCACGCAGCCGCTCGTCACTTTTGTCATGTACCTTCTGGTGCTCGATTTCGCCGGTTACTGGTATCACCGGTGGCAGCACCGCATCGGCGTCTGGTGGGAGTTGCACGCGGTGCATCACAGCCAGCAGCAGATGTCGCTGTGGGCCGACGACCGCAACCATCTGCTCGACGATCTGTTGCAGGCATCGTTTTTTGCGGTGATCGCGCTCGTGATCGGCGTGCCGCCGTCGCAATTCGTCGTGCTGGTCGCGATCACGAACCTCGCGCAAAGCGTGCAGCACGCCAACATCCGCCTGTACTTCGGCTGGCTCGGAGAGCGTCTGCTGGTCAGCCCGACATTTCATCGGCGCCACCATGCCATCGGCTACGGACATGAAGGTCTGAAATACGGCTGCAACTTCGGCGTGCTGTTTCCGTGGTGGGACATGCTGTTTCGCAGCGTGTCATGGAGCCGCGACATGGAGCCGACCGGCATCAGCGATCAATTGCAGGGCCGCGGTTACGGCCAAGGCTTCTGGGCGCAGCATTGGCTCGCCTTCGTGCGCATCGCCCGGCGCCTGTCTGCGCGGCGCGGCAGTCAGGGCGGGGCGACCACGGTCTGAGCCTGGCCGATCCCCTTCTTCTCGCGCCGCCGGTCTCGCGGCGGCGCGTCACGTGGTTTATGCTGTCCACGTTTGCGCGCACGGTCCGCGTTCAATGGCCCGTACGCCGCTTCTTCAATTTCATCGTTGCATTCACCGGCATTGGCTCGCATGAATGACCTTTTGCGCTCGTTCGGGCGCGCGCTCGCAAGCGCGCTCCACCCGCGCATGCTCTGGCTGACTTTCATGCCGTTCTTCGCGGCAACGGTCGGATGGGGCGTGATCCTGTGGTTTTCGTGGCAGACGCTGATCGGCGCGACCCGCACCTGGCTCGAAAGCTGGTCGTTTACCGTCACGCTTTACCATCTGTTCGACTCGCTCGGCTTTTCAGGACTGCACGCGGCCATCGCGCCGTTTCTCGTGATCGCGATGACGATCCCGCTGATCGTCGTTACCGTATTGCTGCTGATCGCCACACTGTCAATGCCGGCCGTGATCCGCTTCCTGTCGACCCGCCAGTTCGCGAACCTCGAAATGCGCCGCGGCGGGACGTGGTACGGAAGCCTAGGCCAGGCGCTGTGGACAACGCTGGTATGTCTCGTGCTGCTGATCGTCACGCTGCCGCTCTGGCTCGTGCCGCCGTTTTTCGCGTTGATCCCGCCGCTGCTGTGGGGCTGGCTGACCTATCGCGTGATGACCTACGACGCGCTCGCGCTGCACGCCACCCGTGATGAGCGGCGCGCGCTGGTGCGGCGCTTCCGCTTGCCGCTGCTGCTGATCGGCGTCGCGAGCGGCTTGCTGGGTTCGTTGCCGACGCTGCTGTGGGCGTCGTCGGTGTGGCTGGTGGTTCTGTTCCCGGTCATCACGGCGGTGACGATCTGGATTTACGCGTTCATCCTCGTGTTTTCGGCGCTGTGGTTCGGCTACTACTGTTTGCGGGCGCTGCAACGCATGCGCGCGGACGAGGCGGCCGGCGTGCGGCAGACGGCACCGGTTCCCTATTGATCAACGAACGAGATAACCAAAGAGGCGGCAATGGCATTTGGCGTCATCATCATCGGCGATGAAATTCTGTCGGGCAGGCGCGTCGACAAGCATTTGCCGAAAGTAATCGAATTGCTGGGCGCGCGGGGCTTGTCGCTTGGCTGGGCGGAGTACGTCGGCGACGATCCGCAGCGGATCACCGCGACGCTGCGGCGTACCTTCGACTCCGGCGACGTGGTGTTCTCCACGGGCGGCATCGGCGCGACGCCGGATGACCATACCCGTCAATGCGCGGCGGCTGCGCTCGGCGTGCCGCTCGAACTGCATCCGCAGGCGCAGAAGCTGATTCAGGAGCGCATCCGCGACATGTATCCGGCGACGGCCGCGACGCCGCTCGACCTGAACTCGCCCGAGAACCTGCATCGTCTGAATATGGGCACGTATCCGCAAGGCGCCGAGATCATTCCCAACGGCTACAACAAGATTCCGGGCTTCTCGATTCGTGAGCATTACTTCGTGCCGGGTTTTCCTGTCATGGCCTGGCCGATGATCGAATGGGTGCTGGACACGCACTACGCGCATCTGCATCACGCCATGCCGCACGCGGAAAAGTCGTTGCTCGTGTTCGAGTTGCCCGAGTCGCGTCTAACGCCGCTGATGGAGAAAATCGAACAGGATTTTCCGGGCGTGCGCGTATTCAGTCTGCCGAGCGTGGGCGACGCCGAGCGCGGTGGCGTTTATGCGCGCCATCACATCGATCTCGGCGTGAAGGGCGAGCCGGAGGCGGTGGCGGCGGCGTTCGTCAAGCTGCGAGAGGGCGTGCACCTGCTGGGCGGCGACATCGTCGAGCATGAGGCCGCAGCGGCGAAGCCCCACGCCTGAGCCTCGCTTCGTCCAGGCGCTAGCGGCGGATTTCGACCGCATGTCAGGCGCGCATTGGCTCAGCGCGGATTGCGACCGCGTTTATGCGCCGATCCACGGCAAGCCGCGGAAGCACCAGCCCGATACAGTCTTGCGGTGTCCCTGGCCGTCCTTGTCGCCTTCGAAGCCTTCCAGCAGATCGTAAGCTTTCGTGAAGCCGGCCTGCGCGGCGGCGATCGCGGCGAGCTTGGAACGCGCGGCGCTGCGGCACAGGAAGAGTACGGGCGTATCGGGCGACGCCACATCGCTCAATTGATGCAGGAATTCCTGATTCGGCACTGCGCCCGGATAGCGCGTCCATTCGACATGCGTATACTGCCCGTCGCCGATCACCGGCCGGCCGACCCAGTCGAGTTCGGCACGCGTGCGCACATCGACGAGACGCGCGCGCGGGTCCAGCTGGAGCAACTCGAACGCCTCGGCCGGCGAAACCGCACCCGCGTAGGGCAACTGATTTTCGGTGCGGCGTTTTTCCGCCTGCGAGTACAACTGTTCTAGCGTGCTCATGAGCCAGTCTCCTTGACCAAAAGAGCATTCTAGCGCGGCGCCTTGCGCTCGCGCGGCGTCCGAAAGTTGTTTGGGCCGCCGTTGCGTGCGCTGGGTGTCCATGCTCATTTCGGGTGCATCAACTTGCGAATGCACCAAAATAAACCTTCTCAGCTGCCTCGCCCAGACAAATGCCCCATGTTGGTGCTCGCGGCAAGCCGACTATTTAGGGGCTGCATGCCACGCGGTGCGCACATTCCCCGGCAATGCGCGCGCTGCCTGGCCTCGCGCCTTCTTGGCGCATACATGGCACAGATGCTGCTTTAATCGTGCCGATCGATCTGCCGCGGCGATTGTCATGTTCACTCTTCATCATCGAGGGGTGGACGCGCCGGGACGGGTCAGCTAGATTGGGCGGCGGCTGAAATCCGCCGAATTCGTTAATCAGGAGATAGGTTATGAGTAAATCCGTGGCCGACGTCGTTCAACTCGTCAAAGACGAAGACGTCAAGTTTGTCGACTTCCGTTTCACCGACACGCGCGGCAAAGAGCAACACGTTTCGGTGCCGGTGTCGGCATTCGATGAAGACAAGTTCGAAAGCGGCCATGCGTTTGACGGTTCGTCGATTGCCGGTTGGAAGGGCATCGAAGCATCGGACATGTTGCTGGTGCCGGACGCGAACACGGCCTTCATCGACCCGTTCTACGAAGAATCCACTCTGGTCCTGACCTGCGACGTCGTGGAACCGGCGGACGGCAAGGGCTACGAGCGCGACCCGCGCTCGCTCGCCAAGCGTGCCGAAGCCTATCTGAAGAGCTCGGGCCTCGGCGACACCGCCTTCTTCGGTCCGGAGCCGGAATTCTTCATTTTCGACTCGGTCCAGTGGAATACGGATCAGTCGGGCTGCTTCGTCAAGATCGGTTCGGAAGAAGCACCGTGGTCGTCGTCGAAGGAATTCGAAGGCGGCAACACCGGCCACCGTCCGGGAACGAAGGGCGGTTACTTCCCGGTCGCTCCGGTCGACACGTTCCAGGACATCCGTTCGGAAATGTGCCTGCTCCTCGAACAGATTGGCATTCCGGTCGAAGTGCATCACCACGAAGTCGCGGGCCAGGGCCAGAACGAAATCGGCACCAAGTTCTCGACGCTCGTGCAACGCGCCGACTGGCTGCAGCAGATGAAGTACATCATCCAGAACGTCGCGCACACGTACGGCAAGACGGCTACATTCATGCCGAAGCCGATCGTCGGCGATAACGGTTCGGGCATGCACGTTCACCAGTCGATCTGGAAGGACGGTCAAAACCTGTTCGCGGGCAATGGCTACGCAGGTCTGTCGGAGTTCGCACTGTTCTACATCGGCGGCATCATCAAGCATGCTCGCGCGCTGAACGCGATCACGAACCCGTCGACGAACTCGTACAAGCGTCTCGTGCCGCACTTCGAAGCACCGGTCAAGCTGGCTTACTCGGCTCGCAACCGTTCGGCATCGATCCGCATTCCGCACGTGTCGAACCCGAAGGGCCGCCGTATCGAAACGCGTTTCCCGGATCCGATGGCGAATCCGTACCTGTGCTTCT
The DNA here is from genome assembly GCF_000472525.1 of Paraburkholderia dilworthii. Lineage (GTDB taxonomy): Bacteria > Pseudomonadota > Gammaproteobacteria > Burkholderiales > Burkholderiaceae > Paraburkholderia > Paraburkholderia dilworthii. The sequence continues at coordinate 160,503 of NZ_AWZT01000009.1, forward strand.
CCGCGCTGATGATGGCGGGTCTGGACGGCGTGCAGAACAAGATTCATCCGGGCGAAGCCGCCGACAAGAACCTGTACGACCTGCCGCCGGAAGAGGATGCAAAGATCCCGACCGTGTGCGCCGGCCTCGATCAGGCTCTCGACGCGCTGGACGGCGACCGTGAATTCCTGACGCGCGGCGGCGTGTTCACGGATTCGATGCTCGACGCGTACATCGAACTGAAGACGAACGAACTGCAACGCTATCGTCAGTCGGTGCACCCGATCGAATTCGAAATGTACTACTCGCTGTAAGCGGCAATGGCGCTTCGCCCTTCAAACGGCGAAGCGTTTTTGTCCGACGCTCGCGATCGGTCACGAAGGGACGGCGGCGCCGTCCCTTTTTCGTTGGACCGGGCGCATTGATTTGCCACCATCTCCTATCGGCCAGACTGCAAGATGGTTCTAAAAAATCTGATCAAGGCGAGGAAAGGGCACGAGCAGACGCTGTCGGATGACGCGCAGCTCGTCGCTTCCGGTCTGTTGCCAGGCTTCGAGGCATTGCCGACCGTCGTATTGATACTCGACAAGCGCACGCTGCGCGTCGCGTTTGCGAATCCGTCGGCCGAGTCGATGCTCGAACTGTCGCGCAAGCAACTGACGCAGATGGCATGGCCGGACATCTTCTCGAATGCCGACGAACTGGTCGCGACCATCACTTCGATCGCCGCCCACCGTTTTCACGCGACGCATCTCGACGCCGTGCTCGAGCGGCCAGCCCACGAACCGCTGCACGTGCATGCGATCGTCGGCTTTCTGGAAAGCGCGCAAGACTACGTGCTGCTCGAACTGTTCGAAAACGAACGGCATTTGCGCAGCGACCGCGAGGAGCGCATCAACGATCTCACCGCAGTCAACAAACAATTGATTCGCAACCTCGCGCACGAAATTAAGAATCCGCTCGGCGGCATTCGCGGCGCGGCGCAGTTGCTCGAATTCGAACTGGGCGAGCGTCAGCGCGACGAATTGCGCGAGTACACCCAGGTCATCATCAAGGAATCGGACCGCTTGCAAACGCTGGTGGACCGGTTGCTCGAGCCGCATCGTCATCCGCATATCGTCGGCGACGTGAATATTCACGAAGTGTGCGAGCGCGTGCGCCAGGTGATTCTGGCGGAGTTTCCGCGCGGCCTCACGATCGAGCGCGATTACGACGTCAGCGTGCCGGACCTGCGCGGCGACAAGGAGCAATTGATTCAGGCGCTCCTGAACATCGTGCGTAACGCGGCCGAAGCACTGCGAGAACGCATTTCGCAAGGCGACGCGCGCATCGAATTGCGCACGCGCATTGCACGCAAGATCACGGTGTCGAAACGCTTATGTAAGCTGGCACTGGACTTGCATATCATCGACAACGGCCCCGGTATTCCCGAGGAAATCCGTGACCGCATCTTCTATCCGCTCGTATCGGGGCGCGAGGACGGCAGCGGTCTCGGTTTGACGCTCGCGCAGACGTTCGTGCAACAACACGACGGTTTGATCGAAGTCGAGAGCCGGCCTGGCCACACCGAGTTTCAGATTCTGCTGCCGCTCGACTGCTAACACTGCATCTGCATACCGCAGGCATCTCAAGACTTCTGACAGACCTATATGAAGCCGATCTGGATAGTAGACGACGATCAATCGATTCGCTGGGTGCTTGAGAAAGCGCTCGCTCGCGAAAACTTCGCGACTCGCAGCTTCGCGAATGTGCGCGAGGCATCGGCGGCGCTCGATCACGACAGCCCGCAGGTGCTGGTGTCCGACATCAGGATGCCCGGCGGCTCCGGCCTCGAATTGCTGCAAACCGTGCGTGACAAGGTGCCGGGCTTGCCGGTCATCATCATGACGGCGTTTTCCGATCTGGATAGCGCGGTTGCCGCATTCCAGGGCGGCGCGTTCGAATATCTCGCGAAGCCGTTCGACGTCGACAAGGCGGTGGAACTGATCCGCCGCGCAGTCGATGAAAGCATGCGCGGCGAACAGACGTGGGACGACCGCGTTGCCGAGGCACCGGAAATGCTCGGCCAGGCGCCGGCGATGCAGGACATGTTTCGCGCGATCGGCCGTTTGTCCCATTCCGCGGCAACCGTGCTCATTACCGGCGAATCGGGCACCGGAAAGGAACTGGTCGCGCGCGCGTTGCACCGACATAGCCCACGCGCGAACGGTCCGTTCATTGCGCTGAACACGGCGGCGATTCCGAAGGATCTGTTGGAATCCGAACTATTCGGTCACGAGCGCGGCGCGTTCACCGGCGCGCAGGCGATGCGTCAGGGCCGCTTCGAGCAGGCCGAGAACGGCACGCTGTTTCTCGACGAAATCGGCGATATGCCGTTCGATTTGCAAACGCGTCTGTTACGTGTGCTGTCGGATGGCCAGTTCTATCGGGTCGGCGGGCACAATCCGTTGCGCGCCAATGTGCGCGTGATCGCGGCGACGCATCAGAACCTCGAATCGCGCGTACGTCAGGGCTTGTTTCGCGAGGACCTGTATCACCGCCTCAATGTGATCCGCTTGCGTTTGCCCGCATTGCGCGAGCGCAGCGAAGATATTCCGCTGCTCACGCGGCACTTCCTGCAAAAGAGTGCGCGCGATCTCGGCGTGGAACCGAAGCGCGTGTCGGAAGAAGCGCTCGCTTATCTCGCGTCGCTGCCGTTTCCGGGCAACGTGCGGCAGTTGGAGAATCTTGCCAACTGGCTCACGGTGATGGCGCCGGCGCAGACCATCGAGATCAAGGATTTGCCTCCCGATCTCGGTCCCGCGCAGGCTGGCGCAACGGATCTCGCTGGCGGTGGCGGCACCGTGCTCGGCACGGCAGACGGGACCCTTGCGGGCTCTGCGTCGTTCAACGGCGCGAATCCCACGGCGACGCATGCCGCAGCGGCGGGGGGCATGCCGGTTGTCACGCCCGTCAGTGCATGGGAAGGCGGCTTGCGCACCGAGGTCGCGCGTCTGTTGCGCGAGAATTCCGCCGATGTGATGGACGAACTCGCGCGTCGTTTCGAAGCTGCGGTGATTCGCGAGGCGCTCGACTTCACGCGTGGACGCAAGGTCGAAGCGGCGGAGCGTCTCGGCATCGGGCGCAATACGATTACGCGCAAGATTCAGGAGCTCGACCTCGAGCCGTGACGGTCGCGGATCGAGGCGCGGAAGGGCAGGGCGGCGTGCCGGCCGCCGGTCTGGTCTATCGCCCGTTTGCTGTGGGTCAGTTGCCTCGGTTGCGGCGGTTGCCGCGGTTGTTGCGGTTACCTCGTTGTTCGAGTTGCCACGGTTGTCGCGGTTGCCCCGATTGTCCGAGTTATCGCAGTTCCGTAGTTGCCGCAGTGCCGCAGTTGCCGCAGTCGCCAGATCGCCCTTCGTCGCATTTCGCACGAGCCGTTGAACCTGGCTCGCGCGGCCGCAAGGCATAATCAACGCTGTTTTCATTCGACAGCCGACGATGCCTTCTGCTTCTTCCGTTCTTTCTTCCTGGCCGCTTTCCCCCGATCCGTTCCTCTGGCTCGAAGCGCCCGACGACCCTGAAGCGCTCGCGTGGGTCGAGAGTCAGAATGCCCGCACGCGCGCGGCATGGTGCAGCGGCACGCAATTCGAAACGCTCAGGCAACGTCTCGCCGATGCCTATTTGCCGCGTGAACGTCCGGTGATTCCCGACCGTTGGAAAGACTGGGCGTACGACCTGTGGCAGGACGAACTCAATCCCAAGGGCATCTGGCGGCGCACGAGCTGGGCGGCATGGCGCGGCGGCAAGCCCGAATGGCAGAACCTGATCGACTTCGATGCACTCGGCGAAGCAGAAGGAACGCCGTGGGTATGCGCGGAGTTCGACATTCTCTATCCCGATGGCGATCGTGCGTTGATTACGATGTCGCCGGGCGGCTCGGACGCGCTGGTGCTCCGCGAGTTCGACATCGATACGCGGCGTTTCCTGGACGATGGTTTTGCGATCGCGAAAGCCGGCAAGCACACCGCGTCGTGGATCGACCGCAATACGCTTTACGTCGGTTGGGACAATGGGCGCAAGAGTCTGACGCGCTCCGGCTATCCGCGCGAAGTGCGGCGCTGGACGCGCGGCACGGCGCTCGCCGATGCACCCGTCGTGTTCAAGGGCGCGTTCAGCGACATCGGCGTGGAAGGACATTACGATCCGGTGGAAAAGCGGCACACGGTGGTGAGCAGCGTCGATTTCTTCGATTCGCATACGTACTACCTCGACGAGGCGAGCGGCGCAGATGGCGCTCAGGTTCCCGTCGATCACTGGCGCCGTTACGACGTGCCGTCGCATGTGGCAGTGAGCGGCTGGCAGGGCTGGCTGCTGCTGGAGCCGCGCCTCGACTGGCACTCCAATGGCGTCGTGTATCAGGGCGGTGCATTGCTGGCGATTCGCGAAGCCGCGTTTCTGCATGGCGCGCGTGACGTGACGCCGCTGTTCATGCCGACTGCGCACACCTCAGCATGCGAATGGACGCATACGCGCAAGCAGCTCATCGTCTCGTATCTGGAAGAGGTGCAGAACAAGACCTTGTTGTTCACGACGTCGCAGGCCGCCGATCAGACATGGCGGTGGCAGCAACGCGTCTTCCCATCGCGTGAGGACACGCAAGCCGACGTTTCGCCGGTGGAGGCGACGCTAAACGACGAGGTGTTCGTCGATACCGATGATTATCTTCAGCCGCCCGCGTACTGGCTCGCCGATCTTGCCCGCGACGATCTCAGCGAGTGGGAGTTGCTCGACCGCTGGCCGACGCAGTTCGACGCGACACGCTTCACGGTGACGCGCGGCCATGCAGTTTCCGCGGACGGCACGCGCGTGCCGTACACGGTGATCGGACCGCGCGCCGCTCAAGAGAAGCAGTGCATCGCCTCCGCAAAAGACGAGTCCGCCTCACAACCTGCCCGGCCCTGTCTGCTGACCGGCTACGGCGGCTTCGCGATTCCGTTGCTGCCGAGCTATCTGACGGGGCAGGGCATCGGCTGGCTGGAGCGCGGCGCCGTGTACGTGGTCGCGCATATTCGCGGCGGCGGCGAGTTCGGCACGCGCTGGCATACGGCGGCGCAAGGCAAGCAGCGGCAACGCGCGTTCGACGACTTCATCGCGGTGGCCGAGGCGCTGATTGCGAGCGGCGTGACGAGTGCCGCGCAACTCGGCATTCAGGGCGGCAGCAACGGCGGCCTGCTGGTGGCGGCATGCATGGTCCAGCGTCCGGAGTTGTTCGGTGCGGTGATCTGCGAAGTACCGCTGCTCGATATGAGCCGCTATCACCTGCTGCATGCGGGGGCATCATGGATCGACGAATACGGCGATCCCGACGATCCGCACGACGCACGCGTGCTCGCTACGTACTCGCCTTACCATCGCGTGTCGGCGGACGTGACGTATCCGCCTGTGCTCTTCACGACGTCCACCGCCGACGATCGCGTGCATCCCGGGCATGCTCGAAAAATGGCCGCGCGCATGCAGGCGCTCGGTGTCGAGAACGTGTGGTATCGCGAGAATACGGAAGGCGGGCACGGCGGCTCCGATGAGCTGGAGCAGGCCGAGCACGATGCGATGGTGTTCGAGTTTCTGTGGCGAACGCTGAGCGCTTCGGCTTGAGGTTTCGCGAATGCCGCTCCGGCAAGGCCGTTTGATGTTGCGGGCCTCGCCAGCTCTTGCCTGTGTTGGTCAGCCGATCTGCGCGACGACGGGCGCGTGGTCCGACGGCTGATCCCACTTGCGCGGGACCTTGTCGACTTCGCATGACGTGCACGTATCGGCCAGCGCCTTCGACAGCAGAATATGGTCGATGCGCAGGCCCGCGTTGCGGCGAAAGGCCATCATCCGGTAGTCCCACCACGAGTAGATTTTTTCAGGCTGCTCGAATTGACGGAATGCGTCGACGAGACCGAGTTCGATCAACCGCACGAACTCGGCGCGTTCTTCCGGCGACACCAGATTCTGGCCTTCCCACGCCTTCGGATCGTGCACGTCGCGATCGTCCGGTGCGATGTTGTAGTCGCCGAGGAGCGCGAGCGTCGGATAGTGCGCCATTTCGCTTCCGATCCAGTCGTGCAGCGCTGCTAGCCAGCGCAGCTTGTAGGCGAATTTGTCGGTGCCCGGCGCCTGGCCGTTGGGGAAGTACGCAGAAATAATCCGCACGCCTTCGACGGTTGCCGCGACCACGCGCTGCTGCAAATCTTCGAAACCAGGAATGTTTCGCACGATGCTGCTTTCGTCCACGTGCAGCCCTTCGCGCACGAGGATGCCGACGCCGTTGTACGTCTTCTGACCCGCGAACCAGCTGCGGTAGCCTTTCTCTTCGAGTTCGGCGCGTGGGAACTTCTCGTCGGGCAGCTTCAGCTCCTGAAGACACAGCACGTCGGTGCGGCTGGTCTCAAGCCAGTCGATCACATGCTGCTGGCGGACTTTGAGGGAGTTGACGTTCCAGGTGGCGATTTTCACGGGAAATTCTCAAGCTGAATGGCGCAGGAGCCGTAGCTTACCAGCGCACACACGCAGGCGAGGATTTTCGCGCGGCTCGAATCGCGCCGAGTGAATCGAAAATAAAAGACCGGTGGGCGACGCGTGCGGCGTATAGTGGGGATCACACTTACAGTTCGACTTGTTCAGGCACCGGCGTGCAGCGGAGGGCATCATGGCTCAACTTTATCCAGATCTTTATAAGGACTTCGAAGTGCATCCGCTGGTTTTCTCGCGGGCATTCGACAAGTTCGACGGTCATAAGCGGCATGCGGAAGGGTACGACGTCGCGGTGCGCGTCTGCCGTCCCGGCGCGATCAGCGGTTCGAAGGCGAGTCGCGTATTTCGTCTCGTGCTGCCCGCCACGTTCTCCGATTTCGGCGTGGCCAAACGCAGCGCGAGCCAGTACGGCGCGGACATTATCGACGGCAAGATCGAGGGTGCAACGGTTCAGGATCTTTGAGCCGCGGTGCGTGTTTCGGCACGAACGTTTGCGCTTCGATGAAGATAATCATGCGATTGTTAGGTTGATCGTTTGACGTCGTGCGAACATCTCTATACAATCCTTTTTCTCTGACGCGGGGTGGAGCAGTCTGGCAGCTCGTCGGGCTCATAACCCGAAGGTCACAGGTTCAAATCCTGTCCCCGCAACCAAGCATTGTTGAAAGCCCGCTGGCGCAAGCCACGCGGGCTTTTTAACTTTGTGGCAGCACGAATTCTCGCGCTGCGATTGTCAATGCCATTGCCAATGCGATGAATCCCGTCGTGCATCCGCATTCATTGTGACCCAATCGCCCACTCAACCGCCGCTTGCGCGTGCAATGCCGTGGTATCGAAAACGGGCAGGACAGAATCTTCCGGCTTGATCAACAACGTGATCTCGGTGCAGCCGAGAATCACCGCCTGTGCGCCGCGCGCGGCCAGCGATCCGATCACGCGTTGATACACCGCGCGCGATTCGCTGTTCACGTTGCCATGACACAGCTCGTCGTAAATGATGCGGTGTACGTCCGCGCGTTCGGCCTCTTCGGGAACCAGCGTCTCGAGTCCATAGCGCTCGCGCAGGCGGCCGGTGTAGAACGTCTGCTCCATCGTATAGCGCGTGCCGAACAAGCCGACCCGCTCGATGCCCGCCGCGCGCAGCGCCGCGCCGGTCGGATCGGCGATATGCAGGAACGGCACGTCGATTGCCCGCTCGATCGATTCGTACACTCGATGCATTGTGTTGGTCGCGAGCATCACGAGATCCGCGCCGCCGCGTTCGAGTTGACGCGCCGCATCGGCCATCTGTTCGCCGAGCGCTTGCCAGTCACCCGCGCGCTGATTCGCTTCGATCGGCGCGAAGTCCACGGTCAGCATCAGGCTGCGCGCGTTGTGATGACCGCCGAGGCGCGCTTTAGCGTGACGGTTGAGCAGCCTGTAATACTCGGCCGACGATTCCCAGCTCATTCCGCCGATCACACCTATCGTTTTCATTTGCACGCTCCTGAATCAACGAATCCCAAGGAATGAGCCGAGTATAGGTGCGCCACGCCGCATGCAGCCGATACGGATTTCGCAGTGCGCACCGGTACGGCAAGCGTGATAAACGCCAGATAAAGCGTCCGATAAAACCCGCGGTTACTTTCTGACGCCGATAGAATCATTATCAACGCAAGCGGACGGACACACGGAAAAGGGAGCGAGATATGGATCTGATCATCCGCCGCGCGATGCTGCCGCAAAGCGTCGCGCCGCAGCACGCGCACGCGGTCGACATCGGCATTGAAGCGGGGCGCATCGTTGCCCTGGAGCCGAATCTGGCCGCCACCGCGCGCGAGGAAATCGACGCAGCCGGCTCGCTCGTCACGCCGCCCTTCGTCGATCCGCATTTCCATATGGACGCGACGCTCTCGTACGGTTTGCCGCGCGTGAACGCGTCGGGCACGCTGCTCGAAGGCATTGCGCTGTGGGGCGAACTCAAGCCGCATCTCACGCAGGAAGCGTTGATCGAACGCGCAATGCAGTACTGCGACTGGGCGGTCGCGCGCGGGCTGCTTGCGATCCGCAGTCACGTCGATGTATGCGATCCGCGCCTTCTCGCCGTCGAGGCGCTAGTCGAGGTGAAGCGCCTCGTCGCGCCGTATCTCGATCTGCAACTGGTGGCGTTTCCGCAAGACGGCGTGCTGCGCAGCCCCGGCGCTTTCGAGAACCTGAAGCGGTCGATCGCAATGGGCGTCGACGTGGTCGGCGGCATTCCGCATTTCGAACGCACGATGGCCGACGGCGCGCAGTCGGTGCGGATGCTGTGCGAGTACGCGGCGGAGCAGGGCGTGCGCGTCGACATGCATTGCGATGAATCGGACGATCCCATGTCGCGCCACATCGAAACGCTCGCGGCGGAAACGCAGCGCCTCGGCTTGCATGGACGCGTCACCGGTTCGCATCTGACCTCGATGCATTCGATGGACAACTACTACGTAAGCAAGCTCTTGCCGCTCATGCGCGAGTCGGGCGTCGCGGCCATCGCGAATCCGCTGATCAACATCACGTTGCAGGGACGCAGCGACACGTATCCGAAGCGGCGCGGCATGACGCGCGTGCCGGAGATGATGGCGGCAGGCATCAACGTCGCCTTCGGCCACGATTGCGTGATGGATCCGTGGTACAGCCTCGGCTCGGGCGACATGCTGGAAGTCGCGCACATGGGTTTGCACGTCGCGCAGATGACGGGCGTCGAAGGCATGCACGCGTGTTTCGACGCGGTCACGGTGAACGGTGCGCGTATTCTCGGCCTCGAAGACTACGGCGTCGCGCCCGGCTGCGCGGCGAACCTGGTGTTGCTCGACGCACGCGATCCCGTCGAAGCGATCCGCTTGCGTGCGGCGCGACTGGCGGTGATAAGCCGCGGCAAAGTGGTGAGCCGCGCTCCGGCTGCGCGCGCGGCGCTGTCGCTGGAAGGGCGTCCCCCGGCGGTGGATTTCAAGCTGCATCGCGGCTGAGCGCGGCGCGTGCCGGACAAACAAAAGCCGGTGTCCGCTCTGCGGAACACCGGCTTCTTTACATCGGCACTGACTAATGTGCTGATTGAGGTGCTAAATGAATTGCTGAATGAGGTGAGAAATGACGCGCCGAGTGTTCACTCCGCGCATCATGCAACGTTTCAATGCGCCGCGGCGGGCGCCATACCGTTATGACGCAACAAAGCGTCGATATTCGGCTCGCGTCCGCGGAACGCCTTGAACGATTCCATCGCCGGACGGCTGCCGCCCACCTCCAGAATCTCCTTGCGATAGCGCATACCAGTCGTCTGATCGAGCACGCTGCCGCTCGCGGCTTGCGCCGCTTCCTCGAACGCGGCGTACGCGTCGGCGGACAGCACCTCGGCCCATTTGTAGCTGTAGTAGCCCGCCGCATAACCGCCCGCGAAAATATGGCTGAACGTGTTCGGCCAACGCGAGAACGGCGCCTGCGGCACGACATGGAAGCGCTCGTTGATCTCGCTCGCGAGTTCGGTCGCGTTCTTTGCGCCGGCTGCGTCGAAGCTGGTATGCAATTGCATGTCGAACATCGAGAACACGATCTGGCGCAGTGTGCCGAGACCACTCTGGAAATTCTTCGCGGCGAGCATCTTGTCGAACAGTTCGCGCGGCAGCGGTTGCGCGGTTTCGACGTGCGAAGTCATGTCCGAGAGCACGTCCCACTCCCAGCAGAAGTTCTCCATGAATTGCGACGGCAGTTCGACCGCGTCCCATTCCACGCCGTTGATGCCGGACACGCCGAGTTCATCCACGCGGGTCAGCATGTGGTGCAGGCCATGACCGAACTCGTGAAAGAGGGTGATGACTTCGTCGTGCGTGAAGCAGGCGGGCTTGCCGCCAACCGGCGCCGAGAAGTTGCAGGTCAGATAGGCAACCGGTGTTTGCACGCCGCCATGCGTATGCTTGTGACGGCCGCGCGCGTCGTCCATCCACGCGCCGCCGCGTTTGCCTTCGCGTGCATACAGGTCGAGATAGAACTGCGCGACAAGGCCGCCGTCCTGATTCTCGACGCGGAAAAAGCGCACGTCCGGATGCCAGACGGCTGCCTCATCGCGGCGGATGCGCACGCCGAAGAGCGTCTCCGTGACTTTGAACAGACCCTTGAACACGGCATCTTCCGGGAAGTACTGTTTGACTTCGTTCTCCGAGAACGAATAGCGCTTCTGACGCAGACGCTCGGCGGCAAACGTCATGTCCCAAGGTTGCAGATCGCTCAAGCCAAGCTCGCTCGCGGCGAACTCGCGCAACTCCTTCCAGTCCTGTTCGGCGTGCGGGCGCGCGCGCGTGGCGAGGTCTTCGAGGAACGCCATGACCTGTTCTGGCGATTCCGCCATTTTCGGCGCGAGCGATACTTCGGCGAAATTTTTATAGCCGAGCATGTGCGCCTCTTCGGCACGCAGCTTCAACTGGTCGGCGAGTACCGACGTGTTGTCCCAGTCGGGCTTGCCGTTACCGTGTTGCGGGCCGAGTTCGGATGCGCGCGTCACATACGCGCGGTACATCGCTTCGCGCATCGGACGGTTTTCCGAGTACTGCATGACCGGAAAATACGACGGGAAGTGCAGCGTGAACTTGTAGCCGGTCTTGCCTTCGCGCTCGGCTGCTTCCTTCGCGGCCTCGATCACGTCTTCGGGCAAGCCGGCCAGTTCCGCCTCATTGCCGGTTCCGACGACATACGCATAGGCGTTGGTCGCATCGAGCACGTGGTCGGAAAACGCTTTCGACAACGCCGCCTGACGTTCCTGCAATTCAGCGAAGCGCGGCTTCTGGTCTTCGGGCAATTCGGCGCCGGACAAACGGAAGTCGCGCAGCGCGTTGTCGAGAATCTTCTTGCGTTCGCCTGTGAGCGAGGCGAATTCGTCGCTGGCGTTTAGCGCCTTGTACTTTTCGTAGAGCGCCAGATTCTGCCCGACGCTCGACCAGAATTCGGTGACGCGCGGCAGATTCTCGCCATACGCGGCGCGCAGTTCGGGCGTATCGGCGACGGCATTCAGGTGGCCGATCACGCTCCAGGCGCGCGACAGCGGTTCGGTCGCGCGCTCGACCGGTTCGACGACATCCGCCCACGAAGCGGGCGTGATCGGCTGAGCGGCGCGTTCGACGGCGGCGGTGGCATCGGCGAGCAGCACGTCGAGTGCGGGCGTCACGTGTTCGGGGCGGATTTCGCCAAAGCGCGGCAGGTCGGAAAAATCGAGGAGCGGATTGTCGTGATTCGAGACGGTAGTGGACATTGAGGCTTCCTGTCTGACGCGGGTGAACGGGTAATCGGTACTTTAATCGGTGCTTCGGCGGCGTGCGCGACGCAGTCCTATAAACACCCCACACCAGCATTATTGGGGCAGGGCGCGCCGATTCCAATCGTCGGCACACAAATTACCAGATGTCGCGGCCCCACGGTTTCTGTGCGAAAGCGAACGGTGCGAAATGGTGTCGCGCCGCATGCTGACGCGTTCTTCGTGTCGCTGTCGTGTTGCGACGCTTATCAACAAGAGGTATCGATGAACCCGCTTTCGCACGTACTCTCGCGTAACGGCAACAACTTCGACCTCGTGCGCCTGCTGGCCGCCGTGGCCGTCGTGTATGGCCATTCGTATCTGCTGCAGGCGCCGGACGGCACGACCGACTGGGTCCAGAACGCGCTGGGTTTCGATGGTTTCGGCGCGCTCGGCGTCTACGCGTTTTTCCTGCTGAGCGGCATGCTGGTGACCGCCAGCTTCGACCGTCAACGGTCGGTGCCGCGCTTTGCCGCGCTGCGGATTGCACGCCTGTGGCCGGCGGTCGCGCTTGGCTCGTTGGTCACGGTGTTTATCGTCGGGCCGTTTTTTACGACGCTGCCGCTGCGCGAGTATTTCAGTTCGGGCACGACGTGGGCGAATCTCGACAACTTTTCGACCATCGTGATGAAAAGGGGCTGGGCGTTGCCGGGCGTGTTCGAACACAACCGTTTTCCGGTCGACGTCTGCGGCCCGTTGTGGACCTTGCCGCTCGAAGTGCGCTGCTATCTGCTCGTGCTCGTGACCGGCTTTCTCGGGCTGCTTTCGAGCGTACGCGGCGCGGCGCTCGCGGCGGCGCTCGGCATTGCCGCGTTCGTTGTGCGCGTGCACTTCTCGCCGCATCTGACGCCACATTCGCTGCCGCTCGTGCAGGTCGGCCTGCGCGACTTCAGCGAGACGCCCGGCGGCTATTCGTTCTGGCCTGAGCCGTTCTTCATGCTCGGGATGCTGCTGTATGGCTTGCGCGAGCGGATCGTTATCAACGGTCTGACGGCGCTCGCGTTCACGATGGTGTTTCTGGTGTTCCGCGATACGGCCGGCGCGCAGCCGCTGTTCTATCTGGCTTTCGTGTACGGCGTGCTGTGGGTGGGGACGACGCCGCTGTTGCGGCGGTTCGTGCCGCGCCATGACTACTCGTATGGGATCTATCTGTATGGCTTCATGGTGCAGCAATGCGTTGCGGATATCGCGCCGCAATTGGACCATATGGCGGCCGTGCTGGTCGCCGCGCCGTTCATCCTCTTGTGCGCGGCTTTGTCGTGGCACTTTGTCGAGCGGCCGGTGCTCAAGTGGTGCCGCGGGCGTCTTGCGCGGCCGCGGACAGTGCGTGCAGACAGCGTGTCGGTGGGGGAGCGGGCGGCGGGCGATACCGCGCGGTGAGTGCGCAAGGGTGCCTATCTCATCGAGGCTAACCGCGTGGTGCGCGCTGGGCCGTGTTGGATCAGACGCGACGACGCTGAGTCCGGGCTGGGCACCCCACGCTTTCTTTCTTACCTCAGCCCTTCTGCGCGGCCTTGCGCTCCGCCGCTTCGATCGTGTTGACGAGCAGCATGGTGATCGTCATTGGGCCGACGCCACCCGGCACCGGCGTGATGTAGCCGGCCACTTCCTTGACGCCCGCGAAGTCGACGTCGCCGCACAGCTTGCCGGCTTCGTCGCGATTCATGCCGACGTCGATCACGGCCGCGCCCGGCTTCACCATGTCGGCAGTGAGAATGTTGCGCAGGCCGGTGGCGGCCACCACGACGTCGGCGTTGCGCGTATGCGCGGCCAGATCGCGCGTCTTGCTGTGGCAGATCGTGACGGTCGCGCCCGCTTCCAGCAGCAACAGCGCCATGGGCTTGCCGACGATGTTCGAGCGTCCGATCACCACCGCGTTCGCGCCTTGTAGCGGAATCTCGTAAGCGGCGAGCATCTTCATCACACCATACGGCGTACACGGGCGGAACAGCGGCTGGCCCGTCAGCAACGCGCCGGCATTGGCGACGTGAAAGCCGTCCACGTCCTTTTCTGGCGCGATCGCCTCGATTACCTTGTGGCTGTCGATATGCGGCGGCAGCGGCAACTGTACGAGAATGCCGTGGATAAGCGGATCGCGGTTCAGTTCGTCGATACGCTCGAGCAGTTCGGCTTCCGGCAGGTCGGCCGGATAGCGGTCGAGCGATGAACCGAGACCGTTGTCGTGGCACGCCTTGACCTTGTTACGTACATACACTTCGCTGGCAGGATTGTCGCCGACCAGCACGACGGCGAGCCCCGGCTGATGGCCGCGGGCGGTCAGCGCGGCGGCGCGCGCGGCGGCGTCGGCACGTAGAGTCTTGGAAAGGGCGAGGCCGTCGATCAGTTTGGCAGTCATGGTCGGTCGAGAGGGGCAGTATGGAAAGCGGAGCAGCGCGCGTGCTGCACGATGGCGTTTTTCAGCGGGAACGGGTCGGCGCATGAAAAGCGCGCGACGCAAATCGGAGCTAGGCGTCGCTGCAAAGTCCGTCATTATACCGGCGTGCGCGGCCATGCCGATGACGTCCGATCGACGGATGCGCTTGCCTGGATGAACCGTTGGCGAGGAGAGAGCCGACGGAAGGCCGGACTGGCTAGTCCGGCCGTCGCGGCCGATGTGGGCGACAGCCTGCGGGTTTGCGCGAAGCGTGCCCGGGACTGTGCCCGGAAGCCGGCCCGAAGCGCAGCGGCGCTTACTGTGCCGGTTGCCGCGGTTTGTTGGACAGCGCGAGTCGCAACAGATCGGCGACCGTATTGACGTTGAGTTTTTCCATGATGTTCGCGCGGTGCGCTTCGACCGTCTTGATGCTGATGCCGAGGTCGTCGGCGATCTGCTTGTTCAGACGGCCGGCAATGATCCGCTCGAGCACCTGGTGCTCACGCGCGGTGAGCTTGCCGAGACGCTCGGCGGCGGCGCGCTGCTGCTGCACGCTGGTGCTTTCACTGCGCGCCTTGTCGAGCATGCGCTCGACCAGCTTGCGCAATTCGGCTTCGTCGAACGGTTTTTCGATGAAATCCATCGCGCCTTTTTTCATCGTGGACACGGCCATCGGCACGTCGCCATGACCCGTCACGAAGATGATCGGCAGCGACGCGTTGTCGGCGATCAGGCGTTCCTGCAGTTCCAGTCCGCTCATGCCGGACATCCGCACATCGAGAATCAGGCAGGCGATCTGGCCCGGGTGCTGGTGCGGCTGCCATGCATCGATGAACTGCTCGGCGCTGGAGAAGCACTGCACGCGGTAGCCGTTCGCCTCCAACAGCCAGCGCAGCGAATCTCGCACGGCCTCGTCGTCGTCGACGACAAAGACAGTTTCCTGTGTGGTGACTGGGCTGTTCATAGCTCTCCCGTAACGGTTTGTGGTGTCGACGCCTCTGACCCGCCGTTGCTCGGGCCGTCGGGCTCTCCAATAGGCAGACTGCAATGGAACGTGGCGCCCGTGATGTGGCCGTCTGATTCGACGTTGTTGACCACCCACAGACGGCCGCGGTGCGATTCGATAATCGAACGGCAAATGTTCAGCCCCATGCCCATGCCGTCGGACTTGGTGCTGTAAAACGGTTCGAACAGCCGCTCGGCTGTCGCTTCGTCGACGCCCGGACCCTGGTCGACGACGCTGATGCAGACAAAGCCGCTTTCCAGCCGCACGACCACGCGGATCACCGGATCGACGGCATTGGGCCGCGCTTCGGCCATCGCCTCGGCGCCGTTCTTCAGCAGGTTCACCAGCACCTGCTCGATCAGCACCGGATCGACGTAAATCACCGGCAGCCGCGAGCGCATATCGGTGACGATGCGGATGCGCCGCTTGCGCACCTCGATCTCGGCGAGGCCCACCGCGTCAGCGACGATGTCCGCGACGCGCGTCGCCTGACGCTTGGGCTCGCTGCGTTTCACGAACTCGCGAATGCGCTTGATGATCATGCCGGCACGGACCGCCTGCTGCGCGGTCTTTTCGAGCACAGGCAGCAGATTGTCAGGCGTCGTCCGACCGGATTTAACCAGTGCAACGGTTCCTGAGCAATAGTTATTGATCGCGGCGAGCGGCTGATTGAGTTCGTGCGCGAGCGATGAGGCCATTTCACCCATCGTCATCAGGCGGCTCGTGAACTGCAGCTTTTCATCCTGCTGGCGCGACAGTTCCTGCGCCTGCTTGCGCGTGGTGATGTCGGTCGCGATCTGCATCTGCGCGAGGTGGCCGTCCACCCACTGGATGTACTGGCGGCGCACTTCGAACCATTTCTGGATGCTTTGCACGTAGATTTCCTGTGCGTCGGCCGTGCTCTCGGTCAACGCGGCGGCGGGCAGGCCGGCGTAGGTATCCACCATATCGATCGAATCCGACGACGCCTGTGCGCTATCGAACCCGCCGCCCGCCAATTCCAGGTGGCCGTCCGGGCGAATCCCGAACAGGTGCCGGTAGTAGCGGTTGGCGAACAGCAACTCGGCTTCGTCGGCGGCGAGCACGGAGACGGCGGCGTCGAGGCTTTCGAGCACGGTCGTGAAGCGCTCATGCGCAGCGGCGAGTTCCTCGCGCGCGCGCTTGGGCTCGGTGATGTCGGTCATCGACGACATCCAGCCGGTCTGACGGCCCGAGCTGTCGATGAGAGGTGACACGTAGAGACGCGCGTGAAACGTGGAGCCATCCTTGCGGCGCACCCGCAATTCGAAACCCGAGGACGGCGCCTTGCCGCGCAACGTCATGTCGAGCTGGCGCTGCATTTCCGGATAAGCGTCGCGCGGCCAGTAGGCGAACGGCGCGGTCTTGCCGACGAGATCGCTTTCGTCCCAGCCCGTCATGCGGCAAAAGGCTGGATTCACGTGGGTGATGCGACCGTGCATGTCGAGTACACGCATGCCGATCAGCACGGAGTTTTCCATCGCGCGACGGAAGAACGCTTCGGCGTACAGCGCCTGCTGCGCCTCGAAGCGCTGCCGCGTGTGTTTCCACAAACTCCACAGACTCCACAGCACGAAACACGACAGACCCGCCACCAGCCACACGAGCGTGTTGTTGGTGAAGTTGGTCAACTGCGGGAACGCGTAGACGCGCACCGAGACACCCTGGCCCGGCGGGTCCAGCGGCAGGTCGTAGAACATGTCGCGCGGCAGGCGCGGGCGCGTGGACGTGGTGGTCAGCTCGCGGTTGTTCGCGTCGATGATCGAAATCTTGTACTTGGCCGACAGCTCGGGCGGGATGTCGTGCTTCAGGATGCCTTCCACCGAAAACACGGCGGCGATCGAGCCGAGAAATTCGCGGTCGCGATAAACCGGCGTTTGCAACGTGATGTAGCCGTTGCCGAGATCGTCGTAGATCAGTGGCGAGTAGACCTGGCGGCGCGTGCTGCGCGCCTCGGTGAAGGCGGCTTTGACCGCCTCGTCCATCTGCGTGTCATTGGGCTTCGCAAGCCGCTGGCCGAAGACCGGCAGCGCGGTACTGGGCCAGCGCGGTTGCTGCTGGCTCGTGTACCAGTTCATGTAGAGGATCTCGGGATGCCCTTGCATGATGTCCGTGGTGGACACCTGGAACGACTGCGGATCGGCATGGCCGGCCACGAGATCGCGTGCGAGGGCCTGGATCTGTTCTTGTGCGCCGGTCATGGACAGGCGGATCTGCTGCTGGGCCCAGGCGACGTTACGGTAAAGCGTGTCTTCCTGCTGTTGCTGCTCGCGCCGGTTCAGGCTCCACAGGATCAGGCTCATGACGACCAGGAAAACCAGGATCGACAGGAGTGGCGTCAGCAAATAGGAATTCGACCACCAGGGTCCGTGGTGCCAGCGGGAGGACGGCGTCGAATCCGCTGGCGAACCGGCGGTGCGCGCCGAGCGAGCGAAAAGCCGTTCGGTCAACATGCGTGGCATTGTAGCGCAGCGCGTACCGACCAAATGGCGCAAAAAATCACGGAATGTGCCGTCAATCGGCGCACACTAGCTCGTGTATCCGTCGAAAGGCAGTCGAATCAGGTTGCGTCGCAACAATTTTCCGCATTATGAGAATCGATCTCGTAATTCGAAAATTTTGTTGCGTGGACGTCGGGACCCTTATTACAATCGGCCGAAGCTGCCGCGGCCGTGCTTCGTCCGCGTCGTCTGTTCAAAGAGCGTTCCTCTATATCCAGGAGACGAGCATGTCCGCTGTACCCGACGAAGTCATGAAATATGTCGCCGCTGAAAAAGACGACGATCCCCAGGAAACCGGCGAATGGCTGGAAGCGCTGGATGGCGTGATTTCTGCTGTTGGCCCCGACCGTGCCCACTACCTGATCGAGAAGCAGATCGAGTTTGCCCGCGTGCATGGCGAACATCTGCCGTTCTCTGCCAACACCCCCTACATCAACACGATTCCGGTCGCGCGCCAGGCGAAAATTCCCGGCGACCAGGACATTGAACACCGCATCCGTTCGTACACCCGCTGGAACGCCATCGCGATGGTGCTGCGCGCGGGCAAGGACACCAATGTGGGCGGCCATATCGCGTCGTTCGCGTCGGCGGCCACGCTGTATGACGTCGGCTTCAACCATTTCTGGCATGCGCCGTCGCCCGAACATGGCGGCGATCTCGTCTTCGTGCAGGGCCATTCGTCGCCGGGTGTGTACTCGCGCGCGTTCCTGCTCGGCCGTCTGACCGAAAACCAGCTCGACAACTTCCGTCAGGAAGTGGGCGGCGAGGGCATCTCGTCGTATCCGCACCCGTGGCTGATGCCTGACTTCTGGCAATTCCCGACCGTCTCGATGGGCCTCGGCCCGATCATGGCGATCTACCAGGCGCGCTTCATGAAGTACATGCAGGCGCGCGGCATCGCGAAAACCGAAGGCCGCAAGGTCTGGGCTTTCCTCGGCGACGGCGAAACGGACGAACCGGAATCGCTCGGCGCGATCGGCATGGCCGGCCGCGAGCGGCTCGACAACCTCGTGTTTGTGATCAACTGCAATCTGCAGCGCCTCGACGGTCCGGTGCGCGGTAACGGCAAGATCATCCAGGAACTGGAAAGCGAATTCCGCGGCGCTGGCTGGAACGTCATCAAGGTCGTGTGGGGTAGCCGCTGGGATGCGCTGTTCCAGCGCGACAAGTCGGGCGCGCTGATGCGCCGCATGATGGAAGTCGTCGACGGCGAATATCAGACGTACAAGTCGGAGTCGGGTGCGTTCGTTCGCGAGCACTTCTTCAACACGCCGGAACTGAAGGCGCTGGTCGCCGACTGGTCGGACGAAGACGTGTGGAACCTGAACCGCGGCGGTCACGATCCGCACAAGATTTACGCGGCGTTCTCAGAAGCCACGCAGGCCAAGGGCCAGCCGACCGTCATTCTCGCGAAGACGATCAAGGGCTACGGCATGGGGGAGGCCGGCCAGGCCATGAACATTACCCACCAGCAGAAGAAGATGCAGGTGGAGCAGCTAAAGAAATTCCGCGACCAGTTCCGTCTGCCGATTTCGGACGAAGACCTTGTCAACGTGCCGTATCTCAAGTTCGAAGAAGGTTCGAAGGAACTCGAGTACATGCGTGCCCGCCGCCAGGAACTTGGCGGCTATCTGCCGGCACGCCGCCAGAAGGCCGAGTCGCTGCCGGTGCCGGATCTCTCGGCATTCGAGCCGCTTTTGAAGGGCACAGGCGAAGGTCGCGAGATTTCCACGACGATGGCGTTCGTGCGCATTCTCAACATCCTGCTGAAGGACAAGGCGCTCGGCAAACGCATCGTGCCGATCGTGCCGGACGAGTCGCGCACGTTCGGTATGGAAGGTCTCTTCCGTCAGATCGGCATCTGGAATCAGGACGGCCAGAAGTACATTCCGGAAGATTCCGATCAGCTGATGTTCTACCGCGAATCGGAAACCGGTCAGATCCTGCAGGAAGGCATTAACGAAGCCGGCGGCATGTCGGACTGGATCGCAGCCGCGACGTCGTATTCGACGCACGGCGAGATCATGATCCCGTTCTACATCTTCTATTCGATGTTCGGCTTCCAGCGCATCGGCGACCTCGCATGGGCCGCGGGCGACATGCGCTCGCGCGGCTTCCTGCTGGGCGGCACGGCCGGCCGCACGACGCTGAACGGCGAAGGTCTGCAACATGAAGATGGCCACTCGCTGCTGTGGGCCGCTTCGGTGCCGAACTGCATCAGCTACGACCCGACGTTCGGTTACGAACTCGCGGTCATCATGCAGGACGGTCTGCGCCGCATGGTCGCGGAGCAGGAAGACGTGTACTACTACGTCACGGTGATGAACGAGAACTACGAGCACCCGGCGATCCCGCAGGGCGAGAGCGTAGCGGCCGACATCATCAAGGGCATGTATTCATTCCGCAAGGCAGAAGCCGACAAGAAGACGCCGCGCGTTCAGCTGATGGGTGCGGGCACGATCTTCAACGAGGTGATCGCCGCCGCCGACCTGCTGAAGAACGACTGGGGCATCGCCGCCGACCTGTGGAGCGTGCCGAGCTTTACGGAACTCGCGCGCGAAGGCCACGAAGTCCAGCGCTGGAATCTGCTGCATCCGACGGAAGAGAAGAAGGTCTCGCACGTCGAGAAGCTCCTGAAGGACGCGCCCGGTCCGGTGATTGCCTCGACCGACTACGTGCGTGCGCTGACCGAGCAGATCCGCGCGTTCGTGCCGCAACGTTTTGTCGTACTGGGCACGGACGGCTATGGCCGTTCGGACACGCGCGAAAAGCTGCGCCACTTCTTTGAAGTCGACCGCTACTGGGTCACCGTTGCCGCGTTGAACGCATTGGCAGATGAAGGGACGATCGAACGCAAGGTCGTCGCCGAGGCGCTCAAGAAGTACAACCTTGATCCCGCCAAACCCAACCCGATGACCGTCTAAGGCATCATTCCCCGTGTGCCACGGCGTGCGCGTCTGCTCCTGATCGACAGGGGCAGGCGCGTGCGCGGCCCAGGAGACACTAACAATGAGTCAAGCGATCGAAGTCAAGGTGCCGGACATCGGCGATTACAAGGACATTCCTGTGATCGAGGTGCTGGTCAAGGCGGGTGATACCGTCGAAAAAGAGCAATCGCTCGTTACGCTGGAGTCCGACAAGGCGACGATGGATGTGCCGAGTTCGGCGGCCGGCGTCGTCAAGGAAGTGAAGGTCAAGGTCGGCGACAATGTGTCGGAAGGTTCGCTGATCGTCGTGCTGGATGGCGCGGAAGGCGGCGCGGCGGCTGCCGCTCCGGCTGCGTCGCCCGCACCCGCTGCTGCTCCCGCTCCGGCTGCGTCGCCCGCACCCGCTGCTGCTCCCGCTCCCGCCGCGGCGCCCGCCGCTCCTGCTGCGAGCGGCGGTGGACTGCAGGAAGTCAAGGTGCCGGACATCGGCGACTACAAAGACATTCCCGTGATCGAAGTCGCGGTGAAGGTCGGCGATCGCGTCGAAAAAGAGCAGTCGCTCGTGACCTTGGAATCGGACAAGGCGACGATGGACGTGCCGAGTTCGGCCGCCGGCGTCGTCAAGGAAGTGAAGGTCAAGGTCGGCGATACCGTATCCGAAGGCTCGGTGATCGTCGTGGTGGAAGCCGAAGGTGCCGCCGCAACTCCCGCCCCGGCGCCCGCAGCTGCACCGAAACAGCAGGCCGAAAAGCCGTCGGATGCGCCGATTGCGCCGTCGCCCGCTCCGGCTTCGCCGTCGGCGCTCGCGCAAGCGCCGCTGATCCCGGCAGGCGAAGGCGGCTCGCGTCGCACGAGTCACGCTTCGCCGTCGGTACGCAAGTTCGCGCGCGAACTGGGTGTCGACGTGACGCAGGTGCAAGGCACGGGACCGAAGGGCCGCATTACGCAAGCCGACGTCACTGCCTTTATCAAGGGCGTCATGACGGGTCAGCGCGCAGCGCCGGCCGGTGCAGCCGCGCCTGCGGCGGCTGGCGGCGGGTTGAATCTGCTGCCGTGGCCGAAGGTCGACTTCACGAAGTTCGGTCCGGTCGATCCGAAGCCGCTGTCGCGCATCAAGAAGATTTCCGGTGCGAACCTGCATCGCAACTGGGTCATGATTCCGCACGTCACGAACAACGACGAAGCGGATATCACCGAGCTGGAAGCGCTGCGCGTGCAGCTGAACAAGGAAAACGAAAAGGCCGGCGTGAAGATCACGATGCTGGCATTCGTGATCAAGGCCGTCGTGTCGGCGCTGAAGAAATTCCCGACGTTCAACGCGAGCCTCGACGGCGACAACCTCGTGTTCAAGCAGTACTACCACGTGGGCTTTGCCGCCGATACGCCGAACGGTCTGGTGGTTCCGGTAATTCGCGACGCGGACAAGAAGGGTCTCGTCGAAATCGCGAAGGAAATGACGGATCTGTCGAAGGCCGCGCGCGAAGGCAAGCTGAAGCCGGACCAGATGCAAGGCGGCTGCTTCTCGATTTCGTCGCTCGGCGGTATTGGCGGCACGAATTTCACGCCGATCATCAATGCGCCTGAGGTTGCGATTCTTGGGCTGTCGCGTGGTGCGATGAAGCCGGTGTGGGACGGCAAGCAGTTTGTGCCTAAGCTGATGTTGCCGCTGTCGTTGTCTTATGACCACCGCGTGATCGATGGGGCTGAAGCTGCGCGCTTCAATGCGTATCTTGGAGCGCTTCTTGCCGATTTCCGGCGTGTGATTCTTTGATTGTGGTGTTGCGCGGGGCGCTGGTTTTTTCGTCTGTGATCCGCGCACTTCTGTAGAACCTGCTTTCGCGTCGGTCTATTAGCGTCGCCCCTGTGCGGGGCGGCACCTACTTTTCTTTGTCTTGCCAAAGAAAAGTAGGCAAAAGAAAGGCGCGTCCTTGGGCGGACAGCAAAGGATGATTCTGTTCGCCGCGTTGCCAGTTTTTTGGGCTGAATTTTCGGGTTCTTTGTTCATCACGATCAATAAGAGAAGGGGACACTATGAGTCTCGTCGAAGTAAAAGTGCCCGACATCGGTGACTTCAAGGATGTCGACGTCATTGAAGTGAATATCAAGCCGGGCGATGTCATCGAGAACGAACA
The DNA here is from genome assembly GCF_000472525.1 of Paraburkholderia dilworthii. Taxonomy (GTDB): domain Bacteria; phylum Pseudomonadota; class Gammaproteobacteria; order Burkholderiales; family Burkholderiaceae; genus Paraburkholderia; species Paraburkholderia dilworthii. The sequence continues at coordinate 183,231 of NZ_AWZT01000009.1, forward strand.
GGCGCTGATGACGCTCGAGTCCGACAAGGCCTCCATCGAAGTGCCGAGCGATACCGCCGGCACCGTCAAGGAAGTCCACGTCAAGGCCGGCGATAAGGTCTCGCAAGGCTCGATCATCGCGCTCGTCGAAACGTCGGCGGGTGCGGCGCCTGCGAACGAGGCTCCGAAGGCTGCCGCGAAGGAACCGGAAACAGCGCCTGCTCCGGCGCCTGCTGCCGCATCGCAAGCCGCCGCACCCGCACCCGCGCCGCAAGCGGGCAGCTTCGCCGGCAAGGCCGATATCGAATGCGACATGCTCGTGCTCGGCTCGGGCCCTGGCGGCTATTCGGCTGCGTTCCGTTCCGCGGACCTCGGCATGAAGACGGTGCTCGTCGAGCGTTATGCAACGCTGGGCGGCGTGTGTCTGAACGTCGGCTGTATTCCGTCGAAAGCGCTGCTGCATACGGCGCTCGTGATCGACGAAGCCGAAGCGCTCGGCGCGCATGGCATTACGTTCGCAAAGCCGCAAATCGATCTCGACAAGCTGCGCGAGTTCAAGTCGGGCGTCGTCAAAAAGCTGACGGGCGGCCTCGCCGGCATGGCCAAGATGCGCAAGGTCGAAGTGGTGACGGGCACCGGCTCTTTCGTCGATCCGAATCACATGGAAGTGCAGACCGAGGGCGGCAAGAAGGTNGTCAGGTTCAAGCAGGCGATTATCGCCGCAGGTTCGGAGGCGGTGAAGCTGCCGTTCATTCCGGAAGATCCGCGCGTAGTGGATTCGACCGGCGCGCTCGAACTGCGCCAGATTCCGCAGCGCATGCTGGTGATCGGCGGCGGCATCATTGGTCTTGAAATGGCGACGGTGTATGCCACGCTCGGCGCGAAAATCGACG
>NZ_AWZT01000072.1 GCF_000472525.1 Paraburkholderia dilworthii
GTCGTGATGCAACACAGCGCTCAGTTTGCCGTCACGCAGCAAGTCAACGTTATCTTTGTCAAGGTCATGCCCGATAAAACATTTCGGCGCCTGACCCAGCGNGCCGAGCGCACGGAGTATTGCAACGTTGCCTCCNCCCATCGAATAGACCGCGACAATTTTGCGCTCTGCATCAACGGCCCGCTTGACTCGCTTCTCCGTTTCCCTGTCGAGGCCGTGCCCCCCGCTGGCATCGACGAGTCTTAGCTTCGGATTTCGGCGGGTCAATTCATCCCGAAAGCTCGCTCCGCGTTCTTCTTCCCCGCGAAACCGCTCACTACTCATGGTGACCAGAACATTGCCTTCACGGCGACCAAGCCATTGACCGATGAGGTAAGCGGCGGTCGCGCCTGCCATGTGGTTGTCGAGCCCGGCATAGGCAATGCGCGATGACCGCGGAATATCCGTAAAGATGGTGACGACAGGAATGCCCCGCTGCCGCAAGCCGGAAACAGCGGCAACAATCTCAGGGACATCTCGTGCCTTGAGCAACACACCGTGGCTGCCCCTGCGTCCAATCGCGCTCAATGCGTCCACAACTTCCGCAGTGGTCATCGTGTCTTGCATCAGAAACCGTAGTCTGAATACCGCCGGATGCAACCCCGGTAGCTCAGATTCCAACGCTTCCCGTATTTCGTCAGAAAACCTTTGCGGCGCTTCGACGACGACATCCACGACAACCTTGCGCCCGCTAGTCGCTAGCTGGAACTGTTGTTTCTCCAGTTCCTCTATTGCGTGCTGCACCCGTTGGCGAGTGTGTTCGCGGACGTGCTCCCGTCCATTCAGCACGCGGTCGACTGTGGCAAGTCCAAGGCCCGCCTGCAAGGCAATCTCCTTCATAAGAAAGCGGTGCGCCATGGGGGGCTGTAAGTTGAGGTGTTTTTGAGGCGTTTATGGTACCTCAAGCGTCCAAAGGAGGACTATCGTTAGAGGAAGAACAGGAGGAGACACCGTGAACCCCATTGAACCGCGTCTCGACGCCCGCGCAGGCAATTGGTATCGGGAGCAGGATTGCCTTCTCCAGGACTTTCTTGCTGTACTCCAGCATTGTCCGGACGACGACAGGCTCACTTTTGCCGCCGAAACAGTAGACCACGTTCCGTTGTACGACTGCCGCGAACTTACCTCTGTCCTTAAGGAGGTTTCGCTGCGAAAGGACCTTCAGGCTGAGTGGGCGCGGGTTTTGAAAACGGGCGCGGGCGTGCTCGTATTGAAGCGCATGTGTGCCGACACCGCGCCGGTCGACGAAGCGACCACGGTCTTTGAATCACTCATTCGGGAAGAGCGCGAAGCTGGCGGCACTGCTGCGGACCACTTCGCCACGGCGGGTGCAAATGACCGAATCTGGAATGCGCAGGAGAAGCTTTGTTTGCGCGCGCCGGATGTGTTCGCACGTTACTTTGCGAATCTGCCGCTTCGGGCTGTGGCCGAGGCGTGGCTCGGTCCAAGCTTTCAGATGACTTCTCAGGTCAATGTCGTACGCCCCGGTGGACAAGCTCAGCAGGCCCACCGGGACTACCACCTCGGGTTCCAGACTGTTTCCGAAGCCGAACGTTATCCGGCGCATGTGCATACGATGTCGCCGCTCCTCACGCTGCAAGGGGCGATTGCCCACACCGACATGCCGCTGGAAAGCGGGCCGACCAAGCTATTGCCGTACTCGCAGCGCTACGCCGAGGGATACCTTGCCTGGCGTCGGCGGGACTTTCGCGACTACTTCGAAACGCACTACGTTCAACTGCCACTTGAAAAAGGCGATGCACTCTTCTTCAACCCAGCGCTCTTTCATGCAGCCGGCTCGAACCGCACGACCTCCGTTCAACGCATGGTGAACCTTCTTCAGATTTCCTCAGCCTATGGTCGTGCGATGGAATCGCTGAATCGCACAAAGATGTGCGAAGCCATATATCCGATGCTGCTTGACCTCGTTCGCACGGCGGCTTTCACGACAGAACAGGTTGACGCTGTCATCGCGTCAAGCGCCGAGGGCTATCCGTTTCCTACGAACCTGGATAAGGACCCACCACATGGTGGCCTAGCTCCAGCGAGCCAGCAGGAGCTGCTACGTCGAGCGCTTGCGGAAGACTGGGCCCAAGACACATTCGTGGCTGCGCTTCGCGAGCAGGTTGACCGACGCACCGCTTGATTCCTACCGTGGAACTCCGAGGACGCTCCCAGCTGAGCTGAAGCATTATGAGCTGTCTTGAGGTGTTTTTGAGGCCTTTTTTCCCCTCGGACCGGTTTGAACATCGTTATGACTGGTCCCCAAAAACTCGCCCGATGTACCGAATCAGTTTCCCCTTCAGCAAGCAGCGATGCGGATAGTGGCGTTGCTCGAAAATTTCAGCAGGTAGCGTTCCGTCATGGACCAGTTCAAGGAAGTCGAGCTTTTCATCGAAGTCGCGGAGTCGGGAAATATCAGCCGCGCGGCTGAGGCTCTCGACCTGTCCATATCTGCTGCAAGCCGATACCTGGCGGCGCTAGAGGCCAGAGTTGGCGTGCAGTTGATACGTTGCAATACACGTAGCCTTTTCTTGACCGAAGCAGGTGCCGAATTCCATCGCCGTTGCAAATCGGTACTGACGGACCTCAGGGAAGCGGAAGCAGTCGCAAAAAAGCTGTAGCCAAGCCGAGCGGCGTTCTTCGCGTGACGGCATCCCTGTCTTTCTGCACGCTGCACATTGCATCGTTGCTACAGGAATTCACGGAACGCTACCCCGACATAACCGTCGACATCGTTGCCGCAAATCGCTATTACGACATCATCGAAAATGGTATCGACGGGCCTAGGGCTTTTTGACAGCAGCCGTCTTGAGCACCGGCTTCTTGTCGCCAGCGGTAGCGCCGCCAATGAGAAACTTGCTGCGGTCCTTGGCACTAGCAATCCACGCGGGAGCGCGGCCACGTCCACTCCAGGTCGCGCCAGTTTTCGGGTCAGCGTACAGCGCAGGCTGGGGGCCCCTGACATAGTTTCCTGCCTTCGAAACCTTCTTGGCAGCAGGTGCCGACACCACAGCATTGCCTTCAACGAGATACTTACTGCGGTCCTTCACGTTAGCAATCCATCCGGGCGCGCGGCCGTGTCCTGACCATGTCGCGCCGGTCCTCGGGTCGCGATATTTCGTTACTGAGCTTCCTGCTTTCGCTGCGGCCTTTCCGCCGGGTTTCGGTCCACGTTTGTTGCCGCCAGCGTGCGCGTCAATGTCAGCAGTCGTTAGTCCGTGCTCTGCCATCAACTCCCGAATCTTGTCGATAACGGCGCTCGATTTTTTCGCGGCGAGCGCGTCGGCCTGCGCTTGCAGTTTCTGAATTTTTGCTTGCAAGGATTCGAGGGTCGTCATCGTCGGTTCCACAGTTGGGATGCCCGCACTATGCCATGCGTAAGATGCAGTGCGCTACTTCTGGCTGGATGGCCGAAAAGATAACCGAACATCCTTTAGTGGTTCCTCGGTGCGCCATCACTTTTTTTTCGGCGCCTGACGAGCGCGCCGCATGCAATCGCAACGAGCAAGACTGCCATCAGACCCGCGCTCATGCCGGTCGTGCTGCGGGAGTCGCGCGGACTGGAAGCAGCAGAGGCGACGGTAGGCGAAGAGGCCTGCGTCGCAACCGGCTGCGGAAGCGCTACGCCGGCGGCACTGCCTCGGCGAACGAGCGAGGCTTCCGACGTTGGGGAGGCCGGAGATGCGGTAGCGGGAACTGCGTCCGGGGCGGGTCCGATGGGAACCATAGACGAGGCCATAGCCGGCGCCAGTGCAGCGCGAGAAGTGGTTTCGACAGACTTGGCCATCACCTTCCACTGAGCGAAGACGCCGTCGATGCAGTGGACGTCGGTGCAGGCGTTCCGCGATTGCCTCCACTGGGCGAGTTGTTCGGAAGAAAGTTTCCCAGTACTCAGCAGAGCCTGTTGCTGCGCGAAAATATCGTCATATTCATTGTTCAGGATGGCGTGGTCGCATATGACGCGCGCAGCCGGTTGCCGCGTGGTGGCACATTGAATATCGCTCGCCCATGCTTCGATTGAACCAAACGCTGCCATCGCCAGCAGCAAGGTCAAATGTCGTGTTCGATGCACCGGTCCTCCTAAAGAATGATTGCCGTGATTAAGCTGCTGTCGCTCGTGGGCGAACTTCAAGGTGTGTGCCTGATGGACGCCAGGACACTTGACGCTTCGGCTACGTCAGCCGTGTCGGTTCAGCCGCGAAAGCGGTCTGGCCTAAGCCTCTCTACTGTGGCCAGTGGGAGCGGGCACGATAATGAATCCGTCTAGCTCGTCGCCGTACGCAACGACCCTCCCTTCAAGTAGGAAGCTTGTGGCAAGGCGCAAAGCGCCGCATCGACTTCGTCGATAGACCCCAGTGACGTTGCATCAATTCCCGCATGCAAAAAAAATTTCTCGGCGCTGAGTTCGCTTTCGCTTCGCAGAGGCGACTGCATTCCTAATAAGGGGGATAACAAGGTGATTTCCCTTCCGGTCTCCGCCAATATCGATTCCAGCAACGGCTCATCCCGACTTCATCGCGGAATTGCCCCTCCCAGCGTTCGCAAGGAAAACGAAAAATGGACTGGTGTGTGTTTGTCGATGAACGCGGTGGGCGTCGGCAACATTTTCTCTCCACACTGCACTCTTGGCAGCGCGCTCCCGATTTGGAAAAACCAGGCGTGAGACACCTCACGCGCTGACGTTGAGCGAACGTTGCGTCAGTGCTGGCCTGCGTTCAATAGCATCCAAACCTGCCGCGTCGGCGGTCCTGCAAGGATTCGCACAAACACCGCGCGGCATCGAACGCAGGCGTAGTGCTCCTCTGCTCGCAAATTCCCAGTTGCACCGGCGCCGTTGAGTGCGAGGTCCTGGTGCGGAGGTTCGGTGGCCGATTTCCCGTAGAGGTCAGCGCACGATGCACAGGGTTGAATCCAAAGGTCCATTCGTCAGTTGTCGGCAATTTCGAGCGACATGCGGCCAGTCGGTGCTCGTAAAAAGCATAGGTTGCAAAGCGAGGAATGTCTGCGACGGGGCGTCGCAAGGTAATCCATTTGAGATAAGCGCACCATTAGTGCCCACCCACCAAAAACGAACAAGGAATCGATGTCTTTCTTGGTTAGCCCCCAAACGGGTTGCCGGTGTTTTTTACTTCGGTATTGAGATTGTATTCCGCACGCACGGCCTTGAGCACGCCCGCGATGTCGCGCTCGAAACCGACCGCATTGCCGAAGTGGGTCATGTTCCAGTTGCAGCCTGTCTTGTCCACCTCTTGCAACTGCGGCCGCGGCACACGAATCTTCACGCCATCCTCGACGATTTCCTGCAGTCGATGGATTCGCCGGTTGACCTCCTGCTGAAGCTGCGAGGCATTGAGCGTCTTGCGTATCATCCAAATCTCCTTCCGGTCGCTGAAACCAGTCTAGCGCAAGTAAGGTGTTCCGCAACCTGGCGCTGAAATCGGGAGTGCCCGACAGAGCAGGCGCCTTCATTCGGCGCTGTGCGTCAGTAAGTCAGTGCGCGACAATCACGACGTCGATGCCGCCAATGGCATGAATCCTGATGCGCGCACCGTCCCCGTAAACTCCTACGTCCACCGGGCCAAGCGTTATGCCGCAAGTCGATACTCACAATACGGCCGGTTCCTGTCATCAAGGATGTGTATGAATTGCTGTGGGCAACCGACAGCCGCAGCGTAGCTGGCCACCTCGAGTGGGCGCCTGGCTGGTATATGGGCATCATGGAGAAGACTTATGCCGTTGACGAAATCGTGGGTGTCGAGTCAGGGGGGCTGGTCTCAGGCGTCGGACGTCAGCGCGGACCACGGCTTGAGACCGAGGAGTTAACGCACAAGGCAAGAACCATCTTCAGCTTCAACATCTGGTGAAAGGAAAACAGCTAGAAGGCCGGGCGGCGCTCCGGGCAGTTGTCTCACGGGGACGGAATTACTTGCCGGCGATGCGGCGCAGACGGGCTGCGTCGACTCGGGGGAGACAGTGTGAGTCGCACATCTATCCGAACTATACAGTTGCTGATGCGAGCGCTGCCTTGCGATGCGCTCCGACAGACCACGCAATGATGGTACCGATTGCGAGAGCTAACAGGCATGCAGTCGGAACGAGCATGGGTGCAACATGACTGGTGGTTACCTTGCCAACGTACGGCATGAGGTTCTGTCCGAAGAACCCTCCAAGGTTTCCAATGCAGTTGATGGCAGCGACACTTGCTGCGGCTCGAGCGCCAGAAAAGAAGCGTGGTGGGAGCGACCAGAAGCAAGGGTACAGCAGAGGAATACAAGCTCCACCCAGACACAAAGCAATGAAGCGCAACGATATAGTCGGCAACACGAGGCTCGATGCAAAGCATACGACGCCGATGCCGGCGACTATGGCCATTGCCTTTAACACCACCTGTTCACGTTTGAGCTTCCCGGGAAGCCAAAGCAGGAGAAGAGCCGCGAGAGCCCACGGAATCATGTTGAGCAGGCCATTGACGCTCGACGAAACGCCCCAGCTCTTAACCAGCGTGGGCAACCAGTATGTCACGCCATAGAGCGACGTCGACATCAGCATGTAGGTTGCTGCGAACATGAGGACCTTCGGGTCAAGCAATGCCGCCCATGGCCGGGACTCCTTTGCTTCCGGGGACGCTTCGCGCGCAAGCGCTGCGACCACAATGTCCTTCTCGTCCTGAGAAAGGAAGTTCGCTTCCTTGACGGAGCTCGGTAGATATTTGAGTGCTACGAAGGCCATCAGTATTGCGGGAAGACCGGTGGCAAGGAAAACCCATTGCCAACCCGCCAGTCCCAGTGTTCCGCCCAAGGAAAGGAGCAGCCCTCCGACCAGCGCGCCAAGCATGTTTGCCAGCGAACTGCCGAGAGTAAAAAGGCCAAGCACACGTGTCCGGTAGCTTTGAGGAAACCACTGCGTCAGGTAGTAAATGACGCCTGGATAAAACCCGGCTTCAGCAACGCCCAGCGCAAACCGAAACGAGTAAAAAACTGGCAGGGACCTGGTGAACGCCATTAGCACTGTGACGACGCCCCACGTAATCATGATGCGAGCGAGCCACGTCCGGGCCCCAAAACGATGAAGCGCCAGTGTGCTGGGCACCTCAAACAGCAGGTAGCCAATGAAAAACAGGGATGCTCCAAGGCCATACGCGGCTTCCGTCATGCCAAGTGCCTGAACCATTTCCAGTTTCGCGAAGCCGACGTTCTGCCGGTCGATGAATGCGATGAGAAACATGACAATCAGCAGCGGCATCAGCCGCCATGCCATTTTCTTCATTACCTGCTGCTCACGTGTTACGGACGTAGACATGTTCGCTCCAAGTTCCATGCCCGCTGCCGCTCGGACTGGCGTTTCGAAAGGGTCAGTCAGACGAAAACGGGCAAATTGATATAGTCATGTATATGTTTGTATGTTTGAGGCCGGGCTGCAATGAGGTATAACCCGGACGAGCGCACGCAAGCGAGCTGCCGCGGCAGCTGGCGACCAGTGATGTATTCGGCGAGCGAGGTGTAGAGCCTGAAAGTCGCAGGAAAAATGCGACTTGACGGGTGACAGAGAGTCAGTTCGTTGTCGGCCCCTATGACGGCACCGAACCGGGCGAGGGAGTCGCGTTGTCAGCGAATATCGACCTGATACTGGAACGCTGCAGCAGCGCCACGCGTGGTGCGCCATTCAATAGGCGTCCCGGCGAAATCGGATGCCACACGGTGCACAAGGATTACCGGGCTGCCAACGTCGATATGCAAGAGTGCTGCATCAGCGTCCGTGGCCTGTTCGACGTTCAGAATTTCGGTTGCGGACGCGACGATTTGGCGGCAAAGCCGCTCGTAGAGTGGATAAAGCAAATCCTCGAAGCCACCTAGGGGAAGAGTCGCCAGCGCTTCGAAACGGCTTCGAGGTAGCCATATTTCTTCCGACAAAACGGGTTGTCCCTCAATCAGTCGTACCCGCGAGAGATGAACAGTCTTCTCGGTCGCCTTCATCTGCAAGGCTGAGCGAATCGTCTCGTTTGGCCTGACGACTTCGCGGCCGAGCACCTTCGCCGTCGGTCGGACCGGCTTGCCGTCAGCTGACTTGAACCGGAAGAAGCGGAACAACGACGAATCAAAGCGCGGGCGCCGGACGAAGGTCCCCTTTCCCTGGGTGCGGGTGAGCACCCCGTCGGCCACCAGCAAATCAATGGCCTTCCGAAGGGTTCCAGTCGACACGTTGTAGAACTGGCTAAGTTCCGCCTCTGTGGCGATTGCCTTTTCTGGCGCCCACTCGCCCTCCGCGATGCGGCGCACGAGGTCATCGCGTAGCTGCTGGTATCGGGGCAACCGGCCGTCTGGCTTGGCCGAGAACGACTGCATATCCATGATTCATTTAGTTGTTCACAGGAATAGTCACTGTACAACATCTGCAGGAACAAGGGTAAATCCCGAATGACTTCTTCGTCGAGGCGCCTAAACTAAACATATAGTCATATACATGAATATATGAATTTACCTTGGAGACGGCGATGTTCACCTGGTACAAGCGAGGCACACCTCTCGAACGGAACACCTTCTGGGGATGTTTCGCGGGTTGGGGCCTCGATGCCCTCGATGTGCAGATGTTTACCCTGGCAATCCCCGCAATCATCGCAGCGTACGGCATCGACCACATGCAGGCGGGCGCCATCAGCGGCGTGACACTGGTGTCATCGGCGATGGGCGGCTGGTTGGCGGGCGCCTTGTCCGACAGGATTGGTCGGGTGCGGACCCTGCAGATTACGATTCTCTGGTTTGCAGGATTCACATTCCTTTGTGCCTTCGCCCAGAGTTTTCCTCAACTACTGGTCCTGAAGACCCTGCAAGGATTCGGGTTCGGCGGAGAGTGGGCTGCAGGCGCCGTGTTGATGGCTGAGACCGTCCGGACGGAACACCGCGGCAAGGCCATGGGCGCGGTACAGAGCGCTTGGGCTGTCGGCTGGGCCGGCGCAGTGCTCTTGTATGCCGCGGCCTTTTCGTGGTTGCCGTCAGATACGGCGTGGCGTGTCATGTTCGGCGTTGGCCTGCTGCCCGCGCTTCTCGTCCTTTACGTCCGCCGCAATCTCCGCGAACCTGTGCGCGTTGAGCCGTCTCGCGCTGAACCAGCGGTTTCTGTGTGGGCGCAAATCGCGCAGGTATTCCAGCCGCGCGTCATCAAGACCACCGTTATCGGGGCGATTCTGGGCACAGGCGCACACGGCGGGTACTACGCCATCATGACCTGGCTGCCGACCTTCCTCTCCAGGGAAAGACATCTGTCGGTCCTCAACACCGGTGGGTATCTTGCGGTTGTTATCGTCGCTTTCTGGTGCGGCTGTATGGCGAGCGCTTACCTGCTCGACCGTATCGGACGGCGTCGCAACATCGCATTTTTCGCATTTTCTTGCATCGTCACCGTGCTCGCCTATGTGATGCTTCCCTTGAGCAACACGGAAATGCTTGTTCTGGGCTTCCCGCTAGGCTTCTTTGCTGCCGGTATACCGGCCAGTCTGGGCGCACTCTTTAACGAGCTCTATCCTGCGGATATGCGCGGGACAGGCGTCGGCTTTTGCTACAACTTCGGTCGCATCGCCTCGGCGGGTTTCCCGGTGCTGGTCGGGTACATGAGTCATTCGATGTCGCTCGGAGCAGCGATTGGTATCGATGCCGCAATTGCGTACGGGCTGGCGATGGTTGCCGTGTTGCTGCTTCCCGAAACGCGCGGCAAGCGCTTGCGGCCGTCCGGCGTCGAGCAGGCTTCACAACCGGTCGCCGACGCCGAATTAGCGTTTGACCATCCCCGGAGCCAGCGATGACTCAGGCACCATCCATCGCGCGGCGACGGCTGCCGCGCGTTGACACGCACGCGCACGTGTTTGCCCGGACGCTGCCGCTGGCGGACGGACGGCGCTACGCACCCGACTATGACGCAACGCTGGACGCCTACCTGAAGCTTCTGGACGAGAACGATATTGGCAATGCCGTCCTTGTCCAGCCCAGCTTTCTCGGCACCGATAACAGCCATCTTTTAAAGGCGCTGACCAGCGACATTAGCCGGCTGCGCGGTGTGGCAGTCGTGTCCCCCGAAATTTCAGTAGACGACCTGCAGCGGCTGAACTGCCAGGGTGTGACGGGCGTGCGTCTGAACCTTGTCGGGCAGACGCTCCCCAAGCTGGGCTCGGCGCCATATGTAACGCTTTGGCGGCAGTTATCAAAACTAGGCTGGCATGTTGAGTTGCACAGGGAGGCGTCGGACCTGACGCCGCTCGTCAACACTTTGCTGGATGTGGGCTTGCCAGTCGTCGTTGACCATTTTGGCCGCCCTGACCCGGACAGCGGCACACGCGACCCGGGCTTCCACGACCTGTTGGAGTTTGGCCCATCTGGGCGCGTGTGGGTCAAGATTTCGGGCGCCTATCGGTGCTCGGTGCCGGACTCGAGGTTCATGCGCGATGCCACGGACCAGCTCATAGACGCATTTGGCGCCGAACGTCTGATGTGGGGTAGCGACTGGCCACACACGCAGTTTGAACAGGCGACGGACTACAGGCAGACGCTTGGCGCGTTGCTGGACTTACATCTTGCGCCCGCGATTGTCGAGGCAATCCTGTGCTCAACCCCGCACTCGTTTTACGGGTTCGACAAAGCCCCCGTAAGGGCTATTGTCCCGACGACACCGATTTCCCAACTCACTTCCTGAGGTCATCATGCAAGTCACCGGTATGTTGCACGGCGCCAGATTGCTGCAGTTCGTGGGCTTTCCGACGCCCGAGATTCTGGGTCCGGACGCTAGCGAAGAACAGATTCGAGCGATGCTGAAAAAACACGGCATGATTTTCATCAAGCCGGTTTTCAAGGGCGGCGTTGGCAAGAAGGGCAAGGCCGGTCTGATTGGCCGTGCAACTGACCTGACGACCGCCTTGAAGGAGAAGGAGCGCCTTTACTTCGTCGAGCATCACGTCGCCAACACCGTTTCAAAAGCCAACGGCGTGACGTTTGAGGCGGGAGTGCCGGCCGAGTACGAGGTCTATTTCTCGATTACCGACTCGACACACTTCCGCGCGCCCACCATGACGCTCACACATCACGGTGGCGTCGACATCGAGGAACTGGACAAGTCGCAAGTTGTGCAGATTCCGTTTGACCCGCTCACCGGGCTCAAGGCGTTCGTCGTGGCGAACGCGCTTTCGACGCTGGGCGCACCCAAACAGATTATCTCGCCGCTTGTGCAGCACCTCCCCAAGTTGTGGGAGCTCTACCACGGGTTCGGCATGACGACCCTCGAACTCAATCCAATCCGGATGCGTGAGGATAGCAAGGGACGGCTGACACCCGTCGCCTGTGACTTCAAATGCGGCTTCGACCGTGACGACCCGCGCTGGCAGCGTCTTGACCTGCCCGCGCATCTCTTCGCGGTCGATTATTCAGACTTCGAACAGGAAATCAATCAGCTCCGCACGTATCAGGGGCAGAGCGACGTCTACGTCATTAACGCCAAGGGCAGCATTCTCGCGCCAACCTTCGGTGGCGGTGCGAACTCCCTTGTCACGCAAATGCTCGGAGACGACGCCATCATCTCGTCAGATTTCGGCGGCAACCCACCTTACGAAAAGATGAAGGAAGTCGCCCGCATCTGCTTCAAGCACTGGATTGACCAGAGCAATGTGCTGTTCATCATTGGTGGAAAGTCGAACAACACGGATATTTTCGAAACATTTCGCGCAATGGCCGACGCGTTACGCGAGCACTTCAGTCAGCACCGCCCGACGCCGCTCTATGTGGTGGTCGGCCGTGGCGGTCCGAATCTGGTTCGCGGAATGGGAGCATTGCGCGACACACTCGATTCGCTGGGATTGCCGTACACCTTCTTCGGGTTTGACTCGGACATGAGCGAGGTCGTCCTGCATGCGAAGCAGGTTGACCAATGGATGAAAGCAGGCGGCCGTGAGCAGATTGCCGCGAAGCTGGGAATTGCGGTCAAACAGGCTGCCTGAGCATCTCATCGACTGAGGAGAATCATTATGTACAAGCAGGGCATTGGCGATTTTAAATACTTCGTAGGAATTAGTTCGTTATCCCAAGTTGCCACAAAGGATGACCGCGTTTGCGTACTCAACATCCTGGGTGGTGAGTCGAGCGATGTTACCCCGGTCGGTCATGCCTATTCCGGCGGCAATGTGGTGTTTGGTACGGCTCCAGGAAAGCGCGGACAGGTACTGGAAACGGCACTTGGATGCGTGCCGGTCTACAACAATGTCCTTGAAGGCCTGAACGATGGTCACCGGTTCAACTGCGGCGTCATCTATCTGCCGCCTTCCGCTGCACGGGACGGCGTGGCCGAGCTAATCCGTGTCAATCCGGAACTAAAAAAGATATTCATCGTCACCGAAAAGCTGGCCGTCAGCGACTCCCGCGAAATCCGCGCGATGGGTCAGTCCAACGGCATCGACATTTTCGGCGGCAACAGCCTCGGCGTAGCTGACGCCTGGAATCAGGTGCGTATCGGCGGAGCGCTGGGCGGCGACAATCCTGAGGAGGCATTGCGACGCGGCTCAATTGCATTGTTCTCGAACTCGGGCAACTTTACAACGACCATCGCAACCTACCTGCGTATGGCCGGATGGGGCACGACTACGGCCATCTCCAGTGGCAAAGACGTCTATATACAGTTCGCGGCGCCCGAGTTTGCTGCGGCGCTGGCAAACGACGCGCGAAGCAAGGCCGCCGTTCTTTATGTTGAACCAGGCGGCTACTACGAGCTCGACGCCAACTTTACGAAGCCGGTGGTTGCGTGCGTCGTGGGTCGCTGGAAGTCAAAGCTGACCCGTGCTGTCGGACACGCGGGTGCTATGTCCGGAGGCGCGGACGACGCCGCATCGAAAGAACAATGGTTCCTCGATAAATTCGGGGTATCGAGCGTGTTCACACCGGACAATCCGGTCGTGTCGGCAAAGGGCGCTCTTGTCACGAACATCGCGCACATACCCGCTGCTCTGACGGCTGTGATGCGTGAAAACGCCTGTCGGCCCGATTTCGAGCCTGAGGGCAACCTTGCTTTGAAGCCGTGGTTCAGCAGTCACCGCGGATTGTGCCTGCCGACGGTGCTGGATTTGCCAGTCGTGCAGGCCGCTGCCCCATACGATGCCCAGATTGCCGCGCTCGACAAACAGGTTGGAGCTGTACCACCGCGACAGTCGATGAAGGATGCTTCTGGCGCGTCGCAGATGGACTCGAAGTCGCAGGTGACCAGTCTGTATGGTGTCTCGATGCTCGATGCAGCGCAGTATCCCCTCGAGACCAACGTAAGCCTGGCGCTGCTCCACGAACCCGGCGGGATGAACGACCGCGCGCTAATCAATGTCGCTGTGAGTGCGTTCCTGAACCTGTATGGACATCCCGCACTTGGGGCTGCCCAGGCGGCAAGGGATGCCGGTAATGCACCAAACACTGTCCTTGCCGCGGCGGCAAGTATCATCGGGCCGCGAGGGCTAGCCGGGCCCCGCCAGGCGGTCCGCGCTCTAATCGACGCCTTTGCCACGGTGAAGCTCGAGCACGCGATGGATGAGACTTTCGACTTTTCGCGCGCTGAAGTCACCGACCTCAACCTGTTTGTCAGCAGTGAACCGGATTTGCGGGCCCGCGCAATCCTGGCGGGACTCAAAGCTCGCGACGTGAAGTCGACATTCGTGAAATATGTTGAAAGCCTGCCCGGCGAGCCGACTACCGATGGCGTATTGGCAGCCATTTGCGCGACGCTCGCATGGGGACCGCTCATGCGCAAACGCATTTCACGCCTCTCGGCAGAGAGCCTTCCGTGGTGGATTCAACTGTTCGGCTCCCTGATAGGCGCCTCGGTGTCCGCAGACCAGCACGGTCCGGACAGCTTCTGCGGCGTCGAGACGAAGACAGTGCTGGAGGAGCGTTCGCTCGGTGAAACCGCTTTCCGCGCGTTGTTTGGATTGTCGCCAGGCACGAGCGACTTGTTTTCCTTCCAATTGCTGGTCGGACTGCTGCTGTCAAATGGACCCGGAACGATTTCCGCGCAGGGTGCAAAAGGTGCGGTCTCTGCCGATGGTCCCGAAGACCCCGAGCGCGTCCAACTCAACAAGGCGTTAATCGGCTTCCTTACGCACAGTGGTTACACACACGGTGGCAATGGATTTGAGGGAATTGCGTTTCTGCTAGACCAGTTCGCGGATAGTGGACTGACTGACCCCGGCAATCCTGCGCACGGGCTGGATTTAAAAGCACTAGCGATGACGTACGTCGAAAGTTACGCCAAATACAAATCGGGCAAGAAAACGAGCGGCAGCCTGGACATTCAGAAAATCCCTGGCGTAAATCATCCGGTGTTTAAAGATAAACCCGTCAATCACGACCCGCGTGAAATGTTCGTGCGGCAGTTGTTCGCCGAGCGCGACGAATACAACATCTTCCACGACTTCTACCGGACGTTGGTCCAAAGCCTGTTCGACGCGGGGGTTTCGCGAAACGTCTACTGCGTCAACGTCGATGCGGTGATTGCCGCGTTACTGCTCAAGATGCTCTGGCAGCCATATCGTGACGGAACGTATTCGCGCAACGCTTTGGAGACGGCCGCCTTTACCATCTTTCTTTATCCGCGCATGCTTGGTTGCGCGGCTGAAATCGATGACCATATGAATCGCGGAAGGAACATGGATACACGTACACCAGCATCAGAATGTCGTTTCGTTGCGTAGCGGGATGACCCGGGAGCGCACGAACTCTTTCCGCGCTGCCGGGTTCATGCCCACACCTGCCTGATGTCCCAGTAAGGGACTAGCTCGCCCGACTTGCGGCGGGCCCGTCTGGGCTCGTAATAAACGCATGCGACGGACCTGCCGCGCTCACACACTTCCCATCGGTCGCTACCAACAATGTAAATACATTGCGCAACGTCACCGGCGCCCACAAGCGACGTTAGCAGTTCCGCGCGGCCTACGAACATCGAACCGTCGGTGAGCCGAAGTCGCCGCCGGCGGGTTCCTGATACACAGCCGTCGCGGTGGCGCTAACTGTCCTGCTTTCGCACGCCGCTATTAGCGATAGCATTCCACTCTTAGCCCAGCCGGCTAGTGGTGCGGTACCGATGCCGGGTTCTGCCGCTCTGAAATCAGTTGCGAAACCAGCGTTAGCACCTGCTCAACCGCCACCGGCTTCCGAACATAGGCGTGGAAAAAGTCCGCGTGCCGGTCTGCCGGCTGCGGGCCGTCGGATAGCAGGATGACAGGAATGCCTTCACCAGGGCTGGCGTGTCGTTGCAACTTGCATAGAGCGAGCTCGTTTAGTATCTCCGAGTCAGTGACAACGACGTCCGGAAGTCTCCCTGACACCATTTCCAACGCCTCCAGGCAATCGAGCGCCGTTATGATGTGATGCCCCTCCGACTCCAGACCGAGTCGCAGCACCTCAATTAGGTGAGGCTCGTTGCCGACCAGCAATACTCTGCTCATGACTCCCCCGCACGGCTGCCTTGCAGCGCACGCATGGGACGTGCCTGGCATGCGCGTAAGCGAGACTGGGTGCCGGACGCGTGGTAGGTTCCTCAGCCGCCTCCAGGCATGCGCATGTTCGCCGGGCGACGCCGCGCGCCGTACAGGCAAGCCAAGGCGCCAACCCTGCCTCTTCCAGCATGCGATTTGTGATTGCGAAACATGAGGAAGGCGGGCCGAGCGTGGACCGTATCCTAGCGCCCGGCGAATCGCATTAAAACTCGCCCGCCGTCAACGTCTGCAACCCGCTTCTTATTCCGTATGCGCCCGCAGGCTGCAGATATGGCGTCACATCTCCTGCCCCTCGCCTAGTTCGGGATGCAAGCGAATATGCAGGCATGCAAGCCAGCGCCCGGGGAAAGCTGGACAAATCCAGCATATGTGAGGTGGACTGCCCTCCACAATCACATAGCGCTTGTTGACCGCTGCGTTAAACGCCTTGCGCGCGTCGAAAATGACCCATCGATAGGTAAGTAATACGGTCGCCGCGCCATACAAAATGAGAGCGGTGGGCGACACGGCGTGCGCGCCCAAGTCGACAGTAGCGGAGAGCAACAGCGCACTGACTTGTGCAATAGCGCCTGCGATGAGGGCTACTGTCCACTGAGCCTTGAGTTTGACTATGAGCGCTGATTTCAATCAAGCCTCGTTACCGGTGAGCGGATTTCGCCGCTTGCCATATGACCGCAAGGCAGGACGACTCCCAACTGTGCTGCTCTCGGCTCTATAGGGTCGGTGAGAAGACCGCCAGGGGTCAAAGCGACGTATCGGCGGAATGCGCCACAGGAGCGACCGGGCGCCTGCCGTGCATTTCCGTCTTTCTAAGATTGTCCGCTCAAAATGCTTGCCGAATCGAAGGTATTCACGCCGTCGGCAACGCAAATCCTACGGTTCAGGTTTGAAATGCTGATGTGACTTGACGGCTTCATCGGCCTTGAGCCCGGCTACATCCCACGGGCCGCGACGTCGCCGACCTGGCAGCCGGCGCGCACGCAACGCCGCAAAGCCGGGCCTCCCGGCATGCGCTTTGCGGGGCCAAAGTCATACCCGTAGTCGATGCGGATGGATAGTCAACCGATGACCACGCTGACTGGTCAGAGTCTCCAACCGGACGACTGCACCGGCTCCGCTAGTTATATTTTGCGACGGACTGTAGTTCGTCAGCGAGCCATCGCGAGGGGAAATCATATGAGCCCAGCGGGCGCAGAGCAGTTTGGGTTCGGGCCGGCTGAAGCCCTTTGCCGCGCTTTTGCGCAAGGGTCGCTGCTTGTCGCCACGTATGACCCCGACGACGTTTTGCAATACGCAAGCGCCGCCTTCAGGAAGGCGTTCAGACTCGATGGAAGCGAGGGTGTGCTCACGTTTGCAGACTTGATACTGCGCAGCGCGCAAGCTGGGTTCGGACCGAGAATCGATTCCGGCGACGTCGCGACGTTTATTGCCAAGACGCAACTGAGACGGCGGAGTCGTCCGGGGCAGCGGTTCTTCACCACCGACATGATTGACGGCAGTTGGTATTGGATGACAGAAACGCTCTTGGACGACGGGTGGCTCGTACTGGTCGGTAGCGAAATCTCCCCGCTCAAGGAGACCGAGCGCCTGTTAGCTGCTGCCCACGAGATGGCCGTTTATGAGGCCACGACTGATGCGCTTACTGGGCTCCCAAACCGTCGAAAGATTCTTGCGTGTCTCAGAAGTGCCCTGGCGGCACCGCTATCGGAGCAGATGCCTATGGTAATTGCACTCCTGGACCTTGACATGTTCAAGAACATCAACGACGAGCATGGCCATCTTGCTGGAGACGCAGTCCTATGTGATTTCGCAAATTTGGCTCGGAATCTGGTTCGGCGCTCAGACGTTATCGGAAGAATCGGCGGAGAGGAGTTCCTGATAGTGATGCCTCACACTACTGTGCACGACGCATTGCTGGTGATTGAAAGATTGCGCGAGGGCGCATTAGGCAGAGAGGTGATTACCGCGGATGGGACCCAGCTCCGATATTCGGTATCCGCTGGCATCACACAAGTGTCCACGCGAGAAAATATCGACGATGCGTTCGAGCGGGCCGACCGTGCGCTTTACAAGTCTAAGCGCCTTGGGCGGAATCGCGTATCGCTGGAGATTTAGCAACGCGACGCTTTATGCAGTACGGTTGCCTAAGTTCAGCGCAAGCCGCAAGTGCGCATTTTCCCTTGACGCGTGACAGGTGGGACGCCGAGTCGCGGGTAGGCCACGCGCATAACCTGGAAGACGGTCGGAGATGTCATGTCGCTTGCGTTTGCTGAAGAACCCGTCTCCGACGTTGGCGCCATCTGCAGAACTCAAGCTGTCAGGGCTGCTAGCCGGCGTCCAAGCCTGGTGAATCGCCGGCGAGTCAACCGCGTCGGTCCGGCGCAGACCCGGAGGTCTAACTTCTTCGGCTTCTATGTCCTGGAGTTCGCCATGCATGTGAAAACGCGTCGGCGCGTACGTAAATCCGCAATGCGCATCTTGCCGTTTCGCGTTGGGGGAGAGAATGTTCGCCTTCGGCGCGGGTCAATGCGGACGGCTCGTTGCTATCGTCATCCGCGACCACAATCCGAACCGAGACCTTCACAATTTCGCCCGGAATATATGAATCGGCCGCCATTGACGTTCCTTTCGAACGGAATTTTATCGTGCCACATCTGGAGGGCGCCATTTCACTAGATTGCGCAGCAGCGGCCTCCTTTTCCGCGCGCTATCTATGGCGCGCCGAAAGGCGCATCATTGCGATTCAAAGGGCGATTGAATCGGATGCGAATCAATGAGGTGTGACATGACTTCTGCAATATCTGACAGTGACATCCAGCGACGCGCGTATGACTTATGGCTCAAGGCCGGCAGTCCGGAAGGACGCGCCGACGAGTTCTGGGAGCAGGCGCGCTTGCAATTGGCTGAGCCGGAGGCGCCAACTCAACAGGACGTGGTCGCAGACTCTGATGATTTTGCAGAGGCGCCTACGGCAAAGCCTGAATCTGGTGACAAACGTCCCTAGCCACGCCTCTTTGTATGCACGAGAAAGAGCTTGCTTGTCATGAAGCGCACCCTCCGGCTTGGGTTCAATTGATGTTCCCGGTGGACGCTGACCACACCAAAGCGGCGGGATTGTGCAACAGTAAAAACCTGCAATCTCCGCGCAATCGCTCTTGCCACCGCAGCCGTTATCTTGCGGCACCGCGGCGGAAGCGGCAAACGTCGAACAATTAGCCGGCCTTGAGCGGGTAACATTCCTCGGCAATAGCGTGCGCTGTCGTGACCGTTGGGACGCTGTTCAACGGCAGCATTTCCGACATAGGCTGCGTCCCGCGATTCCCATCCGGCATGGATTTAAATACGCAGTCGACGCTCGTCGGTAACGATGGCGATGCCGCATGTTAGTCCGTACGATGCTCGGATTTCCGACTGACCCTACCCGCATGCGGGCAGGCCCGAAACAGCGATAGCCTCAATCAAGCAGGCGTTGCAGATCGTCAATCCCGAGAGTTTCAGTAAGCATCATCCAGTCCTGATACGCGAAGGACAATCCTCCATGCGCGCGTTCGATAGTTCTTCGAGTGTGGTGACCCGTTGGCCGGTTCGCCATCAGTCTTGGACGCGCAGTCATTTCAGTTGTAGCGGGGCTCGCGAGCCGACCGCGGTTTCACTCATCCGAGGAATGGCAACAGGTCATCAACACGTGCCCGACCATCGTCATGTTTCTCATCGTTCCTCGCGACTGCGAAAACCGTGCCTCTTGCCGACCACCGCTAACGTCACGCCGGCTCTGCAGGCGCGACGGTCCGAACGTTGCTCGTAAACGTGACGGGGAATCAGCCGCGCGCCAAAGGTTTGTCGCAAGCGCAGGCTCGCCGTCGCGGCCAGCACACTTTGTTGCAGATAAAGCGTCGTCGACAGCTAGTGTTGGCCCGCATTCAGTAGCATCCAAATTCGAAGCGTTGGCGGTCCTCTAAGGACTCGCGCAAACACTGCGCGACAACGTTCGCATGTGTAATGCTCTTCCGCATGCGCGTCCTTAACGGCATCGACGCTGTTCAAAGTAAGGTCCGAATGCGGAGGCTCAGCGGCCGATTTTCCG
>NZ_AWZT01000073.1 GCF_000472525.1 Paraburkholderia dilworthii
CTGTGCGGAGCGCATGCACCCGTTCCTCACCGCATTTGAGTTCCGGCATGAGAGCTGGTTGGGCGAAAAGCACCGTGAGTCGACGCTGGCGATGGAGCGGGAACGCGGCATTGTGCACGTCATTGTCGATGCGCCGGAAGGAGTGAAAAAACGCGCACACACCGTCTGGGAGGCTACCTCGCCGGAGCTCGCAATCGTGCGGCTGCATGGCCGCAACGCTGACACTTGGACCGGCGCTGAGTCGGCGGCCGACCGATTCAACTATGAGTACTCCGAGGACGAGTTGCGCGCCCTCGCGCCGGGCATCCAGGCAATCGCGAAGAACGTCGGGCGCACGCACGTGCTGTTCAACAACTGCTACAGAGATGTCGCTCAGCGCAACGCGGGAATGATGACGCGGCTCCTCAACGCAGAACGATAGAGCAACGGAAGGCGAAGTTCGGCCACTTTCCGCCATTCATGATCGTTGACACACGGTCATTCGAACGGCTGCTCCACTCAAGCAGCCGGCGTTCATGCTCGCAATATGTTGGACTGGTCGTCGGCCTTTGTGGTCGTTGGCGCGACACCGCCCAACGGCGGCTAGCGTGTCACACTTGTCGACGACGCTGCTCCGCTTCTGATTCATCGTCGTGAAATCAAAATCGAAGTGATCGTCTGGCAATTTGGAAACCATGCCGAACTAATGGGTTGCGTCCACGCCCCATTGTGAAGCATTTTCCCGCGGGAATAGTCTGTCCTGCGAAGATGTAATTCGACGCGGAGCGATTGTGCGGGGGACCGCACATAGGATCTGTTGCGAACTTGGAGTCTCATGCCACATGTGCTTATGTATTAGCGTCGTCCGAAGCTATCCGGCTCGTGAGATGGGGCATGCAATGAAGGGAACATTCGCTCTCGCTGAACGACCTATCCGCGTCTTTTTCGAACGCGGCCTTACGCACACGTGTGTCGCGCGAACGGGCGCGATTCGATTAGCTAGCCTTTTGACGCTTTCCGTACTGACGAGCGCCACGGCCTCGGGACAGTCAGTCATCCCGGGATGGACGGTGTCGCCAAAGGTGTTTCTGAATCGCGAGATCAAATATTCAGGAACGGCAAGTGCCTGTGTGCGTCTCTCGCAAACCGCATCGACCAATGAATCGGCGCTCACTCAGGAATTCAAGGCCGATGACTTTCGGGGAAAACGCATTCAGATATCCATGTATGCATACGCTCAGAACTTCATCGCAGGATATTTCTTACTGGGCATAAACACGGTCGGACCGGAGGGTCAATCTCAGCTGTGCTGGCTTCACCCCATCGAATCAACGGATGGAAAGTGGATGGAAGAGCCGTGGAAAGACAACAAGGGCGGCTGGGGGCAATGCGACGTTCCATCGAACAGCGAGCGCTTGCAAGTGTACGTCGAGGTCAAGACGGGGCCAACAAGAGTCCCGTTCATCTGCGTCGATGACATCGACGTCAAAGTGATCGGCCCCGCAAAAGAGGATTCATCGAAGAATCCGGCGCAAGCGGGCTCACCTCGCACGATCGCGAATCCGCTCAAGAACGCAAATTTCGACGAGTAGCGGATGAGCGCCCCGGTAAGACGTCAGCATGGACGCGTAACGTCGATCGTCTGCGCGGTCATCCTGTTCATTGCGTTTGCGATCGGTGTGAAGGAAATCAGCGCGCGTTCGCCAACGGAATGGGTCCAGATCCATCTGTACGGGAAGCCTAAGGGCGCGACGCCCAAAATTAACATCATGAAAAGCCTACCGCAGACGTTGCCGGCAGACGGGATGCCGCCGCAGGCGCTGGCGACCTTCGTCAAGCAGAATGGCCAACCACTCACCGTTCAACTGCTCACGGCGCGATTAACCGATAAATCCTTTGACGGGCAGCCCGATTGGAAAAGCGTCGGGGATCGACTCTTGATTCTCAATTCCGTCGATGAAGCGCAGTCGATCGACGGTGGCATCAGTGGCCCCATCGGAACGGGTTGCCGCCTGGACAAAGCCGATCGGCCAACCCTGAACCGCGGCGATGTGGATTTTCACGAGTGTCAAGGCGTCTACCATGACAAATTTGGAGTCGATACGGTCGCCAACGTTGCGATTGTGGTCTGGGCAAACCCTGATAGTCAAAAACGTCCCTGCTGGAATGCCGAAGGGTCCGATATCGAATCGAAATACCAGGCGTGCGTGAAAGAGGATACGAGCAATGCCATCGTCAGTTTCATGGATCAGATGCGGAACCAGAAAGACGTTAATGGAATCATCGTTCCGGCGGTTGGAACGGGCACCGGAAGGTTAGCCAAAGAGGACTTCTATTTTCTGTTTTTCGCGCAGATATCCTTGATTTTGAATGACGCGGAAGCCTCGAAGGACTTCCCGAGAAATGTTTATTTATTGGTCGATCCCTCTGATACCGCCGTCGCATGGGGCCAGACGCGCAACGCGATCGCAACGAGCCTCGGGCGAATCGCGAGCAATTGGCAAAACGCGGAACATAAGTCGAGCATCGGGGAATGGGCTCCGCTCGTCGGGGTAGCGGGAGGCGCGGCTTGCTTCCTCCTGCTTTCGGGGATCGGATGGTTCCCGCCTTGGATGCACAACGACGCCGTCGTGCTGCAAGACAACTTCTCGATTTCATTCCTGTTGGCGTGGCTGGCGTCGGCAATTGGCCTGGCGACGGCCGCGAAGACTTTTGTCGTGATGTTCTCGACCGACTATCGGACGCCGTGGCTAGAAGTGGCGGCGGGATTTGTCGTGGTGTTCCTTGCCGGTCCACTACTCCGAGCGGCGGATGCTGTCCGAAAATCGACCGAACACTCTTCCTGACGGCAGAGTACGTACCTGCCGCCCGCCCAGCGTGTGGTTTTACAGCAATCCGCTTCCGAAGAGAGGAGGCGGCCTACCCCCGCCAGTGCCGGGCACGCTCCTTCCTCG
Source organism: Paraburkholderia dilworthii (assembly GCF_000472525.1). GTDB lineage: Bacteria > Pseudomonadota > Gammaproteobacteria > Burkholderiales > Burkholderiaceae > Paraburkholderia > Paraburkholderia dilworthii. Next base: position 2,934 of record NZ_AWZT01000073.1, read on the forward strand.
TCAGTTATACGGCCCACAACCGCTGCGGGGATTACCTTGGTTCGGCGAACGCGAACGGCGACGACATGCTGACTGCGGAGATTGACGAATGACCGCTGCTCCCTGATTCCTGCCGTTATACAGAAGCCGCCTGAAAGTCAGAACTGGGTCGATTAAGGACGGTAGATAGGCACTTCGACGCCTCCGCAGTCGGGGATTGCGCCTGGCCGTGGAAAGTCCTGATAGCCGTTATCCATCGGATAAGCGCTGTAGTCGTGGTGAGTGGTGGCGATGGTCCGCGACGGTTGCGGCGAAAAGCCGTTGCGCACAACTCCGATCTTGGCCTTGCACGTGACGAGGCGGCTGGTGCCCATCATTTCACCGAGGTTGCTGCCATCGGCGGCGTACACCTCATTACCGATGAAGTGCCCCACGTGGCGGCCGTCATGCGTCCACAGGTTATCGCCGTCCCGGTAACCGAAACTCGTGCCTCCGCACGTCCACAGCCATTCCACGCTGCCGCTCCTCATGCTTTGTTTTGGCTCGCCAGTCAGGGTGACGCCGTGCCGGGCGGTAACGGGTCCAGCCATTCGAGGAGGGACGGACGGAAGCTGAATCTCGGTCGCGCCAGCCAGTCCGCTAGCGCGTCGCGAACGTCAGGCAGGACGTCCTCTAACTCGAAGGGGTCTGCAACGACTCGGGGCTCATCAGCCGATAGGTGCGCCCCGTTCAGCCGTTCACCGTCCCAGTACACCACTGTGTCGGCGGTGATATCGGCAGTGGTCCCTGGCGGGCGGTCGCGAAGAAGCATACTGATATTCGCGCAGTACGCCCGCGAAACGCGCTCCTCCAGATATGCTGCATGATCGATTCCCCGTCGGCACCGAAGAGCCGGCCCAGATGCCGCAGCGACAATCCGTCCGCATCGGCCACGGCCTGCGGCGTGAGCCCGGGTTCAGCCAGACGGGTCGCGATGTACTGCTTTGCCGTCAGCAGGTACGAGAGTGAGGCGCGCGACGTACTCGCGCCATGCAGTTCCACTTCGATGATTGATGCGAGCAGTGTGCGCGCGTACTGGCAGAACCGCGCGACTTCGGAGTCCACCGGATTACCCATAAAACGCTCGACGGTGCATGCAGTGTCTTGCCGAGCATCGCGCCGCTGCCAGCACGCGGTGCTATCTTCAGCGGCAGTTGGTCCAGGCCCGACTCCAACCGGTTGTCGAGCGTCGCGATTGGCACGTCGATCAGCAACTGCCGCATTGGCGTTAGGAATCCGAACAGGTACGGAATACGCGTGTCGTAGACGACGATGTCGCCAGCCTCCGCGAGCAGGCACCGGTCGCGCTGGATGAAATACGCGCGACCCTGAAGAAGCTGGCAAGCAAACACCGATTCCTTCGGCATCTGGCGCACCAGCGCCGGGTTGCGCTCGATCACGTGGTCCTGTCCCCTGATATCGGCGATGCCGAGGCCCGGCATTGCGATGCCGGTCTTTTCGACCTCTAAACCGCCAGGCGACAAAGAGGAGCAGCGCAGGCCGACCAGTGTCGTTGAGCATAGTGCCTCCCAGTACGCCATCCGCTCGCACGCCGGTACGTCGGACGTCGAGCCTTGCGTACACAACAAGACGGTGGAACTGACCATGTTGCCTCCTGCTGGCGCCTGTCGCACCGAGCGGCATGATTTTGAAATGGTTCACGCAAGGACTGTGCGCCGCAATGTCTCGCTCGAACAAGCAATTCGTCCATCGCGGTCAAGAGCGGCGAGCACGATCTGGATAAAGTCGACCCCACGACACCAATCTATAAGGAGACAGACCATGGTCGACAAAGCCGTATCCGAATTCTGGCAAAACATCCCGGCGATTGCCAATCCGTTCAAGCCCGATGCACTGCCGGAAGCCTACATTCAGAACGCAGCCACCGAAGACGAGCGCTATTACGTTCCGTTTACCGAAACCGTTTCGTCGCGCCCGCTTTGGATCTCGCCGTCGCAGAATAAATGGTGCGACATTCTGGTGGCGAAGGAGGCCGGGCTCGTGAACCGGCACTATCATCCGCACGAGGTGTTCGCATACACGCTGTCCGGCAAATGGGGCTACCTGGAGCACGAATGGACGGCGACGCGCGGCGATTTCGTGTACGAGACGCCGGGCGAAGGCCACACGCTCGTTGCGTTCGACCACCCGGAACCGATGCGCGCGTTCTTCATCGTCACGGGGCCGCTGATCTGGCTCGACGACGAAGGCAACCCCGAAGGCTACTTCGACGTGCATTCGTATATCGCAATGTGCAAGGCGCATTACGAGAAGGTCGGCCTCGGCGCGCAAGCGATCGAGAAGCTGTTCCGCTGACGCGCGACGAGGCCGGCCATGACATCCCACTCTTCCCCCAAACACGCATGGTCGTACGAGAACAGGCTGCTGCTGATCCTGTTCATGACGTTCGGCTTTGTCTTCTTCGACCGCCTCGCGCTGTCGTTCCTGTTCCCGTTCATGTCGGCCGAACTGCACCTGACGAACACGCAGCTCGGCATGGTGTCGTCCGCGCTCGCGCTCACGTGGGCGCTGTCGGGCGCCGCGGCAGGCGCGTGGTCCGACGCGCGCGGCACGCGCAAACCGCTGCTGATCGCGGCCGTGCTCGGTTTTTCCGTATGCTCGGCGCTGTCGGGGCTCGTCGGCGGATTCGCGAGCCTGATCGCGTTTCGTGCGCTGATGGGCATCGCCGAAGGCCCGGTGCTGCCGCTGTCGCAATCGCTGATGATCGAGAGTTCGACGCCGACTCGCCGCGGGCTGAACATGGGTCTGCTGCAAGGCTCGGCCGCCGGCCTGCTCGGCGCGATGATCGGCCCGCCGGTCGTGATCGGCATCGCGACCGCGTACGGCTGGCGCGAGGCGTTCTATGTATCGTGCATCCCGGGCTTCCTGATCGCGTTCTGCCTCTGGCGCTGGGTGCGCGAAGTACCGACCGTCGGCGTGCGGCACGCGCACGCCGACGGCGCTACGGAGCATCCGGCAGGCGGCGCGGCCATCAGCCGCTGGGCGCTGCTGAAGGAACGCAACATCCTGCTCTGCATGCTGATCAGCTGCTGCTTCCTAACGTGGTTCGTCGTGATCATCTCGTTCGCGCCGACCTTCCTGGTCAGCAACCGCCATCTGTCCGCGTCCGACATGGGCTTTGTGATGACCTGCCTCGGTGCCGCGTGGGTGTTCTGGGGCTTTGCGGTGCCGGCGATCTCCGACCGCATTGGCCGCAAGCCGACGATGATCGTGTTCGCGCTGATCGCCGCCGTCTGTCCGATCGTGATGATCCATGTCGATTCGGTGTGGGCGCTCGGCGCGCTGGTGTTCGCCACGTACACGGGCCTCGGCTGCTTCACGCTGTTCATGGCCACGATCCCGGCCGAGACCGTCCCGCCTCGCGCGATCGCCAGCGCGCTCGGGCTGATCATGGGCGCAGGCGAACTGATCGGCGGCTTCGTCGCACCGACCGTCGCGGGCTTCGCGGCCGACCAGTACGGCCTGCAGTTCGCGATGTGGACATCGGCGGCCGGCGCGATCCTCGCGTGCGTACTGTCGTTCGGTGTCGTCGAAACCGCGCCCGCTGTGCTGCGCAAGCGCGCGCTCGTCGGCGCCGCCGCGAGCCATCTCAATACGCAGAAAGTCGGAGGACGATGACATGCGTGCACTTCAATGGCACGGCCCGCGCGATGTCCGTCTCGTGCAAATCGACACGCCGCTCGTCGGCCCGGGTGACGTTCGCATCGCGGTCGCCTATTGCGGGATCTGCGGCAGCGACCTGCACGAATATGCGGACGGCCCGCATGCGATTCCCGTAGAAACGCCGCATCCCCTGTCCGGCCGCAACGCGCCGCTGACGCTCGGTCACGAGTTCTGCGGCACCGTCGTTGAGGTTGGCGCGGGCGTCACGACGCTGACCACGGGCGACCGCGTCGCGGTCGAGCCGGAGTATCGCTGTCACCAGTGCGCGTACTGCCGCTCCGGATCGTACAACCTGTGCGTGTCGATGGGGTTCGCCGGGCTGATGGGCGACGGCGGGATGGCCGACTTCGCGGTCGTGCCAGCGTACATGTTGCACCGCCTGCCCGACGGCGTGACTCTCGAACAGGCAGCAGTGACCGAGCCGGCCGCTGTAGCGCTGCATGCGCTGCGGCGCGGTGAACTCCGGCTCGGCGAGACCTGCGCGGTGTTCGGGGTCGGGCCGATCGGCTTGTTGCTGATCATGCTCGCGAAGCTGCAGGGCGCGACGACGATCGTGGCGATTGACGTGTCGCCTGAGCGGCTCGCCGCGGCCGCGCGCTTCGGCGCGACGCACACCTTCGATACACGCACGCTCGACGGGCCAGCACTGCGCGCCGCGATTCGCGCCGCTACAGGGGGGCTCGGCGTCGATGCGAGTTTCGAAGCGGCTGGCCTGCCGGCCACGTTCGAAGCGGCCATGCAGGCGCTGCGCAAGGGCGGTCGCCTCGTGATGGTCGGTCTCATGCCGCACGCCGGCTTCGACGCATTCCGCGCGGTCAACGATGAGCTGACCTTGACGGCAAGCGTCGGTTATCGGCACGCGTATGAAGACCTCCTGCGCATCGTCGCGTCGGGCGCGCTCGATCTCACGTCGATCGTCACACGCATCGTGTCGCTTGAGGCTGCGGTGGCCGACGGTTTCGACGCACTGCTCGCGGATCGCACGCAGATCAAGATTCTGATTTCCCCCCGCGCACCGGACCGTCCATCGCGCACAGATCAGAGCGAGTATCAAGTGTGAGTCGTCGGCGGACGTCTGAAGGAAGAACGGTCGTCTGACGCGCGGCGCGTCTGGTATCTGCGCGCGCCCGATCCGCGCTTGACGGAAAGCGTGTGCATCGGTCGTCGCGCTGAGGCTCAACGTTGCCGGCAGCGACACACTGAAGCGCGCGATGGCCGACGAAGCTCGACATCCTGGTCTACGAAGTCGGCGTCGGCCCACAAGGCAGCCGTATCGTCAATGTGGCGTCGACGTACATCGGCAGCAGGGACTGGCCCGCGTGCGGCGCGAGTAACGGCAACATCGCGCAGTTCGCGGGCTAGCTCGCGCATACGCGGCCCGACCCTGGCATCTGCGTGAGCACCGTCGCGGCCTGCTCGATTGACACGCCGTTCAGCAGCGGCCTGATGGCCGACGCGCAGGCGTCGCGGCAGATCCTCGATTGCCCGCAGCTCCGGTGCAGGGTACGGTCGGCTGCTGAACGGCGCGTCGGTCCTAGCCGGGCAGTCGTGCCGGTGGACGCCACGCATTCGACAGTCTGGCCTCCAGGCGGGAGAGCGTCGAGGGGTCTCAGTTTCGGCGGACATGTGGTACGCGGATGCTCCGGTGCGCCCGCGACTTCCATCGGTTTGGGATGGATCGAAACAGGCTCATCCGGATTTCAATAAAGAAAATCAGTAGTCCAATCAAAATATCCGATGCCATCGGAAACATGTGAGGAGCACACTAGAGATGACGAAAAGACCTTTCTGGCAATTGCGGTGTACGCGATCCCGGTCGCATCGTTCGCCCAGAGCAGCGTGACGATGTTCGGGCTAATGGACGTCGGGCTGAGTTATGTGAGCAATCAAGGCGGCCACGGCAACGCCAAGTTCGACGACAACGTCTTTTTTCCGAATCTTCTCGGCTTTGAAGGCAAGGAAGATCTTGGCGGTGGCACGCGGGCGATCTTCAGGCTCGTGAACCAGTATTCGCTCGCTAACGGCTCCATTATCGGCGGCGGCCTGTTCGCGCGCACGGCTTACGTCGGGCTGCAGAACGACCGGTACGGCACGCTGACGCTCGGCAACCAGTACGAGTTCATGGTCGACGCTCTGGCCGCGAGCGGCAACGAAATCGCGCAGGACGTCGCCGGCCTGTACGGTTTCCGCAACGGGCCGTTCGACAAGCTTGCGCTGCCGAACAATCCGACCGGCGCATTCGACTGGGATCGCGTCGCGGGCAGCAACCGCGTCGCCAACTCCGTCAAGTACACGAGCCCGTCGCTGTGGGGGTTGACCGTCGGCGTGCTTTATGGTTTCGGGAACGTCGCGGGCTCGGTCGGCGCGAACAACACGGTCAGCGTCGGCGCGAGTTACGAGAATGGGCCGTTCGGTGCGGGCGCGGCCTATACGAACCAGAAATACGCCGCAGCGAACGGCAGCCACGCCACCAGCGTCAGCAACTGGGGCGCGGGCCTACACTACAAGGTCGGTGCGGTCACGGGGAGAGCGATAGTGACGACCGTGCGCAATGCGCAGAACGGGGCGGCCGTCTGGTCGGCGGAAGCCGGCGCGTCGTGGCAAGCGTCGCCCGCTTGGGTAATCGGCGCGGTTTACATGTACATGAAGGGTAACGACGCGCTGGACAATGCGCACGCGCACCAGCTAGACGCCGCCGTCCAGTACTTGCTGTCCAAGCGCACGATGGTGTACGTCGAGGGCGTCCACCAGCGCGCGAGCCGGGGCAGCTATGCGCAGATCAACGGCGTGATGGACCCGAATGGCGCATCGAGCGGCGCGCTGCAGTCGATCGCGCGGATCGGCTTCAGTACGCGATTCTGACAGGCAGGCCGGCCATTTTCTGCAGATTTGGCCGATCGAAGGCAGACCTGCCGCGTCTACGCGTTGCGCGTCCGGCAGGGACGGCGACCGCACGAGTGTTCATATCTGGGAACGCGCTGCGGCCTCGTCGTGCGTTCCCCCTTGCTGTACGAGGTACAGTTTCCTGAGTAGGAAATTCACATAAAAGGTATGCGTCATCTTATCCATCGACACGTTGTCGAGACAATCCCCTGCGAATCGCGCGATGACGGGAAGTCATGGCCCGGCAAACCTAGGAATGAGTGGAGTTAAAAGATGCTTGAGGAGTCGGAACCGCTAACGCTCGAATACGCTCGGGAGCTGGAGGTATGGGCGTGTGCCTGGTACGATGCAGCCGTCGCAGCGAATCTTGTGCGCCCGCCGTTTCACCCTGATGCGACGATCATAAAGCGTCTCCAAGGCTACTTCCACGGCGGCCTGTCGCCGGCTGAGGCCGCAGATGCATGCTTCCGAAGAAACCACTGAAACGCCCCCGTTATCGCGTCCTCTGGACGATCCTTCCTTCGGTTAGCTGCCAGCCGTCGGCGGTCTCGACACGCGCGTGTAGCTCAGCCCAGATGCGGTCGTCGGACCAGGCGTCCACAGAACCCTTCGGATCGCACCGGAAGTACGTGCGCTGCACGCCCGGCGAGCGCGTGCTGATGAGCGCAAACCCACGGTCATGCCGTGCATAGATGAGTTCTTCGGACCAGGGTGGCGCTTACACCAGTATGCCGAACCAGCCGAAAGGATAAATGCGCTGATAGCCGATAACATCACGACGCTGTCAATTAGGATGAAAAGTGGAAAGCCAATGAGCGCTGAGCCTGCTCAGCTCCATCTAGTATTCGGGGGTAACCCAAGGCAATCGTCATCGCAGCTTTGTGCCCCTCATCGATCGCGCAAGCACGCTGACCTACAAATCCGCGGATAGCGTTTTCCGTCATGTCTGCGCCAGCCCTAGGCTGTACGCCAGACTTAACATGTCCCGCCCGTACTTGTCGCAGACGCTGGCAGCAATGACGCGCCGCGTCGGCTAGAATGTGCCCCCACACTTACCGGTGCTGAAAATGAAAGAAGATGAGATGCGCTCGATCGTGATCTTTGGAGACCGCGACGACGACTTGCTGGAACAGATCAATAGCCTCTCAGGCTGGCGTCTGGAGAAGGTGAACGACGGTGGCCATCCTTATTGTCTATGCAAGGATGACGCGGAAATTCGTCTGGCAGTAATCGCACCGAACGTCCTGCGAACGACCAATGTTCTCCCGCATGATATGACGGGAGATCAGGGAGCAGCGACACGGGCCCTTCAAGATTTAAGCGGCGAGCTTGACGCAGCGCAGATCAGGAACGAAATCACGGCGTCTGGAAAAGACCTGGATTGATGTCAAACCGGGGCTAGTCAGGGAATCCGCAACGTGCATGCTCCTCTCACTGGCCTTTCCCGTCCAGGCACGCCCGCTACGCCGGCTGTATTTCAACAAGGCGGATCATCGGGAGCCCGGACAACGTGTGCTGGTAGACGTGATCCGGGAGGTCATCTCTCATGGAGACCTGGTAGATCGCCTTGAACCGCTGTCCGATCAACCGGGTCGGTCCGTCCGGGTCCTGTGGCGTCAAGGCGGCGATATCGGCCTGCCAGCGACGACCCTGGCTGTCTTCGACCTCGCACGCCACGGGGCCGTGAGCCGTCTCGGTGTAGACTAATTCGCGCACGACGAACTCATCGGGCTCCTCGGTGCGCGTGGCGAGCTGATTCCCGATCGCCGGCCGGGGAAAGAAGTTTCCCTCCTGATCTTGCATGCCGAACAGCCACCTCCGCGACCCATAGTCTTCACGCCGCATTTCGGTATCTTCGTTATAGCGGCGGATAAGTCGATACAGTCCACGCCGGGACGGAGGCCCACTTGCCAGCAGATCGAGCAGGCCATTTTCCATTTCGTTGGCGTCGTACGGGTAGATATCAAGCAGCGGTCCGACTACATAAGGCGGCGTGGTTCCCGACTGTATCGGCGCGATGGCGCCCGGATATGCCCCCCAGCACGCGCTTAGATACACAACGAGGTTGGGCGGCAGCACGCCGAATGCGTCGCCAAATTCCCACAGGTTGACCGGGCTATCCAGCGCCTTGAAACTCGTGCCCGTCAGGCGGTACCCATGGGTGCTCAGGATCAGTGCTTTCGGCTCGTCGTGACCCAGCGTATGAAGCGCTGTAATCGCGGCCTGCAGCCCTTGCCCGAACTCGCGTCTGGTTCTGTATGCAACGGCCTTTACTGGTTTATGCGCCGATCCGCGTGGCCTGATTTCATTCAGTTCGACTACAGCGTAACTGGTCATGGGATGTCCACAACGCGGTTTTTCCGACGGAAGGGCAGGGCAACTCGTGCCGGAATGCCCGAAGCGGAAAGCGGGTGAAAAAAAGGACGCGTAAAGCGTCCTTTCCGGGGTCGATGCCGAAGTCAGCGAGTGCGTGGCGTCCGTCCTCGCTCCGCCTCGCGCCGGCGGACCTCGTCTTCGAGACGGTCGAGGGTTTCCTTCAGGATCGTGACGCCGTCGTTCGACGCTGACTTGCGCTGTTCGCGCAGAATAGCCACCGCCCGCCTTGCCCGTTCGGCAGCGCGAGGCGTCGGCGCCTGTGTTTCCGGTACCGGAGCCGCGTTTGCCTTCTCGCGGCCCGGCGACTGTGCGGTCAAAGCCATGCCATACTCCTTCGAAGTTGGTTGCCCGTGTCCCTGTCGGCGAAATACGCCGTGACTAGTTCGGACAGTGCCACCCAAAATTCCTCTAATGCACCTTTATCTGCCCATATGCTATCAGGTAAAGGAAAAGGTGAGTCGAAGATTGCCACTACTGCTCCGGCGCCCGCAGTCAGCCCGTGGGTGCCGTCATCCTGTCGGGCGAGATGGCTTTCCCGGACGGGGACGCATCCTGTCCAGCGACTGTCGCGGTATATCTGGCTGGCCTCGTCGGTACGGATAGCGGTGACGCCCTGCCACGCCAGACCGGCCGGCGAATCCAAAGCAAGGCGGGCGCCTCGCAGGCTGTCATCGTGCCCCAATTCATAGGCGATCGTTAATGACAGCCGGTCGCTGGGTTTCTGGATGCCCAAGGCGATGCGAAACAGCGGCGACTCCGCTTCCCGCCCGGCGAGTTCGCCGGCGAACTCTAACTTCAGGGCATCGCTGACCGAACTCGCAAGCGCCGCGAGCGCACGCCGGATCTGCGTCGGCACCTCAGTCAGATGCAACTGGACTTGCGTGGTCGCATCGGACGTCGCCTTGGCCACCACCTTCGACAGATCATCAAAGCGGGCGTCGAAAGCAAGGACGGACAGTTTGCTGTCCAGCGGAATATGAATCATCCGGTCGATGCCGCGAAAGTGGACTTCGGGTGGCCCTGCCACCACGGTCTGCAACGCGGCGGGCAGCCAGTGCGGATCGCGACCCTTCTTGGGCGGGTTAAGCCCAAATGCGATAGTGACCGCTTTTTCATTGAGTGCCCGCTCCTCATCGAACGTCCACACTGGCAGGTTCGATACCAGTCCACCATCAATGAACCGTCTCTCCACCGCAACCGGTTCGCCACGCCGCTTGAACGAGAAAGACCATGGCCGGAAAACGACGGGCAGGCAGATCGAGGCGGCCACTGCATCGGCCACTTTCACGTCAGGCGTCGTCTCGGCCGAGAACAGTTCCAGTGACTGGTCGCTGACATTCGTCGCGACGAGCTTCAACGGCAATCCGTTATGCGCCTTTAGATCGGCGAAAGTAATGTTGCGGCCCCGAAGCTTGAGCCCTTCGGCGATTGCCTCATCGACCAGCGCCAGCACTTCGTCGAGCGAGGCTAACCCGTCGACACATCGCTTGGCAAGCCACGCGGCCAAGATCAGTACGACGATGAGAATGGCGAAAGCAGGACGGGGAAGTTGTGCGTCTATTTCGTAGGCGACGAACAGCCCTGCCAAAATAAGGGCGACCTTACCCCACGTTCGGTTGCATAACCAGGCCAAATCATCGCTTAGCGGGGTGCTCCGGTAATATCTGCCCGCACAGCCGAACGTGGCCACCGCCTGCCTCAACCACCTGATATAGCGCCAGTTCCGACCGAATAACGCGGTTGCCTGCTTGAAACGGCCTCCGGCGACTTTCTGCAGCAAATGCGTCCCGGCGTCCGGATCGAGTAACTGGTCCGCCCGATATCCCGCAGCGACTAAAGCTGCCATGATTGCGCCGGCCGACGTACCTGCCACGCCAGCGACGGGCAATCCGAGATCGTTTACGGCCGCCAGTCCACCGACGTGGGCGATACCCCGCGCTCCGCCCCCTTGGAACGCCAGGAAAACCGGCCGGGCCGTGTCTTGGGCCATTTGGGGCAGCGGTTCAAGCAAATCTTGTTCGTCTGTCGTCATGGGAGAGTTTGGTACACCGCGCTGCTGTTATCGATGCAGCGGGGATGGGCGGCTAATTGTACCATCCCTGATTGTTTAATCCTGATAAGTCGTATTATCAGGAATGGATCAAATATCAGCGGCCGGGCGAAATGGAGTAACCGCTATTGTTATTGCTCAACAAACTTTCATGAAACACCCGCATCGCAACAGCTGTGAATCAACCTGCTACCGGAAACATTATTGGGGGCAGGGCCGGAAGCCATCGTCTGTAAGGACCTAGACGTCTGTCATCACTCACATGCGCCTCGTTCGCAAAGAGGGTATCTGGGCGGTTCAATCACACCGCGCAGTTCAGCGAAACTCCGAACGAAAGACCTTGAAGCTTAACAAAATCAGAAAATTTCAATCACTTAAATTCGCTTTTGCTGACTGCGGGCGGAAACAATACTTCTCATAACCGACTGCAATATTACGAGGGAACGTCTGTCGTTTATATGGGTTTTCGCGTATCAAATCATTTCTCCCGAAAGGAAATGAAGTCGCCTCAACGCAATAATCTCGAAGACGAGAATGCTCCCGCAGCCCGAGATCGCATCTGACGCGACACACACAGCAAGGTAGCCGCGCAACACTGCGGCGCGCGGAAGGATCCGGGCCTGCGTGCAAAGCTGGCGCGGCCGTGCACATGAGTAACTAGATAGTTCACTTGTCGAGGCCATTCTGAAGTGTCGTAGTGGCAGCAAAGTAGAAGTGTCGTAGTTGTGCCTTTGCTATCTCCTTGACGAGGTTTTGATGACAGAGTCCTGGAGACTGACCGTCGCTCTGCCAATCGCGGTGTTCAGATCATCCACAGTGATCTCCCGCTGCTTCTTTGTCCCAGCCTTGCGCTCCTTCAGCTTCGGCGCCTGCCCCCGATTGGTCCGTGACGGTGAACCTGACGCGCGACGGTTATCGCGATCGGCCTGAATCACTTGCGCGACCTGCAGCACGTGACCCAGCCGCTTGTGGTCGACCACCGCGCCCTGATCGATCTCCGAGAGCCGGTCATAAGGCGTGCAGGGAAGGGCGACACCATCGGCGCGAACCTCGATGCGACCGTCCGGATACTCGTACACATCGATGTAGCGTCCGACCAGTCTGCGGTTTGCGTCCGTGTCATCGAGCAGGTAGATCACCCGGTCGTACTGCAGCGTCAGCGAGCGGGTGACGCGCCGCGGTTCGCGCCACGTCAGGATGGTGTCGAGATTCTCATCTGTTCGCAGCGGCCGGTGAGCATTGAAAGCGCTGCGTGGTACCTTGCCAAAGCGCGTGTTGTAGTCGGCGATGAAGTGAGGCGCATAAGCGTTGGCCGCTTCCCGCGTGTCGATCTGGCGTAGCCGTAGTTCCTTCACCAGGCGGTCCTGCAATGTCAGGTTCGCGCGTTCAACACGCCCCTTGGCCTGGCTCGAATTCGCGCACAACCCGTCAATGTTCAACTCGAACATCGCCCGGCCGAAGTGCGTCACGCCTTTGCCGCCCGTGGTCGCCGTCTGCGTCGAGCGGAATACGCTCGCCTTGTCGCTGTAGAACGCGACCGGCTTGCCGTGCAGTTCCAGATACGTCCGCGTCGCCTCGAAGTAGCTGAAGGTCGATTCGGTCGCCGTGAAGTGCAGCGCCATGATCCGGCTGGTTGCGTCGTCCACATAGACCAGCAGCGTGCACGCCGGCGCGCGATCCTCGAACCAGCGATGATCGCTGCCATCGATCTGGACCAGTTCGCCCAGACACGATCGCCGCGCCCGTGGCTGGTAGATCTTCGGTGGTCGCTGCCGGCGCGGAATCCACAGCCCGGCCTCCGTCATCAGGTGACGCACCGTTTCCTTCGACAGCACCAGCCCATGACATTCGCACAGCTTCTCGCACGCCAGCGTCGGCCCGAAATCCGCATAACTGTCCCGGATCAGAATCAATGCGCGTTCCGCCGTGCCATCCGCCAGCTGGTAGTTGCTCGGGTGCCCCCGATGCCGTGACAGCAGTCCTGAGGCACCCTGGCGGCGGTAGCGTACCGTCAGCCGCTCAACCTGACGCCGACTCAGGTGAAGCCGCTCTGCGGCCTGCCAGGTCATCAGCATCCCGTCGACCACCGACTGGATCGTCCTTAGCCGGTCAACCTCGCGCATCGTCATGGTGATCGTCCCGGATGTCGTCATGCAAGCCTCCCGTCAAAGGTCAGCCAGCATGACATGCGACGTTTCAGCTTTGCCCAGATACGACATTACAGCTTTGCTGTAACATCACTTCTGTCGATAATAAAGATTATGTCAAGTCGCTGAGGCCCGCCGGAGCGGGATGGCCACATATTTCACAACCCGTTTCATTCGTCGTCGGGCGCAAGTGAAGCCTCGTAGTCCTGGCCTCCATAGGAATGCGGCGTGCCGCCCCACAGCCGCCCGAGGGCTTCGTCGATGGTTTCCGTCGTTCAGGTGCCAAAGCGCCGCCTTCGGCACACCAACAGACGCGCACCTTCGCTGAAGGTTGTTGCCCGATTCCAGTGGTTAATACACGCGGGTAACGGGCTGGGCATTCATTGCCTCCGCGGATCGTTGCGTGCCTTCCGCAGGACCATCCTTGCCCAGCGGGGACGCGATGACGACACCGTTCAGTGATTCCTTCCGAAGCATGCCACTGCGGCTTCAGCCGGCGCCAGGCCGGCGTGGACGTAGCCCTGGAGACGTTTGATGATCGTCGCGTCAGGGTGATACGGCGGGCGCACGAAATTCGCTGCAACGGCTTCGTCGTACCAGGTGCACGTCCATACTTCCAGCTCACGGGCGTACTCGGGCGTTAGCGGCTTCGATTTCTCAAACATTTCTGTACTCCACTCAATCCCGGACTTGCCCGGCTTTGATGGCCAAGTCGATCCTCTATCGCGCTGCACTTTGCGGGAAACACTCCATCACGGAGGTTCGGACTCAGGCGGGAAGACGCATCAAGCGCGGTCATTGTCGCGGAAGAAGAAAAATTGCAGGCGGGCCTGCAGGTCCGCGTGCCAGGGATGGGCTGTGTGACGATCGGCACGCCACTTCCAGGTTTGTACCGATAGATATCGCTCATGACTTCTCCTTTCTCCCGCAGGACCTTCAATCTCGCGCATCAGTCCCGTTCGGGCTCAGACGCGGATTGTGTCAAACCGGCGGCGAAGATGGGCTCGAAGAGATATCCCTGAACCCAATGCGCGCCACAGGCCTGGGAGACGTGCAGGTCTTCCTCGTCCTCGACACGTTCGACCACCACATGCGAAGCGCACGTTCGCGCCAGACGGATCAGCGCACCCAGATGTACTCGTGCGCACCCGTTCGAGCGGGCCTGATGCAGATATCCACCATCGATTTTTGCAATGTCCACGCCCAGTTCCATAAGACTCCGCACGGAACTGTAGCCTGCACCGATGTCATCGAGAGCCACGCGACATCCGATCTGTTGCAGCGCCCGGACGAAGTCCGCGACTGCGTCGATGTCGGTCAGCGGCGCGCTTTCCGTCAACTCGATGACGAGCCGTGCCGCGACCTGAGGCTCGCCGGCAAGGGTTTCGATGACCGTCGACCGCCAGCCGCCGAGCGCTGCACTCTGAATCGACACGTTACAGCCTAGCGACATGCCCGGATGCGCACGCAGCGTATCGATCACGGTCGTCACGACCCATCTGTCGAGGCGGCTCACCAGTCCGAGCCGTTCGAGAGCGGGAATCCATTTGCCTACACTGACCGGTACGCCATCTCCGGTCCTGCACAACAACGCCTCCCAATAGCTGACGCTCTCCGTACCGATCGCGCTGCAGACCTTCTCGTAGCGAAAGCACAACTCGTCGCGTTCCATCGCACCGAGCAGTTCCCCGGCAATTTCCATGTCGCGCGCGTATCGGGTCCGCCACTTTCTGCTGCCCATGCGCATCTCCGCGGATGCTTCTTTTTCGGGGTCGAACGGTGTGCCGTCGCAGGTCGGGATCGATGCACCGATGGCTGCGCGGATCGGGCCCATCGACGTGAACACCGGGGCGTCGCCCAGCGCCGCGACGACCGCATCGACGATGCTATGGTCGCTGCAGACTGCGTGAGCGTTCGCCAGGTCTTCAGGAACAGCACGGTCAATCAGAACGACAATCTGCTCTCCGTTGCGCGTCATGATGCCCGACTCCCGCGTACAGAAATCGCGAGCGCGCCCGTATACGACATGCCTGACGGTCAGCGCGGTTGCGGTGCCGTAAGCGCTTTCGATGTGCGCGAGGTTACTGATTGACGCCACGATGCACAGTGAGTTCCTGCGTGCGGTGCTCTCGGACACCGGACCTTCGTTCGCTACCTCGCATGTGCCCTGCACATTTTCCTCCTCCGCTATCGAAAGCGATCTGACCTCCGTTGGCCGGCGGACGATCCGAAGTCGATTGCTCATCGCGGCACCGTAGGCCGCGATGCGTGACGGAAGGCAAGCTCGTGCACGTAGGCTGTTCTACCGCTCAGTGCTCGTCGAATCACTCCGGGACGTGCACGGACAGAAGGTTCTCTAGCACTGCGCCGCAGCACAAAGGTGCAAATGGGGGTTATCAAGCGCGCTGCCGCTTGATCGGCCGCAAAGATAGTTGAATTAGTCACCACAAGACATCATCGGGTATCGGTTTAACCATTGCATCCTTCTAAGGCGGCAACGGTAAGGGAAGCGGAGGCATAGTCCGGGTAACAGCTCCGTCGGCCTATTGATTTGCGCTTTCGTGTTCAACACAATTCCGCAACCTGCATGGCGGGTCTTTCTGGCTGTGGCGGGAAGACGCACCATGACGCGTCACGGTGGCGAAAAAAGTACATCGCCTTTGGCCCGCTTCCATTGTCTGCGACGACGCACACATATCGCCCCCTGCTGGATCGTCCGTAGTGGCTGACCCGAAATCCTCTCTTCGGGTCGGGCGCCAACCACGCTTGCACCATATTTCGCAACGACGTTCCCACAATCGCCATAACTTCCTCATCCTTTGTGAAGGCCACGGTACGGCGATCCTGAAGATCGAACGTAGTGACCGGCTCGCTGCAACACGTGATTGACAGACCCCGAGGACCTACGTTTACTTCGGACTTGCCTTTTCGCGCTTCGGCGGCAAATCGGTACAGACTCCTTCATACAGTTCGGCGGCCATGCCGATCGATTCGCCGAGCGTCGGGTGCGGGTGAATCGTCTTGCCGATATCCGTCGCATCCGCGCCCATTTCGATTGCGAGGCACACTTCGCTGATCAGGTCGCCCGCATTCAGACCGACAATCCCGCCGCCGATCACGCGATGCGTTTCCTCGTCGAACAGCAGCTTCGTGAAGCCCTCGTCGCGGCCGTTGGCGATCGCGCGGCCTGAAGCAGCCCACGGGAATACTGCCTTGCCGTACTTGATGCCTTCAGCCTTCAACTGGTCTTCGGTTTTGCCGGCCCACGCCACTTCAGG
>NZ_AWZT01000074.1 GCF_000472525.1 Paraburkholderia dilworthii
AATTCCTCCTTGCAATTTATGTACTTTATAGTCTAGCATATCGGTTGCTGTACTAATGGGTATAGAAACACATGCGCACGTCAAAGACTAGCAAAAACGTTCACGCGAAGCACAACGGCCGCCCATCTACAGCGCAGGAGCGAGCCGCTCCGCTTGCGTCTCTCTCGTTGGCCGCACTTCTGGCCTTCGAAACCATGCTCGCGGGTTGCACGGTTGGACCGAATTACGCCGCTCCGTCCGCGCCCAATGTGTCCAGATTTACGGAGAAGCCAGTTCCCTCGCGCACTGTCTCCACCGACACGACCGCGGGCAACACGCAAACCCTCGTCGAGGGGCGCGACATCCAGGGTGACTGGTGGGCGCTGTTCCATTCGTCGCAGATCAACGCGCTGGTCGAGCGCGCGCTCAAGGCCAATCCCACGCTTGCTGCCGCTCAGGCGACGTTGCGCGAGGCGCGCGAGAATACGCGTGCGGAGCAGGGCAGTTTTTTCCCGCAGATCAGCGCGAGCACATCGGCCGAACGCGAGCGCACCATGCTGGTGAGTCCGGTGCCGCAGACATACAGCCTCATAAGCGGATCGCTCAGCGTGTCGTACACGCTCGATGCATTCGGCGGCATTCGCCGGCAAGTCGAGCAACTGAACGCCCAAGCCGAGTATGAGCGCTACGAACTGGAGGCGACCGAACTGACGCTGATCGCGAACGTCGTCAATGCGGCCATCAACGAGGCTTCGTTGCAGGCGCAGATTGATACGACACACGAGATCATCCGCGCGTATACTGCCGCGCTCGACGTTACGCGACGCCGCTTCGACGCCGGTGGCGTAAGCCAGGTGGACGTGCTGCAGCAGCAGTCGCTGCTGGATGCGCAGATCGCCACGCTGCCCGGTTTGCAGAAGCAGCTCGAGCAGCAGCGCAATCAATTGGCGGTGTACCTGGGCGGCTTGCCGGCCGACTACACCGGGTCTACGCTGGATCTCGCCGGCCTCGTGCTGCCAGAGGAACTGCCGGTGTCGCTGCCGTCGAGTCTGGTTGCGCAGCGACCCGACATCCAGGCGTACGGCGCCTTGCTGCATTCGGCGACGGCGAACGTCGGCATCGCGGTGGCAAACATGTTGCCGCAAATTTCGCTGACCGGCAGTTATGGACGCGAGGGCAGCAACTACTCAAACCTTTTCAATCCCGCAGGCATTGTATGGAGCCTCGCGGGTAGCCTCACCCAGCCGGTCTTCGAGGGCGGCAAACTCAAGGCGGAGAAGCGCGCCGCCGATGCTGCGGTCGATGTCGCCGCCGCCCAGTACAGCAGCACGGTCAACTCGGCGTTTCAGGACGTGGCCAATGCGCTCGTCGCCATTCATCGAGACGCCGAAACGCTTGCTGCGAACCTCGAGACGCAGAAAACGGCTGCTGCGAGCCTCAGGGTCGCTCAGGCGCAATACCGCGCGGGCGGCGGCACTTACCTCAATGTGCTGAGCGCCGAGCAATCCGATCAGAGCGCGCGCCTCAACCTGATTTCCTCTCAAGCCGCTCGCTACACCGATACCGTCGCGCTCTTCCAGGCGCTGGGCGGTGGCTGGTGGCATCGGAGCGATGTCGATCCCAAAGTTGCGCAATGTTGCGGAGCATTTTAAATCATGACCACTGTTACCCCGCTTGCGGATACCGCCAATACCCCGCCTGAATGGCAGCGGCCGCCTAGAACCGTGCTTCGCCTGTTTCTGATGCTTCTGGTGGTGGGACTGCTTGGCGCCGCGCTGATAGGTTTCCACCTGCTCAAGGGGCACATCCTGAAGCAGGTCACGAGCGGCATCCAGTCGCAACAGGCGACCGTGTCGACCACATCCGCTGTCTTGCAGCCGTGGCAGCCGACGCTCACGGCCGTCGGATCGCTGCGGGCGTCGACGGGTGCGGACCTTTCGCTGGAAACAAGCGGCGTGGTCGATGAAATCGACTTCGAGTCCGGCCGCGACGTCAAGCAAGGGGCCGTGCTGCTCCGCCTGCGTCCGAACGACGATCCCGCCAAGCTCGCGCAGTTGCAGGCCACTGCCGATCTGGACGAGATCACCTACAAGCGCGACCTGCAGCAACTTGCGGCGCAGGGCGTGGCGCAGTCGATCGTGGATACAGATGTCGGCAACCTGAAGTCGGCGCGCGCGCAAGTCGCGGCGCAACAGGCGCTGATGAACGAGAAGGTCGTCCACGCCCCGTTTTCGGGACGTCTGGGCGTGCGTCAGATCGATGTGGGTCAATACCTGGCGGCCGGCACGACGGTTGTCACGTTGCAGGCACTCGACCCAATGTTGCTCGACTTCTATCTGCCACAGCAGGTGCGTGGGCAGATCAGCGCGGGACAGACCGTATCGGTGAGCGTTGATGCGTATCCCGGCAAGACGTTCACCGGCACGGTGACGTCGATGAATTCGAAGGTCGACGTCTCGAGCCGCATGCTGCAGATACGCGCGTCGTTTGCGAACCCCGACGGTGCGCTGCTGCCTGGCATGTTCGCTACCGCCAGCGTGGCGAGCGGCGTGGAGCAATCGCTCGTGACGATTCCGCAGACGGCGGTGACGTACAACCCATATGGCAGCCTCGTCTACGTGGTCCACGAGGGCAAGGACGCGCAGGGCAGGCCGCAGGCAAGTGTCCACCAGCAGTTCGTGACGACCGGCGCGACGCGCGGCGATCAGGCCAGCATCCTGAAGGGACTGAAGGCCGGCGACGTGGTGGTGACGGCGGGGCAACTCAAGCTGCACAACGACGCAATGGTCCAGATCGATAACAGCGTGAAGCTGCCCAACGACGCCGCGCCCGTCCCGCAAGATCACTGAACAGGACGGCTCATGAAATTTACCGACATCTTTATCCGCCGGCCTGTACTGGCGTGCGTGGTCAGCCTGATGATCCTTGTGCTCGGCTACAAGGCGTTCACCTCGCTGCCCGTTCTCGAGTACCCGAAAACCGAAAACGCCGTGGTGACCGTGACCACGACGTACTACGGTGCCGACCCGCAGACCGTGGAGGGTTTTGTCACCACGCCGCTGGAAAACGCCATCGCGCAGGCGAACGGAATCGATTACCTGTCGTCGAAGAGCATCGCCGGCACCAGCACGATCACGGCGAACCTCGTGCTCAACTTCGATCCTGACAAAGCGGTCACCGAGATCAACGCCAAGATCAACTCGGTGCTCAACCAGTTGCCGAGCGGCGTGCAGCAGCCGGCCATCACGGTCGCGATCGGACAGTCGCTGGACGCATTGATTATCGGCTTTTCGAGCGATGAACTCAGGCCCAACCAGATCACCGACTACCTCGTGCGCAACGTGCAGCCGCGTCTGCAGGCAGTGCAAGGCGTGCAGACGGCCGAACTGCTGGGACCCCAGAATTTTGCGCTGCGCGCGTGGCTCGATCCGCAGAAGCTCGCGGGGTACGGCCTTACCGCGACCGATGTCACCAACGCGCTTTCCTCGAACAGTGTGATCGCAGGACTGGGAACCACCAAAGGGCAGATGGTGCAGTTCAACCTCACCGCATCGACGGATCTGCATTCGGTGCAGCAGTTCCGCGATCTCGTGATCAAGCAGGTCAATGGCGGCATCATCAGGCTGAAGGATGTGGCCAACGTCACGCTCGGCTCGGACGACTATGAATCCGGCGTTTCGTATAACGGCCAGAAGGGCGTGTACGTGGGGATCAAGATGGTGCCGGGGGCGAGCCTGCTCGATGTGATCAAGGGCGTGAAGGCTGTGTTGCCCGACATTCAGAAGGCGCTGCCGGCGGGGTTGGACGGCTCGGTCATCTATGACTCCACGGTATTCGTTGACAGTTCGATTCATGAGGTCGAGAACTCGTTGATCGAGACGGTAGTGATCGTCACGCTGGTGGTGTTTGCCTTCCTCGGCGCGCCGCGCTCCGTGCTGATTCCGGTCATCGCGATTCCGTTGTCACTGGTGGGCACCTTCGGCGTGATGCTCGCGCTAGGCTTCTCGATCAACCTGCTGACCTTGCTCGCGCTAGTACTGGCGATCGGGCTGGTGGTCGATGACGCGATCATTGTGGTCGAGAGCGTGAGCAGTCATCTGGAAGCGGGCATGCGGCCACGCGATGCCGCGATCAAGGCCGCGCGGGACTTAGCCAGCCCTATCATCGCGATGACCATTGTCCTGATCGCCGTCTATGTGCCGATCGGTTTTCAGGGTGGACTGACCGGCGCATTATTTACTGAGTTCGCGTTCACGCTGGTTGGCGCGGTGACCATGTCCGCGGTCATTTCTCTGACGCTGTCGCCGATGATGTGCGGCCAGTTCTTGAAGCCGCACAATGAGAGCGGCCGTTTTGTCACGCGCATTGTCGAGACGATCGATCATGTTTTTGGTTCGCTGCGGCGTGGCTATGAACGGCTGCTACGCAACAGTTTGCGGACGGTCCCGGTGACCCTATTGTTCACCGGGCTGGTAATTTCGAGCATCTATTTCCTCTACACAAGTGCCGACAGCGAACTCGCACCACAAGAGGATCAAGGGGTCGTCATTCTGCAGCCGACTTCCGCGCCGGACGCGACGCTACAGCAAAAGGAGGCGTTCGGCCGTCAGGTCGCCGACATCCTGGCCAGCGTTCCAGAGGCCGCGCAGACGTTCCAGGTCGAGAGCCCGTCGCAGTCGATTGCCGGAGTGACATTCAAGCCGTGGGATCAGCGTCATCGGACTGCGACGGATATCCAGCGCGATCTGCAGAACCAGGTCAACAAGGTGGCAGGCCAGAAGATCGCCGTGTTTCAGCAGCCTTCGCTGCCCGGTTCGCAAGGCTTGCCGATCCAGTTCGTGCTCAAGTCGACACAGCCGCTGGATAGGCTAAATGTAGAGGCTCAGAAATTCTTCTCGGAGGCCGCCGCCAGTGGCATGTTTCTATTTATCGATAGCGACCTCAAGATCGACCAGCCGCAGAAAGTGTTCGATATCGACCGCGACAAGGCTTCACAACTCGGCTTGACGATGCAGCAGGTCGGCACGGCGCTGGGCGGTCTGTTGGGGGGCGGTTATACGAATTACTTCAGTCTCGATTCGCGCTCGTACCAGGTCATTGCCCAAGTGCAGCAGCGCTCGCGCCTGACGCCCGACCAGGTCATGAATTACCAGGTCGCGACTGTGAATAACGTGCCCGTGCCGTTATCGTCGATCGCCAATGTGCGGACCGAAACAGTGCCTGAAATCATCAATCATTTCCAGCAGGTGAACTCGGCGACGATCTCCGGCGTGCCCGCGCTTGGCGTTTCGCAGGACGCCGCGCTCAGGTCGCTGCAGGCGCTCGCGGCGCGTACGCTGCCGGCGGATGTGTCGATCGACTATGCCGGCCCTTCACGTCAACTCGTGCAGGAATCGAGCGGATTTGTGGGCACCTTTGTTCTGGCGCTGATCATCATCTACCTGAGTCTCGCGGCGTTGTTCGAGAGCTTCCGCGACCCGTTGGTGATCCTTGTTTCGATCCCGATGTCGGTAGCGGGTGCGCTCGTGTTCATCAGCCTTGGGCTGGGAGGGGCGTCGCTGAATACCTACACGGAGGTCGGGCTGGTGACACTGATGGGGCTGATCAGCAAGCACGGCATTCTGATTGTGGAAGTTGCGAATGCGGCGCAGCACGAGGGCATGTCGAAACTCGAAGCCATCGTCCATGCGGCGGGGATGCGTTTGCGGCCGATCCTGATGACTACCGCGGCGATGGTGCTCGGCGTCGTGCCATTAATCCTGTCCTCAGGTGCGGGTGCGGCGTCGCGTTTCAACATGGGGCTGGTGATCGGCAGCGGGTTGTCGATAGGCACGCTGTTTACGCTGTTCGTGGTGCCAGCGGTTTATCTCGCGTTCGCTGCTCGACATGCGCAGGAGACAACCGAGTCAAGGATGCAGACGGTGGAGATCGCTTAGCCTGTGCTCGACCTCGGCGGTGAAGCGGGCGCTGATGCAATGGAGCCGTCACAGGAGGGGCCGCTGTACCGGCGCGCGCGGCGCGCCGGGCAGGGCGAGGCATTCTGGCGCGCGATGGCCGAGGCACGGACGCCAAGCGGACTCGGCGTTCGACGTTTCTGTCGTGAGCAGGGGCGCGCTCGTTAGTACCTTCGGTTTGTGGCGCAAGAAGGCGTATTCGTCCTTTTCGTGGGAAATCCGGTGGCCGTGTTCGGGAGAGCGCTTCCTGTAAAGCTCTCCGTTTTTGCCTCCGATGCGCCACGCCCGAGCTTGCAAGCTATCGAGAAATCACGGCTGTTCGGAGCAAAGCGCCAGCATTTTTACCAACTTGACCTAGGTTGAATCCCGAACACTTATGAAATTCCTGATCAAGAGCGAATTCTGCAATCCGCGCCACGGCTCCCCGTTGGTGCCGCGCGACGACATTCCGGTGCTGCTGCCCCCGCTGTCGTCGCGCGCCTGCGCCGAACTGCAGGAGGTTCGCTTTGGATAAGCGGTTGCCCGATCAAGCCGAGCGGCAGCGGCGGGTGCTCGAGGAATGCGGTGCGCGCGTCGTGGCGGTGACGGGCGGCTCTTCGCGCGTCGGCCGCACGTCGACCGTCGTGAATCTCGCGGCGGCGCTCGCGGCGCAAGGCAAGGACGTGCTCGTGATCGACGAATGCGTGGGCGGGCACTCGGTGTCGGCAATGCTTGGTGGCGCGCGCGGCCTGGATGGCGCGGGCAGCGCCGGGAATTTCAGCGCGGTGCTGAACGGCGAACTGCCGGTGGATCAGGCGGCAGTGAGAACCGGGCTCGGCTTTGCGCTGCTGGCGGCGCCGCGCCATCACTGCGACCGGTATAGCGCGACGCAGCTCGGCGCGATGCTGGGTGGACCAGCCGACGTCGTGCTGATCGATGCGCCGCTCGACCGGCTCGGCGCGTTGTCGGCGCTCGCGGTGCAGGCGCACGACGTGATGATCGTGACGCGCTTGGCCGCGCAGGCGATCGCCGACGCATACGTGTGTATGAAGCGGCTGCACCGCGCGCACGCAATCGCGCAGTTCCGCGTGCTCGTGAACCACGTGGAGAGCCGCGTCGACGCGCAGGTCGTGTTCGAGAGCCTAGCGGGTGTCGCGGCCCGCTACCTGACGGTATCGGCGACGGGCGCGGGCTGCGTCGCCGCCGATCCGCGGATGGCACGTTCGCTCGAACTCGGGCGCTGTGTGGTGGATGCGTTTCCGTCGACGCCTGCGGCGCGCGATTACCGGCACGTCGCCGCGGAAATGCTGTACTGGCCGATGCGACCAGCGATGTGGTCGAGGCAGCCGGCCGTGGCGCCGGCCGCCGTATCAGCAGTGCCGCATGCCGACAAACCGTCCGCACAATCACGCTGAGCGCACGGACGGGATCAGGGAGCACGATGTACAACGCTCAGGGAAAGATGTCGCCGACGGACGTGCTGACGCAATATGCGCCGCTCGTGCGCCGGCTCGGTTTGCAACTGATCGCGAAGATGCCGGCGAGCGTCGATCTGGACGACCTGATCCAAGTCGGGATGATCGGCCTGCTGGATGCGGCGGCCCGCTACAAGGAAGACCAGGGCGCGCAGTTCGAGACCTACACGAGCCAGCGGATTCGCGGCGCGATGCTAGACGAACTGCGCAGCAACGACTGGCTGCCGCGCGCCTTGCGCAAGACGTCGCGGGAGGTGGAGCTGGCGGTGCACCGGGTCGAACAGCAGTTCAGCCGCTCCGCGAACGAGACCGAGATCGCCGAACACTTGAAGATGCCGCTCGATGCGTATCAGGCGACGCTGCAGGATCTGCACGGCGGCCAGTTGATCTACTACGAGGACTTCGACCGTTCCGCGGACGACGAGCCGTTTCTCGACCGCTACTGCATCGATCATTTGGATCCGCTGTCGGCCCTGCTCGACGACAGTCTGCCTTCGGCGCTGGTCGAAGCGATCAAAAAGCTTCCGGAACGGGAGAAGCTACTGATGGCGCTGTATTACGAGCGCGGGATGAACCTGCGTGAAATCGGCGCGGTGATGGAAGTCAGCGAATCGCGCGTGTGTCAGCTGCATGGCCAGGCGGTGGCCCGGCTACGGAAAATCGTCTGGGCGGGGGCCGAAAGCTGAAAAGTTCGGACTTTGCGTTTAGCGCCAGTCTGTAGGGAATGTCTGATCAACTCGCGCATCATCGGGTACCGTTAATAAGATGAGCGCCGACGCAAAAGAGTCGAGAGGAGAAAGAAGATGAAGCAGGTCAGCTTTGGAGGCTGGCCAAGACAAGGAAGAAGCGCGAGACGAAGCGCGAGCGATTCCTCGATGACATGCAGCGGATGAGCAAAGGCAAACTGTCCGATGACGCATCGTTATCGCAAAGGCGCTGTCGAAACTGAGGTTGACCATTGACTTCAGAACAAGTCGGGACGAGACCTGCTTGGGGGGCTGACGGAAGCTGGTGTATAGGCGGCGTAATCTCAATACAGGCCTTGGTACGGAAGGTGAGAATCTTGTTCCACATGCGAAAGGAAATGACAAATGGCACAAACCGTGAGTAAGAAACCGACGCTGGGCCAAGGGGCGGAGTCACGGACCGCGTCGCGCAGACCGTGGTCAAACTTATCATCGAGCCGAGCCTCGACACGATCTTCCGTCCGGACTCTTATGGGTATTGGCCCGGACGATCGGCGAAGCAGGGTGTCGCAGCTACTCGCGAACGCTGCTGGCGATACGACTGGTTGGTGAGCTTGATACCAAGGCGAGCTTGGATCAAATCGATCACCGGCTGCTGATGAAGGCGGTGCGCACCACATCAAGTAAATCTAGATCCCGCTGTACATCAAGCGGTGGCTGGTCGCACCGTTCGAGAGGAAGGATGGCACGCCTGTACCACGGGAGCGCAGTACGCCGCAGGGCGGGGTGGCCAGTCCCGTCCTGATGAACCTGTTCATGCATTACGCATTCGACCATTGGATGCAGCGCATCGATCCAATTGCCCGTTTTCCCGCTATGCCTACGACGCAGTGGTTCATTGCCGCAGCCTGAAGCATGCGGAATGCATGATGCGGTCCATCGCATCACGGCTGGCGGCTTGCAATCCGACGATGCATCCCGATAAATCGAAGGTCGGATATTGCAAGGACAGCAATCGTAGCGAGCACCATCCGCCCCGGGTGTTCAGCTCGCTCGAGTTCACCGGTGTTTTTCTGGCGAGGAGGGCCATGATGACGTAAGCACGGAGATGAGCGTGCGCGTCTCAAGGGCCGCCTTGCGGGGCAAATAAAGCCCGCGACTCGGCGGGAAAATGGGTTAGTTCGGCCCCATTCCAAAATCGGCCCTTCCGGTCGATCGCCGACGTATCAGCCGGACCTGATCAGACATTCCTTATGGACCACCTTGAAACGCTGCGGACCTTTTGTACCGTCGTCGAAATGAAGAGCTTCACGCACGCCGCGCATGCGTTGGGCGTCTCCAAGACAGTCGTCTCGCGCGCGATCACGGGGCTCGAAACGAGGCTTGGTGTGCGTCTCATTCAGCGCACGACCCGACACCTGGCACTCACGGAATCCGGGGAGGAGTTTTACGGCGGGTGCTCGCGCGTGGTTGCCGAACTGGACGTGCTGGAGGCCGGTGCCGCGGAGCGCGCACGGGAGCCTGCAGGGGTACTGCGGCTCGTCGCCCACACCACCGCGGCGCTGATCGAGCTGCCACCGCTGATCGCCGGGTTCCGTGCCCGGTATCCGGCCGTGCAGCTCGAATTGACGCTGGCGGAACGGCCAGTCGATCTGATCAGGGAAGCCTTCGATCTCGGCATCGTGCTGCCGTTCATGCTGACCAGCGAGCTCACGATCACCCGTTCGTTGTGCCGCCTGCCCCTCGCCCTGGTGGGCTCGCCCGGCTATCTGCGGGGGCGCCGGCTGCCGCAAGGACCTTGCGATCTCACCGCATTCCGTTTCGTGACAATCCTCGCCTCGATCAGCGAACCACAACTGCGGTTCCGGCGCGGTGGCGAACAGATTGCCGTGCCACTGGAACACGACGTGTCGACCAACAACGCAGCGTTGAACAAGGAACTGGTGATGAGCGGTGCAGGTCTCGGCGTGTTGCCGCTGACGATGGTCGGCAAGGAGCTGGACGATGGCCGGCTGGTACACCTGCTGCCCGACTTCGAGCTCATGAGCGGGGACGCCGAACTCAGGCTCGCATATCGGGACCGGAGCCTGATGACCGCGAAGGTCCGGGCGTTCATCGACTATGCGACGTCGTACTTCGACGCGCGCGAGGCTCAGGTGGGTCACGGGCAACAGCAGCAAACGGTGGCCGGCGGCAGCGGCAGGCCGTCCTGATCGCCAGATGCTCATGCAAACCTTCCCTGGTCTCGTCGTCTGCGAGCATTGTGACAGCGTGTACCGCCGCCGCGCGCTGGGCACGCGCGAGGTGGCGCACTGCGGGCAATGTTCGGCCGTCCTGTATCGCGCAAGCCACCTTGATATCGATCGGTGGCTCGCGCTGACCGTCGCCGCAGCCATCGTCTTCGTGATCGCCAACGTCTGCCCGGTGATCCGGATCTCCCTGCGGGGCCTGCACAGCGAGACGACGCTCTGGCAGTCCGCGGCAGCGCTGGCGCACGGCGCGGTTGCACCGATTGCGCTCGCCACTGCGGCGATGATCGTCGTGGTGCCGCTTCTTCAGATCGCGCTGCTCGGCTGGGTGCTGGCATTTGCCCGCGTCTCACGCCGGGCGCCGGGTTTCGCATGGAGCATGAGGCTGCTTGCGATGCTGCGCCCGTGGAGCATCGTCGAGGTCGGCGTACTTGGCATGCTCGTAGCCGTCATCAAGCTTTCCAGTTTCGTGCAGGTGGCAGCCGGCCCCGGCATCTGGGCCACGGCAACGCTGATGGTGCTGATCCCAATGATCGCCAGTCGCGATGTCCACCTGCTGTGGGAATGGACCGACGCGGAGACAGCATGAAGCCACCTCCTCGCGCAGGACAGCTAGGCCTGATTGCCTGCCATGGATGCGGACTGGTTTGCGCACATATGCCGCGCGTGGACGGACACGCCCAATGCCCGCGCTGCAAACGAGCCCTGCATCGGCGGCGCCCGGACAGCATCGCACGGTCGTGGGCGTTCCTGATCGCTTCCCTGATCTTCTACATCCCCGCCAATGTGCTGCCGGTCATGCACACGAGCCTTCTTGGACGCGGCAGCGACAGCACGATTCTCTACGGCGTCGTGGAGTTCTGGAAAGCAGGGTCCTGGGGCATTGCGTCGGTGATCTTTATTGCGAGCGTGGCGGTGCCGTGCACCAAGTTCCTGGTTCTGGGCCTGCTGCTCGCGACGACCCAGCGGCGCAGTCGCTGGGCGATGCACGAGCGTGCCCGCCTTTATCGGCTCGTCGAGGTAGTCGGCTACTGGTCGATGCTCGATGTGATGGTCGTGGCGCTCGTCTGCTCGCTGGTGCGCTTCCATGCACTGTCCGACAGCGAGCCGCGCATCGGCATTCTTTTCTTCGGCCTCGCGGTGATCCTCACCATGCTCTGCGCCATCAATTTCGACCCCCGACTCATCTGGGACGCTGAGGAAACATGAATTCCCTATCAAATGAACCGCTAGCCGAACCCCGCGATCCTGTCGTCACCCGTAGCCGATGGCGGCTATCCCTAATCTGGCTTGTTCCACTCGTCGCCGCCCTCATCGGAGTGTCGATGGTGATCCACGCCTGGCTCTCGGCTGGCCCGGAAATCACCATCTTGTTCAAGACCGCGGCTGGGCTGGAGGCGGGCAAGACCACGGTCAAATACAAGGACGTCACGGTCGGAACCGTATCTACGGTCGCGCTCAGCGACGATGGCTCCCACGTGGTCGCCTCGGTTTCGCTGGACAGGAGCGCGCGGAGCCTGGCGCGCGCGGACAGCCGCTTCTGGGTCGTCCGGCCTCGTCTGGGTATGACCGGTGTCTCGGGTATGGACACACTGCTGTCGGGCGCCTATATCGGTGTGGACACCGGCACATCGGAGGCCGCGCACACAGCGTTCACGGGGCTGGAGACACCTCCCGCCGTCATCCGTGGGACGCCGGGAACGAGCTTCGGGATTCATGCAGACGACCTCGGTTCGCTCGACATCGGCTCGCCCGTTTACTACCGGCGCATTCAGGTCGGCCGCGTGGCGTCGTATAGCCTCGACGCCGATGGCCACGGCGTCAGCGTGCAGATCTTCGTCGATTCACCGTATGACCGGTTTGTCACGGCAGATACCCACTTCTGGAATGCGAGCGGGGTCGACCTCTCGCTGGGTGCAGACGGTTTCAAGCTCAAGACGCAATCCGTGGCCGCTATCGTTGGCGGCGGAATTGCGTTCGCCACGCCCGCCGGTAGCACCGCCGCCGGCCCAGGCGGCAGCCAGTTCAATCTGGCCAAAGACGAAGAGACGGCGATGGCGCCGCCAGACGGTCCGGCCCAGTACATCGAGTTGCGCTTCGCACAGTCGCTGCGCGGCCTGTCTATGGGTGCTCCCGTGGTGTTTTCGGGGATCAACTTCGGGCGGGTGGTTTCCATGAAACACGATTACGACCCGGCCACGCAGCGTTTTCCCATGATCGTCGGCATCGAGGTCTATCCGCAGCGGCTCGGACCGGTGCTCGACAAGCTGCCCAACATGAATGGCGACATTGAAAAGGTCGCGCAATTCCTGTCCACCATGGTCGCGCACGGTCTGCGCGGACAGGCGCGCTCCGGCAATTTGCTGACCGGACAGCTCTATATTTCGCTCGAGTTCGTACCGAACGCCGCGAAGGTCTCATACGACGCCGATGCGCGACCGCTTACGCTGCCGACCGCGAGCGGCGGCTTCGACCAGTTGCAGGAGCAGATGGCGAGCATCGTCGGCAAGATTGACAAAATGCCGCTCGACTCCATCGCACGCCATCTCGACACGGGTCTGGCGGATCTGGACAGCACCCTGAAGCAGATCAACGGCCAGGTGCTGCCGGCGACCACGCAAACGCTGGAGCAGGCTCGCCAGACCTTCGGCGCCGCGCAGGGCATGCTGGCCGAAGACGGGCCGCTCCAGGAAAATCTGGGCCAGACGCTGCAGGAAGTCCAGCGCACTGCCCGCTCGCTGCGCACGCTCACTGATCTGCTCGGCCGACATCCGGAAGCGCTGCTGCGCGGCCGCACAGCGGATCAGTCAACCGTGGCCCCGGTAACCGCGGCCAGCCCCTCTGTTTCACCGGAGTCAAAACAATGAGTCTGTCAGTCCACGCCAGCCTGCGCGCAGTCGCGCTCACCGTCGCGCTGACGCTGAGCGCCTGCGCGTCGGCGCCGGTGCACTACTACACGCTGGTTTCCCCGGCAGCACAGGGCGCTTCGGTCCAGCCAGCCGCGCCGTTTGCGATCGACGTGTTACCAGTGGGCGTTCCCGCCGAGCTCGACCAGCAGGCGATGATCGTACGGCAAGGCGACAGTGGCGTTGCCCTGCTCGACGGCGAGCGCTGGGTCGCACCGCTGGGCGATGAACTGCGCGCAGCGCTATCCACCCAGCTGGTGCGCCGCCTGG
This sequence comes from Paraburkholderia dilworthii, assembly GCF_000472525.1. Taxonomy (GTDB): domain Bacteria; phylum Pseudomonadota; class Gammaproteobacteria; order Burkholderiales; family Burkholderiaceae; genus Paraburkholderia; species Paraburkholderia dilworthii. The sequence goes on from NZ_AWZT01000074.1 coordinate 13,499, forward strand.
GCACCCAGGACATGGCCGGGCTCACCCGGCCGATCAATCAACCGGTGCTGGGCATCAGGCTGCAGATCCGGCGCCTCGACGCCTGGCCGGGGCACGCGGTGCAACTCGAGGCTGACTGGAGTCTCGGTTTCGCGCAGGACCCCAAAGGTGCCCGCCTGACCTGCCATACGCAGTTGCAGGAGGCGGCGCCGGGTGGTTACGCGGACCTGGTGCGCGCGCAGCAACTCGCCATTGCGAGCCTGGCCGGCCGCATCGCGGACGATGCGCGAGGCTGGGCGCAGTCGCGCCAGCATGGCTGCACACTACAGGCCTGAGCCATCACACCCCATTCGCAAATACGAGCCCTTGCCGGGTCCAACCTCATGCGCAAAGTAACGGACTTCGTCTTTCGTCTCGCCCTGCTGGCATTATTCAGCCTGATTCTCCCGACAGCGTGGGCAGCCACTCCTTCGGAGGTCACTGCAATTGCGCCTCTGGCATCACCTGGCGATGACGCCAGGACCCTGACCATTCTGGGGGACCTGCAGACCCAGCAGGACCAGATCAAGCAGCGGGCATCGACGGCGACGAGCGACACGCAATTCGTCGAGTTGCAGACAGCGATCCAGCAACTTTCTGCCCGGATGGACAACTTTCTCTCCACGTCATTGGTGCCCGGGCGCGCGAAATTGCAGGCCCAGCTTGACGTGCTCGGTCCTGCGCCGGCTCCAGGCAACAGTGTCGAAACGCCCGCGGTCGCGGAGCAGCGCCTCGCTATGGCGGCACAGCGTGCGCGGCTCAACGCCGAGATCGGGCAGGCGGAAACCATCAGGGCGAACCTGCCCAAAGTGACTACCCAGATTGGGCGGCTCCAGCATGACCATCTGAAGAACCAGCTCGCTTTTCGCTCCGGCAGCATTCTCAGCCCTGCGTTCTGGGCACCGCTTTTACATACCGAACCGACAGACCTCGAACGGCTGAAAATATTCGATTCGCTGATTACCGGACAACTGCAGTCGGCGTGGCAACCGGGTGAGCGACTCACGATCGTACTGATGCTGCTGCTCGCGCTCGGCACATGGACAGCAGGCGCCCATCTGCTCGAACGGGCGCTGGTATGGTTCTGCCTGCACCGCCTTCCCGAAGGCCGCTTGCGACGCAGCGCGATCGCGCTGTCGACCACGCTCACCAGCGTGGCGGCCGCTGCATGCGCATTCCGGCTCATCTATCTTGCCCTGACTCATCAGCAGCCACTCAACGCCAACCTGCAGGATTTCGCCAGCGAACTGACTACGCTTGCCCTGACCTGCGCCATGATCGCGGGACTGGGCAGGGCGCTGCTGTGCAGTGACCGACCCTCGTGGCGCCTGATAGTCATGGCCGATCCGGTGGCGCGCGCCCTCCAGCCATTCCCCCGGATACTTGCCGCCCTGCTCATGCTCTCCGGCACGGTGGAGCAGGTCAACCGAATAGTCGATACCAGTCTGCAGGTGACGCTGCTCGGGCGCGGGGTGGTCTCGCTGGTGGTCGCACTGACCATCGGCGCCGCCCTGCTACGGGCAAACCGCGTGCGTAATGCGCTGGCCGCCGCAGGAGAAACGCCGGAGGCCCGTTCGACCGTCGCCGGGTTGATCCACGCCGCTGTCACCCTGGTCGTCGTCGGCTCGCTGCTTTCGCTATTCACCGGCTACGTTACGGTTGCACGATTCCTGACCTACGAACTCGTCTGGTTCCAGCTGGTCTTGTGCAGTTTCTACCTGCTGAGCAGGCTTACGCAGGATACCTGCGACAGCCTGTTTTCGGCCCGCCAGGCCAGCGGGCAAACCATCAAGCAGCTATTCGGTCTCGACGACATTCACCTCGAACAGGCTTCGACGTTGATGTCCGGCGTGGGCCGCACCCTGCTGCAGGCGGTCGCGGTCGTCGCGCTGCTGACCGGCGGCTTCGGCACCACGCCCGCAGACCTGGCTAGCAGCATCCTCGAGATCGTCGGCGGCAACCGGCTGCGTGGGCTGCACATCGTCCCAGGACACATTTTCAACGCAGTCCTCACCCTGGGTGTCGGCCTGTACCTGCTTCGGTCCGTGCGCAAATGGCTGGATCAGGAGTTGCTGCCGAAAACCGGTATGAGCGTTGGCATGCGAGCCACGCTGCTCGCGCTGTTCGCCAACACCGGCTGCGTGCTGATCGCGCTGCTCACCCTGTCGATCCTGGGTGTTCGGTGGGCCAGCCTCGCATGGATCGTCAGCGCGCTGTCGGTTGGCATCGGCTTCGGGCTCCAGGAAATCGTCAAGAATTTCATCTCCGGGCTGATCCTGCTGACCGAGCGCCCGGTCAAGGTCGGCGATATGGTCAGTATTGCGGGCGTCGAGGGCGACATCCGCCGCATCAACGCTCGCGCAACTGAAATCCAGCTCGCCGACCGGTCCACGGTCATCGTTCCCAATTCCCACCTGATCTCGCAGAACCTGCGCAACGTGACGATGGGAAACCGGACCCAGGGCGTCGCGACCCTCACGCTTACCTTCCCGTTGAACATCGATCCCGAACAGGTGCGCGATCTGCTGCTAGCGACGTACGAAGCGCACGCGTCGATACTGGATCATCCGGCACCGTCGGTCATGTTCAGTCAGCTCGCTGCCGACGGCATCACATTGAGTGTCACCGGCTATGTTCGCAGCCCAAGAATAGCAGGCGATACAAAGAGCGACCTGCTGTTCGACATTCTCAAGCGGTTGCGTGCGGCGGCCATCACGTTGGCGACCCCGCAGACTGTGATCGTTAGAGAACTGCGAGGTTCGCCCGTTCCAACGGACGGATTTGTAGTCAGCGGTTGACCTGGTCCAGGGATGACGCGGGTCCGAAGGGAGTGTATTGCGCGGCGTCTTCGTCGGGCTCGTCATCTCTATGCATTCGCTAATTTCTGGCCTCCCAATTTTATTCCACCGGCTTAGCGCGACAGAACCCTGGCATCTCGGTTGGTCATCCGATCGGAGCAACCGGCGCGCTCACTACCGTCAAGGCGCTCTATTAACTGCATGGGATCGGCGGCCGCTATGCGCTCGTGACGATGTGCATCGGCGGCGGGCCAGGGATAGCGACCATCTTCGAAAATCTTCAATACCGGTATTCGATACTTCGCGGAACGGAACAAACACGACAATTGAAACGGTAGGGATCGTCGGCGCGGGCGCCCCGGGAAACGGGATCGCTCAGATCTCTGCAGTCTCCGGGCTGAAAGATCGTGGTTATCGATCTTCCCGAGGCGGCGTTGTCGAAGGGAATGGCGACTCTTTCGTCGAGCCTTGAGACGCTGGTCGGGAAAGAAAAAATCGACGCTGCTACGCGTGATGCGGCGCTCGCCCGCATTGAGACCTTGACCGAGGATCAACGCCTTGCGAACTTCTTGTGATCGAGGCCACCACAGAAGGCACCGAAGTGAAGCAGCGCAGCCTGAACCCTCGGGACGGCAAAGTGCCTTTCATTCTCTAGTCTCGCTGCTCGCCGCCGCAGATGCCACGAGCAACGCATACTGGAAGCTTAGTCAGCTCAGTCTGATTTTGGGCTGTACAAGGCTATTGATCTGTTCGGCGCTCCACATCAGTGCTGCCTTTCCGAAACCATGAAGCGCCTGCTGATGGTGCCGATAAAGCATCGCATGGCTCATTTGCGCGAAGCGTCCGCGTATGAAGCCACCGCGAAAGAAGCCAAAACTCCCTAGAGTGCCAAATGCGCCATAGTCGCTGAGCGAAACGAGCGAGCCTATAATCCCGAAACTTAAAGTCCGGCAATGGTTCGCCTGCGAGCCACGCCGGTAGATGGCGGGCCAGATGCTCAGCCTGCTGCGTTGCGATCTGCGCGGTAGGCGGCAACGGCCGTTCGTGATCCATCAGAGTCAGACTTGCGCAGTCGCCGAGTGCAAGAATATTGTCGTCGTGCGTCGACCGAAGCGTGGCTTTAGTCACGACCTGATTTGAAGGGGTGGTTTCCATTCCCGCCCGATTATTCATGAAATCTGGCGCCTTGACGCCTGCGGCCCAGACCAAGAGGTCGGCGCTGACGAGACGCCCGCCGTCGATCTCGAACCCGTTGCTTTGCGCTGCCATGACCCGCGTCGAGGTCTGCACACTAAAACCGATGTGCCTGAGCTGTTCTTCAGCGGATTCTGAAATCTTTGGCGGGCGTACTGGAGATTGCCGAGGGCTACGGTGACCCTACCTTGCGCAACCGACTGAGCTTGACGCTGCTTGAAAGCGGACCGCGATCGATGAAGTGGCAGTGTTGCCTGACGCCAGGGATGCCGAAATCGTTCGCCTGACTGCCCACCGACAGCACCAGCACGTCGAAGGGAATCGTCCTGGCTTCGAGCACGAGTTCGCCCTCGGGCGTCCTCATCTCGTCAAGCAGCACTTCTTTGCGGGCAGGATCCAGTCCATACATGCGGCCTGGCTGCCATGCAAACCGGTGTGCGCTCGCGTGAGCGAGATAACTAACCTGCTGCTGGGACACATCGCGCGTGCCAGCCGCGATCGTATGGAGCATCGCTTTCCAGATATGGGTCTGGCTGCTGTCAAGCCACACCGCCAGCGCCGCGAATCCGCCGCCGAGCGCGCGCTCTAGGGACACGTCGAGCGAGACATCATGACGGCTAGCGTCTTCCCGCTTTCCCAAAAGCTCGCAAAAATACGTCCGTGCCGCGGCGTGCCCGCTTCTTGATTTCCCTATCGCTTGCAGGCTTCACAACTCCGAATGCGATGCGCATTTGCAGATCACCGGCCCACAGGCTCACCAGGTCCTGGGCCGCCAGCTCCGGCGAGTCGACGATCAGTTCGTTGCGCGCCTCGGCGTCGCTGATGATGCCGGCCAGTACCGCCACAGTCCGCCCCGGCCCTGCATCGTAAAAGCGCGTCCTTAGCGGCCGGTCGTCGCGCGACACGGTCGGCAGCGCGTGCGCCATGCCAGCAACATGGACATTCACGATGATCTTCAGGAATGCGGCGCCGATTGCAGACAGCCGTTCCCGTAAGGGTAAATTTTCGGAACTCGCGGGCGGCAGTACCCGGAGCATCCGGTCCGAAACGTCACTCACGACGGCCTCGAATAACGCTTCCTTGTCCGAGAAATGGCTATAGACCGTCATCTTTGACACCCCCGCC
>NZ_AWZT01000075.1 GCF_000472525.1 Paraburkholderia dilworthii
GATCCAGCAGGCCGCGGAAGTGGCGAAGGGCGTGTGCCGGGTGTAACGTCGGTGAGTCACCATCTGACGCTCTATACGAAAGGGTATTGACCCTTCGAGGCGGCGCCGGGAAGTACTGGCCATTTTCAGCCGTGAATATTGCAGGAGGAGCCGACGCTCCGTGAAATTACACGCGCNCCTTTAGCGCCTTCGACTTGCAATAGCGTTGGCAACGTGACGCCGTCCATCGCCGCTGTCACTCGGCAAGAATCGACACGAGCATTTCAGGCGGGGCCGATCTACAGTCAAGTCGCGCCAGAGCACAGATTCAGGTTGAAGACTTGCGGGGACGGATGCGGTGAAGCTGGCGCGCCCACCAACGTCATGCTGCCGTCGCGCTTCAAAAGCGCAAGAAACGCATCAAGTTCATGCGGCGCTGCAACCGTGTCAAGGATGAAGTCGAGGCTCACTGCATGCGCGGCCATTTCATCGGCGTTGCGCGACACAACCACGTCGTGCGCGCCCAGCGCTCTTGCTGCGTCCCGCTTCGACTCCGAAGTGGTGAATGCCACCCATGCGCGCCCATTGCGTTGGCCAGTTTAATGCCCATATGACCAAGCCCTCCGATACCGACGATGCCGACCTTGTGCCCCGGTCCGACTTTCCAATGGCGCAACGGTGAATAGGTCGTTATGCCCGCGCATAGCAGCGGCGCGACCGCGGCGAGTTGCGCTGCGTCGTGCCGGATGCGCAGAACGTAGCGTTCATGCACCACGATCTGTTGCGAATAGCCGCCCAGCGTATGACCGGGAGCGTCGGCCGTCGGTCCGTTATAAGTGAGGACCATGTGGTCGCAATGATTCTCGAGTCCTTCATTGCAATCCGCGCAGTGCTGGCAGCTGTCGACCATGCAACCGACCCCGACCAGATCACCTTCCTTAAAGCCGGAAACATGTTCGCCGACCGCCGACACCCGACCGACAATTTCATGTCCTGGCACACAAGGAAAGAGCGTCCCGGCCGACTCGGCGCGTACCTGATGAATGTCCGAATGGCAGACGCCACAATAGGCGATGTCGATCTTCACATCGTGCGGGCCCGCTGCGCGACGGACGATGTCCATAGATTCGAGAAGTTTGTCGCCGGCATAGGCGCCATATGCTTTTACAGTCACGTTCAATCCTTGAGAACAATTGTTCGTTTCGACCAAGTCGTGCAGGAGCGAGGAGAGGACCGCGATCTGGTCCGTCCGGCCGCGCGCTCTAGCGCATGATGAATCCGCCATCCACCGATATCGACTGCCCCGTCACGTAGCTTGCCGCGGAGCTGCACAGCCACAGCACTGCGTCGGCGATCTCATCCGCGCGGCCGTGCCGGCGCAGTGGGATGCCTTCTACCATTGCGTCCAGTGCTTCCTTCTGGCCAGAGTCGGCCATTTGTTGCGCCATCGGGGTCCAAATCAGGCCAGGGCACACGGCGTTGACGCGGATGCCCCGCGCAGCGTACTCCAGCGCGGCACTCTTGGTCAGGCCGAGAACGCCATGCTTGGCCGCGTGATACGTGCCTCGCTCAGCACCACCCACCAGCCCTCCAAGCGAAGAGCAATTGACAATGGCGCCGCTCCCCTGCTGACGCATGTGTGTCAGCTCGTACTTCATACAGGCCCAAACACCGCGCAGGTTGACCGAGTTCACGCGGTCGAAGTCCTCGGGTGTGGCGTCAGCGGTTTCGGCGAGGGCATTCTGGATACCAGCGTTGTTGAATGCCACATCAAGTCGACCGAACGCGGAAACCGTTTCCTTGACCATCGCCTCGACCTGTTCAAGGTCTGCCACGTTGCAACCGATACCGATGGCCTTGTATCCGGCCGCTACGATCTCATCGGCGGCTGCCAGCGCACCGTCCTTGTTCACATCCGCCAAAGCGACAGCAGCGCCTGACTGCGCGAATGCCTTGGCGGTCGCGAGGCCAATGCCCGACGCGGCGCCGGTCACTAGTGCGACCTGGTTCTCGAAGGAGATTTTCATGATGTCATTTCCGTAGTGAGGGGAATGGTCTGGTTGCCGATGGCCCACTGCCAGGCTTTCTTTTCCGAGCCTCGCGTGTGGGTCTACGGGCAGACGATTTGCCGACTTGGCATGTAGGGAACTTTAGTTGGCCGCGCGAATGTAGGGTAGACGGCAGAATTGGCATGGCGCCATAAAATACGTTCATGAATGCGGCACTGTTCGCTGCCGTCCGTAGAATATGGGAAGCCTTACAAACCGGTCTCATCAATGTCGCGCGACAGCTTCAGTGATCTTCTTGCCTTTATCGCCGTTGCCCGCGCACGCAGCTTCACGCGTGCGGCGGCCCAGCTTCGGGTGACACAACCCGCCTTGAGCTACACCGTCCGGGCGTTGGAACAAAGGCTGGGCGTCAGTCTGCTCATCCGCAGTACGCGCGGCGTCTCCCCGACCGAGGCAGGCCAACGCCTCCTGAGTCGTCTGGCTCCCGAGTTCGACGGGATTGAGGCCGAGATTCGAGCGCTTGCTAACTCCGGGACGAGCCCATGGGAACGATCCGGATCAGCGCCATCGATTACGCCATCAGGAGCACGCTTTGGCCCAAACTGGCGACGTTCCTTCCCAGGTTCCCCAAGATCAAGGTCGAGTTGATCAACGAATATGAGCGCGTCGACATTGTCGCGCGCGGCTACGACGCCGGTGTACGGTTCGGCCAGGAACTGGCTCAGGACATGATTTCAGTGCAGATCGGCCCGGACGTTCGCAACATGGTCGTGGGATCGAAGTCCTACTTCGCAGGGCGGCCGCGACCCAGGACACCCGGCGACCTCACTGAGCACGTCTGCATTAATTTGCGCACGTCCACCTATGGTGGACTCTACGAGTGGGAGTTTTCCAAAGGGAAAGCGCAGGGTGAATGCCCGGGTGGAGGGAACGGTGACCTTTAACAACGCCTATGACATCTTCGAGGCGGCCGAGGCGGGCTTCGGGTTGGCCTACCTGCCAGAGGAGATGGTACGGCCCTGGGTCTTGGATGGGCGGCTTATCTCGGTACTGGAGGATTGGTGCCCGGTGTGGCCCGGATTCCACCTCTATTATCCGAACCGGCGTCAGCCTTCACGCGCGATGACCTTGCTGGTCGAAGCCTTGCGCTACCGGCCATAACAGCGGAGCACCTTGCATGTCTGGCGACAATATTAGCGACGTCCGGGCTTTTCTAGAAGTCGCTCGGGAACGCAGTTTCACCCGCGCAGCCACTCAGCTGGGCGTATCTCAATCAGCGCTTAGCCACACCATTCGAGCCCTGGAGGCGCGGCTGGGGCTGCGTTTATTGACACGCACCACCCGGAGCGTAGCGCCGGCGGAGGCCGGAGAACGCCTGATTCAGAGAGTAGCTCCTCGATTTGAGGCGATCGCCGAGGAGCTGGCGTCGTTCGAGGAGCTACGCGACGAACCTGCGGGGACGGTACGCATCACGGCCCCTGACTTTGCGGCGAACACGATCATCTGGCCCAAGTTATCCAATCTACAGCCGAAGTATCCACAACTCAAGATCGAGGTGGCGATCGAGCCGGGACTCACCGACATCGTGTCTGGGCGCTTCGACGCGGGCGTTCGCTTCGGGGACCAGATTTCCAGGGGCATGACGGCGGTGCGTATTTCGCCGGACATCCGGATGGTGATTGTCGGTGCGCCTTCCTACCTGGGAGGGCGTCCGCTGCCTACGAGCCCGTCAGACCTGACCGGGCACGAGTGCATCATGATGCGCTTCCCGATGCGTAGCGGCTTGTACGCGTGGGAACTCAGGAAGGGCAAACGAAACTTGCACGTACGGGTTCGAGGCCCATGGACATTCAACAGCATTTACCCGGTCATTGACGCCGCGTTAGCGGGATTCGGCCTCGCATATATGCCCGAAGAGCTGGCGCTTTCCCATATCCAGAGCGGCCGCCTTCAAACCGTGTTGAAGGACTGGTCACCAACGTTTCCAGGGTTCCATTTGTTTTTTGCCAGTCAGCGTCGATCATCGCCGGCATTTTCGCTCGTCGTCGAGGCGCTTCGTTATGGACGCTAGCTGCGCCCGATACAGTACCAAATGCGGAGTGCACGCAATGGAACTGTTGCCCGCATTGCTGACGTAAATTCGAGCGCTGAGTAAGATCCGCCTTGAGTCGCTTTGGTGCGCTCGCCGTCGCCCCGCGTTCGGCCAAGAGCGTCATTCTTTCGCATCGTCGCGTGGACATCCAGACGTCGGTTCCATCTGGAAAATGGCCATTCGGACCGCGACGTTAAATGTCGGTTGATTGGCCAACCTCCTAATCGCGATGGTATGGAGCTCGTTGCCGACGAGGTCCATACATGGCAATAGGTCCTAAAAAGCTAAGCGGAAGCCATCTCTTCGTGTTCCTCGCGGCTCAGGAAAAGTAACTTTTCGCGATCTTCGTCCTTGAGAAGGATGTCCCACCTGCTTTCCATAAACTTTAGAAGACGGTGGCCGCGATTCCGGATCTGTTCGGGTCCCCAGTCGTTGTCCGCCGCGACTTCGATCTCCGAATGTGAACCGTCCGAATAGCCGTTGCGGGCCTTGGTACCTGATCCGTCGAACTTGGGCTTCTTCTTCGAGAACGCGTCGTTCTGCAACAAGGCATTGATCGTCATGGATAGGAGCAGCAGGTTGCCGAGCGATCCGGCGTACCGCTCTCGTTGCTTTTCAGGAACGTCCTTGAACGTCGCTTCCCAGTCCGGAGTCGGAGTCTGCGGATAGAGATGCTCGATCGAGATAAGGTCGCCTTGCGATTTCAGGAGGTCGCCCCAATCCACTTTCTGTTGTCGGCTGCGATGCAGAAGATGCTGCTCGTATTCGTAAAGGAAGTAACGCAACCGGACCATCCATAATAGCCGCAGACTTCTTCGAATTTCTTAAACAAGACGTTATGGAACTCATCGACGCGCAGTTTGCCTTTGTGATCAGAGGCATGCTTCAACGACGCGTCCAGCCGTTCCGATATTTGGTCGAGCGTCGTCTCACCGCGGTCGAGAGCACGCGCGAGATTGCAGAACCCGCTGCTTCGGTAGTTAGAACGAGCAGAGCCGATCCGGAACGCGATGAAAATGAAACGCTCGATCCTGCCGAACATCCGCAGTCTCTCCGCTTCGCCTTTGACTATCGGTACTGGAAACGTCCCATTGCGATCTGTAGCTCGACCTCGATGCAGACTCTACGGGGCGTAGCGTACTTTTCGTAAAGACGGCCACAAGAGAGAATTGGGTAGCCTGAAGGAAGCGTTCGCCATGCCAGTACTTCGCAACCGCCGCCGCTGATAGCAGCGTACCAACCACGCGGGAAGTGATGACCACAGTCGAGTGCAGCCTGTTGCTTGAGTCGCCTCGTAACGGCGAACGACAAGTGGCGTCCCCGGAGAGCACAGCCTTCCAAATCCAGTTCGCGCCACCGTCGGCCATTCACCCTTCGCGCGAAGGCCGCGAGTAGTGACCGTTGCGCTCGCTGGAAAAGTTGTCGGCGCCGCCGCGGTAGTTCATGCTCTGCCCGCGCTCGCATGATGCATAGCTGATGGACTCTGACGTCGTCTATCCTGAAGGACCGGCGTCTTCTCGCACGTCCGGTACTGCGCCGCCGAGAGGCTGCGATCGTGGCGGCATGTCATCGCGTTTCTTGGCGGATTGGTTGGTCGCATCCAGCATTCTCGCGAGTCCACGACCGAGGCTGCTCGATTTGTTGGCTCGACCCAGGCCACCTACTATGGCGATCGACGGCGGTTTATACCCGATAACGGCGACTCTGCGGCGCATAACGCGATCTGGCCGGCTCGCGCCTGAGGGTTTTCCTTAGCCTCAGGCACGACAACAATGCCGATGGTTGGCCGTCGGCGGACATGCTAGGATTTCTTTCAAACAACTCTGGAAACTGGTGATGCCGTTCATCTGCGAAAACGTTGAATGTCGTGCCGTGCTGGCTCGCGGGCAGGTCAGATCCAATCACGAGGACGAGGGGTGGTGCTTCTACTGCCCGGACTGCGAAGCCAGGAACGAGTTGAAAGATATCGGCGTACCTAGCGGTCCTGTCGAGTTGATTCAGCCAGAAAGATCCGACCTTCCGCACAAGGTAATAGCGACTGCTCGACCATTGGAGGACGGCAGGTACGCAGCTCAATTGCGTGTTCAGAGGGCACTCGGTATGAAAGGAACGTACGCTGTCGAGAGCGCTGCGAGCAGCTCCGTGTATTTCTCAACGCGCAAGAGGCCATAGCGCATGCGAAGTCGATCGCAACAGACGTGCTGAAGCGAAACGCCTAGTCGCGAGTGGTACTCTGGATTGGTCCACACCTATCAATGCACAGATCCTGACGGTAGTCCTAGGGCCGGATAGCCCGCGATAACCCGGTGCCGTACGTTGTGCATGTGCATGTGCATGTGCGTGCCGTGCGGAAAGCGTTTCAGCTTTCGGTGCGCTCAATAAGCGGTGCTAGCGGATACCGTGCCACCCCGAATACGCCATTAAACGACATGTGATAAACCAATCTTAATTCACGAGGTGCCACTGGGAGCGAGCTTGACAAATAGTCTGGCCGCTTCGTTGCCGTGGGATAACGCGCGCAGCGCAAGGGAGAGCGCTAGTTGTGCGTCGTGAGAGACCGCGCTACGATCCTGATCGAAGAGCTTGACGGCATGGCGCATATGCTGCGCCGCCTGCGTGTGAAGCTCCACGGCCGCGGCATGATGTTTCGCCACGTCCGCCGCATCTATGACAGAGCCGGTCGAAGGAGGCGTTATCGACGGCGTATTGGTGCTGTGCGCGCCAGCGGCATGTGCCTGATCGATCGCATGCAACGTGTGACCATGGGCCATCTCGCCTGATGCGCGGCGTGGGCAAAGTCTCGATCGTCCTCGAAATGCCGCGACGCCTCGCGGTGATGTCGCGCGGCCTGCTCGTGGTGTGACGCCGCGGCTTCGAGATGACCTTTCTTGCTGTGCATCGTGTTCACGCCGGCTCCCGTGCAAACTCCAGGACTGACTCCGATGGCGACCGATTCGAAGACACAGTGGCGGGTCGCAGCAAGATCCTAATCTACACGCACTTGCGTCTTCTGCGGCATTTGTGTCTCGCGGAAAATCGGCATCACGACCTGAGTCCCTACAGGATCCCGGCCGATGCCGTGAATTTGAAGGCGCCTGTGCATAGTTTCAATCTGCGCGTTGGGGTCGAGATTGTAAGTTCGCTGAAGCAGGAAGCTGCCATCCCACTTCTTAATGCCGCAATCGTCGGCAATCCGCCGCCATATTGCTGACGTAGAACTCAGCACGCCCGAATGTCGGCATTGGCCGAAACGCCTCCGTTACTCATTTAGGAAAGTTTCGATGTGAACCAGCCGTTGGGCCACGATGGTGGAGGATACGCTGGCGGCAACAATCGGCAAGATTGTGAACAGTGCAGTGGCGAGAGCGTCGTTTCACAATGGAACTCCCATCTTTCTTGTGGGAGTCTGCCATGAAGACCGAACAACCCCGTGAAGCATGGAACAAAGGCAAGCTGGTCGGCCAGAAGCCGCTGCTCAGACCCAAAGACGTTTGGGCCATCCGGATTCACCTCCGGAACGCTCGCGCTGTCCGCGATCTTGCCTTGTTCAACCCCGCAATCGACAGCAAACTACGTGGCTGTAATCTTGTCAGTCTGCAAGTTCGCGATGTCACCCACGTCAATCAGGTCTTGCCGCGGGCGCAAGTCGTTCAGCGAAAGACACAGCGTCCCGTGCAATTCGAGCTGACTGAGCCGACCCGGCCGGCAGTCCGCGCGTGGCTCGACAAGGCCGCGCTACGATCGGAGCAGTACCTCTTCCCGAGTCGACTGTCGACGTCCCCGCATCTTTCTACCCGGCAGTACGCCCGGATGATAAGTCGATGGATGGCGCAGCAGGACTTGATCCGACAGTCTACGGCACATATTCGATGCGGCAGACGAAGGCCACCTTGATTTACAAACGCACGAAGAACCTGCGAGCCGTCCAGTTGCCGCTCGGCCATAGCAAGATTGAGAGCACAATCAGGTATCTTGGTATCGAAGTCGATGACGCGCTTGAGATTTCGGAACAGACTGAACTTTAGCGCAGTCAACGCTGGCCGCACGACATGATGTTGCATGCGCATTCGTGCGGCTACTTTCCGTCGCGCCTATTTTGGGCGGAGCGGCCAACTTGTTCCCGCCCGCCCATTCCGCGAAGTCGTCATCCGGTTGACCGTAGCGCATCGGAGATCGGCGCGAGGACCGTCGAGTACAGTTCGGCCTTTGGAGACGCTCGCCGGTCAGTCGACATGCGGCTGCTTGCCGTCACCTTGTTGCCATCGGAAGCGCAGTGGCTGTGAATGTCGGCTTCAGAGAAGGCGAACGAGTCGTAGCGACCCTGAAGCGCCCTTCGACCCGGGTTCGCCTTACGGCAACTTCCGAAGTTGAGCCGACGTTCGAGCATCCTCGCGAGAGCGCGGATCAATCGCCGTAATAGGCCCACGTTAAGCAGTCGTTGACTTGCCCGATCTGGCGTTAGCGGCTCCTCGCGTACCTTCAGTAGCGGACCGACGCCATTCGCGCTCAGCACTTCTCTTGCGATCGTGCTTTCTCCGCGGCCGATTGTCGTCCAGAATGAATGTTCACTGCGCGAAGCGGCCGATCAGGCGTATCCGTGTTGCCCGGCCATGCAGAGGTTGGACGCCGTCCTTAAAGCGGGGGAAGGCCATGCTTGACGATTCGCTTCCGGACCGGATCAGGCCAGTCACTGTCCGTCATCGCTGGACGATTCTGGTCGCGACCACGGGTGGCGCGCTCGAAGTCTTCGACTTCGTGATTTATGGGTTTTTTGCCCAGAATATCGGCGCGGAATTCTTTCCGCGACAAATGGGCGTATCGGGGCAGACGCTGTCGTTCACGGTGCTGGCGGCAGGCTACCTGTCGAGGCCTCTCGGAGGCATCGTCCTCGGCCATTTCGGCGACAAATATGGCCGGCGCATCGTGTTCATATCGTCGGCGATGATCGCGGCCGTCTCCACGCTCCTGATTGGAATACTTCCTTCATATGCCGTCTGGGGCGCGACTGCCTCGGTCCTTCTTTTAGCGTTACGGCTCGTTCAGGGGCTGTGTCTGGGCGGGGAACTGCCCGGCGCTGTCATCTATGCCGTAGAGACAACACGCGCAAGGCCGGGGTTCATCTGCGGCATCGTATTCGTCGCGGTCAATCTTGCGTTGTTGCTGGCCACGACCGTGAACATGGTGGTGCAAAGCATGCTCACCACCGACCGGATTGGCGCCTCGGGATGGCGCATCGGCTTCCTTATTGGCGGCATGGTTGGCCTGTTGAGTTTCGCGCTGCGCCGTACGCTTGCAGAAACCGATGAGTACGCGCAGGCCATCGGCGCTCGACACCGTGAACCGCTGGCCGTGCTGTTTCGCAGCCATCTCAAGCCGGTCGCCGCGGGTGTTGCCGCGTGCTCCCTGGTGGGTGCATCGAGTGGCATGTTCATCGGATTCATGCCAAGTTATCTGCAAGGACTTCACTACGAAGCACGGGAAATTGCGAGCGCGCAGACCCTGTATCTGATTGCTGTCGCGGCTTGCATTCTCATCACGTCCTATGTTGGCGACCTGTTGCCGCGATACTACGTGTTTAGAGCGGGGACCGTCCTGTCGGCTCTGCTCACGCCGGTCTTCTTCATCGCGGCCGCCCGTTATCACGTGAACCTGACCGCCTGGTTCATCCTGGCCGGTACGGTGACTTCACTGGCAAACGGAGTCTATGCGTGCGCAATCGCCGAAATGTTTCCCGTCGACGTCAGATTCAGCGGCCTCGCGACCGCCATGAACCTCGGATTGGCTGCCTCGCTCGGCCTCACCCCCCTTGCCGCTCACATCGCCGCTTCAAATGCTCACTGGAATCCCGGGCTGCCGCTCGTCGGGTGTGCCGCGTTCGCATTTGCCGCCTCCTTCGGAATGCGTCGCGTCCCGCGGCGAAGCGATAACAACGAGGCAAGCAGGCGCTCGCGCCGCAGGGAGCGCGCATGAGTTCTCAAGACGGCATCGGGATTGCGGATGTGGAGCTTGACATCCAGCGCTACGAATTGCGTCGCGGCGGCGAGATGGTGCGACTCGAGCGGCTGCCAATGGAACTGCTGATGCTGATGGCATCGCGTCACGGGCAACTGGTCACCCGTACCGAGATCGTGAGGGCGCTCTGGGGCACGAGCACGCATCGCGAAACAGACAACAGCATCAATACGGCGATCCGCAAGATCCGCGTCGCGCTGGGCGAGGACCCCGAGTGTCCCAAGTACCTCATTACTGTCAAAGGCAAGGGCTATCGGCTCGACGGCATCCGGAACCCGAGCCGTGAGCAGCCGATTTCCGCCGCACCGGCCGTTCGCGTGCTGGTACTGCCGTTTGAGAACAAGACGGACGATGCCAGCCTCGACGGTTTCTGTTCCGCCCTCGCAGACGAGACTTCGGCCAACATCGGCATTCTCCACCCGGAACAGATTCTGGTCATCGCCAGGACGACCGCTGCACGATATGGGCGGTCGGAAAAGAGTATCTCCGAGATCGCGCATGAGCTAACCGTCGATTATGTGCTCGAGGGCGCGCTGACGCGTGAGGGTGCAAGAATCCGCATTCTGGCGCAACTGATACGCTCTTTTGATCAGGTCCAGATCTGGAGCCGCGTGCATGAACCGATCGCAAAAGGCGCGCTTGATATTCAGAAAGAAGTGAGCGCCGCGTTAGCTCAAGAGGTGTCCCCGGCGCTCGCGGAGCAACAGCAGCACCGGCTGGCGAGGCGCCTGCCCATCGATCCTTCGGCGCACGATGCATATCTGCGCGGGCGCTACTACTGGACCCGGCGAGTTCACTTCGACGCGGGGTTTGCTGCCCACCACGGATTGAGCGACGAAGACTTCATTCGCGCGCATGGCTACTTTGAAACCGCCGTGAACCTCGACCCGACTTATGCGCTCGGCTACGTCGGCCTGTCGAACATTTTCGGATCGACCGCGACGCACGGATTCTATGCGCCGTCGCAAGGCTATCCGAAGGCACGCGAGGCGGCATTGCGAGCACTCGAACTCGATCCGAACCTGCCTGAGGCCCATCAGGCGCTCGCCGGCGTGTACTACTTCTACGACTGGGACTGGCGCCGGGCCGAGGAGGAATTTCTCGAAGCGTTGCGGCTCAATTCGAGTCATGCCGAAACGAGCCGCCTGTACGCGAGGCTTCTGATCGTGCTCGGACGAGAAGCCGAAGGACGGGCGCAGTTCGAGCTTGCCGAAAAGGTCGACCCGCTCGGCTTCGAAGGCTCGCGGCTGCTCGGTCTCGTACAGTCGGGCAGATACGACGAAGTCATCGGGGAATATCTTAAGGCTGGGCATGGCAACCGGTCGCCGCTGATCTATCAGTTGCTGGCAACCGCCTTCGAGGTTCGCGGGCAATACGAAGAAGCCGTCGAAGCCACGATCGATGCGCTCACCCGCTGCAACGAATTCACACGGGCATCGACGATTCGAACCGTGTGGGATTCGGGCGGTTATGCGAAGGTCCTGCAATGGTATTTGCAGGACCTGATGGCGCGGCGTCGTCGGAGCTATACGTCCCCGTTCCTGTTCGCCGAGATTTACGCGAGGCTCGGCCAGCAGGACGAGATGTTCCATTGGCTCGGTGTGGCACTTGCCGAGCATTCGCCGCGCCTGTGTGAACTCCGCACGAGCGCATGGTTTTATCGCTATCGATCGATGGGACGGTTCAGGGAGGTGGAAAAGCGTATCGGCTATCAGGATGGCTATCGCATGCCACCGGCGGACGCCCCGTCCGCCGCACTGGGCCAAGGGCGACGTTCCCGTGACGCGTCTCCCCGACCGTCCTATGCGAAGGGCCGGCCTGACCCTTGAAGGATGCGTGTGGACGTTCGAGCGTCTTCATGTACTGGTCAACGGAAGTTGGTTCAGCGTCGTGCTGATCGCGTCATCGATAACTCACCGACTGCGTCTTTTTATCGCGCTGGATCAGAAACTGAACCTGTTCTTTTGAGCCCGATTTCCCCGTTGCCCGCACGAGTTAACGATTTCTTCAGATACCGTCGATGGCTCTGTTCGCGGTCCAGTCGCAGCATGGCCATAGCGATGCCGGCACGAGGCCTCCTGTGCTGAAGAGCAGCGGTCTGGGACCGCCTTCGAGGCCAGTCGTGCTCTGACCGTACAGTTCACCTTTGCAGGAGTAAATGGACATGAAGACAATCCGAATTGCTGCCGCTTGCGCGCTTGTCGCCCTCGTCACGGTGCAGTCGTGGGCGCAGGACAAGATGACAACGTTGCAAGCCGAACCGGCTGCCCAGGACGTCGGAGGCGTTGCAGAGACGCCGAAAGGAGAGGCGGGGCACTCCATGGCTTCTACCCGGCAATCTGCCGATGTGTCCGGCCATTGGCCGCAAGCAGACCAAAGCCGTGTGTCCAGTAGTCCGTTCAGTCACCACTGAACACCGCCTTCGTGCTTGCGATGCGAACTTGAGGCAGCACTTACGTGCTCGCTCTGAACATCGGCACGGCGCACGGTCGCCTCATCTTGCCAGGCAATGGACACTTGTGCGCCGTGATGTTTCGCGCCTGATCTGGGCGACAAGGAGCTTATCGTGAAGATCAAACAATCCAGCATTCTCTCAGCAACTGCCGTGGCGCTTTTCTCGATCAGCGGCGCCGTGCAGGCCGAGGGTCCCAGTGGACACGACGGACACGACGGACACGGCGGCTCACGCGGCCTTTGTTCGAACGCAACGCTCAGGGGACCGTATGCATTTACCGGTCATGGTGAAATTATCGGATTGATAGGACCGAACAATAAAGTTGCTCCCTATGCCTCCACGTCGATTCTTGATGACGTCGCCCTCGTGACGTTCGATGGCACGGGCGGCTTCACGCGCACCGACTTCGGCATGATCGGTGGGCTGCCGAAAGGGGGCCTGACAACCTTCAATCCAAACCAGAACGGAATATACTCAGTGAACTCCGATTGCACCGGCACCATGAAAATCACTTATACCGCCGGGGGAGCCGTGCCGGCGGGTGTCGAAACTGACCTGAACATGGTCATCGCTGCGGATGGGACGCTCGTCGAATCGGTTGTTTACAGGGCGGTCACTGTCTCTGGCACGAGCGGAGACGGCTCGGTAACGTGCCCACAATATTGCGAGCAAGCTGTGCAAGAAAATTTTGAGGGGAAGAAGATCGTTGTCTACGGCTTCCGCTAATCGGGCTCCAGATGGGCTCACGCTCGCTGCGGCGCTTGCCATGAGCGGCGCTGAGCCCGGCCTTGGGCGCAAGTTCCTCGTCCTTTACTTCCCGCACGGTCTGCCTGGGCGATAGGGTCACTTCCCCGACCTGTCGCAATACGTAGGCCGCCCGTGCTCGCAATGCGGATGGACATCGACGCCATCCACATGATCATGGCTGCCTTGGGAGTCCGAGCGCCGATTACATGACCACGAGTGGAGTCCGTTTCTTGAGGCGCAGCGGATGTTCCAGCGTCGACGTGATCGGCTTGCTGAACGTCTCCCGGTGGCCGGACAGCGACCGACGGCCGGCCGCTATCCGGCTCTGCTTGCATTCAAACCTCCGTCTGGAAAGCACGTCAGTATCGGCCGGCCCGATTTGACGGCTGGAATGGCGTCACGTGCAGCGTCGCCGGGAATAGCCTAACGTCTATGAAGGGCGCTCACAACAGGCAAACAGTTTGTCGTGTCTGCGCCGCCCGCCGACGGGCGATACTCGACCTTCGAATTTCCTAGACGACAGGACCGCGCAGCGTCCGCATAATCCCGGTAATTGCCTAAAGAACAAACAGTTTCGGCTTGCCTTTGTAGGCATCACTGCGCCGGTTCGTGTTGACCCCGCCTCCGACCGCGCGCAATGTTGCGATTCAGGCTCAAGGAAAGGCTGGCGGCAATTTCACATACCGCTGCTGATCCAATGGCCGCGCCGGCCTTGCGCGGCGGATGTTCACTCGGCCGATTCGAGGCATCTGCGCAGTCCGCGAAGTTTTGCGAGAAATGCGGATTACCTCTGCACCTCGAGTGTCGCGCGTGCGGGGCGTCGCTTACTGCTTCCGATTCCATTTGCGCCGCATGCGGGACGGCTGCCGGCGGCGACATCGCATTGGCCGAAGACCGCCGCGAAGCAACCGCGTTATTCGCCGATATCTCCGACTACACGACGCTGTATGCGAGAAGCGATGCGGAAGAATTACAGGCGATGCTGGACCGCTTCGACGCAGCGATGGAAAAGGTCGTGGCGCACCACGGCGGCCACGTGCTGGACCGGATGGGCGACGCAGTGATGGCGGTCTTCGGCGCGCCCGTCGCCCATTGAAACGATCCGGAGCGCGCCGTTCGCACCGCAATGGAAATGCACGCGGCGGCGTCGGAGATTGGGGACTGCGAGGGACGACCGCTCAAACTTCACATCGGCGTTGCCCGAGGCGAAGTCGTCGCAACCAGGATCGGCAGCGGCGGCCAGTCCCGATGCTTCCGTCACCGGCGAGATCGTCAATCTCGCCGCACGTCTCCAGTCGCTGCAATCGTTCGAACGCTGCATCGCGCTGTGCGATGCGCGGCAATGGATCGCGATCGAGATTCCGAACCGATGCATGATCGGATATTGCTTGCAGTACGCAGCCAGGCTGGATCAAGCCATGATCGAAGTGCAGCGGGCGCTGGGCGACGCGCGGAGAACCGGGCTCGTCCCCACGTTGGTGTTGGCGTTGTCAAGCTTAGCGACGATTCTCATCGACGCCGGACCATTCGATGAAGCCGAGCCAGTCTGTATCGAAGGTCTGTCGCTGGCCCGGCACGCCAGCGCTCGCCATTTCGAATCGACGATGCTTATGTCGCCGGCCGAGGTTCGACTGAGAACGGGTGTCCAGCGACGACGCCGCACGCCAGATCTATGCGGCGCTGCAGATTGCACAAGAAACCGGCCTTGGGTACGCGGGCGCCGCGATGTTTGGGATGCTGGCTCGCGCCGTACCGAACGCGCAGGCGCGGGCCGAGGCGTTGCATCAAGGCACGGCATTGCTTGGGCAGCCATGCCTCGCTCAGTCCGTTTTGCGCTTCCATACCCATGCAATGGACGCCACCATCGAAGGCGCTGAATGGGATGACGTACTCCGTTACGCAGGCTCTCGAAGCGTTCATGGAGGCAGAGCCTTTACCGTGGCATTTCTTCTCGTTCGACGCGCACGCCTCGTTGCCGCCGCTGAAAATGGCGCGGATGTCGCCGGCACGCGAACCCGACTTCTGTGCCTGAGACAGGAGGTGTTTGCCGTCGGCTTAGGGTCGGCCCTTCAGGTAATCGATGCGGCGTTGGAGCGGATAGGCGGCCGGCCTTGAAGGCCCGTGGAGTCTAGGGCTTGACAAACTTGAGCGTCATGCGATCGGACTCTCCTATTGCGGCATAGCGTGGCCGGTCGACGTCGCCGCCCTCGTAGGTAGGCGGCAGCGACCACACGCCGTGCAGATGGTCCTTCGTATCCTTCGCGTTCGCGTTGATCTCGCTGCGCGCGACGAGCCTGAAGCCGGCCACTTGCGCGTGCTCGATGACGAACGCTTCAGTCACGTAGCCCGAATCGATCATTTGCTGCACGGTCGTCCCTGGCCGCGCGCGACGCTCCTCGACGCCGAGTTCGCCGCCCATGCTTCAGCGCGCCGTAGAACGCGCGCAGGTTGGCGTCGATTTGTCCGTCCTTGATCCAGTTGTGGATGTTCCGAAACGTAAGCACACGGTCGAACCGGTCATGCGCGTCGAAGCCAGTGAACCGACCCGCGTGCAATGTGCCCACGACAACCTTTCCATAAATCGCTGGCGCGTCCGCAAGCTTGCGCCGATAGGCGGCATCGGTCGCGCTGTCCTCTGCGGCGAGATCGGCAGACGCGCTGAGATATTGAGCCTCGTAGAGCTGACCCGCGTTGTGCAGATAGGGCGCAAGAATGTCCGTGTACCATCCTCCACCCGGCGCAATCTCCAGCACCGTTAGCGTCGGATCGAGCTCGAAAAAAAGCAGCGTTCCCTTAGGATGGCGATAGACGTCGCGCGCACGCGCCTTATCGCTGCGTTGGGATCCAGCGATGGCAGCATCGAGCGACGTCATGCTGGCCCCTTGCGCTTGCGAAGCATGCGATGAATTCTGAGAATCCACCGAAGAAGCGCATCCAGTCAGCATGAGCGCGAAGCAGGCGGCGGCGGGCGCGACTGCGCGCGCCCAGTCCAGGCGGCTAGTTTTCATGAGACGGATACCAGTTTGAGATAGGGGACACCATGCGCGCTTCTTCGAACATCTGCCTCATGCAACTTCGACCGGCCCGATCAATGCCGCCACTCGCTCGAAGATCCACAGCGCGCGGGACCGGCGCATTGGAGCCTGCAAGCACACACGCCTGAATACCCATGCCAGCGCACGCCGAATGCGGTACTCACACGGGCCCAGGGCACGATTGCATAAGCTTACGCCAGCCGCGGGCGGAACTGTGCTCGAAGCGCGTCGTCGGTGAATTGTTTGTACCGATACGCGACCGCCGCCTTGACGCATATCCGGGTCGCGCGCCGTTCTGTCGTCATTTACCGTCGATGATGCGACGCCGGCTCTCGGCGATCAAATGACCGCTCGCGGAGGCGGACCTGCCGTCTGAATTACCTGGCGACGTATCGGATGAGGGGTCCCCTCATGGCCGGGTGCAGCCTAATGCAATGAGCATTACGCGGCCTAAACCTCGCAAGACTGCGATCGGCAGCACGCGACCCCGAAGCAGCCAATCTAGCTCTCGGATCAGCAAAGGCAGATATCGGCCACTGGAGCAACGATGACCAGTATCGACAACTGTACCGTGTTTCTCACGCGCCAGACGGATGTCGCGGGTATGAATGACGTCTGGCGGAACACGTTTCCGTCGGACCCACCGGCTCGCTCAACGGTCATTGTTGCGGCCCTCTCGCGCCCTGCCGTCGGTCATTGCCGGCTTTACTGCTTCTTCACGAAATTCCTTTGTGTACACAGCCTTCGGGATTCGCTTCATCAGTGCCTCCATTCCTCAATTTTACGGAGTGTTGGCGTCCACTTTTTTCAGCCGATCTCAGGGCTGCAGCGGCGGGTTTCAGAGGATACTGTTGAAAAGTCGCTGACAGTCTCTGTCGCTGGATCTTCCAACTGGTCAATTTAGAACTGCGACTTGTTCGTGACCGACAGAGTCCCAGGTTCACTCAAGTCGTGGTGTGCTCCAGACAGGCAGTGTTTCAAGGAGGCTGTTTTATGAGCGACCAATATTCTTCGGCACTCGATACCGCCTACCGCAGAGCGATTCGGTTCCACGAGGTAAGGAAAGGCCTGCCGGCACGAGCGCCTGCGACGTTCGATCAACTCCTTGAAGCTTTCGGCGGTCCGATGACGGATGCGGGTATCGCGCCGGCAACGGTCATCGAGCGCCTCGCAGATGCCGCGGAGCCTGGCTTGACTGGCACGGCTGGACCGCACTTTTTCGCCTGGGTGATGGGTGCATCACACCCGGTCGGAGTCGCCGCTGACTGGCTAACGAGCATGTGGGGCCAAAATGGCGCCGGCTATCACAGCTGCCCGGCGAACGCGGCCGCCGAAATTGTAGCTAGCAAGTGGCTGCTAGAACTCCTCCAGCTTCCGCCCGAGTGCTCTGTCGGATTTACCACTGGTGGGACAATGTCGCACTTCGTATGTCTCGCAGCCGCGCGCGGCGAACTGCTCAGGCGGCAGGGATGGGACGTTGAGGCAGACGGCATGTTCGGTGCACCGGAAATTACCGTGTGCGTGGGTGCTGATGCTCACGTCAGTGTGTTTTCGGCCCTGCGATATCTTGGATTTGGTCAACGCCGCGTCGTCGTGATACCGACGGACGCCGAAGGGCGAATGAACGCGAACGAGCTTGGACGGGCGATTGCAACGGTCAACGCCCCGCTGCTGGTGATCGCGCAAGCCGGCCAGATCAACACCGGGGCCTTCGACCCTCTGCATACGATCGCTGAGTCGACGCATGAGCAAGAGGGCTGGCTGCATGTCGATGGCGCTCTCGGGCTTTGGGCTCGAGCTTGTCCTTCGCGTGCGCATCTGGCGGAAGGAGCTGAACGGGCGGACTCATGGACGACCGACGGGCATAAATGGCTGCAAAGCCCCTACGACTGCGGCTATGCAATCGTCCGCGATGCGCGCGCGCACCGTCGCGCCATGACGGTTCAAGGCAGCTATCTTCCAGTGACCACAAAAGAAATTCGTGACCCGAAGGAGTGGGTCCCCGAGCTGTCGCGGAGGGCGCGAGGTTTTGCAACATGGGCCTTGCTCTGCGCATTTGGCAAGGACGGAATTTCGGCGATGGTTGAACGGCATTGCCAACTTGCTGAACGAATGTCATCC
>NZ_AWZT01000076.1 GCF_000472525.1 Paraburkholderia dilworthii
TCAATCCGATCGCGATGGAAGAAGGTCTGCGCTTCGCTATCCGCGAAGGTGGCCGTACCGTCGGCGCAGGTGTGGTTGCCAAGATTCTCGAGTAACGCCAGATAGTTCTCGGTAATCTGTAGTTTCGGGGTTGGCGGCGTCGTCAACCCCAAATGGTTTAGGGGTATAGCTCAACTGGCAGAGCGTCGGTCTCCAAAACCGAAGGTTGGGGGTTCGATTCCCTCTGCCCCTGCCAACTCTCGCGTCAAATGCGACGCTTCGTTAAGGTGTTATGGCGAATCCTTCCGTCGAAACTGTAAATACATCCGGCGACAAGCTGATGCTCGTCGCGGGCGTATTGCTAGTCTTGGCCGGGTTCGTGGGGTTCTTCTGGCTCAACGGCCAGGAATGGTACGTCCGCGGAGCTGCCTTGGCTGTTGGTGCAATCGCGGGTGTTGCAGTCGGTCTTCTCTCCGCGCCTGGCAAGGGTTTCATCGCTTTCGCCAAAGACTCGTACAAGGAAGTCCGTAAGGTTGTCTGGCCGACTCGCAAAGAGGCCACCCAGACGACACTAGTAGTGTTCGGCTTCGTGTTCGTGATGGCGATCTTTCTTTGGATTAGCGATAAATCCATCGAATGGGCGATTTTCTCGGTGATTCTGGGTTGGAAATGATATGAGCGATACTCCGGCATCTCCGAGCGGCAAACGTTGGTACGTCGTGCACGCCTACTCCGGTATGGAGAAGAGCGTGCAACGTGCGCTTCAGGAGCGCATTGAACGCGCCGGCATGCAAGACCAGTTTGGTCAAATCCTCGTTCCGACTGAAGAGGTGGTCGAGGTGAAAGGCGGTCACAAGTCGGTGACCGAACGTCGTTTCTTCCCCGGTTACGTGCTGGTCGAAATGGAAATGACGGATGAGACGTGGCACCTCGTGAAGAACACGGCGAAGGTCACGGGCTTCGTAGGCGGTGCGCGTAATCGCCCGAGCCCGATTTCTCCGCGCGAAGTCGAGAAGATCATGTCGCAGATGCAGGAAGGCGTGGAGAAGCCGCGTCCGAAAACTCTGTTCGAAGTGGGCGAGATGGTGCGCGTGAAAGACGGTCCTTTCACCGATTTCAACGGCAGCGTCGAGGAAGTGAACTATGAAAAGTCGCGCGTCCGTGTTTCGGTTACGATCTTCGGCCGCGCCACGCCGGTCGAGCTGGAATTCGGCCAAGTCGAGAAGTTGTAATCGAGATTCTACGCAGCGCGCTATCGGCGCGTTTCGTACTTCGCGCTTACGGTCCGCGTAATGGCCGTTGAGGAGCGTCAGTAACCAGTCTGTGGTGAACGCGCGCTACTACTCACTGAACGTTCGCTCGCAAGGTGACGTTCCAAAGAGGTTTTCAACATGGCAAAGAAAATCATCGGCTTTATCAAGCTGCAGATTCCTGCAGGTAAGGCCAATCCGTCGCCGCCGGTCGGTCCGGCACTGGGCCAACGCGGCCTGAACATCATGGAGTTCTGCAAGGCGTTCAACGCGCAGACTCAAGCATTGGAGCCGGGTCTGCCGATTCCGGTCGTGATCACTGCGTTTGCTGACAAGAGCTTCACGTTCGTCCTGAAGACGCCGCCGGCAACGGTTTTGATCAAGAAGGCAGCGAAGATCGACAAGGGTTCGAGCAAGCCGCACACCGATAAGGTCGGCAAGATCACCCGCGCGCAAGCTGAAGACATCGCCAAGACCAAGATGCCCGATTTGACGGCAGCTGATCTGGACGCAGCGGTTCGTACGATCGCTGGTAGCGCCCGCTCGATGGGCATCACCGTGGAGGGCGTGTAAATGGCTAAGCTTTCTAAGCGTCTGCAGGCATTTGCAGCAAAGGTCGATCGTCAGAAGTTGTACCCGATCGACGATGCGTTGTCGCTCGTTAAGGAATGCGCAAGCGCAAAGTTCGACGAGTCGATCGACGTCGCAGTGCAACTCGGCATCGACGCCAAGAAGTCGGACCAGGTAGTTCGCGGTTCGGTCGTGCTGCCAGCAGGAACTGGCAAGTCGGTTCGCGTCGCGGTTTTCGCGCAGGGCGAAAAGGCTGAGCAGGCTCGTGCAGCCGGCGCAGAAGTCGTCGGTATGGAGGACTTGGCTGAACAGGTCAAGGCTGGCAATCTGGACTTCGACATCGTGATCGCTTCGCCGGACACGATGCGCGTCGTCGGTACACTGGGTCAGATCCTCGGCCCGCGCGGCCTCATGCCGAACCCGAAGGTCGGCACGGTCACGCCGGACGTCGCAACGGCAGTGAAGAACGCCAAGGCTGGTCAGGTGCAATTCCGTGTCGATAAGGCCGGTATCATTCACGCAACGATCGGTCGTGCTTCGTTCGAGCCGACGGCTCTGCGTAGCAACCTGAGCGCTCTCATCGAGGCTCTGCAAAAGGCTAAGCCGGCTACGAGCAAGGGTGTTTACCTGCGCAAGGTTGCGCTGTCGAGCACGATGGGTGTCGGCGTGCGCGTCGATCAGGCATCGCTCGCGGCACAGTAAGTAATTCATCGCCTCGGTGCAAATCGGGGCGGTTTATGGGCTTTGGGCGGTTGCGAGGTGGCAGTAGTTGCCGTCGCGCAACCGGTTGTCAAAGACCGTTGGTGGGTACGCAGCAGGTAGGCGGCCCCTTAATGCAAGCCAACGCAGATGGCGAACCCGAAAAGGTTTTGTAGTGATGAAACCACTGGACGTCCGCAGCAATGTGGGTGTCGAGCGGTCGAAATACTCCTGACTGGTCGGACGCCGTTATTGAATGCGGTACGCAAGGCGCACGCCGCGTGTATCGAATCTGGAGGTTAACCGTGCCACTCAACAAAGAAAGCAAGCAGGCCGTCGTCGCTGAGGTTGCCGCGCAAGTCGCGAAAGCCCAGACCGTGGTTCTGGCTGAGTATCGTGGAATCGCGGTTGGCGATCTGACCAAGCTGCGCGCGAAAGCGCGTGAGCAACAGGTTTACCTTCGCGTGTTGAAAAACACGCTGGCGCGTCGCGCTGTCGAAGGTACCCCGTTTGCTCCGCTGGCAGAGCAGATGACTGGCCCCCTGATCTACGGCATCTCGGAAGATGCAATTGCTGCTGCCAAGGTCGTCAACGACTTCGGCAAAACCAATGACAAGTTGATCATCAAGGCTGGTTCATACGAAGGCAAGGTGATGGACAAGGCCGGCGTACAAGCCCTGGCAAACATCCCGAGCCGCGAAGAACTGCTCTCCAAGCTGTTGTACGTTATGCAAGCACCTGTTTCCGGCTTTGCGCGCGCTCTGGCCGCGCTGGCAGAAAAGAAACAAGGCGAAGAAACCGCTGCGTAACGCACTTCAGTCGAGCGTGATTGATCGCTGGCTGTATCCGAATTCAATTTAGGAGTATTTCAAATGGCAATCGCAAAAGATGACATCCTCGAAGCAGTAAGCTCGATGTCGGTTCTGGAACTGAACGAGCTGGTCAAGGCGTTCGAAGAAAAGTTTGGCGTGTCGGCAGCTGCTGTCGCAGTGGCAGGCCCTGCAGGCGGCGGCGCTGCTGCTGCTGCTGAAGAGCAAACCGAATTCACGGTCAACCTGACGGAAGTCGGCGCGAACAAGGTTTCGGTCATTAAGGCTGTTCGCGAACTGACGGGTCTCGGCCTGAAGGAAGCGAAGGACTTGGTCGACGGTGCACCGAAGCCTGTGAAGGAAGCGGTACCGAAGGCTGCTGCTGAAGAAGCCAAGAAGAAGCTGGAAGAAGCCGGCGCGAAGGCTGAAATCAAGTAAGTTTCAGCGCGCTGTGCGAAGGCTGGCGGTTTTCCACCGCCGGCCTTTTTGTGCTTTGTGGGGGACGCGTTTTTGCATCGCTGTATGGCAAAAACTCGACTCCCAGAGGCCAAAGAAAACCGCCTATCGGCAACATTGACCGGCGCTTCTCTTTGTCTTCTGAAGCGACTGCAGAAGGCAAGTTTGGTCGGGTAGCGGGCAACATAGGCATCCGCTGCCGTCAGCCAGCGGTTGGTAGCGGCCAACCACCAAGCTTCTAGGCTCGTTCAAGCCATCGGACGGCCATCGGGTCTCAGTCGGTGAACACTCGGGTTGTCTCATCAAGGTATCCTGCCTCGACAACAATGCCCGCCGTGATTCGGAGATCGTATGCAATATTCCTTCACCGAGAAGAAGCGTATTCGCAAGAGTTTTGCGAAGCGCCCCATCGTTCACCAAGTACCTTTTCTGCTGGCTACCCAGCTTGAATCATTCAGCACGTTTCTGCAAGCAGACACGTCTTCCACGCAACGCAAGCCGGAAGGCCTGCAAGCGGCGTTTACCTCCGTTTTCCCGATCGTTTCGCACAACGGCTTTGCGCGTCTCGAGTTCGTCAGCTACATGCTGTCGCCGCCAGCATTCAACATCAAGGAATGTCAGCAGCGCGGTTTGACGTACTGCTCGGCCCTGCGCGCGAAAGTGCGCCTCGTGCTGCTCGACAAGGAATCGCCGAGCAAGCCGGTCGTCAAGGAAGTGAAGGAACAGGAAGTGTACATGGGCGAAATTCCGCTCATGACGCCGACGGGTTCGTTCGTCATCAACGGCACGGAACGTGTGATCGTTTCGCAGCTGCACCGTTCGCCTGGCGTGTTCTTCGAACACGACAAGGGTAAGACGCACAGCTCGGGCAAGCTCCTGTTTTCGGCACGTATCATTCCTTACCGCGGTTCGTGGCTCGATTTCGAGTTCGACCCGAAGGATGTGCTGTACTTCCGCGTCGACCGTCGCCGCAAGATGCCGGTCACGATCCTGCTGAAGGCAATCGGCCTCACGCCGGAACAGATCCTCGCAAACTTCTTCGTATTCGATAACTTCACGCTGATGCCGGAAGGCGCGCAGATGGAGTTCGTGCCGGAGCGTCTGCGTGGCGAAGTCGCGCGTTTCGACATCACGGATCGCGATGGCAACGTGATTGTCCAGAAGGACAAGCGGATCAACGCGAAGCATATTCGCGATCTGGACAACGCCAAGACCAAGTTCATTTCTGTCCCTGAAGACTATCTGCTCGGCCGCGTGCTGGCGAAGAACGTTGTCGACGGCGACACCGGTGAGGTCATCGCTAACGCGAACGACGAAATCACCGAGACCGTCCTCGAGAAGCTGCGCGAATCGAAGATCAAAGACATCCAGACGCTCTACACGAACGATCTGGATCAAGGCCCGTACATCTCGTCGACGCTGCGTATCGACGAAACCGCGGACAAGATGGCCGCTCGCATCGCGATCTACCGCATGATGCGTCCGGGTGAACCGCCGACAGAAGAAGCGGTCGAGGCGCTGTTCAACCGCCTGTTCTACAGCGAAGACGCATACGACCTGTCCAAGGTGGGCCGTATGAAGTTCAATCGTCGCGTGGGCCGCGACGAGATCATCGGACCGATGACGCTGCAAGACGACGACATCCTCGCCACGATCAAGATCCTGGTCGAGCTGCGTAACGGCAAGGGCGAAGTCGACGATATCGACCACTTGGGCAATCGCCGCGTGCGTTGCGTCGGCGAACTGGCGGAAAACCAGTTCCGTGCCGGTCTCGTGCGTGTCGAACGTGCAGTGAAGGAACGCCTCGGCCAGGCCGAAAGCGAAAACCTGATGCCGCACGACCTGATCAACTCGAAGCCGATTTCGTCGGCGATTCGCGAGTTCTTCGGTTCGTCGCAGCTGTCGCAGTTCATGGACCAAACGAACCCGCTGTCGGAAATCACCCACAAGCGCCGTGTCTCGGCACTTGGCCCGGGCGGTTTGACGCGTGAGCGCGCAGGCTTTGAAGTTCGCGACGTGCACCCGACGCACTATGGTCGCGTTTGCCCGATTGAAACGCCTGAAGGTCCGAACATCGGCCTGATCAACTCGCTCGCTCTTTACGCGCACCTGAACGAATACGGCTTCCTCGAAACGCCGTATCGCAAGGTCGTGGACGGCAAGGTGACCGACCAGATCGATTACCTGTCGGCGATCGAAGAAGGCCGTTACGTGATCGCTCAGGCGAACGCGGCCGTGGCTGAAGACGGCACGCTGACCGACGAACTGGTTTCGTCGCGTGAAGCAGGCGAGACGCTGATGGTTACGCCGGACCGTATCCAGTACATGGACGTGGCGCCGTCGCAGATCGTTTCGGTGGCTGCGTCGCTGATTCCGTTCCTCGAGCACGACGACGCGAACCGCGCGTTGATGGGTTCGAACATGCAGCGTCAGGCTGTGCCGTGTCTGCGTCCTGAAAAGGCCGTGGTCGGTACGGGTATCGAACGCACGGTGGCAGTCGACTCCGGTACGACGGTTCAGGCATTCCGCGGCGGTGTGGTCGATTACGTCGACGCCGGCCGTATGGTGATTCGCGTGAACGACGACGAAGCCGTTGCTGGCGACGTCGGCGTGGACATCTACAACCTGATCAAGTACACGCGTTCGAACCAGAACACGAACATCAACCAGCGCCCGATCGTAAAGGTCGGCGACATCGTGTCGCGTGGCGACGTGCTGGCTGACGGCGCATCGACCGACCTCGGCGAACTGGCTCTCGGCCAGAACATGCTGGTCGCGTTCATGCCGTGGAACGGCTACAACTTCGAAGACTCGATTTTGATCTCGGAGAAAGTGGTTGCCGATGACCGTTACACGTCGATCCACATCGAAGAACTGAACGTCGTAGCTCGCGATACGAAGCTCGGACCGGAAGAAATCACGCGCGACATCTCGAACCTGGCTGAAGTGCAACTCGGCCGTCTCGACGAGTCGGGCATCGTCTACATCGGTGCGGAAGTCGAAGCGGGCGACGTGCTGGTCGGCAAGGTCACGCCGAAGGGCGAAACCCAGCTGACGCCGGAAGAAAAGCTGCTGCGCGCGATCTTCGGTGAAAAGGCTTCGGACGTGAAGGACACGTCGCTGCGCGTGCCGTCGGGCATGAGCGGCACGGTGATCGACGTCCAGGTGTTCACGCGTGAAGGCATTCAGCGCGACAAACGCGCGCAACAGATCATCGACGATGAACTGAAGCGCTATCGCCTCGACCTGAACGACCAGCTGCGTATCGTTGAAGGCGACGCGTTCCAGCGTCTCGCACGTATGTTGACCGGTAAGGTCGCGAACGGCGGTCCGAAGAAGCTCGCGAAGGGCACCAAGATCGAGCAGGCTTACCTGGAAGATCTGGATCACTACCACTGGTTCGACATCCGCCTCGCGGACGAAGAAGCAGCGGCACAGCTCGAAGCTATCAAGGACTCGATCGAACAGAAGCGTCACCAGTTCGATCTCGCGTTCGAAGAAAAGCGCAAGAAGCTCACGCAAGGCGACGAACTGCCGCCGGGCGTGCTGAAGATGGTCAAGGTGTATCTGGCAGTCAAGCGCCGTCTGCAACCTGGCGACAAGATGGCCGGCCGTCACGGTAACAAGGGTGTCGTGTCGAAGATCGTTCCGATCGAAGACATGCCGTACATGGCCGACGGCCGTCCGGCTGACGTCGTTCTGAACCCGCTCGGCGTGCCGTCGCGGATGAACGTGGGTCAGGTCCTCGAAGTGCATCTGGGTTGGGCCGCGAAGGGTCTCGGCTGGCGTATCGGCGAAATGCTGCAGCGTCAGGCAAAGATCGCTGAACTGCGCGAATTCCTGACCAAGATCTACAACGAGTCGGGCCGTGCTGAAGAGCTCGACAGCTTCACCGACGATGAAATCGTCGAACTGGCGAAGAACCTGCGCGAAGGCGTGCCGTTCGCAACGCCGGTGTTCGACGGTGCGACCGAAGAAGAAATGTCGCGCGCGCTGGATCTGGCATTCCCGGACGACATCGCGAAGAACCTCGGCATGACGCCGTCGAAGAATCAGGTCCGTCTGTACGACGGCCGCACGGGCGAAATGTTCGAACGTACGGTGACGGTTGGCTACATGCACTACCTGAAACTGCACCACCTGGTCGACGACAAGATGCACGCGCGTTCCACGGGCCCGTACTCGCTCGTCACGCAGCAGCCGTTGGGCGGTAAGGCGCAGTTCGGTGGCCAGCGTTTCGGTGAAATGGAAGTGTGGGCGCTCGAAGCGTACGGCGCATCGTACGTGCTGCAGGAAATGCTGACGGTGAAGTCGGACGACGTGACGGGCCGGACCAAGGTGTACGAGAACCTGGTCAAGGGCGATCACGTGATCGATGCAGGCATGCCGGAGTCCTTCAACGTGTTGGTGAAGGAAATCCGCTCGCTCGGTATCGATATCGACCTCGACCGCAACTAATCGGACTACTGGAGAGAAGCGATGAAAGCTTTGCTCGATCTATTCAAGCAAGTCCAACAACCTGAAGTTTTTGACGCGATCAAGATCGGTCTGGCCTCGCCGGACAAGATCCGTTCGTGGTCGTTCGGTGAAGTGAAGAAGCCGGAAACCATCAACTACCGGACGTTCAAGCCGGAACGCGATGGTTTGTTCTGCGCGAAGATTTTCGGGCCGATCAAAGACTACGAATGCCTTTGCGGCAAGTACAAACGCCTGAAGCACCGTGGCGTGATCTGCGAGAAGTGCGGCGTCGAAGTGACGCTCGCCAAGGTGCGTCGCGAACGGATGGGCCACATTGAACTGGCCTCGCCGGTCGCTCACATCTGGTTCCTGAAGTCGCTGCCGTCGCGTCTGGGCATGGTGCTCGACATGACGCTGCGCGACATCGAACGCGTGCTGTACTTCGAAGCATATGTGGTGATCGATCCGGGCATGACGCCGCTGAAAGCGCGGCAGATCATGACCGAAGAGGATTACTACAACAAGGTCGAAGAATACGGTGACGAATTCCGTGCCGAGATGGGCGCGGAAGGCGTTCGCGAACTGCTGCGCGCGATTAACATCGACGAACAGGTCGAGATGCTGCGCACCGAACTCAAGAACACGGGTTCGGAAGCGAAGATCAAGAAGTACGCGAAGCGCCTGAAGGTGCTCGAGGCTTTCCAGCGTTCGGGCATCAAGCCTGACTGGATGGTGCTCGAAGTGCTGCCGGTGCTGCCGCCGGAACTGCGTCCGCTGGTGCCGCTCGATGGCGGCCGTTTCGCGACGTCGGACCTGAACGACCTGTATCGCCGCGTGATCAACCGTAACAACCGGTTGAAGCGTCTGCTCGAACTGAAGGCGCCTGAAATCATCGTCCGCAACGAAAAGCGGATGCTGCAGGAAGCCGTCGATTCGCTGCTCGACAACGGCCGTCGCGGTAAGGCAATGACCGGCGCGAACAAGCGTCCGCTGAAGTCGCTCGCCGACATGATCAAGGGTAAGGGCGGTCGTTTCCGTCAGAACTTGCTCGGGAAGCGCGTTGACTATTCGGGCCGTTCGGTGATCGTGGTCGGCCCGACGCTCAAGCTGCATCAGTGCGGTCTGCCGAAGCTGATGGCGCTCGAACTGTTCAAGCCGTTCATCTTCAACAAGCTTGAAGTGATGGGTGTGGCTACCACCATCAAGGCTGCAAAGAAGGAAGTCGAGAACCAGACGCCGGTGGTGTGGGACATCCTCGAAGAGGTGATCCGCGAACATCCGGTCATGCTGAACCGCGCGCCGACGCTGCACCGTCTTGGCATTCAGGCTTTCGAGCCGGTGCTGATCGAAGGTAAGGCAATCCAGCTGCACCCGCTCGTTTGCGCGGCGTTCAACGCCGACTTCGACGGTGACCAGATGGCTGTTCACGTGCCGCTGTCGCTCGAAGCGCAGATGGAAGCGCGCACGCTGATGCTGGCGTCGAACAACGTTCTGTTCCCGGCTAACGGCGATCCGTCGATCGTGCCGTCGCAGGATATCGTGCTCGGTCTGTACTACGCGACCCGTGAAGCAGTGAACGCGAAGGGCGAAGGCCTGACGTTCACAGGCGTTTCGGAAGCGCTGCGTGCATACGAAAACAAGGAAGTCGAGCTTGCCTCGCGCGTCAACGTGCGGATCACTGAAATGGTCCACAACGAAGACAAGTCGGAAGGCGCGCCGGCGTTCGTGCCGAAGATCACGCTGTACCCGACGACCGTCGGCCGCGCAATCCTGTCGGAAATTCTCCCGCCGGGCCTGCCGTTCTCGGTGCTGAACAAGCCGCTGAAGAAGAAGGAAATTTCGCGTCTCATCAACACCGCATTCCGCAAGTGCGGTCTGCGCGAAACGGTGATTTTCGCCGACCAGTTGATGCAGTCGGGCTTCCGTCTGGCAACGCGCGCTGGTATCTCGATCTGCGTCGACGACATGCTCGTGCCGCCGCAGAAGGAAACCATCGTCGGCGACGCCGCGAAGAAGGTGAAGGAATACGACCGCCAGTACATGTCGGGTCTCGTCACGTCGCAAGAGCGCTACAACAACGTGGTCGACATCTGGTCGGCAACGTCGGAAGCGGTCGGCAAGGCGATGATGGAGCAACTCTCCACGGAGCCGGTGGTCGATCGCGACGGCAAGGAAACCCGCCAGGAATCGTTCAACTCCATCTACATGATGGCGGACTCGGGTGCTCGTGGTTCTGCAGTTCAGATTCGTCAGCTGGCCGGTATGCGTGGCCTGATGGCGAAGCCGGACGGCTCGATCATCGAGACGCCGATTACGGCGAACTTCCGCGAAGGTCTGAACGTGTTGCAGTACTTCATCTCGACCCACGGCGCACGTAAGGGTCTGGCTGATACGGCACTGAAGACGGCAAACTCGGGGTACCTGACGCGACGTCTGGTCGACGTGACGCAGGATCTGGTGGTGGTCGAGGACGATTGCGGTACGTCCAACGGCGTCGCCATGAAAGCGTTGGTCGAAGGCGGTGAAGTCGTCGAAGCACTGCGTGACCGTATCCTCGGTCGCGTGGCGGTGGCTGACGTCGTCAATCCGGAATCGCAGGAAACGCTGTACGAATCGGGCAGTCTGCTCGACGAAGACGCGGTCGAAGAAATCGAACGCCTCGGCATCGACGAAGTGCGCGTGCGTACGCCGCTTACCTGTGAAACGCGTTACGGTCTGTGTGCAGCCTGCTACGGTCGCGACTTGGGCCGCGGCTCACTGGTCAACGTCGGTGAGGCAGTCGGTGTGATCGCTGCTCAGTCGATCGGTGAACCGGGCACGCAGCTCACCATGCGCACGTTCCACATCGGCGGTGCCGCATCGCGCGCGGCAGTGGCTTCGTCGGTTGAAGCCAAGTCGAACGGTACGGTGCGTTTCACGTCGACGATGCGTTACGTCACCAACGCGAAGGGCGAGCAGATCGTCATCTCGCGTTCGGGCGAAGCAATGATCACCGACGACCACGGTCGCGAGCGCGAACGTCACAAGGTGCCGTACGGCGCGACGCTGTTGCAACTAGACGGCGCGCAGATCAAGGCCGGCACGCAACTCGCGACGTGGGACCCGATGACGCGTCCGATCATCACCGAGTACGGTGGTACGGTGAAGTTCGAGAACGTCGAAGAAGGCGTGACCGTCGCGAAGCAGATCGACGATGTGACGGGTCTTTCGACTCTGGTCGTGATCGACGTGAAGCGTCGCGGTTCGCAAGCGTCGAAGACCGTGCGTCCGCAGGTCAAGCTGCTCGATGCGAACGGCGAAGAAGTCAAGATCCCGAACACCGAGCACTCGGTGCAGATCGGCTTCCAGGTCGGCGCTCTGATCACCGTGAAGGACGGTCAGCAAGTGCAGGTCGGTGAAGTGCTCGCACGTATTCCGACTGAGTCGCAGAAGACGCGTGACATTACCGGCGGTCTGCCGCGTGTGGCGGAACTGTTCGAAGCACGTTCGCCGAAGGACGCGGGTATCCTCGCGGAAGTCACGGGTACGACGTCGTTCGGTAAGGACACGAAGGGCAAGCAGCGTCTCGTTATCACGGACCTCGAAGGCAACCAGCACGAGTTCCTGATCGCGAAGGAAAAGCAGGTTCTGGTGCACGATGGTCAGGTCGTCAACAAGGGCGAAATGATCGTGGACGGGCCGGCGGATCCGCACGACATCCTGCGTTTGCAGGGCGTCGAGGCGCTGTCGCGTTACATCGTGGACGAAGTGCAGGACGTGTACCGTCTGCAAGGCGTGAAGATCAACGACAAGCACATTGAAGTGATTGTTCGTCAGATGCTGCGCCGCGTGCAGATCACGGACAACGGCGATACGCGTTTCATCCCGGGCGAACAGGTGGAGCGGTCGGATATGCTCGACGAAAACGACCGTATGATCGCGGAAGACAAGCGTCCGGCAACGTACGAAAACGTCTTGCTCGGTATCACAAAGGCGTCCTTGTCGACCGATTCGTTCATCTCCGCGGCGTCGTTCCAGGAAACGACTCGTGTGCTGACCGAAGCGGCGATCATGGGCAAGCGCGACGATCTGCGTGGCCTGAAGGAAAACGTGATCGTTGGCCGTCTGATTCCGGCCGGTACGGGTCTCGCGTTCCACAAGGCGCGCAAGAGCAAGGAACTGTCCGACCGCGAGCGTTTCGATCAGATCGCAGCGGAAGAGTCGTTCGAGTTCGGTACACCGGAAACCCCGGCCGCCGAACAGCAACACTCAGGCGAGTAAGTCCTGGCGGCGTAAGCCGCTTGGGCTCACCAGCCAGCGAAGCCGCTCAGTTTCGACTGAGCGGCTTTTTTTATGCGCCGCTGCTTATTTGCGCGTTTTTGTCGACTCGTAGGCCGGATGGCTAACGTTGTCGTAAAGCGCGGCGCAGCACGAATGCGTTGGTAAAATTCGTGTCACCGGTCTTTGGCTGCTTCTCTCAAATTCATGTCCCGTCCGCTCGAAATCCTCAACGAAGTTTTTGGTTACCCCGCGTTCAGAGGACAGCAAGGCGACATCGTCGAGCACGTCGCCGGCGGCGGCGATTGTCTGGTGCTGATGCCGACGGGCGGCGGCAAATCGCTGTGCTATCAGATTCCGTCGCTGGTGCGCCGCGAAGGTGGCTTCGGCACGGGCATCGTCGTCTCGCCGTTGATTGCGCTGATGCAGGATCAGGTGGCGGCGCTCACAGAAGTCGGCGTGCGCGCGGCTTATCTCAACTCCACGCTTTCGAGCGCCGAAGCGATGGCGACCGAGCGCGCCTTACGCGACGGTGAGATCGATCTGCTTTATGTGGCGCCCGAGCGTTTGATGACGCCCCGGTTTCAGGAGCTACTGGAGCGTACGCGCATCGGACTCTTCGCGATAGATGAAGCGCATTGCGTGTCGCAATGGGGGCACGATTTCCGGCCCGAATATATTCAGCTGTCGGTGCTGCACGAGCGCTTCCCGAACGTGCCGCGCATCGCGCTGACGGCCACCGCGGACGCAATCACGCGCGACGAAATCGTCCACCGCCTGGCCTTGGACGACGCGCGCATTTTCGTCTCGAGCTTCGACCGGCCAAACATCCGTTATCGCATCGTCGAAAAGGACAATGCGCGCACCCAGTTGCTCGACTTCATCCGCGCCGAACACACGCGCGCCGATGGTACGACCGACGCAGGCGTGGTCTATTGCCTGTCGCGGCGCAAAGTCGAAGAAACGGCCGAATGGCTGAAGGAAAAGGGTATGCGCGCGTTGCCGTATCACGCGGGCATGGAATTCGAGACACGCCAGAAACATCAGGAGATGTTCCAGCGCGAGGAAGGCATCGTGATGTGCGCGACGATCGCGTTCGGTATGGGCATCGACAAGCCGGATGTGCGTTTTGTTGCTCACCTCGATCTGCCGAAAAGCGTCGAAGGGTATTACCAGGAAACGGGCCGGGCGGGTCGCGACGGTATGCCGGCCAACGCATGGATGGCGTACGGCCTCGGCGACGTCGTGCAGCAGCGCAAGATGATCGACGAATCCGACGCGGACGACGCACATAAGCGCGTCCAGACCGGCAAGCTGGATGCGCTGCTCGGTCTGTGCGAAGCGGCGACGTGCCGGCGCGTGCGGCTCCTGGCGTACTTCGGTGAATCGAGCAAGCCTTGCGGTAACTGCGACAACTGTCTCGAACCACCCGACACGTGGGACGCGACGCGCGAGTCGCAGATGGCACTGTCGTGCGTGTTTCGCGCGCAACGGGCGAGCGGTTTTCACTTCGGCGCCGGTCATCTCATAGACATCCTGCGCGGCAATCGCAGCGAGAAGATCCTTCAGCGAGGTCATGAGAAGCTGACGACGTTCGGCATCGGCGCGGCGCTCGGCGAGCCGGAGTGGCGCGCGGTGTTTCGCCAGCTTGTGGCGTTCGGCTATCTGACGGTCGATCACGAAGGATTCGGCTCGCTGGTACTTACCGAGGCGAGTAAGCCTGTGCTGAAGGGCGAGCAGAACGTCACCATGCGTCGCTACGTGAAGCCCACCCGCACTCGCCAGTCGTCTGGCCGAACGAGTGAACGGGCAGATCCGACAATCGGCATGGGGCCGCGCGAACGCGCGCGCTGGGATCGATTGCGCGCATGGCGCACCGAAACCGCAAAGAGCGACGGCGTGCCCGCCTATGTGATTTTTCACGATGCGACGCTCGCGGAAATCGCCCGCAACGGTCCCGGTTCCATTGAGGATTTGCGCGGCATCCCAGGCATGGGCGCGCGCAAGCTCGACCGTTTCGGGGACGAATTGCTGGAGGTGGTCGCCGCTGACTAGCCGGCGCTTCTGACCGCCGAGGTGCGCAGGTCTGCGAAACATTGCAACCTATTGACTCCCTTAGTGTTTTCCGAATATCATGCTAGGTTCCGGTCTTTGGGATGCCTGCGCGCGGACTCCGTCCACGTGCTCGTGATCGAAGCTGGAAGTTCGATGCGCAATCGTTTCTGCTTTGCCCGGAAACAGATGCGTCGATTTTGTTCAATTTCAGGAATAGACAATGCCAACCATCAATCAACTGGTTCGCAAAGGCCGCGCGTCGGAAACGACGAAGAGCAAGAGCCCGGCCTTGCAGGACTGCCCCCAGCGTCGCGGCGTGTGCACCCGTGTGTACACCACGACGCCGAAGAAGCCGAACTCGGCACTTCGTAAGGTCGCGAAGGTGCGTCTCACGAACGGTTTCGAAGTGATTTCGTACATCGGTGGTGAAGGCCACAACCTGCAGGAACACTCGGTCGTGCTGATTCGCGGCGGCCGTGTGAAGGACTTGCCGGGTGTGCGTTACCACATGGTTCGCGGCTCGCTGGATACCCAGGGCGTCAAGGATCGTAAGCAGGCTCGCTCGAAGTACGGTGCCAAGCGCGCTAAGGCCGGCAAGTAATCAGCCGGTTAGCAGTTCAGGTCGCCTGCAAAGGCGGTAATAGCGGTGGTGCCGGAATCGCCGGTGCTGTCGAGTAAGTGGTCACCCGACCAGGCTGGTAAGTCGTTAGAGATGAATCGGGTTAGTTGGTGGCCGCGGGGCTGAAACAGCTCCAACTGAAAAGTCAAAGGAAGAAACATGCCGCGTCGTCGCGAAGTCCCCAAGCGGGAAGTGTTGCCGGATCCGAAGTTCGGTAACGTTGATGTAGCTAAGTTCATGAACGTGCTGATGCTCTCCGGCAAGAAGTCGGTTGCCGAGCGCATTGTGTACGGCGCTTTCGAACAGATCCAGACCAAGGGTGGCAAGGACCCGCTGGAAGTGTTCACGGTAGCGCTCAACAACGTCAAGCCGGTGGTCGAAGTCAAGAGCCGCCGCGTTGGTGGTGCGAATTATCAGGTTCCGGTCGAAGTGCGCCCGTCGCGTCGTATGGCATTGGCGATGCGTTGGCTGCGTGAAGCCGCGAAGAAGCGCAGCGAGAAGTCGATGGCTCTGCGTCTGGCAGGTGAACTTTCCGAAGCGGCCGAAGGCCGTGGCGGCGCAATGAAGAAGCGCGACGAAGTTCACCGGATGGCAGAGGCCAACAAGGCGTTCTCGCATTTCCGTTTCTAAGCTGCCGGAATCCCGGTTAGCAGACAAAAGCGGAAAGAAATTCCGGGCGGGTGCGCTTGCAAAGCGCCTCGCCCGTTTGTGTTACAGCGCGATGGGTATTTTCTCGCATCGCGTCATCCCCATAGAGGATCAAAGTGGCTCGCAAGACACCTATCGAGCGCTACCGTAACATCGGTATTAGCGCTCACATCGACGCCGGCAAGACGACGACGACCGAGCGCATCCTGTTCTATACCGGCGTGAACCACAAGATCGGTGAAGTTCACGACGGCGCTGCCACCATGGACTGGATGGAGCAGGAGCAGGAACGCGGCATCACGATTACGTCGGCTGCTACGACGGCGTTCTGGAAAGGCATGGCCGGCGACCGCGCTGAGCACCGCATCAACATCATCGACACCCCGGGTCACGTCGACTTCACGATTGAAGTTGAGCGCTCGATGCGCGTGCTCGACGGCGCGTGCATGGTGTACTGCGCTGTGGGCGGCGTGCAGCCGCAGTCGGAAACCGTGTGGCGTCAGGCTAACAAGTACAAGGTTCCCCGTCTCGCGTTCATCAACAAGATGGACCGTACCGGCGCGAACTTCTTCAAGGTTTACGACCAGCTCAAGCTGCGTCTGAAGGCAAACCCGGTTCCGGTCGTGGTGCCTATCGGCGCGGAAGAGAACTTCACGGGCGTCGTCGATCTGATGAAGATGAAGGCGATCATTTGGGACGAGGCGTCCCAAGGCACCAAGTTCTCGTACGAAGAAATTCCGGCTGAACTCTCCGACACGTGCAATGAATGGCGCGAAAAGATGGTCGAAGCGGCGGCTGAATCGAGCGAAGACCTGATGAACAAGTACCTCGAGTCGGGCGAACTGACGGAAGAGGAAATCATCAAGGGTCTGCGCGACCGTACGATCGCTTGCGAAATCCAGCCGATGCTGTGCGGCACCGCGTTCAAGAACAAGGGCGTGCAACGCATGCTGGACGCCGTGCTCGATTTCCTGCCGTCGCCGATCGACATCCCGCCGGTTACCGGCGAGCTGGAAAACGGTGAGCAAGGCGAGCGCCGCGCTGCTGACGACGAAAAGTTCTCGGCACTGGCATTCAAGATCATGACCGATCCGTTCGTCGGCCAGTTGATCTTCTTCCGCGTGTACTCGGGCGTCGTGAATTCGGGCGACACGGTGCTGAACGCGACCAAGGACAAGAAAGAACGTCTGGGTCGTATTCTGCAGATGCACGCGAACCAGCGCGAAGAAATCAAGGAAGTCCGCGCGGGCGACATCGCTGCTGCGGTCGGCCTGAAGGACGCGACGACCGGCGATACGCTGTGCGATCCGCAAAACCCGATCGTGCTCGAGCGCATGATTTTCCCGGAGCCGGTGATTTCGCAGGCTGTTGAGCCGAAGACGAAGCCTGACCAGGAAAAGATGGGTCTGGCGCTGAACCGTCTGGCACAGGAAGATCCGTCGTTCCGCGTTCAAACGGACGAAGAATCGGGCCAAACCATTATTTCGGGCATGGGCGAGCTCCACCTGGAAATTCTGGTGGACCGTATGAAGCGCGAATTCGGCGTGGAAGCGACCGTCGGCAAGCCGCAGGTTGCTTACCGTGAAACGATTCGCGGCAAGGCGGAAGACGTTGACGGCAAGTTCGTCAAGCAGTCAGGTGGTCGCGGCCAGTACGGTCACGCGGTCATCACGCTCGAGCCGAATGAGCAAGGCAAGGGCTACGAGTTCCTCGACGAGATCAAGGGCGGTGTGATTCCGCGCGAGTACATCCCGGCGGTGGACAAGGGTATCCAGGAAACGCTGAAGGCAGGCGTGCTGGCCGGCTTCCCGGTTGTCGACGTCAAGGTTCACCTGACGTTCGGTTCGTACCACGACGTTGACTCGAACGAAAATGCGTTCCGCATGGCCGGTTCGATGGCGTTCAAGGAAGCAATGCGCAAGGCTCAACCGGTCATCCTCGAACCGATGATGGCTGTGGAAGTCGAAACGCCGGAAGATTACATGGGCAACGTGATGGGCGACCTGTCGGGCCGTCGCGGTATCGTTCAGGGTATGGACGATATGGTCGGCGGCGGCAAGATTGTTCGCGCTGAAGTGCCGCTGTCCGAAATGTTCGGCTACTCGACGTCGCTGCGTTCGCTGACCCAAGGTCGCGCAACGTATACGATGGAGTTCAAGCACTACTCCGAAGCTCCGCGTAACGTGTCCGAAGCGATCATCAACGCGAAGTCGAAGTAATTGCGCGGCAAGTCATTCAACGATTAACTTTTTGAAAGAAGAGAAACATGGCTAAAGGTAAATTCGAACGGACCAAGCCGCACGTGAACGTCGGCACGATCGGTCACGTTGACCACGGCAAGACCACGCTGACGGCAGCGATCACGACGGTTCTGACGCAGAA
>NZ_AWZT01000077.1 GCF_000472525.1 Paraburkholderia dilworthii
GTTGCGGTGGTTGCCGGCGCTGCCTTGCTCCGCCTCGCTCTCCAGGTGATGCGTCAGCTCCGCGGCCAACATGCGCTCAGCCAGTTGCTTCTTCAGTCGCCCGGCCAGGCCCGATTCCCCGAGAACCGACTCGGCGTTCCTGTTCTGCACCTGCGCCAGCAGTTGATCGATCAGCTCATNGGGGAACAGCTTCGGCGCCTTCGGGTTCTTGCTCTTCCTGGTCANTGTTGTTTCGGTCATTGGACGTTATTTCCGTTATCGTCTCATGACCTCGACACACTAAAAATCTGACAGGCTCACGCTGCGCAATCACCGCCCGACAACGGCCGCTCGACAGCCCCGCTCGACACCCGCGCAACGGGCCAGCCGACCACCCAGCAACGGCCACCTTACCCACCGCAGCCAACAACCCTCCGGCTCATTCCGGCGCGATCTCTGCATGCGACCGCGACCGCGCGGGCGTCCTGCCCGCTTCCCGCGTGACCGGCGCTTTCTGCGTCTTCTGCGCCGAGCGGCGGCGCGCATTCAGCTTCTTCAGCCAGATCAGCAGTCCTGTCGCGCTCAGCACGGCGACT
The DNA here is from genome assembly GCF_000472525.1 of Paraburkholderia dilworthii. Classification (GTDB taxonomy): domain Bacteria; phylum Pseudomonadota; class Gammaproteobacteria; order Burkholderiales; family Burkholderiaceae; genus Paraburkholderia; species Paraburkholderia dilworthii. The sequence continues at coordinate 576 of NZ_AWZT01000077.1, forward strand.
GCCATGCCGACCGCACTGATCAGAATCCGTCCGCCGACACCCAGAATACGTCCCGAGTGCAGCGGGAATTGCACCTGCATGAAGATGTCGCCGGCTGTGCCCTTGCCGGGAATCTGCTTGGAGAGCAGCTTGCCGGTAGCCGAATCCCAGTACATCCACGCGTTGCCGAGGCCCATGTCGCCGTGATCGTTGCCGGTCTCGTAGAAGCCGACGCCGTAGGCGTGCATGAACTCCGCGTAATAGAGGCCGCCCGGCGGCGCCTTGATGTTAAGCGCTTTGCCGGCTTCTGCCGCCAGTTGCACAATGCGCTCCCGGCTGAGCACGCCGTCGCCCGGGTTTGGCGCGCGAAGAATCTCGGGATTGTTGATGGGGTCCGGCGCGAGCGTCGAAAACATCGAAACGATGGGGCGCACGACCGGTGACGCGAGGTTCATCGACACCGAAGTCCCCGCGACGATCATCAGCAGGCCCCAGATCCATACGCCGCCCGAGCGGTGCAAATCGAACGCGAGCGCATAGCCGCCGCGCCCGAAACGAAACGCGAACGACTTGCGCCACGCCTTCACGCTCGGAAACGACAGGCATAACGCAATGACGCTGTCGAGCAACCAGATGATCCCGACGATGCCCATCAGCCAGACGCCGACGTCAATACCTCTGGTGAACGGCAAATGCAGCGTGTAGTGCAGCTTGTAGATGAACGGAATGAGGTTGATCCGCGCGAGCGAAAACGCGCCCCATTGACGCCGCCGCTGAATCTCGCCGGTGGCGGGATCGACGGCGATCTGGTTGAAGTCGACCTTGTACGGCTCGCGCGTGGCGGGATCGATGCGCGGAAGGACCATCATCTGCAGCGTATGGCCGGGCTCCGCCGCGAGCGGCAGATACGTTACCTGCAAGCGCGGATCGGCGGCCTCGACGCGTCGGGCGAGTTCCAGCCCGGATAACGCCGGCCCGCCGGTGCGCGCCTTGAAGAACGACGGGTTGAGCGCCGCATCGAGTTCGTGATCCCACGCGATGATCGCGCCGCTCAGTCCCGCGACGAACAGGAACAGCGCCGTCGCGACGCCGAACCAGCGATGCAGGCGGACAAACTGGCGCCTCATGAGCGAGCCGAGCAGACGACAGGTAGATGCGGACGACGTGTCACGGCGAAAGCCACAGTGTAAATAGGAACTGTTCGCATCTTAAGCGAAGCACGTTGTAAGCCGCAAGTCTCCAGATGATTTGTGCCCACGAAAGTTATTGCGGCGCGGCAAATTTGCCGGATCTATGTCGGGCAAGGGTTGGCCCGTGTGCGTCGGGACTTTGCTGCGGCAAAATGTCGCAGAGCAAAGCTTACACTGCGCACATTTTTTCGGCATTATCCCGTCCCTGTGGAAATGGGAATGATTCTCATTCGTTGGCGAATCAGAGAAACGGGATCAAGGATGAAGAAAAACAGCGGGGTAGGGCGTTCACAGAAAACGCGCGCGATGCGCCGGTTGCACTGGGCGGCGTGTCTGGCGCTGACGGCAAGTCACGCTGCACTGGCGCAGCAGGTGCCGTCTGCGTCGCCGTCGTCGGACAGCGACGAAAAGGCGCTGCCGGCCGTCAAGGTCACGGCGGCGCAAGACACGGCGCAGCATCTGAAGGAAGACGTCGGCAACGGTGTGCTCGGCACGCGCTCGCAACTGGATACGCCGTTCTCGACTACCGTCGTCACGAGCGAAGAGTTGCAGGATCGCCAGCCGTCCAAACTCGGCGACGTGTTCGCCACCGACGCCTCCGTGTCCGACAACGGCAACGCCTACAACGCGTGGGCCACGTATTTGACGGTGCGCGGCATGCAGCTCGACTGGCAGTCGGGATTCAAGATCGACGGCATGCCGTTCAACAGCTACGGCATCACGATGCCGTACGAACAACTCGAAAAAGTCGAACTGCTCAAAGGCCTGACCGGCTTCATGTACGGATTCGGCGCGCCTGGCGGCGTGGTCAACTACGTGACGAAGAAGCCGCCGGTTTCCACCACGCCCGTGCGCAGCGTCGACATCGGCTACTACACCGATGGGGTATGGACCGAGCACGCGGACCTCGGCGGCCGTGCCGGTCCCGACGGCATGTTCGGCTATCGCCTGAACGCGACGCACGAGGAAGGCAAGACCTATAACGACGGCAACGTGCGGCGCGATTCGGTTTCCGTCGCGCTCGACGCTCGCATTACGCGCGACCTGAAGGCGACATTCGGCGCGTTGTATCAGGAGCGCCATTCCACCGGCATCGCCGGCTCGGTTTCGACGGCGCAATACACCGGCAGCAATCTGCCGCATACGATGAGCGGCGGCACCGGCGACCTCTCCGGTCCCGACCAGCATCTGAATACGAACCTGCAACTCTATACCGCGGGCCTCCAGTACAACCTCGGGCAGGACTGGACGCTCAACGCAAGCTACAGCTACAGCAAGAGCTCGCGCGATCGCAACGAGAGCACCTACTACCTGCTGAACGGCGCGGGCGATTACACCGACAGCCGTTTCGCCGGCAAGGAAGGACATCAGCTGAGCTTGTGGCAGGTGTCGGCGGAAGGTCAGGTGAAGACGGGACCGTTGCAGCATCAACTGGTATTCGGCGCGGCTTATCAGCGTCAGACGAACGACTACGGCGCGAACAGCTTCTTCGGCCAGATCGGCACGGGCAACATCTACCAGCCGAACACCAACACGTTCGACAGCGCATCCAACTACTACACCTACCGCGACAGCGACATTACGCAGAAAGCGCTCTTTGCCAGCGATACGATCCAGTTGACGCAGCGCTGGTCGGTGCTCGGCGGTGTGCGTTACACCAACTACGAGCAGCATGGCTACTCGACGACCGGCGCGACCACGTCGACATATAGCCAGAACGGCGTCGTCACGCCGACCGTCGCGTTGATGTTCAAGCTCGCGCCGACCACGACGTTGTACACGAGCTATGTCGAGTCGCTGGAAGCGGGGACCGTCGTCGGCGACAGCTACGCAAATCGCGGCGAACTGCTCAAGCCGTTGCGCAGCAAACAGTATGAAGTGGGCATCAAGACCGAACACGGGCGCTGGAGCGCGACGGCCGCGTTATTCCGCATCGAACGCGGCGCGGCATACGCGAACAGCGCGAACGTCTACACGCAGGACGGCGAGTCGATCTTCCAGGGCATCGAGATGGGCGGCGATGTGCGTCTCGGCGCGAACTGGAACGTGGGCGGCGACCTCATGTGGATCAACACGAAGTACGAGCGCGGCGCGGCCAATAACGGCAACCGCGTCGCGGGCGCGCCGCAATTCGTCGTCGCGGGCCATGCGACTTACTCGGTGCCGTATGTGCCGGGGCTGCGCATCGGCGCCGACGCCAAGTTCACGGGCAATACGAACGTGCGCCCGTCGGCCAGCCTGAACGCGCCGGGCTATATGCTGGTGAATCTGGGCGCAAGCTACGCGACGCGCATCGGCGGCTATGACGTGACGTTCCGCGCAGCAATCGATAACCTGCTGAACCGCCGCTACTGGGAGTACCAATACGCGGATTATTTGACGCCGGGCGACCCGCGCACGTTGTCGCTGAACGCGCGCATCGACTTCTGAGTACGAAAAAAGCGGCGCCGCGGTGCCGCTTTTCGTTGTGGTTTGAGCGCTGTGTAATGCCGCTGCGTGTCGCGGCATTGCAAGCTCAAACCAGCCGTAGATAGATCAGTTCGCGCTTGATATACGCATAGAAAATCGGTGCTGCGACCACACCGGGCAAGCCGAACGCTGCTTCCATGACGAGCATCGCTACGAGCAGTTCCCACGCGCGCGCCTCGATCTGCCCGCCGACGATCCGCGCGTTCAAAAAGTACTCGAGCTTGTGAATCAGGATCAGAAACGCAAGCGCCATGACTGCCGCGGGAAAGCTCACTGAGAGCGCCACCGCGACGATGATCGTGTTCGAGATCAGATTGCCGATCACCGGCAGCAAGCCGACGATGAAGGTGACCAGCACCAGCGTTTTGGACAACGGCAACTGGTCGTGAAAGATCGGCAGAACGATGAGCAGGAAGATGCCAGTGAAGACCGCGTTGATCGCGGAGATTTTCACCTGCGCGAACACGATACGGCGGAAGGCGTCGGCGAAACGGGTCACGCGCGTGACGAAAGCCGTGGACAGCGGCAGCCGCTGCATATGCTTTTGCGCACTCACCGCGATAATGGCGCCGATGATCATGCCGATCAGAATGTGCGTGAACGCACGCGCCGCGGTCTTGCCGCTTTGCTGCAGCATGTTGGCGTGCGTCTGCATCAACTCGGCGGCTTTGGTTTTCATCTGCTCGGTGTCCACCGGCAGCGAGCTCGCGATGAATTGCGGAATCCGCCCGCGCGCCTGATCGATCAACTGCATGGCCTGATCGAGGAGCCTCTGGACACTTGGCACGTCGTTTTCGAAATGTTCGATGATGCCGAGCGTGAGAGCCGTCAGCACGCCCACGATCACGACCGACAGAATCACCACTGCCAGCCAGCGCGCCCGCCCGCTCGACATATGGCGCTCGATGCGCGGCGCCATCGTATGCACCAGCTGGAACACCAGAAGCCCGGCGAGCAGCGCGCCGAGCAGCTGGAGTTCGATCACCGCCCACATGCCGAACAGCATCAGCACATAACTGCCGATTTCGACCGCCGAGAGCTTGGGCAGGCTCATGTTGCTGGTCAGCCTGACCGGGCGTGGACGTAGATCCTCTACTTGCCCGTCTTCGCGCGCCTGATTCCGCTTGGTCATGGCTTATCCGTCTCCAACCCGTGTTGTGCAGCGTTACTTTTTACTGGCCGCGCGTTTCAGCAGAGGCGCCAGATATCTACCGGTAAAACTTGCTTTGGACTTCGCGATCTGCTCGGGCGTGCCTTGGGCGATGATCTGGCCGCCGCCCGCACCGCCTTCCGGACCCATGTCGATGACCCAGTCGGCGGTTTTGATTACATCGAGATTATGCTCGATGATCACGACGGTATTACCCTGGTCGCGTAACCGATGAATAACTTCGAGCAGCAGCGCGATGTCATGAAAGTGCAAACCAGTGGTGGGTTCGTCGAGAATGTATAGCGTGCGACCCGTATCGCGTTTGCTCAGTTCCAAAGATAGTTTGACCCGCTGCGCCTCTCCGCCCGACAAGGTGGTCGCCGACTGACCTAGCCGGATATAGCCGAGGCCGACATCGAGCAGGGTTTTCAGCTTGCGCGCAACGACCGGCACCGGCTTGAAGAACTCGTACGCGTGCTCGACCGTCATGTCGAGCACTTCGCTGACGTTCTTGCCTTTGTACTGCACGTCCAGCGTTTCGCGGTTATAGCGCTTGCCGTGGCAGACGTCGCACGGCACATAGACGTCCGGCAGAAAGTGCATCTCGACCTTCAGCACGCCGTCGCCCTGGCAGGACTCGCAGCGCCCGCCCTTCACGTTGAACGAGAAACGGCCCGGGTCGTAGCCGCGTTCCTTCGCAGCGGGCACGCCTGCAAACAGTTCGCGGATCGGCGTGAAGAGGCCCGTGTAGGTGGCCGGATTCGAGCGCGGCGTGCGGCCGATCGGCGACTGGTCGACGTTGATGACCTTGTCGAAATGCTCCAGACCCTCGATGGATTCATACGGCGCCGGCTCCGTCGATGAACCATACAGGTGATGCGAGACCGCGTGATACAGCGTGTCGTTGATGAGCGTCGACTTGCCGGAACCCGATACGCCGGTCACGCAGGTGAGCAGCCCCACCGGCAGGTCGAGTGTGACGTGCCGCAGATTGTTGCCGTGCGCCTCGACGATGCGCAGACGCCGCTCGTCCGGATCCTTGCGCTCGTCCGGATACTCGATGGTGCGCGCGCCGGACATGTACTGCCCCGTCATGGACGCCGGGTTGCCCTGCACCTGTTTGGGTGTGCCCTCGGCGATCACCATGCCGCCGTGCTCGCCGGCGCCGGGGCCCATGTCGACCACGTAGTCGGCCATGCGGATCATGTCTTCGTCGTGTTCGACGACGATCACCGAGTTGCCGAGATCGCGCAGATGCTTGAGCGTGGAGATCAGCCGGTCGTTGTCCCGCTGATGCAGGCCAATGGACGGCTCGTCGAGCACGTACATCACGCCGGTGAGGCCCGAGCCGATCTGCGACGCGAGGCGAATGCGCTGCGCCTCGCCGCCCGACAACGTTTCGGCACTGCGTTCCAGCGACAGATAATCGAGCCCCACGTTGTTCAGGAACATGAGCCGCGCGACGATCTCTTTCACCACCTTATCGGCGATCTCGCGCTTCGAGCCTTCGAGTCGCAGCGTCTGGAAATAGCCGAGCGCGTCGCGCAACGGCCAGCCGCTGATTTCGAAGATGCCGCGCGCGTCGCCGTCCGCGCCGATGCGTACGAAGCGCGCTTCGCGGCGCAGGCGCGTGCCCGCGCACGCGGGGCACGGCTGATTGTTCTGATACTTCGCGAGCTCTTCACGCACCGCCGCCGAATCTGTCTCGCGATAACGCCGCTCCAGATTCGGGATGATGCCCTCGAACACATGCTCGCGGACCGACGTGCGGCCGCGCTCGTTGATGTACGAGAACGGAATTTCCTGCTTGCCCGAGCCGAACAGCAGGATCTTGCGGACTTTTTCGGGCAGGTCTTCGACGGCTGTGTCGATATCGAAGTCGTAAAACGCCGCCAGGCTTTGCAGCATCTGGAAGTAGAACTGGTTGCGCCGGTCCCAGCCCTTCACCGCGCCCGCTGCGAGCGACAGCGACGGATGCGCGACCACCCGCTTCGGATCGAAGAACGTGATCTGGCCGAGGCCGTCGCACTCAGGACATGCGCCCATCGGATTGTTGAACGAGAAGAGTCGCGGCTCCAGTTCCTGCAGCGAATACGAGCAGATCGGGCATGCGAACTTCGAGCTGAACAGATGCTGCTTTTCCGTATCCATTTCGAGCGCAATCGCGCGGCCGTCGGCGAGACGCAGTGCCGTTTCGAACGATTCCGCGAGGCGCTGCTTCATGTCCGGCCGCACCTTCAGGCGGTCGACCACCACGTCGATCGTGTGCTTGTCGTTCTTCTTCAGCTTCGGCAGCGAGTCGACGTCATAGATTTTCGCCGCGCCTTCGTTCGCCGTGCCGCCGCCCGAGCGCACGCGAAAACGGATGAAGCCCTGCGCCTGCATTTCCTCGAACAACTCGACGTGCTCGCCCTTGCGGTCGGCGACGACCGGCGCGAGGATCATCAGCTTCGTTTCTTCCGGCAGCGCGAGCGCCGCGTCGACCATTTGCGACACGCTTTGCGCTTCGAGCGGAATCTCGTGGTCCGGGCAGTAGGGGGTGCCGACCCGTGCGAACAATAGCCGCAGATAGTCGTGAATTTCGGTGACGGTGCCGACCGTGGAGCGCGGATTGTGCGACGTAGCCTTCTGCTCGATCGAGATCGCCGGCGACAGACCTTCGATCAGATCGACGTCGGGCTTTTCCATCAATTGCAAGAACTGGCGCGCGTAAGCGGACAGGCTTTCGACGTAGCGCCGCTGTCCTTCCGCATAGAGCGTGTCGAACGCGAGCGACGATTTCCCCGAGCCGGAAAGTCCGGTAATAACGACGAGCTTATGACGTGGTAGGTCGAGATTGACGTTCTTCAGGTTGTGGGTGCGAGCCCCACGAATACGGATTTGTTCCACGGATTTATTCCATGAACTGCGGAAAGAGGAAGAGGCTAAACCTGCTACTATAACGACTTTTCAAGGCCGCCGTTACGGCTTCCTGACGGCCTGAACGGGCCTTAGGCAAGCTGTAAGATCGTGGTTCAGCGCTAGCGGCAAAAGGTCTAACTGGGGCCGTTTTCGGCGAGTACAAGGCGCCGTGAACCGCGCGGGGGCTGCAAGGGCGCAAGGGGTCCGAAGGTCCGGCGCGCGGGCAGCCGGAAAAGAGAAACACCGCAAGGAACGCCGCAAGGCTGCCCCGGTTTGGCGGCCAGGCCATGCAGCATGCTTGCAGCCCTTCTCATGGAAAGCCGTCCGGTTGTGGCGCCCCCGGTGCGCCGCCCAGCTCATTCAAAGAACGCTTCGATGTCCAATCCGTCTGCCACCTCTTCACGCATGAGCGCGCCGGAACTGCGCGCGACCGTGTCGCTTGCCGCCATCTTCGCGCTGCGCATGCTCGGTCTCTTCATGATCATGCCGGTCTTCTCGATCTACGCCAAGACGATTCCCGGCGGCGAAAACGTCCTGCTCGTCGGCATCGCGCTGGGTGCGTACGGCGTGACGCAGTCGATGCTCTACATTTTTTACGGCTGGGTCTCCGACAAGATCGGCCGTAAACCGGTGATTGCTACGGGCCTGCTGATCTTCGCGCTCGGCAGCTTTGTCGCGGCGGGCGCGCACGACATGACGTGGATTATCGTCGGCCGCGTGATTCAGGGGATGGGTGCGGTGTCGTCCGCGGTCATCGCATTCATTGCCGATCTCACCGCCGAAGAGCACCGCACGAAGGCGATGGCGATGGTCGGCGGCAGCATCGGCATTTCGTTCGCGGTGGCGATCGTCGGCGCGCCGATCGTTTTTCATTGGGTCGGCATGAGCGGCCTTTTTGCGCTCGTGGGCGTCTTCTCGATTCTGGCTGTAGGCGTCGTGTTGTGGGTCGTGCCCGATGCGCCGAAGCCCGTACATGTGCGCGCGCCGTTCGCCGAAGTGCTGCACAACGTCGAACTGTTGCGTCTGAACTTCGGTGTACTCGTGCTGCATGCAACGCAGACCGCGTTGTTCCTCGTCGTGCCGCGTATTCTGGAAGCCGGCGGCCTCCCCGTCGCATCGCACTGGAAGGTGTATTTGCCGGTCATGGGCCTGTCGTTCGTGATGATGGTGCCCGCGATCATCGCCGCTGAGAAACGCGGAAAAATGAAAATTGTGCTGCTGTCCGCCATTGCTCTTATCCTGATCGGACAGTTGTTATTGGGCGTGGCTCCGCATACGATTCTGAGTGTGGCGGCGATCCTTTTTGTGTACTTCCTGGGCTTCAATATTCTGGAGGCGTCGCAGCCTTCGCTGGTGTCGAAGCTGGCGCCGGGCACCCGCAAGGGCGCGGCAGCCGGCGTGTACAACACCACGCAGTCCATCGGTCTTGCGCTCGGCGGCATGATCGGCGGCTGGCTGCTGAAAGTGGATGGCCAGAGCGCGGTCTTTTTCACCTGCTCGGGGCTCGTCTTTTGCTGGCTTATAATCGCCGCAAAGATGAAGCAGCCGCCGCGCAAAGCATAGTTCGGAACACTCGCCGATCAGTCGCGGATCATTCGCGAAACGTTCGCAGAACACCCGTGGCGGGCTCGGGCCTGTCCCGGCGTCACTTGGAACTCACCCGGCGGCGGGCAGAGGCGCACTTCTGATCTCGGGCCCGCCGGCCATGAGACGCGAACTGCGTTGCCGAGCCGCCCGAAATGGAATCAACAGGAGAAACTCATGGCATCCGTGAACAAGGTCATTCTCGTCGGCAATCTCGGAGCCGATCCGGAAGTCCGTTATCTTCCGAGCGGCGACGCAGTGGCGAATATCCGCCTTGCAACGACGGATCGGTACAAGGACAAGACGTCCGGTGAGATGAAGGAAGCCACCGAATGGCACCGCGTGTCGTTCTTCGGCCGCCTCGCCGAAATCGTATCCGAATATCTGAAGAAGGGCTCGTCGGTCTACCTGGAAGGGCGCATTCGCACTCGCAAGTGGCAGGCGCAGGACGGCACCGATCGTTACTCGACGGAAATCGTCGCCGAGCAGATGCAGATGCTGGGCGGCCGCGGCGGCTCGATGGGCGGTGGCGACGAAGGCGGCTACAGCCGTGGCGAACCGTCGGAGCGTAGTGGTGGCGGCGGTGGTGGCGGCGGCGGCCGTGCGATGTCGGGCGGCGGTTCGCGTGGCGGCAGCGGTGGCGGCGCAAGCGGTGGCGGTTCGAGCCGTCCGAGCGCGCCGGCCGGCGGCGGCTTTGATGAAATGGATGACGACATTCCGTTCTGACCGCACCTTGCGCCAAACCACCACAAAAACCCCGCTTCTTCAGCGGGGTTTTTTCATTTCGACTGGCCACTACCGTCTCAAATGCTCCAGCGCATCGCGCATCGGCAAGCTGGAAATCATGATCGGCCCGGTCAGCGGGGTGTCCAGATCGACGATCACGTAGATCGCCGACGCAATGGATACGGCCCCAAGCGAAATAGTCACGAGCGCCAGCGCATTGCGAGGCGCAATCAGTCCGAAGCTCAGAAAAATCACGCAAAGCCAGAACGTCAGCGTCTTGAAGAATGGCTGCGAGATCGAACTGTGCGCTTCCTCGATAATCTTCCAGCGCGCATCCACCACGCGGTGAAATTGTGTCAGGCCATCGTCGAGTGCGTGCTGTTGTAGTGGGTCATGCGCGCGCAACTCGCGCAATTGCCGGCCCACCGACGTCAGCATTGCGCCGAGCCGCACGTTTTCCAGCCGTTGCGAGTTATCCGGCGAGCCGAGACCTCTCGGATAGTCGCCCGTGGGAGCCGGTTCGCGCGGCCACGTCGATGCAATTGCCGCAGCCGTGTAGACGCGCAAGAGATTGCGCGCCGCGTCGGTGTCGCTGCCGTAATCCCTCAACGTCATGTCCAGTTCGATGATGTCCGCGGCATAGGTGCGCAGATCGTTCGCTGCCGTGTCGAAGCTCGATTTCGCCGACGCCGTCATCAAACCGAGCACCAGCGCGGCGAATGTCACGAGCATGCCGATCACCAGTTGCACGAGCTGCACGGTTTCGTGTGCCTTGTGTTCTTCGGGCAGAAGCGGCCGCGCCCATACGCCGAGCCCCGTCGCCGTGAGCAGGAGAAGGAAAACCAGCAGAGCCGAGCCTATTTCCGACATAAAAATGCTCCTGTGACATACGTCGAGGGTCAATCATCCTGGCCAGGACGCCCGAGGCTCGGGCAGTCCCGCTACCGCCTGCTTGCCAGGGCAGCTTGCCGCCGCATGTAATTTGATGTGACGCAAAAGCGTACGGCATCGACCATAAAGTTTTCAGAAGATCGGCCGTAGTCCCTATCTGTGGCATTCGCTTAAATTCTGACAAAAAAGTTGCGGACCATGCCAAATGGGCCTGGGCGCAGCATGCGTGGCCGAGGCGCATCTCACTGAACGTTCGGTCAGGCGGCCCCAATGGAGACTAGCCCGATGCTGAAAAATCTGTCGATTCGCAGTTGCCTTACCCTCATGATCGCGTTCTTTGCCGCCGCGCTGTTGCTCGGCGCCGCAGCGGGGCTTCTGTCGCTGCGCTCCAGCAACGCGTCGCTGCAGCAGATGTATACCGTCGATACCCCGGCAGTTGCCGACCTCGAGGGGAGCGCCGGCCAGCTGTTGCGCCTGCGCCTCGCACTCGCCACTTATGCATCGCTCGTCGATCTTAATGATGAGGACGGCGCGAATGCCGTGCTCAAGCGTTTCGATCAGTACCAGAAAGCATCGAACGAGCGGCTTGCCCAGTATATGAGCCGTGCGAGCACAGGAGCCGATGAACAGCGCCTCATCAAGGACATGCAGGACAAACGCAACACGTTCCTGCGCGAAGGGGTCGAGCCCGCGCTCTCCGCGCTGAAGGCGGGCGACCGGCCCACGTTCCAGCAATTGCAGGCGAAGAAACTGCCGTCTCTGTACAGCGCGTTCGAAAAAGCGATGCTCGCGCTCGAGCAGCTGCAGCTCGATCACGCCGCGCAGCGCTACCAGAGTGCACAAGATCTCTTTTACGCAATCAGCGTGACCGTGGCCATCGGAATTGTGATTTCGCTGCTCGGTTCGCTGCTCGGCCGAGCGGTGCTGGTGCGCGCAATCGTAAGTCCGGTCGATGCCACCATCGCCCAGTTTCAGCGGATCGCCAACGGAGACTTGACCGGCCAGATTGTCGTGACGAGCAACAACGAAATGGGACGCCTCGCCGCCGCGCTGCGCAAGATGCAGGAGTCGCTGATCGCGACGGTGAACTCGGTGCGTCAGGGCACGGAATCCATCGACAGCGGCGTCAGCGAAATCGCCGCGGGCAATACGGATCTGTCGCAACGTACGGAAGAACAGGCTGCATCGCTCGAAGAAACGGCGGCGAGCATCGAACAGCTCACGTCGACGGTCAAGCAAACGGCGGACAACGCGAAGCAGGCGAGTTCGCTCGCGCAGGGCGCGTCGACGCTCGCCGCTCAGGGCGGTGAATTGGCCGAGCAGGTGGTGGGTACGATGCACGAGATCGTCGACGACTCGCGGCGCATTGCGGACATTGTCGGTGTGATCGAAGGGATCGCGTTTCAGACGAACATTCTCGCGCTGAACGCGGCGGTCGAGGCCGCGCGCGCTGGCGAGCAGGGCCGCGGTTTTGCGGTTGTTGCGAGCGAGGTGCGTTCGCTGGCGCAGCGAAGCGCCGCGGCTGCGAAGGAAATCAAGGCGTTGATCGAAGCGTCGACCACGCGCGTCGAGAACGGCTCGCACCTGGTCGAGCGCTCGGGCTCGACGATGACCGAGATCGTCCAGGCCATCTCGCGCGTCAGTTCGATCATGGGCGAGATCGCCGCAGCGGCGACCGAGCAGAGCACCGGCATCGATCAGGTCAATCTCGCCGTCGCGCAAATGGATGAGGTCACGCAGCAGAACGCCGCGCTCGTCGAACAAGCCGCGGCGGCGGCGAGTTCTCTTGAGGAGCAGGCGAGAAGGCTGACATCGGCAGTGGCCGTGTTCCAGACGGAAGGCGGATCGTCGTCGCGGGCCTTGGCGGGCTCGCGTAACTCGCAGAGCGTTGTGACGAAGCGTGCGACGAATAACGCGGACGAACTGGCCGCCGCTTGATCGGTTCGCGGGCGACTTGCGTTTGCCTCGCGGCGCGTGCCGTGCCGCATCGCCACACACGCGAATCGTTCGGTCTACTGCATGGCTGCGTAATACCTCGCGAGACTATCGATCTCCGCCGATGTCATCTGCCGGGTGACATTGCGCATCTGCTCGTTGATGTCGTTGCGACGTGCACCCGAAGCAAACGCCCGCATCTGCGCAGCGAGGTAGATCGACGACTGGCCGCCGAGCCACGGCGCCGAACCCTTGCGGTCGAGCTGTCCGTGGCATGCCGCACACGGCGCGATATTGCGCTGCGGGTCGCCCTGCATCGCGAGCCGTACGGCGTTCGCATCGGGCGTACTGCCGGTGGGCGCGACTTCCGCTGCCGGACCGCGCGGCAGCGACGCGTAGTAAGCCGCGAGATCGTGCAGGTCCTGATCGCTGCGAGCGGCGACGATCGGCTGCATCACCGCGTTTTGCCGCACGCCCTGCTGATAATCGCGCAACTCCTTGTAGACGACGTCCGCATATTGACCAGCCAGCGCGGGCGCGGTGATCTGCACCGTGCCGAGCACGCCGTGACACATCGAGCAATTCTGCGTGGCAATGGTCGCCCCGCGGCCGATCGAATCCGCGTCGGCTCGCACGCGCCGCAACGGCGGCAAGACGACGACATCGCTCGGCGCCGGCCCTGCGATGTTGGCGCCGCTATACCAGCTCGACGGCGCGCCCGCGGCGCCGCAAATCGTTGCCCACAAGCTGCGGTTCGCGAATGCGCTGTTGGCTGACGGCAGCCAGATGAAGCCGATCAATATCGACACGACGGCAAGCGCCAGCGTGCCCGCAACGCTCACCGTAAACCACGGATTGCGCAAACTGAAGACGCGTTCCTGGTTCATCGCTGTGCTCCGACGACGACCGCCGGCACCGAAGTCTGCGGCAGTCTGAGCAATTGGACGATGGGCACGCTGTAGTTGACAACGGTAAGCCCGATCATCAACGCGACCCACAAGCCGAAGCTATTAAGCGCCGCGGGCACGCGTTCCACCGGGTGCACCGCGCTCGCGAAACGGAAGCCTTGCTGCGGAACCGCCGGTCCGAATTGCGACTTCGCGAGAATGTAGATAAAGAGCGCGCCCGATACGGCGAGGATCAGCCCGCCCACCGCCGACATGCTGACCCAGAACGCCTGAGCTTCGAGGCCCGGCATCTTGTAGTCGTAGTAGGCCATGCGGCGCGGCGCGCCGAGCAGGCCGACGTAATGCCACGGCAGCGTCACCACCAGCATGCCGATGAACCACAGCCACAGTTGCGTGCGCACCAGTTTCATCGACACAATCGCGCGGCCTGTGAGTTGCGGCCACAGTTCATAAGCAATTGCAAAGTACATGATGACGATTGCGCCGCCGAAGATCAGATGGAAGTGCCCGGTGACCCACTGCGTGTTGTGCACCGTGGTGTTTAACTGATAGCTCATGTTGATAAGGCCGCCGGCGCCGCCGAGCCCGAGCATCACGAACGAAAAGGCGACGACGAGCATCATCGGGTTCTGCCACGGCAATGCCGTGAGCCAGCCGAACGCGCCCTTGCCGCCGCGCAGCCTGCCGGCGATTTCCACCGACGCGCAAATGGTGAACACGGTCAGCAGCGTCGGCACGGACACCATCCCAGTGAACACCGCGTGCAGAAACTTGAAGCCCGAGCCGATCTGCGGATCGGCAAACAGATGGTGGATGCCGATCGGCATCGCGAAAACGAGAAACAGGATGAACGACACGCGCGCCATCGAATCGCTATAGAGCCGCCCGCCGATGGCTCGCGGCACCAGCGTGTAATACGCGATGTACGCGGGAATCAGCCAGAAGCATAGGTAATTGGGCGGTAAAGAAGGTGGTCGGACGCTCCTAAAATCGCAGAACCAACTGTGCGAAGGAGGCTGTGATGACTTACTACACTGGGCTGGATGTGTCGCTGCGTTCCGTCTCGATTTGTATCGTTGATGGCCAGGGCCAGGTAGTGTATGAAATGAAGGTCCCGGCAGAGGTGAGCGCGATTGCAAAGGCGCTTCGTTCGTTCAGCTCCGACGTTTCGACGGTTGGATTCGAAGCCGGCACATTGACGCAGTACCTGACGTATGGGCTGCAGCAGGCAGGATTCGACGTGGTCTGCCTGGAAGCCCGTCAGGTCAATGCAGCATTGAGCGCGA
>NZ_AWZT01000078.1 GCF_000472525.1 Paraburkholderia dilworthii
AGGTATCCCGAGGATCGGACTTGCGTGTCCTCAGGCAGCGAGCCGTCGACCTTCAGCTCGCGCGCCGCGCGATGCGACGCTGCGTATCCATCGAGCGTGATGGTTTGCGGCGGCTGGCCTTGATGTTTGATTGCCTTGCTGAAGAACGCTTTCGCCGCGGCGACATCGCGCTTTGCCCGGAGCATGAAGTCAACCGTGTGCCCGGCTCGATCAACCGCCCGATATAGGTAGACCCANTTGNCACGAATTTTCAGATAGGTCTCGTCGACACGCCACGACCGTCCGGCGAGCGTGTCGAATCGATTCCAACGTTTGACGAACTCCGGCGTATAGTGCTTCAACCAACGGAGGATCGTCGTGTGGGCCAGAGCCACGCCGCGCTCGGCCATCATCTCGACAAGGTCGCGCAGACTGAGCTTGTAGCGTAGATACCAGCGAACGCAGAGAATGATCACGTCACCGTCAAAGTGACGACCCGCAAACAACTCCTGCAGGGTCTGGCGCTTGCTCATTGGCGGGGCCTCTTATCGGTCAGCCCGTTACGATAACCGAACTGATCGCCCTATTTGCACCAAATCCTACCGGAGCGGGACGGTAATCAGCGCCAATTGGGGATTGCCGCGGTGGAAGATAAAATCGTCCAGCGCGCTATATCGCAGTGTTGAACGCGATATGCGGGGAAAACCGTTCTCGGATTCTAGCTTGGTTCCACTGACTTGCCGCCCGCGGGCGGTCAATGTCAGATATTCACCACGACACGGCCAGTGAGTTTCCCAGCGCCAAATCGTCTTGCTGTCTCGATCACGTCATCAAGCTGAATTGTCTTCGTGATTTGCGCCAGCTTTTTCCGGTCGAGTTCCTCAGCCAGTCTGGTCCACGCTTCTGCGCGCCGCTCCATTGGGCACATGACCGAATCGACGCCCACCAGAGTGACGCCTCGCAGGATGAACGGAGCCATCGTTGCCGGGAAATCCATCCCCTGGGCCAAACCGCAGGCTGCAACGGAACCACCGTATCGGGTCTGCGCACACGCGTTTGCGAGCGTATGCGATCCGACGCTATCGACGACGCCTGCCCAACGCTCTTTTTGAAGCGGCTTGCCGGAACCTGAAAGCGTCTCGCGCGCAATCAGAGATGAAGCACCAAGCGCTCTGAGAAATTCGCCCTCCTCCGGCTTGCCGGTCGAACCAACAACCGTATATCCCCACGAACTCAGCAACGAAATGGCGAACGTGCCTACGCCGCCGGTCGCACCGGTCACCAGAATCTCGCCGTCCTGAGGCCGCACGCCGTTTTTTTGCAGCGCCATGCAGCAGAGCATCGCCGTGTAGCCGGCGGTGCCAATTGACATGCAATCGGCGGTCGACATCGTCGAGGGCACGGATTGCAGCCAACTGCCGGGCAAGCGCGCCTTTTCGGCGAGACAGCCCCAATGCGCTTCGCCCAGCCCCCAACCATTGATGAACGCCAGATCACCGGCTTTCCAGCGGGGATCGCTAGACTCGAGCACTTCTCCTGCGCCGTCGATCCCCGCGACCATCGGCCATTTACGAACGACTGGAGAAAGGTTGCCGATTGCAAGGCCATCCTTATAGTTGAGCGTCGAATGCATCACGCGCAGGAGCACGTCGCCTTCGGCTAGTGAATTGCCATCGAGCGCGCTGTCGTCGAGTGTGTCGAGCGCGGCCGAAAAGCTTCCGCTTTCGTCCTTCTGAAGATACACAGCTTTGAATGACATCAATGATTCTCCGTGATTGGCTCAGGCAGTTCAGGCGACGTTGGTGAAGACGGGCTTACGCTTTTCCAAAAACGCCTTCACGCCCTCGGCCGCATCCGATTCCTTCTGGAGCATACGCGCCGTCGCCCGCTCGAATTGTTCAGCTTGGGTGACTATCTCGCGTCGGCATCAAGCGCAAGATCTGCCGCGTGAGCTCGAATTCGTTCTGAATCCATATCCAATGACTGGCATGTCCAGTAGTAGATGGCCGCCGACACCACAAGCCCGACGATCATGCCGACATCTGTGCCGCCAAGGAGACGTGCTACGGGACCGGTATAGATTCCATTGGAGAAGAACGGAATCATCGCTGTAAATCCCACGAAATACGCCGTCAGCCCGCGCCAGTTCCACCGCCCGTACATTCCATCCGGGTTAAAGATTTCCCTGACCGAATAAGTGGTCTTGCGCACAAGGTAGAAGTCGACAAGGTTGATCGCTGTCCACGGGGTGAACAGATACAGGAGGATGCCAAGGAAGTCGCCGAATCTCGCCATGAAATCACCCGACGCGCTCAGTGCAATGAGCGTCGCCGAGACAGCGACAATCGCAAGGCTGACGAAACGGGTCGTTGTGGTGGGACGCGACGGTCGGAACGAATCAGCAATGCTCAGCAGCGTGAGCGACGCCCCGTAGAAGTTAAGGCTCGTCATTGTCAACAGCGTTGCCAACGACAACACGAGTGTCACCGTGCCGAGTCCCGGATAAATCGAGTCGCCCACGACCTGGACCGCTGCTGAAATATCGAGCTTCGCATACATCGCGGCGGCCGCCGTGCCGACGAGCATCATCCAGGTGCCCCCTATGAACGCGCCGAGATAGGTCCACCAGAACGACGCACGGACACCAACGTTCGCCGGCAGATAACGCGAATAGTCAGACACGTAGATTGACCAACTCAATTGGTACGCTGCCGCTGCGAAGAGTTGCGCGAAGAAAGGGATCGTCCTGAAACCACTCAGACTGAATTGCGACGCGTCGAAGTGGACGCAGAATATCAAGCCCGCAGAAAACACTGTCAGCACGACAATCATCGCTGCGGCAAGCCACTGCTGTGCCTTATGAATCAAATCGTGTCCGAGGAATGCGACCGTAAGCGCCAGCACGGTGAATATGACCAGGCTGCCTTTGGCGCCGACATGGACCAGGTGATGAACCGTATCACCGGCAAGCACCTGATTGAATGCGTTGTAACCGACGTAGGTAACAAGCGCAACGACCCAGACGAGAAGCGCCCCCATGTAGCCGAACTGGGGACGCGACTGGATCATCTGAGGCAGGCCAAGTTGCGGACCTTGAGTCGAATGGAATGCCATGAAGAACGAACCCAGCGCGGAACCAAACACAACCGCGAGTGCTGTGCACAGAAAGTTGGCACCCATGGCGCTGCCGATCGCTCCCACTGCAAGCGTCGCGATCTGCGTGTTGCCAGAGAACCAGATCGGCCCCAGATGCCAAGCCTTCCCATGCCGTTCGGACGACGGCACATAGTCAATTGAACGCCGCTCGACTGCCAGATGGGCTTTCGGTCGTGCTTGGGAAATGGGCGAGGTAGTCTGCTGCATGTTTGTCTCCAACTCTTTTGATGTAGGCGTGATGTAAATGCACCGTTCGCTCACGCGCAACCTGCCCTTCAACGTACGCGGAGATCATCCGTAGCTCGAAGGTGATCGCGATCAGAGATTGTCGCGGTCAAGACCGATGCTTCGTTTTCTGATCGCCCACGCAACCGACCGTCGAGCAGCTTCGTGGCCAGCGGGACTAATACGTCAAAGCCAATTTCGTTGGAAATCAGAGAGAACTCTGACAGGCCGAGGTCAGTCCCGGGACGCATCCCGCCGTCTTAGCTTCTCGCTTTCTATCCATACGAATCATTTCACTCGCGCGCTCTGCGATCATCAATGTTGGCGAGTTGGTGTTGCCCGATGTGATCGTCGGCATGATCGAAGCGTCGACCACCCGTAAGCCGTTCACACCATGCACGCGAAGACGCGAATCGACCACGGAGTCTGGATCGTCCGCCATACCCATTCGGCAGGTTCCGACGGGGTGAAAGATGGTTGTTCCCACGTCGCCGGCCGCATGCCGCAATTCATCTTCGGTCTGGAATTGGATTCCAGGGAGAATTTCCCGTGGCCGAAACCGTTCAAGCGCGGGCGCCGACACAATGCGCCGGGTCAGCCGCAGGGCGTTTGCCGCGACATGACGGTCCTCCTCGGTCGAAAGGTAGTTGGGCGCAATTCTCGGTGCCATCGCCGGATCACTCGACGTGATGTGCACGCTGCCCCGTGAGGACGGCCGCAACTGACAAACCGACGCGGTGAACGCGTCGAACGGATGCAACGGTTCTCCGAACCGTTCGAGTGACAGCGGCTGTACATGGTACTGAACGTCAGGTCGCGTCAGCGTTCCATCATTCGGATCGGATTTTGCAAACACGCCGAGCTGCGACGGCGCCATCGCCATCGGCCCACTTCTGAATACGCCGTATTCGAGGCCGATCATCAGTTTGCCCCACCAGCGAGCGCTAAGGGTGTTTAACGTCCGGACGCCCTCCACCTTGAACGCCATGCGCAATTGCAAATGGTCCTGCAGATTCTCGCCGACACCTCGAAGATCCTTGATCACCTTGATTCCATGCTGAGCCAGGCGATCGGAATTTCCGATTCCAGATAGTTCCAGCAATTGGGGAGAATTGACGGCTCCCGCACAGAGAATCACTTCACGTCGGGCCTTGGCTACGCGCCGCTCGTCTCCGAGACAGAGTTCGATTCCTGTGCAGTGATTGTTCTCGAACATCAGTCGCCGTGTCTGCGCATTCGTGAGAACCGTCAGGTTCCCGCGCTTTGCTGCAGGTCGAAGATAGGCTTTCGACGCATTCCACCGGATGCCGTGTTTTTGATTGACGTCGAAATACCCGACTCCTGTGTTGTCGCCTCTATTGAAATCGTCCGTCGCTGGTATACCTGTCTGTTGCGCGGCTTGGGAAAACGTCTCAAGAATGTCCCATTTCAACCGCTGCTTCTCCACACGCCACGGGCCGCCAGCACCGTGAGCATCACTGGCACCAGCATGGAAGTCCTCGCTCTTCCTGAACGTCTCGAGGACAGTCTCCCACCCCCATGACGAATCGCCGGCTATGCGGGCCCATTCGTCGTAATCCTCGCCCTGACCCCGCATGTAGATCATGCCGTTAATCGACGAGCAGCCACCAAGGACCCGGCCTCGCGGATAGGCTAACGCCCTGCCGTTCAGCCCTGCCTCAACGCACGTCTTGTAGCGCCAATCGGTCCGCGAATTTCCAATGCAGTAGAGATAGCCGACCGGGATATGAATCCAATGGTAGTCATCCTTTCCACCGGCCTCGATTAGCAGTACCGACACGTCTTCGTCTTCGCTCAAACGGCTTGCGACCACGCAACCCGCCGTACCTGCGCCAATCACGATATAGTCGAATTCACCCACTGACTGCTTCGAGCTGGTTCCTTTGATTTTCCCTTCCGACATCTTGCCTCCTTGTATCTGTGCATATCGATTACTGGCCGTTTTTGCACCCTGTCGCTTTGACAACATCCGATGCATGGGTGCGGACAACGTCAGGTCGACGTCTGCTTTGCTACGGATCTGGACCGCAACCATTCCATGGTGATAAGCAGCAGACTTGAAAAGACGATAAAAATTGATGCAAGCGCAGCGACCGTGGGCGTGATGTTTTCACGAATCCCAATGAACATCTGAAGCGGGAGCGTTCCCTGCGTCGGGCCGGCGATGAACATGGTGATCACGACGTCGTCCAGCGACGTAGCAAACGCAAACAGCGCTCCGGAAATCACACCGGGCGCGATGATCGGCAAAGTAACCCGGAAGAACGTTCGGACCGGCGACGCGCCCAGACTTAGGCTGGCTCGTACGTAGTTCTGGTTGAAGCCGGCAAGCGTTGCGTTTACCGTGATCACGACAAACGGCGCGGCGATCACTACATGCCCGAAAATCAGGCCGGCATAGGTCCCGGCCAGTCCCCAGCGGGCAAACAACAGATACATCCCCACTCCTGTGACGATCACCGGGACGATCATCGGGGAGATCAGGACGGCGACCAGCAACCCTTTGCCCTTGAACGACGCCCTGTTCAATCCTAGTGCGGCCAGCGTCCCGAGTATGGTCGCGGCTATCGTAGCGATCGGCGTCACGATGAGGCTGTTGGCTCCGGCGCGCGCCCAGTCCGTCGACGTGAACAGGTCGTGATACCACCTGAACGAAAACCCATGGATCGGATAGACGAGAAACGAGTTCTCGTTAAACGAAAGCGGAATGATCGCCAGAATAGGCAGAATCAGAAACACAAGAATCAGGACGTTCGCCGATCGCAAGGCGTAATGCCAAACGATTTCCGGCGTCGACACGTAGGGCGCGAAACGCGGCATGCTGGTTTTCATGATGCTAGGCCACCTTTATTTCTGTTCCGACGATCTTTCGATAGAGCGCAAAGAGAATCAGCGTCACGAGAAGGAGAACTGCACCGAGCGCGCACGCCATCCCCCAATTCAGCGCCACATTGGTGAAATATGCGATGTAGTAGCTGACCATCTGATCACCTGCCCCACCGAGCAGGGCGGGGGTGATGTAGTAGCCCAGTGCAGTAATGAACACCAGCAGACCACCCGCCCCAACGCCAGGAAGCGTCTGCGGTACATAGATTTTCCAGAATGCCCCGAAGGGGTGGCTCCCCAGCGAAATCGCGGCCTTTGTATAGCTTGCCGGGACAGATTTCATCACGCTGTAAAGCGGCAAAATCATGAATGGCAGGAGGATGTGAGTCATGGCGATCAGCACCCCCGTCCTGTTGAACAGCAGCGGCAACGGTTTCGAAATCACATGCAGCGCCATCAACGCCTTGTTGACCAGGCCCTCGCCCTGAAGAATCACAATCCATGCAGAAATGCGGACGAGGATCGATGTCCAGAACGGCAGAAGCACCAGGATCATCACGAGATTCGCCTTGCGGGCTGGCAGGATTGAGATCCAGTAGGCGAGCGGATACCCCAGCAAAAGCGCCGCGAGCGTCACGAATCCGCTGATCTCAAAGGTCCGCATGAACACGGAGCGATATGCCGACGCGCCGTTATCGACCGGCACGATCCGACCATCGGAACTTTCCCGATAGTCGATCGTGGCAAGGAGATACTGGCTTGTGTAACGGGACGACTCGCTGGCTATCGCCCGCCAGTAACTCGCGTCACCCCAGCGCGGATCGATTTCGATCAGGCGTTTCTTCATCTCCTGCGCAGGAATCGCTGCATCGTTATCGCCGAAGGGCAGCGCGCTGGTCGTCCTGTAAAACAACGAGCGGAAACCATCCTTCTGGCCGTTCAGGCGACCGGCCGCGGTGCCCGCATCGTTATTTCCTCCGTTGCTTTCCACGTCGAGCACCAACGCACGGTAAGCGTCGTCGGGAACGGGCGACTTGCCATTCCAATGTCTCAATGCCGAAGTCGTTTTCGGCAATGCATCGACCACCTCGGGATTTTGAATCGATCGCGAGATCATCGACGCAACCGGCATCACAAACACCAGCAGAATAAAGATAGCAAGCGGCGCTACCAGCGCAAACGCTACGACTTCCTTGCGGAATTGGACGACTCGCAGCGACCTCTTGAGCTTACGCGTGTCCCAGCTCTGTTGCTGAGAAGTGATGGTGCTCATACATCCTCCCTTTCCGTTATCTGGCAGCCCACGCAGTAAAGCGTTGCTCAAGCGCATCGCCATGGTCTGTCCAAAACTCGACGCTATTAGGAATCGCTGTAATTCCGTTCTGGGCTGAATTGGGAAGCGCTGCCAGAGTCGCGGCGTCAAGCAGTTTAAGCGCAGCCTTGTTGGTTGGACCATACGGAATTTGCTGCGCGAACGCGGCTTGCGGCTGAGCCTTCAGTACATACGAAATGTATTTTTGGGCCGTATCCTTGTTCTTCGAACCCTTCGGAATAACGAAGAAATCCAGTTCGTAGATACTTTGATCCCAGGAAACGGCGAGATTTTTATTCCCTTCTCGTTGAGCTGCATCGATGCGCCCGTTATAAGCCGTCGACATGGCGACATCTCCCGCAATCAGGAACTGCGGAGGCTGAGCGCCAGCCTCCCACCACTGAATATGGGGTTTGAGTTCGTCCATTTTCCTGAACGCCCGCTCGACGCCTGTGGGTGTGCTGAGTACGGTGTAGACATCCTTCGGTGCCACCCCATCCGCCATTAACGCGAATTCCAGGTTATAGCGGGCCTCCTTCTTCATTCCCCGCTTTCCCGGGAATTTCTTCACATCCCAGAAGTCCTTCCAGCCGTGCGGCGTGCTCCTGCTCAGCGCGGGGTTGTACGCGAGTACGGTCGACCACACAAACGTTCCTGCTGCGCACGGTGTCGCAGCCCCTGCCATCAGGTCACCCTTGCTGGCGATCTTCGACCAGTCGAGCTTCTCGAAGAGACCATCCTGGCAACCACGACCGACGTCTGCCGACTCGACCTCTACGACATCCCACGTGACGTTTCTGGCCTCGACCATTGCTTTTACCTTCGCCATCTCGCCCGTGTACTGAATGGCGTTCGTCGCAATGCCGCTCTCCTTCGAGAACGGGTCCACCCATGCCGCCTTTTGAGCATTACCGTCCGCCCCGCCGTAGTTGACAGTCGTGAGCGCACCGGCAAAAGCCGCAGTTGACAGGCACGCCAGCACTGCGGCGCAGATCATTTTCGAGTTCGATTTCATTGTCTCCTCCTACTGTGTAATGGAAATTGAAAACTTCAGCTCAAGATCTTCAGGTGGTCTTCCCGGAAGGAAAGGGAGATCCGGTTCCCCGAATGAACGTAGGATTGCCAATCGTTCTCAAGCGGGACTTTCACGAAACACTCGGCTTCTCCGGGACCGCGGCAACGCAGCCGGACATGGTCACCAAAATAAATTGCGTCGAGTGTTTCGGTGTGTATGGTATTCGCCCCGGGTGTCAGATGAGATTCAACAGATAGCCGTTCTGGGCGGATAACTGCCGTCGCCTGGTGTCCGACGTCAGCACTCGCCACATTGAGGGCGCGCACCGTCGTCCCATCGGCGAGGCGCAGGTGGCAGTAGCCACCGTCCCTCGTCACGACAGTGCCCTTCATCCGATTGTTGTCGCCGATGAAATTCGCGACAAAGAGATTTCTCGGCGATTCGTACAGACGATCCACGGTATCGAGTTGCTGGATCACCCCCTGGTCGAACACGGCGACACGGTCGGACATCGTGAGTGCTTCGCTCTGGTCATGCGTGACGTAGACGAACGTCAGTCCGAGCGTCTCATGCAGCGCCTTCAACTCCAGTTGCATGTGTTCGCGCAATTGTTTGTCGAGCGCACCGAGAGGTTCATCCATGAGCACGAGCTGAGGATTGAAAACCAGCGCGCGCGCAAGGGCGACGCGCTGCTGCTGGCCACCCGAGAGCTGACTGGGCATCCGTTTGCCCAGCTTCTCCATGCCGACCATTTCGAGCGCCCGCTTTACCTTTGCGCCTCGTTCGTCGGCCGGTATTTTCCGAACCTTGAGGGGATATTCCAGATTCTGTGCGACCGTGAGATGGGGAAAGAGCGCATAGTTCTGGAACACCATCCCGATATTGCGTTTATGTGGCGGGACCCGGTTCAGCAGTTGACCATCGAGCCAGATTTCGCCGCCGGTCGGGTACTCGAATCCTGCAAGCATCATCAGGCAAGTCGTTTTCCCCGATCCGGATGGGCCGAGCAAGGTCAGAAACTCGCCTTTCTGGATGTCGAGATTCAGATCTTTGACAACTAACGTTTCACCGTCGTAGGTTTTTTTAACGTGACGGAAGCTCACGAGAGCTTTGGTCTGATCCTGCATGGCTGTCTCCAATATAAAATATTTATATCCCACCAAGGCCTCGCACACGCTGGATGTGCTCGCATCGAACGAACTGACGAAACGTCGGCACAACCTTCTCATCACGTGTTGCAACGACGCATGCAACGACGCACCTCTGGCACCACGGCTTCACGCCGGCATGCTCTGTTCGCCGCACTGCCCGACGTAGAGGCCCGTCTAGCTGGGCAGGTACTCTTCAGACCAGCTATCGCCGACCGCATGTCGAGCCAGGAGCATCTCGACCTCCGCATCGCTATACCCGAACTCGCGCAGAACGGCGTGCGTCGACGCACCGAATTTCTCGGCTGGAGGCAATGCACGAATCCGCGCGTGACGTGGACGAATCGCAAAGGGATCGAGCTGCGTGACACAACGGCCACTCGGATGGTCCGCATAGACGCTGAACGAGTAGCTGCCGTTGTCGATACCGGAACGATCGTCGCAAGGCCTGCTGTATTGCCGGCGCAGATTGACGATGTTGTCCGGGACCGCCGCAGCAATGTTGGCGGCCTGCAATCGGGTCTGCCATATTTCAGCGGAGGCGGTGCCGAGAGCACACGCGAGAAACGCAGCCGGATCCTCGGCGACGGCGATCCCGTTCAGACCGTCCACCCGATCCAGCTTATCCAGCTCGCTTTCGCTGGTATCCACATAAATCCAGTTGTCCGCGGCGCGGAAGAAGCGGGACATCGCACCAGAGCCGCGCACGTCACGACCGGACGGTTCGTCGAACGGGCGGCGGTCCGCATAGTCGTACGCAAACGGAATCTGCACCAGATTGCCAAGCGCAGCGAGAGAGGTTCTGGCACGCCCCACTTCACCGGTTCTGGCCTTGCGATACAGCGCGGCCGCGACACCCAGTGCAGCCGCGAACCCGCACATGACGTCGATTGTCCCGACGTGAGCATGTTCCTCCGGTGTCTGCATCCCACCGCCGAATCGCACCATGATTCCCGTACATGCCTGGATCAGATCGTCGTAGCCGAGATAGTCGGTCCGCGGCCCGCGTCGCGGACCGCCAAAGCAGTCGAGTTGACAGAAGATCACGCCGGGATTGACGGAACGCAGGCTTGCTTCGTCCAGCCCAAGCGGTGCCAGTTGACGATCAGGAGCGTTCATCACGATCACGTCGACAGACCGGGCAACGCGATTGAACACCTCGCGTCCATCCGGGTGATTCAGATCGACGAGCACGCTGCGTTTTCCACGGGCCGAAGACATCCCGAAGACAACGGTATTCCATGGGTCGTAATTCGGCGCGACTGGGTCGAGTTTGATGACATCGGCGCCGAACCGGCCGAGAAACGACGTCGAATGCGGCCCGGCAATCACGTTGGTCAGATCGAGGACGCGCACCCCGTCGAGCCAGCCCTGCGCGCCTGTGTCCGACGGAGGCGGCAGTTCAGCACTCTGCTGCTCATCGAGAATGCCCAGCGCATCCTGAAAAGTCACGGGACAGCGGGACTTCGGTGAAAGCATCGATTCGGCACAGTCTTCGAGCCAGGAAACCGGGCCGGGTTGTTTCATCGTGCCGTACTCAAGATCGTCGACATTCACGACCAGACCGGCAGCATTGGCGTGATCATCGTGCAGCCACTCCTGCATGGTACAGTGTGCTGCTCCGGGAAAGCCGCCTTCGCCAAAGATCTTTTCCCACTCTGCTGCGGTTTTCGTGCGGAAGACTTCCGTCATGCGCGCCGAAATGCGCTTTGCCCAATGCTCGGGCAACGGATATACCCCTAACGACGCGTCCCCTTCCCATTCGGAAATCGGCAAGTACGGGTCATCGATCCTCGGCAATCCGGCCGCCAGCATTTCGTCATAGAGTCCCATGGCCTGCAGGCAACGCCGCGCGTGCGACCGATGCGATGGGCACACTGCGTAAAACTTCCGACCATCAGCACACTCGTACGTCCGGTAGAACGGATCGAGATACTCCTGAAGAGCTTCGTACGACAGATCCATCGGAAGATCATTCGAACGCCGTCGCTCAATTTCCTTTTCACGCAGAGTCTTGTATCGCTCGGGATAGTCCTCAATATGAATCGAATTGTAGGAGAGCCCCTCCATCACTGCCGAAGCCAGAGGAACTTCAATTTCATCCCCCACTCCGGTGTGCTGCCGCGCCTGCAATGCCAGCGCGACTGCGGAGACTGCCAGCATGGTGCCGTAGGCGGACGCGAGCGGCAAAGGCGAGAAACTTGGATTGATTCCCATCAGTACGCGGTTCTGCCCCATGTCCGAGAAGACGCCCGAAGCGGAAGCGATAATCGGCTCGAAGGCCCGCCATTCGCGACGCAGTTGGTCGTTACTGGCGAAACCCGGCATTGACAGTGTGATCAACTGCGGGCGTTCTTCACGCAGCTTCGCGAAATCGAGGCCCAGCCGCGTCATCACGCCAGGCCGGAAATTTTCAATAACGATGTCCGCACGTCGGACGAGACTCTTAGCTTCTTCCAGCCCCTTGTTGGCCTTCAGGTCGAGCCGCATGCAATACTTGTTGCGGTTCAGTACCGCATTCGCCGGGCTATCCCAGAGCGGCCCAGCAGGCGGGTCGACATGAATAACGGTGGCGCCAAGGTCCGCGAGGATCATGGCGACAGCCGGACCTGCAATGTACTGGCCGAAATCTATAACTTTCACGCCGCTAAACGGCAATTGCTTGTTCTTTCCCATAATCTGGCGAGTCGCCTCCAAACTGGTCGCATCGCGCGACCTTCCATCATCGTGTTGTGGGTAAACCCCGTGACTGCCAACCGTACGCGTTGAGATGCGTGTTGGACGGCGATCAAACTGGATGAAGGCAACTTTCTGCCAGAAGCGGTAGTGGGTAAAGCAATAAAAATAATGATGGTGGGTCTGTTTTTTTTATGGCTGATGCAATCGAGGAGGACGACTGCGGGCCGCGGCATCGCGCTCTGCCCCGGATGCGCGAGCCCGCCGCGAAGTCAGTGTCGCGCGTGCGCTTCCTGCGCCTGTGCGCTTAACCATGCGACGAACGCAGCCGCGTGAGGGTTAACAATGCTGTGCTGGGAGTAGACCAGATAGAACGCCTCACTAGTAGGAAGGCGGGGTTTTAGCGGCGCGATCAGTTGTCCGGAAACCAGCATGTGTTCAACGAGAGATGACCGGGCGAGTGCAACGCCCAGGCCTAGTTCAGCGAACTTGAGTGCAGAAATCAGCGTATCGAACTGCATCCCCTTCGACGAGTCAATTTTCGATGCTCCGGCTTTTTTAAGCCAGTAGCCCCATCCCTCCTCGTAGCCCAGCACGTGGAGAAGTTCGTGATGCGCGAGATCCTTCGGCGAGGAGAGAGGCGCTTTGGGAGAAGGCAACCCGGGAGCACATACGGGCAGCAGCGCGTCCCAGGTCAGTCGCTCGGCACGCAAGCCGGTCCATTGCCCATGGCCGTAGCGGATCTCCAGATCGGCCTCGACATCGGTGACACTGCTATCGCCTCCCCAGATATTGCTCGTGATGCGCAGATTGACATTCGGATACCGCTTGCGGAAATCCGGCAGTCGCCATGAGAGCCAGTGCGTGAAAAACACCAGGCTGACACGCACGGTCAGTATTTTCAGGTGCCCTTGCCCGAAAATTTCGTCGGTGGCGGCAGCGAGTCGCTCGATCGCTTCGTGGACGACCGGCAGATATGCGAGTCCCGCCTCGGTCAATTCTATGCCGCGCGGTAGGCGCTTGAACAATGCCGTGCCAAGCTGAGATTCGAGTCCTTTCACCTGTTGGCTCACGGCCGCCTGGGTGAGATTCAGTTCGGTCGCGGCGTGCGTGAAACTTAGGTGTCGGGCCGACGATTCAAACGCACGCAGCCAATTGAGCGGTGGGAGTCGTTTCATTTTGCGAATTGCAGTGGCGGATCGGGACGCGACCGGAAATATTGGTATTCTATTGCGTCGGCACTGTCCCAGTCGCTCGTTGGACGAAGTGGCTCGTAACAACGTGAGAATGCATAGGTCGCATACCTGCGGCCCAGAGTACGGTCTGTCCACGCATGCCGCCGACTTTCGATAAAAGCGCCATATGCGCCGAGCGCACACTGGTGTGAGATCCCGGGAGCAGCAGTTCGGAAGCGTTTGGCGCAGGCCGCTTTCGCGGCATCGTACGGATCACGAACTACAATGAGCGGTGATCGCGTCAATGGCGACCAGGATCGTTTGCACGAACGATATGCGACCGAAACAAATCGATGTGGACCCCGAGCAATCGGTAGAACCAGCCTCTTCGAAGCCATCGTTCAACCGTCGTCGGGTATGGCCGGCAGAGAACCGTATCCTTCCGTCACCTTGCAGAAGCAGGCTATCTCGTCGACCGAAGAGAGCATCCCTGCCCAGGCCAATTGATTCGGGGGATTGGCAGACTGTAGCGCTGCCAATTCCAGCTCGCTCAGTTCGAGGCCGGTAAGCCCGGTCGTTGCTGGACGGCGAGTACCTGCAACGACGTTCTATACATCCGGTGCTTATTTGGCGGTCGGCATCGCGAATTCAGCGCCCTTGCCGATGCTCGACGACCAGCGCTGCATGATCGACTTCTGCCGGGTATAGAACCTCACGCCTTCTTCGCCGTACGCATGCATATCGCCAAACAGGCTCTTCTTCCAGCCGCCGAAGCTGTGCCATGCCATCGGCACCGGAATCGGCACGTTGATGCCGACCATGCCGACCTGAATGCGTCGCGCGAATTCGCGGGCGATGCCGCCGTCGCTGGTGTAGCAGGACACGCCGTTTCCGAACTCATGCGCGTTGATAAGGCTCACCGCCTCACCAAAATCCTTCACACGAACGCAGGCCAGCACTGGACCGAAGATTTCTTCCTTGTAGATCCGCATGTCGGGCGTCACATGATCGAACAGCGTGCCGCCCGTAAAGAAGCCCGTCTCGCGGCTCGGCACGCGAATGCCACGTCCGTCGACGATCAGTTGCGCGCCTTCCTTCACGCCTTGCCCGATGTAACTCTCGATGCGTTGAAGCGCTTCGCCGGTGACGATCGGCCCCATTTCGACCTCAGGCGACATGCCGTCGCCGATTACGAGGTTTCGCGCACGCTCAGCCAGTGCGGGCACGATGCGATCGGCGACGTCGCCNACCAGCACCGCAACGCTGATCGCCATGCAACGCTCGCCGGCTGAACCGTAGGCGGCACCGATCAGCGCATCGACGGCCTGATCGAGATTGGCATCGGGCATCACGACGAGATGATTCTTCGCGCCGCCGAGCGCCTGCACGCGCTTGCCCTGCTGCACGCCGCGCTGCTGCACGTACGCCGCGA
>NZ_AWZT01000079.1 GCF_000472525.1 Paraburkholderia dilworthii
GATCCAGCAGGCCGCGGAAGTGGCGAAGGGCGTGTGCCGGGTGTAACGTCGGTGAGTCACCATCTGACGCTCTATACGAAAGGGTATTGACCCTTCGAGGCGGCGCCGGGAAGTACTGGCCATTTTCAGCCGTGAATATTGCAGGAGGAGCCGACGCTCCGTGAAATTACACGCGCNCCTTTAGCGCCTTCGACTTGCAATAGCGTTGGCAACGTGACGCCGTCCATCGCCGCTGTCACTCGGCAAGAATCGACACGAGCATTTCAGGCGGGGCCGATCTACAGTCAAGTCGCGCCAGAGCACAGATTCATGTTCCAAGCACGGCTCCGGCGCTTCTGGGAGGGGGCTCAGCACTGCCGGTCGCGATTGGCGGTACCCGGCCCCTTGGAGACCTTCGGGTCTTCGTGCCCCCAACGTCCGTTCTAAAAGTCCAGCCGCCATTCGTTGACGCCTAACGCCTTCCGCCCAAAGTCTGCCGCTCTGCCGCGAGCCCCCCGTGGATTATCGGCTTAGGGCGGCTTGGGCCCGTTGCAGCCACTCGTTGTTATGATCACGGGCGTGGCGTGGCCAATGCTTGGCATCGTGCACGATCTCAGCGTAAAGTTCGCGCGCGCGCCGGCGGTCGACATCGTCGGGCCGCCTCATTAGCCAATCGGCGTACAGGCAACGGGGTGCGGCGTCGCTTGCGCTGGTGAGCGCCGTCTCGAACGCGGCACGTGTGCCTGGTGCGCCAATCACGGCCAAGGCCCGTGCATACAGCAAGGTGGGCTCGGGTTGCTGGCGGGCGACGGGATGGACGGCGAACAGTTTTTCTAGCGCGTCCTGGGCGGCCGAAGCATCACCGTTGGCTAACTGCGCACGCGCCAGTCGTTCGAGTAAGGCCGGATCGGATGAGAACGGCCCACTGGCTGCCGCTCGGTAATGCTCCAGAGCTTCGGCGGCATTTCCGGCGTCGAGCAGCGCCGCACCCAACCGCATCCGATGAGCGACGGTCGGCGCGCGATCGAAATCCGTGCGCGCCTGGCGCACCGCTCGGTTGGGATCGACAAGCTGCGAGATGGCTCTCGTTGCCGTCCTTGCCCCACGCGACTGGCGCATGGCGGGCAGGTAAATGACAAAGAAGTAGACCAAACTGCCAAGGCCAGGGAAAAGAAACAGGATCAGCAGCCAGTACATGTTCTGCTGGTTGCGTACGGCATGCACCGCAAAGAACAGGGCGATGATGACGTAAAGGCTTATTCCGAAGATGCGCATTTACGGGAAGGTCAGTTGCGGTGCGTTGCCAGCGGCACGTCGGCGAAATGGCGGAACACTATTGTGACATAAGCGCAATGGCATACCTGGTAGCCCGGCGGGCGTCTGGCGCCCGCACTCATTCCTGCGACTTGGCAGTTAGCCGGCCCGCCAGTCAGCGGATATCCATTATCCGATCGACACTATCAGACGGGTCATCGGTCTTTCCTGCCGTTCGACAGTCAACTGTGATCCGTTTGCTGGCAGCCTCTTACGGGTCGCTCACAACTCCATCGCTGCGCATGTCAGCTTTACGGCTGAGGCGAACGCGTACTAGCTGGTCAGACTCGGCCCTTCGCCGTCCGTGCTTGCCGCGCCGGCAAGACCTTACATTCCAGCTGCGGCCTTGGCGCGCGTCTGACGCCGACTGCTGGGCGGTGGGCGGCGTTATCGCTCTTCGCGTTCGTTACTGGAGGCGGGCAATTTCGGGGGAGGCCACGCCGAACCGACGCCGCCTAGGTTCGGAATCAAGTTGGCGCGCTATATACCAAAGTCCAATTGTCTTCACTCCCGACGGCGTCGATACTGCTTGAAGGAATTCCGCACGCTGCACACAGACCTTGCGGAATCGCCGAATCGGCCAGTTCCCTTATTGTTTCCGAGGGTCATCGATAGCGGGTGGTCTTTTTTGCCGTATTACGGTTTGGCCGGAAGGCACGAAGTCCTCTCACATGCGAAAGTAAGCCTCGCCCTGACGGACGACACCGGCAGCGCGCCTGGGCCTGCAAAAAGTAACGGGCCACGGCTGAGCGTAAAGCACCGCCCGTTGATAGACATCTCGCCGACCGGGTGTCGCGACTGGAATCGCGGGCACGTTGGACGCCCCCGAGGAATATCAACGGCTCATGGGCCGCGTGTTCTAGCGGGGCTGAGTTTGCACGCACTCGGTCTGGAACCAGTAGTCGACGAGGCGCTGTGCCGCCTGGAGATCATCCGGGTAGTATGGGTCGTCGTACCAGGGGGACGGGGCGTAGCCAGCTTTTCTGAGCGCGGCCAGTTCGCTCTGGTGTTCCCCCATCGTTGGGGGCGCATTTGTTCTGAGTGCAGCCAGGTCGCGACATTCCGTGGGGCTGAGATGGGGCCCGTAGTAGGGCATGCCGCCGGCGACACAACCGGCAAGCATCAAAATCGCAGTGGGCAGCAGCGCCCTCGCGGTCCGCAGACATGGGTTCCTGCGCATAGCGTGCGAGGGCCTCCTGCGCGCCGAACCGATATGCGCTGAACAGGCCGAGCTCGATGCAGACCTACACTGCGCGCTGGACCTCCGCGATAGTGCCGGCTTCCTTGGGCTTGCCTGACTGCGCTGCCCTCAAAAACCGGGCAAGACCCGCCTCCTGGATCGGACGACCCTCCACAGACGCATCGTCGTCAGCATCCTTGTCGAGCGGCACGAGATTACATTCTTCGGCCGCGAAGCGCGACTTCTTGCCTTCGTCAAACTTGATTTGGCCATCGATGCAGTCCAGATAGCGAGTACCGATTCGGCCATGCTGAAGCGGACGTAGCGGATGCAGCCTGTCGTGATTTGCCATTGGACTCTCCAGATGCCCCAGTATAGGTCCACGTGACCGCTTGCTCTGTCGGGGAGGGACGCGGCATCAAACCCAACCGGTGGCTGGGCTTTATTAAATCAGGCTGTGGAGAGATGGCGGTCCGTCGCAAGCGGCCCGCCGGATCCAATGTGGACGTCCCGATCTCCGTCATCTTTCACTGCGTGCAAGGCCACCTGCACGCGTCTTGCGTAACGTACGGATTACAGCGCCGGAATCCCGCTCGGGAACTCCAGATGGCTCTCCACGCGTCTGACGCCAGGCACGCCCTCGGCCGCAACGCGGATCGCGCTCTTTTCCTCCTCGGATTCGATCACGCCCCAAAGATGCGCGACGCCGTCCTTGACGAGCACGCCCTGTTTTGACAGCCCCCAGCGCTTTCCGTGCATTTCCAGAACGATCGCGTCGCGCAAGCTCGCATCGTCGTGTGGAGAGGAGTCCGCCGCCGGCGCGACGCTCGCGAGTGCGCGCATCAGATTCGACCGGCTCACGATGCCGACCAGCTTGCCGTCTTTCAGCACCGGCACGCGTTTCAGATGCCGGCGCTCCATGAGGTCCGCGACCGCCTGGAGCGGCATGTCTTCGGAAATTGAAATCACCTTTTCGCACATCACGTCGCCGACAACGTGTCCGTGCTCCCTCACGTACCTCGCGGCCTGCTCGCGGGGCGACGACAATAGGAATTCAAGCCACCACGAACGCTTTCCGTGGCTGGTTTCGTTCTCCACGCGGTGAAGCAGGTCGCTGTCGCTGATCATACCGACGACCTGTCCGGTTGCGTCGACGACCGGCATGCCGCTGATCTGGTTGTTGACGAACAGTCTTGCCGCGTCGTGGATGGTCATATCCGGCGTGGCGGTGACGACGGATGGAGTCATGATGTCGAGTGCGCGCATGGTCGCCCCTCAGCGTAAAGCGATGGGTCCCCATCTGCTGCACCCGTCGCAGAATTCGGCAGACGCACCGGCAGCAATCCGCGCGGTGCTGAGACGACTGAACCCTCTACTCCAAAAACGCTCGCGCCCTCAGCGATTCACGCGCATGACGGACGAAGCTCTCTTCGCTGCGCAAGGCGATGGTGGCGGCAAATCCGCGCACGCCGTCCTCGACAACGTCTGAAATCCGCATGAACATGCCCCACGGGGACACGGACGAACTTGTTGCGAAATGCGTTACGCACTGAGTTTAGGTTAACTCTGCCCTAGGTGCGCAGTGCTCCGAGAGAGATGCAATTCGCCACCAATGAGTCCACCATCTTCTACGGCAGGCGGCGAATGAAAGATCACAACTGCGTCACCTCCGGCTTGCGAATGAACGTCAAATGTCCGAGGCATGACGCAGTGTCCGCAAACCCAGTAGAAGGATGAATATGGGGTCGAGCCGTCGGACTAGTGCCCAGAGGCTTAGGCCGCGGCCGTCGGCACCGATCGCGGGTCGAGAGAGTATCCGACCCGGTTCAATGCCGGCATTAGCCGAGCCGCTTGCGTAGCTCGTCCGGCAGGTTCCAGAGTAATGCAGCCGTTCTAATGGCAGCATCTCCTGCTCGGCGAACGGCGGGTGGTGGCCGAACTCGGAAGTCCACGCGCCGAACGGGCAGCGCAACGCCGACCGGACGCTGAACTTCCGCATTCGACCCTCAAGAGCCCTTCAATCCCCGGCGATCTGTACGACTGCTTTCGAACTCGAACTGTCATTCATGGGGTATCGGTCTGGCAGTGTTGGGGAATAGCCGCACTCGCTCAATAATCACGAGCACGCTTCAGTCGACGAAGCACCCGCCTTTTGAGACCGATCGGTCCACTGCAAATGCTGAAATGCGGATTGCATGGGCGGCGGGATAACACCTGGGCAGCTTCACGCAGGGCATTACGCCGCCTAGGGCAGGCTCGAGGCTAACCGTCGGAAGGTGGCGCAGGAATAGTGATTCCTCATGGACGCGGACCACCAGGTTCTCATGCGTTTCGAGCACCTTTGCCTCATTCGCGAGTTCCCCGATGCTCGTCGTCCGATGTCAACGGGCACGTCGAGGCCGTCCGCCCGTGAGCGTCCGTTGCGCACAGCTCGCCCTGTCGAAGAAATTCACGCGGTTGGCCCGTCACCGCGCCGCGGCAGCGCCTATTACGAAAGGCATATAGGCGACGGTGCTTCCACACACCATACTGGGTTCATCAAGACTTGCTACGCAGGAGCCGTGCACCAAGCGGATGACCAGAAAGCATCGCGTACGGCATCAATCATGAAGCGCAGGCCACGGTAGTCGAATCGAATCTTTCTGTATTCGTCATGCAACTTTAGATGCGTTCCTGTCGAACGTGGCGAGACTCTCGCCCGGTCCGACGCAACCGAAACTGCGCCAATACTTTCGCAAGGAGTTCACATGAAGACAGCACTGCTACTTGTCGGCGGAGCGATCTGTATGTCCGCCTGGCAGGCGAACGCGGCAGACACCATCTCGAATCCGTCGCCCACAACGTCGGAGACCGTGACCACTTCTCAAGGTCCGGATTTCTCCGGTCACTCCATGTCGGGCGGCGCTGCCCTTCCCTTTGGAAAAAACCGGGCCGAAGTTTATCAAGACCTCGTGCGCTCGAAAAATGACGGTGGAGCCGCGCGCATCCAGCAGCTTTACAGAGGAGGTCAATGAATCTACGACACTACCCTCGGCTGGCCGATATAACTTGAGGGCCGAGGGTCGACCGCTACCTGACCATGCGCGCCAAAAGCGAACGTGAAAAGCCGGTACTAGTCTTTCGGTCGCAACTTGTTGGCTCCCAGTCGGCGGGTGATGAGACGAATCAGGTACGTTGCAAACTCCGGGTCCTGGTAATAGAGGCGCATTGCGTCGGCCGCAGAGGCCGAAAGGAGTTCGCAGTCGCTCTGGCAGCGTGCCGTACAAGTGCGCCGGTGGTCGGGAGAAAACAGGCCGATCTCCCCTAGTATCGTGCCGGGCCCTACCTCGACTCCGATCTCCTGGAGACTCACTGTCCCGCGAACGACATAGTAGAGCGCATCGCTACTGGCATTCTTGTGGAACAGGGTTTCTCCGGCTTTAAAGCGAATGGGCGTCATATGGACGAGCAGCCGTTGCACTGAAATCTGGCCTTCCAGCGCCTGATGAATCTGTACGTCGCTCACTTCTTGCAATCGCGCCGCCGTGACACTCGCTTGGCTGCGGCTCGAGACCTTCAGCGCCTTGTAAACTGTGTGCAAGTGCACTTTTACTGTCCCTTCCGTAATGTCGAGTCGCCGTGCGATCAATTTGTTGGACTCTCCACGTGCCGCGAGCGCCAACACCTCAATCTGACGTTTCGTCAGCGCGCCGGGGTTGGCTTCGGACGTCGAATCGCGCAGGCGCCGTGCCTCAGCGGGTGGTGAAACAGCGTTCGTTGAAGCGCTCAACGCTGGCAGCGGGTTAGTATGGCCGGCGAGCACCTCACGCAGCGCATCCAGCAGCACATCGGCAGATTCCGCTTTGCCCACGCAGCCGCCCACGCCAGCTGCAAGGAAACCGTCGACGGTGCGCGAATCGATCGCCGTCAGTAGCACGGCGACCGGCAAACCGGGCTGGGTACGTCGCACCACATTGACTGCATTAAGCGCTTCGCGGACGTTGTCGCCGTCCAGCACGAGCAGATCAGGGAGAGATCCGCGCCGGAGAGCAATCGCGGCATAGTCGGCGCATCGCACCTCGACGCGAGTAGCCAGGTCGGTGAGAAGACGCGCGACACCATCGCGAAACAATCCAGTCGGAGAGACGAAGAGGACATGCATAAGGCAAGGTTTTCTTCAGTTCGACATCGACACGCGGTACGTCTACCGTTCTACCGCAAAGAGCCGCCAATCACCCGGCACGCTGTTCAGGGAATGAATTCCGCGGTCCCGGAATGACAACGCTGACCCTGCAACCAAGTCCTTTACGGTCGCTGACAGCGGCACTTCGCCTGGTTGCGCAAGGGCTGCGACACGCACTCCGATATGGACGGCTATCCCGCCGAACTAGTCACCCATAACTTCGCACTCCCCGGTATGCAGGCTGTCCCAACCTCGATCCCGGGCTGCTGGACGCGTTGTCTGATATCGCGCATGCACACCGCACTGCCCCGCGCCGGGCCGGGCCGGGCCGTCGAACGCTACAAGAAAACCACCATTCTCCCGTCGTGCCGATCTCTCGGCCGCGGAAGCAAGCTCACGGCGAACCAAAGCTTGATGGAATTCGAGCAAGTCAGTCCAGCGGCGATCGCCGAGGCTGGCGGCTCTATCGGCGGATGCGACGATGTCCGCAAATAGAATCGTGGCACGAAGGGTGGTTCGCGGCCCACGAGGTCATCGTCTCGCCGCGCCTTCTAAAACGGGTTCTGCCCGTTGCGCGACAGAATGGCAGACTGAGGCTCGTGGCTCAATTGTCCGCGACTTGCACCTCGTGGAGGAATTCTAAGTCCCGGAATTGGCGATGCCAAGGCAAATTGGCCGGTCGCAGGCCAAAAAGTCCGTGCCCATCGGAGCGGCGCTGCCGTATCAGGCCGATGGGAGCGCACTCTCTGACCTGAGCCCTCGGACACAAGCTGTTAAATGCACGCTGGAGAGCGTGTCCGACACGCTGCGATGCCTGCCCCGGTCGCGTTCCGATATCAAATTCCGAGATAGAAACGCGTGATATTGTTTTCTTCGAAGCGTTCCCCACTCGCTCCCGAGCGCACGGTGTACCCTTGTTCCAGAACATCAATACGGTCGCCAATGCGAAGCGCCGCAAGTGCATCCTGCTCGACCAGCAGAACTGCCGTCCCTCGCGCCAGACTTCAGTCGTTCGGTTCGACGGCGAGAATGAGCCAATGTGTCCGATCTCTGGCGCGCCCGCACACCCCGCACAGGCAGCACAAGGAACAGCTTCCGAGGCGCGGCCAGTGACAAATTTCTTTGGCACGCGGGCCCTAACCCTTGCGCAGTAAGGCTCCGACGTGCTCGGATTCTT
Source organism: Paraburkholderia dilworthii (assembly GCF_000472525.1). Classification (GTDB taxonomy): domain Bacteria; phylum Pseudomonadota; class Gammaproteobacteria; order Burkholderiales; family Burkholderiaceae; genus Paraburkholderia; species Paraburkholderia dilworthii. Next base: position 7,813 of record NZ_AWZT01000079.1, read on the forward strand.
GCCAAACGCGTCTGCTGGGGTTTGCGTACGTCCTCTGCACTTCCCACCATCACGCTGCCTTTTCTGTATCGACGGTCAGGCCGCTGAGCCGATCTACGGCGCCTTGGCCGGATAATCACCGACAATCACCCCGGTTGACCGGCAAGGTTGGCTGCATTTGATTGCATACGTATGTAAATAGGCATGTTGTTCATATGCCACCTGCAGTCTCGAAGCGGCGCAATAGCTGGAAGAGATACCGCGGCTGCAATCAGACGGGCGTCTGTTCAGCACGAGCGATCAACGGAGATCACGCTTTCCATCACAAGGCGACGAGTACGAAAAGTAGTGCTACGTAAGTGCGTCCTGCTCGATGATTTGTGCCGCTTAAAAGTCAGTTCAGGCACCAGGTAATGCTGGTGCCAGAGTTTCCACAAGAGACAAAAGCAATCCGCAGCCGGCAACCGCAGCTGCCCCTGGGAGATCGAAGATGTCTTTTCAAGTACGTGTGTCTTTCGCGCTTGGCAAGATTGCCGTAGGGCTTGCGTTTGCAGGTATGGCAGTAGCGGCACACGCCGATACGGTCCGGATCACCGTCTCGCACTACAGTGACGCGACTGGCCCTTACTTCAACAAGATCGCTCAGGAGTTCGAGAAAGCTGACCCGGGTACGAGAATCAAGATCGAAGAAGTAAATTGGGACACGCTGCAACAGAAGCTCCAGACGGACATCATGGGTGGCGCGAACTCGGACCTCGCGATTGTTGGTACCCGCTGGTTGCTGGACTTCGTTAAGGACGACGTCGCGGAGCCCCTTGATGGCTACATGGACGCGAGCTTCAAGGACCGCTTCATTGGCCAGATGCTGGCGCCGGGTGAAATCAAAGGCAAGGTGTATGGATTGCCGATCGCTGCGTCAACACGCGCGCTGTACTACAACAAGGACCTGCTTGCGAAAGCTGGTTATCCGAATGGTGCGAAGACCTGGAACGACGTAATCAATGCGTCGAAGAAGCTTAAAGCGATGGGAATCGCCGGCTTCGGTCTTCAAGGCAAAGAGATCGAGACAGATGTCTATTTCTATTATGCACTCTGGAGCTACGGCGGAGACGTGATCGGCAAGGACGGCAAGGCTGCTTTCAATTCGCAGGCTGGCGTGAAAGCCGCAACGCTGTACAAAACGATGATAGACGAAGGTCTGACCGAAGCGGGGGTCACCGGGTATAGCCGTGAAGGCGTACAGAACCTGTTCAAGCAGGGGCGTGTGGCGATGGTTATCTCTTTGCCCTTACTGTCGAAGCAGATCGCGAAGGAGGCGCCGAATTTGAAGTACGGTATCGATCCCCTTCCGACTGGAACGACGCAGGCCACCTATGCGGTGACCGATTCAATCATGATGTTCAAGAACTCCAGGGTAAAGAAGAGCGCCTGGAAGTTTCTCGACTTCCTCTTCACAAAGGGCCCGCGCGTCGAATTCTCGAAGACGGAAGGCTTCCTGCCCACGACGAAGGCTGAAGCCAGCGATCCGGAGCTCAACGGCCTAGACACCAGGGCGTTCATCGCGTTGTTGCCGAACGCGCGCTTCGCACCGACAGTCACTGGGTGGGAAGACACCGGGAAAGCCGTGTCGGATGCGATGCAATCTGTCTACCTGGGAAAGGCTCAACCCGCCGCGGCACTGAACGCGGCAGCCGAGAAGGCGAACCAGTCGCTAGGTAAGTAATGCGATGGTGGCAATTGAGATTTGCTGGAGACTAGCGCGCGAACGGTTCGGCGAACGGTGCGGGGTGAAACGAAGTTCTAGCATGCTGCGGGTTTTTATGCCCGCTCCCCGGCAAAACGAGCTGGCGTCTGCTACTCGTTGTTCGGCCAATGCTTCATTTCCGACCATCTTTTTGCAGGCGAGAAAGTCCATTTAGGCACTGTGCTTGCAGCGGGCGCATTCCAAGGTCCAGGGCGATCATCAACGCCATGCGATAGTGATTGTGAGCTTCCTCAATCCGAGGTGCGGTAGCGTTGCCATCCGAGACCAGATCCCCCAACACGCACCAGGCCCAGGCTTCGTTGCCTCGTTCGCCAGAGGCTCGAGCAAGATCAATGGCGTCATGTGCATTAGTGAGGGCTTCATCCTGTCGACCAGCGAGCTGGCACACTCGACCGAAAATTGAGAGCACTAGTGACTGTCCGAACGTTAAATTACTCGCCGCCGCTTGGCGAACTGCCTCTTCGAGAAGAACCAGTGCCTCATCGGTCCGGCCCAGTGACGCATACGCCGCCCCAAGACAGGCGGCTATCCGAGGAAGGAAGATGGGAAATTCAGCGCTCTTGCACATGGCCAGTGCTGGCTCAAGTGCCTCAATAGCAACGTCAGCATTGCCTTGAATAAGATGCATCCGTCCGACACCGTGGCCAGCAAAGATTAGTTCCTCTGGCTCATTCATCCCTCGAGCCATGCCGGTCGCCTCCTGTCCAAGGACGGCAGCCTCTTCAAACCGGCCGAGTTCGGCAAGACACAGCACCGACCAGATACGAGCGTTGACGCGCGTGAATCTTACGTAAGCCTCATGGGATCCGAGGCCGTAGCCAGGGCCTTCATGGAGCACCTCTAGCGCCTGTCGAGCATGTCCCATCGCGCGTTCATAGTCTCCGCGGCCATACCGCGACCTTGCCAGCATCATGGCAGCCCAAGCCTTCGCATCGGGGTCGCTTCGCCGCTCCGCTAAAGCCATGGCGCGTTCGCCTGCCTCGACGGCGCCGACCAGATCGCCTAACGAACCGAGTGTGAAGGCCAACCTTGATAGAACGCGCGATAGGCGTACCTCGTCGCCAAGCCCTTCCGCAAGATGTTTCGCGGCCTCCAGATTCGCTCGGTCCCGTGTCAGTTCTCCGAGCGGATAAAGCGAGTGGTTAAGTTCCCATCGGATGTCGATGATTTCACCAAGTGTCTCGGCTGAGGATGGCAGGGCCGCATAGGCAGTCAAAGCTTTCTCGAACAAAACCGACGCCTCGCGATGAGCGGCGCGTTTTGCAGTATTGTGACCGGCACGCCACCACAGCCGCGCCGCCTTTCCCGTCAATCCTGCCTGGGCGCAGTGTTCGGCCACGATTTCCGGTTGTTGCTCCGCTACGTCAGAAAAATGATTTTCGAGCTCCATTGCGATGCGAGCATGCAGCTGCTGCCGCCTCTCGCGCAGCAGGGAGCTGTATGCGACGTCTTGCACCAGGGCGTGCTTGAAGGTGTATTCCGCATCAGGTGGTGCGCCGTGCTGGAAAACCAGCTCGGCACTGACGAGATGATCCAATGCGTCGTCAAGGCGCTCCTTGGGCATCGACGCGACCGCGCTGATGAGCTCATAAGAAAATCGCCGGCCAATAGCAGCGGCGATTTGTGCTACATCCCGCGCCGGGGCCAAGCGATCGAGACGCGCCATCAGCGAAGCATGCAGCGTCATCGGGATCGCCAGTGGTGGTAGCGGACCACCGAGGACGTAGCGCCCGTTCTGCTCGCGCAGTACGCCGCTCTCCAGCACTGTCTTGGTCAGTTCTTCGACAAATAGCGGTATTCCATCGGTATGCTCGATGATCCGGTCTGTAACCTCTTTCGGCAGTGCCTTGCCACGAGTTACCCGCTCGATCATCTCGGCTCGTTGCCGAGGGTGCAGACGATTGAGCGTAAGGAACATCGCCTCTGCGCGGCCGCTCCACGGAGATACGAACTCGGGCCGGAAGGTGACAATCAGCAGGACAGGCACGGTTGCGATACGATCGACAAGATGGTCCAGCGCTTCAAGCGGGCTGGGGTCGATCCAATGCACATCTTCGAACAATATCAGCAGCGGCTGGCGTCTTGCCCGGTCCATGACCTGCGCAATTATCGTCCTAAGCGTCTTATCCTTGTGCTGTTGCGGCGTGAGGTTAAGTTTTGGGTATCGACCTTCCGTCGAAATCGATAGCAACGCCGCCACCAGCGGAGCAGCTTCGCCCAGATTGTCGGCGGCGAACGCGAGCACCGCCTCAAGTTTGTCGAGGCGTTGGTCAGCGTTATCGTCCCGCCGCAAACCGGCCGCACGCTCGAGCTGGGAAATGAACGGATAGAAGGCGCTGTCTTGATGGCGGCGCGAACAGAAATACCGCAAGCGGTCGTGCGGCTCGAATTGGAGCCGCTCTTCAAGGGCGGTGGCCAGCCGCGATTTTCCGATACCCGGCTCGCCTGAAAGCAGCACAACCTGCCCATTACCGTTCTTCGCCCGCTGCCATCGGCTGAGCAAAAGCTCGATTTCTTCGTTGCGTCCGACGATTGGTGTCAACGTGGTCGTGTGCAGCGCCTCGAAGCGGCTTTCGACCCCGCTGGGGCCGAGCACCTGCCAAATACGCACTGCTTCGTCAAAACCCTTCACTGTCGTCAGCCCCATGTCGCGGTACTCAAACAGCCCGGCCGTAAGCCGCTGCGTGCTCGCAGAAATCACCACTGTTCCGACCGCGGCCAGTGTCTGCAGCCGAGCAGCGAGATTCGGCGTCTCACCGACGACGCCACGCTCCTGTGCTTCGCCTTCACCCGTGAGATCGCCGACTACCACTACGCCGGTAGCAATCCCGATCCGCACTCGCAAACTTTCGTCGGTCCCGGAATCGAGTTTGTCGATGGCCCGCACCAGCGTCAGCCCAGCACGTACAGCCCGCTCGACATCATCCTCATGCGCCTGAGGATAACCAAAATACGCCAGCACACCGTCGCCCATGTACTGGGCAATGAAGCCACCGGCCTTGGTAATGACATTCGAGCAACCCCGGTAATAGGCGCCCAGAATCTTCCGCATGTCTTCCGGATCGAGCCGCTTCGAGAGGGCAGTCGAGCCGACGAGATCGCAAAACATGACGGTGAGCTGGCGTCGGTCCGCGTCATCACGTGGCACGGGCGCGGCCACGATTGGAGATATTGCAACGGCGCTGTCGTCAAGTCGGGCGATCGCGCGCAGCATTTTCCGGCGATGCCCAAGCAAGACGCCGAGATCCTTGAGATCCTGGTCCGTGAGATCGCGAAGGACCGAACGATCGATACCATTCTCGGCAAAGAGCCGGACATACTCAGACAAGCCGAGCGATGCTAACCACTCTGCAATACCTCCCACCGCTTATCTCCTGAAGGCGGCTGCCTCATGCAATGGTAGGAAAAATATTTGTCCCGCGCTTGTCGATAATCAGTGCGGCGGCCGGCTGCAACCAAAAGTGATTGATTCCAGTCTTGTGCGGTGCGGCTAACGTATGATCTATTCCGCTCGCTGGTGCACCCGAACTTGGCTGTTAATTGTTGCTGATCTTCCGCGGAGGCTGAGGCGCGGGACGTCCGGGCTGGGTCGCGAGTTCACATCCGCTTGGACGCTCGACCGTGTCCCAGCGCGAAGGTCGGTAATCTGACCGGAATGGTCCTCTGAATGGCAGGCTAAGGACGAGGCAAACGGCTGCAGTTGGCAGCACCCCGCCCAACCAATTGATTGCGCAGACCGTCGGCGTAACCGCGCCATGCAAAGGGGGATAATCACGACCCATTGCCGCCGGTCGAGCCGTCAGGGCCGCAACGGCAGGTATCAGAGGATACTGTTGGAAAAGTCGCTGACAGTCTCTGTCGCTGGATCTTCCAACTGGTCAATTTAGAACTGCGACTTGTTCGTGACCGACAGAGTCCCAGGTTCACTCAAGCCGTGGTGTGCTCCAGACAGGCAGTGTTTCAAGGAGGCTGTTCCATGAGCGACCAATATTCTTCGGCACTCGATAACGCCTACCGCAGAGCGATTCGGTTCTACGAGGCAAGGAAAGGCCTGCCGGCACGAGCGCCTGCCACGTTCGGTCAACTGCTTGAAGCTTTCGGCGGTCCGATGACGGATGCCGGTATCGCGCCGGCAACGGTCATCGAGCGCCTCGCAGATGCCGCGGAGCCTGGCTTGACTGGCACGGCTGGACCGCACTTTTTCGCCTGGGTGATGGGTGCATCACACCCGGTCGGAGTCGCCGCGGATTGGCTAACGAGCATGTGGGGCCAAAATGGCGCTGGCTACCACAGCTGCCCGGCGAACGCGGCCGCCGAGGTTGTCGCCAGCAAGTGGTTATTGGAACTTCTTCACCTTCCGCCCGAATGCTCGCTCGGATTTACCACGGGCGGGACGATGTCCCACTTCACATGTCTCGCAGCCGCGCGCGGCGAACTCCTCAGGCGGCAGGGATGGGACGTTGAGGCAGACGGCCTGTTCGGTGCACCAGAGATCACGGTGTGCGTGGGTGCTGATGCTCACGTCAGTGTGTTTTCCGCCCTGCGATATCTAGGATTGGGCCAGCGTCGCGTCGTCGTGATACACACGGACAGCGAAGGGCGAATGAACGCGGATGAGCTTGGACGGGCGGTTGCAACGGTCAGCGCCCCGTTGTTGGTAATCGCGCAAGCCGGCCAGATCAACACCGGAGCCTTCGACCCGCTCAATACGATCGCTGACTTGACGCATGCGCGACAGGGCTGGCTGCATGTCGATGGCGCTCTCGGGCTTTGGGCTCGAGCTTGTCCTTCGCGTGCACATCTGGCGGAAGGAGCTGAGCGAGCGGATTCATGGACGACCGACGGGCATAAATGGCTGCAAAGCCCTTACGACTGCGGCTATGCAATTGTCCGCGATGCACGCGCGCACCGTCGCGCCATGACGGTTCAGGCCAGCTACCTCCCCGTCACCGGAGAAGAAGTTCGTGACCCGAAGGAGTGGGTCCCCGAGCTGTCGCGCAGGGCTCGAGGTTTTGCAACATGGGCCTTGCTCTGCGCATTTGGCAAGGACGGAATTTCGGCGATGGTTGAACGGCATTGCCAACTTGCTGAACGAATGTCATCC
>NZ_AWZT01000080.1 GCF_000472525.1 Paraburkholderia dilworthii
CATGCAAAGCTGTCGGCCAGAGTTAGTGCGAAGCACTTACTCTGGTCCCATGCAAAGCTGTCGGCCAGAGTTAGTGCGAAGCACTTACTCTGGTCACATGCAAAGCTGCGTCACGGACGTCCGTCCGCGCTGTGCATACATAGTTGCCAGAAAAAAGTACGCCTAGCCGACTATTTGCGACAAGCACATGAGGAAATACGACACCCATGTCGCATGATCATGCTCGCGCGGACGTGGAAGCCTTGCTGGGCGAGGGTTCTGGCGATGCGATAGAGATCGGCCCGGCATGTCGCTCCAAGCCAAATGAAGGCTTGCTCAGCCAGAAACCGCAATCGAAGTATGAGACGCGGCAGTACGGCCGTGCAACAGCGAAGTTTTCAAGCCTCTAGTAGCGCGTGAGCGATTCGTCTGGCAAAAGCAAAAGTGCACGCGGAGATTTTTGCCCGCAGCTTCCCGCAACAAGAAACAGGCAACGTGCAGCAGTGCGCGGGCGTCGTCGAACCGACAGCAGATGTGCAGCGAGCATTCGCACCGCGGCGCTCGCTGCTCGAGCATGCATCTGCACCCGGCAGCGTCAACCTCGCGCTGCCGGCGGCACGATTAAGGGTTAATGCTTACTGACTCGCGCCGGTGCCGATCCCCGCCTTCTTCTGCGCTTTCTGCAGATCGCTCGGATAGTTGGGGTCGTTCCGCGACGGCTGATAGCCGGCGTCCTCGAGTTTCTTCAACTCGGCATTTTTCTTCGCGCGAGCCTGTTTGCGTGCGGCTTTCCGCTCGGCTTTAGTCGGCTTGGCGTTGCCGGTCGCACCGGGTTGCGCAGTTTGCGCGTCAGTGTCCGTCGTGGTTTGTGCGGTGGCGAGTGGCATGCCGCCCGCCACCATCGCGGTGACGGCAAGGCCAAGCATGATCCGTTTGATGGCAATGCGCTTCATGGTTGACTCCCTCTCAAGTTGGCAATTGCATTCAAAATTCTTTGCAACTCATCGTTCACTCCCGCGGATACCGCGCGATGTTGTGCACGGTTCCCGTTCAGAGCTTAATGCCAAACAGCACCTCGCGTACTCGTGCATGCCGGTGAATATCTTCTGCCGGACTGAACCGCCGCCCACCGCCCGCCGCGATAGCGCGACTTAAACGCGCGCGCAGCCCACGACACGCTCTCAGGCAGAAGCGCAGCGGTCCGCGCGAGAGCCAGTTTTTCCAGCATGAGCGCGCGCGCTGAACTATTGTTTAAGCGCGCCGGGAGCGCCACGGCATCGCTTTTCTACAAACAGGATGCTCCCCGTAAGCAGAATCCCGCTCACAGGCGCGTATTTTTTTGCATGCAACGAAGCGACATCAACTTTTCGAGGATGGAGAAAACGTGAAAACAGTCAATCTTTTGAAGGCGCTCGGCATTGCATTGTGTCTGGCGACTGCATCGAGCGCCTATGCCCAATCGAGCGATGCCGCGCCGTCCGGTGCGACGATGTCCACCACTTCGCGCACAAAAGCGGTGAAAAAGACGGACCGCAAGCTCGGTCTCGACGTGCGCAGGGCATTGGCCAAAACACAAGGATTCGACGTGTCGAATGTGTACGTCCGCGCGCGCGGCGGCGCAGTCACGTTGACAGGATCGGTGCCTGACGGCGCGCAGATTCCGCAGGCCGAGGACGTAGCGAAGAACGTCGCCGGCGTGAAGTCGGTGTCCAACAAGCTCACCATCGGCAATCCGAACGGCGGGGGTTAAACGCCTCACCTGTTCAACGGCGCTCGCCGGATTACATCGGACGACGAAGGGTTGCGCGCTGCACCCTCCCCTGCTTTCGCACGCGCGCCGCGCCACCCTTCGTCCTGGTATGTGAATCACAGGCGCAACTCTTCGCTTACATGCGCCCCGCGTGCGACGATCTTGCATAACGCGCGAGCATCCATACTGCGGCCGCGCCCGCGGCGAGCAAGGCCGTCTGCCGCGGATGCATCGACGCCTGCGTGTACAGGCTCGATTCCAATACCCTGCGCTTCTGCCCCGAACGCTCGCGCAGGGCGCCATCGGTGCCGCTATTGCCAGTTGCGGTGCGCGGCGGCTCCTTGGTTCGTTGCGACGAAATACCGATGCGGCCCATCACGCGGTCGTACAGATTCGGCGCGCGGCGCGCGAACGTGACCATCGCCGCGGATGCGCCACCCACATACAGATCGCGAACCGGCGTGGCCGCGGCATGCAGGATCGCCTTCGCGACGATATCCGGTGCATAGACCGGTGGCGGGAGCTTTGGCTGAACGTCGAGATGATTGCGGGCGTGCTCGACGAACTGCGTATGAATTCCCGAGGGCTTGATCAGCGTGACGGAAACCGGCGCGCGCTCTTCAAGCAACTCCATGCGCAAGGTGTCGGTGTAACCCTTCACCGCGTGTTTCGACGCGACGTATGCCGCCTGCAACGGCAACGCGATATCCGATAGCTCACTGCCCAGGTTGATCAGTGCACCGCCGCGCTGCGTCAGGTGTGCGAGCGCAATCATCGATCCTTGCACGACGCCCCAGAAGTTCGTCTCGAACAACTCCTTCTGCTCGTCGATAGGCACATCCGTGCAACGGCCGAAGATCGACGCGCCGGCGTTGTTGACCCATGTATCGAAGCCGCCGAAACGCGCAATGGCTTTATCGGCCGCGGCCTGCAATTGCGCGGCATTACTCACGTCGGCAACCGCATATTCGACGAGTGCGCCTTGGTCCCCGAGCTGGCGGGCAAGCGCACTCAGCGCTTCCTCGTCGCGCGCGATCAGCATCAGGCGTGCTCCCCTGCTCGCGGCTAGACGCGCGGTTGCAAGACCAATGCCGCTCGTCGCACCCGTGATGACGATGACCTGCTGAGTGACGGGTTTGAGCTTGACTGTCATGGCGGAGTCCTCGAAAGAGATAGCGGTATCGCGGCAGCATATGTTCGGGGCTGCCTGCCGGGCGAACTGCGTAGGCGAACTGCGTTCGCAAGCTGAAGCATTCGTCGTGCCGCGTCACCTCGTGCAAGCCGCCGCGCGTGCCGCGGTTCGCCGGCACGACTGTCAGCAAGGCAACAGCAACGGTTATGCAAACGAATGGTGATCGAGAGCCCGCGTAATATGCGCGCCCTTAAATTTTAATCATCGAGTGCTTCCGCAGGCACGCCGGCGGTCAATAACCTCGCGAGCAACAACCTGATCGCGACGAACCCGAATGCGCTTTCCACCTCGCCGAATACGGCGGGCCGCACGGTCGGTCTCGTCGCTATCGCCGGCCTCGGTCTGCCGGCAGCGGATCTGTTCCGGCTCGACCGCTCGCAGGCAAACACTGCGAGCCAGAACCATGCGTACGCCGCCGAACAGCTTGCATACAACAACGGCGCGATGGACTCGTTCCCGCTCTTTACCGCTGCCGGTTCGACGATTGCCGGCAGCACCGGCGCGTGCGCGACGAAGGGCCAGGTGCTCGGCTACTTCGACGGCAACACCGTCACCGCACTCTGGAACTACGCGCAGCACTTCGCGATGAACCAGAACGCGTACACCGACACGTACGGTCCGTCGACGCCAGGTGCGCTTGAAGTCGTCTCCGGGCAGAACAACGGCGTGGTGGTTTCGGGTGGCACCTCGGCCAACGCGATTCCCGACTCGGCCGGCGGCTTTACGATGATCGGCGATCTCGACCCCGCCGGCGACGTCTGCACGACCGCGGCGGGCAGCGCGGTGACGGGCACCATGTCGTCGAACAACAAGAACATCGGCGACCTGCTCAACGCGAAGAACATCACGTTGGGCGGGTTCATGGGCGGCTTCAATCTGCAGACGGTCAATGCAAACGGCACGACCGGCTGCGCGCGCTCGACGTTCTCGCAGGTGCTCAACGCGACCAAGACCGATTATGTGCAGCACCATGCATGGTTCCAGTACTACGCGAGCACGGCGAACCTCGCGCATACGCGTCCGTCGTCGACGGCTGTTATCGGCGCTGCCGATCCACTCGACAACACCGCAACGCCGGTTCATCACCAGTACGACACCGATGACTTCTTTGCCGCGGTGAAGGCGGGCAACTATCCGTCGGTCAACTTCCTGAAGGCGCCGGCTGTCGGGGACGGCCATCCGGGCAACTCCGATCCGATCGACGAACAGGCTTTCGTCACGAAGGTGGTCAACTTCCTGCAACAGCAGCCTAACTGGAAGAACACCGCCGTGATCATCGCCTACGACGATTCTGACGGTTGGTACGACCATCGCTACAGGGCACCGACGAGTTCGTCGTTCGACTCGACGACGTCGCAATCCGCAGGCGGAAAGACGGTGGCGGGCAGCGACAACCTGAGCGCCGCCGGGCAGTGTACGGCCGCGGGTGCCGTGCAGCCGCAAGGCGTGAACGGCGGCGCGGTGAACGGCCGTTGGGACCGGGTACGCGCACGCCGTTCATCGTGGTGTCGCCGTGGGCGAAGGCCAATTTCGTCGACGATACGCCGATCACGCAGGCGTCGGTGGTGAAGTTCATCGAGGACAACCGGCTCGGCGGTCAACGCATTGGCGGAGGGTCGTTCGATGCATCCGCTGGCAGCATCACGAACATGTTCGACTTCTCGGGCCCGGGCAACAATCCGCCGCTCTACCTGGATCAGAACCTCGGGACGAAGCTGTCCGAGGCGCCGGCAATCTGACCGCTAGTTGACTACACGCCGTGCGGAAACAGGCCATCAAGCAGCCGCGTTCATGCGATGCGTGCGTGTCTTTCGCCGTCGCTGACGAACGCGGTTGCGTGACACAGAGCACGGTTTGCAGCAAAGCGTAATCGGCGTCGAGCCAGTGCATATGGGCTGGCTCGATTCGCCTTTTTTTCATCGCATCCGAAGAACTATTTGTCACCCTTGCCATGAACCAACCTTCAGACGCCGCCCTGCCGCCGACTCTTCCCGCTGGCGGCGAACCGGGTCCCGTTCTCACGCGCCGCTTCGCGCTACGGCTGCTTGCGTGGAGCGCTGCCTCGATCACTATCGCGGCCGTCGTATTCGGTGCATATGCACTTCGCTATCCTGAGCGAATGCCGGCTGCGGTCGGCGACATCGTCGAAGGGATCACCGGCGCGAATCCTCGGCCGGTGCATCTGATGCGCCCGGCGCGCGCCATTAAGCGCGGTGGCATTGCTCGGCAAGGAGATTTTCTTCGACCAGTCATTGTCGGCTTCGGGCACGCAGTCTTGCGCGTCGTGCCATTCGCAAGAATTCGTATGGGCCAGATAACGCGTTTCCCGTTCAACTCGGCGGCGCGCACATGAGCGAAGCGGGCTATCGCCCGCCGCCGTCGCTGACGTATCTATGTCGTCAGGCGCCGTTTAGCATCGGCCCGATCAGGGCGACACGGACGTCCCGGTGGATCTCACGCAACTCGCTTCGCAGGCAGCCGGCATAGAGCGCGCGCAGAAGACCGTTCTCGCCGCCCCCGCCGCTGCGGCGATGGTGCCGCAAGGCGTGCTCTTCTGGGACGGCCGCGCCGATACTTTGCAGGACCAGGCAATTGGCCCGCTGACTAATCCCGTCGAAATGGCCAACAGGACGCCGGAAGATGTGCCGCGCAAGCTGCTGCAGACGAAGTACCTCGACCGGTTCAAGCAGATCTTCGGGCCCGCCATTGTCGCCAATCCGAGCCTGCTGATCTCCGAGGCAATGTTCGCGGTGGGGCGTTATCAAATCGAAGATCCGTCATTCCACGATTTCACGATTTCACGAGCAAATATGATTACTGGCTGGAAGGCAAAGCCCGGTTCACGCATGCCGAAATGCACGGGCTGCAATTGTTCAACGACAAGGACAAGGCCTGCCGCCCGTGTGTACGGATACCCAATTCGAAGCGCTGGGCGTGCCGCGCAATCCGGCCATTCCCGCCAATAAGAATCCGAAATTCTTCGATATGGGGGCATGTGGGCCGTTCCGTGACGATCTTGCGAAACAGACGCAGTATTGCGGCATGTTCCTCACGCCGACGTTGCGCAATGTCGCGAACCGCAAGGTGTTCTTTCACAACGGCGTCTATCACGACCTTAAGGAAGTGATGGACTTCTACAATCTGCGCAATACGTCGCCGGAGAAGAACTATCCGCGCGATGCATCGGGCAAGGTGGAGAAGTACAACGATCTGCCGCCGCAGTATCACGCAAACGTGGATGCTTCGGACGCGCCCTTCGATCGGAAATTCGGCGATCAGCCAGCCATGAGCGATCAGGATATCGAGGACATCATTGCGTTTATGAAGACGTTGAGTGATGGGTTTGACGTCGGGAAATCTTGACTCCTGGCGCGCTGCGCGTGCCCACGCTGCGCGGCGCCACGCGGCCCGTTGTTGTATGCTTTGCCGTTCCGCGACTTCTCCGCTACCGCCCCGCGATGTCCGATTTCCCCTTCCACGCCGTACTTTTCGACTGCGACGGCGTGCTCGTCGACTCAGAGCCCATCACCAACCGCATACTTACCGAGATGCTCGGCGAGTTGGGCTGGCACTTGAGCATCGAAGAAACGATGCGTATTTTTGTCGGCAAGGCGGTGAAAGACGAAGCGCCGTTGATTGAAGCGCGCACAGGCGTTGCGATCACGACCGACTGGCTGATGCAATTCCGCGCGCGCCGCAACGCAGCGCTCGACAAGGAACTGATCGCCATTCCCGGCGCGGCGGCGACGGTACGTTCGCTGCACGCGACCTTGAACGGACGCATTGCCGTTGCGTCGGGTGCGGATCGTATCAAGGTCGAATTGCAATTGAAGAAGGCGGGGATTCTGGACTGCTTCGAGGGCCGCATCTTCAGCGGTCACGAAACACCGCGCAGCAAGCCGTTTCCCGACGTATATCTCGCCGCGGCGGCGGCGTTAGGCGTAGACGCGGCGCGCTGCGCCATCGTCGAAGATACGGTGACGGGCGCGACCGCCGGGGTGGCTGCCGGCGCGACAGTATTCGGCTATTGTCCGAATGAGTTCGGACATAGCAGCGCAGCCGCACTGCAGGCGGCCGGCGTGGTTCAGGTGTTTAGGGACATGGAAGACCTACCCGGTCTGCTCGCCGCGTGGCGTGGCGCGGCGTAAGACCGGTTACTCGAACGCAGCGTCGATCGGCACGCGGTATCCCACCGCGAGCCGGTTCGTTTCGTTAGCCATGCCAACCACTGCAAGCAGTTCGCCGAACATTTCGTCCGTCATGCCCGCGCGTCGAGCGGCGGCCTCATCCTGGCGTATGCGTAGCGGCAACAACCGCAGCCGGGGCTGCCGCTTGCAGATGTTCGCCGCCTTCGCCGGGCGTCGGCTGCGAAGGACGCGTCGAGCGCTCCGATTGCGCGAGCAGCGTACCGACCGACGGATCGATCGCATCGGTGAAAGGCTTCGGATCGAGTCCGATCGCGAGCACTAGCAACGCGATAGCGCCCAGCAGCGCGAACTCGCGCTTACCCACGTCCTTCAGTGTCGCGACACGCGCATTCGCAATTGCACCGAAGATTACGCGCTTATACATCCACAACGTGTAGGCAGCGCTCAAGACCAGCGTCGACGCTGCGATCGCGCCGATCCAGAAGTTGAAGCGGATCGCGCCCATCAGCACCATGAATTCGCCCACGAAACCGGAAGTGCCCGGCAGACCGATATTGGCCATTGAGAACAGCATCACGAATGCGGCAAAGCGCGGCATCGTATTCGCTACGCCGCCGAACTCGTCGATCGCAGCAGTTTTCGTGCGATCGTAGAGCATGCCCGTGCAAAGCAGCATCGCGCCGGACACCACGCCGTACGACAGCATTTGCACAATCGCGCCGGCCTGGCCAATGCGGTTGAACACGAACAGACCGAGCGTGACGAGACCCATGTGAGCCACAGTCGAATACGCGAGCAAGCGGCGCATGTCCGTCTGCACGAGCGCGAGAAGACTCGAGTAAAGCACCGCGACGAGCGAGAGCGTGATTATCATCGGCGCAAAGAAGTGGCTCGCCTGGGGTGCAATCGGCAATGCGAAACGCAGCAGGCCATAGCCGCCGAGCTTGAGCATGCCGATCATCACAGCAGCGCCCGTGGGGCCGTCGAGGTGAACGTCGGGCAACCATGTATGCAGCGGCCACATCGGCACTTTCACGCCGAAGGCCGCGAGGAAGCCGAGAAAGATCAGTACTTGCGGCATCGTGCCAAGAGGCGTCTCGCGCCACAGCGCCAGATCGAAGCTGTGTGTCTGACTGTAGAGATACAGCATCGACATCAGCATCATCAGCGAGCCAAGGAACGACACAAAGAAGAACTTGACCGCGGCATATGAGCGATTCGAATGCCCCCATGTGCCGATCAGCAAATAAAGCGGGATCAGGGTTGCTTCGAACGAGACGAAGAACATCATGCCGTCGAGCGACGTAAAGACGCCCTGCATGAAGCCCGACAACATCAGAAATGCGCCGAAGTACTGCGCAGTGCGCTCGGTGATCGACTCCCACGATGCGACGATGATGATGATCGTCGTCAACGCGGTCAATGCGACGAGCCACAGCGAAATGCCGTCGACGCCCACGTGCCACGCGATATCGAAAGTCGGCGACCATCTGATGTTCTCGACGAACTGCATCGACGTCACTTCGTTGCGGAAGTTCGCCACGAGCGGAATCACCGGTGCGAAGCCCGCGACCGCGCCGATCAATGCGAGCCACCGCGTGCGGCCGCGTGCCGCGTCAGACCCCGCCCGTAAAACGACCAGGCCGGCGACGATAGGGATCCAGATGAGTAAGCTGAGAAGAGGCAATGGCATATGCGCTGTCGAAAACTTGAAATACAGAACGCCGCATCAACTCTTTCGATTTAGAAAGAATCGAAACGAACATGTAGGCTTGTGTTTAACCGGACGGCGTCAGTGCGCCGCTGTTCGACTCCACGTTTACCCGCAGTCGAATGGCAAGGTGGGAGATTACCAAGATAAGAATACTTTTGCAGCGCAACAATGCGCGAACGCCCTAGACAAAGCGCTATCGAGGCGTACACGCTTGCGGAATAGATAAAAATGTGCGCCTGCAAAAAGCATCGCGCGACGGTTTCTCGACTCGCGATTTGTCCGCAAAAGCGCGCTTTTGTGGCCGCATTGAATGAAGTTCCTTGAGTGCACTCCCGGGTGGGCACAACGCGTGCCGCAGACGCTGCCGTTATGCCGCTTCCTCGCACGTCGCACTGCAATCGGCCCTGCGTTGAACGAAAATATTTTTTT
The DNA here is from genome assembly GCF_000472525.1 of Paraburkholderia dilworthii. GTDB lineage: Bacteria > Pseudomonadota > Gammaproteobacteria > Burkholderiales > Burkholderiaceae > Paraburkholderia > Paraburkholderia dilworthii. The sequence goes on from NZ_AWZT01000080.1 coordinate 9,213, forward strand.
GTTCGGGCGAAGCGGTGGAGCGTGGCGCCGCGTCGGCAAACCGTTGCCAGAAACTGGCTTGACGCGGCGCGCCAGTGGCCGGACGCAGCTTACAGAAGCCGAATATACTTCGGCGATCAACAGGTCAGAGGCCGCGCGAATCAGCGAGTGAAACGCCGCGGCCTCGCCCCCACTCCCCGGACCATGCATGGCGTTTTCTGACGAAGGTGTCGTTCCCGCGCTCGAGTGCCGCGGACTGAGCAAGACCTACGGCGCCGGCCGCATCGTGCTCGCAAACCTGGATTTCACGCTCGCGCCCGGCGAGTTCGTCGCGATCATGGGCGACTCGGGTGTCGGCAAATCGACGCTGCTCAATCTGATCGCCGGTCTCGAACAGGCGGACAGCGGCGATGTGATGATCGGCGGTCATGCCGTTTCGCGTCTCGATGACAATGCCGCGACGCGTTTGCGTCGGCAGAAACTCGGCTTTGTGTTTCAGGCGTTTCACGTGCTGCCGCATTTGACGCTTGCGCAGAACGTCGCGTTGCCGCTGCTGTTGAATGAGTTGCCGGTTTCCGCCGCGCTCGACATGCTCGCCGCAGTCGGGCTCGACGGCCGCGGCGAGGATTTTCCGCCGCAACTTTCCGGCGGCGAATTGCAGCGCGTTGCCATCGCGCGAGCCCTCGTGCATCGCCCTACCTTGATCCTCGCCGACGAACCGACGGGCAACCTCGATCCCGATACCGCTCATGGCGTGCTCGCATTGTTTCGCGCCCAAAGCAAGGCAACCGGCGCGGCCACGATGATGGTGACGCACTCGGAGGCCGCTGCCGCCGTCGCCGACCGCATCATGATTCTTAGCGATAGTGGCTTGCATGCCGCATCGCGAACGCCAGCGCGTTCACACGTGCAACAGGACTCGCAAACCATCGCCCGCTCAGCCGATGACGCCCGCTGATTCGCACCGGCCCACACATGCACGCGGGCATCGAAGGCTTGCACGCTGGCTGCTTGGCGCCGAATGGCGCAGTCATCGCGCACGCGCACTCGTTGCAATCGCAACGATCGCGCTAGGCGTGGCACTCGGCTACGCAGTGCAATTGATCAACAGCGCGGCCTTCAATGAATTCTCGGCTGCGGCGCGCAGCCTCTCAGGTCAGGCGGACCTGCAAGTGCGAGGCGCTCAACCTCTATTCGACGAGTCAATCTACCCGCGTCTCGCTACGCACGTGGGCGTAGCGCTCGCGAGCCCCGTTCTCGCGCTGGACGTCACCGTACCGGAACACAATGCCGCGTTGCCGGTGCTCGGCATCGACGTGTTCAGGGCAAGCCGCATTGCGCCGGATCTGATCGGTGTGCCGTCAGCCGAGCGGCCGTTCGACGCCCTCGCCTCCGACGCCCTGTTTCTGTCCACCGCCGCGCAACAATGGCTGCACGTCAAAACCGGCGATAACGTCGCGCTGCAAAACGGCACATCGCTCGTGCATCTGCGCGTGGCAGGCGGCATCGTGAGAACGAGGCCGGGTCAACGGCTCGCGCTCATGGATATCGCAGCGGTTCAGTGGAAGTTCGGCAAGGTCGGCAAGCTGTCGCGCGTCGACGTGCAGCTCGAACGCGGCGTCGACCGCGAGCGCTTCAAGCACGATCTGCAAACGGAGTTGGGGAGCCATTGGGTCGTCGCCGAAGCGCGCGACGTCGAAAGCCGCACCGATCGGCTCTCGCGCGCTTATCGCATCAATATGAACGTGCTCGCGCTCGTCGCGCTCTTCACCGGCGCGTTCCTCGTGTTTTCGACGCAGGCGTTGAGCGTTGTCCGTCGTCGCGCACAATTCGCGATGCTGCGCGTGCTGGGACTCACACGCGGGCAACTGTTGCGTCAGATTCTGCTGGAAGGCGCACTGCTCGGCTTGCTCGGTTCGCTACTCGGCCTTGCACTCGGTTATGCACTCGCTGCTGGCGCATTGCATTTTTTCGGTAGCGATCTGGGCGGCGGCTACTTCCCTGGCGTGCAACCGCAGGTCGGCTTCGAACCGCTCGCGAGCGCGATCTTTCTGACGCTCGGCGTCGCCGTGGCGGTTCTCGGTAGCCTTGCGCCCGCCCTGGAAGCGGCGCGCGCGCGGCCCGCTGCGGCGCTGAAGGCCGGTGCGGAAGAAGGCGCGCTCGCGCGGCTCGCCACGCCGTGGCCCGCCTTGCTATGCCTGCTGGCGGCCGCGCTTCTGACGCAAGCGCCGCCCGCGTTCGACGCCCCTATTGGCGGTTATCTGGCCGTCGCACTGCTGCTGATCGGCGGAATTGCGTTGATGCCGCGTGTTACCGCTTTTACGTTCGGTCAAGCAAGCCGGGCGCTCGCAGCGCGGCGACGCAGCGGCGCGGCCGGCACGCTCGCACTCGCGCGTCTCGCGAATGCGCCAGGTCATGCATCGATCGCAATGGGCGGAGTGTTGTCGAGTTTCGCTTTGATCGTGGCGATGGCGATCATGGTTGCCAGCTTCCGTGTGTCCGTCGAGGACTGGCTGGTTCATCTGCTATCGGCCGATCTTTATGTACGGGTAGCGGAGAACGGCGGTACGGGCGGCTTGAGTCCCGACGAACAGACGCGGCTTGCGGCTGTCCCGGGCATTGCAAGGGCGGCCTTCGCGCGCATGTCGCATATCACGCTCGACCCCGCGCGGCCGGACATCGCTGTACTTGCACGCGAGATCGACGCGGCCGACCCTGGCGCAAATCTGCAAATGACGGGACCTGTGCTATCGCCTCGTCAACTGCGAAGCGACGAGACGCCTGTTTGGGTGTCCGAAGCAATGGTGGATCTGTACGGTTATAAAGTGGGACAGCGGGTTCGCTTGCCGCTCGGTGAACGTCCCCATGTGTTCGCGGTGGCCGGTGTATGGCGTGATTACGTGCGCCAGAGCGGCGCAATCCAGATACGGCTCGCCGATTACCGTCGCCTCACCGCCGACACGAGCGCTACGGATGTCGCCGTTACCGTCGAACGAGGCTCGGACGTCGAGCGCGTAATAGCCGGACTGCGCGCACTGCCCTTCGGCGCGATGCTGGGCATTTCGCAGCCGGGGGAGATTCGCGCACGCACACTTGTGATCTTCGACCGCAGCTTCGCGGTCACGTATCTTCTGGAGGCGGTCGCCATCATCATCGGATTGTTCGGCGTCGCGGCGACGTTTTCCGCGCAAACGCTCGCACGCGCTCGCGAGTTCGGCATGCTGCGGCACGTCGGCGTGACGCGCTCACAGATTCTCGCAATCCTCGCACTCGAAGGCGGCATGCTCACCGCGTGCGGTATCGCGATGGGCTTCGTTCTCGGATTCGCGATCAGCCTGATTCTCGTATTCGTGGTCAATCCGCAGTCGTTTCACTGGAGCATGTCGCTGCATGTTCCGTGGACGATGCTGGCTATAGTTGCGTTGGTGATGCTGGCGTCATCGTGTTCAACCGCCGTGATCGCAGGACGCGGCGCCGTTTCGGTGGATGCGGTGCGCGCGGTCAAGGAGGACTGGTGATGCGAACTTTGCGGCGGTTATTGGCTTCTCAACCAATGGGGCGCACGAAAGCGGATATTGAATTCTCGGCTATGCGTTGCCGTGGGATACGTCTGCGAGCTTCGGGCATGTTCGTTATCGGCGTGTTTGCTTTTTCGCCTGTCTTTGTGTTTGGTGCACCGCCGGGATTTGCCGTCGTCACAAAAGACCATCCGATCGTGCTGCCGATGGACACCGGCGCTCACCCCAATTTTCGCACCGAGTGGTGGTACGCAACCGGCTGGCTAACTACGCCCGATAATCAGCCGCTTGGTTTTCAGATTACCTTCTTTCGCTCTGCAACGGGTCATGATGCCGCCGATCCGAGTGCTTTTGTGCCTTCTCAATTGATCATCGCGCACGCCGCATTAAGCGATCCCGCGCTTGGCCGCCTCGTGCACGACCAGCGGATTGGCCGCGAAGGATTCGGGCTCGCGTATGCGAAGCCTGCCAATACCGACGTCAAGCTCGACGCATGGAAAATCGTTCGTGCCGCCGATGCCCGCTACGACGTCACGGCAAACGCCGGCGAGTTCGCGTTGCATCTCAGGCTAACGCCGACGCAAGCTCCTTTGATTCAGGGCGAACATGGCTACTCTCGCAAAGGCCCGCGACCCGAACAGGCGAGCTACTACTACAGTGAGCCGCAATTGCGCGTGTCGGGCAGCGTGAGGCGGCCTGTTGCTAAAGGTAGTTCATCGCAAGACGACACGCCCGTGACCGGCGTTGCATGGCTCGACCACGAGTGGTCCAGTACCTTGCTCGACGCCAATGCCGTTGGATGGGACTGGCTGGGCGCGAACCTGTCCGACGGTTCGGCTCTGATGGCGTTCAAGGTGCGCAGCCGCGACGGACGTGCGATATGGGCGCACGCTGCATTACGCGATCGCGACGGACGCATCACGACGTTTGGTCCGAGTGAAGTCGACTTTACGCCGCGCCGCACGTGGCGCTCGCCGCGCACGAACGCGTGGTACCCGGTGTCGATGACGGTGAGAACCGGCGCGCTGACATGGCAGATCGATCCGCTGATGGACGATCAGGAACTGGACTCGCGGCAGTCGACCGGCGCGGTGTACTGGGAAGGTGCGGCGCGGGTGAGCCGCGATGGCNCCGCGGCTGGNGCTNGGGTTGAGGCTGGGCGAGGCTATCTGGAACTGACGGGCTACGCGAACGCGCTGCGCATCGGCAGGCAGTGACGGACGACGAGGCTGTGCCTGGCGCCGGTCGATGCGGTTCTATCGCGCCGTAAACGCAGAAACCCCACCGTGTTGGGGTGGGGTTTCTGGTTCTGCTGGGGAGCCTGACGATGAC
>NZ_AWZT01000081.1 GCF_000472525.1 Paraburkholderia dilworthii
CCATCAGTGAATCTCCCAATCAGAATCAGACGATGCCGCACGTGCTGTCGCAGCGCAGATATCGCCGCTGTTCGACCAACCCATGCAATTCAAACTAATCAGGAAAGCATATCGTTATGCAGCGTCAGACTGATATGGGAATGTCCTGAGAAAACTCCGAAAATCGACCGGCAAAATATTCGAGATGGTAAACGGGAGAAGTCAGCGCCATACATTCCGGTAGGGTCCGACGGCATCCATCCGGTGCAACAGACATGTGCGGCCGGTTGACCCATGTTCCACGCCCGGTCTATCGGGTTCCCGTGGCACGCGCCGTTCATCGCCCTAACCGCCGTTGCCGTGTTCCTGTCTACTGATTGCGAGGGATCTGGCGTCATCCCGGTATCAGACCAGCACAGGACTCCTATGGGAATGACGCGAAAAGAAGTGCGGAAAATTCAGATTGACATGCGGCAGTGCGCCAGTCGGTCAGATGTATCACTGCCGGGGCAGTGGCGTATGAACGTGCAGAAACGCCCGTGCAGGGCGGGCCGAATAGCCATCTGACAACAAGGGGAATGCGTTAGACACCACCGTGTAAAGCTCGCGCGTTCACTATGCTTCTTGGAGCCGTACAATTTCTACTCTGCCTTGCCGCACGGCGGTGGACACAGCCATAGATCCGCATTACTGATTGTTTATTCGTTTGTCCGTTGCGGGTTCCGAGCCTGCTGCATCGCTGCAGCGTTCGATCGTTATCCCCGAGAGACAAGTGACTTATCGACACGGCAAATGGACAGAATCACACTGCGTACAGTCAGGTGCTTGCCCGCGCAAGCGTTTTCCTTCAAGACGCCTTTGCCGTCATTGCCCCCAGGACGAAAGCAGAGCAGCACACCCGCGACGCGTCAATAAACCCCCGCCTCCCCTTCCGGCCGGTTCTTGAAGCGCTTATGCACCCAATAATATTGATCAGGAATCCGTCGCACCTGCGTCTCCAGAAACTCGGTGATCCGTCGAGCATCCACCGTCACGTCGTTCGACGGGAAATCGGCTAGCGGCTCGAAAATGTTCAGCTTATAGCCGCGATAGCCCGGCAGCACCTCCGTCACGAACGGCACGACCCGCGCGTTCGCCGCGCGCGCCATCCGCGAGACGGATGTGAGCGTGCAGGCCGGCACGCCGAAAAACGGCACGAACACGGAATCGCGCAGACCGAAATCCATGTCGGCCGCGAGCATCACCGGCGTGCCATCGCGCAACGTGCGCAACGCGCGCCGCACACTGTCGCTGCGCGGAATCATCTCGGTGCCGAAGCGCCCGCGCTGGCGCCTTGCCATCGCATCGAGCAGCAGATTCGACATCGGCGTGTAAAGCGACGCCACGGGATATCGCGTCGAATACATCATGCAGCCCGCCTCGATGCCGACAAAGTGGAAGCCGACGAAGATCGTCGGTTGCGCGTGGACATCGGCGAGATCAATCGCGCTTTCCACTTCGACGAGACGCGCCAACGCTTGCGCATCGCCGAACCACTGCGGCCCACGCTCGACATAACTGCGGATCACATGGCAGAAATGCGCGCGCGCCAGATGTTCGCGCGCTTCGTCGCCCATGTCGGGAAAACACAATTTGAGGTTGGTATGCACCACCCGCCGGCGCGTGCTGGGAATGCGGTACAGCAGCGCGCCGATCCCCGTGCCGATTCGCGCGACGAGCCCATACGGCAACAAAGCGAAGGCGCGCAGCAGCCCCGTCATCAGACAGATGAGAATTCGACTTTTCAATGCGGGAACCCGGTGGATGCTGGATGGCAAAACACGCCGACCGCTGCGGCTTTCCTGCCGCTAACGCCTGACGTGGCATGTGCGCGCGTCCGGCCGGGTCTCGGGCGCGCTTGGGGATCGTGACGGCTTGCTCGCCGCAAGACGCAGCAATGCCCGAGATGGAAACAGCTAACGAATCCGACTTGCTGAAGGACCCCGATCGAGCATTGCAGGCGTGATTAAAACACAGCGGGCATCCCGCAGGCAGAATCCGCCGGATAGCCACCGGCGGACCGCAGCGAAGGCGCGCCAGATCCACGCCTTGCCGCCACCTTCGGCGCTACGTTTTTTCGAGCACTGTGGCGCCCGCATGTCGCCTCGCTTTGCGCCGACCTCAGGCCCTCTTTCGCCCCGCTCTCGCGCCTACCTCAGCGCCTGTCAGTCACCTCACGCTTGGCGCCTGGTTCGGCGCGCGCTTCGCACAACGTGGCGCGCGCGACCCATCGGCTCGCACGCGCTATCCACGATCAAGGCTTGTTCGACTCGAACAGATCCATGATCTGCTTCTTCTCATTGGACGACACGCTTGGCGGCGGCACCGCAGGCGGCGTCATGCCCGCAGGCCCAACGCCGCCGACCGCATCGTTCACGCCCGCCGTCGGATTGGCCGAATCGAGACCGATGCTGGCGACGAAACCGTTGCCCGGCGTCATGTCCGAATAGAACAGCTCACCGTCGACGGACGTCACGCCGTCAGGCTGCGCCGGCTCGCTCTGCGGCACGCCGCGCAGCGCCCGTTGCATGTACTCGACCCAGATCGGCAGCGCGAGTTGCGCGCCGAACTCGCGGCTGCCGAGGCTCTTCGGCTGGTCGTAGCCCATCCACGCAACTGCAACGAGCGATTGCTGATAGCCGGCGAACCAGCCGTCCTTCGCGTCGTTGGTCGTACCCGTCTTGCCCTGCAAGTCGGAGCGATGCAGCACGTTGGTGCCCGCGCCGGTGCCCGCCGTCGCCACCGAATGCAGCAGGCTGTTCATGATGTACGCGTTGCGCGGCTCGAGCGTGCGCGGCGCATCGCGGCCTGCGGTGAGCGGCTGAGCTTTCGACAGCGGCTCGCCGCGCGCATCCGTCACTTCGCTGATCAGATATGGGTTGATGCGATAGCCGCCGTTGGCGAACACCGAATATGCACCCGCCGACTGCAAGGGCGTAACGAGCCCCGCGCCGAGCGCCATCGGCAGATACGGCGGCGTCTTGTCGGCGTCAAAGCCGAAGCGCTGCGTGACGAAGTCTTGCGCGTACTTCGTGCCGATATACGACAGGATGCGGATCGACACCAGATTTTTCGACTTCTGCAACGCGAGGCGCAATGGCATCGGACCATCGGGCTGGTCGTCGTCCTTCGGCTCCCACGCGTCGCCGCCGGGCGTGCTCGACGGGAAGTACAGCGGCGCGTCGTTGATGATCGTGGCCGGTCCGAGCCCCTTGTCGAGCGCCGCCGAATAGATGAACGGCTTGAAGCTCGAACCGGGCTGACGCCAGGCCTGCGTGATGTGGTTGAACTTGTTCTTGTTGAAGTCGAAGCCGCCGACGAGCGCGCGAATCGCACCGTCCTGCGGCGTGAGCGACACGAGCGCGCCCTCCACTTGCGGAAGCTGCGTGATCTGCCAGTTGCCTTTGTCGTCGCTCATCAAACGCACGATCGAGCCCGGCTTGATCTTCGTTGCCGCCGCGCCGCGTGTGCTCAACGCGCTGGCTACAAAGCGCAAGCCCTCGCCGCCAATTGTCACCTGGGTGCCGTCGACCAGTTGCGCCTTGACCTGCTTCGGGCTCGCGTCCGTCACGACCGCGGCGATGATTTCGCCGTTGTCAGGATGATCGGTGAGCGCGTCGTCGATAGTCTGATCGCGGTCGTCGCCGGGCGCCGGCAATTGCACGAAACCTTCCGGCCCGCGATAACCGTGGCGCCGCTCGTAATCCATCACGCCCTTGCGCACCGCGCGGTATGCGGCGTCCTGATCCGCGGAATCGATCGTCGTCGTGACGTTCAGGCCGCGCGTGTAAGTCTCGTCCTTGTACTGCGCATACATCATCTGCCGAACCATTTCGGCGATGTACTCGGCGTGCACGCTGTATTCGTTGCCGGGATTGCGCGTGTGAATCTCTTCTTTCACCGCCTGGTCGTACTGCTCCTGGCTGATGTACCGCAATTCCAGCATGCGCCTCAGAATGTATTCCTGACGGATCTTCGCACGCTTCGGATTCACCACCGGGTTGTACGCGGACGGCGCTTTCGGCAGACCCGCGAGCATCGCGGCCTGGGCAAGCGTGATGTCTTTCAGATCCTTGCCGAAGTACACGCGCGCCGCCGCGGCAAAACCATAAGCGCGCTCGCCCAGATAAATCTGGTTCATGTACAGCTCGAGAATCTGATCCTTCGTCAACGCGCGCTCGATCTTGTACGCGAGCAGCATTTCGTAGATCTTGCGCGTGTAGGTTTTCTCGCTCGACAGAAAGAAATTGCGCGCGACCTGCATCGTGATCGTGCTCGCGCCCTGCGACGCACCGCCATGCGCGATGTCCGCAAAACCGGCGCGCAGAATGCCGAGGAAATCGACGCCGCCATGCTCGTAGAAGCGATAGTCTTCGATCGCGAGCACCGCTTTTTTCATCTGGTCGGGAATGTCCTGAAAGCGCACGAGACTGCGCCGCTCCTCGCCGAATTCGCCGATCAGCACGTGGTCGGCCGTGTAGACCCGCAGAGGCACTTTCGGACGGTAGTCGGTCAGCGCGTCGAGCGAAGGCAGTTGCGGCCCCATCACGACGAGCGCATAGCCGACGATCAGCGCGCCCACCACGGCGACGATCGCAACGAGGCTCGCGAACCAGATTGCGATGGTGGCGCCGAGCGAGCGGCCGCCCGCTTCGGCGTCGCGCGAAGCGGCGTTGCGTCCTTGCGTGCGGTGGTAGGAGTCCCGGTCTTGACCGGCCGGAGAATGCGAAGAATGCGGTCGTTTGATGATTGGCATGACTGGAATAGTGGGCGCGTAACTCAACGCCTTGTTCTCGCGCGTGAGACGCGGATGAATCGTGAGCGGCGTAGTCTGGGGCGCAAACCGCCGTGCGACTCTCTGCCCCGGCGAGTCGCCACGACGCACCCGGGACAGTGTCCGGCGCAACGTAACAGCGCATTTTAAAGAAATCAAGCGGCGCTCAACGCAGTTTTTTTGTAAGAATTCCCTTCGCGCGAACGCCCGGCGGCAAGCGATGGGTAGATTCGACAGCCTTGCGAGGCGCTTGCGCACGTTCGCGAAGTTATCAACAGAAAATGTTGAAAGGCCTGTGGACAAGCCCACAAAAAACGCGACAACTCGTTGATGTCACGGCATTTTCACGACGCGCCCGTTTGCGATCGGCGCAACTCGTCATATGATGGATTCCGCGCACGCCGATGCGCGCCGCGAAGCGCCATGCCAACAAGTATGCGAGCCGATCATGACAAAGCCCAGCGAACGCATCGTCGTATTCGTCACGCCCGCGCAGAAACGCGCGATTGCCGCCACTGCCGACGAACTCCGCATCAGCGTCAGCGAACTCATGCGGCGCGCCGTGCTGAGTTTCGGCGCGACGAGCGAGCAGGTGAAAGCGGCAAGCATCGTCGACCGGCTCAATGTGCCGCGCGCGCCCGACGCGCTCGACATGGCGCTGCAGCGAGTCGCTCACGATACGAGGCATGCGCAAGCGGCGTCGCCGCCGGCCTTGCAAACGCGCGTCGGTCGTGACCCGCGTTTGCGCGCGGATTCCGGGCCGAACAGCGCACAGGTCGGGGCGACTGGGAGTGCGGCAAGCGACGCAGCGCACACGTCGACACCGTCGGTGTCTACAGCTCGCGCCGATAGTGTGCCGACTGCGCCCGGTTTTCAGCCCGCCTCTCAACCCGCTCCTCTGCTGCCCGCCGATGTGCTCGCCGCTCTCACCACCGAAATCGATGAAGACGCCGTGGCAACCGCCGCGGCAGTCGCGCGAATCGCGGCCGCACGGGCTGGCGCAGGCGACAAGCTACTGCCCGCTGCCGTGACCGTGCAAACGCATGTGAGGAGCGTGCTGAAGCGTCCTCGTCTGGACACCACGCGCGATGACGACGATCCGCAAAGCGACCTCGGCCCCGAAGGTGGCCGCTTCGCATAGCGATGGCGATAGCGCGTGGCAATGAACGGGCAGCATCGATACAACGCGCGACATGCGGCCGCCGCGTGTGTGCCTCTTCACACGCAACGCTCAAAACGACGCTTGCGCCATTCACGCTACCGACACCCAGCACCCGCACACTCGCCAGTTCCTTCATCGCGCCCTTTAAGCCCATTTTAAGAGAGCCGGTGGTGTAATATCCGCGAGCCGCTGAAGGGCCGGTCCTCTGTGCTTATCATTGCAACTTGCCGGCATCATCGTGCGATGCGTGCGCCATGCGGCGCGAACAATTTGCGCTCGCGCTATTGCAATCGGCGAGCGAGCCCCGACCTCCGGTCCGAACGCTGCGCAGCTTACCGCGCGGCGGCGTAAAGTAGCAGTGGCACACAGTGATACGCGGTGACAAGCAGTGACAAGCAGTTGAGTGCGCCGGAATATTCAGCGCCGACACCATTCCTTGGAGGTTTTCATGTCGCTTTTTGACAGCATTTCGCGCACGCTAAAAGGTCTCCTGAACGACGCGGCGGACTCCGTGCAAGACCCGTCACGCGATTCGCGCCAGATCGTGCGCGAACTCGACGAGAGCATCGGCCGCGCCGAAAACTCGCTGATCGAGATTCAGGCGCAAGTGGCCACGCAGCAAAGCAAGCGCGATGTTGCCGCCGACAAGGCGAAGAAGTACGAAGAGGGCGCGAAACGCGCGCTGCAAGCCGGCGACGAAGCGCTCGCTCGGGAAGCGCTCGGCGCGCAAGCCACCGCCGAGGCCGAACGCGACGCGCTGACGAAAGAGCTCGCCACCCTGGAGCCGTCGGTCGCGCAACTGAAAAGCCAGATCGAAGACATGCGCAGCCGCCGCAACGATCTGAACGCGCGTTCGAACATCCTTCAGGCCAAGCAGGAGATCGCCGAAGCGAAAGACGTTGCTGCAACGGCATTGGGCGGCATTGGCGGCAAGAACCTGTCTGAAGATTTTCAGAAGCTCGAAGACAAAGTCGCGCTGTCGAATGCGCGTTCGGACGCACGTCTGAATTCGGCCGATGTCAAAAGCGGCAAGGCACTCGACGACAAGCTCGCGGACCTGAACCGCGGTCCGTCGGTGGACGACCGCCTGGAAGCGCTGAAAAAGCAGCTCAATACGCCGGCCCAGTAATTGCGTGAGATGTGCAGCGCGGGCGGCCGGATCGGTGGAAGTCCGGGCGCGTTCTGGAGCCGGTAGCCATGCATCGGGCGGCGGCCGGCCGGGGCGCCAGCCGCCGGGTCGCCGCAATCGACTGAAGGAGACGGGCGCCTCGCGCCCGGTCCACAAATGAAAAAACTTATCGCAAGCGCATTCGTCTCGCTGATGCTGGTATCGGCGGCGGCGTTTGCCGTGCCCACGGTTCAGCAAATCGAATCCGCGATGTCGCAGGGCAACTGGCAGCAGGCCGACGCCGGATTGTCCGAAGTGCTGCAAGCGCATCCGAACAATGCGCGTGCGCACTACCTGTACAGCCAGGTGCTGGATCGCGAAGGCCGTTATGGCGACGCACTCGCGCAACTGCAGCAGGCGAAGTCGCTCGATCCGCAAATCCGTTTCACCGACCCGACGCGTTTCGCGCAAGTAGAGTCACGCATTCGCCATGACGCGGAACGCGCAGGCAACGCAGGTGGCTCTGCGGGTGGCAGCGGCGGTGGCAACGAAACTGGCAAGCTAACGAGCCGCGCGGCGAATCCGTTCGCCCAGCAGAACACGCCGGCCGCGCAGCAAAAACAGGCAATTGCGCAGCAAGCGCCTGAGCGCCACGGCCCGGGCATCGGCATGTGGGTCGGCATTCTGATCCTCGTCGGCGTCATCGCGCTGGTGCTGCGCTGGACCTTGCGCCGTGCGCGCACGCAAGACAATACGCGCGCGGACGACGATCGTCGCGTGCAGCTCAAGCGTGCTACCGAACTGCTCAACTCCGTGCGTTCGCTGAAACTCGACGTGAAACTCTCGACCGCGCCAGGCCATGAAGTGCTCGAGAAAGAGGTCGAAGCAACCGAGGACCAGTTGCGGACCCTCGTCGAAGCACTGTCGAACAGCAAGAACCCGGTGCCGCCGTACCAGCTCGACGAACTGGAGCAGCGCATCGGCAGCCTGCGCGCGCGAGCCGATGGCAGGCCCGATCCGAATGCAGCCGCGGCGGGCAGCGAGCAGTCCCCGTATGCGCGCGAAGCCGAGCGCTTCGGCAATCCGCCGCAAGCGCCCTATCCGCAGCAAGGTCCGTATCAGCAGCAACCGCCCGTTATCGTGCAACAAGGCGGCGGTTTTGGCGGCGGCATGGGTGGACTGTTGACCGGCGTTCTGCTGGGTGAAGCGCTGAACTCCGGACGTGAGCGCGTGGTCGAGCGCGACGTGATCGTCGACGACGAAACGCGCCGGCGCGGTAACGACGGCGACAATGGCAGCGGCCTCGACTTCGGCCAGGGCTCGAACGACTGGAACGATAACAGCGGCGGTGGTATCGACATGGGCAGCAGCGACGACTCCGGCGGCTGGACCGATAACACCTGAGCCCTCGCGTGCGTCGCGTCGCGCGGGCGCTATCCATACGAACAGGCTCCTTTCGCGGAGCCTGTTTTTTGTCCGCACGTTCAACGAATCACGCGCGCCTCGATACCGGCGCCCGCTTCTCCTCATTCTGCGCGAGCAGCAGCGAGCCCGCGAATAGCCGCACGATAAAGCGCTCCGCATAACCGACGAGCGCATCGCGGCGGGCCGCCTCGGCATCGATAAACTCGGCCGACAGATGGAACAGTTGCAGCACGATCTGAGTGCACACTTCGTCGACGACATCGCGTGCGAGTGCCGGCATCAGTTCCAGTTGCACGACGTCGTCCGCCATTTCCGCCGACACCGCGTGAAGCGTTGTCCGCACGGCCTCCCGTAGCGCCGGCAACGTGCCGTGATATTCGGCTAAGGCGCTCAGAAACGCCTCGCGGTTTTCCAACGCAAACATGAAGAAAGCGACGCAGGCGCGGCGCGGCACGCTGTGCGGTTCGTCGTGCGCGGCGAGCCAGCGCTCGCGGCGCAGCATCGGCCGCAAGCGGCGGCTGATCGAATCGACGGCTTCGCGCGCGAGATCGTCGAGCGTGTCGAAATGACGATAGAACGTATTCGGATTCAGTCCCGCCTCTCGCGCGAGTTCCCGCAAACCGAGGCTCGCGAAGCCACGCCCGTCAGCGGTCAGGCGCAACGCGGCTTCGATCAGTTTGCGCTTGCCCGCCGGCAATTCCTGGACGGCCATAGTGTTGCGCTCTGGCTTCGGCGCCGCTTCGAATACGGATTTCATGGCCTTTACGATGGGCTTTGAATCACCGCGCACGACGCGCGTTTAATAAACGTACTCTAAACGATCTTGACGCGAGGTGTACAGTTGTCTACCCTGCGCGTTACGTTCGAACGGCTACCCGTTCACGGCGAGCAGCATGCCGTGAACGTCGATAACTCCCGAACCATTCTTGCCGGAGACCGCCGTGACGCCCGCCTCATCCGCCGCAACCACACCAGCTGCCGCGCCGCGCATTGCCATCGTGGGGAGCGGTTTTGCCGGCATCGGCATGGCCGTGCGCCTGCAAAAAATAGGCATTACGTCGTTCACTCTCTACGAGGCCGCCGCCGACATCGGCGGCACATGGCGCGACAATACCTATCCGGGCGCCGGTTGCGACGTGCCCTCACATCTGTATTCGTTTTCTTTCGAACCGAACCCGGCGTGGTCGCGCGCATTCAGCGGTCAGGCGGAAATTCTCGCCTACCTGAAGCATTGCGCGCGCAAGTACGGCGTAGACCGTTACGTGCGTTGCAATGCACGCGTGCTGGCCGCGCGTTTCGATGAAGCGCGTCACGTGTGGCACATCGAACTCGATGTCGACGGCACGCGAGAAAACATCGAGGCTGATGTGTTGATCGCCGCGAGCGGTGGACTATCGCGCCCTTCGATGCCGCGAATCGCTGGGCTCGAGAGTTTCAAAGGCAAATTGTTTCATTCCGCGCGCTGGGACCACGCGTATCCACTCGAAGGCAAACGCGTCGCGGTCATCGGTACGGGCGCTAGCGCGATCCAGTTCGTGCCGGAAATCCAGCCGCGCGTCGCGCGGCTCGATCTGTTCCAGCGCACCGCGCCGTGGATCATGCCTAAGCGCGACAAGCGCATTAGCGAACGCGCACGCTGGCTCTTCGAGCATATGCCGTTCACGCAGCGAGTCGTGCGCGGCGCGATCTACTGGAAGCTCGAATCGCAGGCCATCGCTTTTGTCAGGCATCCGCAACTGATGAGGCGCCCGATGAAGTTGTGCCTCAGCTACCTCGAACGGCGCGTGAAGGACCCTGAACTGCGCGCGAGGCTCACGCCGAGCTACCGCCTCGGCTGCAAGCGGGTGCTGCTGTCGAGCACCTACTATCGCGCGCTGGTTGAACCCAACGTGAACGTGATCACGACGGATATCCGCGAAATGGTCGCAGACGGCATCGTGACGCAAGACGGCGCGCATCATCGTGTGGACGCGATCATTTGCGGGACCGGCTTTCAGTTCAACGGTGTCGGCGCGCCGTTCGAAGTGACCGGTATCAGTGGCGCAAATCTCCGCGCGCTGTGGCTGCGCGACGGTCCGGAAGCCTATCTCGGCACGAGCATCGCAGACTTTCCAAACTTCTTCATGATCGCCGGTCCGAACACCTTTCTTGGCCACAACTCGATGATCTACATGATCGAGTCGCAAGTGCAGTACATCGGCGATTGCTTGCGCCTGCTGCGCGAGCGCAACTTGCGCACGATGGATCTGCGGCCCGATGTGCAACGCGAGTACAACGCGCGCTTGCAAGAGAATATGCGGCGTTCCGTGTGGACGAGCGGCTGCCATAGCTGGTACCAGACGCAAAGCGGCAAAGTCACCGCGCTGTGGCCGGGCTTCACGTTCAGCTTTCGCAAACGGACGCGCCGCGTGCGGCCGCAGGATTATCGCTTCTTGCCTTGATGCATGCGGCGCATAAGGTCCGATTGCGCGTCCGATTCCGCGTCCGATGCGCGTCCGATTTCAGTTCCATTCAAACAAGATCAAACGAAAAGGGAGACGGAAAACATGGCAGGCATCGAACCTCGGTCGTCGGGCTCACCGGCTTCTGGCACGGCGTCTACGTCGGCATCGAATTCCGCCGCCGCGCTGCCGCCGCGCTCGCTCGCGGCTCGCCTCGGCATCACCAGCGTGCCGCGCGATGAATTGCGGCGGCGTTACACGCAAAGCGGCTCGAAGTTCATCCGGATCATGGGCGCGGACGTGCATTACGTCGACGAAGGCAGCGGCGACATCATCGTGATGATTCATGGTTTTGCATCTTCGCTGCACACCTGGAACCGCGTCGCCGACGAGCTCAAGCACAGCCATCGCGTGATTCGTCTCGATCTGCCGCCGTTCGGCGTGACGGGACCGCTGCGCGCCAGCACAGGCGCCATCGAAACAATGAATCTGCCGACCTACCGGCGCTTCATCGACACGTTCTTGCAGGCGCTCGGCATCTCGCGCGCGGTGTTCATCGGCAATTCGCTCGGCGGACTGATTTCGTGGGACTACGCGGTGCGGCATCGCGACGCCGTCGAGCGGCTGGTGCTGATCGACTCCGCAGGTTTCCCGATGAAGCTGCCGATCTACATCGTCCTGTTCAATAGCGCGCTGGTGCGCGCGAGTTCGCCGCGATGGCTGCCCGAGGCGATCATAAAAAGCGCAGTGCGCAACGTGTATGGCGATCCACGCAGGATCGACGCTGTCACGCTGCGGCGCTATGTGGAGTTCTTCCACGGCGAAGGCACGCGCGCCGCAATCGGCAAGATGGTGCCGACCCTTGATTTCGCGGACCTCGATACAAATGTGCTGACTACGCTAGCGGTCCCCACGCTCGTGTTGTGGGGCGCGAAAGACCGCTGGATTCCCACGGCGCACGCAGCCGAATTCGCCCAGCGCATTCCGGGCGCGAAGTCGGTCATGTACCCGGGCCTCGGCCATATTCCAATGGAGGAAGCGCCCGAGCGCGTGCTGGCCGATCTGCGCGCTTTCCTCGGGATTAGCGCGAAGAACGGCGCAGCACTGCCGCCGTCGGGAGACGGCGCACGCCGAGCGCCGGTTTGAAACTGGCGGCATCGCGCACGCCTAGCCGCCTCCCCCTCCGAGAAAGCGCAGCAAGCTCCAGAGAAATTTGCAGAGCATAACGATCAGCTCCCACAGATGATAGAGCTGCTGCCAGCCCGAAACGCGCGCGAAGGAGTCGAACATCGTGACTGTTGGAAACGGATGGCCGCAGCCGCACGCCGGATTGCGGCTGCCGCGACGCCAAACCGCACATGATAACGACTGCGGGATACCCCGTATCAAGTCGGCCGAAAGCCAGCCGTAAACGCATCGAGAAGACGCTGTGTTCGCGCTCGACCAGTGCGCCGACCGCCAGCGCCGTTAGCGTCATCAAGGAGACGTTTATGTCGCGTTTCAGCTTTCGCCGGCCGGCCCGCTCTCAGGCGGTTGTCGGCGATATTGCCGCGCAGGCGGGCAAACTGGGTATCGAAATCTGCGATGTGTCCGGTCACGTCGATGAAGTCGCCGCGCGCGTGCAGCATCAGGCGCAAGTGTGCCAGGCGTTGCGAGAGTCTGCGGCGCAGACGCTCGCGGGCAATCATCGGATCGCGACTGCTGCGCGCGGCATGCGCGAAGTCTCAGCGCATGCGGCGACCGGCGTGCAGGAATCGCAGGAAACGCTGGAGGCGTCGCTTGCCGACATCCACGGTCTGGTGGAAGGCGTGACGGTGATCGAGAGTCAGATCGGCGCGCTGCGCAGCGCGCTCGCGCACGTGAGCCGCGTCTCCGAGGAAATCTCACTGATCGCGCGGCAGACGCATCTGCTGGCGCTGAACGCCGCGATCGAAGCCGCGCGTGCGGGCGAATCCGGCCGGAGTTTCGCGGTGGTGGCGGCCGAGGTGAAGAACCTGTCGGCCAAGACCGCGCAGGCGACCGGCCAGATCGAGACGACGCTCGCGCAACTCACGCAGCAGACCGAGCAGTTGATCAACGAAGGTTCGGTGAATACGGAGCGAGCGCATCGGGTGCGCGAGGGCACGCGCCAGATCGGCGAGGTCGTGCATGCGACGGGCGACGCGATCGCGCATCTGAACAACGAGGCTGAGCAGATCGCCGCGCTGACCGGCGAGATCGAAACGCAGTGCGACGGACTGGAAGCGCAAGTGCTGGAAATGGCGAGCGGCGTCGAGGATTCGAGCGAAAATTTTGTGCAGGCGAAGGATCGTCTGGGCAATTTGCTCGGCGTCTCCGAGACCTTGATCGAGTTGACGGCAGCGGCAGGCGTCGAAACCGCGGACACACGCTTTATCGAAGCCGTGCAGAACGCGGCGGCCACGGTGAGCAAGGTCTTCGAGGCGGCTGTCGCACGCGGCGAGATTTCACTCGACGATCTGTTCGATCAACAGTATGTGCCGGTGCCAGGCACGAATCCGCAGCAGTTCATGACCCGATTCACCGCGTTCACCGATCGTGTTTTGCCGGCGATTCAGGAGCCTTTACTGGATCTCGATCCGCGCGTGGCGTTTTGTGCCGGGATCGACGTGCGCGGTTACCTGCCGACTCACAATCTGAAGTTTTCTTTGCCGCAACGCGACGATGTTGTGTGGAATATGGCGAATTGCCGGAATCGGCGGATTTTCAATGACCGGACCGGGCTTGCTGCTGGGTCGCATATGAAGAAGTTTCTGTTGCAGACGTATCGGCGCGATATGGGTGGTGGGGAATTTGTTTTGATGAAGGACGCGTCCGCGCCGGTTTTTGTGCGGGGGCGGCATTGGGGTGGGGTTAGGGTTGGGTATAGGGTCTAGGTTTTTTGGGTTTTCCTTGTGGTTCGGGTTTTCCTTGTGGTTCGGGTGGTTCCTAATGGGTCGTAGTGGTCTATTAGTGTTGCCCCTGTGCGGGGCGGCACTTACTTTCTTTGCCGCCGCAAAGAAAGATAAGCAAAGAAAGCGGCTCAAACCGCTAGCTCGTAGGTG
>NZ_AWZT01000010.1 GCF_000472525.1 Paraburkholderia dilworthii
CCCTGATGTTGACTCATCAGAAACTACTTCTTCCCGATTGGCCGTATTGCTCCCCGAGCAGTACGGCAACCCGTCATGCCTGATGATCATAGCGAGTCGGTCCCACCCCTTCCCATCCCGAACAGGACCGTGAAACGACTCCACGCCGATGATAGTGCGGATTGCCCGTGTGAAAGTAGGTCATCGTCAGGCTCCCCAGCAGAACCAGAAACCCCACCCCAACACGGTGGGGTTTCTGCGTTTACGTGCATTTACGCGACTCGAAACAGCAGCGCCCACGCGCCCAGTATTCTTGCCACTGCGTGCAAAACCACAGCCGCAATCACAGTCGCTAAATCACTACCTTGCGACTTTCCGCAGCCGAGTCCGGAATAACGCGCGGCAGCGTATCGCCGGCGCTATCTGCTTGGCGTATCTCTGCAAGCAACGCCTCATCGCGCGCGATCACCTCAGGCAAATGCGTGCGCAGAAACTCTACCCATGTTCTCGTCTTCGCGTCGATAAACTTCCGCGATGGATATAGCGCATAGACGTTCATCTTCTGCAGCGTGTAGTCCGGCAATACGCGCACTAACGTACCATCCCTTAATCCGGCGATTGCCGCGTAAAGCGGCACCATGCCGATGCCCATCCCCTCCCGGATCGCAACGATCAGCGACTCCGCGATATTCACCTGCACTGGACCGTCGACTTCCATCAACTCGCTGCCGTTGGGCCCATCGAGCACCCACTCGTGTGGTGCAAACGCGGGTGTATGCAGAATCAGGCATTCGTGATGCGCGAGATCGGCCGGTCTTAGCGGCGCACCATGCGCTCTCAGATATGTGGGCGACGCGCACAGTATGCTGAACGTCGTCCCAAGCTGAAACGACACGAGGTCGGAATTGGGTAACGCCGACGCCCCAATCACCGCAACATCCGCGCTTCCTTCAAAAAGATCGGGCATGCGCTGCGACAGCGTCAACTCCACAGTCACTTCTGGGTAAAGCGCGCGATAGCGCGAGATCGCCGGCAGCACATAGTGCTGGCCGATACTCGCAAAACTATGCATGCGAAGCGCACCGCTCGGGCGCTCATGTGCACAACTGGCTTCTTCTTCGGCGGTATCGACGTCGGCAAGTATTTGCTGACAGCGCTTCAGATAACGCTCTCCTGCGGTAGTGAGCGCGAGACGGCGCGTTGAACGATTCAACAAGCGCGTACGCAGGTGGGCCTCGAGTTCCGACACCGCGCGCGACATCGCGCCAGTCGTCGAATTGAAGGATTGTGCGGCGGCGGTGAAACTGCCGGCTTCCACTACGCGCGAGAACACTCGCATGTTTTGTAACGTATCCATCGGTCCTTCTATTTCACGGCACAGGCCGTATTGTCCGCTCGACTGATCGGCTCATTGTTGTTCGTTCTGGAAGGGACGTTCCGCAGCCGTCCCGTTAATGCCCGCATCGTATGCTCCTACAATCGGCGCCTTGCCTGCCGGTGCACGCATTAACCGGCGCTTACTTCCGTGACAAACCGAGGTGCATTGCCTTTAGATGAAACGCCAGCATGCGATCAAACCGGCAGCAAGTTTCGCTGGACAGTGGCGCGCGTCGTTGCGCCGTTCAATCGTTCGCGACTGGGCAAGCAGCGGCGGACTCGTCTGGCTGCACTTGCTGAAGACGATCACTGCGGCGCTCCTTGCGCTGGGCATAGCGATGTTGCTGGATTTGCCTCAGCCGCGTATCGCCATGACTACCGTGTTCGTGCTGATGCAACCGTTCAGCGGGATGGTGCTCGCAAAAAGCTTCTATCGGATTCTCGGGACCGCGGTAGGCGCAATCGCGGCGTTGACGCTCGGCGCGCTGTTCGTTCAACAGGCCGAGTTGCATATGCTCGGCATGATCGTATGGATCAGCGCGTGTATCGCGGCGGCGGTCCGTTATCGGCATTTCAGGTGGTACGGTTTTGTTCTCGCGGGTTACACGGCGGCGCTGATCGGCATTCCGAACGTCGCGACGCCTCACGGTCTTTTCGTTGCGGCACTGACGCGAGCAGCCGAAGTGACGATCGGGATTGTCTGTTCGAGTGCGGTAAGTGCGTTAATCGTGCCGCAGCGCTCGAGCCTTGCTCTGCTGCGAGCACTGCAAGTCCGCTACGGAAATTTTACTGCGTTCGCTGCCGACGTGCTTTCTCGCGAAGTCGGTCGGCGAGCGTTCGAGCGGCGTTTCGCGGCTCTCGTCGACGAGATCGTGGGTTTGGAAGCGACGCGCATCTTCGCCGCCTTCGAAGATCCAGCGATGCGTTCGCGCAACCATCATCTCGGTCGCCTGAACAGCGAGTTCATGGATGCTTGCGCACGTTTGCACGCGCTGCATCAGTTGCTTAAGCGTTCGCACACCAGCGACATCGCCACGATGACGGCGTATATCGATCCGCACCTTCGCGAACTCACGGCGTTGATCGCATTGCAGCGCGACGCACCTGCCGATGTATCGCATCTAACCGCCCGATTGCGCACCTATCAAGCCAAACTGCCACGACGTGTGCGGCAGACGAGGCAACAGCTGGAACAGGCGACGACAGAATCGCTAGCGGACTTTGATACGGCAGCAGAGTTGCTATACCGTTTTGTGAATGAATGGGCGAAATACTTGGACACTTACGATACGTTCGTGCAACGCAAGCCCGGCTCTCGGCAACGCAGCGAAAACTATTACGTTAGTATAACTAACAGATATGCGGTTGCTTTCACATTTATCCGCTCAGCCACAGCGATGGAGATCGCCGCTTGCTTCTGGATCGCGACAGACTGGCCGAGCGGGGGCCTCGCTGTCATTGGCGTGGCGCTTGTGTGCGCGTTGACGTCCACCGCGCCGAACGCTCGAGATATGGCTGTGCGGATGGCGTTCGGTGCTGCGCTCGCGACTCTGGCGGGCTACGCGTTCACCTGCTACGTATATCCCAACATTGACGGTTTTCCGCTCCTTTGCATCACGCTCGCGCCGGTGCTGGCGCTGGGCGCATATCTCGCCACGCTCAAGCGGACGGCTGGGCTTGGCGTCGGCTTTTCGGTGTTCTTCTGCTTACTGGCTGGACCCGATAATGTCGTGAGCTTCGAGCCTGGTCTGCTCATCAACAACGGCATTGCCCTCACAGCGTCGATGTTGCTGGCCGCCATCATCCTCGCCACTGTCTTTCCCGCTGATATGCCGTGGCTCATCGAGCGGATCATGGACGATCTACGCGCCCAGGCCGTCCTCGCATGCAGAGATCAGCGGCCAGGGCTCAATCAGCGTTTTCAGTCGAGCACGCATGATCTCGCTTCGCAATTGCGCCTGTTGACGCGGCGGCCGCGACGTCGCCGGCATGCATTGCGCTGGATGCTGGCGACCCTCGAAGTAGGGCACGCCGTCATCGATCTGCGCAACGAAGCGGCGCATGCCGGACATGTGCAAGCCCTGCATCCGTGTTGGAACTACGCCGTCGAACATATGCTCGATCACCTCGCGGGGCTGTTCGAGCGGCCCGACGCGAGAACGCTCGACCACGCTTTGGTATCCGTTCGCTCGGCTACCTGGATTGCCCAGGATGTATTGAAAGCGGTGCACGCAGATCCGGATAAACGTCACGACATGCAACGCATTCTGAGTTGCCTTCATTTCATTCGCACTGCGTTGCTGGACAAAGACGCACCTTTCAAGCCGCGCTGACCAACGCACGTGGTTCCAGCCACGCACGCGATCTTTCCGCTGGATGGAAAAGTCACTTCCGGGCAGCCCCGTTTATTCGCACACACAGCGGTCATATAGTTTCATCGCTGTCACGCAGTAACCGTTAGTCCTGGAGAACGAAATGAAATTGTTGAAGATTGTCCTGATCGCCTGCTCTTTGTCCGCTGCTGTTGCTCACGCACAGACGGCACAGGTCGCCCCGCAACACCAGGCGCCGCAGGCGATTGTCCAACGCGACGAGGGCGCAGCCCCGGCGAGCCGGCTCGCGGCGCCGGCAAGCCAAGCCGACGAGTGCGTCGGCCCTGTGAGCTTCTGCAACATCTACTTCGGCAGCTAGGAGTATCGAGCAGCATCGCGCACGCGCCGGCAAAGCGGGCCGCGACGTCGTCGATCATGACGCCGCGGCCACTGCGACAATCTGACCGACGAAGAAAGCGCATCGCAGACGTGCGCACCGGTAGACTCGGTTGCTGACTATGGAGAGACCAAGTTTCATGTACGAAGACCGAATTCGTTGCGCCTCGCTGCGCGAGAAAATTACTTCCGCCGCCGAGGCGGCGCTTGCGATTCACGATGGCATGCGCGTCGGCGCCAGCGGCTTCACGCGCGCGGGAGACGCGAAGGCGGTGCCGCTTGCATTGGCCGAGCGCGCTCGCCAGGAAGGCAAGCCGCTGCGCATCACGTTGATGACGGGTGCGTCGCTCGGTCATGATGTTGACCGCGTGCTCACGGAGGTGCACGTGCTCGCGCGCCGCTTGCCGTTCCAGGTGGACAAGACCCTTCGTGATGCAATCAATCGCGGCGAAGTCATGTTCGTCGACCAGCATCTGTCCGAGACGGTCGAGATGCTGCGCGCCAACCAACTCGGCAAACTCGATGTCGCGATCATCGAAGCCGTGGCCATCACGGAAAGCGGCGGCATTGTGCCGACGACATCGGTCGGGAATTCCGCGAGCTTTGCGATCCTCGCCGAGAAGGTCATCGTTGAAATCAACTTGGCTCAGCCGCTCGCGCTCGAGGGACTGCACGACATCTGGATTCCTGGCCGGCGGCCGAATCGTGAACCGCTGCCTATTGTTCGCCCGCGCGACCGCATCGGCACATCGGCGATCGAAATTCCGCACGAGAAAATCGCGGCGATTGTCATCACCGACAAAGCGGATAGTCCGTCGACCGCGCTGCCCGCCGATGCGGAGACGGGTCTGATCGCAGGCCATCTGATCGAATTTTTCCAGCATGAAATTTCGCGCGGACGTATGCCTCGACGTTTGCCGCCGTTGCAGGCGGGCATAGGCACGATTGCGAACGCCGTACTGGCCGGCTTCGCCTACGCACCATTCGACGCTTTTGAAATCTATTCGGAAGTGCTTCAGGATTCGACCTTCGACCTGATGGATGCCGGCAAGGTCACGTTCGCCTCAGGGGCGTCAATCACGTTGTCTGCCGCGCGTCAGGCCCAGGTGTTCGGCGAGATCGAGCGTTACCGTAGTCGCCTGGTGCTGCGCCCACAAGAAGTTAGCAACCACCCCGAAGTGATTCGCCGCTTAGGTCTGATCGCATTGAACACCGCGTTGGAATTCGACATCTACGGCAACGTGAATTCAACGCATGTGGGTGGCACGCATATGATGAACGGCATTGGCGGGTCCGGCGACTTTTCGCGCAATGCGTCATGCGCGATTTTTGCGACCAGGTCGACGGCGAAGGGCGGTTGCGTTTCCAGCGTCGTTCCAATGGTTACGCATTGCGACCACAACGAACATGACGTTGACGTGGTAGTGACCGAACAGGGCCTGGCTGATTTGCGAGGCCTGGCGCCGCGCGAACGGGCTGCGCTGAATATTCAGAATTGCGTGCATCCGCAGTATCGCGAGTTGCTTCGCGACTACTATCAAGATGCGTTGCGAGGCGGCGGCCAAACACCGCATCGGCTGGAACAGGCTTTCGCCTGGCATACGCGGCTGCGCGACACCGGTTCGATGCTGCCGGCAGCACAAGCGGGCGCTTGACCCGGGTTGAACGAGGCAAAGCCGGCGTCACGCGACATTGCCGCTGACGCCGACTACGCCGGATCAGCTTCAGCTGCCTCGTCGGACGAGCCGGATGACAAACAGCAGGATCACCGCGCCGATCACAGCCGTGATGATCGAGCCGATCCAGCCGCTACCGAGCGAGATGTGCAGCACACGGGCGAGCCAACCGCCGATGAATGCGCCCACAATGCCGACGATGATGTCGACGATGATCCCGAAGCCACCGCCCTTGACGAGCACGCCGGCAAGCCAGCCGGCGATCGCGCCGATGACAAGCCACGCAATGATGCTGTGTTCCATAGTTGAGACTCCACGGTTGTGTGTGAAAAATACACGGTGACAGAGCTTAGTCGAAGCGCGTGGGACAGTCCATATTCAGGATGCGGAATTAACGTTGTCTGAAAGTGTTGCAAGTCAACGATAGACGATGCGCCTGCATTCGTTCGCCGAGGAAATTTCCACGGTCGACGCAGACCGATCTTGTAAGTAATACGGAGTCCAAATGTTGACGGCGACCATCGCGAAAAACACACTGTTTACATCTTCCGCATCGCTCTGCGCGTCGCAAGGCCGTTACATCCCTGCGCGCAGATAGTCGGTTTGCACAGCGGCGCAATTCTCCGCCGTTTCCGTCATCGAGGAATGTATGAAAGCTAAAGCTCTTGGCATCGTTGCTGGCGCGTTGATCGCCGCTGCTCCGTTCGCGTCTTTCGCCGCAGGTTTGCCGGCGCCGTTTGAAGGAAGCAGCACCTTACAGGCCGAAGGAGTGGTGAAATCAGTCGATCATGCAAGGCATTCCGTAACGGTGCGCGACGCACAAGGCGGCGAAGCATCGTTCGACGTTACGGATGGGCGAGACCTCGCGCGAATTACCCAAGGCGGCAAAGTCCATATCCGTATGATGCGCAACGCTGTGATCAGCGTTGTGCGCGGTGCTGACGGCAAAGGCGCGGTCGCTGCCGCCGTCGCGCCAGTCGGGCAGACGAACTCCGATCAGAACCTAAGCGCGCAAGTGCAGGCGATCGATCACGCTTCAGGCGTCATGGCGTTGAAGGGCGCGAACGGCTCGGCGTTCCACATTCAGGGTCGCGACCTCGCAAAGCTGGCGAATGTGACGCCGGGCATGCAAGTATGGGTGGCGTTCGCGCCGCAGATCAGTGTCGCAGTGGCACCGGCACAATAAGGCGCGCCCCTCATGCCTACTGCACATCCGTCCAACGAGTAGAGCGTAGGCTGTAGAGCGCCGCGCTCCTTTCCCGCTTTAATCTGGCTCGCCGGGGACAAGGCGCAATCGGGTAATCTCGGAAGGTGCGCCAAGTCGCTTTGGTGGTCCCCAATAGCCGGTGCCGCGGCTCGTGTACACCCACAATCCGTTCAGGCGCGCGAGGCCCGCGGTGAACGGTTGCTGCAAGCGCACGAAGAAGTTCCACGGGAAGAACTGGCCGCCGTGCGTATGACCCGATAGTTGCAGTGTAAAACCGGCTTCGGCGGCTGCTTCCGCGGAGCGTGGCTGGTGCGCGAGCAGCACCCTGATCAGCACGTCGCCCGGTGCGCCCGCGATCGCCGCCATAGGGTCACTGCGGTGCAACGGGTCATGATGGCCAGCCGAATAATCGGTCACGCCGGCAATGATCGCGCGCGCGCCGTTATGATCCACGATCACATGTTCGTTGAGCAGCACGTTGAGTCCGAGGCGCCGGAACTCGTCTATCCACGCATTGGCTCCCGCGTAATACTCGTGGTTGCCGGTAACCAGAAACGCGCCGTGACGCGCGCTTAACCGCGAGAGCGGCTGTGTGTGGTGAGTCAACTGCGGGACGGTGCCGTCTACTACATCGCCCGTTACGGCAATGAGGTCAGGCTTTAGATGATTCACTGCGTCGACGATTGCGTCGACATAGCGGCGCTTGATTGTCGGGCCCACATGAATGTCGCTGATCTGGACAATCGTGAAGCCGTCGAGCGCGGCTGGCAAATCGTCGATCGGTACCTCGATCGTCACGACTCGCGCGCGGCGGCGAGCATTGATGAGCCCGACCAGTGTCGACAGCAATGCAAGCAAGGGCACGGCTGCCGCGGTGCCCGTTCGCCAATGCACGAGAGCGATCGTGTCAGGCCAGATCGCGTCAACGGTCATCAGTGATGCCAGCGCCAGATCGCGCACGAACGTCAGCACCAGCAGCGACGAAAAAAAGCCCATTGTCAGCAAGCCGACCCACGCGAGCCGGTCGCCGAGTGGCTGCCGTTTGATCGTGCGCGCAAGCATGCCGAGCGGAATAAGAAAGACCGACAGCACGAGCCACAATGCCGACAGCCAACGGGCGGTAATGTCGACTGGCATGTCTGGAATCAGACGGAAGCCGACATAAATGTGCAGCAGGATGCCAATGAAGATAAAGCGTACGAGGAACGATGAGCGGCGCATAGAGAAGGTCAAGGCGGGTAGGAGCCAGCATGAGCGGAACGCCGGCGGCGGCGAGTCGCTGCCGCGACGCAGTTCGCTGGCCGGCCCATTCTACCGGCATGCGCAACGGCCTGCCGGCGCGGCAAAATACGCGGAGGTAAAGACCAGGTCTGCGTCTTTTGTTGCGATGCAGCGACACCTCGTTGTCAACGATTCGCCGACAAGCCGCCGCTCCCAAACGCTGCTGCCTGAACCACTCACAGCATTCGGTTACCCTAATTAAATGGGCTTTGAATTACGCGTGGGCGTGGTCTATGCTGGAAGTATGCTGGCTGGCGCAAGGTCGTTGTAGCGTCTACTGATACGACGGCGGCGCAGTTCGGCAGGCGTTATGGCCGACAAACGGCGAGGCAGGAGGCGATCATGAAACTGCTCAGATCAGGCCATCGTTTTCACCACGGCGACCCTGCGCATCGCGCGCATCACGTGGGATATGAGGGCAGTCATGTGATGCTGCCTCTCGTCGGCCTATCGTTGATGGCGTTGGGGTTATACCTCGGCGTGCGCAACATCGACTTTTCCGAACTCGGCAAGAGCGCACTATTCGGTGTCGTGATGCTGTGCGTCGCACTCGGTATTGCCGGGCTCTTCGGCGTCGTCGGCGCATGGCTGCGCTCCAATGGCGACGACACGGAAGAAAACTTCTGCTTTGTCGGTGCGGTAATCGGCGTCGTAGTGTTCTACATCGCAATCTTCACCTGAAAATGCTGAAAGCGGCGCGCTTCATTCTACCCACGCCGCTTCAGCGAAGCTGAAGCGCGGGCTGCGCGGAAACAGTTTCGACGCATCGCCGTAGCCGAGATTGATCAGAAAGTTCGACCTGATTGTCGTGCCTGCGAAGAAAGCCTCGTCCACCTTGGCGGCGTCGAAGCCCGACATTGGGCCTGCGTCCAAACCGAGCGCGCGGGCGGCGAGAATCAGATAGCCGCCCTGGAGCGTCGAATTGCGAAACGCGGTGTCGGCAATCGCCTTGTCGTTGCCGGCAAACCAACTGCGTGCGTCGGCATGCGGGAAGAGCTTCGGCAGATGCTCATAAAACGCCATATCCATTCCGAGAATGACCGTCACCGGCGCGGCCACGGTCTTGTCCACGTTGCCCGCGGACAAGGCCGGCCGCAGTTTTTCCTTGGCGGACGGGCTTTTTACAAAGACGAAACGTGCCGGGCTCGAATTGGCCGACGTCGGGCCGAGCAGCGTGAGCTCGACAAGCTGCTTGAGCACCGCGTCGTCAACGGGTTTCGGTTGCCAGGCGCTATGCGTGCGCGCCTCGCGAAACAGTTGGTCGAGCGCCTCATCCGAAAGAATCATGGTGATCGTCCATTGAAAATCGAGGTCGAGAACTGGAAACGTGCGCTGGCCCAGCAGTCGCCGCGGAATGGAAACCGCCAATAGCAGGCATCCGCCGCGCAAGGAAATCGCAAGGAAATTGCGAGAAAAGAGCAACGAAACCGCAAGGCGCGAAAGCCGGTCACTCGCCGTTGCCGCCATAATAGCCAACGTTCCATTGCGCGCTTGCGCCCGTATCAGTCAATCTTATGTCAGACTTTTTCGATGATCTACCGACGCCCGACGTCGAGTGGTACCCCGACTGGCTCGCTCCCGAAGCGGCCGACCAGTACCTGGCTCGACTCCTCGGCGAAGTCGAATGGCGGCAGGATACGATGGGCACACCCGGCGGCCGCGTCGCGCTGCCGCGGCTGACTGCATGGCAGGGCGACCCCGACGCTGTGTACGTCTATTCCGGCATACGCAATCTGCCGCAGCCGTGGACGCCGACGGTCGCCGAACTGAGAGCGGCCGCCGAAGCCGTCAGCAATGCACGGTTCAACAGCGTTCTGCTCAACCGCTATCGCAGCGGCGCGGACAGTATGGGATGGCATGCCGACCGCGAGGCCGAGCTTGGCCCGCAGCCGGTGATTGCTTCGGTCAGCCTTGGCGCGGCGCGCACGTTTGACCTGCGGCATAACAAGACCGGCGCGGTCCAGTCGTTCTCGCTGCAAGGCGGCAGCTTGCTGGTGATGAAGGGCAAGACGCAGGCGGAGTGGCGGCATCGGGTGCCGAAGGAGCCGCGCGTCAGCGGCGAGCGCATCAACCTCACTTTTCGGTGGGTCACGCCTCGCACGCAGGCCGTGCGATCGTCGCGCGGATAACGCATAGGCCGTAGCGCCTGTGAGCGGGATTCGATCGCGTTTCCCTCTCGTGCCAGACTCATCGGTCTTTGCGCCGATAGCCCTGGACTGCAACCCACTCCCCCTGATTCCATTATTGCGTTGACGCCTGCGCCCAACCCGGCCATCTTCGTGCGGGCGATACACAGGCAGCAGTGCGGCTGCTTCTAAGTCGGTGAGTTCAGGGCCACGCGCTCCGCCCGGCGATCTCGCGCCGGTCATCGCCATCGCCGTTCCCAATCCCGGCTGCGGGCGTCGTCCGCGAACCTCGTCCGCAAGCGGCGACGCAGCCATTCACCGAGCAGTAAGCGCACAAAAAACTACCGATGCTCGGCGCGCGACCTGACGTGAGGCTCAGAGTCCGCCCTTGCCAAGCCACGCATCGTCACACCGCAGCACAACCCAGCGTCCTATACCAAAATTGATATTGCCGGCGAGAATCATATGATTGGACTGTTAAGGCCAGGCACACTACGCTACATCACGATCCACACATCGCCACGGCCGCAACGGCGGGCGGAACTGATGGATCGCCTACACAACAACGATTCAGGAGACAGTCATGGCGAATACACGACGCGCCGCATGTCGTGCGTTGGGCGCGCTCGCGCTGTGCGCGGGTTTCGGTGCGCTGACGCTGGCAACGCCCGGCGCCTACGCGCAGGACAAACAGATCACGCTGGGTTTCGCCCAGGTCGGTGCTGAAAGTGCATGGCGAACCGCGAACACCGAGTCGGTGAAATCCGCGGCGACCGACGCCAAGATCAAGCTCAAATTCTCAGACGCGCAGCAAAAGCAGGAAAACCAGATCAAGGCGATCCGCTCGTACATCGCGCAAAAAGTCGATGTGATCGCTTTCTCGCCGGTCGTCGAGTCAGGTTGGGAACCGGTGCTGCGCGAGGCGAAGGCCGCCAAGATTCCGGTGATCCTCACTGACCGCAACATCGACGTCAAGGACACGTCACTGTACGTGACGATGATCGGCTCTGACTTCCTGGAAGAAGGGCGGCGCGGTGGTAAATGGCTCGCGGATCACTACAAAGACTCGCAAGGTCCCGTCAACATCGCCGAACTGCAAGGAACGGTTGGCTCTGCGCCTGCGAATGACCGGCATGCCGGCCTGATCGAAGTAATCAAGAGCGACCCCAAGTTCAAGGTTATTGCGTCGCAAAGCGGCGACTTCACCTTGGCTGGCGGCAAGCAGGTCATGGAAGCTTTTATCAAGACTTATGGAAATAAAATAAATGTGGTTTATGCGCATAACGACGATATGGCGCTCGGCGCAATCCAGGCAATGGAAGAGGCAGGCATGCATCCGGGCAAGGACGTCATCGTAGTTTCGTTCGATGCGACCAAAGGCGGCTTCCAGGCTATGGCCGCAGGTAAGATGAATGTCGACGTGGAATGCAGCCCGTTGCTCGGACCGCAACTGATGTCGGCGGTGAAAGACGTGGTGGCCGGCAAGCCTTTGCCCAAGCGGATCCTGACGGAAGAAACAGTTTTCCCGATGAGCGTCGCGGCGCAGACATTGCCGACGCGCAAGTACTAGGCGAAAGTACTTAGGCATCCTTGCCAACGCGCCTGCATGCGAAGCCGGTTAATGCAGCAGAAGCGCGAGCAGGCGCAGCCGTAAATATAGATCGTAAAGTTTCTCCAGCGGTGCCTGACCGTCCGATTGCTTGGGCAGCGGACGGTCTCTTTTCACCTGATGCTGGAGCTTGTCGCAACAAGGCGCCAACGCAGCGCGACACCAACGCAGCGCGACACCAACGCACCGCCGATCGAGCGAGGTCTATGACGCATCCCGCTTCCGAACCCAATCCGCCGGCCATGAGCACGACCGCGTCCGTTGCAGCCACCGCTGCCGGCAACGGCGACGTGAACGCTCGCGAGCCGATTCTCGCCACAACCGGCGTCAGCAAGACATTTCCTGGCGTGAAGGCGCTGCAAAGCGTCGATTTCCGGTTGTTCCCCGGCGAAGTTCACACACTGATGGGGCAGAACGGCGCCGGCAAATCCACCCTCATCAATGTGCTCACGGGCGTAATTGCGCCCGACACCGGCACCATCCGTCTCGCGGGCGAAGTCGTGGCTTTTGCGTCGCCGCAGGAAGCGGAGGAGGCGGGTGTGCGCACGCTCTACCAGGAAGTGAACCTGTGCCCGAATCTGTCGGTCGCGGAGAACATCTTCGCGGGGCGTCAGCCGAGGAGGTTCGGCGCAATCGACTGGCCGGACATCAAACGCCGCGCGCAAGCCGCACTCGCGCGCCTCGATATCGCGCTCGACGTGACGCGTTCGCTCGACGCGTACCCCATCGCAGTGCAACAGATGGTGGCAATCGCAAGAGCTCTTTCCGTCGACGCGCGCGTGCTGATACTCGACGAACCGACATCGAGCCTCGACGATAGCGAAGTCGCACAGCTTTTTAAAATACTTCGGCTTCTTAAGCAATCCGGCATTGCAATTCTGTTCGTCACGCATTTTATCGAGCAGACGTATGCGATTTCCGACCGCATCACGGTCATGCGCAATGGCGAGCGCGAGGGCGAATATCTCGCGCGCGATCTGCCGGCCGATCAGCTGGTCGCCAGGATGGTGGGTCATGAGCGTATGAGTGCGCGGCTGCGCGAAGCCGCGCATGAAGCATCCGGTCCCAGCGAAACACCGCAGGCGGAGCGGGCGGCGTCCGCGTTTATCGAACTGCGCGGCGTGGGCAGGCGCGGCACGTTGCAGCCAATCGACCTCGACGTGCAGCGCGGCCAGATACTCGGACTCGCCGGCTTGCTGGGTTCTGGCCGCACCGAGACCGCGCGGCTGCTGTTCGGCGCGGATCGCGCCGATAGCGGCACGATGCTCGTGGATGGCAAGCCCGTGCGACTGCGCTCGCCGCACGATGCGGTGCGCCACGGCATTGCCTATTGCGCGGAAGACCGGAAGAAAGAAGGCATCGTCGCGGACCTGTCGATTCGCGACAACATCCTGCTGGCGTTGCAGGCAAGACGCGGATGGTGGCGCAAGATCAGCCGTCAACGTGCGCGCGAGCTGGCCGATCTATGGATTGAACGGCTCGGCATCAAGGCATCTGATGCCGAGCAGCCTATCGGGCTTTTGTCCGGCGGCAATCAGCAGAAAGCGCTGCTCGCTCGCTGGCTTGCCACCGATCCGAAACTGCTGATTCTCGACGAGCCCACGCGCGGCATCGACGTAGCGGCGAAGTTCGACATCATGGATCGACTGCTTGCGTTGTGCGCGAACGGTCTGAGCATTCTGTTCATTTCGTCCGAGATCAGTGAGGTGCTGCGCGTCAGTCATCGCGTGGCCGTGTTGCGCGACCGTCGCAAGATCGCCGAGGTCGAGGGCAAGGCGTCGAATGAAGACAATATCTACCGACTCATTGCGGGGAGCGGCGAATGAAGCTATCGAACTGGCTCGCGCGTGACGGCGTCGAGCGTCCGTTGATCTGGCCGTGCGTCACGTTGGCGCTGTTGTGCGCGCTGAATCTATGGGTCAATCCGCATTTTCTGTCGCTGCGCATGCTCGACGGCCATCTGTTCGGCGCACCAATCGATGTGTTGAATCGCGCCGCGCCGCTGGTACTCGTCGCGACCGGCATGACGCTCGTTATCGCGACACGCGGCATCGACATTTCGGTTGGCGCCGTGGTCGCAATTGCGGGCGCGGCGGCGGCGACGATACTCGCGACGCAACCTGTGCCGAGCGGTGGCCTCGTCGCGGAGGCGTTGCTCGCGGCGCTGATCGTCGGCGTACTGAGCGGCATGTGGAACGGCTTGCTCGTGTCCTTTGTCGGCATGCAGCCGATCATCGCCACGTTGATTCTCATGGTCGCCGGTCGCGGCATCGCGCAATTGCTGACGGCGGGGCAGATCATTCCAATCGGCGCGGCCGGCTATCTGTTCGTCGGCGGCGGGTACTGGCTCGGTGTGCCGTGCTCGGTGTGGATTGCAACGGTTGCAGTGCTGGCGACGGCGGCGCTCGTCGAGGGAACGGCGCTCGGGCTCTTTATCCGCGCAATCGGTGTGAATCCCGTTGCGACGCGCCTCGTCGGCTTGCGCTCCAAAGCGCTTGTGTTCGCGGTGTACGGGTTCTCGGGATTGACCGCGGCGATGGCGGGCATCCTCATCAGCTCGAACGTGCGCAGTGCCGATGGCAACAACGCCGGCCTCCTGCTCGAACTCGACGCGATTCTTGCGGTAACGCTCGGCGGCACGTCGCTGCTCGGCGGCCGCTTCAGTTTCGCGGGCACGGTGCTCGGTGCGCTGATCATCCAGACGCTGACCTACACGACGTATTCAATCGGCGTGCCGCCCGAAGCGACGCTGGTCGTAAAGGCGGCGGTAGTGCTCACGGTGAGCGTGATTCAGTCGCCGGCCGCGCGTGCGCTCGCCATGTCGTTCGGAATGCAGATTATCAGGCAACGTGGGGTGGCACGATGAGACGATTCTTCGCGGCGTGGGCTCATATCGTCGATCCGCGCACGTTACCCATCGCGGTCACGATTCTGCTGTTCTGCGCGTTATTCGGCTTCGGATCCGTGATGTACACCGGTTTCTTCTCGTGGCAGGTATTGCTCGATCTGCTCGTCGACAACGCTTTTTTGCTGATCGTCGCAATCGGCATGACGTTCGTGATCGTGTCGGGCGGCATCGATCTATCGGTGGGCTCCGTGGTTGCGCTCACGACCATCGTCGAAGCGGTGTTGTCGGAACGCCTGCATTTATCGGTGTGGGTCGTCGTGCCGATCGTTCTGCTGATGGGTACCGTGTTCGGCGCCGTGCAAGGCGCGCTGATTCACTTCTTCCGCTTGCAGGCGTTTATCGTGACGCTCGCCGGCATGTTCTTCGCGCGCGGCCTGTGCTTTCTCATCACCACGCAATCGATCACGATTACGGATCCGACCTTTCAGGCGATCTCCGCATTCCGGCTGGACATCGGCGTCGGCTCGGTGACCGCCAATGTGCTGATCGCGTTCGTCGCGCTCCTGGGCGCCATCTACGTCGCTCACTTCACGCGCTTTGGCCGTAACGTGTACGCGGTAGGCGGCAATGCCCGCTCCGCGTTGCTGATGGGGCTGCCGGTCGCACACACGCGCATCGGCGTGTATGCGCTGAGCGGCTTCTGCTCGGCGCTCGGCGGCGCGGTTTTCACGTTCTACGTGCTGTCCGGCTATGGCCTGCAAGGACAAGGCATGGAACTCGACGCCATTGCGGCAACTGTAATCGGCGGAACGCTGCTCACAGGCGGCGTCGGCTATGTGGTCGGTTCGCTGTTCGGCGTCGGCATCCTCGGCACGATTCAGACGTTGATCACGTTCGACGGCACACTCAGTTCGTGGTGGACCCGCATCGTGATCGGCGCGCTGCTGTGCGCTTTCTGCCTGCTGCAACGGCTGATCGAACGGCACGCAAAGTCGGTGCGGCGTCCGGGCGGCACCGGCGCGGTCGTGACGTCGGGACGCGAGCGCGGGCAGGGCGAGCCCTCAACGGCGTCGGACTCGCACGTGATAGGACGCGCGCTCGAGCAGGCGTGAGCGGTGGCCAGAGCGGTTGCACCCGCGCTTTTTGTCGAGCCGTATAGAGCGCCGTTGTCTATCTGGTTTCGAGGCGCCGCCGCGCCGTCGCCGTCAGGCGTTCGAACGGCAGCGTACTGGCCGCGAGTGCGGCAACGTCCGGATAATGTTCGCGCGTGATGTCGGTCAACACCTGGCCGGGCGACGCTTCGATCGCGACGCGCATACCCATTTCCTGCATGACGGTGAGCGCGTCGAACCATCGCACGGTGTAGCGCATGTTGGTCGCGAGGTCGTCGCGAATCGCGTCAGCCGTGTACAAGGGACGGCCGCCGCGATTGCCGATGTAGACGCTTTGCGGCGCGCTAAAGCGAATCGAACGTGCGTAGGCCGACAGTTCGTCGCTTGCCTGCGCGAGCAATTCGCAATGCGAAGGCACGCTGACCGCGAGGCGCGTCGCCTTGCGTGCTCCGGCAGCCAACGCGCGGGCGATGAAGCTGTCCAGCGCCGCGTTCGCACCGGCCATCACGACCTGGCGCGGCGCATTCACATTGCCGATATAGACGGGCGCTTCGCCTTCGTCGGCGTGCCGGGCGGCAAGCGTTGCGAGCGCGTGCTCGGTCAGCCCGGACACTGCCGCAAGACCGTAGCCCGATGGATACGCGGCTTCCATCAGTTGCGCGCGACGGCGCACCATGTCCAACGCGTCGTGGAAGGCGAGCGCGCCGCAACTGACCGCCGCCGGGTATGCGCCCACCGACAAGCCCGCGCTCATGTCCGGCGTTAGTGCTTCGTCGGCCAGCGCGCGGGCGAGGGCCACGCCCGCCACGGTCAAGGCGCACTGCACGGCAACTGTCGAGCGCAATGCGTCCGGCGTGTCGAGCGTGAGGACGTCGACGCCGAGTACGTCGGATGCCTCATCGAGTGTGGCATGCACGGCGGGATGCGACGGCAGGCGATGCAGGAAGCCGTCGGTCTGCGCGCCCTGGCCGGGGAAGATGAGCGCGAGCATCAGACGCCCGTCGGTTGAACGGCGGTCCACGGATCGGCAAGCAGTTGCGGGCCGCTTGCGTGGCGTGCCATCACGCGCGATTTGCCCGCGGCCCATTCGGCTAGCGCAACGCCGCCTGCTGGCGTTTCGAGTTGCGCGTCGATGCGAATGCCGGTTTGTCGCGCGAGCGTGTCAAGCTGATCCAGCAGGTCCGCTGCGGATTCTCGCGATAATCGTTCCGGTGTCCGAATCAATAGATCGAGATCGCTCGATTCCGATACTGCCTTTGTCTGCGTTGCCAGTTCGAAACCCGCGCCGCCGGTGGGCCCCCATACGAATCCGTTTAATGCGCTTGCTTGCCGGCGCAATGCGGCGAGCGCGGCGAAGGCGGGTAACACAGCGCGCCCCGCGAGCGGTTCATCGTGCGCAAGCGCTTCAGGCGCGAGTGCTTCCACGATATCCGCAGATGCCGCCCATGTGCCGTACCGCTGCGAGCGCTGCGCGCCGCGCACGCCAATCGCAACGATGTCTTGCGAGGCGAGTGCGCGTCGCACGACGGCATACGGCGCGCGCTCGAAGGCATCGCGGACCCATGCCGGTTCGCCGTCGAATGCAGCGAGGCGCCGCAAACGCAGCAGATCATGCGGCCGCCAGCGCTCATCCGACGACCCAGCGCACGGCGTCGTGAAGGGCGGCGCGGCACAGACCCGCATCACACGGCATCCCATTGTTCAGCGAGACGCCGCCGCACCTCGATGGATGCCGCGCGGTTCTTCTGCGCCGCCGCCGATTCCAGCCGGCGCGACAGATCGCGGTTGCCCGTGCGTGCGCTGCCGATCTGTTCGCACAACACCTGCCGCACGCGTTGGATTTGCGCTGCGTCCGGCGCGTCCGCGTCGATGCCTTCTATCAGCTGATCGAGCAGCCCCAGTTTCGCGAACGAGGCCATCGAGTAAGACATCGGTACGATGGTTTCGCCGAGTGCGTCGAGCGCTTCGACCGTGCGGCGCGTGACGCGCGCGGCGGCTTCCTTGCCCATTGCGTGAACCATCGTGCCCGGCGCGTCGAGCGCGACGATGCGATTTGCCTGATAGCCGTGTGCGAGGAATGCGCCCGACATCGCCGGTCCGACGATCAGCGCGATGACCGGATGCCCCGCATCGCGAGCCGACGCATACGCGTCGACCGCCGCGGCGCATGCGAGGTGAATGCCTAGCATTTCCTCGCGATAGCCGTACGCCTGGCTTTTCACATCGACGATCGCGACGATCGGGCGGCGCGTGCTGCTCGCCGCATCGTCGGCGATGGCCTCGCGTACTGCTCGCGCGAGTTGCCAGCCTTGTTCGAGACCGACCACGTTATCGGTCGCGCGCGGAAAGCGGTTGCCTGCGTCGGGCACGACGGTGATGAAGCGCGCAGTGTCGTCGCCGAGCGGCGCGTCGCCGCTCCACACGGGTGCCGCGCTGCGGGACTCGCCGGCGAACGCTTGGAACCAGCGCGCGCCGCGGCTCAGTTGGGTATCGCTCATGCTTGCTCCTTGCGCGGCCGATTCTCTGTTTGCTGCGTCGAGTAAAGCTCGCGCATGCTTTGCGGCGTGACGTTGGCCGGATCGATTCGCGCGAGCCGCTGCAAAAACGTGTCGACCTGTTCGCTTCGGTGTGCAGCCGGTACGCCCCGCGCAAACGCGGCATGCACCGCGGCGCGCACGGCCTCCGAATCATCGTCGACGAGGCTGTCCGCGAGCGCTGTCGCTGCGCGCTGTTCGCCGCCGATCAGTTGCCACACACGGCGCCGGTCGCTTGCATCGAGTTCCTCGATGCCGGCTTCCTGCTCGATCACTTCGGGCCCGTTCATACCGAGCCGTCCCTGCTTCGTCACGACGAGGTACGAGCACAGCGCGGCCGCGAGCGACATGCCGCCAAAGCAGCCGACCATGCCCGCGATCACGCCGACCACCGGCACATGACGGCGCAGCGCAACGATTGCCGCCTGAATCTCGGCGATCACGGCGAGACCCAGGTTCGCTTCCTGAAGGCGTACGCCGCCCGTTTCGAACAGCACGACGGAACGCACGATCTTGCCGCGCTCGCAATCGCGCAACGCCATTTCGAGCGCCGCGGCAATCTTGCTGCCCGACACTTCGCCGATGCTGCCGCCCTGGAACGCCGATTCGATCGCGGCGATCACGGCAGGCTCGCCGTCGATGGTGCCGCGCGCGATCACGCAGCCGTCGTCGGCCTGACATACGACGCCTTGCAGCGGCAGCCACGGCGACTCTATCCTGTCGAACGGGCCGAGCAATTCGCGGAACGTGCCCGCATCGAGCAGCGAGCGGGCGCGCTCGCGCGCGGGCAATTCGATGAAACTCTCACGCAGCAGCGGCGCGGCGTGCGTGCTTGCAAGCGAGCTCATGCGTCGTCTCCCTGTTCGGCGGCTTCGACGGCTTCAGCGAGCCGCAATGCCACGACGCCCGGCGTCGCACCGAAGTCGTTGATTTCGATTTGTGCGGCGCCGTCGTAGCGGCTGAAAAAGCGGTCGAGCACGCTTTTCCAGATGTGACTGTAGCCATCCACGCTCGTGCGCACGACGACGTGTGCGGTCAGCGCGTTCGCCTTATCGGCGGGCGCGAGCAGGACTTCCAGATCGCCCGAGCCGACCACGCCGACGTGCGCGCGGGTCGTGACGGCGCGTTGCGCCGGATAGTCGAAGGTCAGATGTTCCATGTGGCTCAGCTCCCGCTGGCGTCGTGACGCGCCAGCATGTCGAGAAAGAGGGTCGCGGCGAGCAGATCGGCTGCGCCACCGGGCGATGCGTTGAGCGACAGCAGTTCGTATTCGAGCGCGGCGAACGCAGTTTTGCCTTCGCGTGTGGAGCTTCCACCGGCTTGCAGCACGCGCCGCGCGCCGCGCTGACCCGCATGTAAGCCGGCGAGACCCGCGCGATGCAGCAGGCAGGTGTCGTCGAGCGAAGCCATGATCGCGAGCAAGGCGTCGATGCGCGCGGCGTCATCGGCGATGCCGCGCTCGCGCGCCGCGATCAGCGCGGGCAAGCCGGTGCCGATCACATGCGGAAAGCCTTCTTGCGCTTCGCGGCGCGCGCCGCCTACCTGGTAGCGCTGTCGCGCGCGTTCGCCGTGACTGTCGGTGGCAGCGGCGAAGCGGTCGGGGAAGCAGGCAATCTGCGCGGCGCGCCGGCAGATGTTCGACGCGTCGAGCCGGGCCGCGGCATCCGGTAACGACGCCCCCGCGACCAGCAGCCCGATGATCCAGATTGCGCCGCGATGCGCGTTGCTGCCGCCTGTCGCACGCAGCATGTCCTGTTCGCCTGCGCGCCCGATCTGCGCGAGTTCGGTGCGCAATAGTGCCGACGGTTCGCCGCGGCGGCGCGCCACGTGTGCGAGCGCGGCGAAGGTTGGTTCGAGCGCGTGCGCCGAGCGTCGCATGATCGCCAGGTCGAGGTCGCGATGCGCGCCACTGCCGCGTCGGTCGACCAGCGCGGGCTTGGGCGTGAGTTCGGCTTCGTCGACCAGCGCGGCGACGGCGTAATGGGCCAGTTGCGCGTCGGTGGGCAGGTCGCGCGTGCGTTTGTTCGCGCGAGCGGCGGGCGATTCGGCGCGCTTGTACAAGGCGCGCGCGGAACGCAACTGCCCTTGCTCCGGCAAACCAGCCGCCGCGCTGATCACCGACTCCTGAACGTGCGTGGTCCGCCCAGAACGCGACTCTTCTCGCTCGATAAAAACAGCAGCCGCTCTCATCACCAACTCCTGAAGCGCGCTGGCGGCGCATACAGACCGCCCGACCACGTCACGAGATCGTCGATGCTGCGTGCCGCCAGCAGAGAGCGTTTCGCTTCTCCGCGCCGAATGCCCAGGTCCTCCGGATAGGCCACAATCCCACGCTGGCGCAACTCGGCGGTTTTCTCCGGCTTCGCGCGCAAGCCGATCCGCGTTACGCCGGCCACCGCGGCAATCGCGGCGCGCCGTTCGTCGATGCCTTCGGCCTTGTGCAAATGCGCAATGCCTTCCTCGGTAACGACATGGCTCACATCGTCACCGTAGATCATAACGGGCGCGACCGGCATGCCGTTTTTCGCACCGACTGCGATGGCATCCAGTTCATCGACGAAAGTCGGCTCGCCGCCTTTCTTGTACGTCTCCGCCAGTTGCACCACCAGTTTCTGACCGCGCGACACGGGCCCCTGGTCCTTCAGCAGCTTGAGCCATGCTTCGCTCGAATGACGCCGGCCGCGCGGATCGTGGCCCATATTCGGCGCACCGCCGAAGCCGGCGAGACGTCCGCGCGTCACCGTCGACGAATTCGCGTCCGCGTCGATCTGCAACGTCGAGCCGATGAACAGATCGACGCCGTATTGCCCAGCCAGTTGGCACAGCACGCGATTCGAGCGCAGCGTGCCGTCGTTGCCGGTGAAAAACACATCGGGACGCGCCTCGATATACGCCTCCATGCCGACTTCACTGCCGAAGCAATGGATACTCTCGACCCAGCCCGATTCGATGGCCGGGATCATCGTAGGATGCGGATTGAGCGTCCAGTTGCGGCAAATCTTGCCCTTCAGGCCGAGCGACTCGCCGTAGGTCGGTAGCAGCAGCTCGATTGCCGCGGTGTCGAAGCCGATGCCGTGGTTCAGCGAACTCACGCCGTACGGCTCGTAGATGCCGCGTATCACCATCATCGCTGTCAGCACTTGCAGGTCGCCGATATGACGCGGATCGCGCGTGAACAGCGGCTCCACTGCGAACGGCCGGTCCGCCTGCACGACCACATCGACCCATGAGCCGGGAATGTCGACGCGCGGCAGTTCATCGACTATTTCGTTCACCTGCACGATCACGATGCCGTGACGAAACGCGGCGGCTTCCGCGATGGTCGGCGTGTCCTCTGTGTTCGGGCCGGTATAGAGATTGCCGTGACGGTCGGCCTTTTCCGCGCAGAGCAGCGCGACATGCGGCGTCAGGTCCACGAACATGCGCGCATAGAGCTCGACATACGTATAGATCGCGCCGATTTCCAGTTGCCCGTCTTCGAGCAATTGCGCGACACGCAAGCTCTGCGGCCCGGCGAACGAGAAGTCCACCTTATGCGCAATGCCGCGCTCGAACAGCGTCAGATGCTCGGGGCGGCTGATGCTCGATATGAGCAGATGCACGTCGTGAAGCTTTTGCGGATCGACCTTTGCCAGCGAGCGCGACAGAAAGTCCGCCTGCTTCTGGTTGTCGCCTTCGAGCGCGACCCGATCGCCTGGCTGGATCAGCGTTTCTAGCGCATCGACGATGCGGTTTGGCTGCAGCACGCCGTCCTCGAGCCACGGCGCGACGGCCGCGAGGCGGCGATTTTTTTCGTCGCGGCGCGTGGTCCATGAACGTGCGGCGGATGACGCTTCGGCAGGTGGGTTCATCGGCTCAATCAACTCCCGGTGGTGGTGCGCGGGGGTCTGCCGCGCGGCTTGGGCCGGTTCGCGAGCACGGCTTCCGCCGGTGCGCGTTCGGTCAGGAAACGGTGAAGCAGCTCGCCAGTACCGAGCAGATGCGCAACGACGAGCGCTTGTGCGCCAGGCACGTCGCGCCGTTGCACGGCATCGAGTAATTCGCTGTGTTCATTGTCGGATTCGCCTTTGTATGAAGGCAAACCGAACTTCAGGCGCAGATATCGTTCGCCGCGCCGATGCAGCACGCGGATCAGGTCTTCGAGCTGAGGACGCGCAGCAGGCGCATACAGGCTCATATGGAACTCGGCATTGCGCGCGACGTACAGCGAAGGGTCCGGCTCGCGCTCGGCCGCGCGGCACAGCGCGGCGCATTCGCGCAGCGTGGCGGCGCTGTGCCTGGGTATCGCGAGCCCGATTGCAAGGCTCTCCAGCGCGGAACGGATCTCGTAGATTTCGCGCGCTTCATCCGCCGACAACGGCGCGACGGTTGCGCCCTTGTGCACCGCGACCTTCGCCCAGCCTTCGGTCTCAAGCAGACGCAAGGCCTCCCGCACCGGAATCGCGCTGACCGAGAAGTGCCGGGCGATCGCATCCTGGCGTAGCGGCGAGCCCGGCGCCAGCGTGCCGTCGATGATCGCCTCGCGCAACGCCTCTGCGATCACGCGGGACGTGCTCGCTCGCGGCGCGGCCGCGGGAAGAAGCGGCACGCGCGCGGCAGCATCCAGGGGAAAACCATCTGTTGCGTCGTTCATAAGTTCAAATATTATATACAAAATCGCGCGAATTAAACGCGGGCAAACCCGGAAGTCGTTTGCAGGCGTCCTGCGAGGCTTTTGTCGATGGAGAGCGGGAGAAGCCCATCACCGACAGCGCGCATCCGGTCGTATCGCTTGGTCGTATCCCTTTATATGCAGGTAACAGCAAGGAGGAGCACGATGAGTTCACTCACCGACCGCGCGTCGGCCGCACGGCGTCGCACGCCGTTGAATCGCTCGCAGATCGCGGGTTTCTGGGGTGCATGGGCCGGCTGGACGCTCGACGGCATGGACTCGTTCATCTACGCGCTGGTGCTCACGCCCGCGCTGACCGAGTTGTTGCCGCGCTCCGGCTACGCGGCGACGCCCGCCAATGTCGGGCTGGCTGGTTCGATCCTGTTCGCGCTGTTCTTGGTTGGATGGGGCATGTCGTTTATCTGGGGGCCGCTTGCCGACCGTTTCGGACGAACCAAAGTGCTCGCCGGCACGATCTTCACGTTCGCGATCTTCACGGGGCTTGCCGCCACCTCTCACAACGTGTGGGAGCTGGGGATCTATCGCTTCATCGCGGGCGTGGGCATCGGCGGCGAATGGGCGTTGGCCGGCACCTATGTGGCGGAAGCGTGGCCGGAGGATCGTCGTAAGATGGGCGCCGGTTATCTGCAAACGGGTTACTACGCGGGCTTCTTTCTGGCTGCTGCGCTCAATTACACAATTGGCGTGCACTTCGGCTGGCGCGCGATGTTTCTCACCGGCGCGGTGCCGGTAGTCGTCGCAATTCTGATCTTGCTGCGCGTGAAGGAATCCGAGAAATGGCAGCGGGCGGAAGTGCGCGCCGAACGCGTGAAGCCGCTGCGCGAAATCCTGGGACCGGCCTACCGGCGGCGCACGTGGGTCGCGTGCATTCTGTTGACGATCGCCATCATCGGTTTATGGGCGGGCGCCGTGTATGAGCCGTCGGCGGTCATCCAGCTTGCGACCAAGGCCGGCATGGCGAAGAACGACGCGATCAGAATGGCGTCGCTCGCGACGGGCCTGCTCTCCATCGGCACGATTCTCGGCTGCCTCGCGCTGCCGCCACTTGCGGAGCGCTTCGGCCGTCGCAAGACGCTGGCTTTTTATTTCGCGGGAATGGCGGTGGCGATCGCCGGAAGTTTCGGCTGGGCCTTCTATTTGCCGAACGGGCTCGCGCCGTTCATCGCGTGGCTGTTCGTGCTCGGCTTTTTCGGCGGCAATTTCGCGCTGTTCAGTTTGTGGCTGCCCGAGCAGTTCGAAACGCGCGTGCGTGCGACGGCGTTTGCGTTCTGTACGTCGTTCGGACGATTCGTCGGCGCGGGCGTGAACTTTCTGCTTGGCGCGGCGGTTCTTCATATGCACACGCTCGGCTTGCCGGTGGCTCTGACGGCGCTCGTGTTTATCGCCGGTCTGTTCGTGATTCCGTTCGCGCCGGAAACGAGGGGCGAAGTGTTGCCGCAGTAACGCTGAGGGGCCGCGCAGCAAGGGATTTGGGACGACTATCCATACTGGCAGGAGACCGACCGCAAAGTCGTCCGCAAGATCAATACGTTGCTTGAGGAGTGCCGGCGCGATCCGTTTGCCGGCACAGGAAAGCCGGAGCCGCTTGCCGGCAGCCTGAGCGGTTTCTGGTCGCGCCGCATCACGCATGCGGACCGGCTCGTGTATTTGCCGGGAGATGAAAAAGGTCTATGTGATTGCCTGCCGCTTTCACTATGACCAGTGAGAGAGCGGTGACGTTACCGTTAACGGATCGTTAAGCATCAGTAGGCGACCACGCGGCCATCGACAACAAATCGGGCGCCGTTCGCGGGCCCGTTCCGTTCAGCGATCAGGTCCACACTCGCAGTTCACTCGGCATGACGCCGCGCGCGCCGGCCAGGAACCAGCAACGAAAACAGCGGCCAGCCGAGATTCACGCCGAGACTCGCGATCACGATGAGCGCCATCCCCGCGAGTTGCGGCAGCGAAAGCGCGCGACCGTACACGATTGCATCGACGGCAATCGCGGTGAGCGGATAGACGAACAGCAGTACCGCGATGATCGGCGTGGTGAGCTTCGGCAACGCGCCGTAGATCAGTACATACGAGAGCCCTGTGTGCAGCACGCCCATGCCGACGATCCAGAACCACTGCATCGGCCCGATATGCAGGGCGCCAAAGGGCGCAACGAGCGGCGCGATGAACGGCAGGCACACAACGCCCACTGCGCATTGCGCGAGCGTCAGCAGGTGCGGGCGCAAATCACCGAGTCCCTTCGCGATCAACGTGACGCTCGCGTATAGCACCGAGCCGGCCAACGCTTCGCCGATGCCGATCAGATAGCTCGTATGACCTTGCAGATTTTCCGTGGCCGCGACGCCCGACGCGAGCACGAGCCCGACGAAGGCGGTCGCGATCCAGCCGAGTCGGTCCGCGCCTAGCCGTTCGTTAAAAAGCGCCGCGCCGATCAGCACGACCCAGAACGGCTGCACATGAAACACCACGGTCGCCACCGCAATGCTGGTGCGATGGATCGCATCGAAAAAGCCGACCCACTGCGTAACCATCAGCACACCGGAGGTCAGCGCGAGCACGAGCGTGCGTCGTGTGAAATGTCCGCGCGTGAGGAAGCCCTTCCACGCGCAGTACCCGGCGAGCGAGAGAAAGCCGAACAGGCAGCGAAAGAACACGAGTGTCAGCGCGCCGAGCCGCGCTTCCTCGACAAAGATGCCTAGCGTACCCATCAGAAGCCCGCCGCCGGCCAACGTAATGGCGCCCTGTTGACGTTGCGTGAGGGCCATGCCGATCGTCTCCGTAAAGTGATGACCCAAGTATTGCGCCGGTTGCGCC
Source organism: Paraburkholderia dilworthii (assembly GCF_000472525.1). Taxonomy (GTDB): domain Bacteria; phylum Pseudomonadota; class Gammaproteobacteria; order Burkholderiales; family Burkholderiaceae; genus Paraburkholderia; species Paraburkholderia dilworthii. Next base: position 25,941 of record NZ_AWZT01000010.1, read on the forward strand.
GCATGCACAAACGAATTAAATTGAGAAATTCCATAAGCGCGACTGATAAATCATGCACCCCGAATTCGACGTCGATCTGTTGCGCACCTTCGTTGCCGTCGTGGATACCGGCAGCTTTACGAAGGCATCGGCAAGCGTGCATCGCTCGCAGGCGGCGGTCAGCATGCAGATCAAGCGGCTCGAAACCATGCTCGGCACCACGCTGTTCGCGCGCAATACGCGCAATCTGTCGCTCACGCGGCCCGGCAATACGCTGCTTGAGTATGCGAGGCGCGTGCTGGCGTTGCACGAGGAAGCGTGGTCGGCGATCGTTCGGCCCGAAGTCACCGGGCGCGTGGTGCTCGGCGCACCGGACGATTACGTGTCGTCGCTGTTGTCGCCAGTATTGCGGCGCTTTTCGAATCTCTATCCGCACGTGGAAATTGAAATTGTCTGCGCGCAGAGCACGTCGCTCGCGCCGATGCTCGCCGACAACAAGATCGATCTCGCCTTTGTCACACGCGACCACAAATTGCGCGGCGAATTCGTGCGCAGCGAGCCGATGGTGTGGGTGGGTGCTTCCGTCGACACGCCGGTGCTGGCGGCCTCGCCGTTGCCGGTCGGGCTCTACGAGCCCGGTTGCGTGGCGCGCCAGCATACGCTTGCCGCACTCGATGGCGCGCGGCTTCGCTATCGCGCGGCATTCAGCAGCGCGAGCCTGATGGGCCTCGTCGCAACGGTGGACGCGGGTTTGTCGGTGGTTGCGCTCACGCGTTGCAGCGTGCCGCCGCGCCTCGCCATTCTTGGCGAAGCGCAAGGCTTACCGAAGATCGAGCCGCTCGAAATCGTGGTCGCGCGCAGCGCGAAGTCGGATCGGCCGACGTGCGATTATCTGGCTGCACAGATGGTGCAGGACCTGTCTTTGCGCGCACAGCCACGCGGGTCCACGGCCGCGTCCTGATTCAGCGCAGCGCGGCTTACACATGCGACGGTCGCGCGAATCGTATCAAAACGTGATATTCGTCCGCAGGCCGACGACGAACGTGTTACGCAGCGGCTTCGACGGATCGTTCGGGTTCTGACCGGCGCCCGCGTTGAACGTGTATTGCGCGTCGGCCTGTAGCATCCACCACGGGGCGATCTGATACTGGTAAGTTGCTTCGAGTGCCGTTTCACTGGTGCGAACGCCATACGGGCCGCCGCTGAATGCCAGGTTATCCTGATCGATCCCGCGCGCGTGGCTGCCGACCTTGATGTACGTAAGGGCAAGGCCCGCGCTGTCATTGTCGCGGCCGGCGAACGGCGCCTTCAGCACGACGCCGAGATTGGCCGCAAGGCTTACCAGATTGCGGTCGCCCGGCGCGCCCATCACGCGGGCGAAGACGCCGAGGCTGCGTGCTTCGTTGGGGTCCGGTCGCCAGACCATCTGATCGGCGACTGCGTAGAAGCTGTAGTCGCCGCGATGGTTCGCCGCGACGCCCGTGGATGCGGGACTCGCGAGCGACACGCCGTTGTGGTCGTAACGCGGGTCCGCGAAACGGCCATTGTTGTACCAGACGCCGATCTTGTACGTGCCCGGCAACCCGCCGCCCGCAGCGCTCGCCGCAGGCGCTGCGTCGCTGTCGGCGGGCTGGTTGATCGCATATTGCAACTCGCCGATGAACAGCGTGCCGTTATGCAGATTGAAGTTGGTGCCGCTGCGGTTGTCGGCGTTATTGCCGAGCGGATCGCCGTCGAACACACCGGCGAGCGCCGTCAACGAAGGCGTGATACGTCCGCGCACGCGCACGCCGAGCGCCGACAGCGGATATGCCGGGCCGCCCGACGGCATATCGTAGGAGGGCAGTGCGGGCCAGCCGAACATCGTGTTGATGAAAAGCGCGGAGTACGTGCTGGAGATGAACTCCTGATCGATACTCTGCTGACCGATCTTCACGTCGACGCGTTTGTTCAGCAGCGACTGCTGATACCACAGCTCCCACAGGCGCGTGCTGTCGTCCGCCTCGATGCCGCTTGCCGTATTCAGCGTGCCGAGTTTGTCGCTGCTGAGATTGCGGCCGTGAATCTGCAATGCGCTCACGTTGAACTGGCCGCCCGGCAAGCCAAATGCTTTTTCGGTGTCCAGTTGAACGGTTGCGGTCGTGACGCCATCGTATGCAACGCCGCGCGCGAGGCCGCCGCGCAGGTTGCCGAGCAGTTCGCTGGTTTCCGTGAGCCCGAACGTTATGCCGTATTGGCCGAGCCAGGGACGCAAACCGCCAATGTCGCCGAACATCTGGTCGCGGCTCCACAAACCGGTCGCGCTGACTGCGCCTTTGTTCGCGTCGGCGCCGGCCGTTTCGCTCGCGTCGCGCGCGGCGTTGGCATTGACATTTACATCGGTCTGCGCCATTGCCGCGCCTGCAGGACAAGCCCATGCGAACGCCGTGCACAATGCAGAACGCAACACCGTGCGGCGCATCGAAGGCATGCGCAATCGCGGGATTGTCTCGCCGCTCGACGAAAAAAACTTCGACGACAAAAACTCACAGCGGATAGGCGCGGGTGCAACGCGATGAATGGACCGGGCGAGGTTCATCAAAAGCCTTTAATGTTGTTATGGACTGCTCTCGCGCGTCGCGGCGTTAAATAGCTGTTTAACCGGCGCGGGCCGGCTTCGGTTCACGGGAACCGGAGAATGGGCGTGATCGTACCGAGGCACGATAGGTGCGTCAACGAGGTACAAACGATTCGCGCCAATACGCTGGCGAACCGACGAGTCGATAAATTCGTGCGAACGCGTGCCGGTATCGCCTGTCGAACGGCACGAGTTTCCGCAGCCTCTTACAAGGAGTTACATATGATGAAGCGTGTTCTTCTGGTTTCGTTGCTGGCGAGCGCCGGTCTGTTCGCGAGCGGCGCCTCGAACGCACAATTGAACCTCAAACAATTCGGCATTGGCGGCGGGGACACTTCCGCGGACGCAGGCGGCGCGGCGTCCTCGGGCGGCGTGTCGCAATTGTTGCAAACCTATGTGGGCGCGAATCAGCAAGTGCTGAGCGGCCAGTCGTCCCTTGCGTCCGCAATGGGTTTGAGCAGCGCGGCCGGTCAGGCGCAGCAGGCGGCCGGCTTGCTGAGCGGCGGCACGCCGTCCGTCAGTCAGTTGACGCAAGTGGGCAGCACGCAACAGTCGCTGTCGCAAACGCTGACTCAGGCATTTGCCAGTCGCGCGGGCGGCGCGAGCGGCGGGGCGCAAACGCCTGTGAACAAGCAGGCGTTCACCGATGGCCTGTCGTCGCTCGGCAAAGGGGTCAGTCAGTATTCGAGCTTGCAGTCGGGCCTCGGCAGCATCGGGCAGATGAATCCTGCTTCGCTATTGCAGGCCGGCATGAATCCGCAGACCGCGCAAAGCGCGTCGTATATCGCGCAGTCCGCGCCGGGTCAATTGCAATCGCTGATGTCCACGCTCAGTTCCGCGGTACAGTTTGCATCGAGCCACGGTATCAGTGTGCCGTCGATCGCGAAGTCGGCACTCGGAGGCGGGCAGTAGCATAAAGAAAACGATACGGACGATGCCTATGTCACACACACTCGATCTCGACAACTACTTCGAACGCATTGGCTATACGGGCCCACGTGTGCCGACGCTCGAGGTGCTACAGGCAATCCACCGGTTGCATCCGCGAGTCATTCCGTTCGAAAACCTCAATCCGCTCACGCGCCGCGCGGTGAAGCTCGACCTCGAATCCGTCGAAAAGAAACTCGTCGACGATCACCGGGGCGGCTACTGCTTCGAACAGAACGCGCTGCTTGCTAATGTACTGATCGAACTGGGCTTTCAGGTCACGCCGTTGGTCGGACGCGTGCTGTGGGGTCGCGAGCCCGACGCGGTTCCGCCTCGCACGCATATGGTGTTGCGAATCGATCTGGATAACGAAGCGTGGATCGCAGACGTGGGTCTCGGCAGCGTCACGCTTACTTCGCCGCTGCGGCTGACGCCGGGCCTCGCGCAACGCACGGACCTCGGCATCTTCCGTCTCGCGGACGCCTCGCATGACGCGCTGTATCTCGAAGTGCAGGCGCGCGACCAGACATGGTCGCGTATCTATCGCTTCGATTTGCATCCGGTCGAGTGGATCGATTACGAAACCTCTAACTGGTACACGTCGACGTCGCCTGAAGCGATCTTCGCAAGCAATCTGATCGTGTGCCGCGTATTGCGCGAAACACGCCTCACGCTGCTCAACGATCAACTGAACGAGCGCGCCGCGGACGGCAGCATCGTGAGAGAGCAGCGCCTTGCGAGCGCCGACGAACTGGCGGCCTGCCTGCACGATCGCTTCGGTATAAACACCGGCGACATCGACATTGCGGAGATATTTGAGCGCGTGCGCACGCGAGCGGATTCGGTTTGAATCGAACCGCGATGATCGCCCGGCTCGTCATCCAGACCCTGCTATGGCTCGCGGGCATGGGCGTGCTGCTGTTCTGCGCGGCCGGCACCGTCGCCTGGCCAGCCGCGTGGTGGTATCTGATCGAACTCGGCGGGTTGAGCTTATGGATCGGGGTGTGGCTCGCGCATCATGATCCCGGCTTGCTTGCCGAGCGTCTCGCGCCGTTCGTGCAGAAGCAGCAGAGCCGCTGGGACCGGTTCTTCATGATCGCGGTCGCGCTCGTGTGGTGCGGCTGGCTGATCGCGATGGGCCTCGACGCCATGCGTTTTCGCTGGTCGGCCCCGCTGCCGGTCGCACTGGTGAGCCTCGGCTCGCTTTGCGTGTTCCTCTGCATCTTCATGTGCCGCTTCGTATTTCAGGCGAATAGTTATGCCGCGCCCGTCGTGAAGATCCAGACAAGCCGTGGTCACAAGGTGATCGACAGCGGTCCTTACGCGCGCGTGCGTCATCCGATGTATTCGGCTGCGCTGCTGTTCTTCGTCGGCACGCCTTTGCTGCTCGGTTCCTGGTGGGGCCTCGCGTTCGTGCCGGTCATGGTGGTCGGGCTCGGCTGGCGCGCGGTGCGTGAGGAACGCGTGCTTGCCGGACAACTCGACGGCTACACCGACTACATGGCGCGCGTGCGCTTTCGCTTCATTCCGTTCATCTGGTAGATGCGCGGCGGCCGCGCACTGTCGCGGCACACGCATCACCTGTCTAGACAAAATGCACCACGCCAAAGCGTGCGCTCTCGCCGAAAGCAAACGCGCGCGCATCCGTAGTGTGCCCAGAGGCCCCATTCCACGCAGGCTCTAGGGGCTTACCCGATGATCCCAGCATTTTTGGGCGAATCCGCTTGCGACGGCTTCTTGACTCATGCAGACTTGTCTATACAAATTCAATGGCGGTTAAACGCCGGTTCGCATTTCGGTTCGACGGTTTGCTCAATCAAAGGAGTTTCGACGTGAAAGTGAAACGCACCACGGCAGCACAAGCATTGATCGGCGCCGTGCTCGGCGCCGCGGCGATTTTCGCGGCACCGGCGCAGGCCAAGGACTGGAAGACGGTGACGATCGCGCTGGAAGGCGGCTACGCTCCGTGGAACCTGACCTTGCCCGGCGGCAAGCTCGGCGGCTTCGAACCGGAACTGGTGGCCAATCTCTGCGAGCGCATCAAGCTGCAATGCAATCTGGTCGCGCAAGATTGGGACGGCATGATTCCGGGCTTGCAAGCCGGCAAGTTCGACGTGCTGATGGACGCGATCTCGATCACGCCGGAGCGCGAAAAGATCATCGCGTTTTCGAAGCCGTATGCGGCCACGCCCGCCACGTTTGCGGTAGCCGACGCGAAGGTGCTGCCCAAGGCCGCGCCGGGTGCCGGCGTCGTGAAGCTCTCGGGCGATGCGAAGTCCGATCAGCCGACGGTCGACGCGCTGCGCAAGCAGTTGAAGGGCAAGACCATCGGCATTCAGTCCGGCACCGTCTATACCAAGTTCATCAACGAAGGTTTCAAGGACATCGCCACGATTCGCGTCTACAAGACGTCGCCGGAGCGAGACCTCGATCTCGCGAACGGCCGCATCGATGCCTCGTTCGACGACGTCACGTATTACGCCGCGAACATCGACAAGAAGGAAACTTCGTCGATCGCGATGGCCGGCCCGAAGATCGGCGGACCGATCTGGGGCCCGGGCGAAGGCCTCGCGTTCCGCAAGCAGGACGCGGATCTGAAGGCGAAATTCGACACAGCCATCAGCGCGGCGCTCGCCGACGGCACCGTGAAGAAGCTGTCCGCCAAGTGGTTCAAGACCGACGTTACGCCTTGATTCATTAGGCGTTGCAGGAATGCGGCATGCGCGGGCGCAGGCTCGCGCGTGCCGCACGTTCGATCCGCCGTCATGAATGAGAGGTAGAGAATGGCTCTGATACAGATGCTCGGCTTCGGGCCGGAAGGCTGGGGCGGCGTGCTGCTGCTCGCGGCGTTAATGACCGTCGCGCTCACGCTCGCTGCGCTCGCGGTCGGCGCCGTGTTCGGCGCGCTGGTCGCTGCGGCCAAGCTGTCGCGTCTGCGCACGCTGCGCGTGATCGGCGACATCTATACGACGGTGTTTCGCGGCGTGCCCGAACTGCTCGTCATCTATCTTTTCTACTTCGGCGGCTCGACGCTCGTCACGACCGTGGGTCAGTGGTTCGGCGCCGAAGGCTTCGTCGGTGTGCCGCCGTTCGTGATCGGCGCGCTCGCCGTCGGCATGATTTCCGGCGCGTACCAGGCGGAGGTGTATCGCTCGGCGGTGCTCGCCGTAGCGCGCGGCGAACTGGAGGCGGCGCGCTCGATCGGCATGCCGACAATGACAATGGCGCGCCGCATCCTGATTCCGCAAGTGCTGCGTTTTGCGCTGCCGGGCATCGGCAACGTCTGGCAACTGAGCCTGAAAGATTCTGCGTTGATCTCGGTCACGGGTCTCGCCGAACTGCTGCGCACGAGTCAGGTGGCGGCGGGCTCCACGCATCAATACTTCACGTTCTTCGTGGTGGGCGGCGCGCTGTATCTGCTGATGACCAGCATCTCGAACCGGGTCTTCAACCACGCCGAGGCGCGCGTGGGCCGGTCATTCAAGCGCAACTTCGCGCGCAACTGACGGCAACGGCATCATGAACTTCGACTTCGATTTTCTGCTCGATACGGTGAAGCAGCTGCTCGCCGCCGTACCGACCACGCTCGGCCTTTTCTTCTGTTCGCTGATTCTCGGTGGGCTGCTGTCGCTCGTGATCGTCACGATGCGCGTGTCGCCGCACTGGCTGCCGAACCGCTTCGCGCGCGCTTATATCCTCGTGTTTCGCGGCTCGCCGCTATTGATCCAGATGTTCCTCGTGTACTACGGCATGGGCCAGTTCGGCGTGATTCGCGAGAGCTTCATGTGGCCGGTGCTGCGCGAGCCCTATATGTGCGCGGTTTTATCGTTGGCGCTGTGCACCGCGGGCTATACCGCCGAGATCATTCGCGGCGGCTTGATGGCCGTGCCGGTCGGTCAGATCGAAGCGGGTTATTCGATCGGTCTGTCGGGCTTTGCGCTGCTGCGCCGCGTGATCGGCCCCATCGCACTGCGCCAGTGTCTGCCTGCTTATTCGACGGAAGCGGTGCTGCTCGTCAAATCCACCGCGCTCGCGAGTCTCGTGACCGTGTGGGAAGTGACCGGCGTCGCGCAACAGATCATTCAGCAAACGTATCGCACGACCGAAGTATTTATCTGCGCCGCGCTGATCTATCTGTTCCTGAACTTCATTATCGTGCGCGCGCTCGGCATGCTCGAGACGCGGCTGTCGCGGCATCTGCGTGCGGCGCCGAAGCAGTCCGCGCCGAGCCGACCGGTGTCCGCCACCACCGAAGCACGCCGCGCCGCGCCCTGAGCGCCGGCCATTCCGGATGAACCTGGAGAATTCCATGAACGCTACGGCACCTGTTGCACTGTCGGTTAAGAACATTCACAAATCGTTCGGCGATCATCATGTGCTCAAAGGCATTTCGCTCGACGCTCATCAAGGCGACGTCATCTCGATTCTCGGCGCGAGCGGCTCGGGCAAGAGTACCTTTTTGCGCTGTCTGAATCTGCTCGAAACACCCGACGACGGCTCCGTCGCGCTCGCCGGCGAAGAGCTGAAAATGAAACGCCGCGGCGACGGCAAGCTGCAACCGGGCGACCGCCGCCAGGTGGACCGCGTGCGCTCGCAACTCGGCATGGTGTTCCAGAACTTCAATCTCTGGTCGCATATGACGGTGCTCGAAAACCTGATCGAAGGACCGATGCGCGTGTTAAAGCGCAGCCGCGCCGAGTCGGTGGAAGAAGCCGAGGCGCTGCTCGCGAAAGTCGGTCTCGCGGAAAAACGCGGCCACTATCCGGCGCATCTGTCGGGCGGCCAGCAGCAGCGCGTGGCGATTGCACGCGCGCTCGCAATGCATCCGAAGGTCATGCTGTTCGATGAACCCACGTCGGCACTCGATCCCGAGCTCGTTGGCGAAGTATTGCGCGTAATGCGCTCGCTTGCCGAAGAAGGCCGGACGATGCTGGTGGTCACGCACGAAATGGGTTTTGCGCGGCACGTGTCGAACCGCGTGATGTTCCTGCATCAAGGGCAAGTGGAAGCCGACGGTACGCCCGACGAAGTATTCGTCGAGTGCAAGTCGGAGCGCTTCCGTCAATTCGTGTCGAGTCATCAGGACCGCACGACCAACTGATTCGTATTGCCAGGCAATTTACCGAGCAGAGTACCATCATGGCCGTGATCCGTTCCGATCGTCCTCTCGACTGGGCCCAGGTGGCGGCGGTCGCCGCCGGCGAGCCACTCGAACTTTCCGCCGACGCCCGCGCGCGCATCGCGGCGGCGCGCGTGCTTGTGCAACAGATCGTCGAGCGCGGCATTCGTGCGTATGGTGTGAATACGGGCGTGGGCGCGTTGTGCGACGTGATCGTGTCGCCGACCGAACAACGCACGCTCTCGCGCAACATTCTGATGAGCCACGCGGTCGGCGTCGGCGCGCCGCTCGGCGTCGCCGAGACGCGCGCGATCATGGCCGCCGCCGTCAACAATTTCGCGCATGGACACTCGGGTATTCGCCTTGAAGTCGCGGATCAACTCGTGGCCTTGCTCAACGCCGATTGCTTGCCGGAAGTGCCGGCGTTCGGCTCGGTCGGTTATCTGAGCCATATGGCGCATATTGCACTGGTGTGTATCGGCGAAGGTCATGTGCGATATCGCGGCGAACGTCTGAAGGGCCGCGACGCGTTGCAGATGCTCGGCCGCGAACCGCTCGTGCTGGAAGCGAAGGAAGGGCTGAGCCTCATCAACGGTACGCCTTGCGTGACCGGTCTTGCCGCGTTGGCGCTGGCGCGCGCGGTGCGTCTTCTCGATTGGACCGATGTTGTCGCCGCAATGAGCTTCGAGAATCTGCGCGGCCAACTAGCCGCATTCGATGAAGACTCGCTCGCGTTGCGCATTTCGCCGGGGCTTAACCTCGTAGGCGAACGCATGCGTACGGCGCTTGCCGACAGCGGCATTCTCGCGGCGGTAGTCGGCCAGCGCACGCAAGATCCGCTTAGCATGCGCACCATCCCGCACGTGCACGGCGCGGCGCGCGACGTGCTTGCCGCGACCGCCGACGTAGTCAATCGCGAACTGGCGTCGATTACCGACAATCCGATTGTCGCCGGCACGCCGGAAGATCCGCGCGTCTATTCGCAGGCGCATGCGGTGGGCGCGTCCATTGCGCTTGCGATGGACAGCCTCGCCACCGCCATCGCGCAAGTCGCCGCGATGGCCGAGCGGCGGCTCGACCGTCTCGTCAATCCGCTCGTGAGCGGCTTGCCCGCGTTTCTCGCGGAGCCGGGGGGCACCTGCTCGGGCTTCATGATCGCGCAGTACACGGCGGCGTCGCTGGTCGCGCAGAACCGGCGTCTCGCGTTGCCGGCGAGTCTCGACGGCGGCATCACGTCGGGCTTGCAGGAAGATCACCTGTGCCACGCCACGCCCGCGGCACTAAAGGCGCTCGAAATCGTGGACAACGCGGGGCGCATCGTCGCGATAGAACTGCTGGCCGCCGCGCAAGCCTACGATCTGCAAGCCACCGACGCGCCACCCGCGCCACGCACGCAGGCACTGTGGCAACGCGTGCGGCAAATCGTGCCGACGTATCGTGACGACCGCCCACTCGCCGACGACATGAGCGTGGCCTTCCGGATGATCGCAGGCGAAGCTCCGCCGCCATTGCCGAGCCCTGACAGGATGAGGCCGCGCAGCTCTGCTGTCATTGCGGACGCATCTATCGGAAATCTGGCCGCTTCGGGTAACTTTCCCACCGCCGCGAACAGCGCGAACAGTGCGAGCGACGCGGACTGCGCGAGCAATGCGGCCGGCTCGATCGCCATCGCAAGCAACGCGCCGGTCGCCGCTCACGTGGCCTGATGGAGACATAACCGGTGAGCGGGCTTACCCGCCGGCGAACCGGCCGAGGTGTCCCCGAAGGCCACATCCTGCGGGGCGTAAAAGCGGTACAACGGGTACAACCCGCAACCCACCCACGAGGTCGGAGTGAACACAATTACAAATGAACAAAAGCAGGAGCACGAGGGCACGCAAACACCTGCGCGACCAGGCGCGCAACCCGGTGCACAAATAAGCGCGCAAAGCGTCAGCAATGCCGCCCGCTCCGCTTGCAACGAGGCGCCGGCGAAAGCAATCCCCGCCTATCAGCAGATCAAGCGCTATGTGATCCGGCGTATCAGCGAAGGCGACTGGAAGCCGGGCGGGCTGATCCCTTCCGAAACGGAACTGGTGAAAGAGTTCGGCGTCGCTCGCATGACGGTTTCGCGCGCGCTGCGCGAATTGACCACTGAACGCGTGCTGACGCGCGTGCAAGGGTCCGGCACATTCGTCGCGCCGCAGCGGTACGAATCGACCGTGCTGGAAATCCGCAATATCGCCGATGAAATCGCCGCGCGCGGTCATCGTCATTCGGCGCGCGTGTTGACGCTCGAACCAGGCGACGATCCGCAAGCGCTCGAAGCGCTCGGCCTGACAAGCGGCCCGGTGTTTCATTCGTGCATCGTGCACAGCGAGGAGGGCGAACCGATCCAGTACGAGGATCGCTACGTCAATCCGAAGGTGTTCCCCGAGTATCTGCAACAGGACTTCACCGTCGAGACGCCGAATCATTACATGGTGCGTCTCGCGCCGATTCAGCGCGCGGAGTTTCGCATTTACGCGCAGAAGCCGGATGCGTATGTGCGGCGTCATCTGTCGATGGAGATCGGCGAGCCCTGCTTGCAGCTATGGCGTCGCACCTGGGTCGGCGACGACGTGGCGACATCGGTGCAGTTGTGGCACCCGGCGTCGCGTTTTCATCTGGCGGGCAATGTTTGACGCGCCGACGCAGTGCGATGCGCGGTTGCGACGCGTATCGCGTCAGCCTTGCCGTTGCGACATATCCGGCACAAAGCGGCAGCCGAGCCGGTAACGCGAGCCAGGATGGACAAACCGCGCGAACGTCACCGCAACGCCACTCGTCCACGTTCGGCGCACGAGCGTGAGACAGGGTTCTTCCGCGCGAATTTCGAGTAGTCCGGCTTCGGCTTGAGTCGGCAGTCCCGCGTCGACAATGTGTTCGACGTCGTGCGCGGGCACCGTTTCGAACAGATACTCCGATGGCCTGATCGCCGAGAAATCCTGCTGCAGAAAGTCCGGCGCGATGGCCGGATTGACATAGCGGTCTTCCAGTTGCACCGGCAAGCCGTTCTCGCGATGCACGCAAACCACATGAAAAACGGAGGCGGCTGGCGCGAGCCCTAACGCGTTGGATACCACGACAGATGCGGTCTCGCGCTGCAAAAGCACGGTACGGTAGCTGTATTCGTGTCCGCGCGAGCGAATTTCGTCGCCGATGTGCGCGATCATCAGGAGCGTGGATTGCGGCCTCGCTTGTGCGACGAACGTGCCGACACCCGACACACGCGTGACGAGCCCTTCGTGCGCGAGCTCGCGCAGCGCGCGATTGACTGTCATCCGCGAAACGCCCAGCGTCGCGACGAGATCCAGTTCCGAGGGCAGACGCTCGCCTGCCTGACGCGCGCCCGATTCGATGATGCCGCGAATATGATGCTTGACCTGCTCGTAGCGTGCAGCCGGCGCCTCAGCCGCAGCGCGTGTTCCTGAAGCCGAAGCGTGCGTACGCCGCGGCGCAGCGCGCGTGTGCTGCTGATCCGCGTCGCGCGTGCTTTGAGCCGCGGCGGCTGGGGGTTTGCGGCGGGCTTTGTGGCTCTTGCCGCGAAGCATGGAGGACATCGGCAGCCCCTGGTTACTGTCCGCGCGATGCGCTCGGGGCAGGGCGCGCGTTCATAGCGGCTCTGCGTCGTCGGGGCCGCGCGCCCAGAAAGCGTTGCGGTCGAAATAGTTTTGCAGGAACTGTCGCAAGCGCGGCTGTCCGGCGTCGTGAAAAACTTCGCGTGGTTTGCCCTGGACCGCAATGCGTCCCTGGTCGATGAACATCACCTTATCCGCGACCTGCGCGGCGAAGCCCATTTCATGCGTGACCACGGCCATCGTCATGCCGTCGCGCGCGAGTTGCTTCATCACTTGCAGCACCTCGCCGACGAGTTCGGGATCGAGCGCCGAAGTGGGTTCGTCGAACAGCATGATGTGCGGTTCCATTGCCAGCGCTCGTGCAATCGCCACGCGTTGCTGCTGGCCGCCTGAAAGTTTCGCCGGATATGCATCGCCCTTATGCGAGAGGCCCACTGTTTCGAGCATCGCATTCGCGCGGCGGCGCGCTTCGGCGTGCGGCATACGCCGCACTCGCAGCAGCGCTTCCATGACGTTGCCAAGCGCCGTCATGTGTGGCCACAGATTGAACTGCTGAAACACCATGCCGACGTTGCGCCGAACGCGATTGATCTCGGCTTGCGGAGCGCGCACGCGCTTGCCGTTGCGCTCGCTATAGCCAAGCAGTTCGCCTTCGATGCGCACGTCGCCGTGATCGTACGTTTCCAGCGCGGCGAGGCAGCGCAACAGCGTGCTCTTTCCCGATCCGGAAGGCCCGATGATGCACACGACTTCGGAACGGGCGATCTCCAGATCGACGCCGCGCAGCACTTCGACTTCGCCGAAGCGCTTGCGTAGATCGCGCACTTCGATCAGCGGCGAACCGTGTTGCGTGTCGACGGCGGACGCGGAAGAGGGCATGTCGGCAATAGCGTTCATGAAGTAGTCCGATTCCTTTATGCCATGAAACGGGCGATGCGGGTCTCGGCCCACATGCCCGCGCGCGAAGTCAGTTCGACCAGCGCGAGATAGCACACGCATAGCATGAGCAGCGTTTCGACGAAAGCGAAACTCGCGGAGCCGATGCCGGTCAGCACGAACGTCAGTTCAGGCACGGTGACGATCGACAGCACAGCGGTCTCCTTGCTCAATACGATGATGAGGTTCGTCAGCGCGGGTACGATCAGCACCAGCATTTGCGGCATCTGAATGCGCCACACGGCCTGTGTGCGCGTCAGGCCGAGACACGACGCCGCTTCGAGATGGCCAGGCGGCACCGACTGGAATCCGGAGCGGAACGCTTCGGCGAAATACGCGCTGCCATAGAGGCCAAGGCCGAGCACGCCGGCTGTCATTGGTTCGAGCGTGAGGCCGAACGACGGGCCGCCGTAGTAGAGCAAGAACAGTTGGACGAGAAACGGCGTGCCGCGAAAGAGCTCGATATATAAGCGCAACAGGCCGCGTATCCAGCGTCCGCAAAAGAGTTGCAGTACGGCGATCAGAAAGCCGATTACCATGCCGATCGCCACGCCCGCCGCCCACGTGCCGAGCGTGGTGGCGAGGCCCGCTGCAATCGGCTGAAGATTGTGCGTGATGACGGTGGGATCGAACTGTTGCATCGCGTAGGCTCCGGGTCGATCAGGCGTGCTTCAGACGATACTCCGCGGCATGCGCGATCAACGCAAGCGCACCGCAAATCACGAAGTAAATGAGCCCGGCGGCGAGATACGCTTCGAGCGGTCTGTAAGTACTCGCGGCAATGTTCTGCGCGGTGCGCGTCAACTCCGCCACACCGACAACCGAGATCAACGACGAAGCCTTGATCAGCAGCACCATCTCGTTGACGAGCGACGGCAGCGTCAGGCGGAATGCCTGCGGCACGAGAATGCGCCGCAGTGTGTCGAACGGCGAGAGGCCGAGCATGCGCGCGGCTTCGATATGACCCGGTGGAATGCTGAGAAAACCGCCGCGCAGAATTTCAGCGATATAGGAGGCCGAGCACAGCGATACCGCGCTGATCGCAGCAACGAGCGGCGATACGTTGATGCCCGCGAACGGCAGCAGGTAATACACCAGCAGCAATTGCACGAGCATCGGCACGCCGCGAAAGAAGAACACATACGCACCGCCGAATCGGCGCGCGGCGCGATTCGGCGACAGGCGCGCTGTGCACACGCCGACCGCGACGAAGAAGCCGATGAAAAGACCCGTCAGCGAAACGCCGATGGTGGCAAGCGCCGCGTGCAGCAGCAGCGGCATGCCCTGAACGAAGACGGTCGTACTGAACATGAGCGTCGCCCCCCGCTGACGTGCGTTTAGTGCGTGTTCAATGCGTGCTCAATGCGCTTTTAGAACGCGCTCAATAGTTCGGCGCGGGCATGGTCGTCGGGGCATCCATTGCCACGCCGAACCACTTCTTCTGCAAAGCCGCGAGGCGCCCGTCGTTGTGCATTTTCACGAGCGCCGCATTGAAGGCGTCGGCGAGCGGCTTGCTGTCCGCATCTTTACGCAGGCAATACGCGAAGTACACTTTCGCGCCGAACGGCGGTTGCACCACCGCGAAAGTTTCGGGTCGCTGCTTGGCGACATAGGCGATGTTGGTCATCGAATTCGCCACCGCCGCGATGCGGCCAGCGGCGAGATCAGCATAGGCCTGATTGTTGTCGACGTATTCGCGGATTTCAGGCGGCTTCGGCAATGTGGCGACGTATGCCTTCAGCTGATCGAGCTGGGCCGAGCCCTTGCCGGCGCCCACGGTCTTGCCTGCAATGTCCGACGATTGCTTGAGCGCCGCGTCGTTCGCGCGTTTGAGCAGCGCGTCGGTGGCGTCTGCAACCGGCAACGTGTACGTGTAGCGCTCCATACGCGCCTTCGTGACGGTGAGCGGGCCGCCCACCATATCGAACTTGCCCGCTTCGAGGCCGGGCAGCACGCTCGGCCACGGCAAGTCGATAAAGCGCACTTTCACGCCGAGTTCCTTGCCGACTTCGGCGAAGAGATCCTTGTTGAAACCCGCTTGCTGACCGTTTTCGAGGAAGTCGAAAGGCGCGAACTGCATCTCGGTGCCGACCACGAGTTCGCCGGCCTTCTTCACTTTGGCAAGCTGGTCTTCCGCATGAGCGGTGACACTCGTGGCGCACAACGCCAGCATGACCAAACGACACTTCCAGCCTGCAAGGATGCTCATGGGATTCTCCGGTTGGCAAAGCGAGGCTCGCACGAAAGCGCTCGGCGCAAGTCATGCGAGGCAGTATATACCGCAGTTTTCGCGCGAAATAAATAAACGCACGAGTAGAGAAAAGCCCTTATATGAAGCACCGCTCGCGCACTTGCGAGCGCGCCTTTGGCGGTATATACCACTGCAATGACATGGCGATCCCGCCGAACCCGTCGGTCCTCTCACGGAGCAACGCGATGCCTGTGACCCGTATTCCCCTCATCGACTTTGCCGGCGTTCGCGCGGGCGAGGCGCATGCGTTGCAGCGCGTGGCGCGGCAAATTCGCGAAGCCTGCACGACGATCGGCTTCTTCTACATCGTCAATCACGGCGTGCCGCAAGCGACGATCGACGCCGCGGCACAGGCCGCGCGCACGTTCTTCGCGTTTGCACCCGAGATCAAACGGCGCGCGGCGGTCAATCATCGGCATCGCGGTTTCAATGCGCTTGGCGACGCGACCATGTATCAGGCGAAACGCCCCGATTACAAGGAGTTTTTCAGCATCGGGCTCGAATTGCCGGAAGACGATCCTGATGTGCTCGCCGGACAGGCGCTGCGCGGACCGAATAACTGGCCGGACTTCATGCCCGAACTGCGTCCCGCGTTGTACGGCTACTATGAAGCGGTGGGCGCATGCGGCGCCGATCTGCTGCGCGCGGTGGCGGTAAGCCTTGGCGTCGATGAACATTTTTTCGCGCCGCGTTATACGAAGCGGATGCAGCGCACGCAGATGGTCTACTATCCGCCGCAGCCGCCTCAATTGGACGAGGATCAGTTCGGTGTCGCGCCGCATACTGATTACGGCTGCATCACACTGCTGTGGCAGGACCAGGTGGGTGGCTTGCAGGTGCGTGAAATTGCCAACGATACGTGGGTCGATGCGCCGCCTGTCGAGGGCAGCTTCGTCGTGAACGTCGGCGATCTACTCGCGCGCTGGACCGACGATCGTTTTCGCTCGACGCTGCATCGCGTGATCAATGCCTCCGGGCGCGAGCGTTATTCGATCGCGACGTTCTACGATCCGACCTACGGCGCAATCGTCGATCCGCGCGATCTCGGCGCGAGCGCGGACGATCTGAAGTATCAGCCTGTGGCCGCGGGCGACTATATTCTCGGGCGTATCAACGATTCAATGGGTTATCGGAAGAAGCAGGCCGCTAAAGCCACCTGAGCTAACTAACACGCAAAGGACAACTGCATGACGGATAACGGTAACGCGAGCGCGCAAAACCGCACCGCGCCGCTTGCCGCGACGCTCGAAGCGTTGCGTGCCGCGCTCGGCAACGAAGCGGTGCGCGTAGGCGACGAGATCGGCGAACGCGCGCTGACCGACTGGACACGCCACGCTCCCATGCGGCCCGCCGCATTGCTGTTGCCGCGAAGCACAGACCAGGTCTCTCGTGCACTCGCCATTTGCCACGCGGCCTGTCAGCCGGTGGTGCCGCAAGGCGGTATGACAGGGCTCGCCGGCGGCGCGATTGCGCGCGCTGCGGATATTGCGTTGTCGCTCGAACGCTTGACCGGCGTCGAGGAAATCGATGCGGCTTCGGCCACGCTGACCGTACGCGCCGGTACTACATTGCAAACCGCGCAGGAAGCAGCGGCGCAAGCCGGCTTCGAACTCGCGCTCGATCTCGGCGCGCGCGGCTCGTGCCAGATCGGCGGCAATCTCGCGACCAATGCGGGCGGCAATCGCGTGATCCAGTCGGGCACCGCGCGCGACCAGGTGCTCGGTCTCGAAGTGGTGCTGGCCAATGGCGACGTACTGACATCGCTCGGCAAGATGGTCAAGAACAACACGGGCTATGACCTGAAGCACTGGTTCATCGGCTCGGAAGGCACGCTTGGCGTCATCACGCGCGCGGTGCTGCGGCTTCATCCGCAGCGCGCCGCGCGTCACACGGCGCTCGTCGCACTCGACGGCTATGATGCAGCCGTCAATCTTCTGCGGCGTCTGGCGACGCGTTTCGGCAACGACATCGGCGCATTCGAAATCATGTGGCCGGATTTCTACGATTTCGGCGTGAAGCTGACGGGCGCACGCTCGCCGTTCGACGGCTCGCATCCGCTCTACGCGCTGATCGAACACGCGAGTTTCGATGCCAGCGACGACGGTGAGCATTTTGCCGCCGCGCTCACCGACGCGCTTGAGCAAGGCGCAATCCGCGACGCGGTAATCGCGCAATCAATGGCCGACGCGCGCGCGTTATGGGCAATTCGCGAATGCACCGTCGAATTTCCGGCGCGACTCGACGCGATCAACTTCGACGTGAGCCTGCCGATCAGCGTGATCGGCGATTTTGTCGAGCGCTGCCGCTCGGCGTTGAATGAACGCTGGCCCGGCAACGAATCATATTTCTTCGGCCACATCGGTGATTCGAATCTTCATGTGACGGTGGATGGCCATTCGATTCCGGGCGTCGATCATCATGCGGTGTACGCGTTCGTTTATGAAATGCTCGGGCCGCTGCATGGGTCGGTGTCGGCGGAACATGGAATCGGTTTGCTCAAGCGCGAGTTCCTGCCGATCTCGCGCTCGGCCGCCGAACTGGCGGCAATGGCAGCGATCAAGCATGCGCTCGATCCGCACGGCATTTTGAATCCTGGCAAACTGTTCTAACGCTGCGGCGTTAATGCGCATTCAGATAACGCGCAATGGACGGATAGACATCGACCGCCGCATTCTTGCCGAATACGCAGTCGATGTGCCCATAGCCGGGGATCAGATATCGCTCATAAGGCTGCTCGGGAAACGCGTTGACCAGCATTTCGTAGGTGAGTGCGGTGCTTTGCGGCACATACGTTTCGTTGCGGTCGCCGTGAATGAAACCGATCGGAATGCGCATGCCTTCCAGGCCTTTCATACCGCGCGCGCCTTTCAGATAGACGTCGTCGCCCTGCGCATCGACGACATTGCCCGCGCGCACCATCGCGGCCAGATGCTTGAACACGCCGACGTCATGCACGCCGAGCAATTCCTGCAAGTTCGAATGAAGCGTCTCGCTCACCTGTGCATGTTCGTAAAGCAGGCCGTACATGAAAGTTGCACGATGGCAGATCGGGTTGCCGCAGCCTTCGTCATGATCTATCGGATAGAGCCGCAGCGCTTCATCGAACAGATTGTGCGGCCATCTTTCGTCCTCCGTATATGCAGTGAGGTCGGTCACGCCGAGGTGCTGCATGATGTCGGGAATATGCAGGCCCGCCTTGATCCTCCCGAGCCGGCCGGGCACCGGATGCACGGCGACTTGCGATATCACCGCCGAGCGCACGCCTTCGAGTCCCGCCATTAGCGACATGCTCAGCGCGAGGCCGCCCATGCAGTGGCCGAGCGCCTGAATCTCCACTGCGCCTGTCACTTCGCGAATCTTTGCGACCGCTGCGGGAATGTCCTCCAGTGCGACTTTATCGACATTGGTCGGCACCAGCACGCTCGGCATTTCGATGCTCACGCGCAGATCGACGAGCCACACGTCGTAGCCCGCGGCACACAGATATTCGACGAGGTTGGTGCCGATCAGGTCCGTCGAATAAATGCGGCTCGACACGCCTGAGCCGTGAATCAGCAACACGGGGCGCGCGTTCTTGCGGGCGGGATCGACGTAGCGCGTGAGCCGCAAACGCGTGCCGTCCGACGTATCGAAGAAGAAGACTTGCGGCGCTGGCGCACGCAATGCGCGCTTCAGGCGTGGCGCCCCATTTGGGTCGTAGTACTGCAACGGCGCGGCCACACCGCCATATTCGCTGAACAGTACACCTGCAAAGTACTTGCCGAACTTCAGCGTCCATTCGAGACGCGTTTTCAAATCGGGTGCATTGGTGACTTCGAGCGTGCGCTGCTGCTTCAGGAAGTTCTGCGGCGTAATGATCAGCTTCGCGCTGCCGATAGCCGGCGCATCCATTGACGGCGCTTCACGAACTTGCGCATACAGCGTATTCGTTTGCTCCCATAACTCGAGCGGCGACGTTCGCGTAATGATCTTTTGCCCGCTCAGATACCAGGCTTTGCCTTCAGCCGAATTGAGCGTCATTCGATAGTTCATGTTGCGCTCGTCAACATCGTCCGGGTCGGCCACGAAGAGATTGAACGTGCCGTCCGTGATCGTCATTGGCTGCGCGGAGAGGGCGGGGCAGGTCAGCGTGCCGGCGGTTCTTGCCATATGATTCGGATCGCTAAGCATATTCGCAAGGTCGTCCGATTCCACGGTGAGCGTGAAGGCCATCGGGCTTGCGGCGGCCTCGTTCGCCCCAGCCGCTGTGTAATGGCCGACCATTGTTTCGGTGAAGCGCAGCCCGATTTTTTGCACGGGCGGTGCAGCGGCCGTGCCCTTCGAATCGTAGTCGATGCTCCACCCCTGCGATGCGGCGAGCAGCGCGCAATTGCGTTCGGCGAGTGCGGAGATCGTCCACAGCGGATTGACGCCGAGCGAGATAGGCATCACGGCGCCGTCCATCACGTAGATGCCCTCGTGTACATCTGTGCCGGTCATGCCGCTGAAAACGCGGCCCATATGATCGACCACGCCATGTTCCGCGTCCTCGCCCATCGCGCAGCCGCCAAGCGGATGCACGGTCACGGTCCGGTTGCCGAAGATGTCATTCGAAATCGGATCGCGCAAGTATTTGCCGCCGAGCGGCACCGTTGCTTTCTTCAGTGTCTCCTCGACGGTCGCGAAAATCGGCTGCTTGCCGGCGTTTTCCCACGCGATGCGCGGCCGGCCCTTTTCGTTCACGCTGATCCGGCCGCTTTCGTCGTCGTGCGCCATCACGAGATAGCTCTGCGTATGATTGAGCGCGCCGCGATAGGGACCATGCAGGAAACCTTCGACAACGCGCGCGTCGTACGCAATCTGCTGTGCCACTGTGCGGGGCCCCGCAACATCCACGCCCGCGAGCGGGGCAGCGGCGCCTAGCATGCCGACGAGCGCCGCACCGATCGGCCCCGCGAGCGAACCTTCTTCGATCACGAAGCCGTCTTTTACATTCGCGGTATTGCGATGGTCGATCAGGCCAGCGATGGTCGGTCCGACTGCGGGAATATCGCGCTCGACATGCGCGCCCCAGCCGACCCCGTTGATCACGTCGTCGGCGTTGTACGCGAAGGCGAGCACGTCGCCGTTCCCGGTGAAGCGCTGGCCGAGCATGCCGGATACGCCCAAACCCTCGTTGCGCGAACGCAAAAGCAATGCGCTGGAGCCGATTGTTCCCGCCGACACGATCACGATGTCAGCGCTCACGAAGAGATCGGGCGCGTCGTAGCTCTCGCGGCCGAGGCGGACAAGCTGATAGGCGACTTGCCACTTCTGCGTGTCGGCATTGCGCACGACCGAATGCACCGCGGCTCCCGTGAAAATCTGCGCGCCGTGCGCGACGGCATCGGGTAGATAGTTCATGTGCGTCGAATTCTTCGCGTCGTAGTTACAGCCCGAGTTGCAATCGCCACAGCCGGTGCAGGCTTTCTGCGCGACGCCGGCCGCATTCGTGCGGTCCTCGAACGTGACGGTCACCGGCGGCGTGCTGAAGCGATCCCCCATGCCGAGCGCCTCGGCGGATTTCCCGAGCGCCAGCAGTTTCGGCAACTCGCGAAAGCGGCTTGGGACCGGCGACGGTTGCAGCATGTCCCACGCACGCTGATAGCCCTTGTCGCGGCCGGCCAGATCGTCGCGTAACGCGGCGGGCCAGCGCGCGTCGTCCCATAAGCGCGGATCGACCTTCAACGCGACGTTCGCGTTGATCAGCGAAGTGCCGCCCAGACCACAGCCGACCACCGCGTTGACGTCGTCGTTCACATGGACTTCGAGCAGCGCGAGTGGCGAGCCGATTTGCGCCAGCGCAGTGTTGTACTGGATCTGCTCGGCGCCCTGAAAAGGCGTGCGTGGGAATTCGCCGGCCATGAACTCGCGCCCGCGTTCGAGCACGCACACGCTGCGGCCCGCGCGCGCCATGCGGCTCGCCGCGATGGCGCCGCCGTAACCGGAACCGATCACGACCACTTCGTAGTGCGATTTCATCGCCGTCACGGCGCTCGATAAGCGGTTCATACCGGACCACCTCGTCAGGAATCGGTGCAGGAAAGACAGCAGGACTGCGGAAGGAAGACGGCGCGTGCCGCGGCTTTTTTATCGTAGGCGCTACACGATGACAAAAAAAGGCGCATCAGGGCGCTGCGCCGTGCGGCGTTCGTTGCACGCTCTGTTTTTTTCCGTCGATATGGCCTCTTACGCGGCCACTTCATTCATTTCGCTATCGCTCGATTCGGCCGCAAGCAGGTTCAGCGCAAGCAGAATGGCGCCACGATTGTCGATGTCTATTTCGATGCCGAGCACGTCCGTGAGCCAGCGGCCGATCTTCGTATTGGAAAAATCGTCGGCGCTGGCCGTCTTTTTCATCGTGACGCCGAGTTTGACGGCGCGATAATGATACGAGGGCACACGATGCTGGGCCGCAACCGCCGACAATCCGCCTTTGCCTTCCGAGCACCAGCCGAGGCTGCCGGCCAGCACGATCCGTTCGGGTTCGTCGAGACGTTCGATAAAAGCACGCGCCGCGAGCCGCACGCTTTGTTCGTCGAGACCGTATTGGAGCAGTACGCTTTGCACCGGGTCTTCCAATGCCTGGGCATGCAGATCGATTTCCTGCGCCATGCCGTCGGTTTCCATCGACACGTTGCGCTGATGGCCGGCGCTGCGCAGGCAGTCGATCAGATAGCGGCGAAAATACGCGCACAGTGCGTAGCCGTTGGACGGCGCGCTGTCGGCGCAGGCGCGCGTTTCCGTATGACCGGGCGCGAGGCGCAGCACCTTGGAATAAATGAACTGCGCGATGAGTTCTTCCTTATCTTCGCCGAGTGCCTGCAACTCGAGCGGGTGATATGTGCGCAACGCCCGCTTGACTAGTTCGACCATCGACACCATTTCGTCGGCGGACAGCTTCGTACGACGGCGCCACAGATCGGGCAGGATCGCATCGTCGAAATTGCGGACGAACTCGTGGCTCGGAACTGCGCCCATGGAAGCCTCCATTTGGGTAAGGCAAGAAGCGCGGTGAGCCTCGACTGCAGGCGAAGAGTTGACGATAGATCCGTTGCGGCCGCGCGGTGTTGTGAAAGCAGTATGGTCGCCGACGCCGGCTTCGCCTATATGGATTAAGTCGTAGCCGATGGGTAAACTGCCGGGTAAACCATCCGACAGATCGCCTCTCATTCGTCTGATGAGAAAGCGGTTGCACGGCGCCGCCGCGTTGCCGCAGACCATGCAGGCGCGTGCGCCACACGCCGGGCCGCGCTTCACGCGAGCGCCGGGCTTTCGCGCGACATCACCGAATTTGCCGTGCCCGACAAGGAGACCGCGCGATGCGGGCTGACCCGATCCAGCGTGCAATCGACGAAGACCTGGTGCGCGTGCTGTACGCACAAGACCCGATTGCTTTCTTCTCGCACTGGTTTTCGATTGCGGTGCTGGTGGCGATCTACTGGCCGGCGATTCCCTCGCCGCCGCTTTTCATTGCCTGCTTCGGATTCTATGCAGCGGCCAATTGCGCGGGCCTTGCGCTGTGGATCTGCAACCGGCGCTATCCGCATCTCGTGTCGCCGCGCGGCTGGATCAATCTGCATGCCGTGCGCGGCGTACTGCTGTATAGCGCGCCGGGCATCGCAATCTGGTTTGCATTCCAGAGTCCGCAGAGCGATTTGCCGCTGCTGCACACGGTGATGCTCGTCACGCTCGCAGCGGGCGTCTTCATGTCGAATGGCTTCGACATGCTGAATTTCGTCACGGCCATTCCATTCCTGCTGTTTCCGTCGATCGTGCTGCACTTCGGCACCCATACGTTCGATCGCACGATTCTTGCCATCGTCCTCGCGTTTTTCTTTTGCGCGATCAACGTGTATGCGCTTAGCTACCGAAAACTGTTCCAGCAGGTGGTGCAGGCGCGCGTCGATCAGCAGTACCTCGCGGAATCGCTCGCAGTGCAGAAGCATGTCGCCGAAGAAGCGAGCCTCGCGAAAACGCGCTTTTTCGCGGCGGCGAGCCACGATTTGCGTCAGCCTTTGCATGCGATCGGCCTGCTCGCGGCGTCGCTCAACGATTCCGCAGCGACGCCCGCGCAGCATGCGAAGACCGCCGAGCACATCGTCTATAACGTGGAAGCGCTGAATCAGTTGTTCAACCAGGTGCTCGATCTGGCGCGGCTCGAAAGCGGCGTGACGCAAGTGATCCGTCTGCATTTCCGGCTCTCTGAGTTGTTCGAGCGGGTCGGTAGCCAGTATCGGCCGCAGGCGGCGGCGAAAGGGCTCGCGCTGCGAATCGCGCCCACGCCGATGGTGGTCTACGACGATCCGGTGCTGCTTGAACGCGTGCTGAGCAATCTGCTGTCGAACGCGGTGCGTTATACGGAAGAAGGCGCGATCTGGCTCGGTGTCCGGCGCGCGGGGCGAACCGCGGGCGGCTATATCGAGGTGCGCGATTCGGGCATCGGCATTCCGGCCGAGGAGCACGAGCGTATCTTCGAGGAGTTCTATCAGGTCGCCAACCCGCAGCGCGATGCGCGTCAGGGGCACGGCCTTGGACTGCCGACAGTGAAGCGCCTCGTCAGCATGCTGGGCGGCGAATTGCAGTTGCGCTCGGCGCCGGGCCGCGGTTCGGTGTTCCGCTTTCCGGTGCAGGCGGGTGACGCGAGTGGCATTGTCGCGAGCCTGAACGAAGCGGCCGCGGGTGGAACGTCGGCGCAAGGGCGGCGCGTGCTGTGCATCGACGATGAACCGTCGATTCTCGAAGGCCTCTCAGCTTTGCTCGGTCGCTGGGGCTGCACCGTGCGCGGCGCCCGCGACGAGACCGCTGCGCTGGCCGCGCTCGCGGACGGTTTCGTGCCCGACGCGGTGCTTTGCGATTATCAACTGGCCAATCACAGGACCGGCGCGCAGGCGCTTACTGCGGTGCGCAGCATGCTGTCGCGCGCGGGCCACGAAGGCGTGGTGATGCTGCTGATTACGGGCGATATGGCGTCGGCCGAGCTCGCGGCACTCGCGTTGCAAGGCATTCCGGTGTTGCACAAGCCGGTCACGGCGGCGCGCTTGCGGCGCACGCTTGAAATGCTGTGGCAACAGGCGGAGCTCGATAAGGGACGGCCGGGTGCCGCAGTGGACTTGCCCGTCGGTCAGAGCGCGGAGGCGGGCCGTGAAGGGACCGTTTTGAGCAAGGACGCGGGCGCCGATCAGGTGATTACCTCGCCTGGCGCTGCGCGAATCGAAGCGCGACATCGTCCGCAAAGTGCATCGCAAGAGGAAGGATAGGTGCGGATAGCGAGGAGGTCGCGAGTTGATCGCGGCGGCGCGGCGTTGTGACGAGCCGCCATCGCCGCGAGCGACCGCGGGCAAGCCTAAGCGCGAGGACTACGACAAAGCGCGAAACGAGTACGACAGATTGGGAGCGAGCGGGAAGGAACGCGAACGAGCGCCAACGAGCACGACACAGCAGGAGCAAGCACAAGCGGGCAGCAGCAAGCACGAGGGACGCGGAGCAAGCACGACTCAGCAGGCGCAACCGCGAATAACTCCACGAACCGCCGACGACAACCCCTGCACGCCACCCCGTCACCGTTGGTAGCCCGCAAGCGCTACAGCGTTTTCCCCGCTTCCAGCCAGCCGTTGATCACCGCGATTGCCGTCGACCGGTTGTGCACGCCGAGTGCCCGAAAGATCACCGACAGATGCACCTTGACCGTGCCCTCGGCCACTCCGAGTTCGCGCGCGATCATCTTGTTGGTCCAGCCGCGATGTACGAGCCGCATAATGTCCTGCTGACGCGGTGACAAGTTTTCCAGCAAATGCTGCTGATGCGGCTGCAACGCCTGAAGCTGCGCAATCGGCTCGGTCAGCGTCGCCGTGCTTTGCCCGGCCGTGTTTGCCGTCGCCTGCGATGCAGCGGCGCCGACGCGCTCTGCACACCCATCCGCGGATTGCTGCGCATCGCGCGAACCCAGCAGGCTCAGCGCTTCCATCGGCACATATGCGCCACCCGACAACACGAGTTCAATCGCCTTCAGCATCACGCTCGCGGGCTGCCGCTTGGGCACGAAGCCGAGCGCGCCTGCGGCGAGCACCGCGCGCATTTCGTCGGGCGACTCTTCGGCGGAAAGCACCACCACCGGCAGCGCGGGATTCGCCTTCAGCAATACTTCTAGCGACGACGCCCCGCTCATGCCCGGCATATGCAGATCGACGATTGCGAGATCGTGATCGGCATCGGGCCGCGCGGCCGCGGCCAGGGTTTCCCAGGTATCGGCTTCGTCGAATTGGGCGTCGGCGTCGAGTCCGCGGAGCATTCCCTTGACGCCTTGCCGGATCAGTTCATGGTCGTCCGCCACAAGAAACTTCATGATGTCTCCACGAGTCGGGCTTGCGCGTTGTGGACTACCGCCGTTGCTGGGTGTTGTTTTACTTCTATGGTCGTGAATCGCATCATTGCCGGCTACCCCGTGATCATAAGCCGATCGGTGCGGCGCGGCGCGCCTTGAGGCTCGCCGCGCCGGTCGTTCTCTGATTGTGGCATCGCCGGCGCCACGTTTTTATCTACGTCTTTGTAGGCAGGTCTCACTCGCGCTACGGTTCCGGCTTGCTACGTAGACGAGCCGCGCGCGCTGTTTTTGAAGCCGCGGCGACCGTATCCGGAAGCTTATGCGAGCCGGATTAAACCGCATGAGCGCACGCGGGGTAAGCCGTCATTTCACTGCAAACAGCGTTGCATTCATCAGAAGCTTGAAGGCGAAGCCGAGCGACATCGCCGAGCCTACGCCCAAGCACCACAGCGCGATGAACCAGAGCCAGCCCGGCAGCTTGCGCGCGGACCTAGTGATAATGATGCTGGTCGCCATGACGCACCTTGCCTCGAAATACCCAGTAACCCATCGTCGTGTACGCGACGATGATCGGCAGAATCACCGCTGCGCCGACCAGCGTGAACGTCTGGCTGGAGCGTGGCGCGGCCGCTTCCCACAGCGTGACGCTCGACGGAATCGCATACGGCCACAGACTCACCAGCAGCCCCACGTAACCGAGCAGCACGAGCAGCAGCGCGAGCGCGAACGGTGTGTTGTGATGCCGCTCGCGCACGGCGCGGCGCATGAAGAACGCGCACGCCGCGACCATGAACGGCACCGGCAGCAGCCGGTAAAACAGACCGTCATGGAACCAGCGTTGCGCGATGTTCGGGTCTTGCAGCGGCGTCCACAGGCTCACCATCGCGATGAAGCCGAGCAGCACGACAGTCAGCGGCCATACCACGCGATGCAGGCGGCGCTGCAAGTCGCCTTCCGTTTTCGCGATCAGCCAGCAGCAGCCCAGCAACGCGTAGGTGACGACGAGCCCGAGGCCCGTCAGCAGGCTGAACGGCGTGAGCCAGCCGAACGCGTCGCCGGCATAAGCGCCGTCGATCACCGGAATGCCTTGCAGAAATGCGCCGAGCACGATGCCCTGGAAAAACGTGGCGCCCGCCGAGCCGCCGATGAACGCCAGATCCCACATATGCTTCGTGCGGTTCGCCTTCGCGCGAATCTCGAACGACACGCCGCGAAAGATCAGGCACACGAGCATGAAGATCAGCGGCAGATACAGCGCTGACAGCACGGTGGAGTACACCATCGGGAAGACGGCGAAAAGCGCGGCCCCACCGAGCACGAGCCAGGTCTCGTTGCCGTCCCAGACCGGCGCGACGGTGTTCATCATCAGGTCGCGTTCCTTCTCGTCGGGGAAAAACGGAAAGACGATGCCGATGCCGAGATCGAAGCCGTCCAGCACGACATACATGAAAAGGCCCAGCGCGATGATCGCGGCCCACACTACGGTTACGTCCATTTTGTTTCTCGCAAGCGATCGGGGTTAGGCGGCGTCGATCATCTGATCGGCGGCCGAAAAGGGGCGGCGCGCGGTCTGGTTTGGCGTGCATTCCGGCGAGTGATCCGGCACGCCGTGCGGCGTGTGTGCGGGCAGCGCCGGGCCCGAACGCATCAGTTTGAGCATGTAGTAGATGCCCGTGCCGAACACGAGGAAGTAGACGACCACGAACGCCATCAGCGAAATGCCGACCTGTTGCGCGGTGAGCGGCGACACGGCCTGCGACGTGCGCATCACGCCGTACACGACCCACGGCTGACGGCCGGCTTCCGTGGTGACCCAGCCCGCGAGCAGCGTGATGAAGCCGCTCGGGCCCATCGCCACGGCGACGCGCTGAAACCACTTCGATTCGAACAGGCGTCCGCGGCGGCGCAGTACCCATGCGGCGACCGACATTACGATCATCAGCACGCCGAGCCCGGCCATGATGCGAAAGCTCCAGAACACGACCGTCGAGTTGGGCCGGTCTTGCGGCGGAAACTCCTTCAGACCTCGAATTTCGCCGTCCCAGCTATGCGTGAGGATCAGGCTGCCGAGGTGCGGGATCGACACCGCATAGCGTGTGGTTTCCGCCTGCATGTCGGGGATGCCGAACAGATTCAGCGCGGTGCCGCCTTTCTCCGTGTCCCACAGACCTTCGATTGCCGCGATCTTCGCCGGCTGATATTCGCGCGTGTTCAAGCCGTGCTGATCGCCGACGAACGCCTGGATCGGCGTGAGAATCAGCAGCAGCCACAGCGACATCGAAAACATCTTCTTGACGGCGGGGTCGCGCCGTCCGCGCAGCAGATGCCACGCGCCCACCGCTGCCACGACGAGCCCGGCGACGATAAACGCCGCCAGCGCCATATGCGCGAGCCGGTACGGGAACGACGGGTTGAAGATGATCTTGAACCAGTCGAGCGGCACGACCCGGCCGTTCACGACTTCGAAGCCTTGCGGCGTCTGCATCCAGCTATTGGACGCAAGGATCCAGAACGTGGAGATCAGCGTGCCGATGGCGACCATCAGCGTCGCGCCGAAATGCGCGCGCGGGCTCACGCGCTGCCAGCCGAACAGCATGATGCCGAGAAAGCCGGCTTCGAGAAAGAACGCGGTCATGACCTCGTACATCAACAGAGGTCCGGTGACGGGACCGGCGAAACTGGAAAAGCCCGACCAGTTGGTCCCGAACTGATAGCTCATCACGACGCCGGACACCACGCCCATGCCGAAGGCTACGGCGAAAATCTTCGACCAGAAGAGGCAGAGGTCTTTGTAGTACGCCTTGCCGGTTTTCAGCCAGCGCCATTCGAGCACGGCGATAAAGCTCGCGAGGCCGATGCTCAGCGCCGGAAAGACGATATGGAAAGAGACGGTGAACGCAAACTGGATGCGGGCGAGGTCGAATGCCGATATTGCGGAGTTCATGATCGTGAAGTGCGTGATGCCGCGTGGGCGGACTACGCGCGTCGACCGGTGTCGGTGCGCACTGCGTTTCGCAGATGGCCGAAGATTAGGGGAAGTGCGAGGTTTATGCTGCGGTGCGACGTGCGTCAAAAAACCGCGTTGTTTTGCGCGGTTGGGCCCTTTGTGCGTTGCAAACTGTTGACGCGTATCAGGATTTTCTTATTGTTTATTCCTGTGCGGTTTGACGCAGTAGCGCAAAACTGCGTCAATCGACCGCGTCGCAGCAACGCTGTCGCGTCAGGCAGAGCGAGGCCGGCGCCGGCTGACTGCGTTGGCGAACGCCGTGGCAGTGGCTGTTGGGCGCGTGGCGAAATTATCAGAGGTTGATAGGGCTATGTTATACGACATCGCACAAATAACCGGTCCTCGCGGTGTGTTTTGGCCGGCGACAGCTTCGAAGACGGCATCATGAATACGGGTAAATGCCTAGTTGAAATCCGCTTGCGCATCGTAGATAGTACGTTATCGTACAACATCGGTCTTATCGCAGACGACCCCACCCAAGCCGACGCGTGAATCGATCCACGCCGCTCGCGAGCGGGTGCAGTAAAGGAATCCCTATGAAGAAGATTGCCCTGAGTGGCGCCGGAGGCCAGCTTGGCTCGGTCGTGCGCGCTGCGTTCATTGCGCGCGGCACGCCGTTGCGTTCGGCGGCCGGCTCGAAGCCGCTGACACCGCTCGTCGAAGGTGAGGATGTGATGCACGGCGATCTGCGCGATCCAGCGGTAGTCGACCGGTTGCTCGACGGCGTCGACGTGCTGATCCACTTCGCCGGGACGAGCGTGGAGCGTCCGCTGCCCGAGATCATCGAAAACAATCTGCGCGGTCTCGTGGAGGTCTACGAGGGCGCGCGCCGGCATGGCGTCAAGCGCATCGTGTTCGCAAGCTCGAATCACGCAATCGGCATGTATTCGGTGACGGAGCGCCTGAGCCTCGACTGCGAACTGCGCCCGGACGGCTTCTATGGTCTGAGCAAGGTGTGGGGCGAAGCGCTTGCGCGCATGTACTGGGACAAGCATGGCATCGAGAGCGTGTGCGTGCGCATCGGCAGCTGTCTCGAGCGTCCGACCGAGCCGCGGCATCTGAGCACCTGGTTCGGTCACGCCGACCTGATGCATTTCCTCGACCGCTGCATCGAAGCAGAGGACGTGGGCTTCATCACCGTGTGGGGCGTGTCGGCGAATACGCGCAGCTGGTGGGACAACAGCGGCGCCGAGCGTTTTGGCTACCGGCCGACGCAAAACGCCGAAGACTACGCCGCGGAAATTCTGGCCCGCCCGAATCCGCTCGATGCGCTGGGTCAGCGCTTCCAGGGCGGCGGCTTTGTCGGCATCGACTATTCGCGCGAGGACGCGGATAGCAGCGCGGGCACCGGCGCGGGCACCGGCAACGCGGCCGCTTCCGCGGCGCGGCCGTCGTGACAGTTCGAGTATTACGAGGAGACGCAGCAATGAAGATCAAGGGCATCCGCTGGTGGATGGTCAGTCTGGTCGCGGCCGGGCTCATCATCAATTATCTGGCGCGCAATACGTTGTCGGTGGCCGCACCGACGTTGATGAAAGACCTGCACATCACGACCGAGCAATACGCTCACGTGGTGGTCGCGTGGCAGCTTTGCTATGCGTTCATGCAGCCGGTCGCGGGCTTCCTGCTCGATACGGTCGGCACCAAGATCGGTTTTGCCGCGTTCGCGCTGGCGTGGTCGCTCGCATGCGCGGCGGCGGCGTGGTCGACGGGATGGCGCAGCCTCGCATTTTTCCGCGGCCTGCTCGGTATTGCCGAAGCCGCCGGCATTCCGGCCGGCGTGAAGGCCACCAGCGAGTGGTTCCCTGCGAAGGAGCGCTCGGTTGCGATCGGCTGGTTCAACATCGGTTCGTCGATCGGTGCGTTGCTGGCGCCGCCGCTCGTGGTGTGGGCGCTGCTGCACGGCGAATGGCAACTGGCGTTCGTGATCGTCGGTGTAGCGGGCATTGTCTGGAGCGTCGTGTGGATGGTGCTGTACAAGCATCCGCGCAATCAGAAACTGCTGGGCGACGCAGAGCGCGACTACATCCTCAGCGGCCAGGAAGCGAAGCACAGCGACGCGGGCGCGCCCAAGCGCAGCTGGTTCGCCATGCTGCGCAGCCGCGACTTCTGGGCGATCGGCATTCCGCGCATTCTGTCCGAGCCGGCATGGCAGACCTTCAACGCGTGGATTCCGCTCTACATGATGACCGAGCGCCACATGAACCTGAAGGAAATCGCGCTCTACGCATGGATGCCGTTCCTTGCAGCGGATATCGGCTGCGTGCTCGGCGGCTATTTGAGCCCGCTATTTCATAAGTATGCGAAGGTCTCGCTGTTCACGTCGCGCAAGATGGTGTTCGTGGTCGGCGCACTGTGCATGATCGGACCGGCGTGCGTGGGCCTCGTCGCGAGTCCGTATGTGGCCGTTGCGCTGCTGTGCGTGGGCGGCTTTGCGCACCAGACCTTGTCGGGAGCGCTGTACGCGATCACCTCCGACATGTTCGGCAAGAACGAAGTGGCCACGGCGACCGGCATGGGCGGCATGGCCGGCTATCTCGGCGCTGCGGCGTTTACCGCATTGTTTGGCGTGCTGGTGACTCAGGTCGGCTACAGTCCGCTTTTCGTCGTGCTGGCCGTGTTCGACATCATTGCGGCGGGCGTCGTGTGCCTGCTCGCGAAAAGCGCGGACAAGACGGCAGAGCCGCGCTGGTCGCAGACGGGCGATGCGGTCCCCGTCAAGTAACCGGCGATGAACTCCGCCGGCATCGTCCGGCGTGATGTTCGCGTGAGCCTATAGACGGATGCGGCGCCTTCGGGCGCCGCTCTTTGTTTGGCGAGTCGCCTTCACACATCACAGCAGGGTTCCGTGCAAAGGCTTCAAGGCCGCGCGTGTGAGCCGCACGCTGTCGGGGCCTGTGGGATAATTGCGCGCTTTGCCCGAGGCGCGGCTCAAAAGGTTGTTCGCACGGGCGTTCGAGGGGCCTCCACTCCCTTGGCCCGCTTCTTTCAAGCGATATTCATTCAACCATCACGATGCCCGCATACCGTTCCAAAACCTCCACCGCCGGCCGCAACATGGCAGGGGCGCGCTCCTTGTGGCGCGCCACCGGCATGAAAGACGAAGACTTCTCGAAGCCGATCATTGCGGTGGTCAATTCGTTCACCCAGTTCGTGCCCGGACACGTGCATCTGAAGGATCTCGGCCAGCTCGTCGCGCGCGAGATCGAGGCTGCGGGTGGCGTGGCCAAGGAGTTCAACACCATCGCCGTCGATGACGGCATCGCAATGGGCCACGACGGCATGCTGTATTCGCTGCCGAGCCGCGACATCATTGCGGACTCGGTCGAATACATGGTCAATGCGCACTGTGCCGACGCGATGGTGTGCATCTCGAACTGCGACAAGATCACGCCCGGCATGCTGATGGCGGCGATGCGCCTGAACATTCCGGTGATCTTCGTGTCGGGCGGCCCGATGGAAGCCGGCAAGACGCGCCTCGCCAATCCGAAGACCGGCACCATCGAATTCAAGAAACTCGACCTGGTGGACGCGATGGTGATTGCCGCCGACAAAGCCTATTCCGACGCCGATGTGGCCGAGGTCGAGCGCTCCGCGTGCCCGACCTGCGGCTCGTGCTCGGGCATGTTCACGGCTAACTCGATGAACTGCCTGACCGAAGCGCTCGGCTTGTCGCTGCCGGGCAACGGCACCGTCGTCGCGACGCATGCGGACCGCGAGCAACTTTTCAAGCGCGCAGGCCGCCGCATCGTCGAACTGGCGCGCGAGTACTACGAGCAGGAAAAGGCGAGCGTGCTGCCGCGTGCAGTGGGCTTCAATGCGTTCGAAAACGCGATGACGCTCGACATCGCGATGGGCGGTTCCACCAACACGATCCTGCACCTGCTGGCAATCGCGCGCGAAGCTGAGATCGACTTCACGATGACGGACATCGACCGTCTGTCGCGCGTCGTGCCGCAACTATGCAAGGTGGCGCCGAATACGAACAAGTATCACATCGAGGACGTGCATCGCGCGGGCGGCATCATGGCTATCCTCGGCGAGCTTGACCGCGCCGGCAAACTGCACACGGACGTGCCCACGGTGCACGCGCCGACGCTGAAAGACGCGCTGGATCAGTGGGATATCGTCCGCACTCAGGACGAAACGGTAAGAACCTTTTACATGGCGGGTCCGGCCGGCGTTCCGACGCAGATTGCGTTCAGCCAGAACACGCGCTGGCCCAGTCTCGATCTCGACCGTGCCGAAGGCTGCATCCGCTCTTACGAGCACGCGTTTTCAAAGGAAGGCGGCCTCGCGGTGCTGACCGGCAACATCGCGCTCGACGGCTGCGTGGTGAAAACCGCTGGCGTCGACGAAAGCATTCTGGTGTTCGAAGGCACGGCTCACGTCACGGAATCGCAGGACGAGGCGGTGGAGAACATCCTCGCGGGCAAGGTCAAGGCGGGCGACGTCGTGATCGTGCGTTACGAAGGCCCGAAGGGCGGCCCGGGCATGCAGGAAATGCTTTACCCGACGAGCTACATCAAGTCGCAGGGCCTCGGCAAAGCCTGCGCGCTGCTGACGGACGGCCGTTTCTCGGGCGGCACTTCGGGTCTGTCAATCGGTCACTGCTCGCCGGAAGCGGCGGCGGGCGGCGCGATCGGTCTCGTGCGCGATGGCGACAAGATCCGCATCGACATTCCGAACCGCACCATCGACGTATTGCTGTCTGACGCCGAACTGGCGAGCCGCCGTGAAGCGCAGAACGCGAAAGGGTGGAAGCCTGCCAAGCCGCGTCCGCGCAAGGTGTCGGCCGCGCTGAAGGCGTACGCGAAGCTGGTGATGTCGGCCGACAAGGGCGCGGTGCGCGATCTGTCGCTGCTCGATGATTGATTTCGCCAGGGGCTTCGCCCGTTTCTGGTTCGCAGAAAAACCGCTCTTCGGAGCGGTTTTTTTGTGCCTCGATGTTTGCTGATTCGGGACGTGCGGCGCTGCCACCAGGCACCCGGCGAGCGTGTGAGCGTGTGAGTCTGTGACCAGCCGACGGCGACGCCGGAACGCGGCGCAGCGAAAGCCCGCGCCGCGTCCGACGCTTAGCGCTGGTCAGTCACATTCGTGTTGTACGTCGTCGAGCCGATCACGACGTTCTTCAACGTGATTCCGTTGACGTTGTACGCATAGATCGGCCCCGGCGTGGTCGACGTGGCTGGTCCCGCGCAAACCGCGGTGCCCAGGTTGCAGTTGGAGATGATGACGCCCGTGATCGGCGGGATTGTCGGCGCAGGGGAGGGCCCGTTGTAGTCGAACGCAACCGGCCCTTGCGCGACGATTGCCTGAAAGCAGGAAGCGGTGACGCCGTTGACCGTGACGTTGCTCGCCTGCACATTCGATATGTTCACGTTCTGCACGACGGCAGGCCGCGTTCTGATCGCGTCATTGGCGGGCTGGTAATCGCAGTCGAATGTAATGAGGCCGCCTTGGGCCGCAGACGGATTGGCTGCGCTCGCGGTGGCCACGCCGAGCGGCACAGTGCCGTTGATCGGGCTGCCGGGGAGCAGCGCGCTGCCGTAGCCGCCGCCTTTCAATGCGACGCCGTTGGGTAGCGTCACCTTGTCGACATAGAAGTTCTTCACGAAGCCGCCGCGATTCATATTGGTCTTGATGCGGATCGCGATGTTCAGCGGATTGGTCGCCCAGTTCTGATTGAGCATTTGCAGATTGCGCGCGTAGATGTTCTGCACGCCGCCGCCCATTTCGCTGCCGAGCGTAATGCCGCCGTGACCGCTGTTCATCGTGCAGTTCTGGATCACGTGGTTTTGCGCGGGACCGTATTGCGTATCGAGGTCCTTGCCCGACTTGATCGCGATGCAGTCGTCGCCGGTGTTGAATGTCACGTTGTCGCAGAGCACGTTATTGCACGCGTCCGGGTCGAAACCGTCGTTATTCGGGCCGATGCTGTTGGTCGTCACGCCGCGAATCACGACGTTCCTGCAATCGGTCGGATGATGCTGCCAGAACGGTGTGTTGTTCGTGCAGTAGTTTTCCATCAGCACATTCGTGCAGCCAATAAACTCGACCATGCACGGACGCAGGTAATGGCCGATACCGAAGATGCGCTTCGCAATCGGAACGCCTGCTTCTGACAGTGCGGGCAAGTAGTTCTGATCCTCTTGCCAGGGCGTCGTGGGGCTCGTCAGCTGTGCGTAGAGCGCGTCGGAAATGCCGGGTGCGGCAGTCCGCAGATCCACATTGTTCGGATTCCGATATACCTGCGATGGCGTCGACGAACTCACACAACCATACGCGCCGTTCGAACCCTTGAAAGTCCACCAGCATGTGGCCGTGTTGCCGGAACCGGAGAACGGCGTCATTGCCTGGCCGTTCAGAACCGAGGTCGCGTCTTCTCCGGTCAGCGCGATGTTGCTCTGGTTACGCGCGTAGACGGGCGAGCCGTAATTCAGGCAATCGTTTGCCTGCCAGCGGCTGTAAAAGAGGTTGCCGTTCGCGCCGCAATTCACCGGGCCGTCCTTCGCATAGTCCGCCGGATTCGGGCTGAAGTAGATCGTGCAATTGGCGCTGAGGTGGAAGTTCACGTTGCTCAGCAGCACGATTGGCCCCGCGCAATACCAGGTGCCGGAGGGCACCACGACGCGGCCGCCGCCGGCCGCATTGCAGGCTTGAATCGCAGCGAGAAATGCGGGCCGCGAGTCGAACGACGAAGGCGCGTTGGTCTGATTCGAGCCAGGGCTCGCTGGCGACGAAGTGCCCGTGTATGGATTCGTCGCGGCTACTACGGCGCACGGCTGCGCACCGTACTGCGTGACGACGAAGTCGCGCGATGGGAACATCGACTGGGTAACGCCGGCGAGCGACGCGATGATTTGCGTCGCGGCGCCAGCGCTGCCCCAGATCGGATCTTCCGGTGTCGGGCCGGAACTGCCCGAGCCGCCGCATGCGGACAAGCCGCCGAACAGCGTCGCGCCTGCCGAGGTTCCGGCGAGCACCATGAAGGCGCGGCGTCCCGGTGAAGGAGGCTCAGCGTGAGCAGGGTCTGTCGATGCCGTCCGCGTGCTGCTGTTTTTATGTTGGATTGCCACGAATGTCTCCTTGCCCTTCAGGGCCTTGTGAATAATCGTCGATGCTCGAAAATACGCGGTTCATTGCGACCATCTGGGTTCAGTCAGTCATCCTTAATAAGTGAAAGGAATGAAGGGAATTTGTCGGCTTGTACAGCACCAGAACGCAATACGCGCCGCTTTATCCATTCATGGCATCGAACGGGCAAAGCGGCGCGAGGGGAATGCGCGTAGCGAATCAGGCTGTTTGCTGGCCGATCTCGTGATTGGCGAGTACTTCAAGCGCGCGCACCATCGCGGAGTGGTCCCACGCTTTGCCGCCGTGGGCAACGCACGCGTTGAAAAGCGCCTGGCAGGTAGCGGTATTCGGCAACGAGACGCCGAGCGTCTGCGCGGTCTGAAGCGCGAGATTCAAATCCTTCTGATGCAGCTCGATACGAAAGCCCGGGTCGAAAGTGCGCCTCGTCATACGTTCGCCATGCACTTCGAGAATGCGCGACGACGCGAAGCCGCCCATTAGCGCTTCGCGCACGCGAGCCGGATCCACGCCGGCTTTCGATGCGAGCAGCAGCGCCTCGCCGACTGCCTCGATGGTGGCCGCGACGATCACCTGGTTGGCGACCTTGCATACCTGTCCCGCGCCGACTGCGCCAATCAGCGTGACGTTCTTCCCCATCATGTCGAACAGCGGCTTGACGCTGTCGAAAGTGGCCTGTTCGCCGCCGACCATGATAGTGAGCGAACCCGCCTTCGCGCCGACTTCACCGCCCGACACGGGCGCGTCGAGATAATCCGCGCCGGTTTCCCGTACGCGAGCTGCGAACTCGCGGGTGGCCATCGGCGAAATCGAGCTCATGTCGACCACCGTCTGACCTGCGCGCAAGCCGCTCGTGAGTCCTTTTTCGCCGAACAGCACGCGTTCGACGTCCGGCGTGTCCGGCACCATGATGAAGATCACGTCCGCCTGTGCGGCAACCGCGGCAGGGCTGTCGCAAGCCTGCGCGCCGGCTTGGGTGAGATCGTCGGGCACGCCGCTGCGCGTGAAGGCGGTGAGCGTGACGCCGTTCTTGAGAAGATTCGCGGCCATAGGCTTGCCCATGATGCCGAGTCCGATAAAGCCTGCTTTTTGCATGGAATGCTCCGGAGATGTCATGGCGGCCACGCTCGTGCTGGGTTAGTGCCTGATTAGCCCTGGCTCAGGCTTGGCCCGCCGGTTTCTGCATGAAGTGATGGTGAACCGTCTGCGCGGCGTTCCTCAGCAGCCCGAGGTCGGCGCAGACCGCGATGACGTGGCAGCCCATCGCGAGATAGCGTTCGGCGTCGGCTTGCACCGGTGCAAGAATGCCGCTCGGCTTGCCTGCGGCCTGCGCGCGCTCGAAGACGTGCGCAATCGCCTGCTGCACGTCGGAATGCGCGGCGTCGCCGAGATGTCCGTAGGCAGCCGCGAGATCGGATGGGCCGACGAAAACACCGTCGACGCCGTCCACAGCCAGAATATCGTCGATGCCGTCCACCGCCTTGCGGCTCTCGATTTGCACGATGACGCAGACGTTGTCGTTGGCCATGTCAAAATAGTCGGGTACCGTCGCGTAGCGGTTGCCGCGGTGGCCCACCGAGACGCCGCGAACACCCTGCGGCGGATAGCGCGTGGCGGCGACGGCGCGTGCCGCGTCGTCGGCGCTATCGACGAATGGCACGAGGAAATTCGAGAACCCGCTGTCGAGCAGCCGTTTGATGACCACGCTGTCGTTGGCGGGCGGGCGCACCACTGGCGCACTGCGGCTGTCCTTGAGCGCCATGAGTTGCGGAATCAGCGTGAGGACGTCGTTGGGTGCGTGTTCGGCGTCGAGCAGCATCCAGTCGAAGCCGATCACGCCGAGCAGTTCGGTGACGATCGGACTCGCGAGCGAGGCCCAGCAGCCGATCAGAGTTTCGCCTCCGCGCACCGCCTGGCGGAAACCGTTGGGTAGAGACTGATAGGGCTGGCAGGGCGCGGCTGGCATGAACGTTTTCCTCGAACGGTAATGGATCGGGTTAGTTCCGACGATGTGGCTAGACCGCAGTTATAAGTCGTCGTATATCTACTCCAGATTAGCACTCGAAGGACGCGTTGTAACGGCCACGTTAACCCGAATTCGCGGTGGGCTTAGGGGGTTTCGGTTGCGTGAGCGTGCCCCTATGTTGTAGGATGACTTATATCTATTGGCATTTAAATCAAGGAACGAGCATGTCAAATTCGAGCGGAATCACAGGCAACATCACCGGCGAGATGCTGATCGGCCGCAAGACCGTGCGCGGCGCCGACCAGGCGCTGCACGCATTCAATCCCGCCACGGGTGCGGACATTGCCGAGCCGGTTTTCGGCGGCGGCACGGCTCGCGACGTTGGCCTCGCGTGTGAACTGGCGCAGAAAGCGTTCGATCCGTACCGGCAGCTCCCGCTCGCGGTGCGCGCGGAATTCCTGGAGCGTATCGCCGACGGAATCACTGCGTTGGGCGATGCTCTGGTCGAGCGTGCGCAGCAGGAATCGGGCTTGCCGAAAGCGCGCCTGGAAGGCGAGCGCGGCCGCACGACCGGTCAATTGAAGCTGTTCGCGCAAGTGGTGCGCTCGGGCCAGTGGCTCGACGCGACGCTCGACTCGCCGCTGCCGGATCGTAAGCCGCTGCCGCGTTCGGATGTGCGTATGCAAAAGATTGCAGTCGGCCCGGTCGCCGTGTTCGGCGCAAGCAACTTCCCGCTCGCGTTCTCGGTGGCTGGCGGCGACACGGCTGCGGCACTGGCGGCCGGTTGCCCGGTCGTGGTGAAGGCGCACGGTGCTCACCTCGGCACGTCGGAGATGGTCGGTCGCGTGATTCAGCGCGTCGCACAAGATATGGATTTGCCCGAAGGCGTGTTCTCGCTGATCGTTGGCGCCGGCAATTCGATCGGCGAAGCGCTGGTCGCGCATCCGGCGATCAAGGCAGTCGGCTTCACGGGTTCGCGCGCGGGTGGCCTCGCGCTGATGCGCATCGCCGCTGCGCGCCCCGAGCCGATTCCGGTCTACGCGGAAATGAGCAGCGTCAATCCGGTGTTCCTGCTGTCGAACGCGCTCACGCAGCGCACCGAAAACATCGCGCGCGGTTTCGTGGATTCGCTGGTGCTCGGCGCCGGCCAGTTCTGCACCAACCCCGGCCTTGCGATCGCCGTGGACGGCGATGCGCTGAAGAACTTCGTCTCCGTGGCGTCCGAGGCGCTGAGCGGCAAGCCCGCGCAGACCATGCTCACGGCTGGCATTCACTCGGCATACATGGACGGGGAAGGCAAACGGGCCACGACCGCGGGCGTGGAAACGGTGGCGCGCGGCGTCGACGCAACCGGCCCGAACCAGGCGCGCGCGGCATTGTTCGTCACCGACGCGCAGACGTTCCTCGCCACGCCGGCGCTGGAGGACGAGGTGTTCGGACCGACATCGACGATCGTGCGTTGCAAGGACGAAAACGAATTGCTGCAAGTGGCCGAGCACTTTGCCGGCCAGTTGACGGCGACGATCCAGATGGACAGCGCGGACGTCCCCGCAGCCAGAAAGCTTGTGCCGATTCTGGAGCGCAAGGCTGGACGGCTGCTGGTCAACGGCTATCCGACCGGCGTGGAAGTCTGTCACGCGATGGTGCACGGCGGCCCGTTCCCGGCTACGTCCGACAGCCGCGCGACGTCGGTGGGCACGACCGCGATCGAGCGCTTTTTGCGCCCCGTCTGCTATCAGGATTTTCCGGCCGATCTGCTGCCGCAGGCGCTGGCTGACGGCAATCCGCTCGACCTGTGGCGCCGCCGGGATGGCGAGATCACGCGCAGCTGATACGTGCGTTTGATTACTTGCGTTTGAGCTGCGGCTGAAATGAAATGAAAAATGGCCGGGGAGGTGACTCCCCGGCCATTTTGTTTGCAAATTCGCAGCGACAAACAATCGGCTAATTGCTCTGTGGTCGCTCAGCCAGGTGTTTCGGAAGTTTCGTTCGCGCGGCGCAGGCGTTCGCGACTATTCGACAGATGCATGCGCATTGCCGCGCGCGCGCCTTCGGCGTCGTGCCGGCTGATCGCTTCGAGAATGCTCTCGTGCTCCAGATTGACGAGCGACAGGTACGCGTCCGGCTCGGCGCGGGCGATGCCGGCCGAATCGAGCCGGTTACGCGGAATCAGCGCGCTGCCCATTTGCGTGAGGATGTCGACGAAATAGCGGTTGCCCGTGGCGCGCGCCACCGAAATATGGAACTGCAAATCGG
Source organism: Paraburkholderia dilworthii (assembly GCF_000472525.1). Taxonomy (GTDB): domain Bacteria; phylum Pseudomonadota; class Gammaproteobacteria; order Burkholderiales; family Burkholderiaceae; genus Paraburkholderia; species Paraburkholderia dilworthii. Next base: position 66,035 of record NZ_AWZT01000010.1, read on the forward strand.
CGTTCACACTGTCTAGCCCGTTGTGACGCGTCGCTTCGATTGCGTCGAGTGCGGCGCGCATGCGCGTGAGGTCTTCCGGCTTCGCGCGTTGTGCGGCGAGGCCCGCGCATTCCGTTTCGAGGCTGATGCGTAGTTCGAGAATCGACAGCACGTCGCGCAGCGTGGTGGCCGGCACCATGTCGATACCGAGCTTTTCGCGCTGCGGCTCAAGCACGAAGCTGCCGATGCCGTGGCGCGTCTCGATGATCTTGCCCGCCTGCAGGCGCGAAATCGCTTCGCGGATGACCGTGCGGCTCACGCTCAGCGTGACCATGAGTTGCGATTCGGTGGGCAGCTTGTCGCCCGGCTTCAGCGCGTTTGACGCGATCTGCTCGGTGACGTAGTTGACGACGAGCTCGGCAAGATTACGAGCGCGTCGTGGCGGTGCCGTGGATGCCAGTGGTGTAGCCATCGAAAACGCCCCTTGAATCAGATAGTTGCAGAGACTTCCTGATCCATTATACCGTCGTCTGACGACTGATTATAGAAAGGCCGGATCATTTCGCGCCGCGCCGCTGCACCCGGCTGAGAACCGGTGCGCAAGGCACGGCGCTGCGAAGCACAAACCCGGCGCGGCGCCTAGCGCGGACGCAGCTCGACGCGCTTGATGTCCTTCACGATCACGAGGTAGCTGAACACCGTGAGCAGCGCATTGGCGCCGACGAATACCAGCGCGCCATTGAACGAGCCGCTCTTCGCCACGAGATAGCCGATTACGATCGGCGTGACGATGCCGGCCACGTTGCCGAACATATTGAAGATGCCGCCCGACAGACCGAGCGCTTCCCTCGGCGATGTATCTGCGACCACCGCCCAGCCGAGCGCGCCGATGCCCTTGCCGAAGAATGCGAGCGACATCAGCGCGACGACGATCCAGTCGGTGGAAACATAATTGCAGCCGATGATCGACACCGACAGCAGCATGCCGCCGACAATCGGCACCTTGCGCGCGACGGTCAGCGAATGGCCGCGCCGGATCAGCGAATCCGACAGAATGCCGCCGAGCACGCCGCCCGAGAAGCCGCAGATCGCGGGCAGCGAAGCGACGAGCCCCGCTTGCAGGATCGTCATGCCGCGCGCCTGCACGAGGTAGATCGGAAACCACGTCAGGAAGAAGTACGTCAGCACGTTGATGCAGTACTGCGCGAGATAGATGCCGACCAGCATCCGGTTGCTCAGCAGTTGACGCACGAGCGCCCAGCCGCCGGCTTTATCGACGTCGTCGGGACGCGCGTTGTGGTGACCGTTGATCACGCCGCCGCCCTGTTCGATGTACTCGAGTTCCGCAGCGGACACGCCCGGATGGTCGGCGGGATGCTTCATCACCTTGAGCCAGGTGAGGGCGAGCAGCAGGCCGGCTACGCCCATCACGACGTAGACCATGTGCCAGCCGAACGCGTGCGTGAGCCAGGCCATCAGCGGTGTGAATACGACTGCCGCGAAGTATTGCGCCGAGTTGAAAATCGCCGACGCGGTGCCGCGTTCCTTGGTCGGGAACCAGCTCGCCACCACTTTCGCGTTGGCCGGAAAGGCCGGCGATTCCGCCGCGCCCATCGCGAAGCGCAATACAAAGAGGCCGGTCACCGCGGCCGCCGCGCCGCCCAGCAAACCGATCGAGCTTTGCAGCAGCGTGAACAGCGACCAGAAGAAGATGCTCGCGGCGTACACGCGCCGTGCGCCGAAGCGGTCAAGCAGCCAGCCGGCAGGCAATTGCGAGAGCACATACGCCCAGCTGAACGCGGAGAAGATGTAGCCCATGCGGATTGCGTCGAAGCCGAACTCGGCGCGCATCGCCGAGCCGGTGACCGACAGCGTCGCGCGGTCCGCGTAATTGAACGTGGTGATTACGAAGATAAGTAGCAGGATCGCGTAGCGGACTTTGGTGCGCTTTGCGACGTTCGCGGAACTTGCCGTGCGGCTCATTTCCATTGTCATCTCCTTAATTCTTATGCAGGGGGAGCGGGCTCCCGGCCTTCGTGAAGTGGCGGCGTCCAGACGCATGTGCAAAAAACGCCCGGCGACGATGCTGTCTCCGGGCGCTCCAAGCGCTGCCGCCTGTGCGGCTCTCGTTCGCCTGGCCGACGGAAAATTGACGCGCCGGCCAGGCGCGCAGTATTACTGCGGGCCGAGCGTTTTGATCAGCGCGTCGAGCTGCGCCACTTCTTCTTCGGTCAGATCGGTCAGCGGTGCGCGCACCGGGCCGGCGCTATGGCCGACCAGCTTCGCACCCGCCTTGACGATGCTGACCGCGTAGCCTGCGCGGCGGTTGCGGATCTTCAGGTACGGCAGGAAGAACTCGTCGATCAGCTTGCCGACGGTTGCGTGGTCGTCCGCGGCGATCGCGCGGTAGAAGTCCATCGCCGTCTTCGGAATGAAGTTGAACACTGCCGACGAGTACACCGGCACGCCGAGCGCCTTGTAGGCCGCGGCATAGACCTCCGCGGTCGGCAGGCCGCCGAGGTAGGAGAAACGGTCGCCCAGACGTCGGCGGATCGTCACCATGTTTTCGATTTCGCCCACGCCGTCCTTGAAACCGATCAGGTTCGGGCAGCGTTCGGCGAGGCCTTCGAGCATGTCCGCGTTGAGTTTGGAATTCGCGCGGTTGTAGATGATCACGCCCATGTTCGGCACGGACTTGCACACCTCTTCGGCGTGCGCGGCGATGCCTTCCTGACACGCTTCCGTCAGATAATGCGGCATCAACAGGATGCCGTTCGCGCCGTGGCGCTCGGCTTCTTTCGCGTATTCGATCGCGACGCGCGTCGGCCCGCCCGCGCCGGCGAGAATCGGCACCTTGCCCTTGCACACCTCGGCCGCGGTGCGCACCACGTTCGAATAGTCGTTATGCGTCAGCGAGAAAAATTCGCCCGTGCCCCCCGCGACGAACAATGCAGACGCGCCATACGGAGCAAGCCATTCCAGGCGCTCGGCGTAAGTGTCGGCGCGAAATTCGCCCTTTTCGTCGAAGTCGGTGACGGGGAAAGAAAGAAGGCCTTGCGAAACGATCTGCTTGAGTTCCTGCGGTGTAGTCATGATGTATGTATCCGGGCGTCGGTATTGGTTGAGATCGGGTTGAGATCGGGTTGAGATCGGGTTGACCGGGTGATCGATAGAAATGAAGATTTCTTATACGTCATCGTACAACAACAATTCGGCTAACTCAACGGTGTTTTCGCGGCATAATGCTAGTCATAGGGTAAATACGGAACATCCGGGCAAACTGGCATGTTGTAGGATGACGTATGAATAGCTGGCGCAGAAGGCGTAAATCGCCATAAGGATCGATGCAATGGAACTTTCCCCGCTCTACATTCGCGTTCACCCCAATGACAATGTCGCGATCGTCGTCAACGACGGCGGCCTGGGTGAGGGCGCGGTTTTCCCCGACGGCCTCGTGCTGCGTGAGCGCGTGCCGCAAGGGCACAAGGTCGCACTCGCCGATCTGGCCGAAGGCGACGAGGTCATCCGCTATAACGTGGTGATCGGTTATGCGCTCAAGGCACTGCCCAAGGGAAGCTGGATCAACGAACACGTTATCCGCATGCCGAGCCCGCCGGGGCTCGACGATCTGCCGATCGCCACTATCAAGGCGCCGGACATGCCGCCGCTCGAGGGCTACACGTTCGAGGGCTATCGCAATGCAGACGGCTCGGTGGGCTCGCGCAACATTCTGGCGATCACGACGACCGTGCAGTGCGTCGCCGACGTGGTCGAGCATGCGGTTGCGCGTATCAAGTCCGAACTGCTGCCGAAATATCCGAATGTCGACGACGTGGTGGGCCTCGGTCATACCTACGGCTGCGGCGTGGCAATCGACGCGCCGGACGCAATGGTGCCGATCCGCACCGTGCGCAACATTGCGCTGAATCCGAATTTCGGCGGCGAGGTGATGATGGTGAGCCTCGGTTGCGAGAAGCTCCAGCCGGAGCGGCTGATGCCGCCGGGCACCATTCCGATCGCGGCGGCGCAGAACCCGAGCGAAATCGCGGATATCGGCGATCTCGGCGCTGACGAGAATGGCGATGTGGTCGTGCTGCAGGACGAAGCGCACGTCGGCTTCCAGTCGATGGTCGAGTCGATCATGAGAACGGCCGAAGGCCACCTGAAGCGGCTGAATAATCGGCGCCGCGAAACCTGCCCGGCGGCGGACCTGGTGGTCGGCGTGCAGTGCGGCGGCAGCGATGCGTTCTCCGGTCTCACGGCAAACCCGGCCGTCGGCTTCGCGACCGACCTGCTGGTGCGCGCCGGCGCCACGGTGATGTTTTCTGAAGTGACCGAGGTGCGCGACGGCGTCGATCAACTGACGGCGCGCGCGGCGAACGCGGACGTCGCCCAGGCGATCATCCGCGAGATGCAGTGGTATGACGATTATCTGAAGCGCGGCGGCGCCGACCGCAGTGCGAATACCACGCCGGGCAACAAGAAGGGCGGCTTGTCGAACATCGTCGAAAAGGCGATGGGCTCGATCATCAAGTCGGGCAACTCGCCGATTTCCGGCGTGTTGTCGCCGGGCGAGAAAGTACGCCAGAAAGGGTTGATCTACGCGGCCACGCCGGCGAGCGACTTCATCTGCGGCACGCTTCAGCTTGCGGCCGGTATCAATCTGCACGTCTTCACGACTGGCCGCGGCACGCCGTATAGTCTCGCGGAAGTGCCCGTCATCAAGGTCGCGACGCGCTCCGATCTGGCGCGCCGCTGGCATGATCTGATGGACATTAACGCAGGCACCATTGCAACCGGCACGGCGACAATCGAAGAGGTGGGTTGGGAACTGTTCCGCTTCATGCTCGATGTCGCGAGCGGCCGCAAGAAGACCTGCGCCGAAAAGCTCAAGCTGCACAACGCACTGGCGCTCTTCAATCCGGCGCCGGTGACCTGATCGCCAGATCCAGCGGGCCGCGATTTCGCGGCTCGTTTTGCTTTTGGGCTTGACGACTCGTTACCTGATTGGCTTTATTTGCCTTATCTGCTGCATTCACAGCGGCTACTCAATAAATAGAAAGACATGACCGATTCGAATTCTGTCCGCCCGGCTGCGCAAAAACCTTTCCGACGCCTTCTGCTCACCGGCGCCGCGGGCAATCTCGGCACGCAATTGCGTGGCGCGCTTGCGGCGTGGGCCGATGTTGTGCGCGTCACCGACATTGCGCCGCTCGGCGAAGTAGCGGAGCACGAAGAAGCGTCGATTGTCGACCTCGCGAACGGAGCCGCGGTTCACGCGCTGCTCGAAGACGTGGATGCGGTGATCCATCTCGGCGGTATTTCCGTCGAGGCGCCTTTCGAAGACCTGCTCGAAGCGAATATTCGCGGCCTGTACAACCTGTATTCGGCTGCGCAGAAACAGGGCGTGAAGCGCATCGTGTATGCAAGCTCGAATCACGCGGTGGGCTTTCATCCAGTGACGGAAGCGGTGGATGTCGACGCGCCGTTGCGCCCCGACAGCCTGTACGGCGTGACCAAATGCTTCGGCGAGTCGCTGTCGCGCTACTACTTCGACCGCTTTGGCCTCGAGACGGTGTGCTTGCGGATCGGCTCGTCGTTCGAGCAGCCGAAGAATCCGCGCATGCTGGTCACGTATCTGAGCTATCGCGACTTCATCGAACTGGTGCGCTGTTCGCTGTTCACCAATCGGGTCGGCCACGCAATCGTGTATGGCGTGTCGGATAACCGCACGAAGTGGGTCGATAACACAAAGGCGGCGTTCCTCGGGTTTCGTCCGCAGGACAGTTCAGTGCAATTCGAACATCTCTTCCCGGTCACCGCGCCGACCGCCGATCTGGACGATCCCACGCAGCGCTTCCAGGGCGGCGCGTTCGTGCTGGCCGGACCGATGGAGCCGAAGCGATGAGCGCGGCCGCGAATCCGCGCGTAGAGCGAGTGGAGGCGGCGGGGCAGGCGCCGGCTCTGGTCGGCGAAAGTCCGGTGTGGCGCATTGCCGAACAGGCGCTTTACTGGGTGGACATTCCTGCGCAAAAAATCGTGCGCCTCGCAGTGGAAACGGGCGAGCGGTCCGAATGGCTGTTGCCGGAGAAGGTCGCGTGCATCGCGTTCGATCGTCGCGGCACGGTGCTCGCCGGCTGTGAAACCGGCCTTTTTGCGGTGACGCCAGGCGAGAGTTCGACCGACGCGACGACGCAGGTCGGACGCGTTAACGAACCAGTGAGAATAGCGGGACGCAAGTTGGCTGCGCCGGTCTTCCCGTGCGGCGACATGCGTTTCAACGACGGCCGCTGCGACCGGCAAGGCCGCTTCTGGGCCGGCACGATGGTGCAGGACATGGCAGCAGCCAATCCGGCCGGCGCGCTGTATCGGTTCGACGCCCAGGGCGTGCTGTCGGCACCCATTGTCGACGGGCTCATCACGCAAAATGGTCTGGGCTGGTCGCCGGATGGCGCGACCATGTATCTGTCCGACTCGCATCCGCTGCGTCGGCAGATATGGGCTTTCGACTACGACATCGAAACCGGCGAGCCACGCAACCGGCGCGTCTTCGCCGATCTGAACGACTATGTCGGCCGACCGGACGGCGCCGCCGTGGATTCCGACGGTTGCTACTGGATCTGCGCGAACGACGCCGGGGCGCTGCTGCGCTTTACGCCGGAAGGCAAGCTGGACCGGCAGATTGCCGTGCCCGCAATCAAGCCGGCCATGTGCGCGTTCGGTGGACGCAACCTGGATACGCTATTTATCACGTCGATTCGCCCGGCAGCCGGCGCGAGCGAACATGACGGGCATCTTTTCGCGGTGCGTCCTGGTGTGAGCGGCTTGCCCGAGCCGGAGTTCGCCGGCGATCTGTGAACCGCGCAATGCGGTTAGGCAGGGCGCCGGCGCTTCGATACCACCGGCGCCCAAGGTTTAGTCCACGTAAATTCATCACTCGTCATACAACATTGTCGCGCCGATACGACGCTTTCGCTGCGGCTTACGCAAATCCAGCGCGTTCACATTCCTAGTTCACGTCTTTGCGCCATACAGCGCGGCGGCGCGCGCTCCGTGCCTGCAGCGTCGTCGCGGTCATCTGTACCGAACCCCGTTTCCTCGGGTAAATACCGTCTGTACAACTCAAACTGCGTTTTATAGACTTCGTATGTCGTCGTACAACGTATAAGCGCAAACAGACAGCTTTCTAAGCATTTCGAGATTGCAGCGCCAAACGTGGCGGCTTTGGCGCGCAACGCGGTGTTCGCGCGAAAGCACGCTGACGCAGCAGAAGTAAAAGAAGTCGAGTTGTCCAACAGGAGTGCTGATCATTGTGCCGGGGATGTTGCACGGACAGCACGGCAAAGCGTTCGCCGACCGCTGGAGACCGCGAGCGCCGCGCCGGGAGACGCAGCAAAACCATGTCACATCCGCGCCGGCTGTCCGCACTGGGCCGTCGCAACCGGCCATCCGTCAGAGGCCCTCCGTGAGCGGCCGTCTGCATCGATTGGGTGTCTATTTTTCAAGGAATGTCATGATGAACAAGAAGTTCGCCTCTTCCCGTGTTTCGTTGATCGTTGCGGCCTCGGTGCTGGCCTTCGGCGCCATGTCGGCGCAAGCGCGCGTGTTCCGCGTGTCCGACGTGCACGGCGACACCTATCCGACCAACATGGCCGTGAAATACATGGGTGAGCAGATCAAGACGGCAACCGGCGGCAAGGATTCGGTGAAGGTGTTCGGCAATAGCGCACTTGGTTCGGAAAACGACACAATCGATCAGGTGCGTATCGGCGCACTCGACATGGCGCGCGCGAACGGCGCGGCATTCAACGAGATCGTGCCGGAGTCGATGATTCCGTCGCTGCCGTTCCTGTTCCGTGACATCGACCATTTCCGCAAGGTGATGTACGGCCCCGAAGGCCAGAAGATTCTCGACGCCTTCAAGGCGAAGGGCATGATCGCGCTGACTTTCTATGAAAGCGGCGCGCGTTCCATCTACACGAAGAAGCCGATCCGCACGCCGGCCGACATGAAGGGCCTCAAGGTTCGCGTGCAGCCGTCCGATCTGATGGTCGACGAAATCAGGGCGATGGGCGGCACGCCGACGCCGATGCCGTTCGCCGAGGTCTATACGGGGCTGAAGACGGGCCTCGTCGACGCAGCGGAAAACAACCTGCCTTCTTACGAAGAAACCAAGCACTTCGAAGTCGCGCCGGTCTATTCGGAAACGCAGCACTCGATGACGCCGGAAGTGCTCGTCTTCTCGAAGAAGATCTGGGACACGCTGTCGCCGCAGGAACAGGAAATCATCAAGAAGGCCGCGGCCGACTCGGTGCCTTACTACCAGAAGCTGTGGACCGCACGCGAGAACGACGCAAGCAAGACCGTGACGAAGGGCGGCGCGCAGATCGTCGCGTCGTCGCAGATCGATCGCGCGGCTTTCGTCAAGGTGATGCAGCCGGTTTGGGCGAAGTACGAAAAGACGCCGCAAATGAAGCAGCTCGTCGAAGAGATCCAGGCAATCAAGTAACGCTCGCATAGCGCTTTCGCGGCAGCGGAAAAGCCTTGCAGAAAAACTGCGAGGCTTTCCGCTGTCCGCCGATTGCCTGACTGGTGACGGAAAGTAGCATTACTAACGAGTAAAAACGGTCCGTCGTAGGCAAGAATGGGGTAAAGAGATTCATGAAACGCCCAAACGATTTTATCTTTCGCGCGCTGGCTGTCGTCGCCTCGCTCAGCCTCGCAGCGCTGAGTCTGCTGGTGATCTACAGCGTCGTGATGCGCTACGTGTTTAGCGACGCTCCCGATTTCGTCGAGCCGATAGCGCTGTTGCTGGTGATCGTGATCGCGATGTTCGGCGCGGCGCTCAAGGTCCGCGAAGGCGGCCATATCGGGCTCGATTCGCTCGTGAAGAACTTGCCGGAGAAGGGGCAGCTCGTCGCACACGCGTTCCAGCATCTGTGTCTGATCGCGCTCGCGGTGGCGATTTTCTTCGGCTCGCTGCAGATGGCTGAAACCACGCTGCATGACCAGATTCCGATTCTCGGCTTGCCCGAAGCGCTCCGCTACGTGATCCCGGTCATTGCCAGCGTCTGCATTGCGTTGTTCTCATTCGAGAACCTTCTGGCGCTTTTCGCAAAGAAACACAAATAGAACAATCATGGAACTTGCCCTCCTTTCTATCAGTTTCCTCGTTTTTCTGGTGCTCGGCGTTCCTGTTTCGTTCGCGCTGGGATTGTCGTGCGTGCTGACGTATCTATATGAAGGGCTGCCCGCCGCCACCGCGATGCAGTCGATGATCTCGGGGATGAACGCGTTCTCGTTCCTCGCAGTGCCGTTCTTCATCTTCTCAGGCGAACTGATGTTGCACGGCGGCATCGCCGATCGCATCCTGCGTTTCGCGCAGGCCACGGTCGGCCATTTCCGCGGCGGCCTAGGCATGGCAAATGTGGTCGCCTGTACGCTATTTGGCGGCGTCTCGGGTTCGCCCACAGCGGATACGTCGGCAATGGGCGGCGTCGTCATTCCGCTGATGAAGCGCGAGGGCTATAGCGCCGCTTACGCGGTCAACGTCACGACGCATTCGTCGCTGGCCGGCGCGCTGATGCCCACATCGACCAACATGATCATCTACGCCTTCGCGGCGCAGGGCATCACGGGCACGCTGAACGGTGTGCCGATGAGCGGGGTGTCGATCGGCGATCTGCTGTTCTCGGGGCTGTTGCCGGTGTTGTGGGTGATGGGCTTCGTGCTGATCGCAGCGTACTGGCAAGCCGTGCGCTACGGCTACCCGCGCCGTCCGGACGGTTCGACCGAACTGCAGCGCTTTCCGGGCTGGATGGCGGTCGCGCGGACGTTCCTCGGCGCATTGCCGGGCCTGATGGTCATCGCGATCATTCTGGTTTGCGTGGCGAAGGGTATTGCGACGGCGACGGAAGCCGCTGCTATTGCGGTGGCCTATTCGCTCGTGCTGACGGTCGTGGTGTATCGCTCGATGACGCTGAAGAAGCTTTCCTTCGCATTGTCGAAGGCTGCGAAGACCACCGGCGTCGTACTGCTGCTGATCGGCGTGTCGAACATGCTGCGTTACCAGATGGCGTATCTGGAGATCCCCGATGCGATCGAGCACATGCTCGACGGCGCGACGAGCCTCCCCTGGCTGATGCTGCTGTATATCAACGTCATCCAGGTTTTCCTCGGCACGTTCGTGGACATGGCGGCGCACATTCTGATCACCACGCCGCTCTTCCTGCCGATGGCGATGCATAGCGGCGTCGGTCCCGTGCAGTTCGGCATCATGATTCTTCTGAACTGCGCGTTGGGTCTCGTGCATCCGCCGATCGGCTCGGTGCAGTTCATTGGTTGCGCGATCGGCAATGTGTCGATTGGGGAAACTACCAAGGTGGCTTGGCCGTATTACCTCGCTATCTTCAGCGCCATCAATATTGTGACTTACGTGCCAGTGTTCTCCACGTGGTTGCCGAGCGTGATTAATGGACACCCGGTCTTCTGACCTTAAATCCCCGGATTCACCGGTTGCGCTGTTCACACAATGACCGGTAGTCAAGAACAATTTTTTAAAGAGGAGCATAAATGAAAAAGGCACTAGCAACCTCCGCACTTGGGTTGATCGCCCTCGGCGCCCACGCCCAGAGCAACGTCACGCTGTACGGTATCGTCGATACGGGTATCGGCTACCAAAGCAGCTCGGCCGCGCTCGGTTCGAACTCGGGCGGCCGCTCGGTCGTCAAGATGAACAACGGCATCTGGGCGGGCAGCCGCTTCGGCCTGAAGGGCGGTGAGGATCTTGGCGGCGGCACGAAGGCCATTTTCCAGTTGGAGCAGGGCTTTAACAGCGCAACCGGCGCACAGGGCGTGAGCGGCCTCGCGTTCAATCGCCAGGCATGGGTTGGTGTGACGAATACCACGTACGGTACGCTGACTGCGGGCCGCCAGTACACGTCGTACTACACGCTGCTGTCGCCGTATAGCCCGACCACGTGGCTCACGGGCGCATATGGCGCGCACCCGGGCGATATCGATTCGCTCGATACGCTGTACCGCGTGAACAATTCGCTGGTCTATACGTCGCCGAGCATGCACGGTTTGACGGTGAGCGGTTCGTATGCGCTCGGCGGCGTGGCGGGCCGACTCAACGCAGGCTCGACGTGGAGCGCGGCAGTGCAGTACCTGAACGGTCCGTTCGGTATCGCCGCTGGCTTCCAGCGCATCAACAACTCGACCTCGGGCGGCGGGGCGTGGGGCACGGATTCGACGGCGTCGAATAACGGTGCTCAGCCGGGCGTGTCGGGCATCAACAACGGCTACCGCACGGCGCAGGCTCAGCAGCGCGTGGCGGTCACCGGCGGCTATGCCTTCAGCTCGCAATTCGACGTGTCGTTCTCGTACTCGAACGTGCAGTACATTCCCGGCGTGGGTTCGGCTTTCCGTAACGAAGCGATCTTCAACACGGTTGGCGCAGTGCTCCACTTCAAGCCGATCAGCGCGCTGGACCTGGCTGCAGGCTATAGCTACACGCGTGCAACGGAGGCCAATGGTATTTCGAGCGCGGCTCGTTATCACCAGTTCAACCTCTCGCAGTACTACAGCCTTTCCAAGCGTACCGGCCTGTACGCGCTGGAAGCGTATCAGCGTGCGAGCGGCCAGACGATCGGCAACAACGGCATCAGCATCATCAATGCAACGGCCGATATCGGCGACGGTCAGAACAGCGCACCGTCCTCGTCGCGTAGCCAGTTTGCTGCCGGCGTGGGCATCATCCACCGCTTCTGATCTGTTGGCATAGTGGCGGCGTGTTGTTACGCCGCCACAGCGGCGCATTTTAATCACGCGTCGCCGACCATGAAAAACGCTGCGCGCGACGCGCCCAGCGTTTCAATTCAACTCTCGCTGTCGGACCACAAGCGTCCTCCTGTTGCCCAGTTTTCGCGCTTCACGTCGGTGAGAATAATGTCCACCGAATTCAGCTCGACGCCGAGCGACTCGCAGGTCGCTTTCGTGATTGCTTCGACAAATTGGCGTTTCTGCTCGAGCGAGCGGCCTTCAAACAGTTCGATATGAAACGTGGGCATGGTTTGGCTCCGTTGAAAACTTGATTGGCACAGGGCGCCGCGAATCCGGCTGCGCTTTTAGCCGCTTTTTAGCCGCTTTTTAGCCGCTTTTTAGCCGCTTATTAGACGCCTTTTAGCGCTTACTAGTGACGATAGGCCGGATCGAGCCTGTCGAGCTTGCGCAGCAACGCCGGCCATTCAAGCGTTCCTTCGATCGCACCGCCATCGCACAGTTGCTCGGCCGCGCGCGCGGCTACCGTGTCGTCGGGCACGACGAGTTGCGCGCCGCAAGCCTGTGCCTGCAACTGGATTTCGCACGCTTTGAGCAACGTGGCCATCAGCACATACGCTTCGGCGACGGTGCGGCCCACGCTCATCGTGCCGTGATTGCGCAGCAGCATGGCCGGTTTGTCCGCGAGATGCTCGACGAGGCGCCTGCTTTCGGCCGGCGTAAAAGCGAGCCCTTCATAGTCGTGATACGCAAGCTGACCATAAAAACGCAGCGCATGTTGCGACGCGGGCAGCAAACCCGCCGGCTGCGCGGAAACGGCCACGCCCGCCGTATTGTGCAGATGCATCACGCAGAACGCGTCCGCGCGCGCAGCATGCACGGCGGCGTGAATCGCGAAGCCGGTTACGTTCACCGCGTGTTCGCTTGAGCCGACGATGTTGCCGTCAATGTCGATCTTCACGAGGTTCGACGCGCTGACTTCGTCGAATGCGAGGCCGAAAGGATTGATCAGAAAGTGGCCTGGCTCGTCCGGAACGCTCGCGGAGATGTGCGTGTAGATCAGGTCGTCCCAGCCATTGAGCGCGACGAGGCGATAGGCGGCCGCGAGGTCGACGCGAGTCTGCTGCTCCGCTTCGGACAGCGGCCCGGACTGTGCAATGCGGCCAGCGGGTGTGTGGATGAACGACATACATGTCTCCTGATGTTGCCTTGATGTTGCCTGACGTATATCTGTGTCTGCACGAACGTGGGCGCGACTTTCAGCAGGCGACGCGCTGCCTTAGCCACTGCACGCTCCACGTCGCGGCGACGAAGGGCGCGGTCAGCGCCGGCAGTCCAGCGTGAGTGGCCGCCGCTTGCAAACCCACCGAAATCGCCACGCTGCCGACCATCCACCCGATGCCGGAATCGGTCAGCGCAAGCGCGCTGAGTGCGCCGTTGAATCCTAGCAGGCCTGCGTCGAACGAGCTTGCCGCCGTACCCAGCAGAACATGCGCGCCGCTCGCGAGGGCCGCGCCGGTCAGCGCATATAGCGCGTGCCGTGTCGATGCCGCCGCGATGCCGATCAGCACGAGCGCACCGGCCATTGCGTTCGAGGCAAAACCAGTTTGCGCGAGGCCGGCGAGCACGCCGCTGCCAAACTGCGCTGCGCCGAGCGTATGCGTTGCTGCAAGATCTGCCGGCGCAGGTCCGCTTGCCGCCATCGGCAGCCAGAGCCACGTGACGATCAGGCATGGGCTCGAAAAGTAGCCGAGCCCGTGCGCGCGCAGCCATCGCGACCACGGTTCGAGAAGCCATGCGGTGCCGGTGGCCGCGAGAATCGCGATTGCAGCGGCTGTTGCATCGTCGGCGACGAAGCTGAACGCGGCGAGTCCGGCCAATGCGCCGTTGAAGCCGTGTAGGCCCGCGCGCATGTCGTCGTCGGAAGAACCGGCCAGTACCGCACTCACGTTGGCGGCGACGGCACCGATCAGCGCCGCGCACGCGAGACGCGGATCGCACAGCAGCCAGGCGGCGATGAGGCAGGCGCCGGTGAAGGCGTTCGCTTGCAGCACGATCTGGCCAAGGCTGCGCAGCAGTGTGCGCAAGGCGGGGTGTGCTTCGGTGGCGGCGGCGTACATGGTTTCTGGAGCAATGAGCGTCCGACGGCGCGCGTGCTCGAAATGGAATTACGCGCGGCGGGCGAACAGGTGCGAACCGCGAGCATAGGGCAGTGGCGCGGCTGCGCGCATGCCTGCGCGTTGATAGTGGCTATTTGCAATAGCCTACATATGACAGCGCGGTGAGCGTATGCATCGGCGATTGTCTAGCGTTCGCGCTACGATACGAAACCGGTGCGCGTGCCGCGCCTTTCATGTGAGGAGACGATCCAATGCGGGAACTACGGTGGGCATCGCAAGAGGGCGACGGCATCGAACATCTGGCGTTCGACGCGCGCAACGACGGTTTCGAGGTGGAGAGCGTCGTGGTCGGGCAGCGCTATGGCAAGGCCTACGGGCTGCACTACAAGGTGCGCTGTGACGCGCAATGGCGCACGCGTTTTGCGTGGCTGAAGATCGCCGGCGGGGGAGAACTGGAATTGCGCGGCAACGGCGAGGGCCATTGGCACGATGGGCACGGCCTCCTGTTGAGCGCGATTGAAGGGTGCATCGACATCGATATTGCCGCCACGCCGTTTACTAATACATTGCCGATTCGCCGGCTGCAACTCGCGCAAGGGGAACGTCGGCCTATCCAGGTCGCCTACGTTTCCACACCGGACTTGCAGGTAACGCGCGTCGAGCAGGCGTATTCGTGCATCGAGCTCAACCGCGAGTACCGCTATGAGGGCATCTTCCGCGATTTCACGGCGAATATGAAGGTGGACGACGATGGGCTCGTGATCGACTACCCGACGCTTTTCACTCGCCTGCCGCGCGAGCGTTGAACGACGACGTGACCGAGCCGCCCGGCCCGGCTAGATGCCGCGCGACAAAGCGTTCGATGTTCGCGGCAATCAATTGCGGCTCGCGCAGCACGACCCAGTGACCTGCGTCGAGCTCGATGCGTTCGTAGGGACCGAGCCAGCCTTCCTGTCCTACGGACAATTCCAGCCCGACATAGCGGTCGCGCAGCGGCACGATGAACTGCACAGGCGCATGAGCGTGGCTCACGTGCGGATGCAATAGTTTGTCGATGAAATTCGCGCGGTAAAGGTTCAGACCGTTGATCGCGTTGCGCATCTGCGCGGGGTCGCGCGACGCTTGCACCCGTTCGGTCACTCGCAGCCACAGCGGCCACATGCGTGCGCCGCCCATGCGCCACACCAGTTCCGGCAGCCACGGCAAATGAAAAAAGAAGATGTACCAGGACCGGAGCGTTTGCCGAATGCCGCTACCCCGCGATTGTTTCGCCATCCTATGTTTATTGCCTGAACCATGCCTGCCGCGCAAGGCGGGCGACGCGTGATCAAGGCACGGCCCGGAAATCGAGGTGTATGACCTAATGCGGCCTTTGAATTGCGGGTCCGTTACCGCTTCCCAGCCTTGAATGGAGCCCCAGTCGTGACCGACAAGATGAAAAGGCTGCTGGCCGCAGGTTGCATTTGCGACTGCGGCGAGATCGGCCGCAAGCCGATCGAGACGGTAGGCACTGCGCGTTGCCGGTGCTTCCGATGCGCCGGCGCCGCGCACGTCGTAACTTATGACGCGGTAGCGCGAGTCGAGTTGCGCGCGCACGGCCTCCCATATTGCAGCCGAGTCGGGATAACCGTGCACCAGCACGATCGGCGGCGCGTCACGCGGTCCGCTCACGTAAGCCGCGAGCCGCACGTCGCCGGCATCGACCGACAACGTGTCGCGCATCACGCAGCCGCCTGCGCGCCGCGCCGCGCGGCTCTGCGCATATTCGGGTCGGCCGCGTTGGAAGCGTCGACGGCCGCTACAAGGCCGTCGATACGCGCCAGTTGAGCGCGATTGTCGTGGTCCCACGGATGAAAGCCCGGCCGGAAAAAAACTCAGCCATTCGCCGGCAATGCGCGGAAAAACACCATGCCTTGGGCCGTACAGGTACTGTACGACGCGCCACATGCCACGCAAATGATCGCCGCGCTTGCGGTCCGCTATCAGCAGGCGCACATGGAAGTCGAACACGATCAGCCAGAACGTGATGGTTGTCGCAAGCATGACGCCCGTGCGCAACAGGTAACGCCCGAGGCCGGGCTTGAGCACCGTATTCCACACGTCGTAGGAAACGGATTTGTGCTCGGTTTCTTCCAGCGCATGCCATGTCCACATGTGCGCGTAGCCGTCGACGGATCCCTCGATGCGCGACGCGTCTTCGAGCAGCAAGCCGGCGAGCATCGCGGTGTAATGTTCGAGGCACACGGTGACCGCCAATTGATACGAATGCGGCAACACCTTACGGCCAAAGTTGAGGATTGCCCACAGCCGCTTGTCGAGCTTATGCGCGGGCAGGCCGGCCTGTTCCAGCAGATCGTTATATTCGACGTGCTCGCGCGTATGCATCGCTTCCTGACCGATAAAACCGAGCACCTGCTTTTTCAGCAGCGGGTCGTCGATCCGGTCGCGATAGTTGCGCACGCTGTCCATAAAAAAGCGCTCGCCAGCCGGGAACAGCAGCGAAAGCGCGTTGAAGAAGTGTGTCACATGCGAGCCTTGCGCGTGCCAGTCGCAGGCACGGTCCTGCGGAAGATTGAAGCGCAAGTCGCGGCGAACGGGCATCATGGCCTTTCTCCTTGAGTTCCTTTAAGCGTGTGGATGGTGCTCTGCGGCCGTGGCATCAGGCACGCCGGCCGGCGAGTTGCGCCGCACGCCGCGCGCGTTTCTCCGCAATGCGCTTCATGCGCCGCGTTTGCAGCACGACGAGTACCTGATAGGCCGCGGGCAGCGTGCGTGCGAGCCAATCGGCGGCACGCGCATCGCGGCCGATCAGCACGCGCCGTTTGTTCCTGCGAACGCCGTCGAGTATCACGCGAGCGGCTTCGTCGGCGGTCGTGATAAAGAACTTCTCGAAGTCGTCCTTGCCCTGCTGCTCGTTTTCCAGCATGAAGCCGACCATGTTCGGCGCAATACGGCTCGACTGTGCGATGCTCGTGCGGATGCCGCCCGGATGTACGCACGTGGCCGACACGCCGCATTTCACCAGGTCCAGTTCCTGGCGCAGCGCTTCGGTGAAGCCGCGCACGGCGAATTTTGTCGCGTTATAGCCGCTCATGCCCGGTTGCGAAAAGAGACCGAACACACTCGATGTATTGACGATGTGGCCTTCGCCTGACGCCTTCAGATGCGGCAGAAACGCTTTCGTGCCATGCACGACGCCCCAGAAGTTGATGCCGACGATCCATTCCAGATCCGCGTAGTCCATGCCCTCAATCGTGCTGGACAGCGCGACGCCCGCGTTGTTGAAGACGAGGTTGACGCGCCGATGCTGCTCGACGGCTTCCGCTGCCCACGCGAACATTGCGGTTCGGTCCGACACATCGAATACGGCAGTGGTGATGAGAAGCGGCGCGCCGACGATGTGTGGTGCGGCGGCCTGCGCAAGTCGAGCGGTTTCCTCGAGACTCGTTGCGTTGCGATCGGCGAGTGCAAGGTGACAGCCTTCTCGCGCGAGCCGGATCGCGAGCGAGCGGCCCATGCCCGAACCCGCGCCGGTAATCGCGGCTACCTTGTCGGTGAAATGCTTCATTGGTTTTATCTCCTGTCCTCTCTGAACGTGCGTTGTCGTTATGTGTATTTCAGATTGCTTCGGCCGACGCGGAAGCCGCTGCATTGCCGTGCGCGTGGGCGCTTTGTGACGAGACGGCATGCATGCTCACTGTTGGGGACGCAGGCGCATACGCAAAGTAATCGTCCATGCTGAAGGTGCTCGTGGCCTGGCGGAATTTGTATGCGAACCCTGGCCACAACGTGGTGTTCCTGCCGGTTTTCGGATCGAGATACCAGCTCTTGCAGCCGCCGGTCGACCAGATCGCGCGGCCAAGCTTCTGCTGGATCCGTTCGTTGTATGCGCGCTCCACGTGCGGGCGAACTTCGATCGCCTCTGCACGTTCGGCGCGCATCGTCTTGAGCGCACGCAAAATGTATTCAACCTGCGACTCGATCATGAACACCATCGAGTTGTGACCGAGACCGGTGTTCGGACCCACGATCATGAAAAGGTTCGGATAACCAGGCAATGTCGTACCAAGGTAAGCATGCGCGCCGTCGCGCCAGGTATCGGCGATGTCGACGCCGCCGCGGCCGCGCACCACGCCTCGCGGGAACGGATCGGCGACCTGGAAGCCGGTGCCGAAAATCAGGCAGTCGGCCGGATGACGCACGCCGTCGCTCGTGATTACCGCGTCTTCCTCGATGTGCTCGATCGCGCTCGCCGTTACCGATACGTTCGCACGCGAGAGGGCGGGGAAATAGTCATTCGAAATCAGGATGCGCTTGCAGCCCATCGTGTAGTTCGGCGTGAGCGTCGCGCGCAATTGCGGATCGCGCACCTGACGGCGCAAATGCCGCTCCGCGACTTTCTGCGCGGTCTTCATCAGCGACGGATGAACCGCGAAGCCGAGCGCGCGCGATTCGAGCATGCAGTAGAGCGCCGAACGCAGGAGCTTTTGCGTGAACGGCACGTGTCTGAAAAGCCACTGTTCGAACGGCCGCACCGGGCGGTCGGCCTTCGGCATGATCCACGGCGGGGTTCGCTGGAACAGATCG
The DNA here is from genome assembly GCF_000472525.1 of Paraburkholderia dilworthii. GTDB lineage: Bacteria > Pseudomonadota > Gammaproteobacteria > Burkholderiales > Burkholderiaceae > Paraburkholderia > Paraburkholderia dilworthii. The sequence continues at coordinate 84,502 of NZ_AWZT01000010.1, forward strand.
AGATGCGCGACGCGCGGCGCGATTTGCGGCACGAACTGGATCGCGCTCGCGCCGGTGCCGATCACGGCGACACGCTTGCCTTCGAGCGGATAGGTGTGGTCCCAGTGCTGCGAGTGAAATGCCTTGCCCCTGAATCTCCCGATGCCGGGAATGTCCGGCACCGACGCGCGCGAGAGGCCGCCCATCGCCGAAACCAGCACGCGCGCCGACCACCGTTGTCCGTTGGCAAAGCTCAGTTGCCAGCGGAGGCGCGTGTCGTCGTAGACCGCGCTCGCGAGTTCATGGCCGAAACGCAAATGACGCTCGACGCCAAAACGCCGCGTGCATTCTTCCAGGTACGCGCGGATTTCCGGCTGACGCGCGAACATGCGGGTCCAGCGCGGATTCGGTGCGAACGAAAACGAATAGACGTGCGATTGCACGTCGCACGCGCAGCCAGGGTAATGGTTGTCGCGCCATGTGCCGCCGACCGAATCGGCCTTTTCCGCGACGATGAAATCCGTGAACCCGGCCTGTCTCAAGCGAATCGCCATGCCAAGCCCGGCAAAGCCGGTGCCGATAATGGCGATGTCGGTTTCGACGGGCGTGGATGCGTCGTGGGCCGCGGCGTCGTGAGGCATGCGTGCGTTCATCCGGACCGTCTCCTTTTTACGCTCACTACTGTTACATTGAGTGATGTAACGATAGGAGGCCGAGACGAATGACGCAAGCGGGCGTCTAGACGCTCGACTCTAGGACCGGGCAGCGCGATGATTCATGTAATCGCGCGACGCGCCGACTGCCACACAGCGTTATTTTTTCGGCCGCTTCACTTTGCCGGCGGCGCCCTTTGGCGCAGAGCTTACAGTGCGATGACCCAGTTTCTTTTCCATGATGGCCGCGACGCGATCGCCGAGGTAATCGCCGGATGCCTCTTCCAACGCGCGATTCATTTCGCTTTCTACGAGCACCATCGCGAGCGGCCGCACACGCCAGATGGCGTCGACAAGGGCGGGCACGTCGGCAGGCGGCGGCAGTGCGTCGGGGTCGTAGCGGTCCAGTTGACGAACCACCAGATCGACGAGGGCCTTGGCCACCGCGCTGAAATGCGGCCGCGCGATGCCGACGGCGTCGAGCAGATCGGCAAGCAGGATGCCTTCTTTCGCGAGCGTGGCGCCGGCGGCGAGCGCAGTGGGACTATCGGACACGAACGACAGCCCGTCGCGTTCCAGAAGGCCGAGATCGACCGCTTTCGCGAGCGCGCCGGGCGAAGCCTTGTCGCCGAACATATGCAGGAGTTCGATCAGCGAATACTTCTTCGGATGTTCGCGCGACCAGCGACCGCCGATTGCAGTTTCGAGGCCCAGAATAGAGCGAAGATCGTGGCCTTCGTCAACGGCCTTGATCAGATCCTGAATGTTAGCGAGCGTGTAGCCGCGGGCGAGTAAATGATTGATCAGCTTCAGACGCGATACGTGCGTGTCGGCATACACGCCTACACGCCCGCGCTTTTCGGGTGGCTCGAGAAGGCCGCGGTCCTGATACGCGCGCACGTTGCGTACCGTCGTGTCGCTTACGCGGGCGAGTTCGTCGACGGTGTATTCGTTGCGCGGCGCGGCGCCGGTGGACACGTCCGAGGCGTCCGGCGACGAGGGCGGCGAGGCGGAAGGCGGCGTCTTAGGCATGCGCGGGATTTTACCCCGCTGCCTGGAGGCGGACCAGCACGACGCTTCCTCTGCGGCGTTAGGGTTCCGAATCCGGCGGCGTCGAAGCGCCCGCGCCCAGCGTCCGTTGCATTAGTGTGGTGTCGAGCCAGCGGCCATGTTTGAAACCGACGGCCTTTAATGTGCCGGTCAACTCGAATCCCAGTTGCTTATGCAGCGACAGCGATCCGCCGCTGCCGCCGTCCGCGATGACGGCGATCATCTGACGCCAGGGCCCTGTTTCGCATCGCTCGATCAGCGCTTGCAGCAGCACACGGCCGAGGCCTCGTCCGCGATAGGCGTCGCTCACGTAGATCGAATCTTCGATGGTGTTGCGATACGCGGCGCGAGGGCGGTACGGCGTCGCGTAACAGTAGCCCGCGACCTCGCCGTCGATCTCGGCAACCATGTACGGCAGTCCCTGGCTGCGCACGGACGCGAGCCGCGTGCGCAGATCGTCGACGGAAGGAGGGACTTCTTCGAACGATGCAACGCCGGTCAATACATGGTGCGCGTAGATCGTCTGGATCGCGGGCAGATCGGCTTCGGTAGCGTCGCGAATCAGCGGGGCGCTGCGGGACGACGTGGCGGTTTCATCGGTTGCGTCCGAGGTGACGGATGCGGGGCGGGCTGTGCTCATACGTAGTCCTGGTGCGGCCGGGTGTGTGGCCTGTTGTGTCGTTCTTCCGAGGATACGTTTTACTATGCCCGCCGCGCGCACAAATTTGAAGCCAGTCAAAAATCCTTGCGTAAAGACGCTGCCGCGCGGTTCAGGCCGCGCGCCGTGCCGGCGCCGTTTTCGAGAAACGCCGCGCGCCCGCCACGCACGCCACCACCGCAACGGTGACCACGATCATCGAGGGCGGCACTTCTTCGTGCAGCAACAAGCCGGCGAGCAGCAACCCGAAAAAAGGCTGTAGCAATTGCAACTGTCCGACTCCTGCGATGCCGCCGAGCGCGAGGCCTCGATACCAGAACACGAAGCCGATCAGCATGCTGAACAGCGACACATAGGCGAGGCCCCAGAGCGCTGTATGACTAACGCCGTCGAACGAAGCGGGGCGGCTCCACCACGCGAGCGGAAGCATGACAGGAAGCGACAGCACCAGCGCCCACGAAATGACCTGCCAGCCGCCGAGGTGCCGCGACAGCCGCGCGCCTTCCGCATAGCCGAGCCCGCACGCGACGATTGCGGCGAGCATCAACGCGTCGCCTATCGGAGACGCGTCGAGGCCGTGGCGCATCGCAAACGCGACCACCGCGCCGCTGCCGAGCGCCGAAAACAGCCAGAACGCCGCTTGCGGACGCTCGCCGCCGCGCAACACGCCGAAGATCGCGGTGGCGAGCGGCAACAGTCCGACGAACACGATCGCGTGAGCGGAACTCACGTGACGAAGCGCGAGCGCCGTCAATAACGGAAAACCGACCACCACGCCGAGCGCGACGATCACGAGCGGAACGACGTCGCGCCGCGCAGGACGCGCCTCGCGGAACACGAGCAGCAGCATCAGACCCAGCGTGCCCGCGATGGTGGCGCGCGCGACCGTCAGGAACACGGGATCGAGTCCTTGCACGGCGAGCCGGGTGGCGGGCAGCGAACCGCTGAAAATCAACACGCCTATGAGTCCGCTCAGCCAGCCGTTCGTTGTCTTGTCCATCGGAAAGGTCCATGCGCATTGAAATGAAGCATATAGCATCCGCTTTCACCGCGGAAACGTTAAGCTACGGATCAGTACAATTCATGCAAACTGTACCGACGAAGGAGCAGTACAGATGGAGCAAAGTGGCCAGAAGCAAGGGGTCGAAAGACCGCAGGGCACGCGTGTGGGCACCGTCATGGACAATCTGCGCGAACGCATTGCAAGCCGCTCGCTGATGCCAGGCGCGCGCGTGCCGTCGATTCGCGTCATGACCGAGGCGCTCGGCGTGTCGAAGTCGACGGTGGTCGAGGCGTATGACCGGCTCGTTGCCGAAGGCGCGATCGTGGCCCGGCGCGGCTCCGGATTTTTCGTGTCAGGCCATGCGCCGCCGCTCGCGCTCGCCGATCTCGGGCCGCGGCTCGATCGGGAGGTGGATCCGCTGTGGCTCACGCGCCAGTCGCTGCAACCGGGCTCCAAAGTGCTGAAGCCGGGTTGCGGCTGGATGCCGGCCTCGTGGCTGCCCGAGGACGGCTTGCGCCGCGCGTTGCGGGCGATAGCGCGCGATCCGCAGTCGCCGCTCGCCGATTACGCGAACCCGTACGGCTTGCCCGGGCTGCGTCAGCAACTCGCGTGGCGGCTCGCGCAGCATGGCGTGGAAGCGCCGCCCGAGCAGATCGTCCTGACCGACGGCGGCACGCATGCGCTCGACCTCGTGTGCCGCTTTCTGCTCGAACCCGGGGACACGGTGCTGATCGACGATCCCTGCTATTTCAACTTTCAGGCGCTGTTGAGGGCGCACCGCGCACGCATCGTCGGCGTGCCTTATACACCGTCGGGCCCGGATCTCGCGGCCTTCGAGCGCGCGCTGATCGAGCATCGTCCGCGGCTTTATGTGACCAATTAGGCGATTCATAATCCGACCGGCGCGACGCTTGCACCGGCGGTCGCGCATCGGTTGCTGAAGCTCGCGGGCGAACACGGTTTGATTGTTGTCGAGGACGATATCTTCGCCGACTTCGAGGACGAAGCCGCGCCGCGTCTGGCGGCCTTCGATGGACTCACGCGCGTGGTGTCCATCGGCAGTTTTTCGAAGACGCTCTCCGCGGCGGCGCGTTGCGGCTACATCGCCGCGCGCGCCGAATGGATCGAGCCGCTGATCGACCTGAAGCTCGCCACTTCTTTTGGCAATGGGCAGCTTACGGCGAGCGTCGTGCATCGGTTGCTGGTGGACGGCACCTACCGGCGTCATCTGGAGTCGATGCGCGCAAAGCTCGCGGACGCGATGGGCGAGACGATGCGGCGCCTCGGTTACGCCGGTCTCGACGTATGGACACGGCCACGCGCCGGCATGTTCGTGTGGGCACGTCTGCCCGGTTCGCTCGATGCTGCCGACATCGCGCGCCATGCGTTAGCGGCGAACGTGGTGTTCGCGCCGGGCAACGTGTTCAGCGTCTCGCAGTCGGCGGCGGGCTACTTGCGCTTTAATGTGTCGCAATGCAATCGGCCGAAAGTGTACGAGGCTTTGCAGCGTGCGATGGACAATGCCGCTGCGTCCAGCGAGCGCCAGCGGGCGTAATCGCGCATGCAGCGCTTGTAGTTGCAACTGCACCCGCACTTGCACCCGCAGTTGCCATTTGCCGCTAGCAGTCACATCCGCCACTCACATGCATTCACTTGCACAGCAGAAGCAGGCGCTCCTGGTTCGTGCAACTGCTGCGCGGCTTCTGCGTAACCTGTGCTGCCGCCGCCGCGTTGATGCCTGCGCTTCTGTTCGCAAGACAGGCGCGTAAATGCTTCTCCACCGGCGGGTAATATTTCCAGCCGCGCACGAGGCTCGGCAATTCGAGCTTGACCTGCTTCCACTTCGGATGCCCGTGCTCCTGCAGATTGTCGAAGTTCGCGCATAGCGAGTCGGCGAAATGATTCAGGTTGCCAACGGTATCGCGCAGACCGTAGTCGTATGTGACGAGGAAAGCCTTCACCGTCAGTGTCGGCACGTCTTCCTTCAGCCAGTTCGGATAGCTGCTTGCGCGGATCGTGGCCGGGAAATATGTCTGCTTGGCGCGAACCGTTTCAGGTGCCGCGGGCTCGGCTTTCAGTAGACGGACCTGTTGCAGCAGTTCCGGATTCATGTCGTTGAACAGTTTTGCCGGCTGGCCCACTACGATGATCGCGACGTCCACTTTCTTCACGATTAATGCGGCGAGCGCGTCCTCGTTACTCAGATGCTGGATGTTCTGTTCCGGAATGGGCTGACCGAACATCAGGCGATACAGGGTAGTCGCCGATTGCGCGGTCCCGCTGCCGAGCAGGCCGACGCTGATGGTCTTGTCCCTGATGTCGCCCAAAGTCTTCAGCGGCGAGTCGGCGCGCACCACAACGTTAATCTCTTCGTCGTAGAGGGGCATGATGAGGCGCAGCGGGCGGATCGTCGTTCCTGCGTCGGGGTTTCCCGAATTGGCCATGTCGAGGTAGGCCTGATACACGTCGGATTGGACTAGCGCGAGCTTTACGCCCGGCTCGAAGCGCATGCGCTGCACGTTCTCGGCCGAACCCTTGGACGCCGCCACCGCGAGATCGATGCCCGCCGGCTGCGCGACCCATTTCGACAGGTCCTGGCCGATCTGGATGTACGTGCCCCGTTCCGGGCCGGTGACGATCTTGTAGTGCGCAGGTTCGGCACTGAGCAGCGAAGACGTCAGCAGCAGAATCGCTCCTAGCCACCCCGTCAGAAGTCTATTTAGCATGGTCTGCACCTATCGGTCAGGTTGGCACATTTTGGCTAATTAAATTCGGTATCCGAATTATTTGCCGGGCGGCTGTGAAAGTGGCTTTGCGCTGGCAGTGGTCTGTGAAGTCAGCGGCGCCCAGCCGGTTTCCCGAATCACGCGCTCCAGAATCGTCTTGGCTGCGTCGTTGCCCGTGTCTAGCGCCAGCGCCTCGTTTGCATGCCCGCGTGCGCAGGGCCATGCTTGCTGATCGGCACACAACTGCGCTGCGAGCAACGCGGCGTCGCGGCGCGCCGTCAACGGCTTCAGTTCGACGGCGAGAGTCTGCGCGTCGCTGTTTTCCGGTTGCAGCAATTGCACTGCGCCGAGGGCCGCTTGCGCCGCGCTCAGATCGTTTGTGCGGAATGCGGTGCGGGCCGCCTGCAAGGCTTGCGCAGCATCGCGGAATTGCGGCACGGCCGGTTTCGCGGAAGCCGCCGCTATCGGCACGGTCGCCGGTATCGTCTGTATGGCGTTTCGCATGCTGCCTGTACTGGTGGATGCGTCGGGCACCGCCGCGAGGCGCGAGGCGGGGGCTTCGTCGGGCGAGTATCGCGCGATGGTCCCCGTTGTCGTTCTGGCATCCTGAACAGTTTCTGCGGATGGCTTGCCGTTGCCATAACGGAAGTCACGGCTGTCGTTGAATAGTGCGTAACCGACATACGCCAGGCCCGCGGCGACAATGGCCGCGCTCGCGAGCAGCGCGTGGCGCACGCGGAGCCCGGTGCGATGCCTGAATTCGGCGGGATCGGCGAGAGGCAGCAGCGGCGTGTCGGGGGACAATAGCGACGAAGGCGACGCCTGAAGCGCGGCTGCGGGAGCGAGATTGAGGCCCGCATGCAGCGCGCCGCCAGGGAAGTCAGCCTCGTTGAGCGCCGGCGCGCCGAAGCCGTCGTGCAACGTCGACATGCTCATCGTGCTCGCTCGACTATCGTGCAGCGTGCTACGCGCAGGTGGGTCCGCGTCGAGTGGATGAACCGCGCCGCAATACGGGCAATGGTCGAGTTGTCGGTAGAGGGCACCGCCACATCGTTTGCAGGGCGTCGGAAAATGATTACCGGCTAAGGTCTGAGTGGACATGCTATGGCTCCACCTATGGAAAACAATGCCGTTACGGCATGCTCCTGATCGCGTTGAGGCGGTACGGTGTCCGCGGAAAGCACGATCTACATGCGCCAGAGAGTCCGGGCAGGCAAGGGAGGCTTGCATGCCGTCGTTTTCAATATGTGGCGTTTCGAGGCGGACGTCAATGGACGATCGACCCTATGTTGTGTGCGCTACCGCACATTACCAGGTAGGACGAATGATCGTGTACATCAGGAGGACGAACGCGCGCGTTTATTTTTATGCTACGGCGCGCGTTCCACAGACGAATTTCAGGCGTGTGCAATCAGTGTTTCAATGAGACGCACGAGCAGATGCGACTGCATCAGTGCTGACGCAGCGGGTGATCCTTGAGCAGCCATGCGAGTGCGAACGCGAGTAGTACGACGCACGCCGCGGACAGATACACCGTATGCAACGCGCCGGCAAATGCTTGCAGATAATCGGCGCGCAATGCGTCAGGCAACTGGCGGATCGCAGCGGGCCCGAGTGCGTGCGGCAATTCAGTGTCCGGCGGCATCAGCTTTTCGAGTCGCCCGGCAAGACCGTTGGAGAACACGGCGCCGAATGCGGCTACGCCGATCGAACCGCCAATCGAGCGAGATAGCGTGGCGCCCGATGTAGCCACACCCATATGCCTGAACTCGACGGTGTTTTGCACGGCAAGAATGAGCACCTGCATCACCATGCCAAGACCGCAACCGAGCACACCCATGTCGAGATACATCACATGAATCGGCGTGTCGATCTGCAAACGCGCGAGCAGCAACATCGCAATTGCCACGAGCAAGGTGCCCGCAATCGGGAACATGCGATAACGGCCAATCTTGCTGATCAGGCGACCTGTCACCATCGACATGATGAAGAGGCCGCCCATCATCGGCAGCATCTGCATGCCGGCTTCTGTCGGCGTGGAGCCTTTGACCACTTGCAGATAGAGCGGCAAAAACGTGACGGAGCCGAACATCGACACGCCCACGATGAAGCCGATCAGACTGCTAAGCAAGAACGTGCGCTGCCTGAAGAGTTCGAGAGGCATGATCGGCTCGGCCGCGCTGCGTTCTTCGTGGATGAAGCCCCAGATCGCGACGAGCCCCATACCTAACGTGATCCACAATTGCGGCGACGACCACGGCAAGATCGTGCCGCCCTGGCTCGTGAACAGGATGATGCATGTCAGCGCACCCGCAAGGAACGCTGCGCCCATATAGTCGATGGTGTGCTTCACCTGACGCGCATGCGGCTTGAAGACGGCGCCAATCACAGCGAGTGAGACGATGCCAAGCGGCAGGTTGATATAGAAAATCCAGCGCCAGGTAAGGTGTTCGACAAGAAAGCCGCCGAGCAGCGGGCCGATTACCGTCGCGAGACCGAACACCCCGCCGAACACGCCCTGATAGCGGCCACGCTCGGCGGGCGGAATGACGTCGGCGATCGCGGCCATCGTTACGACAAGCAGGCCCCCGCCGCCGAGCCCTTGCAATGCGCGCAGCACGATCAACTGCGTCATGTCCTGCGCGATGCCGCACAACGCGGAACCGACGAGAAAGAGCCCGATCGCCGTTTGCAGCACGATCTTGCGGCCGAACAGATCGCCGAGCTTGCCGTAGAGCGGCACGACGATGGTCGAGCTAAGCAAATAAGCGGTCACGACCCATGACAGGTTATTGAGTCCGCCCAGTTCGCCGACGATGGTTGGCAACGCGGTCGATACGATCGTCTGGTCGAGCGCGGCGAGCAGCATCACGAGCAGCAGCGCGGGGAAAAGCAGGCGAATGGGCGGGTGATCGGCGGCGTGCCCGCCCGACTGATTCTGTGCTGGCGTGCCTGCCGGCGTAACGGCGTGCAGGTCGCCGTTCAGCTGGTGATGGGACTGCGTGGTGGTGGGCTGTTGCATGGCATCGATGTCTTGAAATTAATTAATTCGGAGATTAATATATGCGACATTCTGTCGCCCGTCAAACGAGTGCAATGGCAAGAATTCCGTCAGTTAATAAAAAGGTGAGCGGTGCGAAGGCTGTAGCCGGCAGGACGGCTGGCGCCACGCTGCGCAAAAGTGCTAAGCGCACGCCGATTGTTGCGGCGGACGTGGGCGTCGATCTCCCGCCGGACGTCCCCGAAAAAACGGCGTCGCGAGGCGGGGCCGGCAGACGTCCGGGTAGACCTGCCGGCGCTGTGCGCGGTTCGGAGCAGCGCGATCGTCTGCTCGAAGCGGCGCTCGTGCTGTTCGCCCGCCAGGGCATCGTCGATACGACGCTTGGCGAGATTGCGCGCGAAGCGGGCTTCACGCCGGCCATGATGCATTACTACTTCAAGACGCGCGATCAACTGCTCGACGTGCTGATCGACGAACGCTTCGGCCCATTGCGTGCAAGTCTTGGCGTGCCGTTCCAGGAGCATGCCGACGATCCTGTCGCCGCGATCACGCAGCTTGCGCAGCGCATGGTGCAGGCGGCGGTGGAGCGCCCGTGGTTTCCGTCGTTATGGGTGCGCGAAGTGATCAGCGACAGCGGTCTGCTGCGTCAGCGCATGCACGAGCGTTTCGGCGACGCGAACCAGAAGATCTCGCTTGACGCTATCGAGCGGTGGCAGAAGGAGGGGCGCCTGAATCCGGCACTCGAACCGTCGCTTTTATTCGTCACACTGCTCGGGCTGACGCTTTTGCCGCTGGCGACTTCGAAGCTCTGGCGCAACGATCCGCAACGGCGTCAGATTGGTGGCGAGGAGATTGCCCGCCACGCGGTCGCGGTCCTCGTGCAGGGAATTGGTCCGAAGAAAGGGCGCTGACGCGCGTATTCGACTTCGCTTTCCGTTACGCAATGCGCGGCACATAACGTGCTACCTCTGGAGATGAGTGCGAGCGTCGCGCAACGGGGCTGCCGGCGTCGCAAAAAGAAATGAATGCAGGAAAGACGAAAAGAAGCACGGCGGCAACGTACAGCAATTGGTTTGCGTCAGCCGTCGCGACAAATCGGGTGTCGGCCCCGGCTGCCGTTGAGATGATGCCGGGAGCCGTTTTTTCATTGGCGTGCAATTTTGGCGCGTTACCGTGCGCGCGTTGCATGGGGCATGTTTACAATCGTGCGCCTTTCTGCAACTCGGCACACGAATTCGAGTCGGAACCATGAACAGCAATATCGCGGCCGCGCAAACCGGCGGCAAGCAGCCCAACCAGCAGGGCGATACGTTGGCCAAGCATGACGGCCTAACCGGATTTATAGAGCAACAACACAAAATGAACGGAGCATTGAGACTCGATCAGGCCACGATCGTGCTCGTAGAAGACGACCCGGACAGCCGGGAATCGCTGACCTTGTTGCTGGAAGCGGAAGGGGCAAACGTCGTTGCAGTGGCGGATGCGGAAGAGGGTGTTGAAGCGGCCGTTCGGCTGCTGCCGGACGCGGTGGTATGCGATCTCGAACTGCCCGCTATGGACGGCTTCTATCTGATCCAGCGGCTGCGCGATCACGAGATTCGCGGCGATCACGCGCCTTCTGTGGCGGTGGCGCTAACGGGGCATACAGACGACGCCTACCGCCTGCGAAGTATCGGCGAAGGCTTCCAGCATTTCATGACCAAACCGGCCTTGCCGGAAGATCTTGTGACTCTGCTGCACGACGCCATCGGCGCACGCGCGGCGCGTTGAGCGGGTCACGCTGCGGCGCGAAGCATGTAGGGCTGTGCGCCGCAGCTACCCGAAATCGTCGTTATTTTGCGGCGACAGGCGCCGTCGATCCCGTCTTTGCGGCAGCCGCGCCGGCTGCTTCAGCCGCCTGACACGCGGAACACAATCCCTTCAGTTCGATTTCGTCGCTTGCGATCCGGTAGCCCGCGTCTTCGATTTGCGCGACGAGCGCCTGGCGCAGCTTCGGCTGATGCAGTTCGGTGACATTCCCGCATTGCTGGCAGACCACCAGGATGCCGTGCTGGCATTGCGTCAGATCGTGGCAGACCGTGAATGCATTGATCGATTCGATCCGATGCACGAGTCCCGCCGACAGCAAAAAGTCTAGCGCGCGGTAAACCGTGGGCGGCGCGGAGCCCGGATGAATCTGGCGCATGTCGTCGAGCAGCGAATACGCCTTGGTGGCGCGCCCCGAATTCAGCAGCAATTCGAGCACTTTGCGGCGGATCGGCGTGAGTTTTTCGCCGCGTTCGCGGCAATATTCCTCCGCGAGCGCCAGTGCGGCTTCGGGCGAGTCGCCGTGCGTATGACCCGGCGCGTGACCATGAGCCTGAGCATCTGCGGAAGCGGCGACCTTGTCCGTTTTCCGGGGACTGGCTGAGTGTGCGGCGTTAGCGGCGGCGGGCTTGGCGTTCTTCATGCGTCGATTATAAAGGCCAACGGAGGCTAATGCCTGTGGCTGCGGCGGCTGGCCTTGCAGCGGCGTGGCGCGGTTATGCCAGGCAACGGCGGCCGATTCCCAAACGCTCCGCGCGCGCCCCGGCCTTGCACTTTCGAGCGGAAAAGGCACGGAACTCGTGTCTTGCAAGGTGCCTGCCGTCTACCAGCTACGCGAGATCGAGGATCAAAGCCTGGGTCCCACCTCTGGCCGCGCTACTTCACGTCAGCGGAAAGTCGACGTATTTCTTGAACCCCGGGCGTGTTGCGATGCGCGAATACCAGCGCTCAAGGTTCGGTAGCGGCGGCCGCTCGATACCGTCGATGCCGAACCAGCGTTTCGCGTACGCGCCGATCACGATATCGGCCAGCGTGAACTTGTCGCTTTCAAGGAAAAAGCGCCCTTGGAGATGCGTGTCCACGAGGTGCCACAGCGCGGTGACGTCGCGAATGTCGTCGGCGAGTCGTGCCGGGTCGCGCTGTTCGGGCGGCGTGCGCACGAGCGCCCAGAACACCGGCCGCTCGGCCGGTTGCAGCGTGGACAGCGACCAGTCCAGCCAGCGGTCGACGCTCGCACGCAGCCGCGGTTCGGCCGGATACAGCGAACTGCCCATGCCATATTGCAGCGCTAGATAGCGCAGGATCGAGTTCGATTCCCACAATACGAAGTCGTCGTCGACCAGCGTGGGAATCTTGCCGGTCGGGTTCATGGAAAGATACGCGGGTTCGTTGTTGCGGCCGAATTGCATGCCCGCGTCGATGCGCTCGTAGGGCAGCACCAGTTCATCGCAGCACCACAAGACTTTTTGCACGTTGACTGAATTCGTGCGTCCCCAGATCGTGATCATCCGGTTAATCCTTTTTTATCGACAGTTGGCAAGCCGCGCCTCGCACGCGGCGTTCAACCAGTAACGATACACGATGCGGGCCTGTTTGGATGCGTGCGCAGCGGCCTGCGTAGCGGCACGCGTACTGGCGCGGGCGTCGGCGTGCGTACCAGCGCGAGCGTCGGCGCGGGGCGCACCCACAACGAAACACCAGCGCGCCTGCCGCCCATGCGTTGCGTACAATGAGCGCACCGAAATACGACGAGGCACCGCATGGCCCGCATTGTCCCCGACGACTGGAAGAGCCTCGCTGCCACCGGCGCGGCGGCGCGCGAGCGGGAAACGCTCGCATTGCTGGAACAGGCGCTCCCCGAAACCTACACCGTCTATCACGGCGTGCACTGGACGCGGCTCAACCAGAACTTCTCGGTATTCGGCGAGGCCGATTTCGTGATCGTCAGTCCGGCGGGGCGCGTGATGATCGTCGAACAGAAAACCGGCTTCCTGCGCGAAACGCCGAAGGGGCTCGTCAAGGTTTATCTGCAGACCGAGCGCAATGTGGCGATCGCCCTCGCACACACCATCGAAGGGTTGCACCGGCGCTTTACCGCCGCGTTCGGCGCGGGCACGTACTTCATCGAGGAACTGCTGTATTGCCCCGACCATATCGTGAAGGACGCCGCGATTGCCGGCGTGAATCCCGCGCGAATCGTCGACGCGACCCGCCGCGACCGGCTCGCCGCGGTGATTCGCGAAGCGTTGCCGGCCGACGAGCCGCGCCTTCCGTGCGCGTCGAAAATCCATCACTTCCTCGCCGATGAACTCGCGCTCACGCCCGACGCGAGCGCGCTCGTCGGCCAGGCGGGGACGCTCGTCACGCGGCTCGCGGGCGGCCTTGCGACCTGGGCGCGGCGGCTCGAATTCTCGCCGTTCCGTCTGCGCGTGATCGCCACGGCCGGCTCGGGCAAGACGCAACTCGCGGTGCAGGTGATGAAAGACGCGGTGGCGCGCGGCCAGCGCCCGCTGTATGTGTGCTTCAACCGGCCGTTAGCCGACCATATCGCACGCGTGGCACCGCCCGAGGCGAAGGTGGCGAACTATCATCAACTGTGCGACTGGATTGCGCGCGACGCGGGCCGCAAGCCCGATTTCCAGTCCGGTCAGGTGTTCGATCAGCTCGAATCGATGTTCGCCGAAACGCCTATCGACACGCACTGGCAATTCGACGTGCTGATCGTCGACGAAGGCCAGGATTTTCAGGAGCCGTGGGTCGCCGCGCTCGAACGCCTGCTGCGCCCCGGCGGCGCGTGGTGGTGGCTCGAAGATCCGTTGCAGAATCTGTACATGCGCGAACCGGTCGCGCTGCCCGGCTGGACCACGTTGAAGGAAACCACCAACTATCGCAGCCCGCGCGACATTCTCGATTATGTGCGCGACGTAGTCGGCTCCGCGGTGCCAGTGGCGGCGACCCTCGCCTCGGGCAGCCCGTTCGACGGCTCCGACATTTCTCTGTCTGTCTACGACGAAGCGAACGCCGCGGAGGGCAGCATCGACGCCACCAAGCGCGCCATCACGCAGGCGTTGTCACTTGGCTTTCGCAAGCAGGACATCGTGGTGCTGTCGTTTCGCGGACGCGAAGGTTCCGCGATGACCGCGCAGGATCATCTCGGCCCGCATCGGTTGCGCTGCTTCACCGGCAAATACGATCTGTTTGGCAATCCGGAATATCGTGACGGCGACGTTCTGTTCGAATCGATCTACCGTTTCAAGGGGCAGGCGGCGCCCTGCGTGATTCTCACCGAGGTCGATTTCGATGCATTCGACGAGCGCATCGCGCGCAAGCTGTTCGTCGGCGCGACCCGCGCGACGATGAAGCTGATCATCGTCGCTTCGCAGCGCGCCGCGCAGCATCTGCATCTGCGCGACGGCAAGGAGAGCACGGACAGGAAAGAGACTAAGGAAGCGCGCGAAGCGTGACGCGCGCTCATGGTCACTCCGACACCCACGCGCGCGCGCCGACCAGCATGCCGGCGCGCGTATGCGCGTCCCACCAGATCACGCGCAGCAGCGGCGCCTGCTGTGCGATCAGCAAGGCCTGCACCGGATCGCTTTCGACGAAATGCGTGACGCCGCCCGCGAGCGCCGCAGCCGCCTTGTGAGCGGCCGCGCCGGCCGGGCTTTCGTCGTGCGTGCCGGGTGTGCGCATCACCAGTTGCATATGGCCGAAGCCATGCCGTTCGAGCCACGCCTGCGTACGCGCGCGGTCCATTTCCGGACGACCTGTAATGATCGTGCGAACTCGTTGCAGGTCGATGCCCGGCAGCACTTCGAACGGCAGCAGTGCATCGCGTTCGAGCAGCGCGGCGGCGAGATCCTCGTCGTAGCGCGCTAGCGGCACGTCAGGCAGCAGAATGCCGTCGAGGTCGATTGCATAGGTCGCGTAGTGGTGGTCGTCCGCCATCGCGGGCGCGGCGCCGGCTTCCACGCGCGCCCAGTCGTCGCGATAACGCTGCGTGTAAGCCTGACGCTCCCACGGAAAGAGCGCGAAGTAGCCACGCGCGTCGATTGCATAGTCGGGCTGCGTGCGGCTCAGATCGTCGACGGCGCCGGTCAGCGTCTTCACATCGAGGCCATGCTGCTGAAGGAACGCGATGCAATCGACGAGCGTAAAGCCGCGGCCCGCAATGTCCTCGCACAGCAGAACCTTCGAGCCGGCGGGCGGGACAGGCAGCGTCGAGTCCCACGCGACCTTGCGCGATGCGCGGTCATAGCGCAGAAACGCAACGGGTGCGCCGGCCGAGTGTGAAACCATCAGCGCGAGCGGCGCACCGCCGCGCAGAATGCCGATTGCCATCGCAAAACCTTCGGCGAGCAACGCGGGTTGCAGCGATTCGATCCAGTGATCGAGTTGCTCATAGGTGAGGGGCAAAACCGGCTTGTTCATAACGCTCGTTGAGTCGCGTAACGCGTGTGGGAAGACCGCCGCCTGAAGCGCGAGGCGCGTTGGCAAATAGTGTGGCGGTGGGCCTTCGTCTTTTCGTGCAAAGAATTTTGACGATATTATGCATGCCGTTCAACGATCGCGCGTCGGGGTGGCGCGTGTTACGGCAAACGCGGGGCAATGCGTTCCGCAAAGGCGGCGGCGTCCGCAAGAAAAAACAGACCACGGATAAAAAAGCAGATGACCAAAGTGACTGCAAGGATGAAACGCAGATTCGGCGCTGGGGCAAGCGCGCGCTGGGCGATGGGACTGATCTTCATGCTGGCTGCGTGGAGCGTGCAGGCCCAGACGGAAGCGGCGGCGCTTTCGCTCGACGTCTCGGGCAAAATCGGCAAGACCAACGACGCGGCGCACCGTTCCTATCGCTTCACCGAGACGCAGCTGCTCGCTCTGCCGGCCCACTCGATCACTACTGCCACGACCTGGACGCCGCGCTCGACCTTCACAGGGCCGCTGCTCGCGGATATTCTGAAGACGGTCGGCGCGTCTGGCACGCAGGTCGAAATCCATACGCTCGACGACTATACCTACACGGTCCCGATATCGGATTGCGACCGCTACGGTGTGGTGGTGGCGTACAGCATGAACGGCCGGCGCCTGAAAATCAGCGACTTCGGGCCTCTGTTCCTCATCTATCCGCGCGATGCGTTCCCCGATGAACTCGCGGGCGCCTCGGGCGATTCTAAATTCGTATGGCAGATCAAGGCACTCATCGTCAAGTAGCGCGCCGTCCGTGGCGCCGTTTTTTTTATGTGCTGATCTGGCTGACCGCGCTCGCGGCGCCCGCCGGCGCGATCGGCTATCTGCTTTACGCGAACCTGCTCAATCCGGACACGACCGAGTCGCTGACGGGCTCGTACGACGGCTTCTATTGGGACGCGGCGCAGCTGCAAATCGCGTACGCACGCTTCGAGAACCAGCTGTTGCTATACCAGGCCGGTGTCGACGACGATTACCAGCGGCTCACGTTGCGCTACCAGTTGCTGCAATCGAAGCTGCACGTGATGGAAGGCTCCACGCTCAGGCTCACGACGCAAGTCGCGCTGGTGCAACGGCAACTCGATGAAATCCACGCGCTCGATCGCATGCTGATCGGTCTTGCTCCGGAGGTCGCGGCGTTGCCGAAGGACGCGGGCGGTGTTAACCGGATCGTCGCGCAGTTGCGCCAGCACTGGAACGAGGTGAACGATCTCGCGCTGAGCCGCCGTTTCGCCGATGTCGCCGACCGCGAGGCGATGAACCGGGATTTCATCGACAAGCGCCGGCTGCTGTTTGCGGGCGGCATGATCCTGCTGCTGCTGTCCGCGGCGGCGACGTTGCTGCTCGTGGTCAACGGCCGGCGTCGCACGCGTCTCATGCATCAGCAGCATGCGGCGCTCGAAGCCGAGCACCAGGCAAGCCGTGCGGCGCGCGAAGCCAGCCTCGCTAAAGACGCGTTTCTCGGCATGATCAGTCACGAGCTGCGCACGCCGCTGCATGCGATCGTGTCGTCGATCGAGTTGCTCGGCTTCAACTATCACTCGGAGGCCGACCGCAAGGTGATCCAGCGGCTCGAAACGGCGGCGCGGCATCTCGAAGCGCAGATGAAGGACCTGACCGATTACGCGCGCCTCGGCGCCGGCAAGCTCGAACTGCGTCATGAGCATTTCGAGCCGCGCGAACTGCTGGCGTCGATCGTCGACGAACATGCGATGTCCGCGGCCGCGCGCGGTCTCAAGCTCGAGAGCGAGGCTGGCGGCGTGAGCGGGCTCGTCGATTCAGACCCGCACCGCATTCGCCAGATCGTCAATAACCTCGTCACCAACGCGATCCGTTACACGGAAACCGGTACCGTGCGCGTAGAGCTGATGCAGCGGCCGACGCTGCTCTGCTTCATCGTTAGCGACACGGGGCCGGGCGTCCCGCAGGCGCAGATTCCGCTGATCTTCGAGGAGTTCACGCAACTGGACGGCTCGCGCACGCGCCGCTTTGAAGGCGCAGGCATGGGCCTCACGATCGTGCAGGGACTGGTGAGACTGTTTGGCGGCACGGTCGAAGTTTCGAGCACGGTGGGCGAGGGCACGACGTTCACCGTGACGATTCCTGTGACGCCCGTCGCGCTTGCGCACGCACCGGGCGTCACCGCGCAGGCCGAACCGGGCGGCGCGCGGCCGAGCGTGCTGATCGTCGACGATAACCGGCTGATTCGCGAGTCGCTCAGCGAAATGGTTGCGCATATGGATTTCGACGCGCACGCGGTCGCCAACGCCGACGATGCACTCGCGTGGCTGGATGCGCGCCGTTGCGATGTGGTGCTGCTGGATCTGCATATGCCCGAGCGCGACGGCTACGCGTTTCTCGCGGATCTGGCCGCGCGCGGCGGGCCGTCGTCCGGCGTGCCGGTGATCGTGGTCAGCGCTTATGCGCCGGAGGCCGGCGCGGCGGGGCAGGGTGCGCAAGGAGAGAGCGGCCCGCGGCCGTTCTTCGAGGCGTTATCAAAGCCAGTACATTACGGCGATCTGCGCAACGCGTTGCAGCGTGCGCTGGCTTCGCGGCATACGGTATGACGCGGGTATGACGCGGTATGACGCCGGTATAGGGCGGATGTAACGCAGGTGTGGCGCCGACGCAGTGCGGCGCCCGAGCAGGTCAGCGCGGATTCATGGCCGATTCAGCCGCTTCGACAGATCGGCCACCAGAATCGCCATGCGCGCGGGCTTTTCATAGCAGGCGACGTCGTAATTACGGATCACCTGGCTGATTTCCGATTCGCTCGCCTTGCCGGTGAGCAATTCGCCCGTCAGAACGAAGATCGGCGCATCGGGATTTTCCGACGCGCGCACCGCGCGAATCGCGGCCGCCGAGGTCTGCGTGCCGAACAGCCAGTCGATCACGATGCCGTCGAACACCTGCGTTTGCAGCTGTTCGGCAAAGGCCGCGAGTCCGTAGATCGCCACGGCGGCGAAACCGCTGCCCTCGAGATAATCGCGCAGATTGTCGGCGCTCGCGCGGTCGTCGTCGACGACAGCGATGGTCGGCTTGTCCGTTTCCGCGCGGCGCGGATAAATCTCGATCTTGTGGACTTCATAGGCGCTTTGATACAGCGCGCCGTCGTGACGCGCGACGCGCCACTGGCCGAGCTTCGAATACGCGACGAATTCGGGACGGCTGCCCGGTTCGAGCGCCGCGCCGACCCAGGCGGTGCACGGCAGCTCGATAGCGCCGATGCAGAACATGGCTTCCTGCGCAATCGCGCCGACCATGCCGGGATCGAGCGACTGCGCGCCGAAGAGCTGCGCGGCGGGCTCGCCGTAGACCTCCGCGACTTTCTTGATTTGCGACAGGGTCCACGGGCTATTGCCGCGCAGTTTGCGGTGCCCTTGAGAAAAGCTCAGATCGAGGATGCGGCAAAGTTCTGTGGTTTGCTGGCGCTTGCCGATTCCGTGCCGGCTCATCAACTCGCGCACGCGCTCGGCGACTGCGATGGAGTCCGGTGAGTGTGTTTCGTTGGTCATGCTGCGTGAGAATCCGCCGTCTTAAAGGGCTGTGGGGGCGATACGGCAGGCGTCATGCGGCCTTGCATCGTCGATACAGGGCAACGCAGGTACGCGGGGGACAGCAAATGTACCGTAAAAACATCGCGGTCAGGGTTTTTGTAGAGGCGCCGTTGCGTCTGTCAGTGTGAGCCGGAAGTCCGACGGATCAGGTTGCCAGCTTGCGCGGTTAGCTATGCATCGCGCATAAAACACATTTTACCGATGAAACCAGGCCGCATCCACCGAGGGCCTGCAAGCGCCGTCAGGTCGCCGGCATCTTCGCAAGTTTGGCGGCGGAGTTCCTGAGGCCCTTGAAGATCCGTTCGGCGACCTTGCCCGGAAATCGTTCGGGCAATTCCGCCGAGACCTGTTCGATCACCTTCGGGGTCTGCTCGATCAGGCGCTCGATCAGCGGTTCGGCGCTCGCGCCATACGAGCACTTGAGCGCCATCGCGTTGAAGTGGCGTCGCTGCACGTCGCGAAAGGCGTCGTGCTTGCTGCGCGACCACATGCCCATTGCGAGGCGCGCCTTGAACCACGACCACTGGTTAGGGCCGCTGCCTTCCACCGGCCAGATCGACATGACGTCGTAAAGCGGCGTCAGCCGGTATTGGCCGCCCGCCAGCAGGCGAATGCTGAAGTTCTTTGCGTGGCCGTCCGGCGCGGCGAGCATCCAGAAGAGAATCTGGCTCGCGAGCAGTGTTTCGATGTCCTGCGCGGCCGCAACGGACTGCTGCAGAACGCGCGCGAGATCGAGCACGCCTGGACCGCCTTCGTTCTCATACTTGCGATGCGAAGGCACGCCGTACACCTGGCAAAAATCTTCCTGTGGCAGGCGCAGCAGCCATTGCCCGCTCGAATGCATCTGCCGGTCGAAACGCTCGACGCTCAGCACGCGTTGCTTGCCGAACGTCACGATTTCGGTGTTCGCGACGGGCAAACCATAGGCGCGCAGTATGCGCAGGCTCAGCCATTCGTTTTCGACCGAGGTGCTAAGGTCGGCCAGCTTGTTGCCGACGAGTCCGAGCGGCAGCTTGAAGATATGCGTGGTAGGCGTCGCGCCGTGCGGCCGTTTCCATTGATCTTCGTGCCATAGCAGCGCGGTTTTCTCCTGCGCGCCGGCGAGCGAGATGCGGAAATCGTCGCTTTCCTCTGTCGCGCCGAGCGCGGGTGCGCTGACGGTGCGTGCGAGCATGATTTCGATCTCGGCATCGGTCAGCGGCGTGCCTTCGATGCGGTCAACACCCACTGGTGCATCGTCTTCGGCGAGCAGCTGGACGGCGCCTACGCAATCGCGGCCGATGGCTTGCAGCAGATCGAAGGCGTCCAGCGTCCCGGTTCGGTAGCGCTGAGCAATGCGCTTTCTGATGATGTCGCTATCGGGCAGCAGGTTGTCGAAATAATTGAGTACCCGCGGCCCCTTGTGCGCCATGTTGCCGGGCGTGAAAGGCAGCGAGAGCGAAAGGGGTCGGCCGAGGGGCGAGTCGATCCACGCGGCGTCGTAAGAAAATTCCATCGGACTGCGCGCCGGAAGGCGCCACACGCCGACGCGCTCGCCGTTGGCCCAGACCGAAAGCGCGCGCGAGTGAGTGGGCCGGGCCATGCTTACCACTCGATCGAAGGCGTGGGTTCCGACCTCGGCTGGTTCTTGTCGCGCACCTGCAACTGCAGCCCATAGGCGCCGCACAGCGAGAGCAACTGGGCGAGGGTGAGGGCGGCGGCGTCGGTTTCCCACGCCGATATCCGGCTTTGGCTGACGCCGACGCGCGCGGCGGCCTCGGCTTGCGTAAGACCCGCTTGCCGCCGGCTCGCGGCAAGCAATTGGGTGAGCTGATCCGGCGTGGCGATGAGATGCAACATGGCGAGAATATCCGGGAAACGAATAAGCTCATTTTATTCGTCTCGCGAATATTTAGCAAATATTCGTGTGGCGGATATTCAGCCCATATCTGTGGGCCGAATATTTGCCTTTTATTCGCTTTAAGGATAAACGGGGCAGCTACGCAATCGGGACTAATTTCCGCGCCAGAAGGCTTGCCACCGCCTTCTGCGCGTTCGGCATTGCGGACAAACAGTTCGCCTGCGAAGATTATGCTCGCACTTAAAACCTTCGCGCCCGATGACCACGACTTATCCGCTGCACGCCGCCTTCGCCGCCGCCGACCAACCGTTTCCCAAACACGCTGACGTGGTCATCGCCGGCGCGGGCATCATGGGCTGCGCAGCGGCTTACTATCTGACTCGCCGCGGCTTGTCGGTGGTCGTGCTCGACAAGTCGCGCATCGCCGGCCAGCAGTCTTCGCGAGCCTGGGGTTTCGTGCGCCAGCAGGGCCGCGAGTCCGCCGAAGTCCCGCTAATGATGGCGAGCATACCGCTGTGGGAAACCCTCGAGCGCGAGTTGAACTTCGACCTCGAATGGCGTCAGGGCGGCTGTCTTTACGTCGCGAGCGGTGAGGAGGACTGGACTTCGTTCCAGCAATGGATGGACGTCGCGCGGCAGCATGGGCTTGACACGCGCACGCTCGATCGAAAGCAGATCGATACGGTGGTGACAGGCATGCAAGGCCCCGCGCTCGGTGGCCTGTATACGCCAAGCGACGGTCAGGCCGAGCCGCGCCGCGCCGCTGCCGCTTTCGCGGCGCGGGCGGCGCAAGCCGGCGCGCTTTTTTTCGAAGGCTGCGGCGTGCTCGGTGTGGAGCGTGCGGGCGGCGCGATCGCCGGCGTGGTGACCGAGCGCGGCACGGTCCGCACGTCGCGTTTGATCTGTGCGGCGGGCGCGAGCAGTTGGCGTCTGCTGAAGACACTGGGTATCGAATTGCCGCAGCAGGCGGTCCGCGGCACCTGCATGCGCACGAATCCTTTACCGCGCGTCACGGCGTCCACCTTCTGGGGCCACGGGCTTGGCGTCCGGCAGCGCGCGAACGGGGCGATTAATCTCGCCGACGACATGCAGGTCGACGTCGACATGACGCTTGGGCATTTTCGCGCGTTGAAATGGTTTCTGCCCGAACTCTGGAGTCAGCGCGAAAAGTTCAGCTTTCACCTGAACGGCGCTTGCTTGCGCGACTTGCGCGACCGTCTGCCGGGCAGCGTGCCGCAAAGCGAGCGCGTGTTGCATCCGCGTGATCCCCATCCGCAGCCGAATGTGAGCCATGCACCGCGTGCACTTGCAAAACTGCGCGCGCTCTTTCCCGCGTTGAAGAACGCGCAGGTGGTCGAGTCGTGGGCCGGTCTGATCGACGTGCTGCCCGACGGCATCCCTGTCATCGACGCACCGCCGCAGATCAGCGGCCTTACTATCGCTACGGGTTTTTGCGGCCACGGTTTCGCGATGGGGCCGATCGTCGGCAGGCTCCTTGCGGAGATAAACGACGGCGGGCAGGCGTCGCTGGATTTGTCTGCGTTCCGTTTGCAGCGTTTTGTCGACGGTACCATGCAGCGGCCTCGCAGCATGTTGTGAGCGCTTCTGCCGGCTTTCACGTCCCGCACTTTTCATCGATCGCGAGCATGAACGAACCGACCCTGCGCCACGCCGGCGTGCCGTACCACACCCAGTGGGGCAGCCCCGAATGGGTTCGCCATATCGTCGAACAGCAGGGCGATCCTTGCGACGATCCGGGCTGGCGAAAAAGCGGATTCTCGGACCCCGAGCGCTACCGCTTCTGGGCCAAACGCCTTTGCGGTTTGACGTGCCTGGAATCGGCGCTCGACTATTGGCGCATCGAACATGCGCCGCGCGCCGCGCTGCTTGACGAAGCGTTGCGGCACGGCGTGTATCGCGTCAGGGACGACGGCGGCGTCGACGGTCTGATCTATCGCCCGTTTGCGGCATGGGTGCGGGAGGCATTCGGCGTGCGCGTCGACGTGTTGCCGCAGGCTTCGCTCGAGGAAATCGCCGCGCGCCTCGGTCCGCGGACGCTCGCGATTGTCTCGGTCAGCCCGGAGATCCGCTATCCCGAGCGGCCGAACCAGCGCAAGGGCGGGCATCTGATTCTCCTGCATGGACGCGATGCCAACGGCGTGTGGTTTCACAATCCTTCGGGAATTGAGCCGCAACAGGCCGACGTTTATCTGCCGTTTGCAACGATCAGGCGTTTTTATGCCGGCCGAGGCATGATGCTTGGTCTTGGTGCGGGTGCGGATTGAGCCGGAGCGCAAGAGGAAGCAAGAGGCGCAACAGCGCAACAGACGCAGCGATAAGAGCCAGGCTAGCCGCAACGATCGGGCCCGTTTTCTGCTGCGCCTGTACCGACATTTGCGATACAGGACCCAACATGACTCGAATCCATGCCCTGCTCGCCGCCAGCCTTTTCGCACTCGGCGCCGTTACCGCGGTTCATGCGGCGACCCGCGATGAACAGGCGAAGGCCTGCCGCGGCGACGCGATGCACTTCTGCGCCGCCGACATACCGAACAAGGCGAAGATCACCGCCTGCATGAAACAGCACATCGACGAACTCAGTCCGCCTTGCCGTGCGATGTTCAAGAGCGGCAAGAAGTCCGGCGACAGCGGCAGCAATTCGGGCGCGGCGCAGTGAGTTCGATTTGAGCGAGCGGCGCATGCATGACACGCGAGGAGCCGCGTCATTTTCATTGCAGCTGTCATTGCCGCCGTCGTCGCCGGTGTCGTCGCACTACTCATCGAAACAGTGCGCTTGCGATGCTGCCTGGCGTCGTAGAATCGTCTGTCCCGACTGCGACTACCCCATCCGCTCATGACCCGTCCCACCACGCAGATTTTCGACGCGGCCGCGACTGCGCGGCTCACACCGTATGCCGCGCTCGTCGACGCGTTAAAGCGCGCGAGCATCGAGTACGCGCAGCAACGCATCGCGAGTCCGGAGCGGCTCGTCGTACCGCTCAACGAAGGCGGCATTCTGCTGTCGATGCCGGCGACCGCGTCCGACCTCGCGATTCACAAGCTGGTCAACGTGTGTCCGGGCAACGGGTCGCGCGGCCTGCCCACGATCCACGGCCAGGTGATGGCATTCGACGCCGACACTGGCGAGACGCTCTTCATTCTCGACGGTCCCACTGTGACGGGCCGGCGTACCGCAGCCATGTCGATGCTGGGCGTCAGTACCTTTGCCGCTCCCGCGCCGCGCGAGTTTCTGCTGATCGGCACCGGCACGCAGGCGCTCAATCATCTGGAAGCGATCGGCGAGTTGTATCCCGAGGCGCGCGTGTGGGTGAAGGGCAGCGCGCCGGCGCGCGCCGAAGCGTTTTGCGCCGCGCATCGCGGCAAGGCGTTCGAGGTCCGGCCGCTTGGCCGGCCGGATGCAGCGCTGCCCGAGTCGATCGACACGGTTATTGCGCTCACCACGAGCCGGCAGCCGGTCTATGACGAAGCGGCGCGCACGAGCCGCCTTGTGATCGGCGTTGGCGCCTTCACGCCCGAGATGGTCGAAATCGGCGCGCGCACGATCACGGACAGCGCGCTTTTCGTCGACGATGAGGCCGGCGCGAAACACGAAGCCGGCGATTTCATTCAGGCAGGCGTGGATTGGGCCGACGTCCGGGGCATCGCGTCGCTTCTGGACAACTCGGTGCCGCTGCCGGCGCAAACGCCGATTGTTTTCAAGAGCGTCGGTTGTGCGGCGTGGGATCTGGCGGCGTGTCGCGTTGCGCGAGAGGCTTTGTCTCGCGGTTGAGCATCCACGGCGAGGCGGGCGCGGCGTGCTTGCATCGAGGGTGCGTGTCGCAAAGTGCGTGAGCGGCGCAGGCAGCCCACTTAGCGCACTTGGCTTAGGTAGCCACGTGGCACAAGCGGCCGCCGTAGCCTGAACTGGCCGAAGCAGCCGAAGCAGCCGAAGCAGCCGAAGCAGCCGAAGCAGCCGAAGCGGCCGAAGCGGCCGAAGCGGCCGAAGCAGCCCTTGGCCCACCGCACGCAGCGCCCGCAGCACGCCACTCGGCACGATAAAAAACCCCTTTAAAACAGCCTTTCGCCGGGCGCGTTGGCATATTGCGCCAACCTGCGGCGCATGTTGCCGTGCAAACAATCGCAAAACGTTGCACCATAGGCGTTTGCCAGAAATGTGCCGATACGCGTGCCGCCAGGCCTCGCATCCACTTTTCTGTCTTTGCCCCAGGCCAGCGGCCCCAAAGGTCTCCTGGCTCCTGGCGACGCCTTCCTTCTCACGACGCTGCGACCGCGCTATGACGACCCAACACGCTTCTGCGACTCCCGACCTTCCGCTCGACATGATCATTTTCGGCGGCACCGGCGACCTGTCGTTTCGCAAGCTGCTCCCCGCGCTGTACATGGCGCATCTGCACTGCAACCTGCCGCCGGAGACGCGCATTCTCACCATCGGGCGCAAGCCGTGGTCGCGCGATGAGTACATCAACGAGTTCATGGAGCAGAAGGCCAAGCCCTTCATTGAAAAGAAAGCGTTCGATGCCGCCGCGTGGGACAAATTTCTCGCGCTGTTCGAATACGTGCGCATGGATGTCGACTCGGCCGAAGACTATCAGCGGCTGAAAGAAGCGTCGCGCGAAGGTGTGCGCCGTGTGTTCTATCTCGCGACGTCTCCGGATCTGTTCATGAACATCTGCGAGAACCTTTCGGCGGCGGGGCTGGTGGACGACAATTCGCGCGTCGTGCTCGAAAAACCGCTGGGCCACGATCTCGCGTCCGCGCAGGAGATCAACACGGCGGTCGGCAAGCATTTCAGCGAAGCGCAGATCTACCGGATCGACCATTACCTCGGCAAGGAAACCGTGCAGAACCTGATGGTGCTGCGCTTCGGTAATCCGATTTTCGGCCCGCTGTGGCAGGCGCCGTATATCAAGCGCGTGCAGATCACGGTCGCGGAAACGGTCGGCGTGGGCAGCCGCGCCGGTTTCTACGACAAGACCGGCGCGCTGCGTGACATGGTGCAGAACCACTTGCTGCAACTGCTGTGCATCGTCGCAATGGAGCCGCCTGTGTCGCTCGACCCCGACGCGGTCCGCGACGAAAAGCTCAAGGTGTTGCGCTCATTGCGGCCCATGACGCCCGAGGACATCGCCCGCGATACCGTGCGCGGTCAGTACACGGCCGGCGCGGTGGACGGCGAGGCGGTGAAGGGCTATCTCCAGGAAGACAATGTGCCGGCCGGCAGCCGCGCCGAGACGTTCGTCGCGTTGCGCGCGCACATCAACAACTGGCGCTGGGCCAACGTGCCGTTCTTCCTGCGCACCGGCAAACGCATGCAGAAGAAGGTGTCGGAGATCGTCATCGAATTCTCCGAGTTGCCGTTCTCGATCATCCCGAGCGGCGGACGCAACTACGGCAACCGCCTCGTGATCCAGTTGCAGCCGGAAGAGTCAATCCAGTTGCAGATGCTCGCGAAAGAGCCGGGCAGCGGCATGCACATGCTGCCGGTGAATCTGAACCTCGACTTGCAGCAGGCGTTCACCGAACGTCGCGCGGAAGCTTACGAGCGTCTGCTGATCGACGTGATTCGCGGCCGTCTCACACACTTCATGCGGCGCGACGAACTGGAAGCTGCGTGGGCGTGGGCCGAGCCGATTCTCGAAGGTTGGGCGAAGTCGGGCGAGCGGCCGCGTAACTACACTGCGGGCACGTTCGGGCCGGCTGCGTCGACGGCGTTGATGGCGCGCGAAAACGCCGTCTGGGCGGAAGAGTCGCAGTAAGCGGTTTTCTATCCGCAGCTTCTCTGGCGCAATGAAAAAGGCCCGCTGAAAGCGGGCCTTTTCGATGCTGCCGCATCAACTGCTGAGCCGACGCACTCAAGGCAACGAGATCGTCAGCGTGGCCGATTGCGGCCCGAGCTTCACCACCTGCGAATAGGGCGCCAACGTGCGCAACGTCTGGTCGCGCAAATACGTGTTCAGGCCAAGATAGGCCAGCAGTCCCACCAGCGCGAACACCGCACCGATCGACCACAACGGGACTTCGCGCTTCAGATGGTGCGCGACCTGATCGGGCAGCGGCCAATGCGGCGCAAACGGCGCACGCTTGCCCTTCAAGTGCGCGATTTCATCGCCGATGCGCGCGGTCAGATACGCGAGCTTCTCCGGCCCTTCCAGCAAATACTTGCCTTGAAAGCCGAGCAGCAGACACATATGGAACACTTCAAGCGATTGCAGACGCGCCGCGCCTTGTGCGCGGCATTCCTCGAGATACTGGAAGAATTTTTCGCCCGCGAGCTGTTCGCCGAACAGCACCAGTTGCAGCGGCTGCCGCTCCCATTCCGTGCGGATCCTGAATGTTGACGACAACACTGACTCGTCTATCGCCGCGCAGAACGCAAACTTGGATGCATACACGTCTTCAGCTGATGCATTGAGCTTTTTCGCGCCGCGCTCGAAGTCGCCGAGAAACTGCTGGATGCGCTGGCTGAATTCGTGCGCGTCGCCAGGTTCGCGGCCGTTTTTCAGCAGGAACAGCATGAAGAAGCCGTCGTACAGCAAGTCGAGCAGCGAGCGGACCTGATAGCTCGGTTCAGCCGTTGGGGCGGGCGTCGCGGCAGGCGTGCTGCCGCCGAAAAGTGAAGGCGCGTAGCTCATGATGTGACCGCGATCAGTTCAAGTTGAAGATCGTTGATGCCCGAGGGCGCATAGATCATTGCCGATTGCGCTTGCAACATGCGCTCATACAACGCGCCGCGCGGCTCCAACGAGAAATAGCACGCGCCCGGCCTCACCGGAATCGCGGGCGGCACTTGCGGCGTGTAGACGAGCCGCACGCCGGGCATCGCGGAGAGCACGAGCTTGTCAACGTCGTCGGGCGCGCCGACCTTGAAGCGCGCCGGCACTGCTTCGACGAGCTCGGCGGTGGGCATGTCGGCGGATACGGCAATGTAGAACAGCGTCTTGTCGTCGATCTTGCCGGAATCGAGCCGGCCCGCATGGAACGAAGGACGCACTTCTTCAAGCGAGATCGCGAAGTAGCGCGTGGAGATCACGGTTTCGAGCAGATCGCGCAGGATCATGTCGAGCCGCGCGAAGCCGGGGCCCGGATCGTCGTGACGATAAGCCGGCAGATCGGACAGCGCATAGCCTTTGGAAAACGTCATCAACTGCCCGGCGAGGCGCAGCAACTCCTGAAACAGCCGCTCAGGGTGCAGCGCCGAATGCTGATACAGGTGCGCGAGCGACGCAAACGCCGCGCTCGCCGTGTGCAGCAGCCAGAACGACGCGATGTCGCCCGAACGGAACTCGATGATGTTCTTGGTCGGTTCGCGATGAAAGCCGTAGAGCGCGTTGACCTTGGCCTGCAACGCGTCGATCAGCTGGCGCAGCCGCTGATGCAGGACCGGCGACGCGTCGATGGCGAGGCACGGCGGCACGAAGCTGTCGTCGATTTCGAAGCCCGACGTGGCCGTGCGCCGCACGCGCACGAGCGGCACCGACAGTAATTGATCGCGCGGCTCGCTATGAGCGATCAGCTTGACGCTCGTCTTGAGGAACGTGATGTCGGCTTCGGCGGCATCGGTGAAGTGATCCGCAACCGGCGTCTGCTCGCTCACGTAACGCGCGACGAAACCGGCGTTGCTGTCCTGCGAATAGTTGGCACCCGTCTCGCGCAACGGATGCAGCGCGAGATAAAACGTAAATTCGGTGATGCCGTCCGGCAACGTGTCTAACGCGATGGGCGGCGGCAGGCCGTCCGCTTGCGGCGCCGAATACAGCGCGCCGTCGGGAAACACCAGCGACAGCTCGCTTACACGCAGCACGTTGCTGCCGAGCGCGTCGCGGTCGAAGCGCGCGGAGCGCACACCCCAGTTGTACGGCTGGATGGCCTGAATCGACTCGAACAGGCGCGCTTCGTGATAGGCGTCCTGACGCTGAAAATGCTGCGGCCTTAGAAACAGGCCTTCTCCCCAGAGCACTTTTGCGGAATAACTCATCTCAAACCTGTTATATGGGTTCAGCGTGCGGCGTGCCCGGAATAACCCGATTCGGGCGTCGCATTGTTAATTCTCTAGAAAATGTTAAATCGTATTCCTGGCATGTTTCCCCGCACCTTTTAACCGCAGCTAACCGAAGAAAGCATATTTAGCGGCTGCGCGGGCAATCCCTGTTCTGGCGGGATCACCGTGCCGTTGGTGACCGTCATTGCGCAGTTATGCAGGCCGATCATTATGCCGGATTTCTCCGACTTCGCCGGATCGAAGGCGAATTTCCAACGCTGCATGGCCGGATCGCGAAATAGCGCGACGATACCGAGGGCCTGCGCTTCACGCGACACCTTTTCGGTAACAACGTAACGTTGGCCCGGGATCAGCGTCACTTCACGCACGCCCAGCAAATCGCCGCCGAGTATGGTCTTTTCCTTCGCCGGATCGGTAAATGCGTTAAACGGCGCCTGCTGGAAAGAAGTGGGATCTTTCAATGTGTAAAGCCGGACCACCAGCGCTAATGGCCGCTTGTCATTCGCCGCATTCAGATTGGGCGCCGCATATAACGTGAGACCGACATTGCGCGGCGGCTTTTGCGCGTCCGGCAATTCGGGCTTGCCGAGGCCGCTCGCCTGCAAAGCCGCGTTGGCAGCGGCTCCGAGCACCGTCACACCTGCCGCGCAACCACCGAGAAGGACACATAAGGCGGCATGGGCAATCAATAGCAATGCATGCCGAACAAGATGCGAATTCATATACATCGACCGGCTGGCCGCCGTCCCCCGTCTAAACATCAATAACGAAATGATTCCCGCGAAACTTCAGCAACTAATGCCGCTTTATGCCGTTTACTGCCGCGTTATGCAGCCTGCATGTAATCCCGATGTAGAAGGCTTTGCCACGCCCGAGTGGAAAATTTTCCCGGTCGCCCCGTCGCCCCTATTGCGCCAGGAAACAATTTCTGCATGTTTCGTTTTAAAGATCCACGCGTATTTTTTTCGTGCAATGCTTCTTCACATGAAAGTTGAATTATCGAAAATTGGCCTGTACTATACCCGCGCACTTGAAGCAAAGCAAAACTCCGGTTTCTCCTTGAATTAAAAAATTCGCACGTCGGTGAAAAACGATGAATGACCGTCTGTTAGTAAAACTATCTGGGGTAGTGTTGGCATGCGGCGTGATGGCCGGTTGCGCGACACAGGGCAACAACGCGGCGACCACACCGGAGGCTTTTAATAAGCAACTCGCGGACGCCGATACAGTTGCGAAAGGTGGTGATCAGGACCGCGCTATTGCCCTTTATCAGCAGCTTTCAAAATCAGATCCGACGCGCGAGGAACCGTGGTCGCGCATTGCGCAAATCCAGTTCACGCAAGGTCATTACGGCCAGGCTATCGTCGCCGCCCAAGAAGCGTTGCAGCGCGACCAGACCGACCGTCAGGCAAAGAGCGTCCTGGCCGTGGCCGGGCTGCGCGTCGCCACTCAATCGCTCGGCGAGTTGCGTCAGGACGCATCGCTCGCGGGCGACGCCAAATCGGACGCGCAGGCGCTCGCCAAGCAGCTGCGCGACACACTCGGCGAGGCCACGCTGTTCCCGCCCGACCCGAACGATAAGCCGGCCCCCAAGAAAAAACGTGTGATTCGCCGCGTCGCGAAGAGCAAGACGATGGAAGCGCCGGAAACGAGCACGAGCGTCGCGGTTGCGCCAGCTGCTCCGATGGCTCCCGCTCCAGCAGTACCCGCAGCACCCGCCAAGGCCGCGCAAAGCGGCGGCGCGTCTGATCCGTTCAGCGCGCTGCGCTGATCCTCACGCCTCACCATCAGCATTCGGGAGCCGACGATGGCGAAGAAAGAAAGCATACAAAAACGCTTGCAAAAAGTGCGGCCGCCCCGCGTGCAGCTCACCTATGAGGTGGAGCGTGGCGATGCGATCGAAGTGAAGGAACTGCCGTTCGTGGTCGGCGTAGTGGCCGATCTGGCGGGGCAGTCCGAAGTCGAGCAGCCGAAGCTGCGCGATCGCAAGTTCGTCAACATCGACCGCGATAATTTTGACGACGTGATGAAGGCGATCGAGCCGCGTGCGGCGTTTCAGGTCGAGAACCGCCTGAGCGAAGGCGGCGGTAAATTCGCTGTCGATCTACGTTTCAAGTCGATGGCCGATTTCAATCCGGATGAAGTGGTCGCGCAAATCGAGCCGCTGCGGCGTCTGCTCGAAGCACGTTCGAAGCTCGCCGATCTGCGCAACAAGCTTGCCGGCAACGACAAACTCGAAGATCTGCTCTCGGAAGTGCTCAACAACACGCAGCAGTTGCAGACTCTGGCGAAAGACCAGGGCAATGCGGCGGACCAGCACGGCGGCGCGCCGGATCACGACAAGCAAGGCGAATAAGTACGGGGTGTGAGATGAACCAGCAAACGGCAGCAGCCCAACTCGCCACCGCGCAAAGCGGTGCGGAATCCACGCTGCTCGACGAGATCGTCGAGAAAAGCCGCGTGGCGAAGTCCGATTCCGAACATGCACGCGCGAAGGATCTGATCGGCGAACTCGTGCATCAGGTGCTCGACGGCACGGTGGTCGTCTCTGACAATCTGTCGGCGACGATCGACGCACGCGTTGCAGAACTTGACCGCCTCATTTCCGCGCAGTTGAGCGCGGTGATGCACGCGCCGGAATTCCAGCGCATGGAAAGCACGTGGCGCGGTCTCGACTATCTGTGCAAGGAGAGCAACACCGGCGCGACGGTCAAGATCAAGGCGCTGCATGCGCCCAAGCGCGATCTCGTGCGCGACTTCAAGACCGCGATCGAATTCGATCAGAGCGCGCTCTTCAAAAAGATCTACGAGGAAGAGTTCGGCACGTTCGGTGGCTCGCCGTTCGGCGCGATCATTGGCGACTTCGAAGTGACGCGTCAGCCGGAAGACGTGTATTTCGTCGAGCAGATGTCGCACGTCGCGGCGGCCGCACATGCGCCTTTTATTGCTTCGGCGTCGCCCGAACTGATGGGCCTCGAAACGTTTGCGGATCTCGGCAAGCCGCGCGATCTCGGCAAGGTGTTCGATACCGTCGAATACGCGAAGTGGAAGTCGTTCCGCGACTCCGAAGATTCGCGCTATGTGGGCCTCACGCTGCCGCGCTTTCTCGGCCGCTTGCCGTTCAATCCGAAAGACGACGCCACGGCGGAAGGCTTCAATTTCGTCGAAGAAGTGAACGGCACCGATCACAGCAAATACTTGTGGTGTAACGCGGCATGGGCATTCGCTGCGCGCCTGACGGCTGCATTCGACGACTTCGGCTGGTGCGCCGCGATTCGTGGCGTTGAAGGCGGCGGTCTGGTGGAAGATCTGCCGACCCACACATTCAAGACCGACGACGGCGAAGTCGCGCTGAAATGCCCGACCGAAATCGCCATTACGGATCGCCGCGAAAAAGAACTGAGCGACCTCGGTTTCATTCCGCTCGTGCATTGCAAGAACTCGGACTACGCCGCGTTCTTTGCTGCGCAATCGGTGCAGAAGCCGAAGAAATACAGCACCGACAGCGCCAATGCCAATGCTGTTCTGTCCGCGCAATTGCAGTACATCTTCTCGGTATCGCGCGTCGCGCACTACCTGAAGGCGATGATGCGCGACAAGATCGGCAGCTTTGCATCGGCGCAGAACGTCGAAGTTTTCCTGAATCGCTGGATCTCGCAGTACGTACTGCTGGATGACAACGCAACTCAGGAGCAGAAAGCGCAGTTCCCGCTGCGTGAAGCATCGATCCAGGTGTCGGAGATTCCGGGCAAGCCGGGCGCGTATCGCTCTGTTGCGTTCCTGCGCCCGCATTTCCAGCTCGACGAACTGTCGATCTCCTTGCGGCTCGTCGCCGACCTGCCGAAACCGGCCAATTCATAAACGAAGTCAGAAAGCCCGGGCTGGCCGCTCGGGTTAGATGTTAAAACCACCTCTTTGGGGAGTCGATGAGTTATGAAGGACATCTATTTAAAATTCGGCAATCCGGCGATCAAAGGCGAGTCCGCCGATAGAGATCACGCTGGCTGGATCGAAATCGATTCGTGGAGCCACTCGATCACGCAACCGCGCTCGGCGACGGCTTCGACTGCGGGCGGTCACACGTCCGAGCGTTGCGAACACGCCGACATGCAGTTCACGAAGGACATCGACGTGGTCAGCCCGCTGATCTATCAACACGCGTCGGGCGGTACCACGTTCGACGAAGTCACGATCGACTTCATGCGTTCGGACGGCGAAGGCAATCGCATCAAGTACCTCGAAGTGAAGCTGAAGTACGTGATCATTTCGAGCGTGACGCCGAGCGTCGTCGGCGAAGGTCTGCCGACTGAACAGTTCTCGCTGAAGTACGCCGCCGTGCAGTGGAAGTACACGCAGCAGAAGATCGGCGGCAACCAGGGCGGCAACGCGCAAGGCGCGTGGAGCCTGACGAAGAACGACAAGACGTACGCGGTCTGATACATGAGCGCATGCGGCGCGCGCAGTCCAGAAGAGCTGCCGCGCATGACGTGCGCATTGCATCTAACCGCTTCTTCGGACGCTGATGAAACGCTTCGAACCCAGCTTTCTCGACAAGCTGTTCGACGACGAACCGCATCTGCCGGCCTCACCGGCGATGCGGCAATTGTCGTTGGAAGAGCTGAAGGGCACCGTCGCGCGCGATGTCGAAGCGATATTGAACACGCGTATCGCGCTGACCGAGCACGAGCTCGCGGCGTTGCCCGAATGTCAGCGCTCGGTGCTCACGTATGGTCTGAACGACTTCGCGGGTTTGAGTCTCGCGAGTCACTATGACCGTACGTTCATTTGCAAATCGATTCAACAGGCCATTGCACGGCATGAGCCGCGTTTGCAGCAGGTATCGGTCACACTCGAACTGAACGAACAATCGACCAACGCGCTTAACTTTGCAATTCAAGCGCTGCTGGTCGTTCATCCGGCAGAAGAACCGGTGAGTTTCGATGCGATGTTGCAGCCATCCACATTGCAATATTCGGTGACGCGCGCACGCGCGAAGCTTTAGAAGTTGTTTTAATACCGCTTGGCTTCATTACCGCTTTAACGCCGCCGTGACGCGTAACGGTGGCGCTAGTTCAAGCGGAGAGGGTTCGGGTCCGGGGATAGATCGATGGAAGAATTGCTACCGTATTACGAGCGCGAATTATCATTTCTGCGGCGCTATTCGCGCGATTTCGCGGAGCGCTACCCGAAGATTGCCGCGCGTCTCGCGATGTCCGGCGAGCACTGCGAGGACCCGCATGTCGAGCGAATGATCGAATCGTTTGCGCTGCTCGGCGCGCGCATCAACAAAAAGCTCGACGACGATTACCCGGAATTCACCGAAGCGCTACTGGAAGTACTGTATCCGCACTATCTGCGGCCATTTCCTTCATGTTCGATTGCGCAATTGGGCACCTCCGCCGCGCTGAGTCATCTGACCGAACCCGTCACGATCGAACGCGGCACTGAATTGAAGTCGCGGCCTATTCGCGGTGTGCAATGCCGTTTTCGCACGGCGTACGACGTGACGCTCGCGCCCATCCGGATTTCTGAAGCAAAGTACACG
This sequence comes from Paraburkholderia dilworthii, assembly GCF_000472525.1. Classification (GTDB taxonomy): domain Bacteria; phylum Pseudomonadota; class Gammaproteobacteria; order Burkholderiales; family Burkholderiaceae; genus Paraburkholderia; species Paraburkholderia dilworthii. The sequence goes on from NZ_AWZT01000010.1 coordinate 118,807, forward strand.
TCGGTTGCAATGGCGCCGAGCGCGACCGTCTTGCCGGGCAATGCCACGGCCATCGTGTCGATTACTTTCGAATCGACCGCCGCGCAGCTCGATCTGTCCGCGTTGAAAATTGGTGCATTGCGCGCGCATTTGCACGGCGAGCAGTCGTTCATTGCGGCGCTCGCGGACTGCCTGTTCGTCAATGCAATGGCGACATATGTGGAAGCAGACCGGCGTGGCGTGTGGACGCAATTGCGCACGTCGCCTCTCGCGCAAGCGGGCTTTGACGAAAACAACGCACTGATCGACTATCCGGCCAAATCGCATCCCGCTTATCGGCTGCTGACCGAGTACTTCGCATTCCCGGAAAAATTCAATTTCGCCGACTTCGACCTGGCGGCAATGACACGCGCGGCAGGCCGCTGCCAGCGCATGACCCTGCATGTCGTGCTAAAAGAAGTGCGCAGCGATTCGCATGTCGCCCGGTTGCTCGATGCGTTGTCCGCGCATCACTTTCGTCTCTTCTGTACGCCGGTGGTGAATCTGTTTGAACAGCACGGCGAACCGATTCGCGTGAGTCATCAGGTAATCTCATACCCGGTTGTCGCCGAAGCGCGCCGCGCATTTGCTTATGAAGTTTATTCGATCGATTCGGTAAAGCTCGTCAGGCAACAGGCGCATCAGGAATCGGTAACCGAATTCCGGCCGTTCTATTCGCTGCATCACGGAGAAGCAGCACGCGCCGGACACTACTGGTTCGCGCGGCGCAACGATTGGGTCGCGCAAAAAAGCCCCGGCTATGAGACCGAAATCTCCATTGTCGACATCGATTTCGAGCCCGCAGCACCGCAAACCGACACGTTGAGTCTCGATCTGACATGTACGAATCGCGACTTGCCCGCAGGCCTTGCCGTAGGTCTCGAAGGCGGCGATCTGTTTCTCGAAGGAGGTTCGCTGACCGGCAGCATTACGATGCTGCGCCGGCCCACGCCGAGTGTGCGTTTCGAACGAGGGCGCGCTTCGCATTGGCGGCTCATTTCGCATCTTGCGCTGAACCATGTGTCGCTTGCAAATAGCGGTTTGTCCGCGCTGAAGGAAATGCTGGTGCTTTACGATTTGCGGCGCACGGCGGTGTCGGCGCGGCATATCGACGGTCTAGTGGCTATCGAACAGCGCGCAGCCGTGCAATGGCTGCCGGGCAAACCGTTTGCCACATTCGTGCGCGGCATCGAGATTCGCCTGACCATCGACGAAGAACATTTTGTCGGCACGAGTCTCGCGTCGTTCGTGCGCGTGATCGACACATTCTTTGGGCTGTACGTGCATCTGAACAGCTTTGTGCAACTGGTCGTCGTGTCGAAGCGCACTGGCGAGGAGATATTGCGATGCAAACCGCGCAGCGGCGAATCGATCCTGGCGTAGTCGAGCAGCTTCTCGACGAACCGCATCGCTTCGAATTTTTTCAGGCCGTGCGGCTGCTCGAGAAGTGGTTCGCGCAGCAATCGCCGTCTGAGGTCCGGCGTTCCGGCGATATCGTCGCGCAGCGCATCGCCTTTCGCAATTCCCTGTCGATGTCGTTTCCGCCGAGCGAAATTCACGGCGCCCAATCTTATGACGACGAGGGCGCCGCGCTGAAAGAGAAGGCACAACGCACGGCGGCGCTACAAGACGGCTCGCTCGAAAAAGTGGATATCACGCCGGCGTTTTTTGGTTTACTCGGCGGGCAGGGCGCGTTGCCGCTGCATTACACCGAGCAGATCATCGCGCGTGAACAGATCAAGCGGGACCGCGCCGCGCGCGAATTCTTCGATGTGTTTTCGAATCGCGCCACCGCGCTCTTTTACGCGGCGTGGAAGAAGTACCGCTTGCCGTTCCACTACGAACTGGATCGCGACGAACGCTATTTGCCGTTGCTGCTCGCCCTGGCAGGCGTCGCCGACAACGACACGCGCAACAGTCTGCAAAGCGGGGAGGGTGCGCTATTCGACGAAGCGATTGCTGGGTATGCGCTGCCCGCGCGGCACAGGCCCGTGTCGGCAGCCTATTTGCAGCGCACGTTGTCGGACTATTTCAAGGTGCCCGTGCGCGTCGAACAATTCGTCGGCAAATGGTACGACGTGCCGCGCGATCAATTGACCGTACTCGGCAGTGTCAATGCGACGCTGGGCGCAACGGCGCTAGCGGGCGAGCGCGTCTGGCAGCGCGATATGCGGGCGCGGCTCGTGATCGGCCCTCTCGACAAGGCCGATTACGAGGCCTTTCTACCTGGCGCGGATCGCGCCGTCGCGCTCGAACGCATGCTTACGCTGCTTGCGGGCATCACGCTGGAATACGAAGTGTCGCTAGTGTTGCGCCGCGAGGCTGTTGGGCCGGCGCTTCTGAGCAAGGGCGCGCGCCTCGGCTGGGACGCGTTCCTCTGCACGCGCACCGCGCAACATGATCGCGCGGATGCCCGTTACGAATTGCACGTAATCCACTGACCATAACGATAGAATCTGACCGGATCGCACGACATGAGCACGTCCCTCAATACTTTGATCGCCAAACTGAATCCGACTTGCCGGCAAGCGGCGTTGCTGGCGGCGAACAACTGTCTCGCGCGCGGTCATTACGAGGTCGATCTCGAGCATCTTCTGCTTGCGCTGCTCGATGAACCGGCAAACGATGTTGCGCTCGTGCTGCGCGCAAGCACGATCGACGCGCATGCGTTGCGCGCGGATATCGAGCGCGAGTTGCAGCGCCTGAAAACCGGCAATACGCGCACGCCGGTTTTCTCGAAACATCTGATCGATCTGCTCGAACAGGCGTGGCTGATTGCATCGCTCGATTCGCAGATTGGACGCATACGGTCGGGACATGTGCTGCTCGCGTTGCTGAGCGCGCCCGATCTCGCGCAGTTTGCCGAACGCATGTCGCCGTTGTTGCGCGATGTGCGCGTGACGGATCTGAAGCACAAGTTCGAAGAGCTGACCGTGGGCTCCCGCGAAGTCGAACGCAGCAATGCGGCGCAGAGTATCGAAGAGAACACGAGCGATGCAGCGACTTCGAATGCCGCTCACGGCGCACCGTCGAAAACGCCTGCACTCGATACCTACACCAGCAACCTGACGCAGCGCGCGCGTGAAGGCAAGATCGACCCGGTGATCGGCCGCGAAGGCGAGATTCGCCAGACCATCGACATTCTGATGCGGCGCCGGCAGAACAATCCGATCATGACGGGTGAGGCGGGTGTCGGCAAGACGGCGGTGGTCGAAGGTCTCGCGCTGCGCATCGCGGCAGACGACGTGCCCGCGCCGCTCAAAGGCGTGGCGTTACATGTGCTCGACATGGGGCTGCTGCAAGCGGGCGCGAGCGTCAAGGGCGAGTTCGAGAACCGCCTGAAGAACGTGATCGACGAGGTCAAGAAGAGCCCACATCCGGTCATTCTGTTTATCGACGAGGCGCATACGATCATCGGCGCGGGCGGCCAGGCAGGTCAGAACGATGCGGCGAATCTGCTGAAACCGGCATTGGCGCGCGGCGAATTGCGCACAATCGCGGCGACCACGTGGAGCGAGTACAAGAAGTACTTTGAGAAAGACGCCGCACTCGCGCGCCGTTTCCAGGTCGTGAAGATCGAAGAGCCCAGCGAGACGCTTGCAGCAGCGATGCTGCGTGGCATGGCGTCATTGATGGAAAGGCACTTCAACGTGCGGGTGCTCGACGACGCGATCACTGAAGCTGTCCGCCTCTCGCATCGCTATATTAGCGGCCGGCAACTGCCGGATAAGGCAATCAGTGTGCTCGACACCGCGTGCGCGAAGGTTGCGCTCGCGCACAGTTCCACACCGGCCGCAATCGACGACACGAAGAAGCACATCGAGCGTATCGACGCGGAAATCGCAGCACTCGAACGCGAAGTGGCGAGCGGCGCACTGCACGACGAACGGCTCACCCAATTGCGGGAGCTGCGCGAAGAAGAGCTCAAGCATCTCGCCGAAGACGAAGCGCGCTACGACAAGGAGCGCGCGTTGGTGACTGACATCGTCGGCTTGCGTGCGGACATCGACGCCGCTCGTGTGAGCAGTGCGGACGCGGAGCAAGCGGAGAAGGCGCAACAGGCGCGCGAAACGCTCGCTATGCGCGTCGCCGGATTGCATGCGTTGCAGGGCGGTCAGCCGATGGTGCCGTTGCAGGTCGACGGCCACGTGGTCGCTGAAATCGTCGCATCGTGGACAGGCATTCCGCTCGGTCGCATGGTCAAGGATGAAATCCAGACTGTACTCAATCTGCAACCACTGCTCGCCGCGCGCGTGCTCGGCCAGGATCATGCACTCGAAGCCATCGCGCAGCGGGTGCGCACGGCAAGTGCGAATCTCGAGGATCCGAACAAGCCGCGCGGTGTATTCATGTTCGTCGGCCCGTCGGGTGTCGGCAAGACGGAGACCGCGCTCGCACTCGCCGATGTGCTGTACGGCGGCGAGCGCAAGATGGTCACGATCAACATGAGCGAGTATCAGGAAGCGCATAGCGTCTCTGGCCTGAAAGGTTCGCCGCCGGGCTATGTCGGTTATGGCGAGGGCGGCGTGTTGACAGAAGCGGTGCGCCGCAATCCGTATTCGGTCGTGTTGCTCGACGAAGTCGAAAAGGCCCATCCCGATGTGCTCGAAATGTTCTTCCAGGTGTTCGACAAAGGCACGATGGATGACGCAGAAGGCCGCGAAATAGACTTTCGCAATACGCTGATCATTCTTACGTCGAATGTCGGTTCGCAAGCGGTCATGCAGGCTTGCCTGAACAAAACCGCCGACGAACTACCCGACGCGGACGCACTCGCGGAGACCTTGCGTCCGCAGCTATATAAAGTATTTAAACCGGCTTTTCTCGGGCGCATGAAAGTGGTGCCGTACTATCCGATTTCGGACGACGTGCTTGCGGAAATCATCGAGTTGAAGCTCGAGCGGATTCGCCGCCGCATCGAATCGAATCACAAGGCAGTGTTCGAGTGGGATGAGTCTCTGGTCGATGCGGTGCTCGCACGCTGCACTGAAGTGGATTCCGGCGCGCGCAACGTCGACCATATTTTGAACGGCACGCTGTTGCCGGAAGTCGCGCAGCAACTGTTGGAGCGCATCGCCAATGGCGAGGCAATCCAACGTATTTCAGTGCGCGCGAGCGAGGCTGGCGAGTTCGAATACGCCGTCGTATAAGCGATTTCAAAAACGCAAACTGATAGCTCTGTGACATGCCGACCAATCTGAACACGCTGCTCGCCCCGATCAGTGAAGCCGCACCCTGTGGCGAAGATCTGCTGTTCTCCGCTGACTTCGACGCGATCCAGCACGCGCGACGTTTCGAAGACCCATCGCTGGATCAAGGCGAATGGATCACTGAAATCAAGGAAGCCGACTGGCCTTTCGTGATCGAGCGGTCCTGCGCTTTGCTGCAAACGCAGACCAAGGACTTACGGCTCGCGGTGTGGCTCACGGAAGCGCTTGCCATCGAGGAAGGCGTGAGCGGGCTCACGCGGGGCTACGTGTTGCTCGCAGGGCTGTGCGAGAAGTATTGGGACACGGTTCATCCGCTGCCGGAAGGCGACGACACCGAGTATCGTCTCGGCAATGTTGCGTGGCTCGTCGGGCGCACCGGCGATCTGCTGCGCGCTATGCCGCTCACGTCGTCGCAAGGCAGTGTCTACAGCACGACCGACTGGGACGTGGCCACGCATGTTGCGCAAGCCGTGAAGCGCGATCCCGATCATGCCGACGACATTGCACGCGGCAAGCCTTCCATCGAGCAGATCGACGCATCGAAACGTGCAACACCACCCGCGTTTTATTCGGCGCTGCTCACCGAGCTCAAGACATTCGAAGCGGCGATGCTCGCGCTGGAACAGGAACTGGACTGCCGCGCTGCCGACGCGGCGCCGAGCTTCCGTCAGGCGAAGGACGCGTATGAAAGCGTCTATCGTCTCGCCGAGCGCTTTGCACGCGATCTAGGTGTGAATGCGCAAACGCAGCAGACGTCCGGCAATGGATCGAGTGCGTCCACTCCTCATGAAAGCGAACGCGCTGAGCCCACCTTCAAGACTTCACCGCAACGCGAGGAGCCTGTGTTGACGACCACGCCGACCATCGCAATTGCAGGAATCCAGAGCCGCGCGCAAGCCGTCGCGCAGTTGCGCGCGGTGGCCCGGTTTTTTCGCAGCACGGAGCCGCATAATCCCGCTGCTTATTTCGCCGACAAAGCCGCCGAGGCCGCGGATATGCCATTGCACCAGTGGCTCTCAACCGTGGTGAAAGACGACGGGTCGCTCGCGCATATTCGCGAGTTGCTCGGTGTGAAGCCAGAAGAAAGCAGCTAGACGTCTGCGCCGAAACGCGAAAAAACCTGGCTTCGGGTCATCGACCAAGCCAGGTTTTTTTACGCGAGCAGCTTATACAGTGACGCCGTGGTCCGCTCAGGAACCCGCGCGAAACTCGATGCGGCGGTTGCGTGCACGCCCATCGGCGCTATCGTTCGATGCAATCGGCTGGTCGGGCCCGACGCCTGTCGTGCTCATCTGTTGCGGGGGAATGCCTTTCGCGACGAGATAACCCTTCACTGCATCGGCGCGTGCCTGGCTCAATGCGATATTCGATGTGCGATTACCCGAGTTGTCGGTGTGACCGATGATCGCTACCGTCTTCGTCGTCATCTTCAGCATCGCGGTCGCCATCTGATCCAGAATCGCGCGGCCTTGGGGTGTAAGCGTCGCGCTGCCGGTCTCGAATTCGATCGTACGATTCGCGAGCGTCTGGTCCAGCAGTCCCTGCTCGGATGCGCTGACGCGCAAGCCGTTCTTGATCGTGTACGTCGGATTCAGCGCGTTTGCCATGTCGCTCGCAAGTTGCTGACGCTGCGATTCGTTGCGCACTTCTCCTTTCACGTCGATCTGCGTGCCGTCGATTTTCAATTGCCCCTTGCTGATCTGTTTAAGTTGCGGGCCGATCAGTTTTTGTACGTTGGCGGACCAGTTAGGCGGCGTGGCTACGTCTGCGACCTCGATCTGATCGACCACGTTGGTGGCGCCGTACGTGTCGCGCAAGCGTGCGAGCACGGCCGCCTTGGTCGCTTCGTCCGGCACCTTGCCGCCGACCACGACCTGGCCCGGTGCAGCGTTGGCGGGCGGCGGCGAAGCCGTGACTGCGCCGGTGCCGGCGCCGGTCGTGCCGCTCGCCAGGCCGGCTGTGTTCACTGCGGGACCGGCTTTGCCTGTACTCGCAGAGGGGCTGGACGAAGGTGCTGGCAGCGTCGTCGTACGAATCGACATGCCGCTGTTGTCGACCGGCGTGACGCGCGCGGGGCCGTCGTTGTCGGCGTGAGCCAAAGCGCTAAGCATCAAGCCAGCGAGTAGCGCGGTGATCCGGTTGCGAGAGTTCAGCATTGCATTACGCTCCCGTGAAGGCTTCGCGGAACGTGTCGATGCTGACGCGCAAGGACAGTTGCGGTTGGTCGAGGTAGCTGACGAGCTTGCTGATGCCATGATCGTTTTGTGCGTGTTCGTCGATCCACTCGGGGTCGTCGATATCGATGTTATGTGCTGCATAGGCTTGCGGATCCACCACACTGTGCAGCGTTTTTGCCGACGCGCCGTTAAAGCCGATGATGAGCCGCTCCCGCTCCGCAATCGTGCCGATGAAAATCGCCAGTTCGAAATCCGCCTGCGCGACGAACGGCGCAATCAGTTCGAGCCAGAACGCGGCGACGAGACTGCGATAGAACGGATCGTTCGGCAGCGGCAGCGTGAGTCCGCGTTCGAGATGCGACGAGCCGCTTTGCATCACCGGACGCAGCAATGAACCAAGCGCGAGCATCGCGCCGCGCAAGCGCACCGGATGGCCGCTTGCGAGCAGCATCTGTTCAAGCCCGGCGAGTGTCTGATGTTCGACGAAGTCGTTGAACGTACCGTCATGCGGATTGCCCGGACCGCCGCCGATCTCGATGGATACTTGCGTTTCACCAAGCGCCTGCAATGCGCCGGCCGGCTCGCTGACGCCGAGCAACGGCTTCATTTGCGCGGACACGCGCGACCACAAACGCGCAAAAGCGAGCGGGCTATGCGCAAGGAACGTAAGCGGCCTTTCGACCTCGAGCGCGGTCGCAGCTAGAAACGGAAAACGCCGCGATGACTGATCGTGACTCGCCACCATGTGGCCGGCAATCGCGAGCTTGCTGCGCGAGCCGAGGAACGCGAAGTGCATCGGCTTCGCGTTTTCATAAACGATCTTCCAGCGCGGATCGTCGGTAAGCAACTCCATCGCCTCGGCGATCCAACGGTCGAGCGTGGCGAGCAACTGCGGGTTATGCGCGCTTTTTACGAAGTCGCCACGCGACGGAATCTTGCCGAAGTACGCGATCTGCGCCTGGATGGTCTGCGTCATTGCGCACCCCCTGTGTTCGACGCCGCGGCGGTGGCCGTGGCAGGCCGCACCGTGGGTGTTGCCGGCGTGGTGTTCGCGGCTGCGGCAGTGACCGAATTCGCCGCTGCACTAACGTCCGCCACGGAAGACGGCAGACGCAAACCGCGCAGGCTCTGCTGTTGCGGCGCATCACTGCTGCCGCCCGATGCTTGCGACGTGCTGATGATGCGCATGCTGACCGCGACCGTCACGTTGCCTTGCGTCCATGACAGATCGAAGGTGCCGTCGGGACGACGCTTGCGTTGCGCCGAATTGATCAGCTTCTCGAGACCATAACGGCCAGGTTCGTTGACGAGTTGCAGCGTGCGACCGTCGAAGGTCGTTGCGTTCAACGTAGCGCCTGGCGAGCCCGACGGATTCGGCCACACGAAGTTGGTCCATTGCGGCGGCGTGTTGCGGTAGCGCATCTGCTGACCGTCGATCGCGAGCGTGTACTCGGTCGTGCCGCTGCTCGGCTGCGGCAGGATCTGGAACACGGTCTGCGGTTCGGCCGAGCTTTGGCCCGCCGACGTACCCGCTGCACCGCCGGCGAGCGGCGCGACCCAGCGCGCGAAGCCGCTGGTGAAGTCGGGCGTGAGCGCGAGGCCCATGTCGCCCCAGGTGCGAGCGGTCAGCGTGTCGCCGCGGCGCACCGCGAGCGGTCCGAGCGTGGTGCCGACGAACTTCGCAATCGAGCCGTCAGGACCGAACACCTGCGCGATTTCGCCCGCGCCGGCCTCGACCTTCGCATCGCCGGCAAACGGATATTTGTTCGCGAGCGAGCCCTGGAATGTCTGGTACACCTGTGCGTTCCACACCTTGTTTACTTCGACGCTGGCCGGCTGAATCACCACCGCATACGCGGCCATCAGCGGACGCACGAGTAGCGGACGCAAAGCTTTGCGTTGCGAATCGGTGAGGCCCGTGAGCATCTGCTCGTCGACGTACTTCAGCGAATCGGCTAGTTCGGAGCCGCTGCCGTCGAGCGTCTGCTGCATCAGCTGACGCGCGCCCGGTCCCGGGTCGCCCTGGTTCTTGATTACGTTAAAGCGCGTGCGGACTTTCGACAGCGTGTCCATATAGCCCTTCAGCATCGAGCCGTTCTCACCGGTCACGACAATGCGGCCAAGCGCGGAGAACTCCTGTCCGATCGGCCCCATCGGCATTTCCACCGGATTGCCGTTGATGTCGATATTGGCGTTCAACTGACCGGTCGGCGCACGCGCGAACCATTGCTTGAACCAACTGGTGACGCCGCTTTGCGCACGTTTCAGATTCGCGTTGAAGAGCGACGGGTTATCCCACGAAGTCTGGTCGTAAGCAGTTTCGAGTACTTTGCGAATCGGCGAATCCTGCGGGTCGCCGAGACGGTTCATTGCATCCACCGCTTGTCCGAAGCTGCCGAAGTTCTGCACCGCAATGCCTTGCATGAACTTCTGCCAGTGCATTGCATATTCCGTCTTATACATCGTGACGAGTGCTTTCTGGATTTGTTCAGGGCTGCCTTCGAGCGTGAGGTCGTCGTGCGCGGAGGTGTCGAGCACCCAGTCTTTCGCCTGCAGTTCTTTCGTCGCGGCCTCGTGAATAGCGGGTTGCACGTACTGGAACCACGCTTCACGCGTGAAGGTGCCGGGGATCGCATAGCTGCCGGCCACCAGCGCCGTATTGTTTTCGCCGACGATGCGCGCGATGGTCATCGGCGCGAAACGGGTCGATGCGCGCGCCTTGATCTCTTCATAGACACGCTGACGCGCCGGCATGCCGCGCACTACACGGCGCAGATTTTCACGCGTCTGATCGACGAGACCGAGGTTCTGGTCGATCATCGGCCAGTCGTCGTCGGATACGCGGGACAGGTAGAAGGTAATCATGCGCTCGGCGCTGCGGATCATTTCGTCACGGGGCATGTTGCCGCGATTCGTTTCGAGCCAGCCGCGCCAGAAGCGCGCCACCTGGTCGGTCAGATGAGCCGTTTCCACGTGACGCTTGTCGCTTAGCATCAGGTACGTCTTGAGCGCGTTGTACGCGTCTTCGACATTGGTGGGCGATGCGTCGCTATAGAGCCCGCCCTGGCTATTCGCCGCCATTGCCGCGTGAGCGGACACCGGAATTGCGGCCGCATCCGGCGTGCGATTCAGCGGCGCAAGCTGATCGGGATGCGCGTTGACGTCCTTAAGGAACGACGCGAGGTTCTGCGAAACCGGATCGAGCAGGATCTGCCGCACGCCGTTGTAGTACTCCGTGAGCAGACGCTGTTCGAGGCGATCGCCCTGATAGAGACCGAACGAAACCGCGAGCGGCTTCTCGCGGCGGAACTGTTCGAGCTGGTCGATACGGTCTTCGAGAACGTCCATTGCCTGCAGGCGCGATTGCAGGTCGTTGCGGTTCTGCTGCAAACGCACCACATTGTCGAGGTCGGCCTTCACGTTCTCAGCGAGTTGCTCATTGCCGATGGTCGACCAGGTCCAGCCGCCGAGCGCCAGCGCCAGCACGGCGACGAAGCCGAAGAACGTTGCATAGCGCATGCGCGTCTTCGCGGGACTTGCGAACTGCTTGACCGTTTGCCGGTCTGCAAAAATCACTTTCGAAAAAAGATCGCGCAGGAAGAAGCCGTTCTTCGAGAATGCGCTATGCGGTTTCGGCATGCTGTCGGCGCTCAGACCGAAACGATTCGCGATGCGTGTGGCCGCGGCGCTATTGGTTTCGCCTTCCTGCAATGCACTCGTGAAATAGAAGCCGCGGAAGATCGGCTTGTACTGGAACGGGTTCGTTTCAAACAGCGTGGCGAGAAACGCGCGCAATGCGGGCTTGATCGTGGAAAACTCCAGCGGAAAGCTCAGTTGGCCAGGCGAAAGCTTGTTGCCGCGACTGATCGACATTTGCGCGACGCTGATCTCTTTCAGGCCGTCGTACAGTTCTTCGAAATGTTCGTCGAAAAGCCCGACCACGTCGCGCTTTTCGTCCGGCTCGTAGGGCAGGGTGGCGCCCCACACGCGGTCGTATTCGTGACGATCGCTGCCGCTGAAGAATTCGGTGAAGCCGGTAATCAGGTCGGCTTTCGTGAACATCACGTAGACCGGTGCGAATACTTCGAGCTTCTCGGTCAATTCCTGTACGCGCTGGCGCAGGTTCTTCGCGAGATTGATCGCGAATTCGGGTTTGCTGCTCGTCAGTTCCGCAATGCTCGCCGTCACGATGATGCCGTTGATCGGCGCTTTGGGTCGGAAGCGTTTTAGCAGGCCGAGAAAGCCGAGCCATTCGGTGCGGTCTTCCTCATGCACGGAATAGCGGCCAGCGGTGTCGAGCAGAATGCCTTCGGTCGTGAAGAACCAGTCGCAATTGCGCGTGCCGCCGATGCCGTGAATCACCGCGTTGTTCTTGTCGGCGAAGGGGAATTGCAAGCCCGAGTTCAACACTGCGCTGCTCTTGCCGGCTGCGGGGTTGCCGATCACGATGTACCACGGCAGCTCATACAGTGCCGAGCCGCCCGACACCTGGCCGATCTTCGAGGTCTTGATGGTCTTGACCGCATCGACGAGGCGCGTGCGCAGCACATCGAGCTCCGCCTGACGCGCGGGCGTGGGAGCGGGTCCGGTCTCGGTGCTCTGTTTCTCCGCCTGCTGTTCGAGCATCTCGCCTAGCTTGCGGTTCGCGCGGCGCGCGCGCAAGCGGCGCACCGCCCACACCAGCAGCCATAACGCGATTACCACGCCGAGTGCGATGGTCGGCCACATCAGGTCGATCTGCAATGTATCGGCGCCGACGAATAACACAGCAGCGAGCGCGAGCAGGCCGATGATCGAGAGCGTGCGTGGATGGGTCAACACGTTGAGAAAGCGTCGCATAAGCCGTTCAGGTCTTGGTGATAGGTGTTGTGGCGCGTGCTGTGGCAAACGGCATCACGCACGTGCGGCGTTTGAAAATGGAGCGAAAGAAAACGAAAGCCGATTCAGGAAAAAAGCGAAAACCGCTGAATTGTTAAATCCGCGATTGCCGGCGTTGAGAATAGCGGCTGGACGAATACGTCGATGTATGCCAGATTGCCGTTGGCATTGCCGCTTTTTGCCAGAAATGTTGATTGAACGCCCCATTTTCCAACCTCTTGTACCCGCTACGTCTTAATGACCCCGCCCGAGGACGAAGCCTGGTTTGTGATATTCAACGTGCCCGAGATCCATCATTTTCCAGCGGCCGCCCCATGTCAGGCCGACCTGTTCGGCTGTTTGCCCATATAACTGATAGCCTCGCATGGCCCAAGGGTCTTTTTCAGAAATGACGAGCTTGCCGTCGCGTAGAAACGCATTGTCCGCTGCAAGACCGTATTGGTGATAGCTTTGAAACGCGGCGGCATTGGTGACGTTGCTCCCAATTTGCGCGAGCCGGTTTTGCCGCTCCGGACTGCGATAACCTTCCAGCAAAGCCATTTCGTACCCGTGCTGCTCGTGCATGATTTTGTAGACGAGCAATAAACGCGTTCTGAAATCGGCATCGAGCAAATTCCAGTCGCGGCTCGCATCTTTTAGCGCCGGCCGGATCTGCTCGACTTCCCGCGTGGCGAACACCTCTGGCGGCAACGGCGGCGGGGGTACGAGCTGTTCGCCGTTCAATAAGGCAGCGATTTTTTCGTCAGGTACCCGTGCGGTTTCGTCGAATTGGAATAACTGCCGCCCGCGTAATGCCAATGCTACCAATGGCGGCGTCGCAAGAATACCTGTGGTGGTAAAAATCAGCAAGCGCCGACGCGCCAGTAATTTTTTCATATCAGCCGCAGTCGATTGCGACATTCTTGCCGAGCGGGCTAATTGGCCGCGTGCCCGCGATGCGCTGCGCGATGCTCCGCGCATAACGCGGCCGTGAATGGTCAGCGCCGCGCCTAATAAAGAAGCGCGCACTGCCGGCAAAAGAAGCATTGCGGCGATCGCGACTGCGATGGCGAAATAGGCGAGAAGTACTACGGCAATCAATGGCGACCCCGGAAATTGGAAACAATTGTATTTTGTAATGCTTGCTCTTAGAATCAGGCCTGCTCGGAGAGGAGCCGGAGCGGTATTATCACGGCGAAATAATCCAGGATTCAATGAGACAGTGAATGAGTGCGCCGGAAAATTCAAATTCCAAAGTCCCGCCTAGCCTGTTATCCGATAGGGCTAAAGGCGCGGATGGCAATGGTTCGCGAATTCTTGCGAATCTTGAAGGCCGCGTCGCGCCGCCTACCGATAAACCACGCCGGTCCACAACGCCGCTTGCGCTCGTTGCTTTGCTCGTGATCGCGGCCGGCGTCTGGGGCGCGTGGCATATGCAACAGCGCACGCCAGGCGAACCGCTTGCCGCCGCCGTGCCGACGGGCGCGGCCAACGTGGCGGCCGCCGTACCGGCCTCCGTTGCGGCCGCCGCGGTGCGAGTCGCCGCGAATGCCCAGGCACCGGCGTCTGCGTCGTCGCAAGCGGCGACGATCATCGCTGATGACAGCGACAGCAAAGCCGCGGCTTCTTCAACGTCCGCATCCGCGGGGCTAGCGGAAAGCCGCTTGTCGCGCGCGCTCGCTGACGGCGCGGAGCCGAGCAGCGCTTCGGCGCCGGTTGCATCGGTTGCCTCCGTTGCTTCGCTCGCGGGCGCGTCGGGAACGGCGCCAACGGTCGCGCCGGCGGGCAAGCATGACAGGAGTTCGACGACCGTCGCGAGCAGGAGCAAGCATGACGCTGCGTCGCGCAGCAAGAAGGAGAGCGCGACTACCAGTGTAAGCAGCCATCATTCCGGCACGACGACCGCCGCGACGCAGGCGACGAAGACGAAGCAGACGAAGCAGACGAAGCCGGGCGCCACGTCAAAAGATGATTCGGACGCCGATCTATTGGCCGCACTCGTTGCGCGCACCAAGCCCGCGGATAAAAAGGCGGGCGGCAGCACACCTGCTACCAGGGTGACTACCTCGGCGGTGCAGGGTAATGCGAAACTTGCAGAACGCGTGAAAGAGTGCGGGCAGCGCGGCTTTTTCGAAGATCAGTTGTGCCGCTGGCGCGTATGCGACGGTCATTGGGGCAAAGATCCCGCATGCCCTGGCTCCGCGCCGCAAGCGCGTCAGCCCTGATTTCACGCCGCGCGAGTGGTTCGCTTCAGCGGCGGCTAGCGAGGCTCATGTTGTTCATGAGCCTCGTCGACGCTTCTGTTTGATTTCGCCGTTTTTGAGTCTATGATGATTTTCCTTAGTCGCACACCGAAGCGATAAAACAGGAGACATCAATGAAGCGGTTTCTCGTGGCATTGAGCTATACAGCAAGCGTCGTGACTGCTCTGATAATTGCCGGATGCGGCGGCAGCGACCTGAATCCTTCCAATCCTCCCAAAGTCATTATCGACAGCGACTACAACACGCTGAGCGATGACGGCCAGTTGGGCGTCATGGCGGCGCAATTGCAGGCGCAGGGTTCGCTAAAAGTACTCGGCATTACCGTGGTGTCCGGCAATCAATGGTTGAAGCAGGGCGTGGCGGACGCATTGAAATCCGTCGAACGGCTCGGCGTTGACAAGCAGATCGGCGTCTATGCAGGCGCCAACTATGCGTTGTCGCACGACTTCGCCACGATCCAGGCGGAAATGGCGCAATTCCCGGGCGGCGACGGTTATCTCGGCGCATGGGGCACGCCCGAGCCCAAGTCGGACAGCGACCTCGTGGCGCCGCCTGACGGCTTTGCGACTCACACGACAGTGCAGAGCAGGAGCGCCGTGGATTTCATCGTCGATTCAGTGAAGCAGAATCCCGGTGAAGTGACGATTCTCGCAATCGGACCATTGACCAACATCGCGCTTGCCGCGCGCCAGCATCCCGAGATCGTACCGTTGATCAAGCAGATCATTTATATGGGAGGCGCAATCGACGTGCCGGGCAATACCACGCCGACGGCCGAATTCAACTGGTGGTTCGATCCAGAGGCAGCGAAAGAGGTACTGCGTCTGCCGATAAAGCAGGTCGTCGTTCCGCTGGACGTGACAGACACCGTGAAGATGGATAAAGCGCTTTACGACCGTATCGCGCACGATCCGACGAAGCAGACCATCATCACTCAATTGTTCAAGACGTTGAACGGCTATGGTTTCGACGGCAAGAACGGCTTCGAGACGAACCCGAACTACACGACGAACATATGGGACACACTGACGCTCGGGTATCTGATGCATCCTTCGTTCGCGACCCAGACCGTGGACGAGTGGGTGGATGTGGAGACAAGCTTCGGCGCCAATGACGGCAAAGCTACCGGCTATACGAACTCACCGCCGGCTGGTTTGCAGAAGATGACAATCGTCAAACGCTTCGACAACCAGAACTTCTTCAATTTCTATGTCGACTTGCTGACTCGACCGGTGCCGGTGCCTGGTTAAAAGTTCAGGACTTACTGTACGGCTTGCTGCGAGGCTGCATCGAATCCGCTTTACGCGGGATGAAGTCCACGCAGCAACTGGCGCACGCGCGAGAGATCGCGATCGACGTGCTCGGCCTTTTCAAACAACTCCGCGAGCCAGTCGACAAATGCGCGTACGCGTGGCGACACGCGGCGGTTCTTCAGATACGCGACCGAAACGGGCATTGGCACTGGCTTCCATTGCGGGAGTACTTCGCGCAGCAGTCCCGAGTCGAGATACGGCTGCGCGGCGATCCGCGCGGGTTGAATCAGGCCGTGGCCTTGCAGCCCGCAGGTCAGATACGCCTGTTCGTCACTGACTTTCACAAAGCCGTTGAGTTTGACGCTTTGCGCTTCGCCGTCCATTTCGAAATCGAAAGCGACTTCGCGGCCGTTGTGCGGGGACATGCAATTCACGGCGACATGTCCGCGTAGATCGTCGAGGTCGGTGGGCGTGCCGTAGCGCGCGAGGTAATCCGGGCTTGCGCAGGTCACGTGTTCGAGTGTGCCCAGTTGCCGCGCGACCAGGTTCGAATCGGGCAACTCGCCGAGCTGGATGCTGCAGTCGATTGATTCGGATACGAGATCGACGGTGCGGTTGCTGACACCGATGGCGAGGTCCAGGTTGGGATAGCGCGTATGGAAGTCGTCAAGCGCGGGCAGCACGATGGCGCTTGCGACCGAGCCCGGCATTTCGATGCGCAGGCGGCCGGTGAGGTTATCGGTGGCGTGACGGATGCTGGCTTCCATCTCGTCGATATCCGCGAGGATTTGCGCGCAGCGCTCGTAGTAGGCGGCGCCTTCTGGCGTAACGCTGAGCCGCCGCGTGGTGCGGGCGAGCAGCTGCGTGCCGAGCACGGCTTCCAGGTTCTGGACGATGGTGGTCGCCGTTGCGCGCGGAATGTTTAGTGATTCCGCTGCGCGGGTGAAGCTGTTGGTGTCCACGATCCGGATGAATGTGCGCATGGCGGTTATTCTGTCTATCATTCGGTGCCTCTCGTTTGGGGTTGGGTTTTTGGCCTGTGCGGCGGCGGTTTTTTTGGCGTTTGGTTTTAATTCGTGAGGGACTTTGTTTTTTTGTTTTTGTTTTTTTATGTCGCTGTTGTCTTTTGTTTCTGTGCTTTGGCCTTTCCTTGATCTCTTTGTGGTCTATTGGCGTTGCCCCTGTGCGGGGCGGCACTTACTTTCTTTGCCGCCGCAAAGAAAGTAAGCAAAGAAAGCGGGCTCAAACCGCTAGCTCATAAGTGGGCGCGGTGGCTTGCTACAGGTAGTGGTGCATCTGGAATCCGTTTCCTCGCACATTCCGCGCTCGTGACAAAGCAGTCATTCTTCCGGCGAAGCTTCGCGCGCCGTGGCGGTAGTTGTGCAAACCGTTGGTAGTTCTACGCTCCAGGGAGCCAAGGCGCGCTTTCAGGTTTCGGTTCAAGACGCCGCTATATGGCGTCCTCGCCGAGACGAAGCCGATGGCCCCGCAGCACTCAACGAAGCGCGCGGTGTCCGGTTACCCTTCCGGCGAGCGCGTAGCGCGAGGCGGGACGTATGACTGCCTTGTCACGAATGAGGAATGTGCGAGAGCACGGATTCCAGATGGACCACTACCGCTTCCGAGCCAGGGGATCCACTTATGAGCTAGCGGTTTGAGCCCGCTTTCTTTGCTTACTTTCTTTGCGGCGGCAAAGAAAGTAAGTGCCGCCCCGCACAGGGGCAACGCTAATAGACCACGAAGAAATCAAGGAAAGGTTAAAGCTCGCAGCCACAGAACAAGACCAGCCGAAATCAAGAAAAACCAGTCCCCACAAGCAGAAAAAAGAACAACCCACCACCCGCGAACGCGAGAAAAAACCCGCGCCGCAGGCAAAAAAAGCCTAAAAAAAATCACTTCCGCAAGGAATCCAGATCAATCACAAACCGATACTTAACATCGCTCTTCAACATCCGCTCATAAGCCTCATTGATCTTATGCATAGGAATAACTTCGACATCTGAAGTAATGCCATGTTCACCGCAAAAATCCAGCATCTCCTGCGTCTCGGCAATCCCGCCGATCAGCGAACCGGCCAGCCGGCGGCGCTTGAAAATCAGGTTGAACACTTGCGGCGACGGATGATCGTGCTCCGGCGCGCCCACCAGCGTCATCGTTCCATCACGCTTGAGCAGGTTCAGGAACGGGTTCAGATCGTGCGGTGCAGCCACCGTATTCACAATCAGATCGAAGCTGTTCGCATGCGCTTCCATCTCTTGCGGATTCTTCGAGATCACCACTTCGTGCGCGCCCAGCCGCTTTGCATCCTCGATCTTCGACGGCGATGTGGTGAACAGCACGACATGCGCGCCCATCGCACGCGCCAGCTTCACGCCCATGTGACCCAGACCGCCCAGGCCGACAACGCCGACCTTCTTGCCCGGACCGGCGCCCCACGTGCGCAGCGGCGAATACGTCGTGATGCCCGCGCACAGCAACGGCGCCACGCCGGCAGGATCGAGGTTTTTCGGCACACGTAGCGTGAATTCTTCGTCGACGACGAGCTGCGTCGAATAACCGCCGTACGTAATCTGTCCGTCGACGCGGTCTACGCCGTTATACGTACCGACGAAACCGTTCTCGCAGTACTGTTCGAGGCCTTCCGCGCAACTCGCGCAGGTGCGGCACGAATCGACCAGGCAGCCGACGCCGACCAGATCGCCCGTCTTGTACTTCGTCACGTCCGGGCCCACCGCGGTGACGCGGCCGACGATCTCATGGCCCGGCACCACCGGAAACACCGTGTTCTTCCATTCGTTACGCGCCTGGTGCAAATCGGAATGGCACACGCCGCAAAACAGCACTTCCATCTGCACGTCATGCGCGCGCAGTTCGCGGCGCTGGATTTCGAACGGGGCGAGGGGCGCGCTGGCGTCGGTCGCGGCATAGGCATACGTCGTGGTCATGGGTAGCTCCAGAAAGTCGGTGGATGTCGCAAGGCGCCTGCGATGGGCGACACATGCCGCCGATGCGGCCAGGGCCTTGCTGCTGGTTCGGATCAATGCCGTCGGATCAATGCTGTCGGATCTACGCGTCGGATCAAAGCGCCAGAGCGCAGCGCGGATCGCAACCGCTGCCTGGATGGCGAGTCGTTCAATGTGAACCGCCGACCGGACGTTGGCGTTGCACAGAAAGGATGATCCGGCAGGGTTCCCATAGTAGGAGTCCGCGGCGAACCAGTGAATACCTGAATGTCTTGAAGATTTGCCTAAAACTCCTGGGGCTGAGCGAGCCAGGCTGTTTGATGCTAAATTTCAAGCACTATTCTCTTGTACGTCACTATATCGTCATGTCGCCGCGCTCGTCCGAACTGTTATCGTCCCCCGCCGAACCGCTAGCGGCCGAGACCGCGCAGCAGAGCCTGATCGGAGTCTTCGACATGCTCGCGCCCAAACCCGGCCTGACGCGCTCGACCCTGGAAGGCGTCAATCTGCTGCGCGCCAACAGCCCGCAGCCGCGCATGCCGGTCATGTACGAGCCGAGCATTGTCATCGTGTGCCAGGGCCGCAAACGCGGCTATCTCGGCGACCAGGTGTTCCAGTACGACGCGCAGCAGTACCTGGTGCTGTCCGTGCCGCTGCCGTTCGAATGCGAGACCGAGGCGAGCCTCGACGAGCCGTTCCTCGGCATCTCAATCCGGGTCGATCTGACGATGGTGGCCGAGTTGCTGATGGCGCTCAACGAAACGCAGGGCGCCACGCAGAAAGAACCGCTCGGCATTTACTCGACGCCGCTCGATCCCGCGTTGAGCAGCGCCGTGCAGCGTCTGCTGGACGCGCTGGTGTCGCCGCTCGACGCGCGCATTCTCGCGCCTGCAATCGTGCGCGAAATCTGTTATCGCGTGCTGACCGGAGAGCAGGGCGATGCGATTCGTGCGGCGCTCACGCATCAGAATCACTTTGGGCGAATTGCAAAAGCGCTGCGCCGCATACACGCCGATTATCACGGCGCGCTCGACGTCGATACACTTGCTGCCGAAGCCGGGATGAGCCTCGCGGTTTTCCACGCGCAATTCAAGGCGGTGACAGCGACTTCGCCAATGCAATACGTAAAGACCACGCGCTTGCATCACGCGCGTTTGTTGATGGTGCAGGACGGTTTGAATGCGGGCGCGGCCGCCGCGCGCGTCGGTTATGAAAGCGCGTCGCAATTCAGCCGCGAATTCAAGCGCCTTTTTGGTCTGAGTCCCGTCGATGAAGTGAAACGCATGCGGGCAATATACGACTCGCCGCCGCCGCGCATCGTGAAGCCAGTCGCGCGCTATGTGACGGCGGTGTGAGCGCGGGTACTTAAACCTTCTTCAGATACGCCGCCTTCAGCATGAAGTTGCCGGCGTCCATTTTGCAGTCCACCTCGTGATCGCCGCCTACGAGCCGAATGCTCTTCACCTTCGTGCCCATCTTCAGCGTGATCGACGAGCCCTTCACTTTGAGATCCTTGATCAGCACGACGGCGTCGCCGTCGGCGAGCGCGTTGCCGTTGGCGTCCTTGACTACCCGTTCGTCCGGATCGTCAGCGGATGCGGCAGCGGCCATTGGCCACTCATGCGCGCAGTCGGGGCAGACATAGTTCTCGCCGTCCGGATAAGTATTTTCCATCGCGCATTGGAGGCAGGCGGGGATCGTCGACATGATTCTTTTCACTAAGCGCGGTGAGCCGCGGATCGATTGAGGGCGGGCGAGTATACCGGACCGCTGCGTCGCGCTATCCCGCTTTTTAGGCGGTGGTTTTTTAGGCGCCGCCGGCTTTCATAGCGAGCTGTTGCGCGTAGTGGGAGCGTTTTTCTTCGTACATCAGCAGATCGGCGCGCTGCACACCGGCTTCCAGACGCTCGCCGCGTTGACAGGTTGCAACTCCCATCGAAAAGCTCAGCGGCGAGCCTGGATAGAACTGATTGTTCACCTCGACGAGTTGGCGAATTGCCTCCATCATCGCCGTGCCGCCGCGTTCGTCGGTATTCGGCATCAGGACCGCGAACTCGTCGCCGCCGATGCGCGCGGCCTGGAACGGCGTCTCCATTGCTTTCGCGAGCACTTCGCCGGCGCGGCGCAACAGTGCATCGCCCGCGGCGTGGCCGAGTTGATCGTTCACGCGTTTCAAGCCGTTCAGGTCGGCCATGATGACCGTTACTGGCCACGGACCCTTGCGTTCGAGCCGGTTGAGTTCGTCGACATAGAACGAACGATTGCGCAGCTTGGTGAGCACGTCGTGCTTGCCGAGAAATTCGAGGTACGCCTCCGCCTTCTTGCGTGCGGTAATGTCGGTCAGCGCGACGAGCACCAGGTCCCAGTTCTTTTCATGGCCCGGCAGCACCGAGAATTGCAGATGCACATGCACTTCACTGCCGTCGAGCGAATAGTTGAGCACTTCGCGCTGCTGAAACAGTTTGCCTTCCCACAGGTCGAGTAACTGCTCGCGGAAATGCGGGCTCATGTCGTCGCGGAACACTTCAGGCAGGCGCGCGAGCAGCGTCTTTTTGTCCGGCGCGGCGAACATCTCGAGCGTGTGCCGGTTTACGTCGAGCACATGAATTTCCTGCATGCAGCGTTCGACGAACTCCGGATGCACATCCGTAAACACGCGAAAATCGCTGATGCCGGCCGCGCGCGCCTGATCGAGCAGATGCTTGACGGCGCTGAAATCTTCCACCCATAGCGACACCGGCGAATGTTCAAACAGGCCGCGCGCATATTCCTCGGCGAGCGCCACGCGGTGCCGCGCGCCCTCCAGTTCGGTGATGTCTTCCACCGACACCAGCACGCGGTCCCAACGCGCCTCGTGACCCGGCAGCACGGCGCCTTTGAGCAGCACGTCGAGCCGCTGTCCACCGAGCGTGTAATTGACCGTCTGGCTGGTGAAGTGCAATTGCCCGGCCCACAACTGACACAGTTCCTCGAGATGTGTCTTGAGCATGTCGTCGCGGAACACGGCGGCAAGATTGCTGTTGAGCACGTCGAAATCGGCGGCCTCGAATTGCGTCAACGTCTTCTGATTGACCTTGATGACGCGAATGCTATGCGCGCATTCGGCGACCCGTTCCGGCATCTGGCCGAAGTGCTCGCGCAAGTCGGTCACGCCTTCGGCACGCCATACGTTAAACAGGTCGCGCACGCCGCTGAAGTCTTCGACCCATAGCGAGACGGGCGCGAGGTCGAACATTTTCGAATCGTCGTTGGCGGGCCTTGGGACGCCTGGTAGAGTATCCAGCATGAGGTTCTCGTCGCGGAAAGTGCGGCTATTCTACGGCGCCTTCGGAACGACCCGAAAACAAACGGCTTTCATCGGCGTGCGAAACGGGTTCGCGCAAGCATGCGTCGTTCGGGCTTGCTACACTCGATCTCACGCGTTCTCTACGCCGCCTCGCAAACACGCCACGAAGAAAAAAGGTCGACATGAAACCTTGTCTGCTGATCCTCATTCATCTCGACGACGCAAGCCGCGCGCGCATCGAGGCCGAATTCGATATTGTCTACGCGCCGGATTCGACGCAACGTGCTACTGCGATCGCCGCTCACAGCGGGGCGATCCGCGCGGTGCTGACCAACGGCACGTTGGGGCTCGGCGCAGCGGAGATCGAGCGCATGCCAAGACTCGAATTCGTCAGCGCGCTCGGTGCGGGCTATGAAAACATCGCGATCGGCCATGCACGCTCCCGAGGCATCGCGCTCGCGAATGGTGCGGGCACCAACGACCACTGTGTGGCCGATCATGCGTTTGCGTTGCTGCTGTCCATCGTGCGCGACGTGCCGCAACTCGATCGGGCGACGCGTGAAGGCGTGTGGCGCGACGCATTGCCGATGCAGCCCAGCGTCTCGGGCAAGCGGCTCGGCATCGTAGGGCTCGGCAACATCGGTGAGCAAATCGCGCGGCGCGGCGCGGGCTTCAACATGGAGCTGGGCTACCACAACCGTAAGCCGCGTGAAGACGCCTCGCTGCGCTACTTCGCCAGCGTCGAAGAGCTCGCGCGGTGGAGCGATTTCCTTGTGATATCGACACCCGGCGGTGCGGGCACGCATCATCTGATCGACGCAAAAGTGTTCGACGCGCTGGGCCCGCATGGTTTTGTCGTCAACGTTTCTCGCGGCAGTGTGCTTGACACCGCAGCGCTCGCGCAGGCGCTTGCTTCGGGGACGATTGCGGGCGCGGCACTGGACGTCTACGAAAGCGAGCCGCAGCCGCCCGCCGCTTTGCTGAAGCTACGCAATATCGTGTTGACGCCGCATGTCGGCGGGCGCTCGCCTGAGGCGATAGCGGCCTCCGTGGACAATTTTCTGCGTAACGCTACCCGGCATTTTGCCGGTCAGTCCGTGCTCACGCCGATCTGACCGGGGCGAAGCAGCCATTCGCCTGGCCGCGACGAATGTTGCCAATGCCTTCGCGCAAGCACGTGCGCGAAGTGCGACAGCGTGGCGAAAGACAGACGTTACCCGCAAGCTCCCACTTCCCCGCATGCGGTGCAGAAGTCGCATCCGTCCTTGCGGATCACGGCGTTCGCGCCGCACGACCCGCATTTGCGCCCCAGCATCGTATGCAGTCCGGGGACAGTGCCAGGCAGCGCTGATTCCGCTGCGCCGGCTTCGCCGGGGTGCGGGCGGATGCCGAAGTCCGCGGGCAACGCAGTTTCCGCTTTCATCTGCCCGCGTGGCAGACGTGCGAGCAGACGCGACGGAACCTGGTTGCCCTCGGCATCCAGAAAGCCGCGGCGATGCAGGATCTGCTGGATCGCAAAGGCGAGCGCGGCCACTTCCGAATCGTGCCAGCGCGGCGTGCGATGGCCGTCCAGACGCTGCACTTCGCCAAGACGCACTTGTCCGCGATCCCAGGAGACCTTGCGCATGTCCTGCAAATTGCGCGCGACGAAACCGCCTCGTGCGGCGAGCGACAGCGAACGCATGGTCGCGGTAATCCATTGCTGCGACTCATCGCGCTGACCGGTTGGAATGAAGAATTCGATGGGCCGCTCGATCGTCACGTCTTCACCGCCCAGGCGCCCCGTCACTTCGATAAACGATACCGCGACGTACAGCGATTTCTTGCCGGCTTGCGTCAGATACTCGACCTTTTCGATGATCGCCGGCAGTTCGCCCTTTGGCCGATGGTCGATTGCGATACGCAGCGGATCGAGATCGCTTTCGGCCAGCGTGTCGTCGGCTTGCGCGGCGCTCACGCTGAGCACCGCGCCGAGCGTTTCATTGGGGCGGTAGGTGGCGAGACCTTTGAGGCCGCTTTTCCATGCATCGAAATAGAGGCTTTCGAACGCTTCGAACGGATAGTTGGCGGGCACGTTGACTGTCTTCGAGATCGACGTGTCCACGTAAGGCTGCACGGCCGCCATCATGTCCAGATGATCGCGCGCCGACATTTCCAGTGCGCTGACGAAATAGTCCGGCAGTTTGCTCACGTCGCCACCGAGCTCGCGATAAAGCCGGTACGCGTAGTCTTCGACATCGAACGATTCGCGGCCGCCGTCCGCCATCACCTTCATGCGCGTATAAGTCCACGAGAACGCCGGCTCGATGCCATTCGACGCGTTGTCCGCGAACGCGAGGCTGACCGTGCCGGTCGGTGCAACAGAAAGAAGATGGCTGTTGCGGATGCCGTCGCGGCTGATCGCCTCCTTGATGTCATCGGGCAGGCGCGACGCGAAGGTGCCTGCTTCGAGGTAGCGCGCGGCATCGAAAAGCGGAAATGCGCCGCGCTCCTTCGCGAGTTCCACCGACGCGCGATACGCCTCGTCGCGCATCAGCCGCGCGATGTTCACGGCAAAGTCGCGGCCTTCCTGCGAGTTGTAGCGCAGGCCGAGCATCACGAGCGTATCGCCGAGTCCGGTAAAGCCCACGCCGATGCGCCGCTTGGCGCGCGATTCGTCGAATTGCTGCGGCAGCGGCCATAGTGTGACGTCGAGTACGTTGTCGAGAAAACGCACCTGCGTGCGTGTGCGTCTCGCCAAGCCGTCCCAATCGAACGAAGGCTTGCGGCCTTTCAGTTGCGCGAACGGATCGATCACGAAACGCGTGAGATTCAGCGGGCCGAGATTGCAGCAGCCGTAAGCGGGCAGCGGTTGTTCGCCGCAAGGATTGGTCGCGCGAATGGTTTCGACGGTGCGCAGGTTGTTGTCGTCGTTCATCCGCGAGATAAAGACGATGCCCGGCTCGGCGACGTCGTAGGTGGAACGCATGATGCGGTCCCAGATCTCGCGCGCGGGCCGCTCGCTGTACACCCACAGGCCGTCGTCGCGCCGCCTGACGTCGCCGGCCGCGCGCAGTGCCGGCGACGGCTCCGCGCGATGCACGAGTTGCCAGGGCTGATCTTCCTCGACGGCGCGCATGAATTCGTCGGTTACGCCGACGGAGACGTTGAAGTTGTTCCAGCGTCCCTTCGAATGTTTGGCCTCGATGAATTCGAGCAGGTCCGGATGATTGCAGTCGAGCACCGCCATCTGCGCGCCGCGTCGCGACCCTGCGCTTTCGACCGTGCGGCACGACGCGTCGAACACGTCCATATAACTGCACGGTCCGGACGCCGACGAACTCGTGGTGTGAACGCGCGCGCCTTTGGGCCGGATCGCCGAAAAGTTGTAGCCAACTCCGCCGCCGCGCCGCATGGTCTCCGCTGCTTGCAGCAGCGCGACGTAGATGCCGGGCAGCCCTTGTTCGTCGACGCCTTGAATCGCGTCGCCGACCGGCTGCACGAAGCAGTTGATCAGCGTGGCCGCGATGCCGGTGCCCGCCGCGCTCATGATCCGGCCGGCGCCTAGCGCGCCGTGCCGCAAATTGTCCGCGAAGAGCTCCTCTACTGATTCGCGCAGCGCCGGAGGCTCGGCCTCGGCAACGCCGCGGGCGACACGCTGGAACACGTCGTCGGCGGATTGCTCGTCGCCTTTCGCGTATTTTTCAAGCAGGACGTCGATGGAAAACTGCTGCGGAGCGACGAGGGAAGTGGGAGGCGCGCTTGCCGCGCGAGTGTCCTGCTGTGTTGACGTGTGCGGCGTGTCTTCTGCCATGATGTAACCTCGGGCGGCGCCGTGCCGCGCACGGCGTGAATGGATGGAAATGCGCGTCACTGTACCGCCGCGCCTCGAGCCGGCAAGATGACCTGACGCAAGCAGGTCCACCTTAACGCACGTGGCGAAGAGCCGCAATCGGGAGGAGGTTGTGCGCGGCGCGGTCGCGAAACGCGGCTGCCGCGCCGGCACGAAGGCAGGAATCCAGCAGGAAAATCAGGCGTCGGCCGGCAGCGCGCCGAGGATTTCGGCGCAGATCATCGCTGACGCGTTCGACGGCGCGGGGCGCTCGGCCGGCTTGAACACAGCATCGCCGCGGCGAATCTTGCGGCGCGACACAGCGCACGTTCCCGATGTATGCGCCGACCTGCGCCGCCACCGCTGCTCGCCGTAATGACATCGTCCAGGCTCGACCCAACGGATCACCAGCGTCGTGTCGGAACGCTCGAGAATCTCGATGCGTACGCCGTTGGTACCGTCAAGGGGGATGGACTCCAGGGTCATCATCGTCGGCTCCGTTTTTGTGGGTGTGCCGAATGTAGTCCCGCGCGCGCCGGAGAGCCATTGTGTCTACGTTGAAACACTGTTCCCCAATTAGCAACAATCCGACTTGACTTTAGATGGGGCTTGAACAGACGGGGTTTAGCGGTGCGCGCACTGAGCGCGGACGCGATAGGAGCGCTTTTTGCAACGCAGTGTTGTAACAGGTGAGACACCAAACCACGCCCGGGAGGCGTGCGCACGCTTCCTTTAAGATGTCGTTGTCATTGCGCGAGCGCGTCCCCGCAAGTCTAACGGGTTTGCTTTTTTCGGGGCGGCTCGCACGCATATCGGCTTTAACGAATTGGCATCAATCAATAAAGAGCTCACATGAATTCAGGTCCACCTCTCGCCCCGCCAGAGTCGCCGCATCCCGCACAGTCGCTATTGACGCCGGGACACGGCCAGAAGCAGAAGGCCGCTTCGCTCGTGCTTTACATCGGGCTCGTGCTGCTGGCGCTGTGGGTCGTGCGCGACTTCGTTCCGGTCGTCGGCTGGGCCGGCGTGCTGGCAATTGCGCTATGGCCGCTGCTGCGCAAGGTCGAAGCCAACCGCTGGCTGATGGGGCGCACCACCTTGATCGCGGCCGTGCTGACGCTCGCCATCGCATTGCTGGTCGCGCTGCCGGTGGGTATCGGCATCGCTCAGGCTTTGCGCGAAGCGCATGACCTCAGCGAGTGGTTCAAGGCCGCGCAGGAGAACGGCATTGCGATGCCGGACTTCATGCACCGTTTGCCATTTGGTGCGCAGCAGGTCGCAGCCTGGTGGCAAGCCTATCTCGCACCGCCGTTGCGCGATTCGGCGGCGATGAAGGGCTTGCACAGTACCACTGTCGTCACGCTCGGCCGGCACTTCGGCGCGCGCGCCGTGCATGCGGTGACGGTCTTCGTGTTCATGCTCGTGACACTGTTCGTGATCTTCCAGGCGGGGCCGCGTCTGTCGGGCGCGTTGACTCGAGGCTTGCGGCGCGGTTTCGGGGAAGACGGCGCGCAGCTTGTCCAGCGCATGGCGACGGCGGTGCGCGGCACTGTGTCGGGACTCGTGGTGGTCGGACTAGGCGAAGGCGCGCTGCTCGGCGTCGCCTATTTCGTGACCGGCTTGCCGCATGTCGCCCTGCTTGCGCTCATCACCGCGATTGCCGCGATGTTGCCGTTCTGCGCGCCGATTACTTTTGGCCTCGCAGCGTTGTGGCTGTTCTCGCAGGGATCGGTGGCGGGCGCAATCGGTCTGCTGATTTTCGGTTCGATCGTGGTGTTCGTCGCCGAGCATTTCGTGCGGCCGGTGCTGATCGGCAATTCGACGCGGCTGCCTTTTCTGCTCGTGCTGTTCGGCATTCTCGGCGGCGCCGAGACGTTCGGCCTGCTTGGCCTTTTTATCGGTCCCGCGTTGATGACGGTGCTGATGGTGCTGTGGACCGACCTCGTGCAATAGTTGCATACGCGTTGTTGCGATACGCGGCTCCGCCAGCGGCGGAACCCGCTCAGGGCCGCTGATTCGACGGATGTTCCTGCGCCGGCAGTCTCGTGCAGCCGAGTGTGTATCTCAACGCGCCCGGTAGCAGCGCGCTCCATACATCCCACGTATGGCCGCCGTCGATAATACGCAACGCCGCCGGGTTGCCCGCCATCCGAAGCTGCGTGTAAAGCAATGACGCATCCGCCTGAATCGCGAGATCGTCGTCGCCGGCGGCGATGAACATCGGCACGCGATAGGGCCGGCTCATATAACGCTCCCATTGCGCCGGGTAGTTCAGCTCATGCCAGATGCGCGGATCGAACTGGCGCTCGCCGAATACGCCGACACGCCGCGCGGCTGAACCGCGCGGCGGCTCGTTCGCATAGATGGCGGGGCTCAGCAGCAGCGCGCCGCAAAAGCGCTCAGGCTGCGTCATTGCGTAGCGCAACGCGCCGAACCCGCCCATCGAGACGCCGCCGATCATCCGTCCCGCACGCTGCGTCGACACGGCGTAGTGCGTTTCGATCTCGGGCAGCAGATCGTCGAAGAACGCAGTCTCCATCTTCTCCTTGCGATCGACGTACCAATCGGTGCCGCCTTGCGGCATTACCACCGCGAGCGGCGGGATATCGCGATGTTCGATCAGTGCGTCGACCGTGCCTTGCAGGTGGCCTTGGGTGATCCAGTCATTCGCGTCTCCATTGTTGCCGTGCAGGAGATAGATGACCGGAATGCGCGCTGCGTCCGGACGATAGCCGGTCGGTAGGTAAAGCGTGTAGGACCAGTCGCGTCCGAGCGCGGACGAATGGAAGCTTCGAGTCGTTACTGTGCTCGCATAAGACGAAGTGCCGCAAGCGGCGCACAGTAGAGCCAGCGCGGAATGTAGGAATAGACGCATGTCAGGGTAGGGAGCCGCCGCGCTGAATGAGGCGCGGCCGTCATGCTATCAGCATCCAGAGGAGGTTTGGCCCAGGGGCAGCGCGGAGATCGCCGCTTCCCGATGCGATGCATGCGGCGGCTCAGAGGCCGAAAGAGTGCTCTTTGACGGTGCAGCCGCCTGCCTCACGCGTCGGGGCCTGCTTTATGGCGACGTCCGAAGCCGCGTGCCGAACATGCGCATCACGAGGCGCTTAAGCGGTTCGGTCCCACAGGCGACGGCGACGAGGGCCGTGACGGCGCAGGCGTCGGCGAGCAGACCTAGCGGATAGTTCAGATAGCCGTCCGTTGCCGCATACAGCACCGAGTCCACCACGAGCGAGATCACCGCACCGGCGATAAAGCACAGCAGCCCCTTGCGTCCGATGACACCGATCATCGGCAGCGACTGTGCGAGTTTTCTTGCCCAGCCAAGCTCGATCAGGTTAGCCACCAGCCACGCGATGGCCACGAAATTGACCGCTCGCAGGTAGGACAGATTCTGCTTGAAGCTCGCGTCGAGCGGCTCGCGTTCGATAAAAAGCTTGTAGTAAGCCGCGAGCGCCACTACCGCGCAGGCCGCGAGAGTCACGAGCCAACCGAGGCGATGCGCGCTCACTCGCTGATAGACCGGTTGGCATCGCGCGAGCGCGCCGAGCACGAACAGCAACTGCCAGGCGAACGGGTTGAAGTCCCAATGCATGTCGGGCGCGGCGGGCAGATACGCATTGACGGCCGGCGCGCCGGCCCACAGCGCGACGCTACCCGCGAGGAGAAGCCAGGGCTTGCTGCGGGCGAGCGGCAGGATCATCGGCACGAGCAGCGCGAAGAACGCGTACATGGGTAGCACCGACGCGAGATAAGGCTGGCGGCGGAACAGCAGGATGTCACGCAACGCGGCGACGGGCGTGTCCATCAGATCGTCGAGGTCGGTGATGGCGAGATTCGGCGCCTCGATGCTGAACGCGTTGAGAACCGCGCTCACGAGCAACATGAGACCGGCGGTCACGAGAAATGCACGATAGATTTCCAGCGAGCGCCGCAGGAAGCGGTTGCGCGCGATGGTTTCGTTCCGCCGCTCAGCAAGCGCCGCATAGGCCGTCGCGGTCGCGAAGCCGCCAAGAAAGACGAAGACTTCGGCGGCGTCGCACAACGCGTACGCATGTAGCGTAACGCGCGACAAGATGCTTCCGCCGATGTGGTCCACCACGATGATCAGTAGAACGAGTCCGCGAAAAAAGTCGAGCTCGATTAAACGGGATTGCGACGGTTTCATTGTTTTTATGCCAAAAGCAGCCCCGTGCGACGGCGCGCTATCTCAGCGCGTCGGGCGTCTCACAAGGCTTTGGAATAGTGGATGAGTGCTGCGGTGGCGAGGCGACCGCGGTGCCGCGTCAACCGGAAATGCATGCACGGTTGCACGAGGCAGTAAAAATGACCTTGGCAGGGCGACGGAGTTCCGCTTCGCTGCCGCAAAAGTCAGCGATTATATTTCTTTCTGTGACAAGCCGCTTTCCACTGCGTAGGGGCAAAGCCCCGTCGGATGGGTTGTCGGCGGAATAGGCGTTTAAAGACAGTGGAGATTTCGCAACGTTTTGACATATCCACGCGACACCCAATGGACGGACGGCTTACGGCGTGTGAGGATTTCCCATAAGCGCGTCAGGCTCCAGAAGCGCGTTGTCGTAGAGTCAAGAAGAAGGTGTCGGATCGAGTTGTGCCATTACTCGAGTGCAGGGGATCGTCATGAACAAGCAAGTGTTCGCGCTGGCTGTTTCCACCGCTGTGTCCGCCACTTTTAGCGCACCGGCTTCGGCGCAGACGAGCGTCACGCTGTACGGCGTACTCGACGAAGGTATCAACTACACGAACAACGCCGGCCGCGGGCATGTCTACGAGTTGGCGAGCGGCTATGCGCAAGGCAGCCGCTGGGGCCTCAAGGGCGCCGAGGAACTGGGCGGCGGGCTCAAGGCGATTTTCCAGCTCGAGAATGGTTTCGACCTGAGTTCCGGGCGGTTCAATCAGGGTGGCCGGATGTTCGGGCGGCAGGCCTTCGTGGGCTTGAGCGCAGAGCGATACGGGGTGTTGACGTTCGGGCGGCAATACGATTCGGTGGTCGATTATCTGGCGCAAACCACAGCCAATGGCAACTGGGCCGGTTCGCTGTTCTCGCACCCCTATGATAACGACAACACCGATAACTCGTTTCGTCTCGATAACACCGTCAAATATACGAGTCCGTCGATTAGCGGTTTTCAGTTTGGCGGCACTTACAGTTTCAGCAACGACACCAACTTCGGCAATAACCGCGCATATAGCGTTGGCGGACAGTACGCGTACGGAGGCTTGCTCGTCAGTGCCGCTTACCTGCAGGCCAATAATCCGGGCAATGGCGCGAACGGTGCGATTACCGCCAACGACGCGAATTTTGTGGCAACGCGCATGCGCGTATTCGGCGGCGGTATTACGTATAACTTCGGGCCGGCTACGGCAGGCTTCGTATATAGCAACTCGAATTATCTGCATCCGACCGGCAACGGTTATCTGGGCATCGCGCCGCTGGTGCCGCCTGGCGTATTGCTCAACTCGTTGAAGTATCAGAACTTCGAGTTGAACGGCAAGTATCAGATTTCACCGATGCTGTTCGTCGGTGCCCAATACGTATATACGATGGAAAACTACGATGCGTCGAGCGGCGGGGTCAAACCGAAAATCCACTCGTTCGGCCTGATGGCAGATTACAACCTGACCAAGCGAACCGATGTCTATATTCAAGGCGAGTACCAGCACGTAACCGGCGACCCCACGTACTCGATACTTGATGATGCGTTTATACCTGGCGCGCAGGCGCCGTCATCGACATCGAAACAGGTGGTGGTACGTGCCGCGATAAGGCATAAATTCTAGATTGGAATTGATGTGCCGGAGACAGACGGCAATCCAAAAGAAACGCGCCTCGGTGAACGATTCACGAGGCGCGCTATCCGGCTTTCGCCGATTTTGTCGCTTTTATCTCGATTCTATCTATTAGAACAGCAAATGCCGGCTGCTTTATCTAACGCTCAACTCAACAGAACGTTTTGAACGAGAATGCCGATCATCACGCCGGCGGGAATGCCAAAAGTCCGGCCGCGAAGGGTGGCGCTCAGGTCTTCGTCGAGGATGAAGCTGCTGCGGCGCTCGCTCCACACGGTCTTGTACAGAAGCGGCTTTGTGTCGGCGATAAGCAGCGAAATCACCGCTGTCGCAATGACCTGTTCGGGCGCATGCAGTCTCGCGACCAACGGGGAAACCTCGGCCCCGATGGAGAGGAGCACCATGATGGCGGTAGCGATCACTGCGCCAAAGAAAAAACCGCTCATGAAGCGGTTGGCTGATGTAAGAGAATCCACGTGAGCCTCGACTTTTTCATCGCCCAGATGAAGGGCTGATGAAGCAAAATATTCTGAAGGGATGTGTTCCGTTGAATGACTGACGGCCATTTTTTGTGCGCCCGGCGGTCAGAATCAAACGAGACCTAAGAATATTTTTTTTGTGCTCTTCAACCTATCGTCCGTTTCCTAATCAGGCTTCGGAGAAATCCTCAAGCGCGAAGACGAGCGCCGGCATCGTCAAGCGCGGAACATGAGCCTGGCTTTTTTCATGGAGATTTCATGACCAATCGTGCAACGCAGATTCTTCCTCATCATCGCTATGTCCATTCGCTGGGCGCGCCGCTGGCCTGCGTGCAAGGCACCATCAGCAAGGTATTCGCGAGCCCAGACAACCACCACGGCGCCAACCATCAGCATCTGATCGTGAAGATCGACAAGGTGTTGAAGTTTGAGGGCGGCACGCAAAACCTCGTCGGCACGGAGGTGTTCGTCGCGGTGCGATTCGGCGACAACGAAGGACTGTCCGAGGAGATTCCCGGACTGCAAGCCGGCCAACCGATCGAGGTGCAAGGCGAATATCTCCCCGAGGCGAGCGCCTATCCGACCGACGACAATTCCAATCCGGTGCTGCCCGTGCTGCACTTCACTCACCATCCAGTCGGTTACGTGCGTTACGCGGGTCAGTACTACAGCTAACCCTTGCGGGCGTTGCCGCGTTCCGCGCTGAGCGATCGCGTTTTTCGACCCGCAATTCAAGTTCCGGCGGCCGCGTGCCGTTATGCAGATGGCGTCGATGGCACTGCTCCGACGAGCCGGCGCTTTCGGGCAGGATTGCGCGCACAACGACGCCTGCGAGGCTGTGCGTAACGTTTGTATCAGACTGTGTGGCGCGCCGCGTTTTCTGTTAAACCCACTTTACAATTCGGCTGGGAATTTGGTCCCACTCTGGCCCCGTCCGCGGAAGAACGGCCGCTTCGAGCGCCCGAATCCGCCAGCGCGCAAGCGGTGAATCGACGAACCGGGTCGGCCGGCAAGGCAAGGGCGAGGGGCGTACAAGCGCGCTCGCCAGGTTGCAGCACGAAAGGCTGCGCGTCGTCGAATCGCGCGCTTCGTATGCGGCAAGGCGGCATCCGGCCCGCTTATAAGAAGATAAGGCAGGATTCGAACATGATCGGACAGCGTTTGGACAGAGCAATGATGGTCAGCGTGGCCGGCGCGTGGCTGGCGCTCGCGATGAGCGGTTGCGCGAACGTCGGGCAGCAGAGCGCGCAGACAGGCGCGGCATCGGCGGCGAGCACGGCGAACGTAGTGGGCACGGCGGGATCGTCTGCCTCGGCGAATACGCCAGTCGCGGCCGGCATCGCAGAAGGCACGCCGCTCAGGAAAGCGCCGCCGCCGGTTTATCGGGTGAAGCGCGGTGACACGCTGGCGCGCATTGCGCAGCGTCATCATTGCAGCGTCAGGCAGTTGCAGGCATGGAACGGCTTGAAGGCGTCCGCGCGGTTGAAGACGGGGCAAGTGCTGCGGGTGGCATCGCCGGAAACCGCTCAGGCCGTCAACGCGGCTACCGCTGCTGCCACCGCCAACGCTTCCGTCGCAACGTCGAACGGATCGGCCGCGCAGGCTTCCGTGGCAGGCGGGTCCGCAGCCGGCTCGGCGCCGGTCCCGCAAGCCTCCGCCGCGCCCAGCGCCGCCGAAGCGCGCGAAGTCGCCCAACAGACAACGCGGCACGCGAATAGCCTTTCGCTCGCATGGCCGGCGGGTGGCCGCGTGGTCGAAGCATTCCAGCCGGGCGAGACGCGCGGCATCGAAATCGGCGGCAAGGCAGGCGATCCAGTTCGCGCGGCGGCGGACGGCAAGGTCATGTACGCCGGTACAGGGTTGAACAGCTACGGCAGTCTCATCATCGTCCAGCACAACAAGGACTTTCTGACCGCGTACTCGCACAACCGCAAGCTGCTCGTGAGAACGGGAGACATCGTTCGACAAGGGCAGCAGATCGCCGAGATGGGCGACCAGAACAACTCGCGCGTCTCGGTCGGCTTCGAGTTGCGCCACGACGGCAAACCGATTGATCCGATGCCATATCTGCCGCAAGGACGCGGCTAGGCGCACCGGACCACGGCGGCTTCAGTCAAGCCACGTTAGCGCCGCCGCGACGATCGCCTCGGGCGCATCTTCCTGCATCAGATGGCCCGCTCGCGGCACGGCCTGGAAGCGCGCCTGCGGAATCAGCGCTGCCAGGCGACGGCCGCGTTCCAGCGGAATCCACTGATCCTCTTCGCCCCACAGAATCTGCGTCGGACAGCGCAGTTGCGAATAGCGGGCTTCGACTTCATCGGTATAGCGCTGATCCATTTGCGCGATTTGCCGGTAGAACGCGGCTTGGCCCGTTGCGCCGAGCCAGGGCGTGACGTACGGCGCGAGTTCTTCATCGGTGATGTCGCGCGCGATTGCGCCGCGCACATACGCGTTCACCACCGCTTCGTGAATATACGGCGGCAGTCCCGCGAATGCGTCACCGTGGCGCCGCACATGCTGCACGAACGGCGAGCCCCACGGTGCGAGTGCGACCGGGTCGATCAGCGTGAGGCTGCGGTATTCGCAACCGTCGATAAGATGCGCGCGCAACGAAGTCGCCCCGCCAAAGTCATGCGCGATCACATCCGGGCTTTTTAATTGCCAGTGCGCGAGCAGTTCGGCGAGCAACCGATTCTGCACACCGAGCGACACATCTTGGCCATCGCACATAGCGGACTGGCCGTAGCCGAGCAGATCGTAATAATGGACGCTGCGAATCTGCGCGAGATGAGGCGCAATGCGATGCCACACGTAGGACGAAAACGGCGTGCCGTGCACCAGTACGAGCGGCGGGCCAGTGCCCGTCACGTTGAAGCGCACGCTTTGATCGCGGAACGTATATGTTTCGGGCAGTGGCCAGTCGGTCATGGTAATGAGCGGTGGTGACGAAGTTCGCTTACGTTAGCAGGGCTTTTGATAGCGCGCATGACGCGTTCTGCGTGGCGCACCGGCAGGCACCGCAAAGCCCCGGCAAGCTCCATCAAACGTCGCCACGCGAATCCCGCAAGAGCTCACCTTTGATTTGTTCAGCAAACCCAGGCAATTTGCCGAATATGCGTTTCATCGCGCTCGCCTCGTATGTCGGTCAGCAGACAGTGCATCCGGCATCTTTACGAATCGCGCATGAATGACCTTGAAATGCGGTGATTCTGAGCTGCCGCGGTTAATAAAGCCTGGTAATCCTTTATTAATGAAGCAGGCGGGCCTATAAGGAACGACCCGTGATCGGCGTAGACTCGTCATATCCGCGTGCTTGCGAACGGTGAGGAAATCCGGGAGCCCGCGGCGCAAGCCAGCCTACTTTGTCTGCACGCCGCGCAGCAGTTGCGACACCTGGCCATGCAAATGCAGTATCGCCGGATCGGCCTGCAACAGCGGCAGGTAGCGCGGCAGAAAACTGTTGTTCGGCTGATCGGCGGAAAAGAGGCCGGTGACGGCTTCCGCGGCGGCGAGCCGGTCCGCGGCGTCGGCTTCCTTGTCGTCGAGAATTTCATCGACGTTTGCGATGATCGTCGAGAGCGGCGTGAGCCAGCGAAAACCCGAACCGTTGATCAGCACTTGCAGAAAGGCTGCGGGCGTGACCGGGCCGAATTCTTTCTCATATGACGCGCGCTCGTGATCGAGTATCGCCTTATGCAACGCCAACAAAGGTTTGCGGATCTCCGAGAGGAATTGGGTGCATTGCGGGTCGTTCATGATGCGGCTCCTTCGGATGGTCAGTGCGGGTCGCGTCCATGCTAACAAAATTGCGCGGCCACGGCCTCGTCCGCGCCCGGCGCAATGACAGCGGGGCGGGCGGCGCCCCGGCGAACTTCTTAATGCACGGCTACAATTCGCCGAGCCCTCACAGTGCACTGGCGCGATGCTTGGCGTGCAGTTGCACGCTAGCGCTTCGGCGGCATTGCGCATTAGTCGGGGCTGTCGAATAAACACGGCGAGTCATCGCGTTTTGAGCGGCAATCGCGACTAAACAGCCTGATAGAAGATAACCCCACAAGGAGCCGCGCATGACAACGTTCAATATCAACGGCGAGACACATACCGTAGACGCGCCGCCCGACATGCCTCTGTTGTGGGTCTTGCGCGATCTCGTCGGCTTGACCGGCACCAAGTTCGGCTGCGGTATCGCTCAATGCGGCGCGTGCACTGTTCATCTCGACGGCGTCGCAGTGCGCTCGTGCGTCTTGCCGGCGGCGGCAGTCGGCGACAAAAAGATCACGACGATCGAAGCGGTCGGCAACACGCCGGCAGGCCAGAAAGTGCAGCAGGCGTGGCGTCAACTGGACGTCGTGCAATGCGGGTACTGCCAGTCGGGCCAGGTGATGTCGGCGGCCTCGCTGATCGCGAGCAACCCCAATCCTACCGATGCGGACATCGACGCCGCGATGGCAGGCAACATCTGCCGCTGCGGCACCTACAACCGCATTCGCGCGGCGATCAGGCACGCAGCGAAAGGAGTCTGATATGTCCCAGGGATTGCTCGATGCACAGAACGGCGCGAAGTCCTCGCACGCCCACGCGAATGAAACGCGCGGCTTGTCGCGCCGCAGCTTTCTGAAACTCGGCGTGACGGTAAGCGCGGCGGCCGGCGGCGGCTTGCTGCTCGGCTTCAGCATGCCGGCCGTCAGTCAGGACCAGAAGGCCGGCAAATCGGTGATCGGCGGCGATGCTAACGAAGCGCCGCAGAGCGGCGTGTTCGCACCCAATGCGTTTATCCAGATCGACACGGCAGGCAAGGTCACGCTGGTGATTCCCAAGGTCGAGATGGGGCAGGGAGTTTATACGTCGATTCCGATGTTGATCGCCGAAGAACTCGAAGTGTCGCTCGACACCGTCACGCTCGACCACGCGCCGCCGGACGAGAAGCTTTTCACGGACCCGCTGCTCGGCGGCCAGCTCACGGGCGGATCGACGTCGATCCGCTATGCATGGGAGCCGATGCGCAAGGCCGGCGCCACCGCGCGCACGCTGCTCATTAGTGCAGCCGCGCAGCAATGGCAGGTGGACGCCGCGAGCTGTCATGCGAAAGCCGGCCAGGTCATTCATGCGGCGAGTAATCGCAGCATCGGCTACGGCCAGCTGGTTGATGCCGCGGCCAAACTGCCGGTGCCGCAAAACGTGCCGCTTAAGGACCCGAAAGACTTCAAGATCATCGGCACCGCGGTCAAGCGCCTCGACTCGCCGGAAAAAGTGGACGGCACCGCGATCTTCGGCCTCGACGTGCGCCTGCCCGACATGGTCTACGCGGCTATCGCGAACTGCCCTGTGTTCGGCGGCACGCTTGCGAGCGTCGACGATACCAACGCGAAGAAGATTCCCGGCGTGCGCCAGGTCGTGAAGATCGACAATGCAGTCGCCGTGATCGGCGACCACACGTGGGCGGCCAAACGCGGGCTGCAGGCGCTCGACATCAAGTGGAACGAGGGCGCCGACGCGAAGCTTTCGATGAAGCAGATCGTCGACGATCTTGCCAACGCGTCGCAACGCAACGGCGCGGTCGCACGCAAGGACGGCGATGTGGTGCAGGGCTTTTCGAACGCGAAGACGCGTATCGATGCCGTGTATCAGCAGCCGTTTCTCGCACATGCCACGATGGAGCCAATCAACTGTACGGTGCATGTGCGACCCGACGGCTGCGAAATCTGGCTCGGCTCGCAGGTGCCCACGCGCGTGCGGGACGCGGCGGCCGCTGCGTCCGGTTTGCCCGCCGACAAGATTGTCGTGCACAACCATCTGATCGGCGGCGGCTTCGGGCGGCGGCTCGAATTCGACATGGTCACGCAGGCCGTCAAGATCGGCAAGCAGCTATCGACGCCCGTGAAAGTGCTGTGGACGCGTGAAGAAGACATTCAGCACGACATGTACCGGCCGTACTACTACGACAAGATTTCCGCGGGTCTCGACGCGAACGGCAAGCCGCTTGCGTGGCAGCATCGGATTGTCGGTTCGTCGATCATGGCGCGCTTCGCGCCGCCTGCATTCAAGAACGGGCTCGATCCCGACGCGGTGGAAGTCGCGTCCGATCTGCCGTACGACTTGCCCAACCAGCTCGTCGACTATGTGCGCCAGGAGCCTCACGCGATTCCCACCGCGTTCTGGCGCGGCGTGGGTCCCACGCGCGGCACGTTCGTGGTCGAAAGTTTCATCGACGAACTCGCAGCCGAGGCGAAGATCGACCCGGTCAAATACCGGCGCGATCTGCTCGGCAAGACGCCGCGCGCGCTGAACGTGCTCAATACCGCCGCGCAGGCGGCCAATTGGGGCAGCGCCGTGCCGAAGGGGCAAGGGCGCGGCGTGTCGGTCATGCATGCGTTCGGCAGCTACTTCGCGATCGTCGTCGATGTCGCGGTGGACCAGGGCGAGGTGGCCGTCAAGCACGTGGTGTGCGCGGTCGACTGCGGGATGGCGGTCAATCCGAACACGATCGAAGCGCAGGTGCAAGGCGGCATCATCTTCGGCATCACGGCGGCGCTTTATAGCGAGATCACGATCAAGGACGGCCGCGTCGAGCAGACCAATTTCACGGACTACCGGATGCTGCGTATCGACGAGACGCCGCCTATCGACGTGCATATCGTGAAGAGCAGCGAGGCGCCGGGCGGCATCGGCGAGCCGGGAACAGCGGCGCTCGCGCCCGCGCTGACCAACGCGATTTTCGCGGCCACCGGCAAGCGGCTGCGGCATCTGCCGGTCGGCAGCCAGTTGAAAACCGCTTAACGGGAGCCCGACATGAAAAGCACACTGAAGGGTTTCGGTGCGGCGCTGTGCATAGCGCTGCCTTTGCTGACCGCGGCCTTGCCATCGGCGGCCGCGGCGGCTGCGGGACAGCCGGCTGACCCGGCGCTCGTGCAGCGCGGCGCGTATCTGGCGAAGGCGGGCGATTGCGTCGCGTGTCACACGGCGCCCAAAGGCAAGCCGTTCGCGGGCGGCCTGCCGATGAACACGCCGATGGGCCAGATCTACACCACCAACATCACGCCCGACCCGCAAACCGGCATCGGCAATTATACGGAACAGGACTTCGCCCGCGCGATGCGCGAAGGCGTCGCGAAAGACGGCCACAACCTGTATCCGGCGATGCCGTATCCGTCGTATGCAAAGGTCAACGACGACGACATGAAAGCGCTCTACGCGTTCTTCATGAGCGGCGTTGCGCCCGTGCAGCAGGCCAATCGCGAGTCCGACATCAAATGGCCGATGAACATGCGCTGGCCGTTGAAGCTCTGGAACATGGTCTTCCTCGAGAAGGGCGTGTACCAGAACAAGCCGGGCAAGGACGTTGCGTGGAATCGCGGCGCCTATCTGATCCAGGGGCTCGGGCACTGCGGCTCATGTCATACGCCGCGCGGCATTGCGTTCCAGGAGAAGGCGCTCGACGAAACCGGCAGCGCGTTCCTGACGGGTGGCCTGCTCGACAACTGGTACGCG
This sequence comes from Paraburkholderia dilworthii, assembly GCF_000472525.1. GTDB lineage: Bacteria > Pseudomonadota > Gammaproteobacteria > Burkholderiales > Burkholderiaceae > Paraburkholderia > Paraburkholderia dilworthii. The sequence goes on from NZ_AWZT01000010.1 coordinate 158,421, forward strand.
ACCAATCTCACCGGCGAACATAACGTGGGGCTCGGGCGCTGGAACGATCAGGACGTGCAGGCGTTCCTGAAGACCGGCGCGAATCGCCACGCCTCCGCATTCGGCTCGATGACGAGCGTGATCAACAACAGCACACAAAGCTTGAACGATGCGGATATCGCGGCCATGACGACGTATCTGAAGTCGCTGCCGCCGGCGGGCGGCAACGGTGCGCCGCCCTATCAGTTCGATCCGCAAGCGACGAAGGTGTCGCTCAACCGTCCCGCGAACGATGCAGGCGCGCGCGTCTACACCGCGTATTGCATGCATTGTCACGGCGTTGACGGACGCGGCTTCGCGCCGATGCTCGCGCCGTTGGCCGGCAATCCGAACGTGCTGGAGAAGGACGCGTCGTCGCTCATCAACGTGACGCTGAACGGCGCCGACGATCTCGTGATCGGCGGCATTCCCGCGCCGTATCCGATGCCGAAGTACGCGCCGGTGCTCAACGACCAGCAGATCGCCGACGTGCTCACGTTCGTGCGTGCCGGCTGGAACAACGGTGCGCCAGCGGTCACGGCGGCCGATGTGACGAAGCTGCGCAAGTCAACGCAAGCGGCTCGCTAGCAGTCGCTCGTAAAGCAGCAGCCCGTAAAGCGCGAGCGCATGAAAAAGCGTCAACCGTCTTTCGGCGGTTGACGCTTTTTGTCTTCTGCCAGGCACACGCCGCGCATGTCTACCGATGCTGGCCCACCTTCTGCCGCTTTTCCAGCACGCGTGCATACCAGGTCAGCGGAAAGCACATCGCGAAGTAGATCATCGCGACCATGCCGTAGATCGGAAACGGGCGGAACGCAGCGTTGGTGATCATCGTGCCGGTCTTCGTCAATTCGGTGAAGCCGATGATCGAGGCGAGCGCGGTGCTCTTGACCACCTGCACGAGAAAGCCGACCGTCGGCGCCACGGCGATTTTGAGTGCCTGCGGCCAGACGATATAGCGCAACTGCTGGCTGAAGGTCATGCCGAGACTCGCGCCCGCGGCCCACTGGCCGCGCGGCACCGCTTCGACACAGCCGCGCCAGATGTCGACCAGATACGCGCTCGTGTAAAGCGTGAGCGTGACGGTTGCGGCGACCCACGGCGACACGTCGACGCCAAGCAGCGGCAAACCGAAGAACGCGAGAAAGAGTTGCATCAGCAGCGGCGTGCCCTGAAACACTTCCACGTAGAGCACGACGATGCGGCGCAGCCACGCAATCGGCGACACACGCATCGCGAGCAGAATCAGCCCGACGATGCCGCCGCCGACAAACGCGATCAGCGAAAGCAACACTGTCCAGCGCGCGGCGAGCAGCAGATTGCGGGCGATGTCCCACAACGTAAATTCGACCATGATCAACGCTCCGCGGGCAGGCTGCGGGCGCCGCGCCACATCAGGCGGGTGCGCCAGTTGCGAGGCGCGCTGTCTGCGCCGCGCGCGGTGCGGCCCGCGAAGAGGCCGCGTCCGAACCGGTTCAGGAGTTGCCGCAGCGCGATGGACAGCAGCAGATACGTCGCGGTGATGATCACGTAGCTCTCGAATGAGCGGAAATTGCGCGACTGGATGAAGTTGGCCGCATACGTTAGATCGGGAACGGAGATCTGCGACACCACCGCAGAGCCGAGCATCACGATCAGCACCTGGCTCAGGAGCGCGGGAAATACATTGGCGAGCGCCTGCGGCAGCACGATATAGCGAAACACCTGCCGCCCATGCAGGCCGAGCGCTTGCGCCGCCTGAACCTGACCGCGCGAAATGGAGTCGATGCCCGCGCGGACGATTTCGATCGCGTAGGCGCCGAGGTTGACGGTCATTGCCAGAATCGCGGCTTGTATTTCGTCGATATGAATGCCGAGGCTCGGCAAGCCGAAGAACACGAAGAACAGCTGGTCGATGAACGGCGTGTTGCGGATCACCTCCACATAGCTCGCCACCAACCAGCGCGCCCATTTCGGCCCGGCCACCGCGATGCTCGCGCCGCCGATGCCGACCACGCCGCCGAGCAGTGTCGAGATGGCCGTCAGCCCCAGGGTGACGGCGACACCGCGCGCGAGCATCCCCGCATAGAGGCCGAAGCCGCTGAAATCGAACGCATAGGTCATGGCGTGGCGCTCATCGTGAGGTCAAACTCCGGTGCAGGAAATTCAGAGGTCGGCCGGCAACGGCGTGCGCAGCCATTTCTGCGAGATCGCGTTCATGGTGCCGTCCTTGCGGGCCTTGGCTATGGTTTCGTCGACTTTCTGCTTCAGACGCGGCTCGTTCTTGTTCAAACCGACGTGATCCGGCGAGCTGAAGAGCGAAAACTTCTGCTCCGGATCGTTCGCGGGATGACGCGCGAGAATCGTTGCGCCGACGTCATTGCCGACGACCATCAACTGTACCTGACCAGAAAGAAACGCCGAAATTGCTCCGTTGGGATCGTCGAAACGTTTGATGTTCGCGGAAGGCGGCGCGATTTTCGTCACGCTCAGGTCTTCCAGCGTGCCGCGCGCAACCGAAATGGACTTGCCGGCGAGATCGGCTGCGTTTTTCACGGGCAGTGCTTTCGGGCCGAACACCGCGAGGTAGTACGGCGCGTAAGGCTGCGAGAAGTCGATCACCTTTTCGCGCTCGGGCGTCTGGCCGACCGACAGCAGCATGTCGGCCTTGCGGTCCGCGAGATAGGCCATGCGGTTGTCGCCCGTCACCTGCACGAGTTCGACCTTTGCGTTGAGCGCGCGGCCGATCAGATTGGCGACGTCGATGTCATAACCCATCGGCTTCATGTCCGGGCCGATCGAGCCGAACGGCGGATAGTCCATGAACACGCCAATGCGCACGGTGCCCGACTTCGCAATGTTATCGAGTGCATCGGCATGAGCGGCCGGCGAAAAGGCGCTGAGCGCGGCGGCGCCGGTGAAGGCGAAGGCCGCGGCAAGCGTGGCGAACGCGCGGCGAGCGTTCGATTGAACGGGCTTGTGCTGGTTCATGGTCTGTCCTCTGTCGAAAATGTCGAAATGTCGGTATTGGAATGAAATGGACTCTAGGTTTGCCAAAATCCCTCAACAAACGAAATATGCGCATGGAGGGCATGACGTAAGCTCATGGGCGACCGTGAGCACGACGCGTCGAGCCGGCCGCATGCGAACGGATCTTGCCGCACCGCTATTGCTTCGTGCGGCTTCGTTTGTCTATGCTGGATCGCGTATCCTGTTGGCTCTGAAGGGGTGTTGCCAACGATCGCGATTGTGCCGCCCCAATGATTTTTTCTGATCCGGACACTTCCATGCGACGTCTTCCGCCGCTAAACGCACTGCAGATTTTCGAAACCGTCGCGCGCCATCGTAGCTTCACACGCGCGGCCGATCATTTGTGCGTCACGCAAGGAGCGGTGAGCCGCCAGATCATCGCGCTCGAGGACTACTACAAATTCCCGCTCTTCAAGCGTCATGCGAAGGGGCTGACGCTCACCGCCGAAGGCGAGTTGCTGCTGCCCGCGGTCAAGGAAAGCTTCGCGCGCATCGAGGAGATTTCGCTGCGCCTCACGCGGCAGCGCACCGATCTCGCACTGAAGGTGCCCACCTGCGTGATGCGCTGGATGCTGCCGAAGATCATGCGCTTCCAGACCGAGTATCCCGATCTGCATGTACAGATCACGACGACATGGCAGCACGACGTCGATTTTCAGCGTGAGCCGTTCGATGCCGCGATCATTTACGGATCGTCGCCCGGCGCGGACGTGCAGTCGGTGCCGCTGTTCGAGGAGCGCCTGACTCCGGTGTGCGCGCCCGATCTGCTCAAGGACAAGCCGCTCGCTGCGGTCGCGGATCTCGCGCGCCACACGCTGCTGCATCCCACGCGCGATCATCGCGACTGGAAGATGTGGCTGGCCAAGGCCGCTGAAGGAGATACCGCCAACGCGCGTTCGATCGACGCCGAACACGGCCCGAGCTTCGACACGCTGGACATGGCGACCAACGCCGCGTTGCAGGGCTTCGGCGTAGCCATCAGCGACCTTGCATTGATCGACGAAGACGTGGCCGCGCGGCGTCTTGTGCGGCCCTTCGATACGGTGCTCAAAACCGGCTGGCGCTACTACTTCGTCTATCCGGACTCGGTCGCGCATCAGCAGAAGCTGAATCTGTTCCGCGACTGGATCGCGGCGCATTGGGAAGAATAGGCGCCGAATCGCCGCAGCCCGAAAACCAGATCAGAAAGCGTAGTTTCAGGGCGCGAACGACAGGAACAGATACGCGGCGAACAGCGACAGGTGCACGGCGCCTTGAAGAATCGTCGTGCGCCCGGTGCTCAGGGTCAGTGTGCCGACGATCAGCGTGAGCACGAGCAGCACGGTCTCCTTGCCGTCGATGCCGAGCACGAGCGGTTGCCCCGTCGACAGAAACACGCCGGCCACGGTCGGAATCGTCAAGCCGATACTGGCGAGCGCCGAGCCGAGCGCGAGATTCAGGCTGTTCTGCAAACGATCGGCGCGCGCCGCGCGTACCGCGGCAAGGCCTTCGGGCAGCAGCACCAGCGCGGCGATCACGATGCCGACCACTGCCGGCGGCGCGCCCGCGTTCTGAACGGCCGTCTCGACGACCGGAGACAGGACTTTCGCGAGCAGCACCACCCCGACGAGGCACACCAGCAGCAAGCCGCCGCTCGCCAGCGCGAGTCCGGCGCTCGGGGGCGCCGCGTGCACGTTTTCGTCGGGTACGCCGGCAAGAAAGTAATCGCGATGCCGGACCGTCTGCACGAACACAAAGACGCCGTATAGCACCAGTGACGACGCGCCGGCAAACGCAAGTTGCGACGGCGACAGCATGGGGCCCGCACTCGTCGTCGTGTAGTTCGGCATGACGAGCGTCAGCACAGACAACGACGCCAGCACTGCGAGCGCCGCAGCCGCACCGCGGCTCTGAAAATCCTGCTCGCGATGGCGGATGCCGCCCACCAGCAGGCACAATCCGACGATCCCATTGCAGACGATCATGACGGCGGCGAACACGGTATCGCGCGCGAGGCCGGCTTTCTCGGGGCCGGAGGTCAGCATGACGGAGACGATGAGCGCGACCTCGATCACCGTTACCGCCACGGCAAGCACTAGCGTGCCGAACGGCTCGCCGACGCGATGCGCGACTACTTCCGCATGATGCACGGCCGCGAACACCGCGGCGCACAGGCCGGTGCCCACCAGCACGAGCAGCAACCGGTTGCCCGGCAACGCGTAGGCGGCGCCCAGCACGATCCACGCAATGAACGGCACGGCCAGAGTCCAGCGGGGGGAGACGGTCGTGGACGTGGTCATCGGGCTTCCTTTTTCTGATGCGTGTTTTTGAGGGCGAAGGCACCCGCCAGTGGCGATGCCGGCGCCCCCACAGCGCCGACTTCGTTGCTTACTGCCCGACCGGACGAACGGTTAATGCGTTCTTCACCGACGTCACGCCGGCTACGCCCTGCGCCGCTTGCGTCGCGACATCTACTTGCGACTGGTCGGGCACCGTGCCGGCCAACGTGACAGCACCGCCGCGTGCGCGCACGTTGATGTTCGCGACGCTCAGCCCCTTCGTCTTGGCAAGCGCGCTGCGGACCTTGCGTCCGAGCGCACGGTTGGCTGCCTTGGCCTGCTTGCCGGTTGCTGCCGACGATGCCGCCATTCCCGGCGCCGCCGCCGCTGCCGCGTCGCTGCTTTGCGCGGATGCGTTGAGCGATGCCAGTACGATCAGCGCGCCGCCGACCATCTTCAATGCCGTGGATGCTTTCATGCGAGTTTCTCCTTGTCGTGAATACGCTCGTCCCCTGGCGGAGACCATGTGCTTGCACTACGGGTACAGCGGAATCGAATCGGAAGGACGTTGCTGCGGGTCTTGCTGCTGCGGGTCTTGCGAATGCTTGAGTCTGGCATGCTGATCGAGCCTGCTTCAGCGGGCCGAAGCCCGCGTGAGCCGGCAAAGGCTTGCCGCAGGCTGGAAGCACACGATACTCCAATTGGTTCCAGGGTGAAGGCGGTGCTGCCAGAAAATGAGGCTTCGCTACAACGGTTGAGCCGACGAACCTGCAAAGCTTCGCTGGTTTCGCTGGAATGTCCGGGCGGTTTCGGGTAGTGGGCGGCGCTCGCGCCTACAGAAAACCAGCAAACTAATGCACGCACGGCGCATAAACCAACGCACAAACGAACGCACCTACAAGAGGCACAACGCATGCGCAAACCGTTGCTTCCCATCATCCCCTTGTCGCGTGACGATCTGCCCGTCGGGGCCGCGGAACTCGCGCGTTTCATGATCGGCAAATACCTCGTGCACGATGCGCCGCAGGGGCGCATGAGCGGCCGCATCGTCGAAACGGAGGCCTATCCGGTCGGCGATTCGACCAGCCATGCGTTCATCGGACGCCGTCCGTACAACGGCTCGATGTTTCTCGCACCCGGCCACGCATACGTGAGGCTCACTTACGGACTTTCGTACATGCTCAATATGTCCGCGGAAGCCGAAGAGATCGGCGCCGGCATTCTGATTCGTGCGATCGAGCCGCTCGAGGGTCTGTCGCTGATGGAAGCCCGTCGTCCCGGCGTGCCGCTGCGCGATCTGGCGCGCGGACCCGGCCGCCTGACGATGGCCTTGGGGATCGGTCAGTCTTTTGACGGCCGCGACCTTTGCGCCGGGCGAGATTTGTGGATCGGCGTCATCGAGAGGGGCGATGTGCCGGTTGGCGTGACGACGCGCATTGGCCTGTCACGTGAGACGCATCGGCCGTTGCGCTTTTTCGAGCCCGGCAGCGCCTTCGTCAGCGGGCCGCGCAAGCTGCTTCTCGCGCCCCACGCGGACCTGAGCGACGCTGCGCCTCGCTGACCGCTCCCATGACGATGACCAGCATATCGGGCGCATTGGCGGTGACGTTTCGGTACCTCATCCACAAAGGGCACGCGCCGGCTAGTTATTACGAGGACGATGCGCGCCGCGTAGCGAACTGCGGCAATTTCGTCGCACTTTTCCAGTTGCGACAATTATGTATCTCACAAATAGGGGTTTTCCCTTGGTGCGCCGGTGACTAGACTGGAATCACTCGCTTCCACATGGTGTGGCAAGCGCGGCAAATAAGACTAAGTCTGGAGGTAATGATCATGAAATCGCTTATCAAGGCAGTCGCCATTGCAGCAGTCTTCGCCGCTCCGGTCGCTTCGTTCGCGCAGTCGAGCCAGCAACCCGTGACCCGCGCCGAAGTCCGCAACCAATTGATCCAGCTGGAGCAAGCGGGCTACAACCCGGCCGTCAGCAATGACCCGGACTATCCGGCTGACATCCAGGCCGCCGAGCGTCGCGTACAGGCTCAAAACCCTGTGGTCGCGCAAACACAGCAGCCGGTTGCCGACACGAGCGGCTACGGCGGCATGACGAGCGGCTCGTCGCAATCGGGCGGTGCGCGTGAGCCGATGAGCGGGCCGAAGTCGGTGTACTTCGGCAACTAATGCGAATTGGCAGCGTCGTGTAGTTGAGTCTGCGGACGGTGGCTCGCGTTATGTCCGCAGCAGCGCGTATTGGTGAAAGAGGTGCAGTCGGCGTGCAGCGAGAAGTGCAAGTTGTGGAGGTGGGCCGCGAGTGCGCGCTGTGGAAGACGCAGCGCGCAGGCCCGCTTCAGGCGGAAACCAGATTTCGAGCCATGCCTATGCGCAGCGTTGCGAGTGCAAATGCAGTGCAACGCCCAAACGCGAAATCGCCGCGCGAGACCGGCGGCAAGCGCCACGCTTCGCCACGCGGCACCTGTAAAATCCGGCGCATTGTCTCGCACGGTTCTCAATTCCGAGGAACCTCCGCTGCCGCAAGGTAGCTTCGCCCAACCGTTCAGCGATTGGGCTTTTTTTGCGGCTATATATGCGGCATGCGTGACGCGTCAGGGACGCTCGCCGTGGATGTAGAACTCGAGTTGCTGAATGGTGAACTGTTGTTCGGCGATGATGTTCTTCACGAGGTCGCCGATCGACACCATGCCGACGAGCCTGTCGTTTTCGATTACCGGCAAGTGGCGCATGCGGCGCTCTGTCATGAGCGCCATGCAGTCGTCGGTGGTCTGCTCGGGGCGCACGAAGCGCACCGCTTTGCTCATGATCTCGCGTACCGGCGTGGCTTTCGATGACCGGTCCATCAACACGACCTTGCGCGCGTAGTCGCGCTCGGTGACGATTCCCGCGATGCTGTCGCCATGCGTTACGACCAGCGCGCCAATGCCTTTCTCGGCCATCAACTTGATCGCTTCATAGACGGAGTCGTCGGCTCCGATCGTATAGACGGTCGTGTTGTTCGGTTTCGTTTTAAGAAGCTGTGCAACGGTTGTCATGGAGCGGCTCCGTTTCGCAGTGCAGCACGCCGGCGCGGCGGGCTGTCGAGGACCAAGCGATTCCAGTATAGGCGTGACGCGCCGGCGAGTGTGTTCGGGAATACCTGGAGCGCGCAAAGCGTTCAATTCGAGTAGCGCGCGGGCTCGCGCCGTTCCCACTCGCGGCGCATTTCGGCGCTTTGCCGGTGCATGATCCGTGCGTCATGCATGGGCATGCGGGTGCGGTGCGGCGATTAGCGGTAAACTCCTGTCCGTACCTTATCCCCGGTTTGATCGGGTTCATGTCCAGCACCACTGTCTAACGCCATGCTCACGTCTCACGATCCGTCGCCCGCAGTAGACGGCGCAATCAACGGCGAATGCGTCGTTCTCGACGCCACCGCCACGCTTCCCACGCGCTACGGCACGTTCACCTCTTACGTGTTTCGCGTGGTCGAAAGCGGCGCCGAACATCTTGCGCTCGTAATGGGCGATGTCGCGAACCGGTCGTCGGTGCTGACGCGTTTGCACTCCGAATGTCTGACGGGCGACGTGCTCGGCTCCTACCGCTGCGATTGCGGCGAGCAACTTGATCTCGCGCTGCGCTATATCGCGGCTGAAGGCTGCGGCGTGCTGCTCTATCTGCGCGGTCACGAAGGCCGGGGTATCGGTCTGTCCAACAAGATCCGCGCGTATGCGCTCCAGGAGCAGGGGCGCGATACCGTCGAGGCCAATCTCGATCTCGGTCTGCCAGACGACTCTCGCGAATACGATTCGGCAGCGGGCATTTTGCGCACGCTGAAAGTGACTTCCGTCCGCTTGATGAGCAACAATCCCGAGAAGTTCGACACGCTGTCCAAGCATGGCATTCCGGTGTGTGAGCGCGTGGCGCTCGCCATTCCGATGCGCGAGGAGAACGAGCGCTATATCCGCACGAAGCAGCTCAAGTTTGGGCACTACTTCGACGAGAACGAATAGCGGGTCAGGAGTGTGTCTGCGGTCTCCCAAGGAGAGCCAAAGTAGTCCGCAAGTGGTTGAAAATAAAACAGAATGCACTCCTATTGGCGGCGCCAGTCGCCACATCGACGTTTGTCTCCGTATGTCTAAACTTGCAACGTCGGCGTAGGTTTTTTCGGCGTTGTCAAGGAAACCTACGCCGGACATTCTTCCCTCAGAAAAACCTACGCCGAGGGAAGAACGCGCTTCGATACACGTGCCGCAGCCACACTGCCGAGCGGCGGTCACATGACCTTTGATGGATTTCCCGGACTGCGCCTTGCAAGCGTCTACGAGCCGGAAATCGTGGGCGTATCGCTACAAGTCACCGGTCGATAGCCGCATGCGGCAAGTGAAGCTCGGTGAATGGCAAGCACTGTCGTTTGCCGGAACCATCGCTGCGAGGGAGAAGAGCCGCGTCGAGAGAGACTCGGGCGCCGAGCTTTCGGCACTGCGTCGAATGACGGAAGCAGACGCCATTCGTCCATCGCCGAACAATTACACCGTCGAACAACTGTGCCGCGACTATCTGCAGGGGCATGCAGAAGTCAACCGAAGACCAAAAGTGCAGTCGAGGTCGCACGTATCTTCAAAGCGATGTTAGGGCCTATCGCGGATAAGCCTGCGGCTACCATCACGCGCGCCGAGGCTTTCGATCTGCTCCAATCATATCGGCCGACTTCAGTGCTCGCAGCTCGCGTTCGCATGGAGCTTGGCGGTGCCTGGCACTACGCGCTCGATGCTGGTCCGTCTTCCTGAAAACACCGCTAACTGGTGGAAGGAAGTTCTAAGAGGGCGACTGAAGAGCAAAGGGCGCAAGGTCGAGGGCCAATATACCGGGACACAAATGAGGGTGCTCTCAATAGAGGAACTGAGCACATTGATGCGATGGCTGCCGAATTTCAGCTTGACTGTCGCTGATGCGTGACGCTCTACCTGTGGACTGGCACAAGAGGGGGCGAGATTGTCGATATGGAGAGCACCGAGATCGACGAAAGCGATGGTCTTTGGAGGACGATTCCCAAACAAAAAACAAAGGGGCTTCATAACGAGAAAGCAACGGATCGGCGAGTGCCGCTCGTGGGCCATTGCCGACATTCGCCGGCCAAGCCCGCTTCGGCCGCTCCATGTCATTTTGCTGTCGTTAGTCAGCCGATGGAGGTGAATGCCGCGCTTCGCGGATGCCCCCGGGCGGCACCTGTCCCGTCCGGCTTTCCGAGGCCCGACCAGGCTTGCGCGTCTGAGCGGCCCGGAAGCGGCTTTCATCTGTCGCTCAGACTTTCACAACCTCGCCGCCCGAAAACGCGAGATAGGCGCGCTCGCGCTCTTTTACCCAATCGCGTCCCGGCCAGCAGACAATTACAATAACCGGAGTCAGTACGCAAAAGAGAAGAGACATACTTACCGAAAACAGGTCATTGTTCACCAGCAATACTCGTACAGCGGGATATGCAAACAAGTAAGCCGAAAATAAAATAATGAAAAAACATTTAAACGAAATTTTGTTTGCCTCTGCGATGAGATACAGATCTACGATCGTGCGCGAAAAGAAATTCCACGTTGCGATCGACAACAAGGCGCAGCCAACGGTGAAGACGAGCCACTGGGATACGCCCCACGCAAACTCTATATGCCCGAGATCGCCGTGCTTTGTAACAGACCGAAGCACGATATAACTTATCAACTCGGACAGATTTGTAACGTTGACCCAAAGGAAGAAGTAGAACAAATAGGGCCTAGACTCCATTTTTTTCCAACGAATGACGCGCCAGGACACAAGATACAATAATGACGTGGCAATAAATGGCCCGGCGAAAGCGATCATTCCTATTGCAAACCTGCCCCCGAAAAGATATATGAGGAAATAGTTCACATGCTCGTCGATACCGTCGACGAACAGTACGTTCCTCCAGTCAAAGCTACCGTAATCGATATCGAAAGGATTCAGTTTGTATCCGAACAGCCATGCGGCTACCGAATGGGCGTACTCGTGCGGGAACGCCGAGACCCAAAGCGACAGAATAAAGAAAATGGGCGTTAGTATGACAAAAGCAACAGCGCGTTTTGATTTATTCACCTATTCACTCCTGTTGCAATTCAGCCTGGCCAGCTTCTTGTTTCGGCTTATGACGCGCGATGTCTCCTCGGATCCGCGCCATTGGTCCGCTGTCTGGCGCGCCGTCAGATGATTTTTGTCTCTCATGCATGGGTCTGCGCCATACGACAATAGCAATTCGGCAGTCTCCTGATTATCCGATGCGACAGCGGCCATCAACGGCGTAATACCGTCTTTAGTGCCCCGATTTATCTCCGCGCCGTGCTGGTGCAAACTCTCGACAATCGCAAGATCACCTACCGTTGCGGCAATAATCAGAGCCGTTATCCCGCTGTCATTCTCCGTATTCGCGTTTGCGCCACGTGTCAGCAAGTACTCTGCTACTTGACGGCGCTCGTTAATTATCGCGTAAGACAAGGCATCCAGGCCTTTATCATCTTTTGCGCTAATATCGGCACCTTCGTTCACCTGTTGCTGGACTTTCGACAGGTCACCGTGTTCCGCAGCGAGCGCAAGCGCGCTTCTCTCCGGTGCTTTCGCGCACGCAAAAAGTACAAATAGGACAGGTAGCACGGACAATACAGCGAATCGTCCGCGTATGGTCTTATACGTAAGCATCACGATTTTCCGCCTTCGTCACAGACGAACGTGGCCAGTGCTTCCCAAGGCGCTGCCCCACCGCGCTCGTTAGAGGATAGGACTCTTGAGCGAATTATGAAAACGTTATTTTGGAAAAGCTTGAGTTGTCTAGCACGGCGCGCTTCCGTGTTGCAGAGTGCACCGGGCTGGCCGTTGGCGCATCTGCGCGACTGACTGAACGAGAGCCCGGAACAGCTGCAGGACGCACCGCTCGCGCACGCCAATGCGGTCGAGTGCACCTACCGGTTCGTCTGAGGAGCTGACGGTCCGGGGGCGACGGACTGTACCCCGCAGCGTACGATGCATTCAGACGATCCTGGGCGCCACTTCGTCCCGGTGGATTCGACTGACCTTAGGCGCTGCTCACACTGTCAAATCGCTCCCTGTCGTGCCGATCCGCTCATGGATGGCTTCGCAATGGTGCACGAGCGCCGGGCGGGACAGTACGTACTGCTTCAACGGCGTGTCAATTTCATAAAAATAGATATTGGCGACGAAGCCATAGATCGCGGCGTCAACGGTGGCAGGATCGCGGCCGAACACATAGCCGGTGTCGCCGACCGTGTCGGCCACGACGCGCAGATCCTCGATACCTCGCGCATAGATCGCCTCCAGTTCAGATCGTCCGATGCCCTGATAGTGGTACCGCAGACGGTTGTATTCGCGAGCGGCTTCAAGATCATTCGCTTGAACGTCCGGGTGGGCGGCAAGCACGGCGTCGCGAAAGGACGGCCAGAAGCGCTCGTCGCGCCAGCGTGAAAAGCTCATGGTCCAGTACAGGTCGTCGAGCGTTCGACGGATCATAAAGTCCAGATTCAATTGCTTTCGCGAAAGCGCGCGGTCGATGTCCAGATCGTACTGACGTGTTAAATGATCGATGATGCTGTCGCTGTCGCCGATCGTATGTTCGCCATCGAGGAGGTAAGGCAATTGGCCACGCGGCGCAAGGCTTGTGTCGAGGACATGACGATGATCGAAGGCGAGCCCACACAATCGCATGAACGCAAATACCTTCAGACCAAAGGGATTGTTATCGGCGACGCCAAAGAGATCCGGATAGGAATAAAGCGTCAGCATGAGCACTCCTTGTTTGCGACAGGAAACAGATCACCAACGCCAGAATGAAAATAACGGACATTCGATGGCCATGCTACTTCATTCTGCCCATCCGAAGTAATAGCCGACTGCTATGCGTCTGTGGCCAAGGAAAACAGGTTGGCAACGCACGGCTCCTGCATTTTGCGAGATCCGGTACGCGCGTCGTTGGTCCGCTGTATAAAGCGGGCAAACGTAGCCATAGCATTGGCTTTGCATGGGTATGGGGCTAGGAACGCCGCAATTGACTGCTCCGGTAAGGCCGAACCGTCGTTCGGATGACTATGCGCTGGCGACGTTGAATGTTGAGGTTTGTTCGACGGCCGTCCTCGACCACGAGCTTGTGAGCCAACGACAACGCTTGCCGACAGGCGTTGAATAAACCTAAACAAAAGCATGCATTGCGAGCAGTCAAAGTTTGGCTGCGCCGATCCCGACTCCCGATGACGGCGCGCGCACCGGCTGAATCGCGCATCTCTATGGTGGTCTACTTTCGAGCTGTCAGGAAACAGGCCGGGATGCGCTTCCTGCAGCCTGCACAGCAGCGTGAAGGCCTTCAACCGAGGAGCGTGGCGTAACAACGGCACGACCTCGCTGCCCCAAACGTCGGCGAACGGATCGGATCGTGTGCGCCAAATGCGCGGCGGGTTGTGCGACGGCAAACGCCCGTTATGCTCGATGCGCCGGGCGGTGCTAGCGCGCTCATACCAGCTATTGCCGCGGCGACTTCTTGAGTGTTTGCGCTTGCTCGTAAAGAGTCGGATCCGATGGTCCGTCACGTAGGTTCCAGGCATGGCTGTTCGCTTCTGTTCGACGCGATCAGTCATCGTAAAAGCCCGCTGCTCCGGCGCCCCCGGTGGCTCGTCGTCTGCGGCGGCTAGCTGTCTCCGACTCCTGACCACCGGCCGCCGGCCCTCCAGCGTCATTCGCCCCTCCCGTTGGACCGACGTTAGGACGTCGGCTCCGCATTGCAACCAGTCCTCGCCTTTGGATACGGGCGCCGCTATCGCCTATCGCAATGTGCTGTCCACAGCTCGTGTCACAAGCCAACTGAAAAATCACTGTCGCGTCCTTGAGCGGTTTGACGTCCCATTTCGTAGACGCAGCGTATGTCCTGTCAGACGACGAAAGCGGTACAAAAGGTCCGAAAGGAAGGCGCAAAACGCTGACATATCGGCATGCATCCGCGAAGCCAACTGCTATTCTTCAGATGCTGCGACTCAGGCGTTTCCGGTCGGCTCTGCTGGTCGTCGGCAGCATTCCGCGTCCCACGCGGAACAGGAGGTGTATGTCACGTCCAGATNNTCCTCGGCCCGCGCCACGCGCACTGCGNCGCCGGCAGTTAATCGGACGCATGTGGCTTGCCATCGGCAGTTCGCTTACCTGGCTCTCCTTTGCACATGCGGCGCCCGCAGCGGACATCCTTCCAAAAGGCGGCACATACGTGGCCGGCACCGGCGCGATAGCAAGCCAGGGCAACGGCCT
>NZ_AWZT01000082.1 GCF_000472525.1 Paraburkholderia dilworthii
GCGATCATATGCATGAATTCAATGCCGCTCAACAAGATGCGGGCACAACGAAAATCCTTGAATCCCAACATGGGTCGGGTACGGCGTTTGATCGCCCGATGGTCTTGTTCGACGATATTGTTGAGGTACTTGGCCTGGCGGAACTTGATGGGCGTTTCGCGCTCTGCGTTGATCGCGTGCAGTCCGGCCAGGTTGGCACCACTCTTGTCGATGGTTACGGTTTCGGGCNCGCCATTCTGATCGATGGCCTTCTCGAAGTACCGTCGGGCGGCTTCCTTGTCCCGCTTGGCTCGCAGCAGGAAGTCAACCGTGTTTCCGGCCTTGTCGACGGCGCGGTAGAGATATTTCCACGTGCCCCGGACCTTCACATAGGTTTCGTCCATCCTCCAGCTCTTGCCGACCGGGCGCTTGCAGCGGCGGAACGCCTTTTCAAGGACCGGCAATATCTTGATGGCCCAACGGTGCACCGTTGAATGGTCGACCTCGATTCCCCGTTCGCCCATCATCTCCTCCAGATGACGCAGACTCAGTGGATACGCGACGTACCAACGCACACACGTCAGAATCACCTCCAGTGGATAATGGAGGCGCTTCAGCACCTTGGCCAACCCCGGGTTCGGCATCTTCATCGATTCACTCATCAGCGACTCTGGATCAGTCGGATTCTACCGTCCGTCTCTTACTGCGACACAACCCCATACCGCTCGATAAACTCCCGACGCGGCGCCACTTCCTCACCCATCAGAATCGAAAACAGCCGGTCCGCTTCGATCGCGTCTTCGATTCTGACCTGCAGCAAACGCCGCGCCTCGGGATCCATCGTCGTCTCCCAGAGTTGCGTCGGATTCATCTCACCAAGCCCTTTATAGCGCTGGCGCGCGACGCCACGTCCCGCGTCCTCGAGCAGCCACGCCAGCGCCGACGGAAGATCGTTCACACTGCGTTCGCGCCGTCGCTCACCTTCACCTCGTTGGACCACGACGCCCTGGGGAAACTGGCTAGTCATTTGCAAACCGATTCGTGCAATCGTCTGAAAATCGGCGCTGCGCAGGACGTCCTGATTGATGACGCAGTGTTTGTCGTTGCCCAGATGACGGCGCACGACATGTAGCTGTGGATGAGGCGCACCGTCCCCGAACTTGACGATCACCGACGAATCGCGTAACCGCGCGGCGAGTCGCTGCCCGCTCTCGTGCGCGGCTGCCAGCGAATCGAGGCGGATCGACGATCCGTTGAATACCGCATCGAGCACGACGCGATCCATCGTGAACGAAAGCCGTTGCAAAGCGGCCTGTCCACGCTGACACTCGCGCGCGAGTGCGAGCAATGCATCCCCATCAATCGTCTCCCCGTTCGGCGCACTGCGCACGCTGCCACTCTCCAATGCGATTCCGAGCAGCCATTGCGAGAACTCCACGTCGTCCTTCAGGTATCGCTCGGTGCTGCCACGCCGCACCTTATATAGCGGTGGCTGTGCGATATACACGTAGCCGCGCTCGACCAGTTCGCGCATCTGCCGATAAAAGAACGTCAGCAACAGCGTGCGGATATGTGCTCCATCCACGTCGGCATCCGTCATGATGATGATGCGGTGATAGCGCAATTTGTCGAGACGAAATTCCTCGGTGCCGATGCCACACCCAAGCGCGGTGACGAGCGTCATGATCTCGCTCGACGACAACACCTTCTCATAGCGTGCGCGTTCCACATTGAGGATCTTGCCGCGCAGCGGCAGAATCGCCTGAAACGCCCGGTCCCGTCCCTGCTTGGCACTTCCTCCCGCCGAATCGCCTTCGACCAGATAGATCTCCGACTGCGCCGGATCGCGCTGCTGGCAGTCAGCCAGCTTGCCGGGCAAACCCGAGCCCGCGAACACCGACTTACGGCGCGTCAACTCGCGCGCGCGCCGGGCGGCATCGCGTGCCCGCGCATCGCCCAGGATTTTGTCGCAGATCGCATGGGCGTCCGCCGGATTCTCCTGCAGCCAGCCGGCCAACGCAGCGCCGACCACTTCCTCGACCGCCGTGCGCGCTTCCACGCTGACCAGTTTGTCCTTTGTCTGATTACCGAACTTCGGGTCCGGCAACTTCACGTTGATCACGCAGGCAAGGCCCTCCCGAAAGTCATCGCCGGTGAAATTGATGGTGCCCTTCTTCGTGAAGCCGTTGTCCTCGGCGTATTTACCAAGAACGCGCGTGGTCACCGAGCGCAAGCCGGTCAGATGGGTACCTCCGTCTCGTTGCTTGATGTTGTTGGTAAAGCACAGCGTCGCTTCACCGTACGCATCGTTCCATTGCATGGCGACCTCGACGCTCACGTCGGCCCCGCCATGGTTGCGGGTACCGCTCGCATGGAAGATCGTGTCGTGAATTGCGCGCTTGCCGTAGTTCGCGTATTGCACGAAGCCAGTCACGCCGCCTGCGCATGCGAAATCTTCTTCCTTGCCGGATCGTTCGTCGTTGAGTCGAATGATCAGCCCATCGTTCAGAAAACTGAGTTCTCGCAAACGCGCCGAGAGCACCTCAAAGCTGAATGAGCCGTGATGAAAGATCTCCGCCTCCGGCAGGAAATGCACGCGCGTGCCACGGCGATCCGCTGGCCCCGTCACGCGCGTTGGACTGATCGCGATGCCCGACTCGGTCTTGCTGACGATCCGATCCTTCACCGCGCCTTGCCTGAACGACAAAGCATGCGTGAAGCCGGAGCGCCAGACGGTCAATTCGAGCCAGCTGCTCAACGCGTTCACGCAACTCACGCCCACGCCATGCAGACCGCCAGAGACCTTATAGCTGTTCTGATCGAACTTGCCGCCCGCGTGCAATTCCGTCAGTGCGATTTCGGCGGCGGAGCGTTTAGGTTCGTGACGATCGTCGAATTTGACGTCGACCGGGATGCCCCGGCCGTTGTCTTCGACCGATAGCGAACCGTCCGCATGAACCGTCACCAGCACGAAATTGCAGTGACCGGCCATCGCTTCGTCGATGGCGTTGTCCACGACTTCGAACACCAGCTGATGCAGGCCCGAGCCATCTGCCGTGTCGCCGATATACATGCCCGGACGTTTGCGAACCGCGTCCAGTCCTTCGAGAATCTGAATCTGCGCGGCGGAATACTCACCAGCAGCCGGCGTAACGGGTGCGACAGGATTAGCCGACATTGAGATTTCCACTCAGGCGCGCATGAAATGCCTGACTACGTTCGTCAAGACCGGTGAACCGCACGTCGATGTCGTGCTGACGGTACTTCACCTGAATCGAATCCAGCGCGGCGACGGTGGACGCATCCCAGATCTGTGACTTCGAGAAGTCGATCGTGACGGAGCGCGGATCGCTCGCGTATTCGAAGCGATCCATCAGATCGTTGCTGCTGCCGAAAAAAAGTGGACCGTGCACTTCATAGCGCACGCTACTTTTGTCAGCAGACACCGTTCGCACCGTGCGGATCACATGCGCGACGCGGCGCGCGAACAGCACCATCGCGAGCAGCACGCCACCCACGACACCAAGCGCAAGGTTACCGGTGTAGACGGTCAGCGCGACGGATACCAGCATTACCGAGGTTTCCATTAACGGCATGCGCTTTAACGTGGCCGGACGCAGGCTGTGCCAATCGACGGTCTTTACCGCCACCACCATCATGACGGCTGCGAGCGCAACCATGGGAATGCGCGCCATCACTGGACTTAAGCCCGTCATCAGCAACAGTAGCGTGGATGCGGCCGCGAGCGTGGACACGCGGGTCCGCGCGCCGCCGATCGCGACGTTCACGACCGTCTGGCCAATCATCGCGCAACCACCTATACCGCCGAACGCGCCTGCGCACAGATTGCCGAGGCCGAGCGCCCACGATTCGCGCGTTTTGTTCGAGCGCGTCTCGGTCAGTTCGTCGACAAGTTTCGCGGTGAGTAGCGTTTCAAGCAGCCCGACGAAAGCGATGCTGATCGCCGTCTGCCAGACAATTTTCAGTGTGCCCAGATCGAATGGCACGCTCCAAGGCGTCAAACCCGGCAATTGCGTGGACACAGGATGATCGCCGCCCACCGTCGGCACCGTCCAGTGCAACGCGGCGGCCAGCCCGGTCGCTACGACGATCGCGATCAGCGGCGCAGGCACGGCGCGTGTCAGACGCGGCCCGATCAGAACGATCGCGATGGTGATTGCAAAGAGCACATAGACCGTGAATGGCTTGTCGATCACATGCGGTATCTGCGCGCTGAGGATTAGGATGCCGAGCGCGTTGACGAAGCCGAGCATCACCGAGCGCGGAATGAAACGTACGATGCGCGCGAATCCAAGGAGGCCGAACACGACCTGAATGAGACCGCCGAGCAAGACGGCCGGAAAAATATAGCCCGCGCCGTGCGCGTGTACCATCGGCCCGACCACGAGCGCGACGGAACCCGCCGCGGCGGTCACCATCGCGGGCCGTCCGCCGAACAGCGACGTGACGATCAGCAGGACGATCGACGCGAATAAAGCCGAACGCGGTTCGACGCCTGAAATGAAAGAGAAGGAGATCACCTCGGGAATCAGCGCAAGACTGGTCACCACGCCCGCGAGTACTTCTCGCAACAGCTCCGCGCGAGATGCGGGTAACGGGATGCGCGAGTTCACGCAAGGGGCTTCAGTGCTCCCCACAGAATTTGTCATGACTTTTACTCGGTATGGTTGAGACTTGGGACGCGACGCTTATCGACCCCACGGCGCGTATGGACACGGATCACGCGCGCACGATACAGCGAAAGCCAATATGACTCGTCGATGTGTCGAGTGTCTGACCCTGACGCGCAGCCGGGCGATAGCGCAGGCAGTAGCTCGGCGCGCAAAGGTGCGAGCCGCCCTTTACTACGTTGCGCACATTGGGATTGCTCAGACCGGACGACGGTACGCAACACGATTTCGTTTCCTCGACACCGGGTGCGTTGCCGTAACGGGTGGAGGTCCATTCCCAGACGTTGCCTGCAACGTCGTAAAGCCCGTAGCCGTTGGCCGGGTAGGCCTTCACCGGCGACGTGCGCTCATAGCCGTCGAGCGCCGTGTTCTGCCATGGGAATTCGCCTTGCCACGTGTTCGCCATCTGCCGCCCTTCGGGTGCGAACTCGTCGCCCCAGCAATAGGCCGCACCGTCGAGACCGCCGCGTGCCGCGTATTCCCATTCCACTTCATTGGGCAAGAGCTTCCCAGCCCATGCTGCATACGCACTCGCATCCGCGAACGACACATGCACCACCGGATGATCCGCAAGACCGGCGAGATCGCTCTCCGGGCCCTGCGGGTGACGCCAGTTTGCGCCGGGCACATAGGCCCACCAGTCGCGGTAGTCGCGCAGCCCGACGCGGGAATGAGGCTGCGTGAATACCAGCGAACCGGGAAGCAGCAGCGCAGGATCGGCATCCGGATACAGCGCCGGGTCCGGCTGCCGCTCGGAGAGCGTGAGATAGCCGGTTGCATCGACGAACGCGCTGAACTGCGCGTTCGTCACCGGATGCGGATCGATCCAGAAATCCGCCGCCATTGCGCGCCGCGCCGGACGCTCCTCGCGATAAAAAACATCGGAACCCATCGTAAATTCGCGGCCCTTAATTGGCACCATGCCTTCGGTGCAGTCCGTTTCCTTCGATGGCATCTGTGCCGCCGCCTTCACTTTGGAGCAGCAGCATGCACTCTTCGCGGGTTGTGTGTCCGTCATCGACGCGCTCATGGCTTCAGGAGTTAAAGACCGACTTCGGCACAAATCCCAGCTCGGAGCCCGGCGGGATCAGTTCCTCCTGCTTCACGCTTTCGTCGAATTCGCGCACGACGCGATGCGCATGCTGCATCACCCACCAGCGGACGTAGCGTTGATTGACAGCTTCACGTTCCTTCGGATCTTCCTGCAGATGCGTGATGCGCGCGAAGCCGAGCGGCAGTTCCGGATCGTGGAAATGCTGCTGGCGCTTGAAGTTGATCTTGAAGTCTTTCCACTTCACCGCATGCAGTTCGTCCTTGAGCCACACCATGCACGACTCGCGGTTCGAGGTCGTTTGCTCGCCGAGGAAGAACTGGGTCTGATCCTTGCCGTCGATAAGCCGGTCCTTCGGCGTTTCTTCGCCCGCAAAGTTGAGCAGCGTCGTGAACATGTCGGTGACGTGCACCATCTCGTTGCTTTCGACGCCAGCCGGAATGCGGCCGGGCCAGCGTGCGAGCAGCGGCGTACGGATGCCGCCTTCGGCCGAACTGAAGTACGAACCGTCGAAGAAGCCGCCCGTGCCGCGTCCTGCGAGATGATCTTCCGCGCCGTTGTCGCCGCAAAGAATAACGATTGTGTCTTCGGCGACGCCAAGACGGCCGAGTTCGTCGAGCAGCACGCCGAAGTCGTGGTCGAGCATCAACAGGCAATCGCCCCATTCACCGTTGGTGCTCTTACCGACGAACTCGTCGCGCGGCGACATCGGGAAGTGCATCAGCGAATGGTTGAAGTAAAGGAAGAACGGCTCGTCGTTCTTCACACAGCGCTGCATAAAATCAAGGCCGCGCTTCTGATATTCGAGGTCGCAGGTCTTCTTGGTCTCCATGGTGAGCTGCTCGTCGAGCAGCGGCTTCGTGCCTTGGCCCTTGAAACCTTCGTGCATGTGCGAAAAGCCGTCGCGCTCCGGAACATAGTGCGGGTCTTCGAGCCACATGCATTCGTCGTACGTGCGCAACGGGCCGTACCATTCGTCAAAACCGTGGTCGGTCGGGAATCGTCCTTCTTCCGCGCCGATGTGCCATTTTCCGAGGCAGGACGATTTATAGCCGCCTTTCGCCAGCAATTCGGCGATAGTGATTTCCCACGTAACGAGACCGCCACCGTTTCCGCCCAGCGCGATCGTGTGATTACCCGAGCGGATCGGATAACGGCCGGTCATCAACGCCGAGCGAGTGGGCGTGCATTGCGGCTCCACGACATAGTGCGTGAGTTTGGTGCCTTCCTTGCAAAATGCGTCGATGCGCTTCGTGTCCGCACCGCGCAGCTTGCCGCCGCCGTAGCAGCCGAGTTCACCCATGCCTAGATTGTCGACGTGGAAGAACAGGATGTTCGGTTTCTTGCTCATTACAAAAACTCCTTCGGATCGAGAGCGTTATTCCCCGCTCCCGGTTAGGGATACTGATCGGATTGATGCGTTGCTTTTTTTGTCGCCGTCAGAACGGACTCAGAGCAGTTCTTCTACGCCGTTCGGGCCCATTTCAATGCCAAAGCCTTCCACGCCTCCCGCCCCGAGTTCCGAGCCCATCGCCGCGAGCGATTCTTCGCGAATCAGATTTTTCAGGCGTTGAACCAGCTCGGTGAATTCGGGCATATCGAACATCGCGGCGGTGCGTGGACGGGGCAACGGCACGCGAATTTCTGCCTTGATGCGGCCGGGACGCGCTGTCATGACGTAGATGCGGTCCGACAGAAACACGGCTTCTTCGATATCGTGCGTGATGAACAGAACCGACAGTCGGAAGCGTTGCCACATGTTGGTCAGGATTTCTTGCATCACGGTTCGCGTCTGCGTATCGAGTGCGCCGAACGGTTCGTCCATCAGCAGCACCCGTGGGTTCGCCGCGAGCGCGCGGACGATGCCGATGCGTTGCTTCATGCCGCCCGATAGCTGGTCGGGGTAGTGATTCTCGAACGACAGCAGTCCCGCGAGTCCGAGCAACGTCCTGGCGGTGGCCCCACGCTTCACCCGAGAGACGCCGGCCATTTTCAGACCGAACTCGACGTTTTCCCTGACACGTAGCCAGGGGAACAACGAATACTGCTGAAACACGACACCGCGCTCGGCGCCAGGTTTCCTGATGGGTACGCCGTCGAGCGTGGAGATGCCGCGCGTCGGCTTCGTAAAGCCCGCGACGATGCTCAGCAACGACGACTTCCCGCAGCCCGACGGCCCGATCAGCGACACGAATTCATGGGGCTCGACCGTGATCGACACATCCTTGACGGCTTCGATCCGTGCCTCGCCCGAGCCGAAGACGACGCCGATATTGCGGCAGTCGACACGTCCCTTGTTGGTGTTGGTCATTTGCGCGCTCCGTTGACGTAGGCGAGCCACGGCATCGAGGTCTGGCCCACCAGCCGGATCAGGCCGCTGCAAAGCAGGCCCAGTGCGCCGATGGTGATCATGCCTAGCACGATCGCCGGATAATTGACGAGCGAGTAGGCTTCCCAGGTGTAATAGCCCACGCCGTACTGACCTGAAATCATCTCTGCCGCGATCAGCGAAACCCACGCGACACCCATGCCGACAGCGAGGCCAGTGAAAATATTGGGCAACACCCCGGGCAGGATCACATGCCAGAAGAGTTGCGCTTCACTCGCGCCGAGACAGCGGCCTGCGCGCATCAGCACGCCGTCGAGTGATTCGACGCCGTCCACCGTATTGAGCAGAATCGGATAAAACGCACCGATGAACGTGATGAACACGATGGAGGACTCGGTGGTCGGCCACAGCATGATCGACATCGGTACCCAGGCGATGGCGGGAATGGGGCGCAGCACTTCGATCGCCGGCATCAGCAATTGATTGACGATGCGATAGCGGCCGATCAACAGCCCCATGCCCACGCCGGTGACGACCGCGACCGCAAAACCAGCGAAGATGCGTCGCAGGCTATTGCCGACATCCTTGGCGAAGGTATCCGATCCGACAACGTGAACCGCTTCACGGAATACCTCAGAAGGGGTAGGGACATTCTGGAACCGGATATAGAACTGCACCCGGTAGCGCGTGCCGAGATACCACACCAGAAAAATCACACCAATCGACACGACCGCGTATGCAATCTTGATAGTGAGCGCCTGCGTGCCGCTCAACGCGGGCGCCTTGAAACGCCGGTTCTTTTGAGGTGCGCGCCCCGTTGGCACGGGATGCGCCGATGCCCCTTTCTTCAGTTCGAGAGAGGGTTCCATGTCATTTCCCTCCGCTGCCGAATGCGTCCAGTGCCTGCGTGTAGCTCACCACTTTTGCTCCCGACTTCTGCGCGCTCGCTTCGGCGTCGCGCTTGAGCAGGAAGGGCTCGACCTCGGGCGCCGCAGCGTTCCCGCCGCCGAGCGTGTAGAACGCGTCGTCTGCGAAGACTTTCAGGTCGAGCGACTTGTCCATCAAATACACCGCGTCGACCTTCTTGCCCTGCGCGCGATACTGGTTCACGCCTTCGAGCGTGCAGGCCGCCGAACTGAACGGCAGGACATCGCCGCCTTTCAGCCAGATCTGGCCCGCCTGCGACGGGTCACTCACCGGCACGTTGCACACGGTGTCCTTACCCTGTATCTGGTAGTTGGCGAAGCTCGCGAGTTGCGCATCGTAATTGCGGCCTGACTCCTTGAAGGCCGCGCGGACGAACGAATCGTTGACCCATGTGTCGATGTCGAGATCCTTCACCATGTTGAGCTTCTTGAGCACCGCATAGTCGGTCTTCAATGCCGCGATCCAGCGCGGTTTGATGGTGGGATCGAGCGTATCGATGCCGTTCGGGCCGAGGAAAATGTAGGCCACTTCCTTATCGACATTTGTCCACGACTGAATCTTTTCCGACGCCAACGCTGGGTTCTTGCGCACCCAGTCGTTCGCTTCCATCAACGCCCTGATATAAGCAGTCACGATCTCGGGATACTTCTGGCCGAAGTCCTTCCGAACCACGACTCCGTGAAACGTAGGCTGCCCGGTTTCAACGCCATCGAAAATTTTGCGGGCATAACCCCGGTAAGGCAGCAGCTCGGCGAAGGGGACGAAGTCGGCGTGTGCATCGACGCGCTTTTCCTGAATGCTCGTGCTGCCGACTTCGGGAGACTGGTTGGCGAGCGCGAAGTAGTCGCTCGGCAACTTGCGGCTTTGCAGGGCCGCGAGCAGCATTCCGTGCGCGGCGGAGCCAAACGGCACCGACACCCGCTTGCCTTTGAGATCAGTCAGGTCGTAATAAGGCGAATCCTTTGGAACGACCACGCCATTGCCGCCACCGAGCGCGTTGTAGGCGAGCACCGCGACGAGTTCCGTGTCGTTGTTCGTCGCGTGGCCGGTCGCGCCGTTTACGAGCAGCGGGTAGTCGCCCATCATGCCAATCTGCAGATTGCCCGCGATCATGCCGTTGGTAATCGGCGGCCCCGACGTCGCGTTCTGCCACGTGACGTTATAGGTGACGTCCTTGTACTTGCCCGTATGCGGCAGATACTTATCCAGCAATCCGAGTTGCTTGATAATGATCCCGCCCGTGACAGTGTTGGTCGTCGTGTCTTGCGTGCCGATGCCGATATCGATCGTTTCTGCGTGCGCGGCGGTTGCAAACGCCAGCGCGGAGCCCATCGCGATGAGTGAAGCACTGCATAGCGCGTGGCCTACCAAACCTCTGATTCGCATGATGTAACCCTAAAGATAAACTGACATAAGCGGTTCGTTGCCGCCCTTATCAGACAGTGACAACCGGACGCCTGACTTGCGCCCGCGCGTGGTCCAGCCACAATCCTCAACTTCGTGCACCGACTGCCTGCCTGTCGACGTGGACCTTGAACTGGAAAGCATCTCCTCGGTAATACAACTCCTCATACTCGAGCGGCATCCCTGCGCTCGTATGGATGATGCGTTCAATAAACAGAATCGGTGAGCCCTTTTCGATGCCGAGCACGTTGTGCAATTCTTCGGTGGCAAGGGTCGAGCACATGCGCAGATCGGCGTGACCCAATGCAATCTGGCAATCGTTTTCCAGCACCGAAAACACGTCGCGATTGGTGAGATCGGCGCGAGCGACACGCATGCCGATAGCCGACGGCAGATACGACACGTCGAGCGAAATCGGCGCGCGATTCAGGAACCGCAGGCGCCGCAATTCCGTCACGCGTCCCCCGCATTCGATCCGTTCGCGCACATGCTTGGGAGGCACGATCGTGCGCAGCGATAACACCTTCGAATGTGTTTCGTAGCCCATCTCGCGCATTGCTGTGCCGAAGCCTTGCAGGCTTCCGAGGTCCTGAAACGCGCGGGGCCGCGACACGAACGTCCCTTTGCCATGAATGCGAAAGATGAGTCCTTCGCTTTGCAGATTGCCGAGCGCCTGCCTGACCGTGATGCGGCTTACGTCGAATGCGGTCATCAACTCGCTCTCCGACGGCATCTGCTCGTTGGAGCGGTATGCGCCTTGCAAGATGCGATCGCGCAGGATGTCGGCAATCTGCATGTACAACGGACTCGGTCCATCCAGCTGCGTAGGTGCGCCCCCGCCGGATGCAGCGCTCGTTTCGGATAAGGTCGGATCGGCGGCGTTCATGTCAGTGGATATGACTCGTTATAACAAGATGGTAAAAATAAGGCAAAAGCTGTGCCAACGTTGGTTGCCTACAGAACGGGCGAAAGTCTGCCTTTTCGGTTTCTGCTCGCCCCATATGCGAACTTGGCTGCTATACTCGGTGCATCTACGTCTCGGTGTGGTGCATGCCCAGACATAAGTCGTATTAATTCACGCAAACGAATAAATCCACGCCAGCGTGTCGAAGCGAAGCAGCAACGCGAGTCCAATAGCAGTCGTGGTGAACGGCGCAACACGGGCTATCGTTCGACGCAATGGGGAGATCGAAACGTGCGAGCGCGCTGTGACATACGCCGCAAGGCATAACCCGGCTGTCAATGCGCCGAACAGAATCGTCACCAAGGAAACATCCTCTGGCGTCTTGCCGATCAGCAGGCCCGAATACGCCAGTACGTTGTCGACCGCTCCCGATGTCGCTACCGCTGCCACGGCGAGCACGCGACCCGTACTACCTGCCGATGACGTCAACGTTTCGCGACGCAGCGCGCTCTGAACATCGCGCTGGCTGTCTTGACTGAGCCCCCTGATCCGCGTCAATCCCACGATCAGCGGCGCGATTCCCGCGAGTCCAGTCCAAGGTGTGTTCGTCACCCACCCCGACTTCATGATCGAAATGGACAACGCGATCTGGACAGCCATGCTGATAAACTGTCCTGCCGCGATTTCCGCGGCGCGATAGCGCGAGTTGCTGAAATACGTCAGCAGCAGCGCGTAACCGTCGACATTGGTCGGCACGTATACAGCCGTCGCCGCGCATACCAAGGTGGGTAATGCGTCCAATCTTTTCTCCTTTGTTGACCCTGTCGACCCTGTCGACCCTGTCGTAAAAACGAGCGGATCAAAGCCGACTTCGCACTATATGCCAACGTGTCATAACAAGACATGATGTGTTCTAATAGGCAAATACGGTGCCAGGCGATAAACCATGGTTAGACCGGGGTGGCAACGCCATTTAACGTTCCGCTCAAGTGCATTGCGAAAACAGACTGGTGCCTCTGCGCATCTCTGCGGGGCGCATGTAGTCCGCCCGTTGTCATGTCACGACATGTCATTACCTAGTTGCGCTAAGTTTCGGAGCGCGCGCACGGTATAATTGATGAACATCACAGATGCACGATTGAGACTCCCGTGCCTGCCCGCTCATCGACCATGCAGAACAATCACGCCAAATTCGGGCCCGACTCGCCCATTCCGCTTTATCAACAAATCAAAGACACATTGCGCAGTGGGATTCTGGACGGCCACTATCTTCCTCATAGCCGCATGCCGTCGGAGAGCGAGCTTCAGGAAATGTTCGAGGTCAGCCGCATCACCATCCGGCAGGCGCTTGGCGATCTTCAGAAGGAAGGTCTGATCTTCAAGGTGCACGGCAAGGGCTCGTTCGTTTCACAGCCCAAGACGGTTCAGAATATTACGTCTTTGCAAGGGTTCGCCGAATCCATGTCGAGCGACGGCCACGAGATCGTGAACCGGGTGATCTCGTTCAATTTCGTCGCTGCCAGTGAAGAAGTCGCGGCCCGCCTCGCGATCGACGTCGGCGCCAAGGTTGCCGAGATCCATCGGGTGCGACTCGTCAATCGCGAACCGACGTCGTATGAAATCACGTTCCTGCCTGAAGCGCTCGGCAAGAAGTTGCAGCGTGCCGATCTCGCCACACGCGACATCTTCCTGATTCTCGAGAATGACTGCGGCGTGGCGTTAGGCAGCGCCGACCTGAGCATCGATGCCATTCCTGCACAAGCTTTCATCGCGCGTGCGCTGGAGTTGAGCAAAGATGCGCCGGTGTTGCGTGTCGAACGGCTCACCCACGACAGCCGTCATCAACCCATCGATTTCGAGTACCTCTATTTCAAGGGCGGTACCTTCCAGTACCGGTTGCGCGTAGACCGAAAGCGCTCTGTAAAATCCAGTCGTAAGAACGGATAGCGATAGTCGGTTCTCGCCACGTCATTCGTCTGCGCGTTTCTTTCTCCTCCAATTTCGCCCCATCCAGTCCAGTACAAGTCCGGCAAGCTCAAAGCTCGACTTGCACATAAGAGGCCAGTTCAAAAAGGCTACTCCATACGCCTGAAGATGTTCCAGCAGACAAGGGCGCAGCCGAGTTTCAAGAACGCTTCGTGAATGTCAGCTGGACGATCGAAGCGAATACGAAGGCGACGGAAGTTGTGGAGCCACGAGTGACTCCGTCCAACCACCCAGCGAAATTGGTTGTGTCGCAGTAAGAGACGGACGGTAGAATCCGACTGATCCAGAGTCGCTGATGAGTGAATCGATGAAGATGCCGAACCCGGGGTTGGCCAA
>NZ_AWZT01000083.1 GCF_000472525.1 Paraburkholderia dilworthii
GGAGCATCCGGTCCGAAACGTCACTCACGACGGCCTCGAATAACGCTTCCTTGTCCGAGAAATGGCTATAGACCGTCATCTTTGACACCCCCGCCTCTGCGGCGACGGCCTCCATGGTTACGGTGTCGTAGCGCTGCCCGGAGAACAGCCTCGTTGCCGCTTCCACAATGGACGTGTGCTTGGCGGCATCTTTCGGGCGACCGACGCGGCTCTCTGGCGAACTTTTCTGCACGTAATAATTCCTCCTTGCAATTTATGTACTTTATAGTCTAGCATATCGGTTGCTGTACTAATGGGTATAGAAACACATGCGCACGTCAAAGACTAGCAAATACATTCATGCGAAGTGCAACGGCCGCCCATCGACAGCGCAGGAGCGAGCCGCTCCGCTTGCGTCTCTGTCATTGGCTCCACATGTGACGTTCAGTTGCAGCGGCGGGGGGCAATGCGCGTGCGCGTCTGGTAACCCGTTCCGCTGACTCTATTCTCGAAAAGCTACAGAGACTTTTGCGCGAATCAGCGGAACGGAACACTAGCTGCGTGCCTGTCGCGCCGGCTTTGCACCAGCACATCGAACACCGTGCCATGCTGATCCACTCGCAGTCGCGTAAGTCTCTTGCTGCGCTCATCGGCCCGTGCTATCTCGCTGATTGCGCGGTCCTATCCGGCGAGCCGGGATTCGATGTTGCCGGCGTGTCGAGCAGGTCACCGATGCATGGTCTGGCCGAGCCGGCGCGCCGGCTCAGGCTGAACCGGAAACACCAGCGAACAGCTGATGGCGACAGCGGGGAATCGGTGGCCGTGACAAAGCGGATTCCGTCTTCTTCATTGCATCATTTTACCGCCGCCTGTCCAATAAACTGACAGCGCCGCTCCTGACGATGTGCATTGGCAGCGGGCAAGGCCTAGCGGCCATTTTTGAAAACCTGCAATAACCGGTATTCGAGACCCTACGGAAGAGAACAAACATGGCAATTGAAACGGTAGGAAGCGTCGGCGCGGGCATCATGGGAAACGGGATCGCTCAGGTCGCCGCAGTCACCATGCTGAAGGTCGTGATGATCGACCTTGAGACGCTGGTCGCCAAAGAAGAAATCGACGCGGCCACGCGTGATGTGGCGCTTGCCCGCATTGAGACCTCTATGCCATGAAGCGCGAACGCCTGACACGCTCACAGCGCAGAGAGCAGACTCGAGAGCTCCTGTTTGAAGCTGCGCGGAAGATCTTCATTGAAAAGGGACTGGCCGCAACGAGCGTGGAGGAAATCGCTGAAGCGGCTGGCTATACGCGCGGCGCGTTCTATTCAAATTTCGGCGGCAAACTTGAACTGCTGATCGAGCTACTACGCCGCGATGACGATACGGCGCTAGCGAATCTTCAGCGGATCATGAAGGAGCGTGGCACGCCCGAGGAAATGAAGGAGCGCGCCGTCGCGCACTACAGCCGTTCTTTTCTTGAGAACGATTGCTTTCCGCTTTGGGTCGAGGCCAAATTACTGGCGTTCCGAGACACCGCGTTTCAGCAGCGCATCAATGCCTTCCGGCAAGAAAAGCTCGAACAGATTAGTGCGTACATCCGTAGGATTTCGGAGTGCGATGGCAGCCCGATGGGGCGCCAGACCGACGCTCTCGCGCTTGGCTTGATGAGCCTGTGCGATGGGGTGCAGTTATTTAGAATGGGCGATCCGCATTTGATGAGCGACAAGATGATGCAAACAGTGCTTACCGGATTCTTTTCAGGTGGATTGTGGGCATCGCCGCAAGAAATACCTTTGGCCGATCATCGGGCGGGCGTGCCCGACTGAGTCCAGGGACATTGGAACGCCACTGCGGGGCGTATACGATCCGCGACCACAGCCTGGCATGTTGAAGTTGAAGCGGCGCAACCGCCTGGGCGACGCGCTGTACCTCGGTCGCGTCTCGTTTGTTAGAAATAACTGACCCGGCAGGGTTCGTCAGTCTCGAGCGGCTGGTGCGGATCAGTTATGTATGTCAGCAGTTGACGGAGATGGCCGTGTGTACGACGCAGGAATTCGCCAAACACCCATTGTGGGGAACCGCAGGGATGACCGCCGCAAGTTTGATCCGGTGTCGAACCATGTCGTCGACGCAATCAGTCACTGAATATTCGGCCGGTGGCAGTGGGCTCAGCGAAGCCGGTGAGATAACTCATTTTGCGCCCGGCGAATAGCCTCATGGTACGCAACCCCGGAACGATGAAATTGTCTAGGAAGGGCTATGGTTCGAGGTAGTTTTGTTGGCGTGACCCTTCCCAACCTTCGACGCTGTAACACCGGACAATCAATTGGAACCCTCAGACCTGCTGCAGTTTCGCGGAAGTAACGCGCCTCTTCTGTATCCGTCGGCACGCCTTGGTAACCTGACGCTTTCGAGCGCATTTCAGCCCATATTCAGCGTGTCGCATCGTCGCTCAATTGGCTATGAGGCGTTGCTCCGGGTGCGCGACCCTACCGGAAAGGAGGTTCATCCGCTTGCGGTATTGGGCCGCACCGTTGAACGGGGGCGTTGGGATAATCTTGAGCGCGGTGTCCAGTTGCTCCATGCATCAAACTTCGCGCAGATGGCGAATGCCCGTGATCGGCTTTTTCTCAATGTCCGGCCAGACGGCTTCATCGTGTCAGAGGCCTATCGCCGCCTGGTAGAGGATAGCATGAGGCGCTTGCAGCTGAGGACTGACCGCGTTGTCCTGGAAGTGCTGGAGACACCGAACGGCAATCTTCAGCAACTCATCGACGGAGTTGCCGCATTTCGGCAACTGGGGTTCCAGATAGCCCTGGATGACTTCGGGGCCGGTCATTCCAACATTGACCGGGTCTGGCAACTCCAGCCCGATATCGTCAAACTGGACCGCACGGTCATCGAGCAGGCTGCTCAGAGCCCGCGTCTCGCGCGTCAGCTTCCGCGACTGGTGTCGCTGTTGCATGGAACTGGTGCTTTGGTTGTGGTCGAGGGGGTGGAAACGCAGCGCGAGGCGTTGGTCGCGACGGAGTGCGATTCGGATTTCGTCCAGGGATTTTACTTCGCCCGCCCGGCCCCACATCGCGCCGACGAAGCCGCATACGGCGCTGTTAATCATATAGCCGGCCTGCTTTCGGTCCAGCAGCGACGGCCAGCGTAAAGTCAAGGTCCAAACCGACTTGATGCACGGGAGTCAGCATGGACAAGTTTGGAGGAATCGATCTGCACTCGAACAACAGTGTGGTGGTGATCTGTGATGAGGTTGACCGGGTCCCCTACCAGCGGCGATTACCCAAGGATGCGCTCCAGATTCGGGCCGCACCCCCACTTCGCCCGCGACCAATGCTTTGAACTGCGCGTCGGAAGAAGGATTTCGGCTGGCCTGGATGGCGGTTGCCCGTGGCGCTTGCCCTGCCAGCACAGCCAGGGGCAGTGCCACGAACCACATTACGTTGATGTGATTCAAAACGCGTTTTTTGCTTCCCGGTACGACGCGCCGCGCGCAGGTCTCAGAAGGAAGTGCGCCAGTGCGGGCAGCAGGATCAGCGCGCCAAGCATGTTCCACAGGAACATGAAGGCGAGCAGCAAACCCATGTCGGCCTGAAACTTGATCGGGCTGGCAACCCAGGTGACGACGCCGACGGCCAGTGTGACGCCGGTGAGCATCACGACTTTGCCGGTGAAGAGCAGGGCACGATAGTAGGCTTCTGACAGGCTCTTGCCCTCGCGCAGCTGCGCCAGTGTTACCGACAGAATGTAGAGCGCGTAGTCGATGCCGATGCCCACACCCAGAGCGATGACCGGTAACGTGGCGACCTTCACACCCATGCCCAGTGCCACCATCAGCGCCTCGGCAAGCACGGAAGTCAGCGTCAGCGGCAGCACCGCCACCGCTACCGCGCGCCAAGAGCGGAAAGTGATGAAGGACAGCACCACCACCGCGCCATACACGAGGTACAGCATCTTGCGCCAGGCGTCCTTGACCGCGATGTTGGTCGCCGCCTCGATGCCGGCGGCGCCGGCGGCCAGCAGGAACTGCACATCCTTTGTGTTGTTCTCGCGGGCGAATGCCTCGACGTGCTCCACCACGCGGTTCAGCGTGTCGGCCTTGTGGTCGCGTAGGTAGACGTACAGGGTGAGGAGGCCGCAGCTATCGTTGTAAAGGCCGCGCGGCGCGCCGGCCGTGACGGTGTTGAGCATGTCCTGGTTGGGCAGGAACTCGTACCACTTTGGATTGCCTTCGGCCAGGCCGACCAGCATGCGGCGATTCAGGAGCGCAAGCGAATTGGTGTCTTCCACGCCGTCAAGTTGGCGCAGTTGCCATTCCAGCGCGTCGATCTTGTTGAGCGTGTCGTATTGGGAGCAGGTGCCTTCCGGCGTTTTGACCATGACCGCGAGCACGTCGCTGGAGGCACCGTAGCTCCGGTTCATGAAGCTGACATCGCGGTTGTAGCGACTGTCGGCGCGCAGCTCGGGCGCGCCCGGATCGAGGTCGCCGATCTTGAGATGGGCGCCAACGGCCAGGCCCGCGATGCTCATGGCTACCGCCGTGGCTACCGCGATGGATGCCCACTTGCGCTGCGTGAAGTGGTCCAGGAAGGCCCATACCGCGCGCTTGTCCTCGCCAGCGGCGTCGGCGGTTTCGGCGCGCAGGCTGCGCGCTGCGGCCTTGGCGCTCACGCCGGTGTAGGACAGCATGATGGGCAGCAGGATCAGGTTGGTGAAGATCAGCGCGGCCACGCCGAGCGAGGCGGCGATGGCCAGTTCACGGATGACCTGGATGTCGATGACCAGCAGCACGGCGAAGCCCACCGCGTCGGCCAGCAGCGCCGTCAAGCCCGCCAAGAAGAGGCGGCGGAAAGTGAAGCGTGCCGCCACCAGCTTGTCCATGCCGCGCCCGACGTCCTGCATGATGCCATTCATCTTTTGCGCGCCGTGGCTCATGCCGATGGCGAACACGAGGAAGGGTACGAGGATGGAATAGGGGTCGAGCGTGTAGCCGAGCGTCGGCAGCAAGCCGAGCTGCCACACCACGGCGACCAGCGAAGCCGCAACGACCAGCAGGGTAGAGCGGATGCAGCGCGTGTACCAGAAGACCATGGCCGCCGCGATCGCGACCGCCAACGCGAAGAACATCAGCACCGCGCGCACGCCGTTGATGAGGTCGCCCACGAGCTTGGCAAAGCCGGTGATGTGCACCTTCAGGCCCTGCTGCTCGTATTTCACACGCAGGGCATCGAGTTTTTCCGAGAAGGCGGCGTAGCTGAACGGCTGGCCGTCCGGCGTGCGGGCCAGTACCGGCACGAAGATGACGGTGGACCGCGAATCGAGGGAAACGATCTGGCCGATCTCGCCCGAGCGGGCGATGTTGGCGTCGAGCGCCACCAGGTTTTTCGCCGTCCCGGTGTAGCCGTCGGGTATCACGGGGCCGCCTTCGAGGCCATCCTCTGTCACGCCGACCCAGCGGGTCGAGGGCGTCCACAGCGATTTCATCTTCATTCGGTCGACGCCGGGCAGCAGGAAGATCTCGTCGGAAAGACCGCGCAGCGCGCGCAGATAGTTGGCGTCGTAGATGGTGCCCTTGGGGTTCTCCACGGCGATGCGCACCGCGTTGCCGAGACCGGAGAGTTCGTTCTGGTAGCGCAGGTAGTTCTGGATATAGGGGTGGTGGGACGGGATGGCTTTTTCGAAGCTGGCGTTTAGGTGCAGCTTGGTGGCCTGCCAGCCCAGTAGCGCGGTGACGATGGCGCACAGTACCACCACGACCAGACGGTGGTTGAACAACGCTCGTTCCACGAGCGAGCCGGAGCGCGGATCGAAGGTGCCGACTTTGTCCATGTGGATGACGGGAACAGACTTCATTTCTGGCCTCCGTTGGGCGCAGACAGAACGCCCCGAACGCTGAGCGTGAGCAGCGAACCGTCGCGCCTAGGGAAAACGCCGGTCAGGGATGGCAACGGGGTGCTGTTCAGCGTAGCGAAAGCGCCTTCGCTTTCACTGAGCACCATGCCCGCCTGGTCCACCAGCACCAGCGAGCCGTCCGCGCGCACGGCCGAGCCTGTGATGGATGCGGCGTCTGGCGTCGTGATTTGCTCCCAGTTCGCGCCGGCATCGAGCGAGCGCAGCACGTTGCCGCGCAGCCCGGCCACCACGATTTCGTTGTCGGAGGGAAGCTCGGCGGTGAAGAAGCTGCCGCTATAGGGGGTCTTGATTGCCGTGAAGGTCTGGCCGCCGTCTTCTGACAGCCGCACCAGTCCCTGTTCGCCGCACACGAGAATGCGTTCGCCGTGACGCCGGATCGCATACAGGTGCAGGCCATGAGGGTTGTCCAGGCGATCCGCCCTGGAGGTCCACTTCTGCCCGCCGTCCGTGGTGGAGTAGGCCATGCCGTAGGCGCCGACGACGATCACGCGCCGTGCGTCGAGCACCAGCAGGTCGAGCAGGGGCTTGTCGGGGCCGTCGGCCACAAGGCGCTCGGCATCGTGGAGGGCCGTAGCATTGCCATTCGCCTGGGCGGCAGCAAGGGAAATCTGCGCGGCCTGACGGCCGTCGAGCACGCGTGTCCAGGTCTCGCCGCCATCGACGGTGGCGAGCACGGTGCCGCTATGGCCGACCGCATAGCCATGTTTGTCATCGGCGAAGCGAATTGCCGTCAGTGTCACGCTGACGGGCGCCGAGACCTGGCGCCATGTAGCGGCATTGTCGTCCGATACCACCACGATGCCGCGCTCGCCCACTGCAACCAGACGCTTGCCCGCCTGCGCGATACCGAGTAGTACCGATTGCGCTGCCCGCTGCGAGATGACGGCAGGGCGATCCAGCGCGGGACCGACAGGCGCGGCGGACCAGGCTGTGCCCACGCCGAATGCACCGATGCAGGCGGCAAGCAGAGCTCGCGCGTGCCACCGGGTGGGGTGATAAAGCATGACATTGTCTCCTGCTTGCTGGCTCTTGGTTTTATATTCACGACAGTTCGTTACCACCCGGTAGCCGGGCTTCTCGCGCTTACGCTCCTGACCTGCTTTGAGTCTGGCTTTGTACGGCATCCGCTTAGATCCACGCGCCCCTTGATCTCACGGTTTTATAACAATCGCACCCCCTTCCGAACAAAGCCATACTCATGTTGATGTGAGGGTTAGCGCACGCTTGCGCCAGCCATGTTTTCGGGTGCGAAGAACGATTCCGGATAGGGGGTCGCGTTGATCTTGTATTGCATCTTCTCCTCGGCGCCGAGTCCCATGGCGTCATAGCTGCCGGCTGACAGGTCGTAGGCGCCGAAGCCGAAGGGGATTTCGCCGGGGACGTCGGGCATGGCGACCGGGATCGAGTAAGTCAAGCGCCAGAGCTTGTCGTTGGCGTCGTAGCGGTCGGCCAGCACAGCCAGCCAGGAGTCCTCATCGACGTAGTAGAGTGATTTCTTCGAGGTGTGGCGCTCGCCAGGTTTCAGTGTGGCTTCCACCACCCAGACGCGGTGCAGTTCCCAGCGGATGTAATCGGGGTTGAGGTGATGCGGGCCGAGGACGTCGCTGTCCTTGGTGGCCGCCAGCCAATGGTTGCAGTTGTAAGGGATGTACATCTCCTTCTTGCCGATCAGTTTCCAGTCGAAGCGATCCATGCGACTGGAGAAGGTTTGGATCTCGTCGAACGACATAACACCCGCGGCGGCTGGGGTCGGCGTGTCGCAGCAGGCGTTGGGCAGCTTGCGCACGCGTCGCTGGCCCACCAGGTAGACCCACGTGTTGGTGTGGGATTCGTCGATGGTCTGGTGGCCGACGATCGCTTCGCCTGCGCGGATGGCCGGGCCGTGGGTGTCGACGCGGACCATCGAGTAGTCGTCGCGGAGATTGTCGGAAGATCCGTCCTTGAAGTAATAGGGCGAGTTGCTTTGCTCGGTGACGTCCGAAAGCAGCACGGCCTTGCCGTCGGCCGTGACCTGCCAGTTGTGCGCGTTCTCGACAAAGGACTCGCCGCCCCAGTGCAGTTTGTGATTGAGCATGACTTCCGCCCCATTCTTGGGGATAGGGAAGGGAATGCCGCCAATGGCACCCTTGGACATAGCCCCCGAGCTGGATTCGACCAGCGTGGCGCGCGTGGCGTTCTGGAAGGTATTGTCGTAGACGTATTGCGGCGCGGCGGCCGAGCGGTGTGTCGGGTAGACGTCGAGGCGATAGGTGTCGGGGTACTTCTTCAGCAGCGCCTTGACGCCGTCGGCCAGCTTGTCGGCATACTGATCTATGTTCTTCGCCGTGATCTGCAGTATGGGCTTTTCATTGGCGAAGGGGTCAGGGCGGCGGCCGCCGTTCTTAAAGCCGGGGGTGGGCGTTATCAGGCCGCCGGTCCAGGCGGGAATGGTGCCTTCCTTGTTGCCGGCCTTTTCGGCGCCGAACGGTGTCAGGTCGCTTTTCAGGTGGGCGGCTTCGTCGGCAGTAACGGCGGCGTGGGTGGCGGCCATTACGGCCAGGGCGGAAAGCACCGTGGCGGCGCGGGCGAGTGTCTGGAATT
Organism: Paraburkholderia dilworthii; assembly: GCF_000472525.1. Classification (GTDB taxonomy): domain Bacteria; phylum Pseudomonadota; class Gammaproteobacteria; order Burkholderiales; family Burkholderiaceae; genus Paraburkholderia; species Paraburkholderia dilworthii. Next base: position 8,481 of record NZ_AWZT01000083.1, read on the forward strand.
TCATGAATTGCTCCTCTCTTGCCTTTGGATCAGAAAGTAGTGGTTACGGACAGCGCGACGAAGTCACGGTCTTTCATGTACTGCCCGTAGGTGAGGGTCGCGGGGGAGCCGGCTAATATCGGAGCACTTGGGCCGTAGAAGTGCGTGTAGGCCAGGCTGAAGTGCCACTGGTCGAGGTAGATGCCCTTCACGCCGATGCTCATGTCGCCGCCGTTTGTTGCGGGCAGCGAGGGCCCCAATGCTTGTGAACGTGAGCCGGCGGGACTCCAGCCGATGCCGAGAGGCACGCTGATGTCCAGGCCCGGTAGCACCTGGCGGTAGGTCGGCTCCAGCACCATGCGCAATGCCCACGCGTCGCGCGTGGAGTTGGGATCGAGCGCCTGGGGGTTCTTCTGCACCGACAGCACGCGGTTCCACATGACTTCGGCGGTCAGCGAGGCTTCGCGGGCCAAGGGCGACGAGGGCAGGGTCCAGAGCGTGCTGGCGTTCATGTGGGCGGTGCGTCCCACGGCATAGGCGGGATTGCCGCTGTTGTTGTTGGCCGCCGTGCCGGTCAGCGCCGACACGTCACTGGCGCTGGAGGAGGCCAGATCCTGGTTGTTGCGGATCGATGCCTCGATTGCCAGCTGGATGTCGCCGAAGGTGTGCGAGGCGCTGGCGCCCAAAGCGGTGATGCCCTCCTGGTAGACCAGGTGGTAGTTGGTCGGCACGCCGGCGGGCCCGATGTCAGTGACTACCTGCGGGTTCTTGTCGTTGAAGCGTACAGCGTACAGGCCGAAGTCGGTATCAAGCGCCGAGAAGCGCAGTTCCAGACCGCCCTGGCCACTGTTTTTCGCGTCCTGGTTCCGGCCCCGAAACAAAGGGTTGGGATCGCCGGGGATGTACAGGCCTTCGCCGCCTGCGGGCTCGAAATCCAGGCCGGAGAAATAGCTGCCGGCTGGGGGCAGGCGGTTGGCCTCCCAGGTGAACTGGTAGAAGGCGCCCACCGAAACGGCGGGGGTCAGTTGCCATTGCGCCGATAGTTGCGGTACCGGCAGTATGGCTTCCTTGAACTGTGTGCTGGGCACGGAGGCCAGCTTGATGACGTCCGAGGGGGCCATGGCGCCGGCGATGGCGTTGCTGCCGAAGAACAGACTTTCGCCCCACAGCACCGAGTGCTGGCCGGCTCGCACGTTCAGGCGCGTGCTGCCAATGTCGAATCCGCCGAACATGAAGGCATCCAACAGCTCAGCGTCGCGACCCTCGAGGGTGCGGGTCGTAGGGTTGAAGGTGTTATAGGCGCCGGAGAAGCGATTGGCGGTACCCGGAGAGTTGTTGTCGTTATACGTGTTGTAGACGCTGTCGTACCAGGCCGCGCCACTGACACGAAAGCCATAGCGCTGCTTATAGACCACGTCGAGCTCGCTCAGCCAGTCCACGCGGTTGGAGATCAGGCCCGGTTTGAAGTTGCGATTGCCATCATCGGTGTTGGCGGAAAAGGCGTTGCCAGTAAGCAGCGAGTTGCTCTGACCATCCACCCTGAACGCATTGCTGTATTTCAGCGTGTTGTCCCAGCGGACGGAAAGATCGTCATTGCCCGTGCCGATATTGAAAGCATGCGCCTGGGGAGTGGCGCAGGCCGCCGCCGCCAATGCGAGCATGCCCATGCGATGATTGGGTTTCTTGCAGTGTTCCACCTTTGTCTCCTCTCGCGTGTTGTGTTGTGTTGTGTTGGGGGTGCTGTCTGGTAGGGATCCTAAATTGGCTCGCCGAGGAATTTGTAGCAGTCCAGCAGCAACACGGCGGTTCTTTGCGCGTTGCCGACCGGGTCTTCGCGTTCCCATCCGGAAATCTGGAACGACGCCTCGCAGACGCGTTTGACGCGCGGGATGCGGCGGCTGCTGTAGGCCTCCAGCGCCTGCGCGGCCTTGCCCGGGGCGGCCAGGCACTCGGCCAGCACCACAGCGTCTTCGATAGCCCTGCCGCCGCCCGAGGTCATCGATACGACTACATACCGGACCTTTCGCCGCCGTCCTTCGAGCAACGCGTGTCCGACGAGCCGTGCACCGGTCATGCCGTAGGGATGCCCGACGGAAATGCCTCCGCCGTGAACGTTGTAGCTGAGCGGGTCAATACCAAGCCGGTCGCGGCAGTAGAGAGCCTGGCACGCAAACGCCTCGTTCAATTCCCACAGGCCCACGTCCTGAACTCGCAGACCGTGATGGGCCAGAAGTTTCGGGATGGCATAGACTGGGCCAATGCCCATTTCCTCCGGCGCACAACCAGCCACGGCCATGCCAAGGTAGGTACCGAGAATGTCTAGTCCACGCCTCTCCGCGAGCTGGCTGTCCATCAAGACGCACGCGGACGCCCCATCTGAGAGCTGACTTGCATTGCCCGCCGTCACCCGCCCTCCCTCCAGAACCGGTTGCAATTTCTGGAGATTGTCCAACGTCGTGTCGGGTCGATTTCCCTCATCGCGCGCAAGTTCGACCTCCTTGAATGAGATCGTCTGAGTAGCGTTGTCGACTACCTTCATCGTTGTGCGGATGGGAACGATCTCATCGTCAAACACGCCGGCCCGTTGCGCCGCCGCCGTTCGCAACTGCGATTCGAGTGCGTACTCGTCTTGCGCGATCCGGCTGAGGCCGTACTTTTCCGACACGAATTCTGCGGTCTGCAACATCGGCATGTAGGCATGCGCGGCAGAAGCGACGACTGCGGGATCCTGCTCGTCCGCTGTCCAAGCCATGTACCGCTCCTGCAAGGCGGAAATGTTCTCCTGACCGCCTGCGACAACGATTTGCATTCCATCAACCATGATCTGCTTGGCGGCAGTCGCGATCGCCATCAAACCTGACGAGCACTGGCGGTCAAGAGTTTGACCGGACACGGTCTCAGGTAGGCCTGCGGCCAGTGCCGCAAAACGTGCCAGATTCCCTCCTGCCGTTCCTGCACCAAGCACGGTGCCTACAACAACGTCGTCAACTTCGGATCCCTCAGCTGATGCTCGCCACACCGCGTGACGGATGGCATGCCCCATCAGGGTTGGAGATTTCGTGCAATTCAGCGACCCGCGGAACGCTTTGCCGATGGGCGTTCGCGCCGTCGAAACAATGACCGCTCTTCGCAATTTCGTTTCCCTATAGCACTTTTGGCAGGTCTCACTGTAAATCCAACACCAAGCAAATGCTTGTTTAAACATGCCGTGAAATACCCGGGCATCGCTAGGGGAAACACTACTGATCGAAGCAGGATAACCTAGCATATGCTTGGTCTTATGCCTTACATCACATCGCAGACAGCCAAGGACACGTCACCGGGCCGCGCACAGCGCAAGGCGACCGCACGCTGG
>NZ_AWZT01000084.1 GCF_000472525.1 Paraburkholderia dilworthii
TCGCGCACGCGATGCAGTGCCGATAGCACCTGCTGAGGCTCTGTTCGCGGTGTGACGAAACGCATGGACGGGCGGGATGCTGCCTCGCAGATCGCTTGCGCATCAGCGAAGTCGTTTTTGTTACTTTTGACGAAGGGTCTCACAAAGTGCGGTGAGATTAGCCTGACGCGGTGTCCGAANGCGCCCNGGGTGCGTGCCATGAAGTGCGCGCCGGCACAGGCTTCCATGACAATGGTGCAGGCTGGAAAGTTCGCTAGTAGCTCCACGAGCTGCTTGCGCGTCATTTTCCTCCGGAACACTTCGTTGCCCTTCCGGTCCTGGCCGTGCAGGTGAAAAGAGTGCTTGCCGAGATCAATTCCTATGAGCGCCACATCTTGCATGATGGTTCCCCTTGGTAGAAGGCCTCCGTAGCGTAACCTGACCTCGGAGGCGGGGGTACCATCTCATTAACACAGTCGTATGCCTACCCGCTATTGTAAGTGGGAGACTGTGTCCGGACTTTCAGGGGGCTGCTCCAGTCACCGGCAGTCCGTCTTTAAAGAAAATTCCTCCGAGCAGCGAGGCGATTTTTTCTGGCGCACGAATGCGCCGCCATGATTGTTCCGCTGACTCGATGAGTTTGAATGCAAGACCAAGGAAGGTCGGACGCGAGACGCAATTGCAGGCACGGGTTGTTCGGTGTCGAACGGTGGCGAAGGTCGACTCAATCGGATTAGTCGTTCGTAAATGCTGCCAGTGCTCCGCAGGAAAGTCGTAAAAGGCAAGCAGTTCGTCGCTGTCTTTCGTGAGTTTTTCCGTCGCCTTTGGATACCTGGCCGAATAAGTGTCAGTAAAGCGTTTGAAGGCCGTGAGCGCTTCTTCGCGCGTGGCGGCTTGCCAGATCTCCTGCAGGCCCAGCTTTGGCCCGACCATGCTGGGATTTGGGCAACGCGCTGAGAATGTTTCCAGTCTTATGGAACCAGCAGCGCTGGTGCCGGGTCTTTGGAAACACTTCAGCCAATGCCGCCCACAGACCCATCGCCCCGTCGCCGGCCGCGAGCAGCGGACCACTTTGCAGGCCTCGCGCTTTCAGATCCAGCAAGAGCTCGCACCAGGCGTCCTTGGACTCGCGGAAGCCGTCGCCAATCGCCACCCGTTCTTTCGTTCCGTCCGGCTTCACGCCGATGATGACCAGCAGGCACTGGCCATCCGAATCGTCACTGCGCAGCCCCGTGTGGATTCCATCGGCCCACCAATATACCCAGCGCGAGTCGGACAGATCACGCTGATTCCAAAGGGCGTGCTCTTCGGCCCACTGCGCCTTCAGACGGCTGACCACGTTGGGCGAAAGGCCTTTGGCCTCTTCACCCAGCAACACGCTCAGCGCCTCGCTCATGTTGCCGGTCGAGACGCCGCGTAGATACAGCCAGGGCAACGCCGCCGACACGCGCGGTGACTTACGAATGTAGGGCGGCACGATGTTCGAATTGAACTTCACGCCCGAGCCCGAGCGCTCGCGGACCTTCGGCACCTGTACGGTGACCGGACCGATTGCTGTCACGACCTCGCGCTCCGGCAGGTAGCCATTGCGAATCACGGCGCGCCTGCCGTCGAGCGTCTTCACGTTATCGTAGCGTTCGAGCAATGTCGTCAACTCCGCCTCAATCGCTTGCTGGATGATCTGCCGCGCGCCTTGCTGAATCAAATCGTCAAGGCCGCTGGGCGGTGCTTCCGATTTACCCGCGCCCGTTTCTTCTGTAACCTTCTTCATTGGTGGTGGATTCCGGTTTGGCTGGTTGTTACTCTAGACAAGCAACATTCTCAGCTAAACCGCCACCGCCTTCAAATCCCTGCCTCACCCGAACACCACTTTCGACCTTAACTCTCGCGCAGAGGCAATTGCCTTGACAACGCCACGATGGAGAGTTTCTTCGGAACGCTCAAGTCTGAATTCTTCTACGTGAAGCGGTTTCGCAACATCGACGAACTGCAAACTGGCATCAAGGTCTACATTCAGTATTACAACCACGATCGAATCAAGCTAAGATTGCGAGGACTGAGTCCAGTCAAATACAGAGCGAAATATAAGCAGCACTAACGTCACTGCGTCCAACATTCCGGGGTCAGTTCATTCCATACAGATTAAAGGTAGATGGTAGCCGTGTTGGAATTACACATGCTTCTTACGGTCTCAACTACGCGAATCGCCAGCAGGCCCTCCAGAGAATCTGCGTCCACATCGTCCCATGTAAACAAGGGGGCGAATGCCGTTTCGATGAACCGAAATGCGGCCTGTGCGGTTGGCCCCTGAGCGAGGATGTCTCTCGCTGCGCCGGCAATGATGCGAGTAGTGCTCACAGCATCAGCGGAGCGTTCTGAATGTATCGCAAAGCATGCCGAACGTGCCATTCGTCGGCCCAAATGGGTCATGCGCAGTCCATACCACGTCGCCCGCTGTGATTGCGGTATGGGTTAGTCGTCTATCGCAACCCGAAACATGCCTCCCACACGCCGTTTGAACGGTACGGTGGACTGCAGCCGACCTTAGTGACAGTCTGCAAAGCCTTGCGACTACGTTCCTGGTCGAATTTTAAGCCACGACGGGTCAGAGCCCAACTAACGACCACCGGATTTCCAGGGGCGGCGCAGAGCAGTCGGTCGCAACGCGCTTGCGCCGAAAAGAAACCTTCGACTAGATTGGACTCACACGCCAAGGCCCACAAGTCATCATAGGAGCTTTCAGGCGACGCTCGATGGGGAAACTGTCAAACGTCGCCAGTGCTTCGCTGAACCCTTGTGGATAACTTTCTCGCTTTCATCCCCCTGCACCCCCCGAAATCAAGAGAGATATTGCGCCGAATCAGAAATTCAAAACCAAAGAAGTGCGGTCATCCGCGACGCGCATGACCGTGATAGCGACTGAACAACCGTCTGTCTGATGGCGACGGGAGGCCGGCATTGTTTTTCGCGAACTGCTATGCTGTCGCACTAAGTGCGAACTGATGGACATATTTGGAAATCACGTATGTCATTGATATTAAATAAAGTAGTGGATGTCCATCGATGGACAAAAAGTGGGTGCGTACACTGTACAAAACAGCCCGTAAATGTCGCTTTCCCGATCGCCCACATGAATGCAACGCACCCGGTTCGCCGAGCAGCGCCGTTGACTGACGCATCTTTTCCAACCACCGATAGCTTTCCTTCTCCTCGATTGGAACCCGCGTGGGATTGACGTGCCGCTTCAGCGCGGTAGTCCTTCCCAGACTGACGCAGCGCAAAGCGTTTTCGGCCAGGGCGTTTGCTGATTTCGATGCGGCCATCTTCGCAGTACAGAACAAGCGCATCCCATTGATTGAGCGAGTAGCGGATCGCTTTGGTCAGCCCGGACTTTATCGACAGGATTGCGAACTTCTGCATCATCCATGCATTGAGGGCTGCAAGCACCGGCAGGCTCTTGTGCTGTCGTACCGGTAGCCGTTCGTCTGGCGGTGCGCCACGGATATGAGCATCTATGTCATAGAATTCGCCGATCAGTTCGAGCACATACCGCGTCGCCTCAATCGGTGTACGGACGTGAACATCGTATATGTACCATCTCGCGTAGATCCCAGCATGCCGCCTCGCGGATCCTACCGCCCTCATACAGCTCGTTAAAGCCATCGTTAGCGTCGGCCTGCAGGATACTCTAGAATCTGGCGAGATGGGTCTGCGGATGAATGCCTTTGCGGTCAGGCGAGTAAGCGAACCATACTGCGGCGTATCCCTCGATCCCAAACGGCGATCATCGCGAACATAGACCCACAGGCGCCCCGTGGGGGTGCTACCTGTTACCCGGAACAAGCACCGGGATCGGCGTGTCATCCGCGAGCATCTTGAACGCTGCAATCGTGTAGACCCGCAGCGCTTCGGTCAATGGCTCGCACAGGGCTTCGCATTGGCCGACCCAGCGTCCCATGCTGGCAGGATCGAGCTTCACGCCATCGCGGTAAGCGACTCGGCACGACCGTTTCCCAGTGCTGAATATTTCGACGCATGATGGGCGCGTTCAGCTTGACGGAGACAGTCAGCCATGTCGAACGCAGCGGGCCGTACGCATCCCCATCGCACGTATGCGCAAGCATTCAAGCAGCAGGTGATCAGGGAGACATTGGAACCCGGCATGTCGGTGTCGATCGTTGCGCGACGGCACGACATCAACGCCAATGTGGTGTTCGCATGGCGCAAGCAATACCGTGAAGGCAAGCTGGTCATACCTGCACTCGAAGCTGCGCCGAGCGTGCCCACCACGAAGCTACTGAGCGTCGACGTGATCGACTCGGCATTGGTACTGCGGCCGCCTGAGCCGGCAGTGGCGTCGCCAGCGCCGAGCGGCGTACCGATGCCGGCGCCCGTGTGCGAAATCGAGGTGGAGATCGGCAAACGGCGTGTGAGGATTCGCGGCCTGTCTGCCGAGCGCGCTGAAGCGCTCCTGCAGGAATGCCTGAAGTGATCGCGCTGCCGGCAGGTACGCGCGTTTGGCTCGTGGCCGGCGTGACAGATATGCGCTGTGGCTTCCAGGGGCTTGCCGCAAAAGTGCAGACAGCGCTCGAAGAGAATCCGCTGGGTGGCAACGTATTCATCTTCCGCGGCCGCCGTGGCGATCTCGTGAAGCTGCTTTGGGCGACCGACGATGGGCTCTGGTTGCTCGCAAAACGATTGGAGCGAGGCCGGTTTATCTGGCCCCAGGCCGACGGTGGAAAGATCCATCTGACGAGCGCACAGCTATCGATGCTCCTCGAAGGCATCGACTGGCGACACCCGCAACGCACCGCTGCTCTGTCGATGTTGTAAACCACATCGAAGGCTCGTAAACTGCGACGCATGTCCCAATCTGCGCCGCTTCCCACCACCGTCGCGGAGCTCCAGGCTCTGGTGCTCGAGCAGCAGGCGTCGATCGAGAACATGGTGCGGGAGATCGCCGCACGGGACGACGAAATCGAACGCCTGAAGGCGCAGATCGACAAGCTCAGGCGGATGTACTTCGGGAGCAAGTCCGAGAAACTGGCCCGGCAGATCGATAAACTCGAGGCGCAGCTGGAAGACCTGACGGCCGGTCAGGGCGCTGCCGAGACGCGAGGGCACCGAGACAAGACGTCGACGGCGCCGCCCGGTCGAGCGCCCACGCGAGAGCCGCTGCCGCAGCACTTGCCACGCGATGAAATCGAACTTACACCGAATCCGGCTTGCCCCAGGTGTGCGACAACGATGCAGCGACTCGGCGAGGATGTTTCCGAGCAACTCGCGCGCGTAGCGGCTGCGTTCAAAGTAATCCGCACGATCCGTCACAAGCTGTGCTGTCCTGACTGCGGCCACATCGAACAGCCCGCGATGCCCAGCCGGCCCATCGAGCACAGCATCGCGCATCCGAGCCTGCTGGCCGACATCGCGGTATCGAAGTTCGCCGATCACCAACCGCTGTACCGTCAATCGGAGATTGCGGCACGCGACGGCGTGACGCTGGATCGCGCCAGCATGGGCCGCTGGATCGGGCAGATCGCCGAGCTCTGCGGGCCGCTTGTTGAAGCAATCCAGCGCTACGTGCTGGTCCCCGGCAAGGTACACGTCGACGACACACCGGTTGCGGTGCTCGCGCCAGGCAACGGAAAGACGGTGACCGGTCGCTTCTGGGTCTATGTGCGTGACGATCACCGCTCGGGCTCGGCTGAGCCGGCTGCGGTATGGTTCGACTTCTCCTCGAATCGCAAAGGCGTCCATCCTCAGACCCGGCTCGCCGCATTCCGCGGCACCCTGCAGGCCGATGCTTACGCCGGTTTCGATCGACTGTATGCGAGCGGCGAGATCCACGAAGCGGCATGCTGGGATCACGCGAGGAGGTACATCTACGATGTTCACGCGCGCACACCGACTCCAGATACCCGGCAACTGCTCGAGATGATCGGAGAGCTCTACAGCATCGAAGCCGACATCCGCGGCAAGGCGCCTGACGAGCGTCTGCGCTTCAGGCAGGAAAAGAGCAAGCCGTTGCTCGCGAAGCTCGAAGCGACGATCAGGGCGAAACTCGCGACGCTATCGACGAAGTCCGCGCTCGCAAAAGCAATCAACTACTCGCTGAACCACTGGGCGGCGCTCGTGTTCTACTGCGAGGACGGTCGAGTCGAGATCAGCAACGTGCTTGCCGAGAACGCGCTGCGCTGTGTCGCGCTCGGCCGCAAAAACTATCTGTTCGTCGGGTCCGACAGCGGGGGCGAGCGAGCCGCCGCGATGTATAGCTTGATCGGGTCGGCAAAGCTCAACGCGATCAACCCGCGCGCCTATCTCGAACACGTCCTGACCCATATCGCTGATCACAAGATCTCACGCATCGACGAATTGCTGCCCTGGAACGTGGCCGACAAACTGAAGCCGGCCACTCCGCCTACACCCTTGACCGGGTAGATCTGGATAGATTTGCGTGGATCGTGTCCACGATCGATCATGGAGACGATCCCCCGTGATCTATACGAATGCCACCACGACAGCACCATCATGCCTCACGCGCGCGCGAATGAGGAACTGGCCCAGCCGAGTCGCTTACCCATCGCGCGCGGCACTGGCCGATTGCCGGTACAGCCGCTGATGATCCGCCAACTTCGAAACGAGGACGTCAGCCAGCGGGCTCGGATGGGTGATGCTGCGCTCAATCGGCAGGCCGGGCATCGGTGGCTGTGAGAAGTGATGGCAGCAGGGGCAGGCTGCCTTGCGCCGGATCGTGCGAATCACCTTGACCGCAGCAGTGACGAGGGCGAGTTGCTCAGACACGTCCTCGCCAAGTGGCTGCATGGGGCTGTCGCAGTCCGGGCAGCTTGAACGGGGATCAAGCGCAGGCTCTTCGCGCGGCAGACGCGGCGGCAATGCTTCCTTCGGGGCCGTTGCACCGATGGACGCCCTCGTGCCCCACGCGCGGGCTTGCGAACATCGGCGACGCCACGTCCGCCGGTCAGATCCTCCAGATCGGTCTCAAGCCGCTCGATCTGCCGGTCCAGTTGCTCGGACTTGCGGCCAAACTGCATCCGTTTCAATTTGTCGATCTGGGCGTTGATCTGATCCATCGCGATATCACGCTCGGCAAGCTGGGCACGGGCCTCGATCAGCAAGGCCTTGAGCGCATCAACGTCATCAGGAAGCTGGGGGGCAGCATCCGTCATGCGCGGAGTTTACGCGCGCGCCAAAGCGTTCACAACACCGATAGCACCTCCCTTCGACGTGGTTGCCGCCAATCGATGCCTTCGAGCAACATCGACAGTTGCGACCTCGCCGCGAATGCCGATCCGATAAAGCGGGTTCGTGTGCCCGGCGAAGGCCGCGTTGAGGAGGGCCGCCCTGTGCTGCAGGCGGGCAACGCGGTTTCGTCCAGTTAATGGCGTCTGGTGCATAGATAATTGACATTCCGATCTTATAACATTTTGGGGCGCCCAAAAATCTGGCCGCTGGTTCGGTCGTCCGCGTCATTAGGTGTCCGCAACGTCCGTACCAACGCCACGACCGGCCTAGTGCCGCTAGGCAGGCTAGAGCGGGAAGGGGACTCGATACTGCGAGTGTCGTTTGCGACAAAACGCGCACGGTTTGTCCAGAAGACGACGTCGACAGCGTAGGAGAACGCAATTTCGAAAATCGGTCAAAGCCGGGTTTAGCAAGCGTCTCAACGATTCGTGCGCACATGGCACGAAAACTGCACGGGATGTTGCCGCGCAGACATTAACCGGCCGATGACGGACTCGACAAAAGAAGACCATACGGACAACGCAAACTGAGGACATGGTCGCGGCTTTTCAGCCCTGATCCGCAACCGTGATTTCAATCTCTATCTCAATGGAGTACGACAATGGCTCAACTTCGGCAAATCGCCTCCTACGGGAAAGGCGGTATCGGCACGTCCACCACGCCGCAGAATACGCTCGCGGCGCTGAACGTCATCGGGCAAGAAATCCGGATCGTAGGGGGGGATCCCACGGCTGACTCGACACGCCTGATACTGCATGCGAACGGCGCGTATCACGGTATCGACGACGTGTCATGCGAGGTGCTCGGCGACGTGGTTTGCGGTGACTTCCCGATCCCGATTCGCGAGAACAAGGGCCACAAAATCTGCATCGTGACGTCGGGCGAGGCGATAGCCATGTGCGCAGTGAACAACATCTCGAAGGGTATTCAAAAGTACGCGAACCGTGGTGGCGAGCGCCAGGGCGGGGTCGTCTGCAACGAGCGCAAGACCGACAAGGAAGTAAAGCTAGCTGAATCGCCCGCGACAATGCTTGGCGAAGCTGATGCACTTCGCGCCCCGGAGAAAGTTCATACAGCGGCGGCAATGCCGTGATCCCGACGCCGAATGCCCTGAAACGTATTCCGCGTTTCGGAAGTTGGAACCGAGCAGCTGTCTTAAGGAATCTGAGCGCATTAGCGGGGGATATCCAACGGCCCGCTAGATGGGGCCACAACATTGGCTCCTCGACTGAGTCTCTTCCGCTGCGCGGAAGGATGGACCGCAGATCGGCGCAGCCAGCACACGTACCGGTGGAGGAGCATATCCGCACGATGCGGCCGTCTGGATACCAATGAGAGTTGGCAATACGACGACTCGCGCGACGCGTGATCATCGGCGCTTCGGCCGGTGCATTAAGGACGGAACATCCAGAAAATCGAAGGAACTGCGAGAATCTGCACCCCATTGAAGAATCTAGGAGAGCTTGTTGACATGCTGATGAAAGTTAATGGTTTTTTGAAAGTGCCTTTACGCGCAATTGTATTCATGTCCTGCGGCACGTTTCTTTTTGCGGTGGGTGATGCCATTGCACGGCTAATATCGAGCCGGTACCCATCGAATGAAATGACTTTCTTCCGGATGCTGTTTGGATTGCTGCCAGCTGCGTACATGCTTGGACGTCTCGGCGTTCGCGAAAACAAATTGACGCTGCGTCGCTTTTTTGGTTTTTTTCTTAGGGCGATTACCGCATTGATTGCCCGAGTATTTTACTTTGCTGGATTAGCTCGTCTGCCGCTGTCAACCGCTGTGGCGTTGCAGTACACCGAAGTGATCTTCATCTACTTGCTTGCCGTCGTTTTCTTGTCAGAGCGTTTTCGACTATCGACAGCATTAGCTTCGATAGCTGGGTTTTTCGGAGTATTCATGGTCTCATTGCCTCTTAGCGGAATTGAAGGATCGATCTCTGCAGTGAGTCTAGTCCTGCTTAGTTCTATATTTGGCGCGGCTTCGATCATTCAGGTCAAGAAACTTTCCAGAACCGAAAGCGCGGCAACAATCGTTTTCTATTCGATGATGATTTCGACAATTCTTAGCGGAATGTCTCTTTTTGTCGCTTGGGTCATGCCCAACGCGAAGGATTTTGGATACATGGCGCTGATAGGACTGACTGGCGGCGTAGGGCAATTGTTGGTTACCGTCGCGCTTGCAAACGCTGCAGCGTCGCTTCTGGCCCCCCTCGGCTACTTCGGCGTCGTATGGGCAATCGTTTTCGAGTATTTGATCTGGGGGGAGGCGATTTCTGCAAAAACCGCGGTTGGATTCGTCGTAATCATCGGAACTGCACTCTATCTGTGTACGTCGGACAAGCGGTCGGATGCGACGGGTCAACAGGTCCGATCGGTAGCGACGGAGTCACGTGAGACAGTTGATTAAGCAGTAGCAAGCAACCGCGCCAAAGGTATCAACCGCCATGTGGACTATGCTGCCGCGTTTGCACTTGTAGCCGTCGTAACCGACGCGAGGGCCACTCGCGTAGGTCGACTGCAAGGTCTGGCCGCCGAAAATTACCGCGCTCTCGGCCTGCCACGGCGCTTCTGCCCGATCAGGATGACCGAACGCAAATCATTCACCATGGCCTCGATACAGCTGGCCTCACTCCAGCGTTGCGTCTGCTGATAGACCCGCTCCCGTGGTGGAAAGTGATTGGGCAACAAACGTCACGGTGCACCCGCGCGTACAGTCCAGCGCGGCGCGTTGAACATCTCGCGCAGTTCATAGCGGCGCTGCGGTGCGTCTTTTTCACCAACGTCAGGTACAGTGCGGCGAAGTACCACTCTCATCCGATGCATCCGTGGGTACGGAAAGCGTTTCTTCATCCCGCCACGATACCAAGTCCGATTCAAAGTTCCTCACACCCTCTAAGATACGCCGATACCGATGATTAAAAGTGCATTGTCAACTAGTGGCGCGAATCTTCACGAGATAGTACACGCTGAGATATCGAGACGCATCGCTACAGGATTATATAGACCGGGTGACGCGATCATGTCGACTACGCAACTTGTCGAGGAGTTCGGCGTGAGTTCCGTCACGATCAAGCGAGCCTTACGCGATCTCCAATGTGCCGGTCTACTGACATCCATACCCGGGAAAGGGACATTTGTGAAACATCGGTTCCGCTTTATCCGGGAATTGGATGTTTGCATGTCATCTCTGGACAATGCACGGTGGCTTGGCTTTCAGACGAAGATAGAGCTAATTTCAATATCAAAGGAGAGGATCAGGGACGTGACGCTAAGCATCTTTAATCCGCCGAATAAAGCGCTGCTTTGCGTTCGCAGGGTGATCTACGCCGACGACGTGCCGATCATGTACGACTCGTCATTTCTTCCCGCCGACATATCGGATAAGGTCGTCGACGAGTTTAGTGAGCGCTTTATCATCGATGCTCTGCGGCGACATAACGTTGATGTCAAGGATATGTCGCTTATCATCGATGCGGCGCCTGCCTCGCAGGAAGCCCAGCAGGTATTCCAAGCTCCCAATGGCTATCCAGTGTTGCGCCGACTCTATAACCTAAACAGTCCTGCCTTGTCCGTTTTTGGCGTACTTGAATCGCCGTTCGATCGATTAGCTTGCTCGATCGGTTTCGGCAGCTTGAGTTTCCCTATAGTGATCTAATTTCCTCGGACAGGTGGATAGGAGGACAATCCTGAATCGACGAGGAAAAACAACAGATGACAAGAAGGCGCCGACAATTCCACGCCAGCTTCCGATGCGGAACGTGTAGGCGGCCCCGGCGACGGCAAGCCGCTAACTGCTGAACAGCAGCGCATCCGGCAACTTGAAGCAGAGAACCGGCAATTGCGAGAGGGCAACGCGCTGCTAAAAAACATCAAAAGGGCTGTGCCCTTCCCAAGGGGCAGAAACTCCGGGCTAGGGCTAGACTGGCCACGCTAAAGGGAGCGGCCGTCCGCTTATTGGTGACGTGTCGCGTCAAAAAAAGACGGTCAAGGGAACTGATGCGGCCCCGGCATTGGTGACACCGCGAGGTGATTCCGTTCAGGAAAGTGATAGATACCGCGGCCCCGCCCTTTGGCACTTCCATTAATCTGGAGGGCCAGACATGGCACACCCCAAATCGAAGCGAACCGTCGATCGCCACACCGACATGTCCGTTGTCAATCCGCACGCCGCAGGCATCGACATTGGCGCGCAGTTTCATGTTGTCGCGGTCGGACCGGAATGCGGCGATGAGTCAGTGCGTTCCTTCCGTAGTTTCACCGCCGATCTTCACGAACTTGCCAGGTGGCTCAGACAGGTCAAAGGTAAGCGTGTTGCTGATCTTGTGATTACCCACATTTCAGCCACGAAACCTGGTAACCTGGCACGCGTTATAGTCATTGCGCGAGCGAGATGGCTGAAGAAGAGCGGGCAGACGAGCGAGCCTGGTTCGAGAAGGAGATCGAGGCGAGCAGGTTTCAGGATGCCAGATTGCGCAAACGCTTTGGCATGGTGCTGGAACGGTTGTGGTCCGGCATAGGCCAAACGATCCCTTTTGCATGTCAGGATTGGTCTT
>NZ_AWZT01000085.1 GCF_000472525.1 Paraburkholderia dilworthii
CTCCAATGCACGCGTTGCAGACTAAAGCCTATTTCCGCGCGTTGACATTGCTCGTCCGCATGAAAGAGCATGCAAGTGCCGAGCAATTCGCTGGTTGTCTGCAATTCGACCGCGCAAACGANGTCCTCGCCGTCAGCTGATTTTTTTAATAGACGCGTGATGCGGTCCGCTGCCTGATCTAAGCGGGTCATCGCCGGAAACGAGAAGCGCATCGCATCTGCGTCGGACCACATTGCGAATAGCGCTTGCGCGTCTTCATCACGAAGCGGCCGCAGAATGAGGCGCGGGGTATTCAGCGTTATCGGTTCAAATAGCGGCATGACGGGGCGGGGCGTGGGAAGTAGATGACCCCATTAAAGCATGTGAGCTGCAAACGGACAACGGCATGCATCGAACGCGTGGCAGTGCAACGTTTGTGCGGCTGCTTTCGGGATTTGCCTTTGTCGCTTGTGGGTCGGCTCGTGCCTTTTGCATCGCGCGCGCAGACAAGATGAGCGTCGCGCTCGGTCGCGGGACGCTGATCGGCCAAATTGGGACATTCAACGCGCTCGGCTACATCGTTGACGATCGATGACGGCTGTTGGTCTCCGTTTGCACGCGGCCTCTTCAATCCCGCTCAACATGCGCCGCCGTTCACAGATTCGGTGCCACCTCTCGACGCAAAATTAGCATCGGCTTGCCTCGATACGTGAGCTCATCTTTAATTTGATACGAGAGTTTTTTCGCCAGGGCTAGCGATGCGAGGTTATCGGGAGCA
Source organism: Paraburkholderia dilworthii (assembly GCF_000472525.1). Taxonomy (GTDB): domain Bacteria; phylum Pseudomonadota; class Gammaproteobacteria; order Burkholderiales; family Burkholderiaceae; genus Paraburkholderia; species Paraburkholderia dilworthii. The sequence continues at coordinate 758 of NZ_AWZT01000085.1, forward strand.
ATGATGCACACGGTTTCTTTGCAGTGAGAATCTGCCTCCAGCCACTTTAGGGCCGCTGTCGCCGCTTCAGTAGCGTAACGCAGTCCCTGCGAGTTTTTTGCAAACATCCAACCGATTTCGTGTGCCTTGTCGAAGTCCGGAGTCAGTGTTCGTTTGAAACGAAAGAATCCAAGTTCGCCTGCGAATTTCCTGCCACTCCTTTCCCTGACAATCCAATGACCGAATCCCAGAAGCGCCCAGTGGCCCACTATCCGGTGTAAGCGCGCCCAAACCTCTTCCTCCGTGAGTGGCGAGTCTATAACTTGGGCGGTGACCTCCCTGTCTGACCACATCGAATGCATTTCATCGAAGTCATCGATGGTGGGCGGAGTCAGAATCAAGCGGTCGGTTTCCAGCGAAACGGTGCGATAGGGCGTGTTGCTATAGAGGGCTGAGGTCATTTCGGCAAATATTAGTGCGACCCGATAATTTACCCATTCATAAAGCTGTACGCGAGTGTGAGCGGCCGCTTTCGAGCGCCGCCACAGACCGCTGTGGGTCGATCAGCGACAGTCGCCGACGTCAGCGTCCCGTCGGGTAGGGGCCGTCGCCCGGTTTTTTTCACTAACCGTGTCAGCAGTTTTTCACTTGCCTGGCACAGTTTTCACTTTATGTGTCACCCGACACGGCCGTTCGACTGCTGAAAATGGTGGAGGTGGCGCGTGCGAATGGTAATATCAATCCAATAAATTGAAATCCGGTGCACGCCTGACTAACTCAAGGGCGCGGAGCATGCTGACGATATAAGGGGGGTTCGGAGCAGCTGTCGCATACGAGCGGGGCGCCCGAAGGTATCCGCAGGCTCGCTCATGGTCGCTATCAATTCAGCCACGACATGGCGAATGGTCGCAAGCCCAAACGCACGCAATGGTGGGCACAGATCTCAGTGCAGGCCGCGCTTTGGATTCTCGAACGCTACGTGCTTCGCGTGGCGGAACGGAACCGTCTAACGCAGGACTTCACCGATGACACCATTGTGGTCTCGAAGGGCGATCTCCGTAAAGTCCTGCTCGGCTTCCTCAAGCGTCTTGAAGGCTAAATCTTTACAGGCAACGCGCCGGTTCGGCCGATGAGCACCTGATGAAGCTGTGGTATTACGCGCTTGAGGCGCACTAAGAAAACTCGGAAAACGTTATGCACAGGTCTATCAACAGATTCTGTGGATAACCGGACAGGAAAACACTATGCAGGGATCGACCGATATCGAAATGCTGCGCGGTGCCCTTCAAGAGCCTGAGGATGAGCTTTGCGCATTGGGCGATACGTTGGTGAACGAAGGATGGGACACCACCACCATTATTCTCACGCTCAACGTGGTTCGAATTGCTCTCTACCGAAACGACGGCACTGGACAAGGTGTCGACAAATTCGAAGGGGCGAGACAGGCTCTCAACGATGTACGCGCGGCGGAACGTAGACCATCGGAAAACTGCGATGAGGAAGCCCTCCGGCGAAAGCTCGACTCCGCGAGTGAAACGGTTCTCCTGATCGAGGGCGATGGAGTCTCGACAGGCAGGAAGTCCGTCGAGCCTGGCGTCCTTGCCAAATTCGCCGTCGCGAGTGCGCACCGCAGCGTGCGAGCGCTCCGTGAGAACACCATCGAGGGTCATGTTGTGTTCGAAGGCGACCCGACCCGGTACGAATTCACGCCGGCAGCGGATTTCGTGTATCCCGCGCGCGTTCACTAGAAAAATTGCCACTACAAGTCGGGGTTGAAAATGGTGTGGGGAATATTTTGGCGCGTGTTTCTTGGTGAACTTATTGCGTCTCTGGCATTGATGGCTTTGTGCTTGTTATCGCCGCTAAAGCCGCTCTTGTATGGACCCCAATGGATGCTCTGGCATCCAACTATCGCCTTCGGCTGGTTTGCGGTGCTTCTACTTGGCGGCTTGCTCCGCGGCGGCAATGGCCTGCTTTATCTTATTTGGGGAGGCCTGCTGGACAAGCCGGGATCGTTTTGGCGACGACTTCACGGTTGTCTTGGTGGTCTCTACGTCGTTCTCGCGCTCGTGAATATCGCTGTGGCCCACGTGGTGCCATTCCGTGCGTGGTTGGAGCTAAAGACATTCGGACCGCTCCTTGCGCTGATCGGCTTTTCGGTTTGGGCGGCCCGGTATCTCGGCGACGATCGGCGAGCGGCAGGCAGTGCTTGATACAACGGTAAACGGAAATGAACACATTGCATCTACGGGGTGAGAGGCGCGAATGTTGACGAATCCGGCGTTCTGGTCTGTGATTTTTTTTCTGTTGCCATTGGCTCAGGCTCTCAGCGACTGGCACAGTCGGCCCGTAGCATGGACGAGTTTGATTGCTGCGGTTCTATTGCTCGGCTACGCTCTGGTGACTTGGTGGCTGTATCCCAAGGGTTATAGATGGACATGGAGTGCGCTCAGAAACTTAGCGTTGGGGCGGAAAGTGGCGTTACCCGACGCGGCCCGAATCGCGTACGAAGAGGCCCGCGTTCACAATTCGATTTGGGCGGACGCAGCAGAACGTTTGGGCATCGACAGTTCGCCGGACGGCATCCTGGGCTACATGGCGGCCTACTATGCACAAGACGGCCAGCTCTACGGGGTGAGAAAGCCGTCAACGCGCGTTGAGCCGATCGACAGACGGCAGGCTATGCACGGCGTGTTCAGGGAAGGCGCAAAGCATCTTTATCTCCGGGACCAGAGTAGGACCGAATTTTCGGAACTACGAGTGTCGAAAAAGGATGTTCGGGCGGTTCGAAAGGTGATGCGCGAGTCGTTAAGGACGACTAGGCCGATCTGACTCGACGCCTGTCAAAAGTATTGGAAAGCGGTGAACAGATATGTCATGTAGCCGAGAATTGAATGATGCGACGTGCTCTAGGAATCGGCTTTTTTTTGTTTAGCGTCAGCGCCCACACGCAGACACTTTCTGTCCCGAGCTATCGGTTTGACAGCGAACCAGTTATGGGGCCGAAAGTCATGGTCGTCGCAAAAGTCCAAAACACGGGCAGCGGCCGCCTGGCGGGTTGGGCCTGTCTTCGCCTTTATGATAAAGATGGATTCGAGATCAAGAGTGCCTTGTCTCAGGAAGTAAATATCGCTCCGGGTGATGTTGAGTCTGTAACGGTGACGTCTTACATGAACGACAACCTCGTTCATCAAGTGAGGGAGTCCAGACTCTATGTTGCGAAGTACGGATGTGCAGATGCGCCAAGCGCCGCGCTGACAAACGTTCGGATCGCGCGCTTTGTAAGCAAATGAGATTGGCCGGCGACGTCAAACGCCACGGATAGTAAAACAAGATGACCGCGCTTATCCAAAATACTCACAATGGATCGCCGAGGCTGAAGCTGCAATTCGCGCCGTTGAGCCGGCTGCGGCGGCAGTGGTGTCGGCCGTTCGCAGCTAAGCGCTGCTGGAACTCGGAATGAGGCTGCGTTATTCGCCCAGCTCGCCGATGGTTCCGATTGGCGCATCGCGCTGCGCTTAAAGATCGACCCGTCCCCACACAATTGACACCTATGTCGCGAAACTCCTTCTCACCGCTCCTCCTATCGGCAGAATCGGTGCCGACACCCTTACGGCCACTCGTGGCGGGCGATCGTGAAGGTGATTACAGTGAGGCCGATTTACAACGACTCATCCACGCCCACCCGTCCTGTCTGCCGATTGCAGAGATCGATGCGATTTTCGATGATCCGATCGCCATCTGTACCGAACTCGAGACAACTGCCGGTCGGATCGACAATCTCATGGTGACGGCATCCGGTTTGCCCGTGATCGTCGAGTGCAAGCTGTGGCGCAATCCCGAGGCCCGGCGCGAAGTCGTTGGTCAAATTCTTGACTATGCAAAGGAGCTAACGCGCTGGTCCTCGTCCGATCTACAGCGCGAAGTACGGCAGCGCCTGAAAGTCGATGGCGATCCGATTCTCAAGAAGGTGCGTGCGTTCGCTCCGACCATCGATGAAATTCAGTTTAACGATGCCTTGACGGCTAATCTTCGGCGCGGCCGCTTTCTGCTCCTGATTGTCGGAGACGGCATTCGCGAGGGCGTTGAGGCGATCAGCGAATACCTGCAGGCGCATGCGGGCCTGCATTTCACGCTGGGGCTAGTCGAAATGCGGATGTTTTTGACGCCGGACGGAGGCCGTCTTGTCGTGCCGCGCGTCCTCGCGCGAACGACAGTTTTGACGCGAACGGTGGTGGCTCTCCCTGACGGCTTCGGTCTTGCGCCTGACGAAGAAGAGGGAGGTGTCGCCAGAATCGACCCAGGGCGCCTCGACCGCATGAACGCACAGCAGCAGTTCTGGAGCGGGTTCCTGCAGACGCTCAAGCTGGATGATCCCGAGCAGGCGATCCCCAAGCCGCCGAAACAGGGCTACCTAAACTTCATGCTGCATCCCAACGCGTGGTTAAACGTCTACCGGAACCAGCAACTCAATGAGGTTGGGGTCGAATTATCGTCTAACAGAAGCACTGGCGGCGACTACGCGATGCGTGCAATTGTCGAAGAATGGCCGGATGTTAAGGCGGATCTTGGCGGCACGGCCGAGATTTTCCAGAGGCCGGCCGATGGGAGGATGTCGGTTTGCGACCGCCGGAGGTTCGCCAACGTCGATGCACCTGAAATCCGCGAACAGATGTATGGGTGGTTGGCTGAGCGGACGAACGCCTTTGTCAACGCGTTGCGGCCGCGCGTGCGATCGGCAGCTGCGGATTTTCAACGTCATGAAGGGTGATTCAGGCAACGCACGTTGTTTCTGTTGATGTGATCGCACCGCGTTCGTTCTTCGGAGCGCTGAGGTGCCGACCACCCGGCACCTTGCCTTGCTTTATTCGTGACCGGCACTTCTGAACGCACATAGTGGCTAAGTGCGAGTGCGGCCCGCCTTTCGCTATGGAGGTCGCAATGTGGCTTTTTGCCGCTCGCTCCGTCTTTTCGCAACGATCGTTGCGGAGGGATTGCACCGGTAGGCGCACTGTGGGGCGTTGAGCTATGCACCGACTGTGCGTATAATGTGCCTGTACAGTTCGCGACTTGGAGCGACCCATGAGCGCCATTGCCTTTGCCGACGTCCTTGAGTCCGCGCGGGAAGCGGGAACTTCCCGTCTATCCGCCGCCAACCTCGCCAACGTCTTGGGCTTGCAACAGCAAGACCTGGCAACCTTGGCGGGTGTTCATCGCAACACGCTGCGCACCCATCCTGAGTCGCCGAGACTCCAGTCCACCTTGCGCGACCTCGTGCGCGTGCTGTCGGCAGCTGCGGCGGTACAGCCGGACTTCGAGCGAGCGCTGTTTCTGGTCAAGAACCAACCCATCCCCTTATTTCGCCATAAGACTATCCTGCAACTGCTCCAGGACGGGCGGACTGAGGATGCGATCGACTATCTGGAGTCGATTAGCGCAGGATTTATTGGATGATCGTGACGCACTTGCCGGCGGGCACCGTGCTTTACCGCGCACATACACCCCGCTGGGCCAGCCGGCCTGCCAGTGGAGCAGGCGCCGCAGCCAAAGGCGGGCGCTTCAACCGTGAAGGTGTCGAAGCACTGTATTTGTCGCTGGAAGAACTCACGGCGCTGCGCGAGTACCAGCAGACCTCGCCCTTCCTGCCACCCTGCACGGTGTGCTCCTACACCGTCGCCTTGGGTAATCTGGTCGACCTGCGGCAACTCCACCACGGTCCTCTTTGGGACGAACTTTGGCACGACTGGCGCGAGGATTGGCGGCACCTGAAATTCGAGCTGCACATCGAGCCCCCGACCTGGGTTCTCAGCGACATGGTTCGAGAGCAGGGCTTTACCGGCATTGTGTTTCCCAGCCAGACCGACGAGCGCGGTACAAACGTCGTGGTGTTTACTGACCGCCTCGGAGATGGCAATTCGATCGAGGTCAACGACCCCGATGGCCGACTTCCGCGGGACCAGGCAAGTTGGCTGCGTTGAAGACACCTTCCTGAGATTCATGCCGTTGCTGTTCAGAATTGCTGCTAGCCAGTGCTCATAGTGGCGCTACGGCTAGTGGCGATTCTGAACCCCTACGTCAATCGAATCACGCGGTTCTGCTCCAGCCATTGCAGGCGTCTGTCCACTTCTAGGTCGGGTGCCGCTTCGATGATCTTGTCCAGCACGTTCGCGAGTTCTGCCGAGCGGCCGGATGATCCCGGGCCGGATAAGAGCCAAAGAAAATGCAATGAGGTTTCCGGATTCGCACTGACAGCCCCCGACTCCTCGAGCAGCGATACCCCGTACCAACCTCCATCAATCGGCGTCAAAAAATGACGCAATACTGAGAACGCCTCGTCGAACGCCGTTCCGGCCGTTGCGCAAAGCGCGGCGAGTTCCCGTGACACAGCTGCCCGTTTGAATCGCGCTTCATATGGCCAGACAGCTTCGAACAGTGGTTCCGCAAAGTGTAGCCAAGCTAGCCCGGGCGAGTTACCGATCTGCCGTATGTACTGCCTGAAGCACTGCGCGGCGCCCATGAGCACGCTCTGCGGCACTTTCGTTAATAGTCGTCTCACTTCATCCAGCGAAAGTGGTGCCTTCCCGGTACTCGGGCTGATTCTCCAGCTAAACAGTGGATGGAGAAACTTCGAGGCGGCGAAGGCTGCACCGTGTTCGGTCCTGGCAGCGGTCTCACAGGCTGCCATGAAGAGCGCACCCTTGAATGCCCGTGTGGCGGAGAAACTCAGTTGCGTGCCGGCGATCAGCACCGTGCGAAGCCTGACTCCTTCCTCGCTGCTCTCGCCCAAACGCTTGCGGAATGCGCCAAGCGCAAGGCGCCAGTCGACATGCAAAATAAACCCCGCACTGTGGGCGAATGCGCCACGCCCCAGCGAGCCAGCGGGCGTATCCGACAAAACCACTTTTCTCAGCCTCTGGCGATCGTTGATCGCTGTCCCGGCCGCAGCGTTTCTACGTTCAATTAGCAGCAACAGGAACTCAGCAAGTCGCCCTGCTGGCCGGTTGATCACCCGATCATAGAACCGTTCCATATCCTTTGGATCGATGGGGTCCTCCTGCCGTTCAGCCATGTCCCAGAGCCGGTCCCACCAACGGTTTATGGCATTGTCGTCTGCCCGCTTCGCATACGTTCGAAGCAGATAGCTTAGCGGCGATACCAGTGAGGCCAGCACTTCGTCATCCGCCGTCACGAGACGCTCGAACGAACTCGCGACGAGTTGTTCGTTGTCAGTGGTGGGGTCGTTGTTGACCACGGTCAACGCCGTGAGCGCCTGCAGAAAATCAGACCACAAACCAGCATTTTCCGGCGTAAGGTCGGCCCCCTGCAGGACCTCAAACGCCGCCGCCGGTTGCCCCGAACAGTAGGCGGACCAACTCAGTTGCGCCATGAAATCGCGTTCATCGCGGAGCGTGCGCGCGATGAGAAGACGGTCTGCGGCGTCTGCGCCCATCAAAGGAGCAGGATCTCCCTGAACCGACTGCACACCCGTGGAAAAGCTGCCGAACAGGTCGCTTTCCTTGTAATCGCCCTTTATGAACGGGTGCCGCGATGCAATGGCCTCGAGCTGGGTATGCCCTGCATCGGGTAACACGCCGGCCAGTCGGATCGCCGAGAGCAGCAACCAGACGCGATGATCCCGTGCCTGGGGGCGCCAGTCCGCGCCTTCAATCTCATACTCCAGATAAATCGACGGATACTCGGTCAGGATTCGGCTCACGATCGCTTCGACCAGCCGTTCCGGGGCGTCACCCAGTCTCTCACGCATGACCAGGACTAGTTCCCGTCGCATGGACCAGAATGCCCCACCCGGCAACTGAAGGATCGCGGTGGCGGCTTCCTCTGCGCTGAACAGCGTAGGATTCCGCTGCGCGTTGATCCACAGTCGCTGACCGAGTCCCCCCGCAACACGCTTCCACGACGCTGCCAGTTCGCGCGCATACGCGCAATCCTCAACGGCAATTCTGCCGAGCAGTTCGCTTAGTACGACGCACAGATGAACGGCGCCATCGTGATAGCGGTTTTGTTCATGCGCCTCCACGGCTGGAACGCCGTTGTCGAGCGTGTCGCAGTCGCTGCTTATAGCACCGGCTTCGTGCGCTGCGATACCTGTGTTGAAAAGTGATTCGTTGCACAGCTGCGCGATTCTTCGCTCTTTCCCGCGCATGTTGAGGATGGCCGTCACGAGACGGTCAATACCGGAGACATCCTCGAGTGACAGCGATACCCTGACGATGTCTCTGAGCGATATCGGCGTCTCTGCGGCACTTTCGCCTGCAGGTCTCCATTCAGTCTTGATTTCAACGGTTGCGCGGCCGGGAGCGACGGGGAATCAGACTCCAGACCGGTTTGCCGCCTGCCGTCTCAGGGTTCTTCGTCCCGTAACTGGCCTACTCGGCCGATTCCTCCGCGGCTTTTGCTTCGAGATCGGCGCGTATCGCGAACCAGTGCAGCTTCAAATCGCGCAATTCGGGGGCGAACTCCCCGCATTCCATACCAGTCACAGCAAGGTCAATAAGCTCGGTGATCGCTACGCTCACGGTCAACAGCGTGGACGCCATACCCGCGATGTCCGGGCCAAAGAAATAGCCGTGGCTGCCCTCCTCCGCCTTGATATGCCGGATCAAAGCACCGAGCGTCGCGTGAGCGCCGTCTCCTGACGTGTATCGGTAGGCAATTTCGTAGAACAGCTCCAGGCCCGTATTCAGCGCCAGCGTTCGATAGTTGAGTGACCGGCGCTGTGGAAAAGCGAGTTTGAGCTCGGCCATGGTTCCTCTGAGTCGCTCAAGCGACTCTTCGTCTGGCTGGGCATTAGCGGCGTTCAACCCGATGATGTTGGTAATCGCGCGGATGCTGTGTTCCGCGTCACTCTCGCGTAGGATTTCGAGTGTGCCGGGCAAGTTGACCAGTCCCTTCGCAACGATGAGGGTCTCGGCGCATAGGGTGCCAATGCGCGCGCTTCTGGCATCGCACCGCGCTCAATCATCAGGACAGAGCACTGGAACGCGCCGGTCGCTCGTGCAAATGCCGCGATGGCCCACTTCATCTCCTCCGAGATGCCTTGCATCGGTATGGCTTTCATAACCCGCAATGCCATGCCGTTCGCACGGTACGCGTAACGAAACGCATCGGCGTATGCCTCGTGTGCCGCGTGTTTCCACTGGTCCAAGTCGTCGGATAGAAAGCCGACCGCTTCGAAAGTCGCCATAACCCCTCGTTTGCCCGTTTTGGTCGCTTTCTGGTCATTGGCCGGAGCAATGGCGCAATGATAGGGCAAATCGCGGCGGCATCCGCAAACCAACGCCGTGGCCCGAGGCGTCGCTGGTCAAATCTCCCTAAACGCCCGACATCGCGCTGGGCTTGGGCTCTCCGCAAACGAAGGGGATGAAAGCTCCAACTTTCGCCCCTTCCGCTTCAAGCCGTCAGTGTTGTCCAGAAATGAAGGGGCGGATAGCTGCAACTATCCACCCCTTCACTGCCGGCCAGTTCTGCTGCCTTCTCCCGCTGAGCCGCTGCGCCGCTGCGCCGCCTATATTGCTAAAGACGCCGCCGTTACCTTAGGAGCCCAAGATGTCCACCGATCCTTCCGATACCGTTCCCGATCCCGCACGGCCATCGCCGGGCGCGACGGGCGAAGCGCCACCCAGCACGACGCCCGTCTCTTCGGACGACCACGTTCCCGACGCCGACGCCGCCGAGCCCGCTCCGCACGAGCACCTTCCGCCCCGGTCGGACGATAACTGACCGCCCTCGAACACAGCGACGGGCATCTGCAGAACCAGCGTGCAACGCTCTTCCGGCGCGCCTACTGCCTCTGGCCTGAAAGCCGACACGCTCCCGCCTCTTGGAAAGCTTCGGTCCCAGAAATGAAGGGTATGAAAGCCACAACCTTCATACCCTTCATTTTCATCCAGGTGCCAGCGGCCGTCTCGCGTTGACTCGTTCTCCTGCCTAAGTTGGCGCTGTAGACCCGCATGAAGGTCCAGCGCCCGACCTTGTCACCGCGCGTTGACCGCATCCTTGAACGCCTTGCCCGCGGCGAACCTGACGGTCTTCGCCGCCGAAATCTGGATCTCGGCGCCGGTGGAAGGATTACGTCCCACGCGCGCCGCGCGTGCCCCGGTCGAAAACGAGCCAAAGCCGACCAGCTGAACGGCGTCCCCTTTCGTGACCGCCTTCGTCACGGTGCCGATGAAGGCGTCGATCGCGGCCGCGGCGGCCGCCTTGCTGTGCCCCGTCGCGGCGGCGACGGCGTCCACCAGTTCCTGCTTGTTCATCTTTCGTTCCTTTTCCAGGTTTGCGATGCCGCCACCCTACCCTATTGGTCCGCCGCCATGCAACCGCAGCTGGCGTCAGGCTTCCATTCGATGCGAAAGGCAAAAATGGGGCGGGCACGTGCGGAACGTGACTGCGGGCAGAAACAAACCCGCGATGTTGCCGCTCCCCAGTGTTGATAACTGCTATTACCAAAACTGCATTTAATGCATCGAGCCACCGGAACTCCTTGGGGAAGGTCATCGTTAGTGCACTCGTCACCGGAAAACAGCACAATGAAACCGTCGAAAATCGCGGGGTCTGTGCCGCCATGCTGCTGACCATCGCTCTCGGCGCGTGTGACAGCAAGTCGGCTACGACAAAAGAAAACTATGCGAAGGCTGTGCAGCAGTACCTCGATGCCACGGACGCAGTCTGCGTCTGGAGCACACGGCCTGCGCCGTTCGAGTATGCGAACGTTCGCGCTAGGAGCAGCAGCAGGCAGACCAGCTTGTGAAGGTGGGACTGCTGGCGAAGGAGCCTGCGACGGTGCGCGACTTCAGTCAAAGCCTGCCTGGCGCCCGGTACACGCTGACGGACGCCGGAAAGAAGGCGTCCAGAGGTGTGGCGTCGGGCCTCGGCAACCGGTTCTGCGGCGGAAAAGCGAAACTGATGGACATTGACGTGCCTTCAGCGGGCGTAAAGGCGCAGGCGGGCGATAAGGTGTATGTGCACTACGTGGCACAGCTCGTTGACCGGCCTGCCTGGGATGACGAATCGGTTCTGGTGGGTCACATCGAACT
>NZ_AWZT01000086.1 GCF_000472525.1 Paraburkholderia dilworthii
TGCCAACCTGGCCGGACTGCACGCGATCAACGCAGAGCGCGAAACGCCCATCAAGTTCCGCCAGGCCAAGTACCTCAACAATATCGTCGAACAAGACCATCGGGCGATCAAACGCCGTACCCGACCCATGTTGGGATTCAAGGATTTTCGTTGTGCCCGCATCTTGTTGAGCGGCATTGAACTCATGCATATGATCGCCAAGGGGCAGATGAAAGACGCAGGCAAGCTCGAGCCATCGGCCGCTCGGCAATTCCACTCGCTGGCGATGTAAGCAATCCTCATCATCTCGCTGTCATTGGCCCAAATCGCCTTACCGCGACAAAACCGCTTTTTCCGCCTGGCCGCTGATGTCATCGGCACCGATCATCCCGTGCTGGCTGAAAAGTTGCGTCGCGCCAGCCCCCACTGGACGCGCCATACCCACGCCACCCACGCGCTCGCTCGCGGCGCGGAGCTGACGACCGTGCGAGACAACCTGCGCCACGCCTCTATCGCAACGACCTCGATCTACCTGCTAAGCGACGAGGCTAAACGCTCCCGGCAGATGGATGAGGCGTTCGCCGCGCCGTAGCCCACACCCTTTCCGACAGGGCGTCGCCAGCTAAACGTGCTTTATTTTCCGTTTTCTCAAGCGACCCCTATAATGAGAACGTTTCTCATTTCAAAAGTGTAAGCCACATGCGCTTGTCCGAACTCCCCAAAGGTGCCGCCGCGCTCGTCGAGAGCGTTCAGGACGTCCACGATGCCGATGCGATCGCACAGCGTCTACGCGATCTCGGTTTCGTGCCTGGCGAGCCGGTACGCGTCGTGGCCGCGGGTCCGTGGGGTGCGGACCCGATCCTGATTCAGATCGGCTCGACCCGCTTCGCCTTGCGTCGCGCTGAAGCTAATCGGGTCAATGTGCGCGAGGCAGACCGTTCATGAGTTCCAGCAATTTGCGCGTCGCTCTTGTCGGCAATCCAAACTGCGGCAAGACCGCGCTCTTCAACCAGTTGACCGGCGGTCGACAGAAAGTCGCCAACTACGCTGGCGTCACCGTCGAGCGTAAGGAGGGGCGCTTCACCGCGCCGTCGGGACGACACGTCCAGTTGCTCGATCTACCAGGTGCGTACAGTTTTGAATCGACGAGCCCTGATGAACGTGTCACCCGTGATGTGCTACTGGGCCAATATCCGGGCGAAGCGATTCCGGATCTGATTGTGTGCGTGGCAGACGCGACCAATCTGCGTTTGCATCTGCGCTTCGTGCTCGAGGTCAAACGGTTGGGACGTCCAGTCGTACTGGCACTGAACATGATGGACGCAGCGGCCCGGCGCGGTATAGAGATCGATGTTCCCGAACTCGAACGCCGGCTTGGTGTGCGGATCGTGCAGACAATTGCCATCCAGCGCGGCGGCGCACGGCCGTTGATCGACCTCATCGATGCGCAGACCTCGATGACGCGAGCCGCCGCGGCCGATATCCAACGGCATGATGGCGACTTGCACGCAGAGGTGCGCACCCTCCTCTCTGCCACGGTGACGATGCCGCGTGCAACCGATGCGCGCGACGACGCAATCGACCGCTGGGCATTGCATCCCGTCTTTGGTCTCGCCATCCTGGCGCTGGTCATGTTTCTCGTCTTTCAGGCGGTCTACTCGGTAGGCAAGCCGATGACCGATGCCATCGGCGACGGCTTCACGTGGCTTGGCACGATAGCTGGAGCGTGGTTACCCGACGGTCCGTTGCGCAGTCTTGTCACCGACGGTCTGCTTGGCGGTCTGGGCACCGTGCTCGGTTTTCTGCCGCAAATTCTCGTGCTGTTCCTGTTCATCCTGATTCTGGAAGAGTCGGGCTATCTGCCCCGCGCGGCGTTCCTGCTCGATCGCATGATGGTTTCAGTGGGACTCACCGGGCGCTCATTTATCCCGCTCCTGTCCAGCTTTGCCTGCGCGATTCCTGGCATCATGGGCACGCGCAGCATCAACGATCCGCGCGATCGTCTGGCGACCATACTCGTTGCCCCATTGATGACCTGTTCGGCCCGCCTGCCCGTTTACGCGCTTCTGATCGGTGCGTTCATTCCGACCCATCGTGTCCTCGGTGTTTTCAATCTGCAGGGGCTCGTGCTGTTCGCGCTGTACATCGCGGGCATTGTCGGCGCAATGGCGGTGGGCTGGGTGCTCAAGCGCCTGCGCCGCGATCACGGCGAGCATGCGCTGCTCATGGAACTGCCCTCCTACCGCCTGCCTAAAGCGCGAGATATCGGCATCGGGTTGTGGGAGCGTGGCAGCATCTTTCTGAAGCGGCTGACCGGCGTGATCCTGGCGCTGACCGTGCTGATGTGGTTTATTTCGACTTTTCCGTCACCACCTGCGGGTGCCACCGGTCCTGCGATCGACTACACATTCGCCGGCTATATCGGCCGCGGCCTGCAGTACATCTTCGCGCCGCTGGGATTCAACTGGCAGATCAGCCTGTCGTTGATCCCCGCCTTCGCCGCGCGCGAAACGGCGGTTGCCGCGCTCGCCACGGTTTACGCAGTCGGCGGAGATGCCGATACCGTTGGCCTGGGCCACGCACTCGCCGCCAACTTTTCTCTTGCCAGCGCGCTGTCGCTGCTCGTGTGGTTCGCGTTTGCACCACAGTGCATGTCGACGCTGGCGGTCATTCGTCGCGAAACGCGCTCATGGCGTAATGTGGCCATTTCATTTGGCTACATGTTCGTTGTCGCCTATGCTGCGTCGTTGCTCACCTACCAGATAGCGAGGTGGTTGACGTGAGCCTGAGTCTCGACGTTCAGTACACGGTCGTTGCAGTGTTGGTCGCGCTCAGTGCGCTCTACACTTTCCGCAAACTCGCTCCCCAGCTGACCACCCGGTGGCAGGCAGCGGTCGCAGCCACGCTGCTGCAATCCGGTGAAGGGCGACCGGTGCGCGCTCTCGGCCGCTGGCTGCGGCCGAGCCAGGCGACTGGGAACTGTGGCGATGGATGCGGTACGTGCGGTAGCTGCAGCACATCGCGGACGCCCCAAGGAGGCGCTGGAGAGCGCCCCCTGGAGTTTCGACCACGGCAGAATTCGAGCGACGCTGGCATGCGGCACTGATGCCGCGCGCACCATCGACCGGGCAGGCCGCCTGCCGCGCGCAGATTACCTCGATTTCACTGCAAAGAATTTGACGGCAGCCTTGATTTCCGCATCCGAGCAGCTCGAACAGGTGCCTCTCGGCGGCATCACCTTATAACCTTGCAGTGCATGCTGCAGAAGGACCGCATTGCCTTGCGCGATACGCGGTGCCCATTCAGCCCTATCGCCCAGTCTAGGCGCACCTGCGGCACCACTTCCGTGACACGCAATGCAGGTCGACGTGTAGATAGCCTCCCCCGAACGCGTCACCAAGGCACTCGCTGGTTCGACTTTCTCTGCTACACGCCTGATGACCGGCGCCTCAGCGCGCGTTGGCGCATCAGACCTCGCGCGCGCGATCGACTCGAGTGCCTGCGCTGCGGTTTGACCATTGTTCATCCGGGTTTGCAGAGTGTAGTAAGCCGCAATGTTGACGAATTCAGTGCCGGACATCCACCCGGACGATCTGCTCGGCGCACGACTCGCCGTGCATTCGGCCTGCGCGCCGATATCGTCGCGCTTCGCGATCGCCGGCATCTGAACAGCGCACCAACCGGGCGGCGCCTTTCCCGCCAGCCTCGACTCGCCGGGCCACGTCCTTGTCGTGCGCCCACAATGGCGCCGGAAATTCGCGTTCAAAGCGCAGCCGCAACAATCACGCGTCCGGCGGCGTTGAGCGTCGAGCCATTGGACTTCTGATACCCCGCTAACGCATACAGGTCCTTAAGCTTTGACAGGGCGTAGTCGTAACCGATATTGAACTGGTCATAGCTTGCAGAGGCAGCGCCGTCTGACTTCGTATAGTTGTAGCCGAACGCAGCGCGGGAGGCCGGTGTGAACTGGTACGCGGCCATTACCGCGCCGGAATTGAACTTTTCAGTCTCGCTGAACGTCGACAGAGTATCGCGCCCGTATTGCGTGTTGCTGTACGACAAACCGAGCGTCAGTGAGCCAAGCGTATAGCGTGCCCCAGCCCGCGCGATCTGGATGGGCCTAGCTGGGGCATAGCCCTGATTCACCACTGTGCTGAACAGTGAATCGGACGAACTGGTCCAGGTCCTCACGCCAGCTCATCCGCGAAAATAGCCGCTAAAGCTCGATGAGATTCAGGAACTGGCGCACCCGGGGACTACCCGTGCCGCCAAAGAACGCCTCAGGCGTCGTGTCCTCGACGACCACTCCGCCGTCCATGAATACGATACGGTCGGCGACGTCCTGCGCAAAGCGCACTTCATGGGTGACGACGAGCATCGTCATCCCTTCTCTCGCGAGCTCACGCATCACGACGAGTACGTCTTCGCGAAGTGCCGGATCGAGTGCGGAGGTCGGCTCATCGAACAGAATGACTTCGGGCTCCATCGCCAGTCCGCGCGCGATGGCAACGCGTTGTTTCTGTCCGCCGGACAGCCGCGCCGGATAGTCGTTAGCCTTGGCCGCGAGCCCGACGCGTTCGAGCAGTCGTATGCCACGCGCGACGGCCTCATTCTTCTTGATATGCTTGACGCTGATCAGCCCCTCGGTGACGTTTTCAAGCGCGGTCCGATGAGGGAACAGATTGAAGGACTGAAAAACCATCGCAGTGCGCTGGCGGATTGCCCTGATCTTCTTCTGATCCTTCCGCGACAGCTCCGGTGCGCCTTCACGCACGACTTGCGTGCCGCACACCGTGATAGCACCGGCGTCCGGTAGTTCGAGGAAATTCAGCGAACGTAGCAACGTCGTTTTGCCTGAACCTGACGGTCCCATGATGACGACGACTTCCCCCTGCCTGACGCTGAAGTCCACGCCTTGCAACACCTTGTTCGCGCCGAATGATTTGACGAGTCCGCGTACGGTAATCGTGTTGACGTGTTGATTCACTGGAAGCGCCTCGACATACGGTTCTCAAGGATCGTCTGCACGATCGTCAGGATCTGGTTGATGGCCCAATAGATGAAGCCGACCATCAGGAACATCTCCATATAACGGAAGGTGGACGCGCCAACCTGATCGGCCACCCGCGTCAACTCAACCACCGTGATTGTCGAGGCCAGTGAAGTATCCTTGATCAGCGCGATCATCCGGCTGCCGACAGGCGGAACGGAAATGCGCAGTCCCTGGGGCAGAATGACCCGGGACATCGCTTTCCAGTAACCCATACCAAGCGACATTGCCGCTTCCCATTGACCCCGATCCACGGCGTTAATGCCCGAGCGGAAGTTCTCGCTCAGATACGCGGCGGAGAACAACGTCAACGCGAGAAGCGCGGCGGGAACGGGATCGAGGACAATGCCGTAGCGTGGCAGGCCGAAGTACAGCAAAAGGATCTGCACGAGCAACGGCGTACCCCGAAACACGGAAACATAGGCGAATGCCAGCGTGCGCAACATCGCAAACCGGGAAATGCGCGCCAGCGCCACCAGCAACCCAAGCGTAGACCCGAGGACAAAGGAAGTCAGCCCCAGAAAAACGGTCATCAACACAGCGCTCCTGAGCAAAGGCAGCGAGCGCATGAACAGTTCCAGCATTGCTTACTCCTTCTGCTCTTTCGCTTTCGCGATCGTGCCGACCATGTCGTAGTTCGGCCCCACCCATTTCTTCGCGAGGCGATCGATGGTGCCGTCAGCCATCATCTCGTCGATAGCCTTGTTCACTGCTGCGAGAAGCGCCGGTTGGTTCTTCGCGAGTGCCGGTGCGGAAAGCTGATAAATCAATGGATCGCCGACCTCCTTCACCGGCAGATGATTCACGTTCGCGTACTTCATGCCCCCAAAGTGCGAGATGATGACTGCATCGATCCGACCAGTTCCGAGGTCGCTAAACACCAGACCACCATTGTCGTAGGTTCGGATATCCGAGTCCTTAAGATGGGCGCGTGCCCATGACTCGTTGCTGGAACCGGTGGTGACGCCGACACGCTTGCCTTTCAGATCGGGTTGGCCCTTGATGTTGGCGTTGTCCGCCCGTACAAAAATGCGGAAATCTTCCACGCCGTAGGGAACGCCGAAGTCGACCTGCTTGCCGCGTTCGGGCGTGGGTGTCAGGTCGTTCATCACAAGATCGTACTTGCCCGACTTCAGTCCCTCGACGAAGTTCTTGAACGAGTCGGCTACAAAGACGACCTCCGCCACGCCGATCCGCTTCGCAACCTCTCTCGCCATCTCCACGTCGTAGCCAGCAGGCTGGTTGCTGTTGTCGAGCAGGCTCCACGGCGGACTGCTCTGCGTGTTCGCCACGCGAAGCACTCCGGCAGATTTCGCGCTCGCAAGCAGATCAGACGCATGCGCCTGCGCAGTCGTCCCAGCCAGCACACCGAAGACGAGCCAACCTGCGAATCGGGCTCGACGAGCCCCGTTTGCGAATCTGTTCATCATGCTCCCCTCGAATTGGTGGTTTGAATGTTCGATGTTCACGCGTCCGACCCGTTTGCCACATTCGCGAAGGCGCTAAGCGCAGCCTGTAAATCCTGCAGCAGCACCCCGGGGGCTTCGAGTCCGATCGACAACCGGATGATGGGTTGATCCGTCAGCGGGAATAACCGGTCGGCCTGCAACGGCGCGGGGTAGTAAGCCGCCAGGCTGTGCACCCCGCCCCAGCTCGCGCCGATGGCAAAGTGCTGCAAGGCGTCGAAAAAGGCGGTGAACGCAGACTCTGGTGCAGGCCTCAGAATCAACGAAAAGAGGCATCCGTTTCCGGTGAAGTCCCGCTTCCACAAGCCGTGTCCCATATCCGACGGGAGTGCCGGAAAGAGGACTTTTTCGACCAGCGGCTGCTGTTCGAGCACCTGCGCAATCTCAAGCGCTGTTCGGCTTTGCGCAGCAAACCGAACCCGCAAAGTTTCCAGTCCGCGTAGCACGAGGAAGCAGTCGTCGGGACTCGTTTGCTGGCCCAGAATACTTTGTGTTTCCCGCAGTGTGGCGTAATAGCCCGCATCGTTCATGCTGATCGACCCCAGCAGCAGATCGGAGTGACCGCCAAACAATTTCGTAGCGGCCTCGACACTGAAGTCGACACCGTGATTGAGCGGCCGGAAAGCGAGCGGGCTCGCCCAGGTGTTGTCCATCATCGTCAGGACGCCGTGGCGCTTTGCTACTGCGGCAATGGCGGGAATGTCAGGCATTTCCATCGTCACCGTGCCGGGCGACTCCATGCAGATCATCTTCGTATTCGGCTTGAGATACCTTTCGATATCCGCACCGATCGCCGGCGGATAAACTTCCACATCAACGTTGAAGCGCGCCAGCCAGTTCTGTGCGAACGTTCTCAGCGCCCCATAGCATGCTGCCGACACCAGCAGGTGATCCCCACCACGAACGAAACCCATCACGGTCGTCATCAACGCCGACTGACCCGACGGCGTGACCACGCAGTGGGCCCCTTCTTCCAGTTCGGCGATCCGCCGTTCCAGTTCCCGAGCGGTCGGCGTGCCGGTGATGCCATAGCTGAAACCATCTGGCTGACGTTCCTTGCGGCGCGCAAAGTCGGCAAGGGAGTCGAACACCACGGTCGAAGCGCGCATTACAGCGGGCGAGAGGCTGCGAAACGGCTGATCAGCGGCAAAATCCTGATTGATGTTTTTCATAGCACTGTCTTGAAGAGCCTTGAGAGGCGAAGTTGTTGAAATGAAGTTTACTTCGACACAGCGTTGCCTCAACATCAGAAATAATTAGGTCAATAAGCAGGTGTTATATGGGAATACGCGATATCGAGGTCTTTCGCGCCGTTATGACGGCCGGCAGCACCAGCAAGGCAGCGGGCCTGCTTGAGATTTCGCAGCCGGCAGTCAGTCAGGCCATCCGGCGTCTGGAAACGATGGCAGGCTTCAAACTGTTCGAGCGCGTGCGCAGCCGGCTCGTGCCGACACAGGAAGCTATCGCATTGATGCGCGATGTCGACCGGTACTTTCTTGGATTTGAGGTGATCGAACACCGCATTCGCAGTCTTCGCTCGTATGGGCTGGGGCGACTTGCGATCGCGTCACTGCCGGCGCTAGGCACAGGCTTTCTGCCGCGTGTCATTGCCGCGTTTGACGCAGCCGCGCGCGAGGTGCAGATTTCTCTACAGGTAATGAGCTCCCGGGAGGTTCATGAGAAAGTGTCCGCGGGGCAGGTGGATTTCGGCCTCATGTCCGATGAGATGTCAATGGCTGGTCTGGAGCATTCAGCGTTTGTCAGAATGCCTGGTGTCGCGGTAATGAGTGCGCGACACCCGTTCGCGGCGAGGCCCTCCATCAAGGCGACCGAGTTGGTTGACACGCCGTTTATCGCGCTCAATCCGGAAGACAGCACGCGCTTGCGGCTTGAGACGCAGCTAACGGCTCTGGGAATCACGTTGAAACCGCTGATCGAGACACCCTACTCTCATACGGTCTGTGAGCTCGCTCTGGCAGGGGTAGGAATCGGGATCGCGCATCCGATAGTTGCGCTGGATTTCGTCGAACGCGGCCTGGTCGTCAAGCCGATCGATATTGAAGCAGTGTTCACGGGCGTTCTCGTCTTCAGGCCCGGCACGCCACTCGCTGAAAACGCCAGACAGTTTCTGCGTCAAATGCGCATGCAACTCGGGCTTGACCAGAAGGCGCTGGATAAGGCGCTAACCGCTTCCACGACAGCGGAGCAGGATGTATCGGTTGTTACCAGGCCGCATCGCAAAGCAGCTCCGCGCAGTAACGCTGCCAGCAAACAGGGTTAAATGAAAATCCGTCTTGCAGCCAGTTGGGGACGGATCTTATGGCTTCTGCAAATATCAAACGAGCGGGCGCCGCTCACTCGCAAGTTGAAAGATGCAGTCGCCTTGCTCAACGAGCGCTAACGCGCCGGCGTCCAAGGCGTACACATAGTGTCTCGCTTTATCGATCGTCATCAGACGCACCTGTGCAGGCGGCTGATCGGGCACGAGCGAACCCGTGAATGTCCGATGAAATCGAGTAGGGGTCGCTTGAGAAAACAGAAAATAAAGCACGCTCCGCGCGTCCGCTTGATGCGCTCGACCTGCGCCCGAGCTTGACGGTCGCCATGGCGTCAACCGGGGCCAACGGTCGCAATGTTTGCGAAAACCACGCCGCGAAACGCAGCTATTGAGATAAGTTTTCTTATCTTAAGGCAGCTGTTCGTGCGCTAAACTTTGTATGCGGTTATTCAACCTTGAACGCTCCCGCCGCAGACTGGCGTGTCCTACACTTGTTGGACGTGAGCATCTGCTGCGCGTGCACCATCTGCGATGCAACTGCGTCATGGACGCGCGCTGTTCCATAACGGTTGCCTTCATCAAATCTGCGACTAAGAACCTTTAACAAAATGAACGAAGGGGCTGTTAACCCTCGATGAATGCTGTTAACCTTTTCATTGTTTCGACGACGAAAAGGACATAGCCAAGCCGATACTCGACGACGAACTGTGGGCACTCATCGAACCGTTGTTGCCCCCTCCCAAGCTACGGCGAACCCGTTATCCAGGACGCAAGCCGCTCGACAATCGCGCGGTGCTCACGGGCATTCTCTTCGTCTTACAGACGGGCCTGCGTTGGGACCTACTGCCTCGCGAGATGGGCTGCGGCAGCGGCATGAGTTGCTGGCGTCGTTTGCGTGACTGGCAGGCCGCCGGCGTGTGGGAGCAGTTGCACCAGGTGCTGCTTGCGCGATTGCGCGCAGCGGACCAAATCGACTGGTCTCGCGTCATCGTCGATTCCTCTTCAATCCGCGCTGTGGGCTCAGGTCACAAACAGGACCGAATCCCACAGACCGCGCGCGACCGGGTTCGAAGCACCACCTCATCACCGAAGCGCAGGGCATCCCGCTCGCGGTGATACTGACCGGCGCCAACCGAAACGACGTCACTCAACTTCAAGCGCTGGTCGAGGCTATTCCGCCTATCGGCGGCAAGCGTGGCAGACCACTATCGAAGCCTCGGGTCGTTCAGGGCGACAGGGGCTATGACCACGACAAATATCGACGTCCACTGCATGCCGCCGGCATTGCAACCGAAATCGCTCGGCGCGGTCAGCCTCATGGTAGCGGTCTAGGCAAAACACGTTGGGTCGTAGAGCGGACCATTTCGTGGCTTCACAACTTTCGCCGACTGCGCATTCGATTCGAGCGCCTCGCTTTCATTCACGAGGCTTTCCTCAAAATCGCCTGCTGCGTCATATGCTGGCGACACCTGCAAAAGTCATTCTGTTAACGCCTCTAACATATAAACCACCGTATCGAGAGAAACGTCAGACTTCGAAAGTGCGTTGATGGGAGGGTCCTCTCGTGACAGATCGCAGAAAGCGTGGCCATGGAGGCGCAGCGAGGTATCAACCAAAGCCCGTGCGAATGGGAAAACGCGCTAGCGAAACTCTAGGGGACTCTTCTGGTGCCAAGAAAGATTCCGTTGGATTTCTAACGATGGCGGAGAGTTACGCCAAAGCTACGGCGTTCGTTACCGGCACACTTTTGTCGGTTTCCGTCTTCTACGATTATAACTTTCTCCGCGCCCTAAGTTTATCCTTTGGCGACGTTCCGACGACCATTTCCGATCACGTTCGTACAGCAATTCTATGGTTACCGCCCGCCAAGCTCGCTGGTTTTTTTATGGGTATCGTTTCGTTGACTTTAAGGGTCTATTTTGGCGAGTGGTTTATACCTGGGCTTGGGCAACTTACGCAAGAGCAGCTTGCTGTATTGACTGATCACAAAGGCACCACTCCCGCATCTGGATTGCCAGCTCGACGCATGTCTAACAAGCTACCGTTCCTGACGGCACTCTTAATGCCGATACTGTTTAGCCTAATTCCCATTCTCGCAGATATTATCGGGTGGGGACGTCTATACCTCAACTTTATGGTGCTATGGTTCCTTTGTTCTTATAAGAAATCTACCTCACAATCTTCGTCATTACCGGCTCAATCAGCTTGGCTTAGCGACCTTTGTCATTGTTCCAATCATGTTTGCATATGTTGGAAAGACCGGGTATGAAGACGGGCTCAGCATGAAAGACGGTCACTGGGGGTCGGGGCGCTATATATCCATGAAATATGCTAACGGCGACATAGAGTCCTGTGAAGCGCTGGGCCTTCGACGTTTTAGCACGACCGCGATCGTGGTCGGTAAAGATCAACGAGTTGCGATCCTGTCGGCGGACAGCATTCTCGAAGTGCGTGTCGATTATCGTGCAACGAAGGATGCTAAGTCGTCGTGTCCCTCTGTGAATTGTGACTCTACTGGCTGCAGCCGCTAAGCGTGCGGCGAAATTGCTTAAGAGCTCAAGTGGGCGCGACACAACTCTGCCCTGCAAGCGTTCGCTGTCGCGAGCGATGCACTATATGGCCGGACTCGGTGATGCAGCGGCCCTTCGAACGTCCTTGCGAATACGTTAGGGAACGACCGAAAGTG
This sequence comes from Paraburkholderia dilworthii, assembly GCF_000472525.1. Classification (GTDB taxonomy): domain Bacteria; phylum Pseudomonadota; class Gammaproteobacteria; order Burkholderiales; family Burkholderiaceae; genus Paraburkholderia; species Paraburkholderia dilworthii. The sequence goes on from NZ_AWZT01000086.1 coordinate 11,460, forward strand.
GCCGGTAGTACTCGTTCGCAATAACGCCGGAATTCTGCCATTGAGACCTCCAACGTCGTCACGGCGCCACGCTCCTCGGACTGGCGCTATCGGCCATGAGCATAGGTAATTGGGCGGTCAAGAAGGTGGTCGGACGCTCCTAAAATCGCAGAACCAACTGTGCGAAGGAGGCTGTGATGACTTACTACACTGGGCTGGATGTGTCGCTGCGTTCCGTCTCGATTTGTATCGTTGATGGCCAGGGCCAGGTAGTGTATGAAATGAAGGTCCCGGCAGAGGTGAGCGCGATTGCAAAGGCGCTTCGTTCGTTCAGCTCCGACGTTT
>NZ_AWZT01000087.1 GCF_000472525.1 Paraburkholderia dilworthii
CCACCTCCCTGGTAAAGGCAAGCAGGAGCTCGCCGAGCCGAACCGGCTGCTCCTGCTGGATCCAGTGACCGGCGCCGTCGATCAGCTCGATGTCCGCATTCTCGTCGTCGCCTTCGTCCTCATGAGCTCGAGCGCGCCCGGCGCCGAATAGGCGCCTTAATTGCAAACTGCCGGGCGTCCAACCCCACGTGACCTAGCAGCTGAACCCCTAATGCCACGAAAGCTGGATGCGGTCGGGCGGTTGTGGCCGGCGGGTCGTCCGGCGACAATTCTCCCCCTCGCTGCAAGGCTGCGGTAACGGCAGTTAGCGTGGGAAAACGGTTAGGCAAAGCGCCGGCCACCGTCTGGACATCACAGATTGGCGGCAGAACGACCGCGCTGTCGCAGTTGGTACGACTCAGCCAAGAGCGGCGATCGTCCATGACACGAGCAGCCCTGCTGTGCGCTCTGGATCCGCAGTCGCCGCCTCAGTTGCCGCGAAGCGACCCTATCCGTGCCCTGTCACGACCTTTTTCGTCGCGTGATAGCCGTGCCTTGTTGCATCGGCAACGGCATGGCCAGCCTTCTTCGCACCGTGGCCGACCGCGTGCGCGGCATCGCGCACAGCATGCCCGCTCTTCTTTCCTGCGGTCTTGACATCGTTCTTGAACTCTTGGGCACCTGTAGCCCCCTATAACAGCTGCCGGAATCGCCACTGTCCCAGGTGCCAGTCGCTTGCCCGCGCACAATGGCACGACGACCGTCAGGCCGATCTGCTGCCGGTACCGTACTTTCACGTGGTGTTCACGGTCCCGCAAGAGATCGCGGCGATCGCCTACCAGAACAAGGCAGCGGTCTACGACATCCTGTTCCAGGCCACCGCTGAAACACTGCAGGCCATCGCTGCGGATCCCAAACACCTCGGCGCTGACATCGGCTTCATCGCGATCCTCCATACCTGGGGCCAGAATCTGCTGCACCATCCACACCTGCACTGCGTGGTGCCAGGCGGCGGTCTCGCTCCGGACCACTCATGCTGGATTGCCTGCCGTCCTGGTTTCTTCCTGCCGGTGCGTGCTATCACGCCTGTTCCGGCGTCTGTTCCTCGAGCGATTGAGGCATGCCTTTGAGACCGGGCGCCTGCGGTTCTTCAACGCCCTCGCGTCCCTGCAGCACGGGAAGGCGTTCGCCCGTTATCTGGATGGCCCGCGACGCGCGGAATGGGTGGTGTACGCAAAGGAACCGTTCGGCGGCCTGCAGCAGGTACTCGACTACCTGGGGCGTTACACGCATCGGGTCGCCATCTCGAACAATCGCCTGATCGACATGGCCGATGGACACGTCACGTTCCGCTGGAAAGACTACCGCCATGAATCCGCCCAGCGCGTGATGCAGCTCGGCGCGCCGGAGTTCATCCGCCGCTTCCTGCTTCACGTGCTGCCGCGCGGACTGCAGCGTATCCGTCACTACGGGTTCCTCAGCAACCGGCGCCGCGAAACTGGACTCGCCGAATGCCGACGCCTGCTCAAGGTCATACCGCCGCGCGCGACTGCCGCTGATGAGCCTAGCCACGACTATCGTGACCGCTACGCCAGACTCACCGGTCGGTCCCTGCGTGACTGTCCAGCGTTTGCGCCCGGACACATGGTATGCATCGAACTCATCCCGCATCACGCTCGACCGCGGGCACCTCCTGCTGGTGCGCCGTGACGCCCGCGCCTTCACTCTCCGCGCACCAACCCGGACAACCGGTCGCCCGGTTGCGGCAGCGCTTTGGCCGCGCCGCGGCCGTCGCGGCGCCACCGTCAACAACGCACCGCCCGTCACAATCACACGAGCGCTCTCGCATAATTCACGCGCAGCAGCGGACCGTCTTCCACGGCCCATCCCGCACCGCCATCTGCAACATCGCGGTCACCACCCTGATTCAATGCCCATAGCTGCTGGCGCCGGCAGATCGGTTTCGCTCAAAGAATTTTTAGCGAAGCGGACGCGGATTTCGTGCCGTGCCTGCGATCATCCCGGCGTGCCGCTTCCGCTTCGCTAAAAATCCTCTGCCTTATCAGGAATGGGTCAAATGAATATAAAGCGGGCTAGGCGCAAATGGAGTCCCAGTTTTATGGGTTGTCAATCCGACAAGCTCGATGGATCTGCAAATAGCAATGGCTTTGAATAACATCATCGCGGCAAACATTATTGCGGACAGGGCCGGAAGCGCCATCCGTAAAGGCTTCGGTGTCTCTCATCACTCCCATGCGCGTCGCTCGCTGATGGGGGCAGTGCAGGGCGGTCCGATGACGCCGGGCAGTCCCGCGAAACTCCCAACGAAAGAACTGAAACTTTAGCCAATTGGAAACCCGGACAATCTGAATTCGTCGTTGCGGCGAGCCAAAAGCGTCGCCGCTACAAACCGTGCGACGCCCGACGACGAATTAGACGGCGGTCAACTGGTGATCCGGAACGGATTGACCACCGTCAGCCGGTCGAAGATGACCTGGCCGTGTTGCATATCTTCGCTGTAGAGTACTTCGCAATCTTCAAGCAACGCGAAGGCGATGATGCACGAATCGTAGAACCTGAATCCGTAGTGTTCGGCGATACGGCGTGCTTCCTTGTGGACTTCAAGCGTCAGTGGCACGATCTCGCAGAACTCCTCCACATCGCCTAGGAGAACGTTGATCTCCGCCCACGAGAGCCCCATTTTCCGGCTCATGACGAGCGTAACTTCGTTCATTACCTGCGTGCTGATGACGGGCATCGGAGCCCCCTGCACCACTAGCGCCTCGGCCCGGTCCGCCTTCGCGGCGTCGCCGGAGAACAGATAGGCAATCACATTGCTATCGACGGCAAATCGCGCCGGTGCCTCGACCGTCATTCAGCGTTTCCCCTTTCGCTGAGCGATTCCCGATCGAACTTGAAGTCGGCAGGCAGTCGTCCGCGGTATTTGCGCAGGCGCTCGATTCGCTCAGCGACCGTCGGCCTTTTGCTGACCGAGAACGCGCCGGATTGTTCTGCATAGATCTCAATGTCGTCGCCCTCCTTCAAACCCAGTGCATCGACGACGCTCGCGGGCAGCCGGACGGCGAGGCTGTTGCCCCATTTAGCGACTTGCATCATTATCTCCAATAGATATACATAAATCGTATTGTATATCCAATCCAATGCTTTTCAAGTGCGAAGACGGTTCTGATGACTGCCTCGCGGGCGACTATCCGTGCACGTGGCTCCCGAGCGCAGGCTCATGCTTTGGCGAGCCCAACGGCAATGTCAAGCGGCCGAAAGTGACCGGTCGGTGCCACCGACCTCGGACGCGATACGCGTCTCGCATACGCGAGATTTTTCCCGTCTGTGCGCTCGAAGTCCGCTGAAAGGCAAAACGCCCGCAACCGAATGCTCTTGACCAGTTCGCTCATGGGCCACCACTTTGGGGGCTGGTTTGAGCGCGTTCCGGGGCTCGCGAGATAACAACTACGCCGTGCACAACGATATCAACGCGACCACCTGTGGCCGCTGCAAGACATCGCGCGGCAGAGTCTGCAACGGCATGAATCAGGGCGGATGTCGGAGTCTCCGCTCGCTCCAGCGCGCGGGCCCAATCAATCAGGTCTCGGGTAGACATTCGGCCTCGCTTCGGAGCGTACGATTCGCCTCCCGAAAGCATTCCAGGATATGAACCGCCTCATACTTCGATCTGTTCAGGGCCGTCACTGCGCGATCATTGAATGTCTCACAGATAACGCGCCCCCCTCTGTTTCCCGCAATTTACCCAGGTTGCCGTGTGCGCCAGACTCTGCGATAAGGGCTTTTGCCTGGCTCAGGCTCGTTGAGTATCCCGTGCGGAGGACTGCTAAACCCGCCGAAAGTTAGCTATTTATTTCGCTAAGCATACCCAACGATCAACGAACCGGATGCTTACGGAAACCTTGGCGTGGCTCGGTGTCGCATGGGCGAATCTCCTGCAGGTCCGCCATGACGCCCCACACCTGTGCGTAGGCATCGTGCAAATACGGGTCCTTCACGGAATTCTTGAAATTGAAGTATGCGATTTGCGTGATAGCCTGAGCGATCACCATGCCGACGATGTCACGCCGAAGGAACGCGCGGAATTGATGGTCGCGCCCGGGGATGGTCGTCACTTGGGTTTCCGGGCCGAACACGGCTTCGACGTCCCCCTTATGGCGCGCACGCACCATCAGGACGGTCGGGTCCTGGTCGCTGTTGACGATGGACAGAAAACTGTCCGAAAGACAAATCCACATAAGAAACGGACGTCTGCGCTGCGGGTATTGCCCTAAGGGCACAGGCGAAGGCGCTTAACATGAGGACACCTAGTTGATGCGGCAATGCGATCCACCATCGGATTGCCCCGTTACGATTTCCCATGCCTTGAATGCCTGCTGGCGGGCCTGCCGTTTCTGTTGCACGTTCGCGTTGTAGCGGCAGTGCATGAACAAGTTGCTCACCTGAGCATGGACCGACGTGAATCGTTGTAGATGGCGCGCCGACTTGAAGCGGCGCATCACCTTTTCGCGCACGGCGTTGTCACGTTCGCGGGCTGGTCAGCTAAGATGAAGTGATGAAAAAGACGAAATCGCTCTACCACGGCCATCGATTCCCGGCGTCGGTCATCAGTCAGGCAGTTCGGTGGTATTTCCGTTTTCAGCTTAGCCTGCGCGACATCGAGGAGTTACTGTTTGAGCGCGGCGTGGTTGTCAGCCATGAATCGATCCGGCGGTGGACGGACAAATTCGGTGCCGGTTTTGCGCGTCAGGTCAAGACTGCCCGGCGCCAGCCGGGCAGCACATGGCACCTCGACGAGATGTTCGTGACGCAAGGCGGCGAGCCTTGGCTGCTGTGGCGTGCAGTCGATGAGCACGGCATTGAACTCGACATCCTGCTTCAGAAGCGGCGCGACAAGGCGGCGGCCAAACGCTTCTTCAAACGGGTATTGGCTGGCTGTTCCAAGGTACCGAAGAAAATCGTCACCGACCAGCTGCGCAGTTACCCGGCCGCGAAAGCGGAGATCCCTGAGCTGGTGAATGTGAAGCACGTTTTCGTCAAGGCCTGCGCGCGCGTGAACAACCGCGCTGAAAACAGCCATCAATCCACGCGTGAACGCGAGCGCCGAATGCGAGGTTTTCGCTTGCCAGAACGCACGCAGTCATTCCTGTCATGCTTCGGTCCGATCCGCCAGCACTTCGCGCTCAAGCGTCATCTGCTACGCGCCTCGCTGTATCGCAAACAGCTCGCCGCGCGATTCGAAGCCTGGCGTCTCTTCACTGGCATTGTCCAAGCTGCGTCCACCGTATTCTCAGACACGACTGTCCGTGCGGATATCTCGTCGCGGGGGACAGTAACGTGACAAACGTCATGCCCGCAGCAAGCGTCTTTCGCGGTGTTTGGGTCTTCTTCATCGGCCAGCCAAAGCATATTTGTCAGGCTCGAATACTACTTCTCCCGCCTTAACGCGACAAAACCTCCTCAGGTGCCTATACTGTGAGGCGCTGCAACCCGATCTGCGAAACCTAACGCGCCATGCGTCGGATTTTTGAGGAAACGAACCCGATCAACGCGATGAGTATGATCAGCGTCGTCGAGACCGCGGCGAGCGTCGGCGTGATCGCCAACTGGATGTCGTCCCACATCTGCTTGGGCAACGTGGTATTGATACCGCCGCTCACAAAGATCGCAATCGTCAGGTCGTCAAACGACACGAGGAACGCGAACAGAAAAGCCGCCGTCACGCTCGCCATCAGGAGCGGCAACACAATGGTTGCGATGCGTCTTGCTGGCGACGCACCCATCAAGCGGGCGGCGGCGTCCAGTCGCCAGTCGAACTGGCGGAAGCCCGCGGCGAGCGTCACCACGACGTACGGAATCGCCAGCACCGTGTGACCGATCACAAGGCCCGTATTGGTGCCCGTCAACCCAAGTCGCGCGAACAGATACAGCAGGCCGATCGCGACGACAATCCGCGGCACGATCAGCAGAGCAAACAAAGGCTTACTGGCCCGCTGCGACATCCCCGTAAGCGCCAGCGTCGCGCCGAAGCCGAGTACAAGCGACAGCAACGCGGTGCCGAGACCCACTTCCAGCGATCGGCTCAGCGCGCTCTGCCATACCGGCGAATACAGGAACGTGCCGAACCATTTCAAGCTGAACAGCTTTGGCGGAAACGCAATGAAGTCACTGGTCGTGAACGCATAAGGGATCACGGACAACACGGGCGCGACCAGCGCTGCGAGCACCACGAATGAATAGATGCGCAGCGGGCCGAAACCGCCGGCTGCATGCGCATCGAGCGTCATCCGGCGCCTGACGAACGGCGCCGTCAACCGGCCAGCCGCCAGCAGCAGCCCGAGCTGCGCGCCTTGCGCACGCGAGCCGCGCCGCGTGTCCCGCACCTCGCCGCTCAACGACGATAGCCCAACCAGCCGGTCATAGACGAGGAAAATGACGATCGAGCACAGCAATAGCACGGTCGACAGTGCCCCCGCAAAGCGCATGTCGAACAGCTCGAGCACCGACGAGATCACCAGTTGCGCGATCATCGTTTCCTTCGGCGAACCAAGCAACGCAGGTACGATGAAAAACCCGATGCTCGAAATGAACACGAGCAGTCCGGCCGCCGCGACGCCCGGGGACGACAGCGGCAGGAACACGGTGAAGAAACTCATGCCGCGATCGGCGCCGAGCGTCTCGGCCGCCTGAGCGAGGCGTTCGTCAATACCGCGCATCACTGGCAGCATCGTCATCACGGCGAGCGGCAGCATCGCGTGCACCATGCCGATCAGCACGCCTGTCAGCGAAGGCACGATGCCGTTCGTTTCACTGACGAGTCCGAGTGCAAGTGCGATGGTCGACAGCACGCCAGTCTTCGACAGCAGCAACATCCACGCGTAAGTCTTGACCAGGTAGCTGGTCCAGAACGGTACCATGATCCATAGCAGCCAGCGCTCGCGTACGCGCGCCGACAGCCGGCTCAGCAGATACGCGACCGGATAGCCGAGCAGCACCGAAACCACCGCGGTCATCATCGAAATCGAAAACGTGATCCACAGCACTTTCGCGTAGACCGGTGTGTGCGCAATGCGCGCGAACTGCCCAAATCCAAAACTGCCGTCGGCGTTGACAAGGCCGCCTTGCAGTATTTCGCCGACCGGCACGATGAAGAAGATCAGCAGGAACAATATCGTCGGCACGATTGGCAGCAGACGGACCGACTGAGCGAGCCATCGCATACGTCGGATTGTCGTCCGATCAGTACGGCACCCTCACCTTCGGTCGTCAGTCACGGTCGTTGGCCCTGAATCGAACAGGAAGCGTAGCCAGCCAAGCTCTATTCGCTGTCGGCGAAAGTGTTCCGCTTCGTTCATGGAATGATTGGAGCCAACGCGGCACTTGAGCGCAGCTACCACGTGTTATCCCAGCTGGCCAAGGAAACCCGGGAGACGGTGTCGTGGGTCGAACTGGATAACGACGAGATTGTGGTCATCGGCAATGTACCGAGCGTTCATCTCCGCCTCCTAGTCCGCCGCGGCACCATGCCCCACGCTGTTACCATTGCGTGAAGCCCGTTCACTGATGGCGGGCGATCCAACGGAGCGATGGACAAGACGGATTCAAGCCGGAAGCGCGCAGGCGACACAAAGATGGCGCGCAGGCCACTCACCAAAACACAGTTGTTGCCGATGAGCGCTGCATTGGCGCGCGACCGCTCACTGTCCTATCACGTCGCGCTGGACTGCTGGCGTCGCGGCCATGGCAACGGTCGCATCGTCAACGAACTTACCCGGGCGACTTACATGGCGTGGTTCCTTCAGTGCGCCGGGTATGGCGACGAACCCGTCGAACTGTTCAAGGCCGCTGAGTGCGTCGGAGAAATCACGCTGATGAAGGCGCACGAGAGCGGTCAGCAGGACGGCTGGTCACTCGACGAAGATTGCGTCTCCACGTTCACGGCGCTTCTCGCCCTCCACGACGCCCAGCTACGCACCGCCCCGCTGCACCAGTACCAGAGCGCCGAGCGGCGCCTGCTCGCCTTCCTGCAAGGATCCGAGCGCTCCCCCATTCCTGCTCCCATCGACTGACGGAGGAAGAGGTCATGTGTACCAGCTACGAAGCGCCCGGACAAATGGAATTCGAAGCGTTCAGCCTGTTCTCTAAACCCTCTTTTGAATACCGCCGCGAGATCTACCTCCAATACTTCTTTCACGACAGTTTGTTTTCGGACGCTAAGCAGACAGATGGCTCGCGACGCAAGTAAGCAGTCGGTTATCTCAACGATGCGACAATACGGCGCAGTTTGAGTCTGCCTCACACACGACAATCGTATCGCTTTACTGCCTGCCATTCATTCGGAAGACAAATGGATAAGTTCGACGCAATGCGCGTGTTTGTGCGCGTGGTGGAATCGGGAACCTTTACCAAAGCGTCCGAGACCCTCAACCTTCAGAAGGCGACAGTCACGCGACTGGTTCAGATGCTGGAAGACGATTTAGCGACGAAACTGCTCAATCGCACGACCAGGCGCGTCACCGTAACGCCCGACGGTTCGGCCTATTACGATCGGGCCGTGCGCCTGCTGGCCGACCTCGAGGAACTGGAAAACTCCATGACCGGCGCCAAGTCCAATCCGAAAGGTCGACTGCGCATCGACCTTCCGCGTCCGCTGGCCCATTCGGTGGTCGTGCCTGCTCTACCTGATTTTTTCGCGAAATACCCGGATATCGACCTGGAGATCGGCGCCAGCGACACGCCCGTCGATCTGTTCGCAGACAATGTGGATTGTGCAATCCGCGTCGGAACCGTGACCGATCAATCACTGGTGGCAAGACAGATTGGTCTCAGCCATTTCGGACTCTGCGCATCGCCGGATTACTGGAAAAAGCACGGCAAGCCGCAGCACCCTAGCGAAATCGAGCTTCACCATACGGTGATCCACATGATATCGGCGAGAACCGCCAAACCATTCCCCATCGTAGCCAGTCACGACAGCGAAACTGTCGACATCCAAGGCAATAAGGTCTTGCTCTGCAACGATGTGCCGACCTGTACCGATCTTGCCAGAACCGGGCTTGGCATCATCTGTGGCGGAACTTTCATGATCGCACCACTGATCGCCTCCGGCGTCTTGGAAAACTGCTTGGAGCAATGGCATATCTCGCCCATGCCGGTCTCGATTGTCTACCCGCCGAATCGGCATCTTAGCAATAAATTGCGTGTATTCGTGGACTGGGTTGCCGAACTCTTTGCCCGGCATCCGTCGCAGAAGTTGTCGTAAACCGATGCGATAAGAGGGTTATTCGACAACAATCTTTTGATAAATCAGGCGTTTCTCAGGCTGACCGAGGTTGTATAGACTGCTTCGGCGACGGGGAAATGCTCCGACGTTCCATGGACCACCCAGGTTATCGAGGAAGCAGATCATGAACACGACAGACACTTGACTGTTCCGGTAGTCGCCTCGATGACGAATACCGCCTGAAGCGAGAAACATTACGCCTCCGCTTCCACATCAAATAAGTAGCACTACTTGATTTATTTAACGCTACCCTCGAGTAAAAGGAAATAGAAAATGATCGCCATTACGGGTGCCAATGGAAATCTTGGCCAACTGGTTGTCAAAGGTCTTTTGCAAGTCGTCCACGCCAGCCAGATCATCGCGGCAGTCCGGAGCCCTGAAAAGGCCGATGGCTTGCGCGCGCTCGGCGTCCAGATACGCGAGGCAGATTACGATCGCCCCGAAACGCTGGTCGATGCGTTCAAGGGGGTGGAGCAACTGTTGCTCATTTCTGCGGTACAGCTAGGGGAAAGATTCCGGCAACATCGGGCTGTGATAGATGCCGCCAAGCAAACGGGCGTTAAGCTGATTGCCTATACCAGCATGCTACGCGCCGACACTTCCAATCTGATTCTTGCCGACGAGCACAATCGGACCGAAGCGTATTTGAAGAGCACTGGAGTGGACTTCGTGGTGTTACGCAACGGCTGGTACCTCGAGAACCATACTAGCGGACTTGCCGCAGCTCTCGCCAATTCGGCAATCAACGGCAGCGCGGGGCAAGGTCGATTCGCCTCTGCGTCTCGCGCCGATTATGCAGATGCGGCGGTGAGGGTCCTCACGCAACCCGGTCACGCCAACCGGACTTATGAATTGGCGGGAGACCAAGCCTATTCGCTGACGGAGCTGGCCGAGGAAGTGTCGAAGCAGACGGGCCGAACGATCGTGTATAACCACTTGCCCGCCGCCGATTATGAGGCCGCGCTGTTGAGCTTCGGTCTGCCAAAGATGATTGCCGATGTCGTCGTCGATGCCGACCTGAAAGCGTCGGCAGGCGAACTGGACAGCACCTCCCGCGATCTTTCCACGCTTCTCGGACGTAGCACGACGACGCTGGCCGAGGCGGTCGAGGTGGCGTTGAAGGGCTGATTGGTACCGACGCCCGGCGGGAAAACAAGGTGCCCGACAGTTCGTGAGATTTTGTTCGATACCCGATACTGCGAGCCATGATCGGATCGGCCCATACCTACGTGTGCTTGCATGCAGATTCGCGCAGCCACTAACGGTGCACCCGACCGCCGCCCACTGTTGGAATAACAACGTTGTTCGGACGCGCTGCCATGACTTCAAGCAGGACCCGCAACAGCTCACCTATGCGTGCCTCAGTCAGCGCCACCGAGTGACGTTGCGCCCTACTCCAGATCCTTGAGCAGCGAGCTCGCCCGAAGGGATGCTTTGACGATTACAATCTGCGGCCAGTGAAGGCGTGGAGACCGCTGCCCGTCGGCTCTGCACCTGAACCCTATGGAAGGCGTGAACGTTCTTGACGGCAAAAACCCGACGTGCCCGCATGGCGTTTGATCATCAGCCTCCATGCGGTCGGTGCGCCTCCCGCCCGCGCTTCGAATCAAAGCGTGCGCTGCACGGACCGCGACGCGCC
>NZ_AWZT01000088.1 GCF_000472525.1 Paraburkholderia dilworthii
GGAGAGCTGGATGTGCACCAGAGCCTCGCGGATTGGAGCAGCGAGCCCTTCTGCACGCGGTGTTGGGACAAGTTCCCGGCCCCTCATCGTAAATAGTTCATCGCAGAAATAGGCGCGTAGCCGGGCGACGGCCGCGCTCATGGCCGGCTGGCTCAGGTTGATGCTGCGTGCCGCNGCGGTGAGATTACGCTCGGTCATCAGAGCATCGAGCGCGACGAGGAGATTCAGATCGAGGCCCTTGAAACGCATGATCCCAAGTTATCCATAATGTAGATGGGTTCCATCAAAACAATCGATTTTACGAATTGCACGGCATGGAGGATAGTGTGCCTGGTAGATCTATTTCATTTTCGCAAACCTGCTGGCGCCTTCGTGGTGCCGGGGGTAGCGGATGAAGTGTGTCGTAGAACTCAGCGAAGCCGAGGAAACGACGTTGCAGCAGTTGTCGACCAATCACATGCATCGGGAGCCTCCTCGCGAACCCGCCGCACTTGGCAGAGATTGGGGATTCCCTCGGGGTTCCAGCGCTTCAGCTTTCTGGTCGCGCCATCCTTCAGTGCCAAGAAACTCAACCTATACCAAACGGTACAGAATTTTCATGAATTGCGACGAGATTCTTTGGGGCTGGTGACGTCTGACCGGTGTTCCCAGCGTGAGCGATATCCTACCTTACTTAGCTGGTAGGAGTTCGAGTCTCGCCAATAGGGCTTCCTACCACGATGAAGGAGAGAGACATGCTGTGCTTAGGAGTGAGCGGCGGGCTAGACAAAGTTCATGAAAATCAACTCGCACTGCCGAACACATTTCTGCACGACGGCGCTGCGGTGCTTGTCCGGGACGGACGCGTAATAGCGGCCGTCGAAGAGGAGCGCCTCAACCGGATCAAGCACTCTAACAAGTTCCCGAGCAGTTCAATTCAATACTGCCTCGCATCCGCAGGGATCCAGCTCAGCGATATCGACCGCATCGCGTTTTACGCTACCGAGGCCTATTGCAACGTTATGCTCGAACGACTGTTCCTGTCCCAGCCGAACATCTCCATTCCGGCGGATGCCAAGCTGTTCCTGCGTAACTTACTATTGCAGGAATTCGGTACCGAGATCGATCCTTCGCGAATCTCATTCGTGAGTCACCATCTGGCGCATGCCGTGAGCGCGTTTGCGATGTCTGGATTCGAGCAAAGTCTGATCCTCGCGGTCGATGGCGGCGGTGATTTCCTCTCCGGGCTCTTGGCGCTCGGATCTGGAACCGAAATTACGCAACTCGCGACTTTCGCAGAGCATAATTCTCTCGGGCTGTTTTATCTCGAAACAATCCGGTATCTCGGTTACGGCTTGTTCGACGAATACAAGGTCATGGGGCTTGCACCTTATGGGGATCCCGCTCCCTATCGCGCGCTCTTCGAGCAATTCTATCAACTGTCCGCCAACGGTGAGTACCGCGTCTACCTCGACCGCATCGGTCCGACGTTGCTCCGCAGCATCCAGGTCCGGCGAAAGGGAATGCCATTCACGCAGCAGCATCGAGATGTGGGTGCTTCATTGCAGGAAGCGCTGGAGCGGATCGTGTTTCACATTCTCCGCCATCATCGCGAGGTCACCGGTATGAAGCGGCTGTGTATAGCCGGAGGAGTTGCTCATAACTGCACCCTGAACGGTAAGGTGCTGTATTCGGGACTTTTCGAAGACGTCTTCGTGCAGCCCGCAGCGCATGACGCCGGTTGCGCACTAGGCGCTGCGCTTATGACGTCAAGCGAGTTCGGTCGGCCCGCGCCGCGTGAGCGATTGCAAGAGGTTTATTGGGGGCCCGATCTGGGGAGCGATCTAGTCGTGGAGCAAGAATTGAATGCGTGGGCCGGACACCTCGACGTTGAACGCAGTGATGACGTGGCAGGCAGAGCAGCGGACTGGATGGCCAATGGTGCCGTGATCGGCTGGGTGCAGGGTCGTTCGGAGTTCGGGCCACGCGCGCTTGGCAACCGCAGCATTCTTGCCGATCCCAGGCCGGCCGCAAACAAGGACCGGATCAACGCCATAGTCAAGAAGCGCGAGGGTTACCGACCGTTCGCGCCATCAGTGCTCGAGGACGATGCGCACGAATTTTTTGACCTCCCAGAGGGCACCCGCGAGTTCCCTTTTATGAATTTTGTAGTTCGCGTGTGCGACTCCAAGCGCGCCTTGCTCGGCGCCGTCACGCACATTGACGGTACAGCGCGGCTGCAAACAGTATCGCGCAAGACCAATCCCGCCTACTGGGAGGTTATTAATGCGTTCAAGAAGCGGACAGGAATCCCAATTCTGCTCAATACTTCCTTTAATAACAACGCTGAGCCGATCGTAGATTCGGTTGCAGACGCGATTGCCGCATTTCTGACGACAGAGCTGGATGGACTTGTGGTCGGGCCGTTCCTCGTCAAAAAGCGGTCCGCAACGCAGGGACATTGGACTGCGCTCGCGGTTTCACTGCCGCCCTATGCATCGCTCTATCGAGTCCGCGCTCACACAGCGCGAGATCGTCAGGAGACGGTGTGCGAAATTCGCACCGGCGGCTCCAACTGTGACAGTGTGCGTATTTCACATGAGTTGTTCGATCTGCTGATGCTGATCGAAGGTGAAGCGGTGCTCGGACATCTTCTCGATACGATTACGCCTGAGCAGACTCGACGTGAAACCCTCGTCAAGGAGCTGCGCGGATTGTGGGAACAGCGTCGGGTTCGGCTACATCCCTCACGGGCGTTGTCGCGGTAACGACGCCCTTTCAATGGAGTGGCTGAAGATCTGAAACTAGGTAACAGCGCTCGCGAGCTATTTTTCTAGAACGTTAAACAATGGCGTTTGGCCGCCGCGCAGTTCTTGTACCAACACGCCGGTTTCCAGCGGAGCATCAGTCCCGGCCCAAAGTCCGGACACTTGCAGCGGCGCACCATAAAGGTAGGCGGAATTGACACATCAAACGAACTTCGAATTGCTGCGTCGGGAATTGGACGCAGACGATCCATGGCGGCTCGACAGCAATCCCTTTGAGCACGAGCGCCACAGGCAAATGCTTCGGATGGCACTTTCGCAGGGATCCGTCAAAAATGCGCTCGAAGTCGGATGCGCAGGCGGGGCCTTCACGGAAAAATTGGCACCGCACTGCCAACGGCTCACCGTGATCGATATCGTGCCACGCGCAATTGCTAGGACACGCGAACGGATGATGGACCCACCGAACGTCAATTGGATCGTCTCCGATGTCCAGCATTTTTCGACTGAGCAACAGTTCGATCTAATCGTGGTGGCGGAGGTTCTCTATTACCTCGACGGCGGCGCCGAGGTGCGCGCCGCCGTCCGCAATCTAGCACGGATGCTTGCGCCCGGTGGACAGCTGGTTTTTGGATCGGCACGCGACACCAATTGCCGGCGATGGGGCCACATTGCCGGAGCCGAGACGGTCATAGCCATCTTGGAAGAAGAACTGGTTGAAATCGATCGTTTGAGGTGCGTCGGTCAGTCGTTGAATGAAGACTGTCTCCTCGCCTGTTTTCGGAACGCGGCTTCGCCTTCGTGTGGACCAACTTACCAGCGTTAGGCCAGGAGATATTATGCGCATCTGTGGGATCAAACTGACGCACGACGGAGCAATCGCCCTTGTCGAGGATGGAAAACTGGTTTTTTGCGTGGAGCAGGAAAAGCGAGACAACAATCCGCGGTATCAGGCGATCGACGACCTCGACGCGATCGCGATCGCATTGGCCGAGCATGGTTTCGATGCGAACGATATCGACCAGTTTGTCATCGACGGCTGGGACGGAGTAGTCGAGTCGCAGTTTCGGGTCCTCAGTGGGTCGATTCCCGTCAGCCTGAAAGGGGCTCCTTATGCCGAACGCCGGGCCGATGATCTTCTCGCTTCGCTCGATGGCTCCGGACTGCTTGTCAGCGGCCAGTCGTTTCCTTATAAAAGCTATCCTCACGTGTCAGGCCATGTGGCCTCCGCGTACTGCACCAGTCCCTTTGCCCAAAGCGGGCAACCTGCATTCTGTTTGGTGTGGGATGGTGGCATCGTCCCACGCCTCTATCATGTAGAACGCCACCACGCCCGCCATGTTGACTGCCTGTTCCCCGTGATAGGTCACATCTACGCTGCGGCGGGTCATCACTTTGGTCCTTATAAGAAGCCGGGCGGCGCCCGGTGGGATCTAGGTGTGGCCGGGAAGCTGATGGCATACATCGCGCTGGGGTCCGTTGACGAAGATATCGTTGAGGTATTTCGCGGGCTTTATCAGGCACGCTTTGCTGGCGACACGGAGTGTGCGCAAGCTTATCGCCACAACATCCACAGCGCGGACGCGTCACTAGCGGCTGTAGGAGAGTTCTTCGAAGCAAGCGCGCTGCGAGTAGAAGCCAAGCCGCCAGAAGACGTACTCGCCTCGTTCCATGTATTCCTCGAGCGTCTTCTCGTTCATGAAATGGGTATCGCGCTGCAGCGCCATTCGATTGCGGGCCCGAAAAATCTGTGCATCGCTGGCGGATGCGGACTCAATATCAAATGGAACAGCGCCCTGCGCGCGAGCGGTTTGTTCGACGCAATCTGGGTGCCGCCGTTTCCCAACGATAGCGGGTCTGCGATTGGCGCCGCTTGTTGCGCGCTGGCAGCCGAGAAGGGCTTCGTGCCGCTGGAGTGGTCGGTATATAGCGGACCGGCCTTAAAAGGTTGCCAAGTACCGCCCGGATGGACGGCGTCTACTTGCTCCATTGCAGAACTCGCCGGCATACTCGCCAGTAGCAAGCCCGTCATTTTCCTTGCCGGCCGAGCCGAGCTCGGACCACGAGCATTGGGGGGCAGAAGCATTCTGGCCGCCGCGACTTTGCCCACAATGAAGGATCATCTCAACGACATCAAGTTTCGAGAGCACTTCCGTCCCGTGGCGCCAATTTGCCTTGAGGATCGTGCGCCGACCATTTTTAGCCCGGGAAGCCCCGATCCCTATATGTTGTTCGATCATCAGACGCGCGCGGAATGGCGAGAGAAAATACCTGCCGTCGTGCATCTTGACGGATCAGCCCGATTGCAGACTATTTCAAGAACTTCCGGGCATCCGGTGGCGCAACTTCTGATTGAATACGAAAAGCTGACGGGTATTCCGTTGCTCTGCAACACGAGCGCCAACTATCACGGACGAGGTTTCTTCCCGGACGCTGCTTCAGCCTGTGCGTGGGGACGCGTCGAACGTGTGTGGTGCGATGGTTTGTTACTGACTAGGACTGGTCTGTCGCCGTCAGTCGACGAAAGACCTTTTGCTACGACGCCGTTCGAAGACTGCTGACGTTGCAGCTCAGTGGTCAGTATGACGCGCTCAATTGTCCCGGCAGCTCGCTCTATCGCTACGCTCCGAAAACGATCAGCAGGCCGCCCATGGCTCGACTTTCGCAAGCACTTATCCCGGGCGGAGGTGTAGTGGTCAAGTTATTTCGGACAGGCTAATAGGTTCTTTCACTGTCGGTTTTGCCTCGTAGGCAACGGACGACAGATAGCCCAAAGTCGAATGCAGGCGTACGGCGTTGTACAAGCCGACGATGTGCTGATTGATTTCGCGCCGTGCTTCATCGTGGTTGGCGTAGTGACGTTGCCACACGCGCTCCATCTTCAGATTCAGGAAGAAGCGCTCCATCACCGAATTGACGCTCCTATGTCAAGCGGCACGCGTCGAATCGGCCAGGTCAGCCAGGATGAGCGGATACAACTCCCTGACGATAGCGCTTCAGGCAACGATGGATCTCCTTGGTGGACATGCCTTCCTTCGTGCGACGATCGACGTAGGCGCGGGTTCGGGCATCGCTGCGCATCCGTACCAGGGCGATGGTCCACAGGGCGTTATTTGCGGACCGATCTCCGCCTCGATTTAAACGATGCCGTATCGTCTTGCCAGACGAAGCCTGCAGAGGGCTTGCGCCGCACGAGGCTGCAAGCGCGGCCTCGCTTTTTAAGCGCTCGGGATTGTCACCCGCGACGGCTACAAGCACAGCAGCAGTCTGAGGCCCGACACCGAATCTTTCTCGAAGGCGCTTGGCATGCTGGGTGGTCAGGCGTTCGAGCATCGCATCAAGCGTCTTGAGTTCGTCGGCCAGCGTCAACCATCGTTTCGCCAGAAGGCGCAATGTTGACGTGAGCGTTTGCAGCAGTGGTGTATTGCCCAACGAACGAAGGCGCGCGCAAACATCAACGCATTCTGCCGGTTTTCCCTTCCAGAGCCGCTCGCGGATATCCTGAGGTGCACTGACGAGCAAGGCTCTCAGTTGATTGATAGCCTGCGTCTTTGCCTTCACGGCGCTGCGTCTGGCAACGGACACCGCCCGCATTGCTTCGGCGGCGCCGGATTGTTCCTTTGGAATTGCCGTTGCGCTTCCAGAGAGGACTGCGCGTGCAGCATTTTCAGCATCGGTAGGGTCGGACTTTCCCCAGAGTCGGCGCGTCGCGCGATCGGGGCGATTTACGCCCAGTACCTCAATCTCGTGATCCCGGAGTAGACGGGCCAAACCCGCTCCGTAGGTGCCAGTCCCTTCAACTCCCGCGCGCCGCAGAGCGCCGAACGAATTCGCCCACGTCAACAGATTGAGATACCCGACACTATCAGTAGATACTGATAGCGTTCCCAGGAGTTTCCTCGCTTCGCTGATCACCGCTCCGACGTGGCATCAAGGTGCGTGTCGACACCGAGAATCACTTCATTTTGTTCTATGCGTGCTTCCTTTGTAGTGGGCGCATCGCCAACCCCAATCGCAGGACAGGACACTCATGGTGCAGAACAAAGCTCCTATCAGGTCACAGACGCTGGGCCCGGCAACGCTCGGGGAACGTCGGAACCCGATCGACAGGTCAATACCAAGGCAGCTCGGCCAATCCCAACACGAGTCAGATCGGGCCGACGTTCGAGAGGCATCTTAGAGTGAGTGTCCCAACAATTTCCCTTGCGGCTCATGCTGCCAACCACGTGGTGTTGCGTCAACAAGGCCTGATATTCATCGCTCGCGTACTGGCTGCCCCGGTCCGAATGCAGGACCAGACCCGGCGCTGGCCGACGCTGCTGCAGCGCCATGGTGAGTGCCGACATGACCAGTCCGGCCGGCATGGTCGGCGCCATCGACCAGCCGACCACCTTGCGAGAGTACAGGTCCAGCACAACCGTCAGATAGAGCCAGCCCCGCGCCGTGCGGATATGATACCGTCTTGAACGTCAAGTCACTCGTGCCTCAGGGCGCACATAATCGTGCCCGGATTTGAGCACGCCGTAGCATAGATGCACGAGTTTGCGCATGCACGCGCCGAGCGCAGACATCTTGGTCTTTCCCTGCGCGCATAGCCTGTCGTATAAGTCCTTGATGTCCGGATTAATCTTCTTCGCGACGACCGCTGCCATGTACAGAGAGGCTCGCACCCGTGCATTGCCTGCTTTAGAGAAGCAAGAGCGACCCCTGACGCTACTACCTGATTCGCACTTGATCGGCACAAGTCCGAGGTAGGCAGCAGCTTCCTTGCCGCTGCGGAAGCTGTTTGTAACGAGAATCGCGGCCATGCGCATTGCAGTTTTTTCGCCGATGGCAGGAATTGTGCGAAGTCGTGTGACGCTCCCACTCAGCAAATCGTCGGCGACGATGTGCGAGTCGATGGTCTTGCGCATGGCCTTGCATTGTCCGTGCAGGAACTCGATGCAGGCGTCGATCGAAGACAGGCGTGGGCGGTATTGCGCTAAAGGCGTTAATTTGATCGTTTAGAAACAAAAGACAAATGCCGACTTACATTCTGAGCCTGATCTCGTCAGCGAGCGTAAGCGCCGCGCTATCCGGCGTACTGGTGTTCCTCGCGCGCAACTGGATTGCCGAGCGACTCAAACGTGCCATAGGGGCAGAATACGACTCGAAGCCCGAGTTACACAAAGCCCAGTTACAAGCCTCGAGCGCCGAGCGCCTCGAATCGTTCAAAACTCAACTGGCCATGCAGTCAGCAAGGGACAGCGCCGGACGTGGTTGGAGCTAAAGACATTCGGACCGCTCCTTGCGCTGATCGGCTTTTCGGTTTGGGCGGCCCGCTATCTCGGCGACGATCGGCGAACGGCAGGCAGTGTTTGACACAACGGAAAACGGCATGCGGGAACATCTAACCCGAGCGTCGCGCGATCGCACCCTCCATAGAGCCGTCTGGCTTGTCGCAGTGGTGCTACTCATAGCTGTTTGCAAGTTGGGCAAGCAGTAGCAAAACGAGAAACATGAAAATCGCCGCTTACATCGTTGCGCTCGTCGTAGCGCTTGCATATGGTTGCAACCAGCACCAAGCGTCCGACGACAGCAAAGAGTCGCCGCTGGCGGCCGCTCGTGCCGCGAATGAAGAGATTCAGTTGGCGATGGCAGAGAGCAAATGCGGCGACTCAGAAGGGCCGCAAGGCCTGTGCAGGCACCTGAAGCAGGCGCAAGCGGATATTGACAAAGAGGTGGCCCCGTTCGTCCGGACAGTTTTTTCGATTTTTAAGTGGAACGCTGGGCGGTCACGCTGCCGTTTTAATCGCGGGCAGCATCGCGAAATAGGCTTCATCCGGGGTCTTGTCCGACAGACTTGAATGAGGCCTTTGCTGGTTGTACCACGTCAGGTAGTGAGCGATCGACTTGCGTGCCTGGCCGACGGACTCGTAGGCCTTCAAATATATCTCTTCGTACTTCACGCTGCGCCACAGCCGTTCGATAAAAACGTTGTCCCGCCAGCGTCCCTTGCCATCCATCGACAGAGCGATTCCGCGCGAGAGGACCGCGTCGGTGAAGACCGTACTGGTAAATTGGCTGCCTTGATCGGTGTTGACGATCTCAGGCAATCCATATTTCGAGAAATGCTTCTTCAAGCGCCGCCACCGCATCTCAGCTTCCACCGTGATCGCGACCCGGTGCGCTAGAACACGGCGGCTGGCCCAATCGATCACAGCAGTGAGATAGACAAAGCCGTGTGCCATAGGCACGTATGTCGTGTCCAGTGCGTACACCTGGTTGCTGCGCTCGATCTTCCGATCGCGCAGCACGTACGGCCAGATCTTGTGAGCCAGATGTTTGCGGCTCAGGTTCGGCTTGCGATACAGCGCTTCGATGCCCATTTTGCGCATCAACGTGCCGACGTGCTTGCGTCCGACCACTATGCCCTCTCGCCTGAGCAGGCGCATCCACGTGCTCGCGCCGGCAAACGGATGCTCCAGGTGCAACTCGTCGATGCGGCGCATGAGCGCCAGATCCGCGGCACTGACCGGGCTCGGCGTATAGTACGCACTGGATCGGCTGATGCCGACCAGCTTGACCTGCCGGGAAACCGGCAGCGGGTGGGCACGGTCAATCATTTCTTTGCGCTCAGCAGCCCTGCCTTGCCCAGCGCGCCGGACAAAAAATCATTCTCCAGCGCCAATTGACCGATCTTTGTGTGAAGCGTCTTCAGATCCACCGGCGGCTCATTGACGGGCGAACCGGTCGGGCCGAACACGTCGGCCGCTCGTTCCAGCAACTGCCGCTTCCATTCCGTGATCCGGTTCGCATGAACCTCAAACTGCTGCGTCAATTCTGCCAGCGTGCGCTCCCCGCGTACTGCTGCCAGTGCCACCATCGCGTAGCCGACTAACTCTCCGCTAAACACATCCTTGAGGCAGGCCAGATGCAGCCATCGCTGATCGGTCGCGATATACGGCCGGCCTTCAATCGGGCCGCCGCTGGCGAGGATTATTCGTTGTTCTGGGTCGGCAATATGCGTGGAGTTCTGGTAGGACACGACCCAGAAGCATGGGACGATATCGCGATCGCTCGGTACGCGGGCTTCGGCGCACTACGACGGATTCTGCAAAGTGCGGCATACGAAGAACATGCAGCGCCGCATCGCCGCGCAGCGCTCGCCGATTGGAAGTTCATCGTGACGACTCAGCCTAAGCTCCCCGCGTGAGGATCTTGGTGGCGCCTTCGGCGCCAGTTTGCGGCTCAGCGAACGCCCTCACGTCACGCTCGCACTGGCGATCGCGCTCGTTCTGCGCGTCCTTGAAGACGCCGATAAGCAGCTCACGAACATCTTTGAGCATGACAACAAAACCGGCGAGTGCCTTCGTGCAGGTTTTTCAGTAGAGGTTACCGTGCAACATTTGGTCGTATGCCATGCCAGGTTGGGCCTTACCCCAATGCTACATAAGAGTGTGTTGCACCCACCGGTTGAATCCCCCTCCGCAGCGGACCTTCACGTGTAGCTCATTTCAGTCGCGTCTCCGGTCTCACGGAAAAGAGGTAGGTGCACGATGATCGCGCAGCCGTTTCCCGGTGAACTGACAACAACGATTTGACCACCCAGCATCAGGACGCGCTCCTCCATCCCCGCCAGTCCGAACGATTTTTTTCTGGTCGCCAGCGGATCGAATCCTTGACCGTCGTCCCGTACTTCCAGCAGACANGAATCCGNCGTTCGCTCGAGCGTGATGGTNACCTGGCTCGCCGCTGCGTGACGGGCAACATTGGTCAGCGCCTCCTGGGCGACGCGAAACAGTACGATAGCGCGNTCCTCGCTCAGCANNAGGTTCTCGTCCTGNNCACGGAGGCNACACACGGTGCATNGATTGTGGTTGAANTCCGCAACGAGCCACTCNAGCGCAGCCACAATGCCTGCGTCCAGCGCTGCAGGGCGTAGCGACGCGATGACACCCCGGACAACCCGCATAGTGTTGTCCACCAGCGTCGTCAATGCCTGGGCCTGTTCGGCCAGCGCTGGCAGGTCCTTGCCAAACTGCAGGGCTAACGTCGATGCCCTCATGCGAAGGGCGGT
>NZ_AWZT01000089.1 GCF_000472525.1 Paraburkholderia dilworthii
GGTTGCCGCCAAGACAGAGGATCAGCAAGTGATGCTAAGCCTTCATCGTATGCGCTCGTTGCTCGTCAAGTTTCGAACAATGCAAATAAATCAGCTGCGCGGGTTGCTGTATGAATTCGGCGTTACCTTTCGCGCAGGGCGCGTTGCAGGGCTCGATGAGATCAGGGAGCGCATGGCAGAACTCGAAGACACGCTGCCACGATCAATAGTTCTGAACCTCCTCGAACAGTTGCGTCGCATCAACCTGTTTGAGGAAGACATCAATCAACTCGAGAAGAGGATTGGTGCATGGCAGAAGCAGGAAGCGGCGTGCCGTGCGATTTCCGAAGTACCGGGAATCGGCCGCCTGACTGCAACGGCCTTAGTCGCAACAATTGGAGATGCGAAGACATTCAGGTCAGGCCGCGAGTTCGCAGCGTTTCTGGGGCTCGTTCCTCGTCAGAACGGTACGGGCGGAAAGATACGGCTCGGCTCGATCTCAAGGCGCGGTGTGTGAAAACGCACTCATCGCCTAAACTGAATCAACTCATTGAGACCGGGTGACTCATGAAGCGATTCGTTGAAGGCGATGACCGCAAGCAGGTCGCACTACTTCCCGAATGCGTCGATGACTACATCGGCCAGGACAACCCGATCAGAATCGTCGACGTGTTCGTGGACGAACTGGACCTCACGACTCTCGGCTTCAACGGCACCACGCCCGCAATCACCGGGCGCCCGTCCTACCACCCTGGCGTGATGCTCAAGATCTATATCTACGGGTATCTGAACCGGGTACCCTCAAGTCGGCGTCTTGAGCGCGAATGCCAACGCAACGTCGAGTTGATGTGGCTGACAGGACGTCTGGCGCCAGACTTCAAGACGATCGCCGACTTTCGCCGCGACAACGGGCCGGCCATTCGCAACGTATGCCGTCGCTTCGTCGAGCTGTGTCGAGGACTGAAGCTGCTATCGAGCGACATGGTCGCCATCGACGGCAGCAAATTCAAGGCGGTGAACAGCCGCGACAGGAACTACACGGCGGGCAAGATCGACAAGCGTCAGCAACAGATTGAGGAAAGCGTCCAGCGATACCTCGACATGATTGAAACCGCAGACCGGACCAGTCCGACAGGTTTCGATGTGAAGACCGTGCGCCTGTACGGGAAGATCGCTCTGTTGCGCCAGCGGATGCGTGAGCTCGAGCAAATCAAAGCGCAGCTGAAGAAAGAACCTGACGGACAACTGTCGCTTACCGACCCGGATTCCCGCTCTATGACCAGCGGTGGCAAAAAAACCGGAACTGTCGGCTACAACGTGCAGACCGCCGTGGATACGAAGCACCATCTGATCGTGGAACATGAGGTGACGAATATCGGAGGCGATCACGGGCAACTCAGCAGGATGGCCGTGTCAGCGAAGAAGGCGATGGGCAAGCCGGGGCTGAAGGTGCTAGCTGATCGAGGCTACTACAGCGGTCCGGACATCCGCGCCTGTGAACTGGCTGGGATCACCACGTATGTCCCGAAACCACTCACCTCGGCGTCAAGGAAGAACGGGCTCTTTACCAAGCGCGACTTCATCTACGTTGCCAGGAACGATGAGTATCGATGCCCCGCTGGTGAGCGCGCAATTCTTCGATTCAAGACCGTTGAGAAAGACATGAACCTGCGCGTGTACTGGCCCAGCGCATGCCCGCGTTGCCATCTCAAGGAGCGATGTTCCCCCAGCGACTACCGCCGCATCCGACGATGGGAACACGAACATGTACTGGAAGCCATGCAGCGTCGACTCGAGCGCATGCCCGATGCAATGACCATTCGAAGAAGCACGGTCGAACACGTCTTCGGCACGCTGAAGCATTGGATGGGGGCCACCCACTTCCTGACCCGGACGCTGGGACGGGTGAGCACCGAAATGAGCCTTTAGGTGCTAGCCTACAACCTCAAGCGCGTCATCAATATACTGGGGGTCGCCGGAATGATGAAGGCGATGAAGCTGGCTACCAGCTGAGGCCCCGAGGGGCTTCTTGCGGCCGCGATGTTCGATTAGCGCAAGCTCGGCGCGTCCAACCTGATCGATCCGACCGGCAACGTCGCCCTCAGCGGTTGAAATGGAGTTTCCACACGCCCTCGGCCATGAACAGTCATTCCGCGTAACTGCCATCATCTGCGACAATCCTCCCCGTCTTAATCATTCGAGGTGGTGAGAATGCTGACGACCGTTGCCCTAACGCCTGTTGACTTCAAGCGTTGGGCAGAGCATCTCACCCGGCAGATCGCTGAATCGGGGCGCGCCGGACGGCCATTTTTTTCCCCGTTCGAAGCCGTTGATTTCGAATCACCCGAGCGTCGCGCTCGCTTCGAAAGTCGCCTTTCGATACCTTTGCCTCAGCCAACATGGATGAGAGCATGGGCGATCGAAGGCCCCGATGAACGCTTCATCGCACATCTTGACCTGAACGCCTCCAGCATACCGGCCGAGAAACATCGCGCCACCCTTGGTATCGGCGTCGAGGAGGGCTTTTATCGCAGAGGCCTTGGGCGAAAGTTGATGCTGGAAGCCATAGAATTCGCGACACGTAACCACATCGAATGGATCGACCTATCTGTTTTCAGAGATAACCAGGCTGCGATCGGCCTTTATCGATACTTTGGGTTTGAGGAAATTGGCCGACGCGATGACAGATTTCGTATTTCCGGGCGCTCAGTCGACGACATTTCCATGACCCTACGGATTAAGGGTTAAGGTAACCGACTGGCTTCGGGCCAGCTTGGGACATTCGACATAGACCCCCTCCATCGCTGACAATGGACGAGCATTCTGTCGTCTGAGCATCGTTGCAGACCGTCCATGTAATCTCGTTCTGTCGCCAGACCTTGTTGACTTCCTTTCGAATAATTTCGGTTGACACCGGTAGAAAAAATTGGAGTAGGTAATGTTGATTGCCGAAGTACAGTCTTTCGACGAGCTAACGGCAGAACAGCTGATGATCAATGTGATCAACACGAGTGTACGAGCCGACGACGCGGAAAAGACGGCATTTATCGCGAACGTTCAAAAAAATTTGCGGTTGGCGATCAATAGCCCGACGGAATGCGTGCACTTAAAATGTGTCATCAACCAAGCCATCGTTGGCGTCGTGCTCGTCAGGAAGTTCGGGAACTTGTGCAGTCTGTTCGTTGACCCGCAGGTTCACGGAATGGGGATCGGTCGCGCTCTGTTGAATGAGGCGATCAAGCAATGCGCAATGAAGAGTGATGTTCCGTACGTCCGGGTCAATGCCGCAGCTAACGCTGTTGGTTTCTACGAGGTCATGGGTTTCAAAGCGCTGGAAGATCAGCATGGTCGAGATTCGAGCACGGCGATGGATTTGGCCATTCAGCCCTTAAAGAAGGTAGTCGCAAGCTAGCACCGAAGTAGTTAGATCCGCGAGTCGAGTGTCCGCTTTCGCATGGCTGCGACCGTCTCATGTGGGTCGGGTTATGCCCTTCGCATGCGCCGCGCGCCCGCGACACTTGCCGGACCGGGTCGTGGGACGCAGTGCGGCCAAGAGCCGCCGGTCGAGGTCGCCATCAAATTTGAATAACCAAGGTCTCGTCTGTGCTCGCTCAATGGCCGGTCTCCGGCCAGCGAATTACCGGTGGCACTGCCTCAACCCGGTCACGAACGGTCCTTCAGATTCTCTTGGCGAATGTCTGCTAATCCGCCAGCGTCTCGCCGCCATCCGCTCTCAGAGATTTGGTCAATTTGGCTTCGGTGCTTCCGTGACGGCTCCGATCGGCTGAGCATGAGCAGAGACCGCTGCGACGACACGATTCCGCCCCATAGCCTTTGCCGAATAAAGCGCCGCGTCGGATCGCGCCATCAGGTTTTTCAGCGATTCGCCCGCCTCATATTCCGAGACGCCAGCGCTGAACGTGCACTCCACTTCTCCGCCGGGGATGGCTAGCGCAGCCGTAGCAATTTGCAGGCGCAAACGATCAACTATTGCAACAGCGTCTGCTCCGGAGGTTTCGGGCAACAGGACCGCAAACTCTTCCCCGCCAAGACGCCCAAATATATCGCCTCGCCTGATACCCTTCGACATGATGGAAGCGAAGTGAAACAGCGCGCTGTCTCCGACTGCATGACCGTGTCCGTCGTTTATTGCTTTGAAATGGTCAATATCAAGGATTGCAACAGCCAAGCGCAACCTTGTACGGTTCGCATGCGCTAGCAGCAATTCGGCGCGAGCCATAAACTCGCGCCGAACGAGCGCTCCGGTCAGATCATCAATAGTCGCCAGCCGCTCCATCCGTTCAGCCATGCGGTCATACGCGAGCATGACTACACCTATCGAAAGGCACGGCAAGGTTAATATGCCGATGCCGATATACGCGACGTTCATAGGTGTCAGGTCTAGAACGTGTGGGTGCTGTTCCCAGCCTAGACCGGTCACGATCGCTCGAGCAATGTAGACGAGCCCTCCGAGCACCGCGACGAAGGCTAGGAATTGATAGCTGTACCGAGGCCGATGCGAGGGACGCATGATGTATACCGTCCAGCCGATACATAGACGAAAGTAGCCAACGAAGGCAGCCATCGAAATAATCAGGGCATCCGGGTTCGGCGAAACATAGGTCCAGTAAACAAAGCCAATCACCAGAATGACGTATGCCACAACCGCGTGGGGTTGCGAAGGGCGAAGGGCGAAAAACTTTCTGAAACCTTGCAGCGCTACAACTGGGATGGCTGCAAGGAGCGCACTGGATATGAGAATAGCCATGGGCGTTGGGGAGGCGCCACACGACGCCAGAACAACCAATGCGGACACGGCCAGAATGTTTGCACCGAACCAGCGGTACAGCCCTGGAATCCCGGACAGCGAGCTCAATATGAGTACGCTCACGGCGGTCGACATGATTCCGACAATATAAAGACCGACAGGGCTGAACATAGCTTTGCGGTGTGAACCTTTCCCCAGGATTAGAGCAAGGCGGAATGGGGAGCGTCCTGTTGCGTTCGAACCGATCTTTGTAAACATTGAAGCCCGCCTAAGTGGGCGGGCTGAATCCATGTCGGGGAAGACATGATAAGTCGTGGTAAGTATAAACCCCTAATGCCAGATTAGGTGGGCCGACACGGACTCTTGCACCGGTTCCACCCGTAGTCGGTCCGACATCGGCCCGGTCTTCGACATAAGACCTGTGAACGTTGGTGGGCAGCTAGAGGTGCGGATGGACCCGCAACCGGCATGTCCAATGGGATTACTTCTCGTGAACACGCACGGGACTAACCATTGAGCGGCTCGATTTGAGCAAGCCGAAACGGCCGCTCTTGAACGTGGCGGAGACGTTCGCAAATATTCGCCGAAGGACCGGAATGGGTCGGGAGTACGCACTGACGATGGGCCGCTTCGGGGCAGCGAAATTCCATTGGCCGCTTTCTAGCGATGAGTTTGAAGAGCGGACTGACGCAGCCCGACCGACAAGGGACATTCGCCTCCGTCGAAAGTGGTCGTCGCGCGCCGCTCTCGAACCGCTGGCAAAACGATCGACCCTGCAGATCGGCCGTGAGCCGCAACGCGTCAGATATCGGTTAAGACCGGCGGTCGATAGTGTTATCCGTTCGCCTGTTCTTGATCGGGGGCCTCTGCTCTACCGCCGTCAAAACTCGCCGTTCGCCACGCTCGAAGGCAAGCGGCAACTGTCTCGTGACGCCCCTTCGCAGCATCGAGTTCCTTGCAAACGGTGTCAGAAGGCAGAGCACACGCGCAAGCCGCCAACTCCGGCAGCGGTTATTATTCGACTTCATAACCTCGGCTCGGCACGTCCCAGGATCGTGTCGATGGGTGCCGGGCGGTGCCGCAAAAAGCCCTGTGCATAGTCGATCCCGATTTCGCACAACAGTCTTTCGACGGCCGCTGTCTCGACAAATTCGGCAACGGTCTTCTTGCCGGTTATGCTCGCCACTTCCCGGACACACCGTACCGTAGCCTGATCGACGCGGTCATCTTCCAGATTGCGGATGAACTGCCCGTCGATTTTCAGGTAATCGACGGGCAGGCTCTTCAGATAGGCAAAAGACGAAACACCGCTACCAAAATCGTCCAGCGCGAAGCGAATGCCGTAGGCGCGCATGGATTCAAAAAACAATTTTGCATCACTCAGATTGGCGATGGCGGCGGTTTCAGTGATCTCGAAGCACAGCTTGTGATGATCGAATGCCATAGCCCCAATCAAATTCAGCACGTACAAATGGAAGTCGCGGTCCCCGATCGACTGGCCTGACAGGTTGATCGCCATGCTATCAACATGTGATAACGCTGCCTTATGCCGGGCCATCCATTCGAAGACCTCACGCACCACCCAGCGATCGACACGCGACGCGATATGAAAACGCTCGGCGGCGGGCAGGAACGCACCGGGTGAAATCAATTGCCCATGATCACCGACCAGTCGTAACAACACCTCACCGTGTATGCCTCCGGTGTAATGGCCTAATGGCGTGATCTGCTGCCAGTGCAGGACGAACTGACTTTGGTCGAGTGCCCGTTCGAGCCGGCGGACCCATTGCATGTCTGAGCGATGCGACTCGATCATCTCGTCGGCGGCAAAGTACGTGTGCACGCGGTTGCGCCCGCCCTGCTTGGCAGCAAAGCAGGCGCTGTCAGCCGCTCGCAGCAATGTCGCCGTCGTCGGCCAGCGCTGATCGACCGACACCAGCCCGATGCTGGCGCCAATATGAAGACGATGGATCCCCTGTTGAAAGCGGATTGCATCGATTTCCTCACAGATTTCTTGCGCGACATCTTGCGCCGCGGCAGTGGAGCCGCGCGCGATGATCAGACCGAACTCATCACCACCCAGGCGAGCGAAGGTATCGCTTTTGCGAACAAATCGCCCGATTACGCCGGCAACCTGCTTGAGCAGCCGGTCTCCGGCCGCATGCCCCCCCGCATCATTGACCAGCTTGAAATGGTCCAGATCTATGTACATCAATGCGTATTCCGCCTCCTCTTTGTGAGCGGAGGTCAGCGCAACTTGCAGTCGACGCTCGAATTCGTCACGATTAACAAGTCCTGTGAGCGTGTCATGCGTCGCACGGTACATCATCTCGCGATTCAGGCGGCGCTGCTCCGAGACGTCACGAAAGACCAGCACGACCCCTAGGGTCTCGCCGGCGGCGTTCCTGATCGGTGCAGCAGAATCCTCAATGAAATATTCGTCGTCGTCGCGGCTTGTCAGCACCGCATGAATGGTCACATCAACCGCGCTGTCCGTAGCGAGGCACCTCTCCACGGGGTTCATGTCCCGCATGCCGGTCGTAGCGTCAATGACGCGAAACACAGTGGTAGCCGGCATGCCCCGAGCCGCTTCGTTAGCCCATCCCGTGAGTTTTTCTGCGATCGGGTTCAGGTACTCGACTCGGCCTTGGGCATCCGTTGTGATCACACCGTCTCCGATTGAATGGAGCGTCACGCGCAATCTTTCACACTGCTCGGCCAGCTCGTATTGCATGCGCTTGCGTTCGGTCACGTCCTCGATCACAGTCAGCGAGAGCGGGGGAGCACCATCCATGTCGCGCTCAAAATAAGACGACAAGAGTATGTCAATCACGGTGCCGTCCTTCTTCACCGCCTGGTATTCGATATCTTCACATCGGCCGGTCTGAAAGAGATGGGGGAGGACGGTGTCGGTGGCGTAGATGCGTGAGGCTGGCGTCAGGAAGTCAGCCCACATGCGACCAATCACCTCGTCGCGCGTATAGCCGAGAGTCGTCAGCCAGATATCGCTGACGGATACCAGGCGCCCTTGTGAATCGATCGAATGCAACATGGCCGGGGTGGCCTCATACAGCATCCGGTAGCACCGCTCGTCGGTATCCAGCGTTGCTTGCCTGGACGATTCGTGGTCCAGTGTGGCGAGGATGACATTTGTGAGTTCAAGCAGCGCCGAGTGGTATTCGGCGGGCAACGGCACATCGTCCATCAGTGACATGGCTTCTTCAATACCCTGCCCGAATGACTTGGCGACCGCAGCGCGCTGCAACGTCGTGAGGTGTTGCAAGGCTGCATCAAGAAACTTGCCCAGAACCATCGCCCGGGCGCCGAGAGCGCTCACGGTTTTCGTGTTGACGGTGACGAGCTTGCTCATTCGTTCAAGCGCGTCGTTAGCACTGTCCATTTTGAGATCCGCTTAGAACGCCTGCCAGTCTGCAGTACGGTGCCGGTCGCACTCAGTGTCTTTGGCTTTGTCAATGCTGCACGGGAGGGATTGGGAACTTTCGACTCGGTCCGCCGCGGTTCCCCGTGCGGGTCAATCACGCGTGGCTCAGATAACCTCCTGTCATCGACCTTGAAGAAGGCCACCGCTTCACGCAAGCCCTGCGCCTGCTGAGCCATCGACTGTGCCGCCGCCGAAGCCTCCTCCACTAGCGCGGCATTCTGCTGGGTCACCTGGTCCATCTGGCTGACCGCCTGGTTCACCTGCTCGATACCGGTGCCCTGTTCTACCGACGCCGACGAGATTTCGCTCACGATATCCGTCACACGTTTCACCGACTCAACGATCTCATTAATGGTGCTGCCTGCTTCCTCAACGAGCTTCGAGCCAGCGTCTACCCGATTGACCGAGTCGCCGATCAGGTCCTTGATTTCCCTGGCGGCAGCGGCACTGCGCTGCGCGAGCGTGCGGACTTCGCCGGCCACGACAGCAAATCCCCGCCCCTGTTCACCGGCACGAGCCGCCTCTACCGCCGCGTTGAGGGCGAGGATGTTGGTCTGAAAGGCAATACCTTCGATCACACTGATGATCTCGGACATTTTGGCGGAACTGCCGGAGATCTCGCGCATCGTCTCAACCACACGTCCGACGACCTCGCCCCCGCGCTGCGCGATGCCCGACGCCGTGCCGGCGAGCGTCGCTGCCTGCTTCGCATTGTCTGTGTTATGACGGACCGTGGCGGTAAGTTCCTCCATGCTCGAGGCCGTTTCCTCCAGGGATGCCGCCTGCTGCTCTGTGCGGCTCGACAGATCCAGATTGCCTTGCGCGATCTGCGCACTCGCAGTCGCCACGCCCTCGGCGTTCTCACGCACTTCGGACACGACCCGCAACAGGGCATCGCGCATTGCCTTCAGCGATGCCATCAGGCTGATCGTGTCGCCGGGCCGTAGCTCGATGTTCGCGCTCAGATCACCGGCTGCGACGCTCTTGGCAAGGTCGGCCGCAATCGCTGGCTCGCCCCCCAGTTGCCGGGTAAGACTGCGCGTCATCCAGACGCCGATTCCAACACCGGTCAAGACAGAGAAGACCACCAGAAAAATCATCAGATTGCGGCTTTCGTCGTACAGCGCCTGGTTAGATTCGGCCGCTTCTTTTGCGTCTCCCTGTTTCAAATTCACCAGGGTGCTCATCAGGTCCTCGGTCTTGATGGACTTCTGATGGTATTCGCCCAACAGATAATCCGTCACGCCTCCTCGATCTTGGAACGACGCGGCGTCGATCCTGACTTTCATCTCCTGGTAGGCCTGGACGTACTCTCGCCAGCTCTGGTCGACAGCGGCGAAGGCAGCCTTTCCTTTCTCCGTGTAAAACAGCGGCTCAACTTTGTCGAGGCTTTCGCGCGCCACGGTCAACTTTTTTTCCGCGTCGCCCAGGAAGGCGGCACGTTGCTCCGTGCTGGAAACCAGAATGGCGTTGCGTAGCAATTGGCCAGCTCTCACCACATCGGTGTTCGCGTCTTGGACTAGGTTGAGTCCCACCAGATCAAAGCGATAGGTCCTGTTGCCGTTCTCGTTAATTTGCGCCATGCTGCGGATGCCAATCCCGGTGACGACTGCGCCGATGGCGCACACGAGGATAAAGGCGCTGATCAGCTTGGTGCCGAGTTTCATCTCGCCAAAATTCATCTTGTTATCTTCTCGAAAGTAAAGGACCAAAATACGGTGTGCGTGTGACCGTTGAGACAAGCCCGTTTCAACTATGAAATGCAGCTGGAGCAAGGCCATCTGGTCGGCAAGCCGGCCTATGAAGTCGCTCAAAGCGTTCGGAAGCTCTAGGTACTGCGGCTGATTCGCCGCCCTTAGCGAATCGCCGTTGCCAGTAGGGTCTGCGCTCAATCGACAGGATCGTAAGGGTCGTCCCTAATTCCACTCAAGTGAAAGAAATTTCATTTTGAGGCGCCAGCAAATTGCCGTCCCAATAACCTCGCCCAGCGACAGCGAAGCCAGTTCGCACATTTACGGATTAAAGGTCATCGGCGCGGCGCACCGGTTGCTTTGCGCCCACAAGCGACAAAGGCAAATCCCGAAAGCAGCCGCACAAACGTTGCACTGCCACGCGTTCGAGGCATGCCGTTGTCCGTTTGCAGCTCACATGCTTTAATGGGATCATCTACTTCCCATGCCCCGCCCCGTCATGCCACTTTTTGAACCAATAACGCTGAATACCCCGCGCCTCATTCTGCGGCCGCTTCGTGATGAAGACGGGCAAGCGCTATTCGCGATATGGTCGGACGCAGATGCGATGCGCTTCTCGTTTCCGGCGATGACCCGCTTAGATCAGGCAGCGGACCGCATCACGCGTCTATTAAAAAAATCAGCTGACGGCGAGGACNTCGTTTGCGCGGTCGAATTGCAGACAACCAGCGAATTGCTCGGCACTTGCATGCTCTTTCATGCGGACGAGCAATGTCAACGCGCGGAAATAGGCTTTAGTCTGCAACGCGTGCATTGGAG
>NZ_AWZT01000090.1 GCF_000472525.1 Paraburkholderia dilworthii
GCGGCAGCGGCGCTTTGCTCGACGAGCGCGGCGTTTTCCTGGGTCACCTTGTCCATCTGCGTGATCGCATGGTTGATCTGCTCGATGCCTTCGCTTTGTTCCTTGCTGGACGAACTGATCTCCGCAACTATTTCCGTCACGTGGCGAATGCTCTTGACGACTTCGCTGATGATCTGCCCGGCTTNTTCCACCATCTTGCCGCCGGTGCCGACCTGGTTTACGGAGTCGGCGATCAGTTCCTTGATCTCCTTCGCCGCGACGGCGCTGCGTTGCGCCAGCCCGCGTACTTCGCTCGCGACCACCGCGAAACCGCGGCCGTGCTCGCCGGCACGCGCCGCTTCCACGGCAGCGTTGAGCGCGAGAATGTTCGTCTGGAAGGCGATGCCGTCGATCACGCCGATGATCTCCACGATCCTGCGCGAGGAGTCGTTGATCGCGCTCATCGTGCTGACGACCTGGTTCACGGCGTCACCGCCTTTCACCGCGACGTCCGAAGCATTCGACGCGAGCTGGTTCGCTTCGCGTGCGTTGTCGGCGTTCTGCTTGACCGTCGACGTGAGCTGCTCCATCGCAGCCGCGGTTTCTTCGAGCGAACTCGCCTGATGCTCGGTGCGGCTCGACAGGTCCATGTTGCCGCTCGCCACTTCGCGCGTTGCCTGGCTGATCGTGTCCGTGCCCTGGCGCACTTGCGCGACGATTCCGTGCAAATTGCTGGTCATGCGTTCGAGCGCGGTCAATAGCCGCCCCACTTCATCGGTCGTGTCGACATGCAGGTGATGCGTGAGGTCACCCGCCGCGACCGCTTCCGCGAGGCTCACCGCGCGGTTGATCGGCCGCGTGATGGTGCGCGTGATGAAGATGCCCGTGGCGATCGCGATCAGCGTCGCGACCAGTGCGAGCAGGATCATCTGGATTTTCGCGCGATGCGCTTCGGCAACCGCATCGGCCACGTCGTGCGCCATCCGCTCTGCCTGCACGTCGACCATTTTGTCGACAAGCAGGTAGTACGCGTCCTGAAGCCGCGCCATGTCGCCCTGATAGACGTCGCGCGCTTCCTGCTGCTGGTTCTTGCTCACCAGATCGAAGAAAGCTTTCACGCTCACCCCGTAGGCCGAGCGCGCGTCGAATTGCTGCTTCAAAAGCGCCATCGTTTCGTCGCTCGTCAGACGTTTCTCAAGTTCGGCGTACGCTTGCGCATTGGCCTTGCGGATGGCCGCGTAGTCGTCCATATACTGCTTGGCCTTATCCGGCGAGGTGGTCAGCAAGAGATTGCTGAGGATGCCGTTCGCCTTGTAGCCGTTGCTCTTGATCTCATTGCTGAGCGCAATCAGCGTGTAGCGATGGGTGACGATCGCGTCCGTCTTCGTGTTCGTGGATTCGAGGTGCCCAATACCCACGATAGCCGTGCCGACGAGCAGCGCGACCATCAGCGCGAAGGCGGAGCCGAGCCTAACCCCGATTTTCAAATTCGAAATCTTCATGTCTAATTCCTTACAACCGCACGATAAAATTGTCGCGAAGCGGCCGGAAGGCGCAGCGCTGCCGCGCCTCCCGGCGCATATGGCATGGACGCATGAACATATCCGCCGTTCCGGGGCGGCTCTTCTGGATGACGCCATGACTGGCGGCGTGCGCCGACGCGGGCCTCGATGACCCGCTTTTTCTCGGTGCCGTCGCCTCTATTAAGGATATGACGGCAGAAATCCTCAAACCTTGAGAGTGTCCGAGCGAAAAGGCGGCTCAATTCGGACACGTAGTTTCGGAAGTTGAGCCGCGACGTTGAAGCTTCCTAGCTATAGCGTCATCGATTGACGTAGCAGGAGTATTTCCCAGTTCGGCCGAAGTCTCACCGAGGAACATAGAGAGACCTCGTATTCGTAGGCAAACACTATTCTGGGAATCCGCTGTAGATTTCCTCGGAATGCCGCTTCGGCGGAGCGTGACCGTCCCTTGTGGACCGGTCGGGCACAGCCGACGACGTCGGGCAGTTGACCGGCCAGGAAATATTATTCGTGCGCACCTTTGACCGGACATTCGGATGTCGCTTCCCAACATCAGGCGGGCGCTCGCAAGGCCCGCGCCACCGGAGGAGGCTGAACCGTCCGCCGAGTAGCGGCAAGGCGAAAGCTTGCCTGAGGACCCAAAACGCGCCGCGTGCAACGAGGGGTCTGGAAGACTACACTCGACGTATGACCAGCTTTTGCGACGCCCCCTCCAGCCCGGCGGCTTCGGACGCGCCGCCCCTGCGATGATGGCCCGCATCGTCGCCGCCCTGCTGTTGCTGGCCATGTTGAGCGGCGTCGTAATAGCGTGGCTCGTCTATGACCGGCGCATCAGCGTGCCCGAGCGTGACAATCCATTTCTGCCACTCGATGTCCGTGCCGCACATGGCCTGCTCACTCCGTGGAAGTTCTGGCGAGCGACGCACGATCCGTCACGCTGTATGGCGGCGCTGAAGACCTCCGGCCTGACATTCACGCTCGTCGCGGACCGGACCTCGTCGAAAGGATGCGACGTGACGCATGCGGTGCGTGTCGAGAGATTCGCGGACACGAGCGCCAACCGCACGTTTTTGGCGACGTGCCCCCTGGCGCTCGCCCTCGCGATGAGCGAGCGCCACGTGTGGCAACCCGCAGCACTATCGCTCTATGGTCAACGCATCAGGCGCATCGACCAAGTCGGCAGCTATGCGTGCCGCAACGTCAATCACGCCGCGGTCGGGCGCTTAAGCGAAGACGCCAATGCCAACGCCATCGATGTGGAAGCCTTCGAGCTCGCCGACAGCTCGCGCATCACGATCGCTCGGGACTGGCATCCGGATTCGCGTGCGGGCCGCTTGCTTGCGCGCATCCACGCAGGCGCGTGCGGCTACTTTCATGCTGTGCTAGGCCCTGACTACAACGAGCTCCATCGAACGCATTTCCACCTGGACATGGGGCCGTATCGCGCGTGTCAGTAGACGCGCTCATCCAAGGTCGGGAACCATACGTGGCCTACAGGCAGAAGGGGTCCGCTGGTTTGGGCTTGAACTCGAGCAGACGGATACGGCCATCTACGGCCGTTGGCTCGAGCTTCCACGCGAACGCTCGAACGTCGTTTCTGCCCAGACAACGGACCCCCATTTGTTCGGTAGCAATGCCAGGTAAATCAACTGCCTTGCGGGCATCGACCGTGTTCGCACACTCACTAGAGGTTATGTGATCGCGCTCCCGTCGTAGCGATAGGCATTCTTTCGTCCGTACGGTCAAACACCTTTTCGGGCTCGTCGGCCTCTTCCGGTGTCTCGTTGTCGAGGACCCTGCGCATCCTGGACCGGTCCAGTTCGTTGGTCCACCGCGCGACCACGAGAGTGGCGACGGCATTGCCGATGAAGTTGGTCAGCGCACGCGCTTCGGACATGAAGCGGTCGATACCGAGAATGAGCGCGAGCCCCGCGACCGGAACATGGCCGACCGCGGACAGCGTTGCGGCAAGCACGATGAACCCACTGCCCGTCACACCGGCAGCACCTTTGGAAGTCAGCAGCAGCACGGCGAGCAACGTGAGCTGGTGCGTGAGGTCGAGCGGCGTGTTGGTCGCCTGGGCGATGAAGACGGCAGCCAGCGTGAGGTAGATCGACGTGCCATCGAGGTTGAAGGAATAGCCGGTGGGAATGACGAGACCGACCACCGATTTCTTGGCACCCAGGTTCTCCAGCTTCACCATCACACGAGGCAGCGCCGCTTCCGATGAAGACGTGCCAAGCACGATGAACAATTCTTCCTTGAGGTATTTAATCAGCTTCCACACGCCGAAGCCGTGGAACCGCGCAATAAGTCCGAGCACAACGAAAATGAATACAAGGCAGGTTGCATAGAACGTGATCATCAGCATGCCAAGCGAAACCATGCTGCTGATGCCGTATTTGCCGATCGTGAAGGCCATCGCACCAAATGCACCGATCGGCGCAACTTTCATGATGATGCCGACAATGCCGAAGAACACATGTGAGATCTTCTCGACGAAGTCGAAGATCAGCGTACCCCTGCCGCCGAACGCGTGTAGGGCGAAGCCGAACATGAGCGCGAACAGCAGGACCTGAAGTATTTCCCCTTTCGCAAACGCATCGACCACCGTCGAGGGAATGATGTTCATCAGGAACTCGGTGGTGCTCTCCATCTTGCGCCCGCTGGTGACCGTGGCCACGGCCTTCGCGTCGAGCGTCTTCGGGTCCACGTTCATGCCGGCGCCCGGCTGCAACACGTTGACGATCAGCAATCCGACCACGAGAGCAAGGCCGCTGACGATTTCGAAATACAGCAGCGCGAGCCCCCCAGTCTTGCCCACCTTCTTCATATCTTCCATGCCGGCAATGCCTACGACCACGGTGCAGAAGATGATCGGGGCGATGATCATCTTGATCAGTCTGATGAAGGCATCGCCGAGTGGCTTCATCGCCTCGCCGGTGTGCGGCGCGAAAAATCCCAGCAGGACGCCGGCAATGATTGCGACGATCACCTGAAAGTAAAGGGACCGGTAAAGCGGTTTGTGCGTGGCCATTTGAGCTCCCCAAGTGAGGGTGGGCATTCCTCACCATCCCGGTACCGACGGTGGACTGAAATCGTCATACCGTAGACATAGCGCACGTCGTGAGAACGGCTTGCTTACCCGACACGGCGCGAATGATTTTTGCACCAGATCATTTACGAAGGCTATGCTCCGCATCCATGCGCGACAACCGGACAAACCCGAGCGTGCATTGCAGCAGGCCGTTAGCGGCTGCGTCGGCGCCGGTTTGATCCCAAGGTGAATGCATACCTGCGCATCGGCGAATCCAATGCGTCCACGGTGTCGCCGAAGCAATGAATCATTCTGCGCTACCCGCATGACGGCGACCAAAGGTTGATTGTTTCAACATCGAGTTGGCTAGCTAGGGTTGTGTTCCAGTATCGACGGTTGCCTGTTCCTCCACCCAGCCACGCCAGACTGCCATCAGAACGGCCAGGATGACGGGTCCCACAAAGAGCCCTATTAGGCCGAAGGCCGCCAGACCTCCCAGCACACCGAATACGACCAGAAGAAACGGGATCCGGGTAGCGCTGCTGATCACGAGCGGACGAATCAGGTTGTCCACCGAGCTAACGACCAGTGCGCCCCAGAGTAAAAGGCCAATTCCGGCTAGCGTTTTGCCCGTGACAAGGAGCCATACACCAATCGATCCCCACACGAATGGCGTGCCAAAGGGTATTAACGCGATCAGCGCCGTAAATGCAGCCAGCGACACAGGCGCCCGCATTCCGGCAATCCAGTAACCCAGGCCGGCAAGCGTACCCTGCGCCAATGCCGTCAGCACGAGCCCGTAGACGACCGCCTTGGTTGTGCCGCCAATAGAAGCAAGATAGGCGTCCAGGCGATCGCCCAGAAAACGCCGTAGTAGGCGGCGCAGTTGATCGAGCGCTCTTTCGCCGTCCCGGTACATAAAAAACAGCGTCAGCAACGCAAAGCCCAATTTCGTCGCGTTGCGACCGACACTGCCGACTAACTGGCCGACTTCGGCAGTCCACTGCCGGGCCCACTCCGCGAGTTGTGCGCGAAAAGCCGTCGGATCTGCCGATATCTGATCCAGTAGGTCCTGCAGCGATCGCCCGAGCCACGGGACACGCACAATGAATTCTGGCAGTTTTTGCGGGCCATTGGCGAAGTAGCCGGCAACGGCCTGGTACGCGGCGACCAGTTCGCCACGCAGCAGCATGGTCAGCCAGATTAACGGCAGAACGAACGCCGCAGAGAGAATGATCGTCAACAGTAGCGCGCTGGCGCTGGCGCGCCCACGCATAAGTGAGCGCAAGCGGCGATAGACGGGCCAGGTCACGTAGGCAAGAATGGTGGCCCAAGCTACAGGAACCAGGAACGGGTGCAGTACGACGTAGCTCAGCACGACGATCCCGCCAAGCAGAAACGCAAGGATGACGCGCTTGACCAGGGACACAGGATGGCTCTCGCCCATGAACACCCCTCTCCTTTAGCTCGACTGACTGGACTTGCGTCCGGCGAACTTCAGCGACTCTTTAAGACGTCCGGCATCATCGACAAAGCGGTCGGCTCGGACTGCTCGCCACGCACCGATCGGGTTGTGGCTAAGCCAGCAGAGCCGGTGCCGACGCTGAACTCACGCCGACCTGAGAAGTGCGCAACGATCACCGAAGCGAAAATGCCGAAAGCGATCTCGCAGGTGTCAATGAAAATGAACGATCCCGCGAAACCGATAAGCAACGAGAAGACG
Organism: Paraburkholderia dilworthii; assembly: GCF_000472525.1. Classification (GTDB taxonomy): domain Bacteria; phylum Pseudomonadota; class Gammaproteobacteria; order Burkholderiales; family Burkholderiaceae; genus Paraburkholderia; species Paraburkholderia dilworthii. Next base: position 6,263 of record NZ_AWZT01000090.1, read on the forward strand.
AGCAGCGCACTGACATCGAGCCACTCTCTGGCCAAAAAAAGGGCGGACGCCCAACAGATCCAATACTTTCGTAAGCACCAATATCACTGAGCGAGCGGTCCCACTGCGAGCCGCACACCGCATACGCCGAGCGCTTGCCGAACTTCTCGATGATCTGTGCGGAATCGCAATGGGTCAGCGCCAGCATGGGCGCGTCGAGCCGCATTTCGGCACCCTGCCGCACCGAGAGGGCGACGCCTTTCTCGTGGCCGGAAACCACAAGAATGTCGGGCCTGAAGGCCCTCACCTTGGTCAAGGTGAGGGTCATGTCGTTCCGCTCGGGCGGCAGCTTTAGGCGAACAACTCGTGGATTCCGTTGAATTGATGGCGCCGCGGCACGGCCGTGTAACGGAGAACAAACTTGAAGGGCGTCATGACAAGTTTTCGTGTGAAGGTTTGATAAGGAACAGCAGCGAGCAGAAAATATTTCCCAAACGATGGGAGCGTCTATACTGAAAGCAAAGTGTAATTTATAGCGGCATCGATGTCGATGTCGAGAGTGGTTGAGTGCGCGTCCGATACAGCCCACACGTCGAGCGAGGGAGGTGTCATGTTCAAGCATCTGCTGGTGGCGACCGATGGCTCGGCTCTTTCCGAAGTCGCAGTCCACGTGGCCGTGACGCTCGCCGCCGAAAATGACGCCTCGGTTACGGGACTTCATGTCATGCCGGAGTTCCATGTTTTGTCGTATGGAACCGAAATGCTCGCGGATACCGAGGAGGAATTTCTTCAGGTTAGCAGGGAGCGTGCAGAGGCCTTTCTCGCGGCTGTCACGAAGGCCGCAAGCCGAGCGAGCGTGATATGCGAAACGGTTGCCACCACCCGCGCTCATCCTTATGAAGCGATCATCAGCACCGCCATCGAGCGACATTGTGATCTGATTGTCATGGCGTCCCACGGCCGCAGCGGTGTGCGTGGTCTGTTGATCGGCAGCGAGACACAGAAGGTACTGACCCATAGCGCGATTCCCGTTCTGGTGGTCCGGCAGTCGACACATACGGGCGTAGTGGGCGAAGCGGGAGCCGGCCGGCAATCGACAACATCGAAGTCTTCGTCGCCTCATGGATTTATCATCGGGCGAATTCCGCTTGCAGTCACTCCGACACTGTCCACTTAACGGAATCGCTGGCCGGCGTCAGCGAGCCAAGAATGCTATTGAAGTGGGATATTAGTCAGGTCGATTTGCTTAAGTTGACCATGCAGCCACAGCCGTTACTTGTGAGCCACGCGCGGGCGCCCATCACAAACCCTGTGCGATGCTGAAGGTGTCGCCATGCCGAGAACCTTTTGGATGCTGGAAAGGATCGCGTTTTCGCTCGTCGTGCTGTTGGCGCTTGCATGTCTCGGCCTCATCGTATGGCAGAAGAATCCAGGCATGACGTTGGCGATTCAGACGGGCGGCGAGATGCTGATGCCGAACAGTGAACATTTGCTCGCATGCATGGCGCCGGATCAAGGCGCTTGTGAGAGGATGTTGATCGAACTGAAAACACCGGAGAAGAACTGATTGGCACGCAAGATGAACGGACGCGAGTGTTCGGCGTGTCCCATACCGTCGCATGATTGAGCCAACTCAGTCATCCGCCGGAATCGGTCAAACGGCGGCTGCGGGTCCGTGACGCGACATCCGCCTTAGACAGTAGCCGGTCAATTTCTGCCTTTCGCCTTTGCACGTTGAACGGCCGGAGTCCGTGGCAACACCTGCCGCTCGAGGTGTTGCTCGGAAGTTTCGAGAGCGGGTCGGACCGTTGGCATAGGTTCTGTACATTGGCTCACCAACAATGCTGTGCTCGTGTATGGAATCGAGTGAGCGGCTGGACCCCACGAGTAGCGCCGGTCTACCGGACTTCATTTTGCTTTGCATTTCCCTGCGCCGCTTTTTCGGAACGAATAACTGACGTAACGATTTCCCACGAATCGTGAACAGTTCAGCACGCGCTCGTCGAACGTAATTTTGGCTGGATCAATCTCTTTCGGCGTCTTGACAGCCTGGAGCCTAGCCAGGCGGACAAGGATAGAGGGTAGGCTCCGTCGCGTTCCCACATTCCAGCAAGGCGTGTCAGGACATGGTTTCAAAGATTATTTGGGTCCTATTGCCGCTTTCGATGTACGCACTGTATGTCACCGTGTCGACGTGGCGCGGACGGACACCGTCGCGTCAGGCGCTCAATGTGCAAACCAGCCTGCTGTTGATCGCCTACCTGTTGACGACGGCAAGTCTCGGTGTGTTCTGGGTGGCCAGTCAGCAGTTGCCGGTGTTCGACTGGCACTATCTGTTTGGCTACTGCACGCTGCTGCTTGTCTCCGTGCACCTGGTTTTCAACATGCCGGCCGTATTCCGCTGGCTGCGGCTCGCACCGTCCCAGCCAGCGCAGCAATCCACCCGCGGTGGCAGGCACGGCCCGGTCGCGGTCGGCAAGGCGCTGACCGTCCTCGCCGCTCTCGGCATGGCGTTTTTCCTCGGCACGCGTCACGGCGCCAGCGAAGTCGCCGTCCGCTGGACCAACGCCGCCGAAGCCGGATCTGGCCCGGTCGATGCCGTCGCCCGTTATCACGAATTCTCGTCCGAGTCGCGCAGCCGCGTGTTCAAACGCGCGCCGGGGGTCGAATGGGGTGCACCGCCGCCTGCTTTCAAGCGCTACCCCGACGTGCCGCACATCGCCCTCGCGCGCGACAGGACCCACGAGCGCGGCCTGAGCGACGCGCTGCGCGCGCCCTCGTCGCGCAAGCGGAGCCTGAGCGTTGCCGAGTTGGGCGAGATGTTATACCTCTCGGCCGGCATCACGGCGCGGCGTGGCGGCCTGGCGTTGCGCGCTTCGCCATCTTCCGGCGCGCTGTTTCCCAGCGAGCTCTATGTCCTGGCACACAAGGTCGAGGGCTTGCCGGCCGGGCTTTATCACTACGACCCGGAGCACAATCGGCTCGACGCGTTGGGCGCTGCTCCGGCCGCGTTCGGCGCCCCTCAGGCAGACGGCGCCGACGCGGTCGTCGTGCTGACTGCGGTGTTCCGCCGCACCGGCTACAAGTACCGCGACCGGGCCTACCGCTATGCGGTTGCGGACGCTGGCCACTTGCTCGAGAATCTGCGGCTCGCCGGGCATCAGGCAGGAATGCGGGCGACGCTCGTCGCGCGCTTTGACGAGATGCTGGCCGCCAAGGCCATCGGTGTTGATGGCCTCGAGGAAGGCGTGCTCGCCATCATGGATCTGCGGCCCGCAGCCAGCGCCGTGGACTCCACCGGCGAAGGTTTGCGCGCGCGCTTCGCAGCGCCGCCGGTACCCTCCGGCCTGACAATCGGCGTGATCTCCACAGGCGGCCGGTTGCGGCCGCTTTTGAGCGCCGTGGCGACATTCGAAGAAACTAACTGAGGGGCAGAAACGGGTCGAGTTATGCCGGCCGCATATCATATCGAGACTACGTCGCGCCGATCATCGACGTGTCGCTGGCAATCGTCGGCCAGTGATAGGCACTTCCTTCGCACTGCAATGACGCCGTCAAGCCGCACTAAGGCTTGCCTAACTTCGCAGACTTGTCGCAGCCCATCAGTCATTTCAATGCTGCCGACGGACGAACGCGTTTTGTTCGCGCTGGAGCCGGTTCAGCGACGTTTCGCTCGTGGCGTTCTCGTTCGTTCATAGTGGGCTCGTCAAGGTGCTGTCTAAACGTACAGTAGCGCGAGCTTCACGTAAGGGCCTAGACTTAACATCCCGACACGAACGCGGAGTNAGCTATGGTCACCAGGACCGTCCGCCGGACGCTATCCGGTCTGACTTCGGTGTTTGCGCCGGCTCCAAAGAGTAAGCAACGGGTCGCATATACCGTGAAATCGGCTCAGCAACGCGCTGACGAAGCTTGGAGGCGCGCGACGCACGGAGTGCACC
>NZ_AWZT01000091.1 GCF_000472525.1 Paraburkholderia dilworthii
CGTCGATTTTCGCGCCGAGCGTGGCATACACCGTCGCCATTTCAAGACCAATGATGCCGCCGCCGATCACCAGCATGCGCTGCGGAATCTGGCGCAGTTCGAGCGCGCCGGTCGAATCCACTACGCGCGGATCTTCCGGAATGAACGGCAGCTTCACCGCCTCCGAACCTGCGGCGATAATCGCCTGCTTGAACCTGACNACCTTCTTGCCGCCCTCGGTCTGCACTTCCATGTGATTCGGATCGACGAAAGAGCCGGTGCCCGTCACCACTTCGACCTTGCGCATCTTGGCCATGCCGGCGAGGCCGCCCGTCAGCTTTTTGACGACGCCCGACTTGAACTCGCGCAACTTGTCGAGATCGATTTGCGGCTTTGCGAACGTGATGCCATGCGCGCCGAGCGCTTCCGCTTCGTCGATCACGAGCGCCGTGTGCAGCAGCGCTTTGGACGGAATACAGCCGACGTTCAGACACACGCCGCCCAGCGTCGAATGACGTTCGACGAGCACCGTCTTCATGCCGACGTCGGCCGAACGGAACGCGGCCGAGTAACCGCCGGGGCCCGAACCGAGCACGAGCATGTCGCACTCGATATCGCCCTTGCCAGAGAAGCTGCCCGCTTGCGGAGCCGCGCATGCGGTGGTGCTCGACGGTGCTCCCGCAACAGACGCCTCGTACGCCCTAATGTTTGTAGCTTCCAGCAGAACAATCAGCGTACCTTCCGAAACTTTATCGCCAACCTTCACATTCACTTCTTTAACGATACCGGCTTCCGCGCTCGGCACATCCATCGTCGCCTTGTCCGACTCCAGCGTGACGAGCGATTGCTCCTTCCGGACCGTGTCACCCGTTTTGACCAGTACCTCGATGACGGGAATATCGCTGAGATCACAGATATCGGGTACTTTGACTTCAATGAGAGTCATGAACAATCCACCTCTCGTTCAAAGAACCACGCGACGGAAATCGCTAAGCAGCGCCGCCAGAAACGCATTGAAACGCCCAGCTTCCGCCCCGTCGATGACTCGGTGATCCCAGGATAGCGACAGCGGCAGCGTGAGACGCGGCACGAACTGCTTGCCGTCCCAAACCGGCTTCATCGCTCCACGCGACAGACCGAGAATGGCGACTTCGGGCGCGTTGATGATCGGCGTGAAATGCGTGCCGCCGATCCCGCCGAGCGATGAAATCGAGAAGCAGCCGCCTTGCATCTGATCCGGCTTTAGCTTGCCGTCGCGTGCGGCCTTCGACAGATCGGTCATTTCCTTCGCGATCTCGACGAGACCCTTCTTGTCGGCGTCGCGAATCACCGGCACCACCAGACCATTCGGCGTATCGGCGGCAAAACCCACGTGGTAGTACTGCTTGAACACGAGGTTGTCGCCATCGAGGCTCGCGTTGAACGTTGGGAATTTCTTCAGGGCCGACACCACGGCCTTGATCACGAACGCCAGCATCGTGATCTTCACGCCGGCCTTTTCGTTTTCCTTGTTCAACTGCACGCGCAGCGCTTCGAGTTCGGTAATGTCCGCTTCGTCGTTGTTCGTGACGTGCGGAATCATGACCCAGTTGCGATGCAGGTTCGCGCCGGAAATCTTCTTGATGCGCGACAGCGGCTTCGGATCGACCGGTCCGAACTTCGTGAAGTCAACTCTCGGCCACGGCAGCAGGTTCAGCTCGCCGCCGCCAGCCGCAGCCGGCACCGCGCGCTGAACGGTCATGACGCCCTTGATGAACGCGGCCACGTCGGCTTGCGTAATGCGACCCTTCGGACCCGTGCCCAAGACTTGCGTCACGTCGACGCCGAGTTCACGCGCGAACTTGCGCGCCGACGGCGAAGCGTGGCTGATGCGGCGCGTGCCGTCCTCGTCCGCCGGAATCAGTGGCGCTTGCGCGAGTGTCGACGGCGGGGCCGGTGCGGGCGACGGAGCGACCGGCGCATCCGACGACTTCGCTGTTTCGTGTTTCGCTGCCGGAGCCGGAGCCGGCGCGCCGCCTGCTGCGCCCTCCAGCACGACGATCAGCGAACCTTCCGACACGTTGTCGCCGACCTTGACCTTCACTTCCTTGACGACGCCGGCAGCCGAGCTCGGCACGTCCATGGTCGCCTTGTCGGATTCCAGCGTAACGAGCGATTGCTCTTTCTCGACGGTATCACCCGCCTTCACCAGCACCTCGATCACAGGAATGTCCATGTAATCGCCGATGTCCGGCACCTTAATCTCTGTAACATGCACCTCAATATTCTCCCAATGGCGGTTCGAAGCAGGGCCAACGACCTGTTTGCACTACGTCTCGTGAATGCATCAGTGTCCGCGCAAACAGCCAGGCACCACCGCTTCGCGCAGTCCTGGCCAGACTGACCTATCTCTCGAGGTCGCCTGAATTCATCAGCATGTCTGTCAAACCCGCACCTGCTCGAACCATAGGCCAAACGTTCTCCGATGCATCAGTGGCAAAATCCATGAACACGGTACGGTGTTTCATGGCAAGTGCTTCGCGCAACACGGGCTCGACATCGCACGGGCGCTCGATGCGGAAACCGACGTGCCCATATGCGCCGGCAAGCGCGACGAAGTCAGGCAACGCGTCCATGTACGAATGCGAGTACCGGTCGCCGTAGCTTACATGCTGCAGTTGCCGCACCATGCCCAGATAGCCATTGTTGAGTGAAACAATCTTGACTCCAAGTTCGTACTGCTTGCAGGTCGACAACTCCTGGATACACATCTGGATTGACCCGTCCCCTGTCACCGTAACCACGTCGGCATCCGGAAACGCACGTTTCACTCCCATGGCATAAGGCAGTCCCACTCCCATCGTTCCCAGGCCGCCCGAGTTGATCCATCGACGAGGCTTGTTGAATCCGTAGAGCTGCGCGGCCCACATCTGATGCTGCCCCACGTCGGAGCAAACATAGGCATCCCCTCCTGTCGCTTCCCAGAGCCGTTGGATGACGAACTGCGGCTTGATTACGTTGGCGTCCGGTTCGTAGGCGAGGCAACGCTTCTCCCGCCAGATCCCTATCTGACGCCACCAGTCGCTGCGATTTTCAGAATTGATACGCTGCTCTTCGAGCAAGGTCAGAATCGCCTGCGTCGCAGTCTTGACGTCCCCTACGATCGGAATATCAACCTGCACCCGCTTGTCGATGGTCGCGGGATCGATATCAACATGAATAATCGTCCTTCGGTCCGACCGGAAGTCGCTGGTATTCCCAATGACCCGGTCATCGAATCTCGCACCGAGCGCAATCAGCACATCACAATGCTGCATCGCCATGTTGGCTTCGTACGTACCATGCAGTCCCGGCATCCCTAAGCATCTGCTATCTGAGCCGGGAAACGCGCCGAGCGCCATTAACGTGTTTGTCACCGGTGAATCGAGTCGTTGCGCGAGCTCCGCGATTTCGTCGCTTGCACCGGAGGCGACCGCGCCGCCGCCCACGCAGATACACGGCCTGTGTGCGCGCGCGAGCGCCTGGGCCGCGCGGCGCACTTGGCCGATATGAGGATCTATACGCGGGCGATAGGATCGCAAGGAAACCGTTTCAGGGATGCACAATGGCGTCTTCGCCTGAAGTACGTCCTTGGGAATATCGACCAATACAGGTCCGGGACGCCCGGTGCGGGCGATGTGAAACGCGCTCTTTAATGTCCTCGCAAGTTGTGAGACGTCCAGCACCATAAAGTTGTGCTTCACGATCGACCGTGTGATCCCGACAGCATCACACTCCTGAAACGCATCGGTTCCTATAGAGTGTGTGGGAACATTGCCGGAGATCACCACCATCGGAATCGAATCAAAGTAGGCGGTAGCAATGCCCGCCACCGCGTTCGTCACGCCCGGCCCCGACGTCACCAGCGCAACACCCACCTTTCCCGTTGCACGCGAAAAGCCATCTGCTGCGTGCACGGCCGCCTGTTCATGGCGAACCAGTAAATGCGTGATATCGACCGTTTCCTGGAGCGCATCGTAAAGCGGCAGGACGGCACCGCCCGGATATCCCCAAACCGTATCAACCCCCTCTTCACGCAACACGGAGATGACAATCTGTGCTCCCGATGCATGGACTTTTTTGCCCGACGCGCCCGAAGGATCTGCCTTCGCGACCTGTTGCATCTCCGAACCCGCAATCTTCATTTTTAGCTCCACGTAGTGCGGATCACCGTTGCCACGGCGCGGCTCTGTGCTCGTCTCGGTTGCCATAGCGATCAACGGCCTGTCTAACGATATCGGCCGAGATTGCACCGTCGTCCGCAAGTGCTTTCAACGCAGCGATCGCGATCGAATTCCGATCGACTTCGAAGAAGGCTCGCAACGCCGCACGGGTGTCACTGCGCCCAAAGCCATCCGTACCGAGCGTCACGTAGCGGCGAGACACGTACGCGCGGATGAGTTCTGGCACGGCGCGTACATAGTCTGTCGCCGCGATCACGGGCCCGCTCGAGCTCGACAGCGCAGACGTCACATACGGAGCAGTGCTCTGATCCTCCACGAACAAACGCTCGATGCGCTCGGCTGCGGCGCCGTCTCGATGCAACTCGGTGAAACTCGTCACGCTCCACACCGATGCTTCGATATTCCAGTCTTCCTTCAAGATGCGCGCCGCCGCCTGCACTTCACCCAGAATCGCGCCCGAGCCGAGCAACTGGACCTGGGCCCGTTCGAGTGATGCCGCGTCAAGCGGATACATCCCCCTGAGCACGCCCTCGCGAACGCTTTCGATCGGTGCACCAGGGAGCGAAGCCTGCGCATAGTTTTCGTTCGTCACGGTCAGGTAATAGAATACGTCGCGCTGACGTTCGATCATTTCGCGCATCCCTTCGTCGACGATCATGGCCACCTCGTAGGCGAATGCGGGATCGTAGGCGCGGCAGTTCGGCACCGTCGAAGCCGCCAGATGGCTCGTGCCGTCCTGATGCTGCAAACCCTCGCCACCGAGTGTCGTCTTGCCCGCGGTAGCGCCAACCAGAAAGCCACGTGCCCGCTGGTCTGCGGCCGCCCAGATCAGATCGCCGATGCGCTGAAAGCCGAACATCGAGTAATAGATGTAGAAAGGCAGCATCGGAAGATCGTGCACACTGTATGAAGTTGCCGCCGCGACCCACGACGACACAGCGCCAGCCTCCGAGATACCCTCTTCCAGTATCTGTCCGCCGGTATCTTCGCGGTAGTAAAGCATCGAACCCATGTCTTCCGGCTCGTACAGTTGCCCGAGCGGCGAATAGATCCCGACCTGACGGAACAGGTTTGCCATGCCGAACGTGCGAGCCTCGTCGGCGACAACGGGAACAATGCGTGGCCCAAGCGACGCATCTTTCAACAGGCTACCGAGCATCCGCACGATCGCCATCGTGGTAGACATCTCTTTACCGTTGGCATCCAGCGCGAATTGCCCCCAGGCCGAAATCGCCGGCACGGTCAGGGTCTGCGACGCGGCTGTTCGTCTGCGGGGCAGATACCCGCCGAGTGCAACTCGTCGGGCATGCAGATACCGCATTTCCGGACTGCTATCCGCCGGCTTATAGAACCGCAGCTGCTCGACATCCTCGTCTGAAAGAGGCAAACGGAACCGGTCGCGAAACTCTTTCAGTTGCTCGACGTCGAGCTTCTTCTGCTGATGCGTCGTCATGCGCCCCTGGCCGATCGAGCCCATGCCGAAGCCCTTCATTGTCTTCGCGAGAATGACCGTGGGCTGGCCACTATGCTTCAGTGCCTTGTCGTACGCCGCATACAGCTTACGCACGTCATGGCCGCCCCGCCGCAAGCGGTCGATGTCGTCATTACTCAGATGGGCGGCAAGCGCCGCCAGATCCTCGTTCTGTCCGAAGAAGCGCTCGCGGTTGTAGGGGCCATCGTTGGCTGAGAAGGTCTGAAACTGTCCATCGACGGTATGCGCAAATGCGCGTAACAAGGCGCCGGTGCGATCGCGTGCGAAAAGGCCATCCCAGTCGGAGCCCCACACGACCTTGATGACGTTCCATCCCGCGCCCGTAAATTGCGCTTCGAGCTCGTCGATGATGCGACCGTTACTTCGCACGGGGCCGTCGAGCCGCTGCAGATTGCAATTGATCACGAAGACCAGGTTGTCGAGCCCCTCACGTGCCGCGAGCGACAATGCGCCGATCGATTCCGGCTCGTCCATCTCGCCGTCGCCGAAAAAGCCCCAGACCGTGCGACCTTCAGTCTTCAGCAGGCTGCGATTCTGCAAATAACGCATGAAGCGCGCCTGGTAAATGGAGTTGATTGGCCCGATGCCCATCGAGCCCGTCGGAAACTGCCAGAAATTGGGCATCAGCCAGGGATGTGGATAAGAACATAAGCCTGGTCCCGAGATCTCGCGACGGTAGTGCTCAAGATGCTCCTCGTTCAGGAAGCCCTCAAGAAACGCGCGCGCATACACGCCCGGCGACGAATGCGGCTGGAAGTAGACGAGGTCGCCACCATGCGCATCATTCGCACCGCGAAAGAAATGATTGAAACCGACTTCGAACAGATCCGCTGCCGATGCATAGCTCGCGATGTGTCCACCGAGTTCGCCATACGCACGGTTCGCCCGCACAACCATCGCGAGCGCATTCCAGCGTAACGCGGCGGCAAGTCGCTCCTCGGTATCGAAATCGCCTGGAAACGGCGGCTGTTGATCGACCGGGATGGTATTGGCGTAGGGCGTGATGTTCGCACGCGCCGTTGCAATGCCGCTTGACAACGCGTGCACGGCCAGGCGGTCGAAAACATACTGGGCACGCTCGAGCCCAACATGCTCCACCACGCCATCCAGTGCAGCGAGCCACTCGGCAGTCTCCTGCGGGTCGCTGTCGATACGGGTTTGAGTAAGGGCGAGAACGGGCTGAGCACCGCTAGATAAATCGGTCATGACAACTCCAGGCTGAACTGGGTGTGAATTCGTGAAACTCGTGAGGATCGTGGTAATCGAACGATGCAGTTCGACGGTGTGGCATAGAGGTTAGCTACGCTCTCACAAAATGTGCGTCTCTTTTCTTGACCGTCTCAGCTGCAAATAGGGTATAAATTCTTGCAATGCTGCCTCACATGAGATTTCCATACCATGACCTCCGAAACTAAGCTCTCCTCGCGTCGTTTGGACCGCACCGACATCGCGATCCTGCGCGAGTTGCAAGACAATGCGCGCATCACCAATGCTGACCTTGCACGCGCGGTCAATCTATCGCCTACCCCCTGCTTCAATCGCGTACGCGCTCTCGAAAAGCTCGGTCTGTTCCGGCAACACGTCACCCTCCTCGACGCTGGCGCGCTAGGGTTGCGTATCAACGTGTTCATTCAGGTCAGGCTCGAGCAACAGGTAGAAGACGCGTTACGCTGCTTCGAAAGAGAGATCGCTGACCGGCCTGAAGTGATGGAGTGTTATCTGATGACTGGCGATTCCGATTATCTGCTGCGAGTTGTCGTGCCCGATATGCAGAGCCTCGAGCACTTCATCGTGCAATGGCTTACGAAAATACCCGGCGTCTCGAACATCCGATCCAGCTTCGCGCTGAAGCAAGTGCGTTACAAGACGGCGTTGCCGCTGCCGACTCCAGGCCTCACACTCCCGAGCGGCGACGAAGTACCTCTGGAGTGGACCTGAACAGGCGGCAGCCAACGTCTGCTCGTCGACGGCAACGTGTTGCGCCTGACAACAACGCGTCGTGCCGGCAGATAGCCGCCCGCTCAAACAGGCATTGTATAAATCGCGAAGACACGAGTCCTTCCTAAGTACTGCTGGCGCGTATGCAATTGCATGGCTAGTCGAGGATGGACAGCATTCACCGAAGTCGCTTTCAATCAAGCAAGAATCTCGTGGATTGATAACTCTGCGGCCAATCCAGTATCGATCGCCCCAAGCCCTCTAATGGAATTAGAAGCGGCGCAGAAAGCCGGTAGTAACCGCGTCGACACCGAGTAGTGGCTGTCGTCCCGTGCGCAAACGAGCAAATCCAAACATCTCGATCGAGTTCCGTCAACGCAACGGCCAGCCAGCGCGCCGCGGTTGGTCTGGAACGCGAACGACAGTCCGTAGAGCAGGGCGGATCGACGAATACGGCACGATCGTCTGGGGACAGTACTTTGACACTCCTTCAACAGATCGCAAAAAAGACGCCTTGACCCGTTTGATCCGTTGCGGGTCAAAGGCCAAGACGGAGACCCAATTTTGACACGACAGACTAACCTGCCACTCAAGTCCTTCCAAGTTCGCCCAACGCAGCAATGACAGTGCGTCCGTCAGAACTTATGACGAATGCCAATGCGAGCCGCGAGCTGGTTTGAGTTGGAAGAGGCCGAAAGCGTGGGCAGAGCAGCCACAGCTGCAGTCACGCCGGTCCCCGTCGAACTAGCGGTATAGCCGCTTGCGTGCTGGTAGTCGGCGACGACATATATATCGGTGCGTTTCGACAGGAAGTAATCGACGCCGGCCATGCCCTGTTTATACCCGGGTGCCGAACTACCATTAATACTGCTACCCCGCAAGTAGTCGTACGCGATACCAACAAGAAGCGCCGGTGTGAATTGATATTTGAAATTCACTTCCACATTATTGAATGTGGCGGTTTGGCCCGCGAATGCCGACGCATATGATGACCCAAGCCCATAGAACTTCACGTTAGAATACGTTGCCCCAATCGTAGCAGCACCAATCGCGTATGCACCGCCCGCTCCAACAACCTGGTAGGTGTGCGCGGAGCTATATCCGCTATAGATCGGCGACGAGACGTTCGACGTGGTGGTGCTGACCGTGCCAGAGGTGGAATTGCCAAAGAAGGCGACATTCGGGTTGCGCACGTTGAGGTATGCAGCGCTCAGCAGAAGTGGGCCGTTAGCGTATCGACCAGCTACTGACCAGACCTGGTTCCGCGAGTAGTCTCCGGCAACGCCGCCAAGGCTATACACGGCGCCGAACGTAAAGCCGCCGTAGTTTGGACTCGCGTATTTGATTGCGTTGTTGGTGCGGTAAGAGTTGTTGAAGTTATCGATGTCGCCCGGACGTGCGCCCATTTGCGTTGACGTGAACCTCACTGCGTAGGAAGAGACGATGTTCTCATACCGCGCCCGCGCCCCACGTCCCCGATGAGGTACCGACACCTTTCCATTATTCTCTGCCCCCTCTACATCAATCGAAGCGAGGTTGCGTCAAGCGGCCACTCGTAGTGCACTTCCTGTTTGTACCCGTGAGAAGTCGTGACGATGACAGCGTTAGCGTCACGAGGCACAACTCCCTCATGCACCAATTTCTTGAGGCCACTCAGCGCCGAGGCACTTGAGAGTTCCACATACAAGCCGGCGCGAGCCAGCTCTACCTGATCTGCTCGAGCTTGCGTCTCGTCGATCGTGACAGCTGTCCCCCGGTCGTCCTCAGCGCTTCCATCGCTTGAAACGTGACAGTCCCGCCCCCGATGGAAACGAGGCCCGAATTTCCAGCGAACGTTGCACGCATATCCGCGCCGGCAAGTACACGCGTTATGCGCGGGAACGGCTCATCCGCAGCAGCACCTCGCGTCGTTCAACGGTACGCTGCAAGCCGACGCATACGGTGGCTACCAGGCCATCTACGAAACCGGGCGCGTCACGGAGGCGGCTTGCTGGGCACACGCCCGGCGACAGTTCTATGAATTGCACGCAGCGCGTCCCAATGCGTTGAACACCGAAGCGCTCGAGCGTATCGGCGCGCTATACAGGATTGAGGAGACGATCAGGGGCAA
>NZ_AWZT01000011.1 GCF_000472525.1 Paraburkholderia dilworthii
CGTGATCACCAAACAAATCCGATCAACGTCGCCGAGGCGAAGCCGACGGCCCGCTGCGCCGACGCAAGCCGCTGGTTGAGAGCAGACCCTTCCGGCGAGCACGCAGTGTGAGGCGGGACGTATGACTGCCTTGTCACTGGCGCCGAATGTGCGGGAGCACGGATTCCAGATGCACCACTGCCCCTCCCGAGCCGGGGGATCCACCTACGAGCTGGCGGTGTGAAGCCGCTTTCTTTGCTTATCTTTCTTTGCGGCGGCAAAGAAAGTAAGTGCCGCCCCGCACAGGGGCAACACTAATAGACCACTGCCAATTCAAGGAAAGGCCAAAGGTCCCAACAACAACAGAACACCACCCTAGGGACAACCAAAATCCCATTATATGACCACATAAATCACATATTGGAGCTTTCTCAAAAACACCCCTACAATCCCCTCCAACAGCAAAAACCAAAAATTCTGCGAAAGCGAAAAAAACCGGAGACAAAGCCAAACCATGCCTAACACAGCCCTCAGGCAGCACCCCCGCGCCCACGACGCCGCGCGCACTCAAGGCCCGCTCTCCGGCCCCGCGCTGTAAGCGCAAAAAACCATCGAAAAGCGAATCGCCATGAACAAAGCGATGCCCAACCACGCCGCGAGCGCATCTGAAGCCGACTTGGCGCCGCGTGCCGATCATGCGTCCAACGGAGCGCCGGGCTCGATTGCTGCCGCCGCCAAAGCGCCGCGTGCCGCCGCCCAGCCCGCCGTGGCAAATGGAATCGCGTTGCCGAGCACGCTGCTCGACATCACGCCGCAACAAGCCGGCACGCAGACGCTTTTGCGCGGCCTCGCGATTCTGGAAGCGGCCGCTGCAGGTGTGCGCGATCTACGCACCTTCGGCGCCGCGCTCGGCACGACGCGCAGCACCACGCATCGGCTGGTGAGCAGCCTCGTTCAGGCGCGCTACCTGCGCCAGGTGCAAGGCGGTTACCTGCTCGGTCCCAAGCTGATCGAACTGGGCACCATCGCGCTCGAACAGATGCCGCTCACCGCAGTCGCGCGTCCGCATCTCGAATCGCTCGCGGAACAGACGCTCGACACGATTCACCTCGGCGTGCGCGATGGCGACGACGTCCTGTATATCGACAAGATTCCCGGCACGCGCGGCCTCGAAATGCGCTCGCGCGTTGGCCACCGGATGCCGCTCGCGTCGACGGGTATCGGCAAGGCGATGATGCTCGACCTCACACCGGACGTCTGGCAGTCGCTCTTCGACGCATCGCGGCGCGCGCTCGCCGGCGTCACGTTCAAGCCCGATAACCGTCCCGACGCGCAGACCTTCATGCAGCGCATGACGAACTACGCCGCCGGCGGCTACACGTTCGACCTGGAGGAAAACGAAGCGTCGATTCGCTGCGTCGCGGCTCCGGTGCGCGACGCGTCGGGCGCGATCGTGGCGGCGCTTTCGGTGGCAAGCACGATTCCGTATATGTCGCTGGAACGCATGGACGAACTGATCCCGGTCGTGCAGCGCGAAGCGCGCGCGATTTCCGAAGAACTCGGCTGGCGTGCCCCGCAACCCACAACCCGCAGGATCAAGCGATGAAACACGCGGGTTCTCCCACACCGCCGGACATGCAACTCGCAGCCGGCGCCGTCCAGGCCAACGCGCCGGCGAACGCCGAAGCCCACAGCCACGCGGCCCTGATCGGGCTCGATTGGGGCACCACGTCGCTGCGCGCGTATCTGTACGACGCGTCGGGCAATGTGCTGGCGACGCGCGCATCGACGGCCGGCATCATGAACCTGCCGCGCAGCGCGGAGCAGGGCGGTTTCGACGCCGCCTTCGAGGACGCCTGCGGCGCGTGGCTCGACGCCGCGCCTCGCACACCCGTCATCGCCGCGGGCATGGTCGGCAGCGCGCAAGGCTGGCTCGAGGCGCCCTATGTCGATGCACCCGCGAACGCGGATGCACTCGCGGCCGGCATCGTCCGCGTGAAGGCGGCTTGCGGCGCGACGCTACATGTCGTCCCCGGCGTGCTGCAACGCGGCGAGTTGCCCAATGTGATGCGCGGCGAAGAAACACAGATTTTCGGTGCGCTGGGTCAGGATGCCCGCGACGCAGACAGCAGCAAGCGCGCACTGATCGGCCTGCCTGGCACGCACGCGAAGTGGGTGGTGGTGCAGGCCGGCCGTATCGAACGGTTTCATACGTTCATGACCGGCGAAGTGTTCGGCGCATTGCGCGAGCACACGATTCTCGGCCGCACGATGGTCACGCCAGATCGTCCGGATTCCGAAGCATTTCTGCGTGGCGTGAACATCGCGCACGACAAGGGGCAGGCGGGCGTGCTCGCAACCGTCTTCAGTTCGCGCACGCTCGGCCTCACGGGAGAACTTTCGCGCGAACAGCAGCCGGACTATCTGTCGGGTTTGCTGATCGGGCATGAACTGGCCGGCCTCGAAGCCGTGCTGAAACAACAGCAGGATTCGCTCGCGGGACAGAGCCTGCGTCTGATCGGCAACGAAGCGTTGTGCGAGCGCTATCGCGTCGCGCTCGCGCAGTTCGGCTGCACGCAGGCCGAGCTCGTCAAGCATGCAACCGAGCGCGGCTTGTGGCGCGTCGCCTTGCAGGCGGGGCTCGTCAGCCCGGCTTCGCATGCGGCGCGCGCCGGTTAGCCACGCACGCCGCCATCCACGAAACAAGGAACCGACATGCAACCTCACATCAATCTGCCCGCTCCGTACATGCCGCACGCGGGGTTGATCGCGGCGTTCGAGGCATGTCCGCTGATCGCGATCATGCGCGGCGTGACGCCCGCCGATGCGGCGGAGCACGGCCAGGCGCTGTACGAAGCCGGCTTTCGCATCGTCGAAGTGCCGTTGAATTCGCCGCAGCCGTTCGACAGCATTGCGGCGATCCGCAAGGCGCTGCCCGCCGATGCGATCGTCGGTGCGGGCACGGTGCTGCATCCGAGTTTCGTCAAGGACGTGAAGTCCGCCGGCGGCGAGTTGATCGTGATGCCGCATAGCGATCCGGAAGTGGTTACCGCCGCGAAAGCGCAAGGCATGGCCTGCGCGCCCGGCGTTGCGACGCCGACCGAAGCGTTCATCGCGCTGAAAAACGGCGCCGACGTGTTGAAGATGTTTCCCGCCGAGCAACTCGGCTGCCAGGTCGTGAAAGCCTGGCGCGCGGTGATCGCGGCGCAGGTGCCGCTCGTGCCGGTCGGCGGCATCGCGCCGGACAACATGGGGCCGTTTTTGAGCGCCGGCGCGAATGGCTTCGGGCTCGGCTCGGCGCTGTATAAGCCGGGCCAAAGCGCGGCGGTGACGGCTTCGCACGCGAAGGCGTTCATCAACGGATTGCGCGTTGCGCGCGCGGGTGCGAAGAAATGACACGATTGGCGGGCAAAGTCGCATTGGTCACCGGCGCTGGGCGCGGCATCGGGGCGGCGATCGCGATTGCGTTTGCGCGCGAGGGCGCAGCGGTTGCGCTTGCCGAGCTCGACATCGAAACGGCGCGGCAGACGGCTCAGCAGATCACATCGGAAACCGGCGCGCGCGTTTTGGCGGTGCACACCGACGTCACCCAATCGGCTTCGGTTCAGCATGCAGTGAGCGAAGCGGAAAAAGCGCTCGGCCCACTCGACGTGCTAGTGAACAACGCAGGCATCAACGTGTTTTGCGATCCGCTGACCATGACCGACGACGACTGGCGCCGCTGCTTCGCGGTCGATCTCGACGGTGTCTGGAACGGTTGCCGCGCGGTGTTGCCGGGCATGGTGGAACGTGGCGCGGGCAGCATTCTGAACATTGCGTCGACGCACGCGTTCAAGATCATTCCGGGCTGTTTTCCGTACCCGGTCGCGAAGCACGGCGTGATTGGCCTCACGCGCGCACTCGGCATCGAGTACGCGCCGCGCAACGTGCGCGTCAACGCAATTGCGCCGGGCTACATCGAGACGCAGTTGGCGCATGACTGGTGGAACGAACAGCCGGACCCAGCCGCGGCAAGGCAGGCGACGATCGATTTGCAGCCGATGAAACGCATCGGCCGCCCGGAAGAAGTGGCGATGACGGCGGTGTTCCTCGCATCGGATGAAGCGCCGTTCATCAACGCCACGTGCATCACCGTGGATGGCGGCCGCTCGGTGCTGTACCACGACTGAGCCAAAGAACCTGAGCCAACCAACAGCGCAGCAAATCGAGCAAAAAAAGGCAGAAAAAAGCAGCAAAGCGAGCAGCACAAAAACAGAAGAGAAACGCAGCAGGAAGCGAACAAAAAAACGCAGCACCGTTTCACCGGACGACGCGCTGGCCGCGTGTGTCACAACCGGTACAAGAAGACGCGGCCGATACCTTCTCGTTATCAATTAGTCAGGAGACACGCAACATGAAACGCAGAATTTTCCTCACGCTGGCAGCAGCGGCGGCGGGTGTTCTTTTTAACGCACCGGTTGCGCAAGCCGCCGATCCGGTCAAGATCGGTTTCCTCGTCAAGCAGCCCGAAGAACCGTGGTTCCAGGACGAATGGAAGTTCGCCGAAATGGCCGCCAAGGAAAAGGGCTTCACGCTGGTGAAGATCGGCGCGCCGTCGGGCGAAAAAGTGATGAGCGCAATCGACAACCTGTCGGCACAAAAGGCGCAAGGCTTCGTGATCTGCACGCCTGACGTCAAGCTTGGACCGGGCATTGTCGCGAAGGCGAAGGCCGACGGCCTGAAGATGATGACCGTGGACGACCGTCTGGTCGACGGCGCGGGCAAGCCGATCGCGTCGGTGCCGCACATGGGCATCTCGGCGTACAACATCGGCAAGCAGGTCGGCGACGGTCTGGCCGCGGAAATCAAGAAGCGCGGCTGGGACATGAAGGACGTGGGCGCGATCGACGTGACCTACGAACAGCTGCCGACCGCGCATGACCGCACGAGCGGCGCAACGGACGCGCTGGTCGCCGCGGGCTTCCCGAAGGCCAACATCGTCGCCGCGCCGCAAGCGAAGACCGACACGGAAAACGCGTTCAACGCCGCTAACATCGCGCTGACAAAGAACCCGCAGTTCAAGCACTGGGTCGCCTACGCGCTGAACGACGAAGGCGTGCTTGGCGCGGTGCGCGCAGCAGAAGGCCGCGGCTTCAAGGCTGACAACATGATCGGCATCGGCATCGGCGGTTCGGATTCGGCGTTGAACGAATTCAAGAAGCCGAACCCGACGGGCTTCTTCGGCACGGTCATCATCAGCCCGAAGCGTCACGGCGAGGAAACCTCGACGCTGATGTACGACTGGATCACGCAAGGCAAGGCGCCGCCGCCGCTCACGCTGACGACCGGCATGCTGGCCACGCGTGCGAACGTCGGCGAAGTGCGCGAGAAGATGGGCCTCGCTTCCAAGTAACGCGCGGTGCGATGAAGAATTGCCGGCGCGTCGCCTTCGATGTGCGCGCCGGCAACGGCAATTGAACATGAGCAGTAGACATAGGCCATGCCTTGCAGGTGTCGAACTACGACGCGAGGCAAGGCGCGGTCGAGATGAAACAGCGAGGAGGCGAAGTGTCAGCGACGCTACGTTTTGACAATATCGGCAAAGTCTTTCCAGGCGTGCGCGCGCTCGACGGTGTGTCCTTCGACGTCAACGTCGGCCAGGTGCACGGCCTGATGGGCGAAAACGGCGCAGGGAAATCGACCCTGCTGAAGATACTCGGCGGCGAATATCAGCCCGACTCGGGCCGCATGATGATCGACGAAAAAGAAGTGCGCTTCACGAGCGCGGCTTCGTCGATTGCAGCCGGGATCGCGGTGATTCACCAGGAACTGCAATACGTGCCCGATCTGACGGTCGCGGAAAATCTGCTGCTTGGCCAATTGCCGAACTCGTTCGGCTGGGTCAATAAAGGCGATGCGAAGCGCTTCGTGCGCGAACGTCTCGAAGCAATGGGGGTCGCGCTCGACCCCAACGCGAAGCTGCGCAAGCTCTCCATCGCGCAACGGCAGATGGTCGAAATCTGCAAGGCGCTGCTGCGCAACGCCCGTGTGATCGCGCTCGATGAACCGACCAGTTCGCTGTCGCACCGCGAGACGGAAGTGCTGTTCAAGCTGGTGCGCGATCTGCGCGCCGACAACCGCGCGATGATTTACATCTCGCATCGCATGGACGAGATTTACGAACTGTGCGACGCGTGCACGATTTTCCGTGACGGTCGCAAGATCGCTTCGCATCCGACACTCGAAGGTGTATCGCGCGACACGATCGTCAGCGAAATGGTTGGGCGCGAAATTTCGGACATCTACAACTATTCGCCGCGATCGCTCGGCGAAGTGCGCTTTGCGGCGAAGGCGATCGAAGGCCACGCGCTCACGCAGCCGGCCAGCTTCGAAGTGAGGCGCGGCGAGATTGTCGGCTTCTTCGGCCTGGTGGGCGCGGGCCGTAGCGAACTGATGCATCTGATCTACGGCACCGAACACAAGAAGGGCGGCGAACTGCTGCTCGACGGCAAGACGATCCGCGTAAAAAGCGCGGGCGAGGCAATCCGTCACGGCATCGTGCTGTGCCCGGAAGACCGCAAGGAAGAGGGCATTGTCGCGATGGCGACCGTGTCGGAGAACATCAACATCAGTTGCCGCCGTCATTATCTGCGCGCGGGAATGTTCCTCGACCGCAAAAAAGAAGCCGAAACCGCCGACCGTTTCATCAAGCTGCTGAAGATCAAAACGCCGAGCCGCCGTCAGAAGATCCGCTTTCTCTCAGGCGGCAATCAGCAGAAGGCGATTTTGTCGCGCTGGCTCGCCGAACCCGATCTGAAAGTGGTGATTCTCGACGAACCGACTCGCGGTATCGACGTCGGCGCGAAGCACGAAATCTACAACGTGATTTATCAGCTTGCAGAACGCGGCTGCGCGATCGTGATGATCTCGTCAGAATTGCCCGAAGTGCTGGGTGTGTCCGACCGCATCGTCGTGATGCGCCAGGGCCGCATTTCCGGCGAGCTGTCACGCAAGGATGCAACGGAACAAACGGTGCTGAGCCTCGCGTTGCCGCAAAGCTCGACGGCCCTGCCTGCAACCGGAACTGCCGCTCAACAGGCGGCCTGAACATCATTTGGACGAAAGTCCGGCAACCCGTGGGGAACGGGAGGAGTCTTCAAAATGCAAGCTAGAGAAAACCTCGCGCAACAGGCCGCCAAGAGCGCCGCCGAAGCGCTGATTCCGCAGACGAGCGACAAGGCCAAATGGTGGCAGCAGATCACCGAGTACAGCTTGATCCTGATCTTCGTGGTGATGTTCGTGACGATGTCGCTGACCGTCGACCACTTCTTCTCGATCGAGAACATGCTCGGCCTCGCGCTGTCCATTTCGCAGATCGGCATGGTCGCGTGCACGATGATGTTCTGTCTGGCTTCGCGCGACTTCGACTTGTCGATTGGTTCGACGGTTGCGTTCGCCGGCGTGTTGTGCGCGATGGTGCTCAACGCCACCGACAACACCTTCATTGCAATCGTCGCGGCGGTTGCGGCGGGTGCGGTGATCGGTTTCGTCAACGGCGCGGTGATCGCGTATCTGCGCATCAACGCACTGATCACCACGCTCGCGACAATGGAAATCGTGCGCGGCCTCGGCTTTATCGTGTCGCACGGCCAGGCTGTCGGTGTGTCGTCGGATACGTTTATCGCGCTGGGCGGCTTGAGCTTCTTCGGTGTTTCGCTGCCGATCTGGGTCACGCTGCTGTGCTTCATCGTGTTCGGCGTGATGCTCAACCAGACCGTGTATGGGCGCAATACGCTTGCCATCGGCGGCAATCCGGAGGCGTCGCGTCTCGCGGGCATCAACGTTGAACGCACGCGCGTCTATATCTTCCTGATTCAGGGCGCCGTCACAGCGCTCGCCGGTGTGATTCTGGCGTCGCGGATCACGTCGGGTCAGCCGAATGCCGCGCAAGGCTTCGAGCTCAACGTGATTTCCGCATGCGTGCTCGGCGGCGTGTCGCTACTCGGCGGCCGTGCGACGATTTCCGGCGTCGTGATCGGCGTGCTGATCATGGGCACGGTCGAGAACGTGATGAACCTGATGAACATCGACGCGTTCTATCAGTACCTCGTGCGCGGCGCGATTCTGCTCGCCGCCGTGCTGCTCGACCAGTTGAAGAACCGCGGTTCGCGGGACTAATTCACTTTGCTCTAAAAGGAATCGAACGATGTCGTCTCCGGCCAATGCAAATGAGCGCCTCGCGAACAACGCATTCGCGCGCTACCCGAGTCTTGTCGACCGCACGGTGTTGATCACGGGCGGTGCGACCGGCATCGGCGCGTCGTTCGTCGAGCATTTCGCGGCGCAGGGCGCGCGCGTCGCGTTCTTCGATATCGATGCAACGGCGGGCGAAGCGCTCGCCGACGAACTCGGCGACTCGAAGCACCAGCCGTTGTTTTTGCCCTGCGATCTGACCGACGTCGACGCGCTGCAAAAAGCGATCGCCGATGTAAAAGCCGCGCTCGGCCCGATCCAGGTGCTGCTGAACAACGCGGCGAACGACAAGCGTCACACCATTGGCGAAGTCACGCGCGAGTCTTTCGACGCGGGCATTGCGGTGAACATCCGTCATCAGTTCTTCGCGGCGCAAGCGGTCATGGAAGATATGAAGGCCGCAAAGAGCGGCTCGATCATCAACCTCGGCTCGATCAGCTGGATGCTGAAGAACGGCGGTTATCCCGTGTACGTGATGTCGAAATCTGCGGTGCAGGGTTTGACGCGCGGTCTTGCACGCGACCTCGGGCATTTCAACATTCGCGTGAATACGCTGGTGCCGGGCTGGGTGATGACCGAGAAGCAGAAGCGCCTGTGGCTCGACGACGCGGGACGCCGTGCGATCAAGGAAGGCCAGTGCATCGACGCGGAACTCGAGCCGGCCGACCTCGCGCGCATGGCGCTTTTCCTCGCCGCCGACGACAGCAGGATGATCACCGCGCAGGATATCGTCGTGGATGGAGGCTGGGCGTGACGGCGACTGTGCACATGGACGCCGGCGCGCAACGTACGCAACGCGCGGCGCTGCTGCTCGACACCAAGTGCACGTTGGGCGAAGGCGCGACATGGTGCGCGAGAACGGGCCGCTTCTACTGGACGGATATCGAAGGCGCCCGTTTGTGGCGCTACGATCCGAGCGACGGCCGCAGCACTTTCTGGCCGATGCCCGAGCGTCTCGCCACGTTTGCGCTGTGCGCCGATGCGCATTACCTGTTGCTTGGCCTTGCATCACATCTGGCGTTTTTTGACATTGCGACCGGAGAGACGCGCCGAATCGTCGACGTGGAAGCGGGGTCGAATACGCGTGTGAACGATGGCCGCTGCGATCGCCAGGGGCGTTTCGTGTTCGGCACGAAAGACGAAGGCTCGCCGTTGCAGGCGATTGGCGGGTTCTATCGGCTCAATCATGATTTGTCGCTGGAGCGTTTGCCTTTGCCCGAGCCGGCCATCTCAAACAGTATTGCGTTTAGTCCCGACGGCGCGACGATGTACTACTGCGATTCGCCCACGCGTGAGATCCGTGCCTGCGACTATCAAGCGGATGGCGGCATCGCCAACGACAGGCTGTTCACGCGCCTGACCGACGCGACGGGCGAGCCCGACGGCTCGACTGTCGATTGCGACGGCGGCTTGTGGAACGCGCAGTGGGGCGGCGCACGCGTCGTGCGTTATGGCGCCGACGGCGTGGAAACGGAGCGCGTTGAAGTGCCCACGGTGCAGCCAAGCTGCGTCGCATTGGGCGGTGCGCAACTGGGCACGCTGTATATCACGAGTGCGCGTATCGGTCTTGATGCAATGGCGCTTGCCGGCGATTCACGGGCGGGCGGCGTGTTTATCGCAACGCCTGCGCGGCGCGGTTTACCGGAGCCAGTGTTTCAGGGCGCGCCCACGTAGCGCAGAATGACGCGGCCTGGTTTTCGTGGCGGTGACTGGAAGAGCGGGGCTGCGGTGATAGGCCGTGTTTGACGGAAACCCAGCAGAAACCGAGCAGCACCCCGCAGCACCCACCAACACTCAGCAGCACCCCAGCAATCGGCACAAATTGGCAGCAAGCAGTTCGGACCAGAGGCGACCGGTTCAAAAAAATCGCCCGGCAGCATCCGTCAGCCACGACGGCAACGTCTCAGCCTCTCGAAGGAGCAGATATGACTGTTGCGAATCTTGTTTCCGCCTCGTCTCAGGCTTCCCAAAGCGCTCAGAGCCGGCGCTCGCGACTCGCGGCGGCGGCCAATCCGGTGCTGCCGGGGCCTAGCACGTCGGCGGTAGCAGTCGGCGAGACATCGGCTGGCGATGTCGCGTGCGTCACGCTCGCCAATGCGCATTTGCGTCTGGACGTCGCGCCGACGCTGGGCGGCGGAATCACGCGTTTCGACTGGCGCGACGACGGCGCGCTCACGCCGATTTTCCGGCGTTGCCGCCATGTCGCCGCCGACACGCAACCGAACGAACTCGCCTGTTATCCGCTGCTGCCGTATTCGAACCGTATCGGCGGCGGGTATTTCAATTTCGCAGGACGGCGCGTCGACGTCGCACGCAATCGCGCGGACGAACCGTTTCCAATTCACGGCGACGGCTGGCAGTCGGCATGGCAGGTCGCCGATTCAGACCGCGAGAATGTGCGCCTGACGCTCGATCGCCATGACGGCAAGCCTTACGCGTTCCGCGCGGCGCAGACTTATAAGCTGGATGGCCCGTCGCTCGTCATCACGCTGGAAATAGAGAACGCGGGCCGCGAGGCTTTGCCTTTTGGGCTTGGCGTGCATCCGTTTTTCGTACGCGACGCCGACACTGAGCTCTCGGCTGCGGCGGGCGGTTTGTGGCTCGCCGGCGACGACTGGCTGCCGGTACGTCACGTGCAGGCGCCGCCCGCGTGGCAGTTCGGCGTCGCATATCCGCTGCCGGAGACCATCGTCAATCACGCGTTCACCGGGTGGAGCGGGCAGGCGGCCGTGGTGTGGCCCAAGCGCCGG
The DNA here is from genome assembly GCF_000472525.1 of Paraburkholderia dilworthii. Taxonomy (GTDB): domain Bacteria; phylum Pseudomonadota; class Gammaproteobacteria; order Burkholderiales; family Burkholderiaceae; genus Paraburkholderia; species Paraburkholderia dilworthii. The sequence continues at coordinate 10,962 of NZ_AWZT01000011.1, forward strand.
CTGTCGCTGAACATCGCCGCCGACACCGATTACTACGTGCTCTACACGCCGCCTGGCGAGGAGTTCTTCTGTTTCGAACCCGTCGATCATCCGATCAACGCGATGAATCTGGCCGGCGGCGCGTGCGAGAACGGCATGACGTTGCTTGGACGCGGCGAGCGGCTCACGAGGACCTTCCGCTTCACGGTCGAACGTACCGGTCTGCGCTCGATGCCGGGCGCGCGGGGATCGCGGCGGCAGTAGAGGCGGCGGCGGCCCGGCGTGAGCCCGACGGTTTGGCCGTGGGCTCGCGGCGACGTGGCGGTTGATTGGCAGGGGTTGGCAGGGGCTGGCAATGACGTGAGGGTAATCGGCGGTAACGGCGGTAACGGCGGTAACCAGGCAAGGGCAGCAATGCCAACAACCGCAACAACGGGCGGTAACGGCGGCAACCCCCAACGCCCACCCACGCGGCACAGGTAAAATACGCGCCTCTTCCGATTACCGGCTCGCCGCGAGGACCCATCATGTCCAACTTCATCCAGACACTCAACGACGCCTGGCAGCGCACGAACTCGCTGCTGTGCGTCGGCCTCGATCCCGAGCCCAGCAAGTTTCCGGGCGCGCTCGCCGGCCGCGCCGACGCCATCTTCGACTTCTGCCGCGAGATCGTCGACGCGACCGCGCCGTACGCGTCGTCGTTCAAGCCGCAAATCGCCTACTTCGCGGCGCATCGCGCGGAAGACCAGCTAGAGCAGTTGATCGCGCACATTCATGCGCATCATCCGGGCTTGCCGGTGATTCTTGACGCAAAGCGCGGCGACATCGGCAGCACCGCCGAGCAATACGCACGCGAGGCGTTCGAACGCTACCAGGCGGACGCGGTGACGGTGAATCCCTACATGGGCTTCGATTCAATTGAGCCGTATTTGCAGCACGAGGGCAAAGGCGTGATCGTGCTGTGCCGTACGTCCAACGCGGGCGGCTCCGATCTGCAATTCCTGGAAACGGGTGTGCGTCCGCTGTATCAGGTCGTCGCGCAACTGGCGGCGGACAAGTGGAATGCGAGCGGCCAGCTGGGACTCGTGGTCGGCGCGACGTTCCCGAAGGAAATCGAGGTGGTGCGCGCGATCGTCGGCGATATGCCGCTGCTGATCCCGGGCATCGGCGCCCAGGGGGGCGACGTGCAGGCAACCGTCAGCGCGGGCCGCACCGCAAACGGCACGGGCATGCTGATCAACTCGTCGCGCGCGATCATCTATGCAGGAAAGGGCGAGGATTTCGCTCAGGCAGCGGCGAAGGCCGCAATGGAAACGCGCGACCGGATCAACGCATTCCGTTGATCGCAAAGTAGCCGCTGGCCATCACGGTCGGCGGCGGCCGTAGCCGCTCAGGCCGCAGCCGTTGGCCCGAGCCGCTCGATGAACGCGGCATGCTGCGGATGCAACGCCTTTAATGCGTCCACATCCGCAAGCTCGAATTCACTGAACTCGAAACCGGGCGCGACCGTGCAGCCCGCGAGCGCGAACGTCGCCGGATCGGCACATTCGGCGGCGAACCACAAACCGGCCGGCACCACAGCCTGGAATACGGTATCGGAATGAGTCAACGCATTGCCGAGCCGATGCGTGACGAGCGCGCCGGACGCGTCCAGCACGTGAACATTCAACGGTTCGCCTGCATAGAAATGCCAGACCTCGTCGGACTTGATCCGATGCCACGCCGAATGCGCGCCGTCGCACAGCAAGTAGTAGATCGCGGTCGACGCCGAACGAGCTTGCGCCGAGCCGCCCACGCGACTCACGCACTCCACCGACCGATAGGTCTCGCTAAAGAATCCGCCTTCCGGATGCGGCTTCAAATGAAAGCGGCGGATCAACTCGTCTTTGGCTGCATGCGAATCCAGCATCCGTTTCTCCCTCCGGCGAGCCTCAATGTTCGCGTTCGTCGAGCAAGGCAAGTACGCCGCGCAGCGCGTGCACCGCGGCCTGCACGCGGATCTGCTCCCGGTCGCCCTTGAAAATCTTCGTTTCAACCGATGTATGCAGCCGGTTGCTCCAGGCGAACGACACCATGCCGACCGGCTTAGTCTCGGTGCCGCCGCCCGGACCCGCGACGCCCGTGATCGACAGCGAGACTTGCGCGCGGCTGTTGCGCAGCGCGCCTTCCGCCATTGCGCGCGCCACCTGTTCGCTGACCGCGCCGTGCTTTTCGATCATGTCAGCGGGCACGCCGATCATTTCGCTCTTCGCCTGATTCGAATAGGTGACGAAGCCGCGCTCGAACCAGCCGCTGCTGCCGGAGATGTCGGTGATGGCGGTCGCGACCATGCCGCCCGTGCAAGATTCGGCCGTAACGAGCATCAGGCGCTCGTCGCGCAGGCGGTTGCTCACGCGGATCGCGAGTTGGTGAACGACGGAATCGGTAGGCATGGCGTCAATCCGGAACGGGGCGCGGCGGTTAAACGGACATGCGCCAGAGCGCAATCACGAGCAAGGTGAAAAACGCGGCAACGAGGTCATCGAACATGATGCCAAAACCGCCCTTCAGCCGGCGATCGAAATAGCTGATGGGCGGCGGCTTCACCATGTCGAAGAAGCGGAACACCACGAACGCCCAGAACTGGCCCGTCAGCGTGACCGGCGTGACCATCAGCAGCACGAGCCAAAACGCGACGATTTCGTCCCATACGACCGGCGACGGGTCGTCGGTGCCGAGCTTCTTCGCGGTGAACCCGCAAATCGCAATGCCGCCGACAAAACCGACCCCAATCAGCACACCCCACTCGACCACGGTTAGATAGCGGCTGAACACGGCGAACGAGGCCCATGCGAACAGCGTGCCGATCGTGCCCGGCGCGATAGGGGACAAGCCGCTGCCGAAACCGAGCGACAGAATATGCAGCGGATGCGAAAGCATGAAACGGGCGGTGGCGCGGCGCGGCTGAGGGCGCTGCGGCTTGGGCGGCTGGCTGCCGACGAGATTATCGGCGGGCGTGAGCGGGCGATCAGTCTGCATGAAAATGGTCGAAGCCTTGCAACGTCAGAGTGAGCGGCGCGCCGGCGGCATCGCGCCAGTCGATAGCCGGGCGGTCGCGCGCCGCTTGAAGAGCGCTTATTGTACCGATGCGCGTGACCGGCACCTCCGCCTCGTGGCCGGCGGCTTGAACGGCGTCGCGCGCAGCCGGCGGCGCGGTGAAGCACAGTTCGTAATCGTCGCCGCCCGCGAGCGTGCAACGCCGCTGCGTATCGAGCGGCAGTTTGCGCAGCGCGGCCGAACGCGGCACAGCGTCGGCGTCGACGGTGGCCCGCATAGTCGAGCGATCGAGGATGTGCTTCAGGTCGCCGGCGAGTCCATCCGATACATCCAGTGCCGCATGGGCGACGCCGCGCAGCGCCAAGCCGAGCACGATTCGCGGCTCCGGGCGCTCGAGTGCGCGACGAAACTGCGCGGCGTCGCCAGCATCGACCGTCCATTCGCCGCGCTGGATTCCGAGCCCGGCGCGTGCGTCGCCGAGCGTGCCGGACACCCAGATGTCGTCGCCCGCCTGTGCGGCGTCGCGGCGCAGCGCGGCTTGCGGCGGCACGCTGCCGAACACGGTGATGCACAGATTCAACGGGCCGCCCGTCGTGTCTCCGCCGATCAGCGCGCAACCATGCCGTTCCGCGAGCGCGAAGAGCCCTTCGCTGAACGCGGCAAGCCACGCTTCGTCGGCTTTGGGCAAGGAGAACGCGAGCGTGAACGCCTGCGGTTGCGCTCCCATCGCGGCGAGGTCCGACAGATTGACGGCGAGCGCTTTATGGCCGAGCGCTTCGGGATCGATATCTGCAAAAAAATGGCGGCCTTCCACCAGCATGTCCGTCGAAATCGCCAGCATTTCGCCGACGCGCGGCGCGAGCAGCGCGCAGTCGTCGCCGATGCCGAGCGAGCCGCGCTCGACGGCCGACGACTGGTCTGCCGCGCGGCGAACAAAGAAACGTTCGATCAGCGAAAACTCTGAGAGCATTGTGAGGAAAAGTGAAGGGACGACTGCCTTTCGCTACGTTTCAGTCTCGGCAGTTGTACCTGTATTGAAGGAATCGGGCCGGCAATTGGGGCTACAATGCCGTCGAACATCTATTCTAATCCGCACTTCGAAGCCCGCCTTATGTCGACTCCCGTCAATAGCAAACTCCGCGAAGCCGCCCTCGATTACCACGAATTCCCGACCCCCGGGAAGATCGCGATCGCCCCCACCAAGCAGATGATCAACCAGCGCGACCTCGCGCTGGCGTACTCGCCGGGTGTTGCGTTCGCGTGTGAAGAGATCGTCGAGAACCCGCTGAATGCCGCGCGCTTCACGGCGCGCAGCAACCTGGTCGGCGTCGTGACGAACGGCACTGCGGTGCTCGGTCTCGGCAACATCGGGCCGCTTGCGTCGAAGCCGGTCATGGAAGGCAAGGCCGTGCTGTTCAAGAAGTTCGCCGGCATCGACGTGTTCGATATCGAGCTGAACGAGTCCGATCCGCACAAGCTGGTCGACGTGATCGCGGCGCTGGAGCCGACCTTCGGCGGGATCAACCTCGAGGACATCAAGGCGCCGGACTGCTTTATCGTCGAGCGCGAATGCCGCAAGCGCATGAAGATTCCGGTCTTCCACGACGACCAGCACGGCACGGCGATCGTCGTCGCGGCGGCGATCACCAACGGTTTGAAGGTCGTCGGCAAAGACATCAAGGAAGTCAAGCTGGTTTCCTCGGGTGCGGGCGCGGCGGCGCTGGCCTGTCTGGACCTGCTGGTCGATATCGGGTTGCCGCTCGAAAACATCACCGTGACCGATCTGGCCGGCGTGGTCTACAAGGGCCGCGTCGAACTGATGGACCCGGACAAGGAGCGCTTCGCGCGTGAGACCGAGGCGCGCACGCTCGCCGAGGCGATCGGCGGCGCTGACGTTTTCCTCGGTCTGTCGGCAGGCGGCGTGCTCAAGCAGGACATGGTCAAGCAGATGGCGGAAAAGCCGCTGATTCTGGCGCTGGCGAACCCGACGCCGGAAATCCTGCCGGAACTGGCGCTGGAAGTGCGTCCGGACGCCGTGCTGTGCACGGGCCGCACCGACTATCCGAACCAGGTGAACAACGTGCTGGTCTTCCCGTTCCTGTTCCGCGGCGCACTGGACGCGGGCGCGACCACTGTTACGCGGGAAATGGAAATCGCGGCGGTCAATGCGATCGCGGAACTGGCGCGCCAGGAGCAGAGCGACATCGTCGCGACGGCTTACGGCATTCAGGACCTTTCGTTCGGTCCGGAATACCTGATCCCGAAACCGTTCGACCCGCGTCTGATCGTCAAGGTCGCGCCGGCGGTGGCAAAGGCCGCGATGGATTCGGGCGTCGCCGAGCGTCCGATCGAAGACATGGACGCGTACGAACAGCATTTGCAGCAGTTCGTGTACCACAGCGGCACGACGATGAAGCCGATTTTCCAGCTCGCGCGCAGTGTCGAGCCGGAGAAGAAGCGCATCGTGTTCGCCGAGGGCGAAGAAGAGCGCGTGCTGCGGGCGATGCAGATCATCGTCGACGAAAAGCTGGCTAAGCCGATCCTGATTGGCCGTCCGGCCGTGATCGAGCAGCGTATTGCGCGCTATGGCCTGCGTCTCGTCGCGGGTCAGGACTATACCGTTGTAAACACCGACCACGACGAGCGCTATCGCGACTTCTGGCAGGAATATCACAAGATGATGTCCCGCAAGGGCATCACCGCTCAGATGGCGAAGCTCGAAATGCGCCGCCGCACCACGCTGATCGGCGCGATGCTGGTCAAAAAGGGCGAGGCGGACGGCATGATCTGCGGCACGATCAGCACGACGCACCGCCACTTGCACTTCATCGATCAGGTGATCGGCAAGCGCGAAGGCTGCGCCGTCTACGCCGCGATGAACGCGCTGGTGCTGCCCAATCGCCAGATTTTCCTAGTCGATACGCACGTGAACGTCGATCCGACGCCGGAGCAACTGGCCGAAATCACCATCATGGCCGCCGAGGAAGTGCGCCGTTTCGGTATCGAGCCGAAAGTCGCGCTGGTTTCGCATTCGAATTTCGGGTCGAGCAACGCGCCGACCGCGCAGAAAATGCGCGACACGCTGGAGATTCTGCGCGAACGCGCGCCCGAATTGCAGGTGGACGGCGAAATGCATGGCGACGTTGCGCTCGACGCCAATCTGCGCCGTGAAGTGCTGCCCGACTCGACGCTCGAAGGCGACGCGAACCTGCTCGTGCTGCCGAACATCGACGCGGCGAACATCTCGTACAACCTGCTGAAAACGGCGGCGGGCAACAACATCGCCATCGGACCGATGCTGCTGGGCGCGGCTCAGCCGGTGCATGTGCTGACGGCGTCGGCGACGGTTCGACGCATCGTCAACATGACTGCACTGCTGGTTGCGGACGTGATCGCGGCCCGCTGATCGGGCCCGCGCCCGGTTGCTCACGGCAGCGGGGCGCAATTCGCGGAAAACCACGACGGCCACTTGTGCCGGCCGGCCTCGTCCGATGAAAAAGAAGGCGTGCCCGCAACGGGCACGCCTTAGGGCGAACAGGGGATAGCCGCCCCAAAATGGCAAACAACCAGGCTTCCATTGCAAGAACTCAGCGCCCCGGATTTCCGGGTAATAAGGCCCGAGTCGCTGCTTTCTTTGCTTGCTTGAGCTCATGTTAGCGTGACCGGGATAAATTTTGTGTCAAAAGTCGTCAAAGCGCGGCTGGTGGGGCTTTCGCATCCAATCGGGCGTTTTTGCAGGCCCGGCGAACGTTGATTCTGGGGACCATTAGCGATACCCTTACGACTTTCATGGTCGTCAAACTCGTGATCTAACAGCCGGGAATCTTGGTAAATGGCACGCAGATGGCAGCGCATCAAGGGCGTGCTGATCGGTGCTGTTGCGCTGTGCGCTTTCTGCGGCGCCGTGCCTCAAGCCGTTGCGCGCAACTACACCGCACCCGCCGGCACGAATGCACAGGCGCAGGGCACCGTCGCGGCGGCGCAACTGCCCCGCGAGGCGGTCAATACATTGAACTTGATTGCCGCGGGCGGGCCTTACCCGTATGAAAAGGACGGCGTCGTGTTCGGCAACCGCGAACGGTTGCTGCCGCCCAACCGGCGCGGCTATTACCACGAATACACCGTTCCCACGCCTCGCTCACGTAATCGCGGGGCGCGTCGCATCGTCTGCGGAGGTCCGCTCAAGCGAACCGACAATTGTTATTACTCGGACGACCACTACACCAGTTTTAATCGTATTGTTGAATGACATCGGGATGAACGGCATGAGCGACAACGTCTACGCGCACGACACCGGAGTCGCGACGGATCTTTTCGCGGCTGGCGACGGCAATCTGTTCCAGCGCGTCATGAAGATGCGCGCCGGCGATCAGGGCCGTGAGAATCGGAACGAGGCTGACAGTGTGGTTTCATCGAACGAGGAGCCCATGAGTCTTTTCAGGACCGTACGACCGAACATCGTACAGTCGATCCGCGCGTTCCGCGTCCAGGATCTCGCCGACGAGGCGAATCAACTCGGACAGCACTTTCTCTATGCGTACTGCGCGAACGCGCAGTCCAAGCAGGAAGTTCTGGAAACCATCGCAACGTCGTTCCTTTTTCCGAAACATTTCGGCAAGAATTATGACGCGCTCTACGATTGCTTGACCGACCTGGTCCACAAGGCCGGCGCGCAGCCGGGCTTCGTGATCGTGCTGGAGCAATTGCCCGTCGCACAGAAATTCGACAAGGAAGGGCGGGAAACGCTGCTCGACGTGTTCCGCGAAGCGGCCGAATTCTGGGCCGAGCGCAAGGTCGCCTTTCGCGTCTTTTATTCGTTCGCCTGAATGCTGTAAGCTTGGCTGCTGAGTTCGCTTTCAGCCGGAACAGAAAGGCCCGCCAATCGGCGGGCCTTTGTCTTTGGCGCTCTCTCAGGTGCTGACGTGCCGCGAGCGCCACTTAAACTGCCGCGCACCCACGGCTGGCGCGATTCCGGCAACCGCCTCGTCCGTCACTTACCAGCCGCCCCAGCCAGCCGCAAGTGCGGACAGAACTGCGATGCCGGCGGTTTCCGTGCGCAATACGCGCGGCCCGAGCCCGACCGCCTGAAATCCGTGATCCGTCGCGGCCGCTTCTTCGGCGGCGGAAAAGCCGCCCTCGGGGCCGACCAGCACGGTGACGGGCCCCTTCGGCGGAACCGCCGGCAACGCGGAGAAAGCGATGCTCGCGCGCGGCGACAACAGGATGCGCAGCTCGTCTTCGGCGGGTACGCGCGGCATCGCGCCGAGCCACGTGGCGATTTCGCGTACCGGCACGACCGTCGGCAGACGGTTGCGCCCGCATTGTTCACACGACGCCCGCACGATGCCTTCCCAATGTGCATGCCGGCGCAGCGCGCGATCACCGCTCAGGCGCACGACGCTGCGTGTGGTGGTCAGCGGCACGAAGCTGGACGCGCCGAGCTCGACCGCCTTTTCGATCAGCCAGTCCATCTTGTCGCCGCCCGCAATGCCTTGCGCGAGCGTGAGCCGGTACGGCGGCTCGACTTCGATGTTGCGGAACTCGCGGATCTTGACGGTGACCGTGCGGCGTTCGATCGCGACGAGTTCGGCGCTGTATTCACCGCCCTCGCCGTTGAAAAGCACGATGGAGTCGCCGGTCTGCAAGCGCAGCACGAGGACGTGCCGGACGACGTCATCGGGAAGTTGCATGATGTCGTCGGGCGAAAGAGGTGTACCGACGAAGAAGCGAGGCATTAGAAAAGTACTCATTAGTTCACGAAAGGTGGCGAGCGAGCGCCCAACGGTAGCCGTCCAGATCCTCCACCTGGGCGAAGCGATCACCCCAGAACTGGTCCTGCGGCTCGCTCAGCGATTTAGCGCCGGCGGCGAGCGCGCGGGCGTAAACCGTGTCGACGTCGTCGACGTAGACATAGAACGATTGCGGTGCAATTGCGCCCGCGCTACGGGGTGTCTTCGCAGTGGAGCCGAACGCGCCTTCTGGCGCGAACATCACGATCAACTGACCTTGATAGGTCATCTCGACGTGCATGACGACGCCGTCGTCCTGCACGCTGTCCCGCAGTTCGAAGCCGAACGCCGCTGTGTAGAACGCGGTCGCGGCACGCGCGTCGCGCACCGTCAGATACGGGGTCAACCAGGGCACACCGGCTGGACGGGAGGCGGTCATGGGCTTCTCCAGATCTATAGGTTGGGGAACGCGTGCGCGGAAGGCAGCAGCGAGTCGCGTATCGAGGGGGCTGGATAGCGGCTCGGGCTAGGCCGTGCATTTTGCCTGCGCTTTAGCTTGACGGCTTTAAGAATTGACCTAGTTTACCGTGCACCGACGGCGATACAGCAAACAGTCCGCCATGCACGGCGGGGCTGTAGTGCTTCAGTGCGTCGATCCGGCGCGCCGCGAGGCGCTCGGCCACCCCATCGGCCGTCAGCGCTGCGGGGTCGAGCGTGTCGCTGGCTGTGGCCATCATCCACAGCGAGCCGTATAGCGGGACAAACGTGCTCATCGTGCGCACCACGGCGAACACGCCGCGCAGGTCGTCGAGCAGGCCAGCAATGCGCTGGGCATGAAAATACGGCGAGCCAAGATGAGCAGACAATGCGGCCGTTGGGCTCATCACGCGCTTGAGCTGACGGTAGAAGCTCGGCGTGTAGAGACCGGCGGCCGGCGAGTCGGGCGGCGTCAGGTCGAACACGATCAGGTCGAACTGCGCGGGCCGTGTGTCGCAGACTGCAGCCACGTAATGCGCGGCGTCGCCGATCACGAGCTCGACGCGCGGGTCGTCGAAAGCGCCGCCGTGCACTTCGGGCATGTGCTCGCGGGTCAGGCGAACCACCTGTTCGTCGAGCTCGGCGACCACGATCTTTTCGATGCCCGGATGCGCGAGCAGTTGCCGCGCGGCGCCGCCGTCGCCGCCGCCCAGCACCAGCGCGGCTTTAGGTGACGGATGAGCAAGCGCGGCCGGATGCACCATGCACTCGTGATAGATGAACTCGTCGCCCGTGGAGGTCATCGGACGGCCGTCCAGCGTGAAGAGGCGGCCCAATTGGCGCGTGCCCCACACTTCGATGCGCTGATACGGCGAATCGACGCACGCGATCAGCGACGCGTGCGGAAATCCGTAGACGGCGTCGGGACCCGGCTGGAAAAGCAACGGTGGCAACGGTGCGCTCAAGGTGGTTTGCTCAGAGAAAGTGGGCGGGTTTCCTTCGTCAAATTGTAAACGGCGACGTGCGCCGCGGCGCCCCGCGCGGAGCAAACCCGGACGCATCGGACGTATCCAGGCCCGCGGCGCCATGCGGCTTTGCGCACAGGGAGCCGGGCAACGTTCTGTTAGAATGTCACGCTTTCAGCCTAGTCCGTTTGCTCTGCCCGTTTCGCGTCTTCCGGCGCCGCACCGTGCGCCGAAGCGAACTGGCCGCCGAGCTCCCGGGCCTCAAGCGCGCACCGCTTTCTGACTCTGTCTCCGGACTCGACATGACGACCCCGTCTCCCGCACCCACTTCCTTGATGGCTAACGCAATTCGCGCGCTGTCTATGGACGCCGTTCAACAAGCGAATTCCGGCCATCCCGGCATGCCGATGGGCATGGCCGAAATCGGCGTGGCCCTGTGGTCGCGCCATCTGCGCCACAATCCGAAGAACCCGCAATGGGCGGACCGCGACCGTTTCGTTCTGTCGAATGGTCATGGCTCCATGCTGCTGTACTCGCTGCTGCAGCTGACCGGCTACGATCTGCCGATCAGCGAGTTGAAGAACTTCCGCCAGATGCATTCGAAGACGCCGGGCCACCCCGAATACGGCGTTACGCCGGGCGTCGAAACGACCACCGGCCCGCTCGGCCAGGGTTTGGCGAATGCGGTCGGCATGGCGCTCGCGGAGTCGCTGCTCGCCACCGAATTCAACAAGCCTGACGCGAAGATCGTCGATCACCATACGTATGTGTTCGTTGGCGACGGCTGCCTGATGGAAGGCATTTCGCACGAAGCCTGTTCGCTCGCAGGCGTGCTGAAGCTGAACAAGCTGATTGCGTTCTACGACGACAACGGCATCTCGATTGACGGCGAAGTGGTGCACTGGTTCCACGACGACACGCCGAAGCGCTTTGAAGCGTACGGCTGGAACGTGATTCCGAACGTAGTCGGCCACAGCGTCGACGCGGTGGATGCCGCCATCAAACAGGCGAAGCAGTCGGACAAGCCGACGCTGATCTGCTGCAAGACCGTGATCGGCGAAGGTGCGCCGACCAAGGCCGGCAGCCACGATTCGCACGGCGCGCCGCTCGGCGACAAGGAAATCGCGGCGACGCGCGCGGCGATCGGCTGGAAATGGGAGCCGTTCGTGATTCCGCAGGAAGTCTATGCGGCGTGGGACGCGAAGGAAGCCGGCGCGCGCCTCGAATCGGACTGGGACAAGGCGTTTGCGGCATACGCGGCGAAATATCCGCAAGAAGCGGCCGAATTCACGCGTCGCACCGGGAAGCAACTGCCGGCCGACTGGAAGGAAAAGGCGAAGGCGATCATCGCCGGCGCGAACGAGCGCGCAGAAACCGTTGCGACGCGCAAGGCATCGCAGCAGGCCATCGAGGCTTTGTCGGCAGTGCTGCCGGAACTGCTCGGCGGCTCCGCCGACCTGACCGGTTCCAACCTGACTAACTGGAAGGCCGCGAAGCCGGTGCGCGTGAACGAGGAAGGCCGCGCGGCGGGCAACTACGTGAACTACGGCGTGCGCGAATTCGGCATGAGCGCCGCGATCAACGGCGTTGCGCTGCATGGCGGCTTCAAAGCTTTCGGCGGCACGTTCCTGACGTTCTCCGACTACAGCCGCAACGCGCTGCGCGTCGCCGCGCTGATGAAGGCGCCGTCCATCTTCGTGTTCACGCATGATTCCATCGGTCTGGGCGAAGACGGCCCGACCCACCAGTCGATCGAACACGTCGCGAGCCTTCGTCTGATTCCGCATCTGCAAGTGTGGCGTCCCGCGGATACTGTCGAAACGGCGGTGGCCTGGACTCACGCGGTCGAACATCACGGCCCGTCGTGCCTGATCTTCAGCCGTCAGAACCTGCCGTTCTCGGAACGCACGGACGCGCAGATCGCCAACATTGAGAAGGGCGGTTATGTGCTGCGCGACTGGAACGACGAGATCGTCGCCCGCAAGATCATCCTGATCGCCACCGGTTCCGAAGTCGAACTGGCGCTGAAGGCGGTCGAGCCGCTGGCGCGTGAGGGCATCGCGGCGCGCGTCGTCTCCATGCCGTCCACCACCGTGTTCGACAGGCAGGACGCCGAGTACCGCGAACGCGTGCTGCCGCACGGCGTGCGCCGTGTCGCGATCGAAGCGGGCGTGACGGATTTCTGGCGCAAGTACGTGGGTCTGGAAGGCGGCGTGGTCGGGATCGACACGTTCGGCGAATCGGCCCCGGCTGGCGTGCTGTTCAAGCATTTCGGCTTCACCGTCGAGCACGTGGTAGAGACGGCTAAAGCCGCACTCGGCTGATCAACGGCCAGGCGTTGCCGCACGCGTGAAGCACGAGCATGAACGCGCGGCAACGCGGCCGGTCAGACGAAACATCGACGTATTTTTTCAGCCATCAGGAGATAGACCATGACGATTCGCGTCGCAATCAACGGCTACGGCCGGATCGGCCGCAACACGCTGCGCGCCTTCTATGAAAACGGCAAGAAGCACGATATCGAAATCGTCGCCATCAACGATCTGGGCGATGCCAAGACCAACGCTCACCTGACGCAATACGACACCGCGCACGGCAAGTTCCCGGGCGAAGTGTCGGTGGACGGCGACTACCTGGTCGTGAACGGCGACAAGATCCGCGTGCTGGCCAATCGCAATCCGGCTGAACTGCCGTGGGGCGAGCTCAACGTCGACGTCGTGATGGAGTGCACGGGCTTTTTCACGACCAAGGAAAAGGCGAGCGCGCACATCAAGGGCGGCGCGAAGAAGGTCATCATCTCGGCGCCGGGCGGTAAGGACGTCGACGCAACGATCGTCTACGGCGTGAACCACAATGTGCTGAAGGCGTCGGACACGGTGATTTCGAACGCATCGTGCACGACGAACTGCCTGGCACCGCTCGTCAAGCCGCTGAACGACAAGATCGGTCTCGTGAACGGCCTGATGACGACCATCCACGCGTACACGAACGACCAGGTGCTGACGGACGTCTATCACGAAGACCTGCGCCGCGCGCGCTCGGCCACGCACAGCCAGATCCCGACCAAGACCGGCGCGGCTTCGGCGGTTGGCCTCGTGCTGCCGGAACTGAACGGCAAGCTGGACGGCTACGCAATCCGCGTCCCGACGATCAACGTGTCGGTGGTCGATCTGTCGTTCATCGCCGCGCGCGACACGACGGTCGAAGAAGTCAACGCGATCATGAAGGAAGCGTCGCAAGGCGCGCTGAAGGGCATCCTCGGCTATAACGACGCGCCGCTGGTTTCCGTCGACTTCAACCACAACCCGGCTTCGTCGACGTTCGACGCAACGCTGACCAAGGTGTCGGGCCGTCTCGTGAAGGTGTCGAGCTGGTACGACAACGAGTGGGGTTTCTCGAACCGCATGCTGGACACGGCTGTGGCGCTTGCTAACGCGAAGTAAGCCGCGTATCACGGCTTTCCGGTCGCCGGCGTGTCATCGTCGGCGGTGTGGTTTGCCGTGATTCAGTTCGGCAACGAAGCCGCTCCCCGGAGCGGCTTTTTTTACGCCTGCGGAGTGGGGAAATAGACGCCGGCGCGTTGCGCGGCGTTCGAGATATGGGTTTCGATGGCTTTGCCAGCTGCGGCTGAATCGCGCGCCTTCAGTGCGTCCAGAATTGCGCGATGCTCGGTGTAGGTCGACAACACCAGCTCGCGCCGGTAAAACGGCATGCGCTGGCTTTCCTTCATGATGTCCGCGCTGCTGCTCAGTATCGACTCAATCGCGGCGTTGCCCGCAATGTTCACGATCCGCATATGGAAGTCGTAGTCGAGGCGCGCGGCCTCGTCCAGTTCGTCACACGCTAGCGCCGTTTGCATAGCCGCAATGTTTTCCTCGAACCATGCGAGGTCCGAATCGCTGACGGCGAGCGCCGCCATGCGGGCAATAAAGCCTTCCAACGCGTAGCGCATCTGATAGGTGTCAGGGAGCGAAGACTGCGCGGCAAAGCGCCAGGATTGCGCCGTCGACGGCTGCGCGCGCTCCACGTACACACCCTTGCCCGGCCTGATGACGAGCAGACCGAGCGCTTCCAGCGTGGACAGCGCCTCGCGCAGCGACGCGCGGCTGATGGCCAGCTCTTCCGAAAGCTGGCGTTGCGCCGGCAGCAGGCTGCCCACCGGATAAACGCCCGCTTCGATCCGCTCGCGGATGGTCGCAATGGCGGCATCGGTCACGGTATGCGGGACGTTTTTCATCAAAGCTCACATGAAAGTATGGTCTGACCAGATTGTAGTACGCCGCTCGAGCGCGCATACGGTCGACCGGCAAATCGCGTCTTCAAGTGCGGCGTCCAATCCGGCAGGACAGGGGTAAACACCGTTTTATCTTTCCTTGACCTCAGTATATCGGCTTCCTACTATCCACCATAACAGTACTGGTCGGACCAGTCTGAACTGATCGAAGTCGAAACCAGGAGGAAGCCGTGCTGAAGTTTCTCAACTCGCTGTTTGGCCGGGTCGTGATAGCGCTGGTGGTCGGCGTCGTGATCGGCGCGATTTATCCGCATTTCGCCCAATCGCTGCGTCCGCTCGGCGATGGCTTTCTCAAGCTGATCAAGATGGTGATCGGTCCGATTGTGTTCTGCGTCGTGGTGAGCGGCATGGCGCACGCAGGCGATCTGCGCAAGGTTGGCCGCGTCGGGCTGAAGGCGGTGGTCTACTTCGAAGTGATGACGACGATCGCGCTCGTGATCGGCGCGGTGCTTGCGTACGCGACGCGGCCCGGTGCCGGCATGAATATAGACCTGCGCTCGCTCGATCCGGCTTCGCTGTCGACCTACACCGAACATGCAAAGAGCCTGAAAGACACCGCGGGCTTTTTGCTGAAGATCATTCCCGATACGGCGTTCAATGCGTTCGCCACGGGCGACATCCTGCAGATTCTGGTTTTTTCAGTGCTGTTCGGCTCGGCGCTTTCATTGCTCGGCAATAAGGCGGAGCGCGTGAGCGGCATGATCGACGAACTCGCGCAGGTGTTCTTCCGCGTGATGGGTTTCATCATCAAGCTTGCGCCGCTCGGCGTGCTCGGCGCGATCGCTTTTACGACCGGCACCTACGGCGTCGAATCGCTGAAGCAGCTCGGCATGCTGGTGCTCGTGTTCTACGCGAGTTGCATCGTGTTCGTGCTCGTCGTGCTGGGCGTCGTGATGCGGCTTGCCGGTTTCAGCATCTTTAAGCTGATTCGCTATCTGCGCGAGGAGCTGTCGATCGTGCTCGGCACCGCTTCTTCCGATGCCGTGCTGCCGCAAGTCATGCGCAAGCTCGAATGGATGGGCGTGAAGGATTCGACGGTGGGTCTCGTGATTCCGACCGGCTACTCGTTCAATCTGGACGGTTTTTCGATCTACCTCACGCTCGCTGTGATTTTCATCGCGCAGGCGACCAATACGCCGCTTTCCACGCACGATCTGATCGTGGTCGTGCTGGTGTCGCTGGTGACGTCGAAGGGCGCCCACGGCATTCCCGGCTCGGCAATCGTGATTCTGGCCGCGACGTTGTCCGCGATTCCGGCGATTCCCGTGCTCGGACTCGTGCTGATTTTGCCCGTCGACTGGTTTGTCGGCATTGCCCGCGCGCTGACGAATCTGATCGGCAACTGTGTCGCGACGGTGGTGGTCGCCGTGTGGGAAAAGGACATCGACCGGGCGCGCGCGCATCGCGTGCTCAACCGTGACGCCGATTTCCGCTATGTCGCCGCCGGCAACGAAGCGGGTATCGAACCGGTGAACGCCAACGGCGCACCGGCCGTTTGAGAGTGGGGCATGTGTGGTCTTCCGGCGCGTGGCGGCGCGTCGGCTTTCATTCGATGAGAGCCCGGTCGGTGCGGTAAGCGAACGAAATGAACCAGTGAAGGCACCGCGCGATGGCACCACGCGATGGCACCAGGCGATGGCACCAGGCGATGGCACCAGGCGATGGCACCAGGCGATGGCACCAGGCGATTTCGTCCGACGAAAAAATGGCCCGGCTGATTCAACTCAGCCGGGCCATTTTTCTGCTCTTTGCAAACCGTTCGACCGTGCCCCCCGACCCGGCCGCCGGCCGCCACCGCGTCAATGCTTGCGATGCGGGCAGTTTTCCTTGGTGCAGACGCCGTACAGCGCCAACGCGTGCTCCTGCAGCTTGAAGCCACGTTCCTTCGCGATGGACTGCTGACGATTCTCGATTTCGGAGTCGAAAAATTCTTCGACGAGCCCGCAGTCGAGGCACACAAGGTGGTCGTGATGCGACCCTTCGTTTAATTCGAACACCGCCTTGCCCGACTCGAAATTGCTGCGCGACAGCAGGCCGGCCTGCTCGAATTGCGTCAGCACGCGATAGACGGTGGCAAGACCGATATCGAGTTCTTCGTGCAGGAGGTTGCGATACACGTCTTCGGCCGTCAGGTGACGCACCGGGCTGTGCTGAAAAATCTCGAGGATTTTGAGGCGCGGAAGGGTCGCCTTGAGCCCGATGTTCTTGAGATCGGTTGGATTGGTCATGACAAGGGATCCCTAGAGTACAATGCTGGGCTCTCATAGTAATGTGTTTTTGCCGTTCTGGTCATCTTCGATGGAATGAAACTCGCGCGGCTCGTCAGCGGGCCCGCACGGTGAGTGAAATGATTTCAAAATCTCAACTGATCTACCGGGGGAGCCGCATGCGGGGTACCTTGATCGCTGTTGCGGCTGTCGCGATTCTTGCGGGATGTTCCACGTACGACAGCCTCACGCAGCGGATTGCTCAAAGCATCACGCCGTACCGGATTACCGTTGTGCAAGGCAATTTCGTTTCGAAAGAAGCCGCTGCGCAAATGCAGGTCGGCATGTCGCGCGCACAGGTGCGTCAGTTGCTCGGTACGCCGCTTCTCGCAGATATGTTCCATGCGGACCGCTGGGACTACGTGTTCTATTTCAAGCGCGGCTCGACTAACGTCGTGCAGCAGCGCGACTTCGTGGTCATGTTCGCCGGCGACCGTGTCGCCAGCTGGAGCGGCGGCGAAGATCTGCCGTCCAACCTCGAATTGCTGGCTGAGATCGACGGCGACAAGCGCGGCAAGAAGGCTGCCGTGCCGAACGTAGCAAGCAGCGCGGGCGCGGCTAGCGCGCCGGTAGCCGCGGCTGCGGCACCGGCCACGGTCGATCCGGTGCGTTCGCCGTCCGTCGAAGGTGCGGCGAGCGCTGCCGCGCCGTCTACCGACGCGAACGCTGAAGCCGCGCAAGCCGCCAATCGTGCGACGAATGCGGTGCAATCGCCGTCGCGCAACGCGCAGTCGTCGGTGCGCTCCACGGCGCCGACCGCGAATGCCGGCGGCGTGCCGCCACAGGGCCCGACGTCCGGCGGCCAGCCGCAGTTCCAGTTCCACCGTCCGCCGCCGCCGCAATCGCCGTCGTCGCAAGATAATCCGGTGGGACCGACGGGTCGGCAAAGCGGCAGCAGCGGTCCGACGTACAACGCGCCGCTTACCGCACCGTCCACTTCGGGAACGAGCGAGTAATCGCGCTGTCCGTGTTTTAAGACGGCCGCTGTGCAATAGCCCGCTGTAACGGCATTTCGCGCTTTGCACGGCGCCGTCCGGTTCTCAGCTGTTTCAATCATGCGCGGCGCGAGGGCGTGCTGCCCGCCGCCGCTTTTGCCCGCCTTCGCCGGGCTGTGTCTTTCGAACCCTGTAGCCATGAAAATTGCGATTGCTGGCGCATCGGGCCGTATGGGCCGCATGCTCATCGAAACCGTTCTTAACGATTCCGACGCCACGCTGTCAGGCGTGCTCGACCGTGCGGGTTCGCCGCAACTCGGTCAGGACGCCGGCGCCTTTCTCGGTAAACAGACCGGCGTGACGCTGACCGACGACATCGAAAGTGTGTTCGCCCAGTCGGACTACCTGATCGACTTCACGCGCCCCGAAGGCACGCTCGTGCATCTGGAAGCGGCGCAGCGTCACAACGTGAAAATGGTGATCGGCACCACCGGCTTCGATAACGCGCAGAAGGCGCAATTGCGCGAAGCGGCGAACAACATCGCCATCATGTTTGCGTCGAATATGAGCGTGGGCGTGAACGTCACGCTCAAGCTGCTCGAATATGCGGCGAAGCATTTTGCGACCGGCTACGACATCGAGATTATCGAGGCGCATCATCGTCACAAGGTCGATGCGCCGTCGGGCACGGCCCTTACGATGGGCGAAGTGATTGCAAATGCGCTCGGGCGCAATCTCGACGACTGCGCGGTCTATAGCCGCGAAGGCGTGACCGGCGAACGCGATCCGTCCACGATCGGCTTTTCGGCGATCCGCGGCGGCGATATCGTTGGCGACCATACGGTGCTGTTCGCGGGCATCGGCGAGCGCATCGAAATCACGCACAAATCGGCGAGCCGTCTGTCATACGCGCAGGGCGCGCTTCGTGCTGTGCGTTTCCTCGAAGGCCATCAGACCGGCTTCTTCGACATGCAGGACGTGCTCGGCCTGCGCTAAGCGCGACGCGCGAGGCGCAACCTGCTTACGCGCGCGAAACCACTTTCCCACGGCGAGATCAGATGGCAGGCGGCAGCGGCATCATCCATTACCTGCAAACCAGCGACGCGATCACGCATGGCGTCGCTTATGTGCTGCTGGCGATGTCGATTGCGAGTTGGTGCTTTCTGATCGTCAAGACCTGGGTGCTGGTGCGGGCCAAACGTCAGGCGACGCGCGCAGTCGCGCGCTTCTGGCAGGCCTCTACGTTGGCCGAAGGCGTGGCGGCACTGAAGCGCGCCGACCGCGAGCGCGTTTTCGCGCCGCTTGCGGAAGCAGCGCTCCATGCAGCGGAAGTCGATATTCCCGGTGCGCTGCTTGCGCGCGTCGAACGCAGCGAGCGTGTGATCAGAGCGCTGCGCCAGGCGCTGAACGCGTCGCAAAGGCGGCTTGAATTCGGCCAGGTGCTGCTGGCTTCGGTGGGCAGCACGGCGCCTTTCGTCGGCCTGCTCGGCACCGTGTGGGGCATTTACCACGCGCTCGGCAGTATCGCGGCGAGCGGTCAGGCGCAGATCGAGAACGTCGCCGGCCCGGTTGGCGAGGCACTCATCATGACGGCCTTCGGTCTGGTAGTCGCGATACCGGCCGTCCTCGCCTACAACGTGCTTGGGCGGCTCGTGCGGCAG
Source organism: Paraburkholderia dilworthii (assembly GCF_000472525.1). Lineage (GTDB taxonomy): Bacteria > Pseudomonadota > Gammaproteobacteria > Burkholderiales > Burkholderiaceae > Paraburkholderia > Paraburkholderia dilworthii. The sequence goes on from NZ_AWZT01000011.1 coordinate 30,305, forward strand.
TTGTCGGAGGAACTCGACGGTTTCGCGCACGACCTGCACGCGTACGTGTGCGCACCCGCTGGCCAGCCGCAAGCTCCGGTGCGCGGCCAGCAGGCCACGACTCACTAAGCGTACTAACACACGACAGCACTGAGGGCACTAAGGGCACGTCACGGCGGAAGGAGGCGACATGGCATTCGGCGGACTCGAGAAAAAGCAGACGGCCGCGCCAATGGCCGAGATCAACATGACGCCGTTGATCGACGTAATGCTGGTGCTGCTGGTGATCTTCATCATTACCGCGCCTTTATTCACGCATGCGATCCGGCTTGATCTCCCGAAAGTCGCGGCAGCGCCCGCGCGCGAAACGCCGCAAACCATTTCTCTTTCGATCGACGCCGCGGGCAAGCTCTACTGGAACGGCAGCGTCATCACGCTAGAGCAGATGCGCGCGCGCTTCACGCAAGCGGGCAAAGAGACCGACCAGCCGGAAATTCAACTGCACGCGGAGCGCAATACGCGTTATGAGGTGATCGCGCAGGTCATGGGCGCGGCGCAGCAGGCCGGTCTGGAACGGATCGGCTTCGTGACAGACCCACCGCCGCCGGGCACGCAGCAGTAGGCGAGCGGGCGTTCGCCACGCGGCGCAGCCGTCCGCGAACGGTATAATCAGCCCTTTTCCCGCAGTAGGGGAAACGACGCCATTTCATCCAGCAAAAGCACCAAAGCGGCCGGTGCGGAAGCACCGAACCCAGCGATCCCATCACACCATGCACGAAAAATACGTTCCCTCCGACGTCGAATCCGCCGCGCAAGGGCAATGGCGCGCCATCGACGCGTACAAGACGACGGAAACCACCGACAAGCCCAAGTTCTATTGCGTCTCGATGCTGCCGTATCCGTCGGGCAAGCTGCACATGGGGCACGTGCGCAACTACACGATCAACGACGTGATGTACCGCTATCTGCGGATGAACGGCTACAACGTGCTGATGCCGATGGGTTGGGACGCGTTCGGCATGCCGGCTGAAAACGCCGCAATGGCTAACAACGTGCCGCCAGCGAAGTGGACCTACGACAACATCGCTTACATGAAGAAGCAGATGCAGTCGATGGGCCTCGCGATCGACTGGTCACGCGAAGTCGCCACGTGCAGCCCGGACTACTACAAGTGGAACCAGTGGCTCTTCCTGAAGATGCTGGAAAGGGGCATTGCGTACAAGAAGACCGGCACCGTCAACTGGGACCCGGTCGATCAAACCGTGCTCGCGAACGAGCAGGTTATCGACGGCCGCGGCTGGCGGTCGGGCGCGCTCGTCGAAAAGCGCGAAATTCCGATGTACTACATGCGCATCACGCAGTACGCGGACGAGTTGCTGAACGATCTCGAAGGCCTCGGCTGGCCCGAGCGCGTCAAGATCATGCAGCAGAACTGGATCGGCAAGAGCTTCGGTGTGAACTTCGGTTTCCCGTATGAAATCGACGGCGAACACAAGCTGTTGCGCGTGTTCACCACGCGCGCCGACACGATCATGGGCGTGACCTTCTGCGCGATTGCCGCCGAGCATCCGCTCGCCACGCGTCTCGCGAAAGACAAGCCGGAGTTGCAGGCTTTTATCGACGAATGCAAGCGCGGCGGGGTGGCCGAGGCCGACGTCGCGACGATGGAAAAGAAAGGCATGGCGACCGGCTTTTTCGTCACGCATCCGCTCACGCAGGAACAGGTCGAAGTGTGGATCGGCAACTACGTGCTGATGAGCTACGGCGAAGGCGCGGTAATGGGCGTGCCGGCGCACGACGAGCGTGACTTTGCGTTCGTGAAGAAATACGGTTTGCCGATCAAGCAGGTGGTGGCGATCGAAGGCAAGGAGTTTTCGACGCAAGCCTGGGCAGAATGGTACGGCGAGAAGAGCGGGACGCTCGTCAACAGCGGCAAGTACGATGGGCTGAACTACGAACAGGCAGTGGACGCAATCGCTGCCGACCTGAAGGCGCTCGGCGTCGGCGACAAGCAGATCACGTGGCGTCTGCGTGATTGGGGCGTGTCGCGCCAGCGTTACTGGGGCACGCCCATTCCGATCATCCACTGCCCGAAGTGTGGCGACGTGCCGGTGCCGGAAAAAGACCTGCCGGTCGTGCTGCCGGAAGACCTCGTGCCGGACGGCACGGGCAACCCGCTCGCGAAATCCGAAGCGTTCGTGAACTGCACCTGCCCGACTTGCGGCGGCGCGGCTAAACGCGAGACGGACACAATGGACACGTTCGTGGATTCGTCGTGGTACTTCTATCGCTATGCATCGCCGGGCGCACAGACGATGGTCGACGAGCGCACCGATTACTGGGCGCCGATGGACCAGTACATCGGCGGCATCGAGCACGCGATTCTGCACCTGTTGTACTCGCGTTTCTGGGCGAAAGTGATGCGCGATTTCGGCCTCGTCAAGTTCGGCGAACCGGCGAAAAACCTGCTCACGCAGGGCATGGTGCTCAACGAAACGTACTATCGCGAAGACGCAGCGGGCAAGAAGACCTGGTACAACCCGGCCGACGTCACGGTCTCGTTCGACGACAAGGGCCGCCCCGTTGGCGCCGTGCTGAACTCGGACGGCCAGCCGGTCGTACTGGGCGGCGTCGAAAAGATGTCGAAGTCGAAGAACAACGGCGTCGATCCGCAATCGCTGATCGATCAGCACGGCGCGGACACCGCCCGTCTGTTCGTCATGTTCGCCGCGCCACCGGAGCAGCAACTGGAGTGGTCGGGCTCGGGCGTGGAAGGCGCGAGCCGCTTCCTGCGCCGTGTGTGGAGTTTCGGTCACGCGAACGAAGCCGCGCTGCGTGCGGGCGGCCAATTCGACGCCGCGCAACTCGGCGACGCCGACAAGCTGTTGCGCCGCGAGATCTACAGCGTGCTCAAGCAGGCCGACTTCGATTACCAGCGTTTGCAATACAACACGGTTGTGTCGGCCGCGATGAAAATGCTCAACGCGCTCGACGGCGCGAAGGGCGCGCTGCCGGCCGTGCTGCGTGAAACCTACGGTGTGATGTTGCGCGTGTTGTACCCCGTCGTGCCGCACCTGACGTTCCAGTTGTGGCAGGAACTCGGTTACGCCGACGAGTTCGGTTCGCTGCTCGACGCGCCGTGGCCGAAGGTCGACGAAAAAGCGCTCGAGCAATCGGAGATCGAACTTGTGCTGCAAGTGAACGGCAAGGTGCGCGGCGCGCTCACGGTGGCGAAAGACGCGTCGCGTGAATCGATCGAACAGCTTGCAGCCGCGCACGAAATGGTCGCGAAATTCAGTGAAGGCAAGGCACCGAAGAAGATTGTCGTGGTGCCAGGCCGCCTCGTGAACGTGGTCGTTTGACGACCCGGCCGTATCTGCCGGCAGGCATGACGCCGTCGCGCGCGGTGGCGCTTGCCTCCGGCTGGGAATCTACTGCGAACCAGGAGCCAATGTGACTCGCAGATCGCTTTTTCTGACGCTGGCTTGCAGCGTATTGATGTTGTCCGCGTGTGGCTTTCAGCTGCGCGGCCAGCAGGACTATGCATTCAAGCGCCTGTTCATCGCCGGCGGCTCGCCAGCGGCCAGCGCGCGGCTGACGCGCATGGTGCAGGGAGGCAGCGACACGGTGGTCGTGAAGTCGGTGGCCAACGCGGACGCCACTTTGCAGATTTCCGAGGGCCGCAACTTCAGCACGCTGACGCTGAATTCGCTTGGTGTCGTCGAAGAGTACCAATTGAATCTATCCATGAACTACTCGCTGATCGGCAAGGACGGCACCGTGCTGATTCCGCCGAGTGTGATTGCGCTCAACCGCGCGATGACCTATAGCGACAAGTACTCGCAAGCGAAAACCGCCGAGTCGGACATCCTGTTCGCCGACATGGAAAACGACGCGGTGGATCAACTCACGCGCCGTCTTTCGAGCGTGCGGTCGCTTCATCCTGCGCCGGGCGAGCAGGTGCCGGCCGTCGCGCCGCGCGCGCCTTTGCCGCCGCCGCCGCTGTGAGCATCGCGTTTATTCGACACGCTACACATAGCCATGCAACTGCGACTTGACGCGCTCGAAGCGCATCTCGCCAAGGGACTCGCCGGACTGTACGTCGTGTACGGCGACGAGCATCTGCTCGCGCAGGAAGCGTCCGACCGGATTCGCGCGGCGGCTCGCGCGGCCGGCTTTACCGATCGCTCGGTGTTTACTGTCGAGCGCGGTTTCGACTGGAGTTCGCTGCTGGGCGCGAGCCAGTCGATGTCGCTGTTCGGCGACCGTCAACTGGTCGAATTGCGTATTCCGTCGGGCAAGCCCGGCAAGGAAGGCGCCGATGCGCTGAAAGCGCTTGCGGCTGCCGTCAACGACGACGTGTTGACCATGATCACGCTGCCGCGGCTCGACGCGGCCACGCAGAAATCCGCGTGGTTTACGGCGCTTGCCGACGCGGGCGTCGCGTTGAAAATCGATCCCGTTGAGCGCGCGCAGTTGCCGAACTGGGTCGGCCAGCGGCTCGCGGCGCAGGGCCAGCGGGTCGCAGCCGGCGATGAAGGCCGGCGCGCGCTGGCATTTATCGCCGAACGTGTCGAGGGCAATCTGCTCGCCGCGCATCAGGAGATCCAGAAGCTCGGGCTGCTGTATCCGGCCGGTTCGTTGAGCTTTGAGCAGATTCACGATGCGGTGCTCAACGTCGCGCGTTACGACGTGTTCAAGCTCAATGAGGCGATGCTCGCCGGCGATGTGGGCCGCTTGTCGCGCATGCTCGACGGTTTGCGCGGCGAAGGGGAGGCGGCGGTGCTCGTGCTGTGGGCGGTCGTCGAGGAATTGCGCACGCTGCTGCGAATCAAGCGCGGCGTCGCGGCCGGCAAGCCGCTTGCGATGCTGGTGCGCGAAAACCGCGTGTGGGGTCCGCGCGAACGGTTGATCGGGCCGGCGTTGTCGCGTGTCACCGAGACCTCGCTTGAAAAAGCGCTGGCGCTGGCGGCGCGGCTGGATCGCCAGGTGAAGGGATTATCGGGCGGCACGCCCGGCAATCATCGCAATGACCCGCCGCCCGATCCGTGGGACGGTCTGTTCGAACTCGCGATGACGGTCGCGGCGCCGAAAACGGCGCCTGTGCCGCCGCCGCGACCTCGGGCCGGAGCCGCTGCGGCGGCGCGCAGGCCGGCGTGAGTCTCGTCGCTGCGCTGAGTGCCGAGTGCCGAGTGTCTGTCCGGCCGGCCGGCGATTGGCCAGAGCGCAGACCACGCACGGCGTATATGGCTGGAGTGGTCCGCGCCAGTGAGTAAGGTGATCTGACGACGAGTTCGCCGGAAACAGATGCGGCTCAGGGTGCGTCGGCATCGGCTGCATCGACCGCATCGGCTGAATAGATAGCGCCAGCCGCCGTCGCAAGCAAAGCGCCCTGGCCCGACTTACAATCGTTGAATCTTTCGCTAATCAGTCCGTCCGCCGTACGTCGACGTGCGCGGCACCACGAGAATCACAATGGATATCGACCAGTACATGACCGACCTCGGCCGCCGCGCCCGTCAGGCTTCGCGCGCGATGGCGCGGGCGTCGACGGCTGCGAAGAACGCCGCGCTCGCGGCGGTGGCGCGGGGCATCGAGCGTGATGCCGCCGTGCTCAAGGAAGCCAACGCGCGTGACGTCGCGCGGGCGCGCGAAAGAGGCCACGACGCGGCTTTCATCGACCGGTTGACGTTGTCGGACAAAGCGCTGAAGACGATGGTGGAAGGTCTGCGCCAGGTCGCTGCGTTGGCCGATCCGATTGGCGAGATCAGCAATCTGAAGTACCGGCCGAGCGGCATTCAGGTCGGACAGATGCGCGTGCCGCTCGGCGTAATCGGCATCATCTACGAATCGCGTCCTAACGTGACGATCGACGCCGCCGCGTTGTGCCTGAAGTCGGGCAACGCGACGATTCTGCGCGGCGGTTCTGAAGCGCTCGAATGCAACACCGCGCTCGCGAAGCTGATTGGCGAGGGTCTGCAAGCCGCCGGTTTGCCGCAGGACGCGGTGCAGGTTGTCGCGACGTCGGACCGTGCGGCTGTCGGCAAGCTGATCACGATGACAGAGTATGTCGACGTGATCGTGCCGCGCGGCGGCAAGAGCCTGATCGAGCGGCTGATGAACGAAGCGCGCGTGCCGATGATCAAGCACCTGGACGGCATCTGCCACGTGTATGTCGACGACCGCGCGAATCTCACGAAGGCGCTGACCGTTTGCGACAATGCCAAGACGCACCGCTATGGCACGTGTAACACGATGGAGACGTTGCTCGTCGCGCGCGGCATTGCGTCGGAAGTGCTGCCGCCGCTCGGCAAGCTGTATCGCGAGAAGAACGTCGAGTTGCGCGTGGATGCGGCGGCGCGCGCCGTGCTGGCGGAGGCGCGCGTGGGCCCGCTCGTCGACGCGACCGAAGAAGACTGGCGCACTGAATATCTGGCGCCGGTGCTTGCCATCAAAGTGGTCGACGATCTCGATGCGGCGATCGACCACATCAACATGTACAGTTCGCAACATACCGACGCGATCGTCACGGAAGATCACGACCGCGCGATGCGCTTCCTGCGCGAAGTGGATTCGGCCAGCGTCATGGTGAATGCATCGACCCGTTTCGCGGATGGTTTTGAGTTCGGTCTCGGCGCGGAGATCGGCATATCCAACGACAAGCTGCATGCGCGTGGGCCGGTGGGCCTGGAGGGGCTGACTTCGCTGAAGTATGTCGTGCTCGGGCATGGTGAAGGGCGCCAATAAGCGCGACTGCGACGGAAAGCGTGGCCGTGCAACGCGGCCACGCATGAGTGCTTTTTCACCGCCGCGTGCATTGCCGCGACCCTCGGTCACTTCGCGTCGCGATGCATGACCGGCATCATCGCCAACGCCCGTCACAACAACTAACTCACAACCCAAGGATCCCAGATGCTCTGGATCAAGACGCTTCATATCGTTCTGGTCGCTTCCTGGTTTGCCGGCCTCTTCTATTTGCCGCGCATCTTCGTGAATCTGGCGATGGAAACCGACCCGGCCGCCGTGAAACGTCTGCTGATCATGGCGCGCAAGCTGTTTCGCTTCATGTCGTTTATTGCGGTGCCGGCGCTCGCTTGCGGCTTGTGGCTTTGGCTCGCCGTGGGAATCGGACAAGGGCAGGGATGGATTCACGCAAAGATTGGCGTGGTCGTGCTACTGGTGATTTATAACGGCTACTGTGGCGTGCTGCTGCGGACCTTCGAGCGTGGGGAAAACCGTCGCTCGCACAAGTGGTATCGGATGTTCAATGAGCTGCCGGTGCTGGGCATGCTGGCTGCGGTCGCGTTGGTGGTGATTAAGCCGTTTTAGAAAGCGGGTGAATCGATCGCGCCGGGTCGCGGACTTCGATTCGTGAAAGGGCGATTTGCCGGATTTCGGCAAATCGCCCTTTTTGTATTACCGGCATCTGGTTCGTGCGAGCGAAAGTTGACTCAACTTGCCAGACTAGCCACCGTTGCAGCCGCGCTATGGACGAACCGTACGTTGACGAGTCGCGAACGGAGAAGCCGGCAAGCGCTGCTCGAACTGGTCGACGAAACGTTCGAAATTATGGACGAGAGTTAGAGGGCGACCATCCACAGTACAGGGTGATCCACGCGAACTCGACGCTGGCGGATTCGGTACCCGCGCCGGCCTTCATCTCACTGAGAAGCTGAAGATTCCTACCAGTGGTAGGTGCCTTGACGGACGGGGCGTGAGTCCTGTCCGTCAGAAGTCTACATTTTGATGTGACCGAAAGCGCGCCCTTACTGGCGGGATATGCAGCGAGAGCGCCGCACCAATGGATTGAATCTGCGATACGAACGCAACTCTGATCAAATATCTTCGCGCGTCGCTGCTTGGCGGTTGCAGCCTTCCTCGCCGCGTGCACCACTCAGTCGGGCCTGACCTACTTGCGCCAAACGATTAGGGTGCCGAAGCAACGGGCGCCAGTCTATCGGGTGAGCTACCACGGACTGCTCGCTAGCTCCGAGACGTGTGTGCACGTGGCCGAGGACATCTGTAAGGCTCAGTCTGTGACCTGGCTTGAATCGGTCGACGGTATGACAGACGGCAGCATCGATGTGCGCGTGTTTGTAGAGTGACAGGACCTGCTTTCCTTTGACCCGAAGGGCCTGCCATCGAGTAGGCCTTTTTATCTCCGGCCCTTAACTCTCGTCATCGATCCTCAATCGACCGATCACGCCTTTGGCCTGTCCCAGCCGCTCGGCGAGCTGCGGCCCGCGCTTGAGCGCGACCCCAACTGCGAGGATGTCGCCGATCGCCAGATGCGACATACGCGATGTCATCGGCGAAAACACATCGTTTTCTTCCACTACGTTCGAGAACAGGCTGATCGTCGCGATTCGTGCCAGCGCAGAGTTGCCGTGTGTGATCGCGATCACAGTCGCTCCACGAGCGAGCGCTGAGCGAGCCGCCTCGATAATGTCGCGAGTTCGGCCGGTATTGGACACCGTCACCACGACATCGCCGGGCTCGAGCAGCGCCGCCGACATCGAATAAGTGTGCGGGTCGGAGTACGCGACACTGGGCATGCCCAGCCGAAAGAACTTGTGCTGGATGTCCTGCGCGGCAATGCCCGAGCCCCCTGCGCCGTAAAATTCGATGCGCGTCGCATTCGCCAACAGTTCGATGGCTGCGTCGACGCTATCTGGCGACAGGTTGTTGCGCACATCGATGAGCGTGCCGATAGTCCGGTCAAAGACCTTTGCGATCAGGCCCGGCGCCGGTTCATCCGGCCGCACATCCCGATAGACCGCAGGCACGTCGGTCGCAATACCCTGCGCAAGCCGGATCTTGAACTCGCGGAACCCCGAAAAGCCGAGCGCATGACAAAAGCGCGCAATGGTCGGCTGGCTGACGCCTGCGCGTGCGGCGACTTCCGTCATCGACAGATCGAGCACCTCGCGCGGCGCCTCGATCACGTAATCGGCCAGCTTGCGCTCGGACGGGCGCAACTGCTCGCGCATCTCTTCGACCTGGGACAGCATCATTGGAAAACTCGCACTATGCTGGAGAATGCGTGGACTATAGCTGATTGCTGGGAAGGTACAAAAACTACATAGAGGGCGTAGGTATTATCCCTAGGTTTCGTGGCGCTTTCGCCAAAGCGCCAGCTAGCAACGCCTCGCGGCTAATGCGCAATGTCGCGCTGCAACAGGGATTTGAATTGCGGGTGTGTAGTTTTTCTACTAACATTGCCGTCGTCGGTCGATCCGATTCCCCGCGATACTCACCTTGCATCAGGTCCGCGCGCCTGCCGCCAGCGACGAAGGAGCTCAGATGGTTTCCCCGCATTCGCAATTGTTGAAGGTCACGCAGCGCGTGATCGAACGCAGCAAGCCGACTCGCCAGGCGTATCTCGCCCGCATTCATGAGGCGCAGGGCAAGTTTCCGGCGCGCGGCGCGCTCTCGTGCGCCAATCTGGCCCACGGTTTTGCGGGTCTCGAAGGCAACGACAAGCTTGTCATCAAGCAGATCCGCGAACCGAACATCGGCATCGTCTCCTCGTACAACGAGATGCTGTCGGCTCACGCGCCGTACAAAAACTACCCGGACATCATCAAGCAGGCCGCGCGCGAAAACGGCGGCGTCGCGCAATTCGCGGGCGGCGTGCCGGCCATGTGCGACGGCATCACGCAAGGCAATGCGGGCATGGAGCTGTCACTCTTCTCGCGCGAAGTCATCGCGATGAGTACGGCAGTTGCGCTCACGCACAACATGTTCGACGCAGCGCTGTGCCTCGGCATCTGCGACAAGATCGTGCCGGGCCTCTTGATCGGCGCGCTGCAATTCGGCCACCTGCCGACCATTTTCGTGCCGGCCGGTCCGATGACGAGCGGTCTGTCGAACGACGACAAAGCCAAGACCCGCCAGCAGTTCGCGACCGGCCAGTGCGGTCGCGACGCGCTGCTCGAAGCCGAAGCCGCCGCGTATCACGGCCACGGCACCTGCACGTTCTACGGCACCGCGAACAGCAACCAGATGCTGATGGAGATCATGGGTCTGCATCTGCCGGGCTCGGCTTTCGTGCATCCGCATACGCCGCTGCGTGACGCGTTGACCGCGCAGGCTGCGCGCCGCGTGCTCGATCTGACTGTCGAGCGCGGCAATTACATGCCGATCGGCCATGTGGTCGATGAGAAGGCAGTCGTCAACGGCATAGTCGCTCTGCTGGCGACGGGCGGCTCGACGAATCACACGCTGCACCTCGTCGCGATTGCGCGCGCGGCGGGCATCGTGATCGACTGGGACGACTTCGACACGCTGTCGCAAGCCGTGCCGCTGCTCGCGAAAATCTATCCGAACGGTAAGGCCGACGTGAATCATTTCCACGCGGCCGGCGGCGTCGCGTTCCTGGTGCGTAATCTGCTCGAAGGCGGATTGCTGCATGAAGACGTCAACACAGTGGCCGGCCAGGGACTGCAGCACTACACGGAAGAACCGAAGCTGATCGACGGCAAGCTGCAATGGGTGCCGGGCGTACAAGCCAGCGCAGACACCGCTGTATTGCGCGGCATCAAGGAGCCGTTCCAGGCGGACGGCGGCCTGCGTCTGATGCAGGGAAAGTTGGGACGCGGCGTGATCAAGATTTCGGCGGTCGCGCAGCAGCATCGCAAGGTGAAGGCGCCGGCGATTGTCTTCGACTCGCAGGAGGCCGTGCAGGAAGCGTTCGACAATGGCGAACTGAAGCGCGACTTCATCGCCGTCGTGCGATTCCAGGGCGCGCGGGCAAACGGCATGCCCGAACTGCATCGTTTGACGCCACTGTTGGGTGTGTTGCAGGATCAAGGTTTTCATGTCGCGTTGGTCACGGACGGGCGCATGTCCGGAGCGTCGGGTAAGGTGCCGGCGGTGATTCATCTGTCGCCGGAAGCGCTGTTGCAAGGGCCGATTGGCAAAGTGCGCACCGGCGACGTGCTGGTGATCGACGCCGAAGCCGGCGTGCTCGACGTCGAGATCGACGCGGCAGAGTGGGCCGCGCGCCCGAATGCCGTGCCGCTGCATCAGGCGGAGAACGAAGTCGGTTTTGGGCGCGAGCTGTTCGGTGTGTTCCGCGCGGCGGCAGCGCCGGCGGAGCAGGGCGCGTCGGTGTTCGGCCCGATGGTGGGCGAGCGTCCGGCGTCGCAGGGCGAGCAGGCGGCCCCTGCCGTGAAGCATGTGGGTGAGCCGGGCGTAACTGTGGCGAGCACCACGCAGGCGGGGTAAGCGGGCGCCGCCGCGCGATAACTGGCCGAGCCAATGACGCAAAACAGGTAGAACCCGGACTGTGTAGGCCAGTCGACTAGCCCGATCGAGCAACGGACTGACCACGCCGACTGACGAAGCCAACTGACAAACTGACCGCTCCGACTGGCTAAGCGAACCGAGTAGGCCAGGCAAGCCGGCAATCAAGTCAGCCAACTGGGTCAGCCAACAGAGCCAACCAGTCCAGCCAACCAGGCGTGCCAACCGGCAACTGACAGAAACAAGGAGTTTGACTATGACGTCGAAAACAGTAAGCGATATCGTGCGCCTCGGTCCGGTGATTCCGGTACTGGCGTTCGACTCCGTCGAGCAGGGCGAACATGTGTCGCGCGCGCTGCATGCAGGCGGCGTGAAAGTGCTCGAGATTACGCTGCGCACGGCGGCCGGACTGGAAGCGATCGAGCGCGCAAGCCAGCTGGCCGAAGACATCGTCGTGGGCGTCGGCACGATCACGAAGCCCGAGCACTGCGCCCAGGCGAAGAAGGCGGGCGCGCAGTTCGGCGTCTCGCCGGGTCTCACGAAGGACATGCACAAGGCCGCGCAGGACGCCGGCCTTCCCCTTCTGCCGGGCGTGATGACACCGAGCGACATCATCACCGCGCTTGAACTCGGCTATGAGATCGTGAAATTTTTCCCGGCGCAGCAAGCGGGCGGCGTGCCGATGCTGCAAGCTTTTCATGGCCCCTTTCCGACGTTGAAGTTTTGCCCGACGGGCGGCATCACGGCGGAAACCGCCACGCATTTCCTGTCGTTGCCGAACGTGGTGTGCGTAGGCGGCTCCTGGCTCACGCCGAAAGCCGCGCTGGCCGCGCAAAACTGGGACGAAGTCACACGTCTCGCGCGCGCTGCGAGCCAATTGGCTGCGCCCGCTCACTAGTTGCTATCCGCCGCATTCAGTTCAAGCAGCAGCAAGCCAGAAGTTGAAGAGCCTCGTCGATACAGCCTGTCGGGCTGTCGCGGCGAGGCTTCGTTGCAAATAAGCTCGCTAGTTTCGCGGGCGTTTCAGGACAACAGACAGTAAAATTCAGCGTCCGCGTGGTTCGCACATCTGAGGCGCGCCGGTCGCCATGAGACGAGGTGGCTGCCGTGTTCGCACCCACAATCAATAACGCAAAGGAGGAGCTTCATGGAAGCTGTTCACGGCAGCATGCTGCTGGTATATGGGGTGATCGCCATCGCCCTGCTGATCTTGTTGATCACGCGCTACAAGGTCTATCCGTTCCTCGTCCTGATCATCGTGTCGCTGCTGCTTGGGCTCGCGTCCGGCATGCCGATGGCGACCATCGTCAAATCGTTCGAAACCGGTAACGGCAATACACTTGGGCACATCGCGGTAGTGGTGGGTCTCGGCACGATGCTCGGCAAGATGATGGCCGAATCGGGCGGCGCCGAGCGCATTGCCACCACGCTCATCGACTGGTTCGGCGAGAAGAATATTCACTGGGCAATGATGGTCGTCGCGATCATCGTCGGTCTGCCCGTGTTCTTCGAAGTCGGCTTCGTGCTGCTGATTCCGATTGCCTTCAACGTCGCGAAGCGCACCAATAAATCGCTGCTGCTGGTCGGCCTGCCGATGGTCGCGGGTCTGTCCGTCGTGCACGGGCTGATTCCGCCGCATCCGGCCGCAATGCTCGCCGTGCAGCAATATCACGCGGATATCGGCAAGACGATCGCTTACGGGCTGATCGTCGGCGTGCCGACGGCGATCGTCGCCGGTCCGCTGTTCGCGCTGCTGATCAACCGCTACGTCAAGCTGCCGCAAGAGAACGCGCTCGCCGCGCAGTTTCTCAACAGGGACGAAGTGACGCTCTCCGGCACGCCGGGCGGCGCAAACGCAGCGCCGAAGCGTGAACTGCCGAGTTTCGGCATCACGCTCTTTACGGTTCTGCTGCCCGTGATCCTGATGCTGGTGGGCAGTTGGGCCGATCTCGTCTTCGCGCCGAAGACCTTGCCGAACGACCTGCTGCATTTCGTCGGCAACTCGGACGTCGCATTGCTGATCGCGGTGCTGGTCAGCTTCTGGACGTTCGGTGCGAGCCGCGGTTTCAATCGTGAGCAAATCCAGAAATTCTGCGGCGAATGTCTCGCGCCGATCGCGGGCATTACGCTGATCGTCGGTGCGGGCGGCGGTTTTGGGCGCGTGCTGATGGATAGCGGCATTTCGAAGGAAATCGTCGCGGCAGCTACTTCGGCGCATCTGTCGCCGTTGCTGTTCGGCTGGCTGGTTGCGGCGCTGATCCGTCTCGCAACGGGCTCGGCGACGGTCGCAATGACCACCGCATGCGGCATTGTCGCGCCGATCGCGGCGGCAAGCGGCGTACAGGTGAAGCCGGAATTGCTCGTGCTGGCAACGGGCTCCGGCTCGCTGATTTTCTCGCACGTGAACGACGGCGGTTTCTGGCTGATCAAGGAATACTTCGGTATGACGGTGGGGCAGACCTTCAAGACATGGTCGCTCCTCGAGACCATCATTTCGCTGATGGGTTTGGGCTTGACCTTCGCGCTCGCGGCGGTCCTGTAAGGAGTTTTTGATGATTTTGATCGCAATGGGCGTGTCGGGCGCCGGCAAAACGAGAATTGGCGAGATGCTGGCAGAGCGCCTGCACTGCGCGTTCACCGACGGCGACGCGTTTCACAGCGCCGCCAACAAGGAGAAAATGCACCACGGCATTCCGCTCACCGACGAAGACCGGTGGCCGTGGCTCAAAACTATCCGCGCCGCGATCGAAGAAAAGCAGAAGGCGGGCGAGACGGCGGTGTTCACGTGTTCGTCGCTGAAGCGCTCGTATCGCGACATTTTGCGCGACGGCGACAAGGACGTGTGCTTCGTGTATCTGAAGGGCTCGCGCGAGGTGCTGGAAGAACGTCTGACCACGCGTACCGGCCACTTCTTCGATCCCTCGCTGCTGCAAAGCCAACTCGACACGCTCGAAGAACCGGGCGCGGACGAGGCGGTGACGGTGAACATCGAACTGTCGCCGGAACAGATAGTCGACGACGTGTTGAAGCAGGTCGAGCAGCGGTAAGCTCCCGCGCGGAGATTGCCGTTCAGATGCAAAAAAGCCGCTCCTTGGAGCGGCTTTTCTTTTGCCTTTTGCCTTGAAGAACGACCCAGGCTCCTAGCCGATGCGCTTCGCCAGTTCGACTGCCTTGCCGATGTACGAACCCGGCGTCATGGCGAGCAAGCGGTCTTTCGCGTCTTGCGGAATAGCCAGGCCGCCGACGAAGGTTTGCAGCGCCTCACGCGTGATGCCCTTGCCGCGCGTCAATTCCTTCAACTGCTCGTACGGATTTGCGATGCCGTAACGGCGCATCACCGTTTGCACCGGTTCGGCCAGCACTTCCCAGCAGTTATCGAGGTCTTCGTTCAGGCGCTGCGCGTTCACTTCGAGCTTGTCCAGACCGCGGATCAGCGAGTCGTACGCGAGCAGCGAATAGCCGAACGCGACGCCCATATTGCGCAGCACCGTCGAGTCGGTCAGGTCGCGCTGCCAGCGCGAAACCGGCAGCTTGTCGGCGAGATGGCGCAGCGTTGCGTTCGCGAGACCGAGGTTGCCTTCGGAGTTTTCGAAGTCGATCGGGTTGACCTTGTGCGGCATCGTCGACGAACCGATCTCGCCGGCCTTCGTGCGCTGCTTGAAGTAGCCGACCGAAATGTAGCCCCACACGTCGCGGTCGAGATCCAGCAGGATCGTGTTCGCGCGCGCGACGGCGTCGAACAGTTCAGCCATGTAGTCGTGCGGCTCGATCTGGATCGTGTACGGATTGAACGCGAGCTTCAGACGCTGTTCGACCACTTCGCGCGAGAACGCTTCCCAGTCGAACTCGGGATACGCGGACAAATGCGCGTTGAAATTGCCGACCGCGCCGTTCATCTTGCCGAGCAGTTCAACCTGGGCGATACGGTCGATCGCGCGCTCGAGGCGTGCAGCCACGTTCGCGATCTCTTTGCCGAGCGTGGTCGGGCTGGCCGGCTGGCCGTGCGTGCGCGAGAGCATCGGCTGAGCGGCGTGCGCGTGAGCCAGCGAGACGAGCCTCTGATGCACCGAGCGCAGCGCCGGCAGAATGACGTGCTCGCGGGCGCCCGCGAGCATCAGGCCGTGCGACGTGTTGTTGATGTCTTCCGACGTGCACGCGAAGTGGATGAACTCGCTCGCGCGCTCCAGCTCTTCCTGACCCTTTACCGACTCCTTGAGCCAGTATTCGACCGCTTTCACGTCGTGATTCGTGACGCGCTCGATCTCCTTGATGCGTGCGGCGTCGTGCGCGGTGAAGCGCTCGGCCAGTTGCAGCAGAAACTGCTCCGAGGCTTCGGAAAAGCGCGGCACTTCGGCGAAACCCGCGCGCGAAAGCGCGATCAGCCAATGGATTTCAACCGTCACGCGATTGCGCATGAATGCGGCTTCCGAGAGCCACTCGCGCAGGGCTTCGGTTTTCGACGCGTAGCGGCCGTCGAGCGGAGAGAGCGCATTCAGCGCGAACAGGGTGTCGGGGCGGGTGTCGGACATGATGGCGGCTGGCTCTAGGCGTTGAGCGCTCACTGAACGCGCGGTGAGCGGATCGGAACGGAGGGAACCGCGAATTTTACCACCAGAGCGGCGTCTGCCCGGAACGCCGGGCGCCGGATGACGCCAGCCGCCGCAGCGACGCTCAGCTCGGCGAGCCTTCGTAGCAAGGAAACAGCGTAGGCACGATGAACGAAGGCATCGAGTAGCGCGAGAAACAGCGCGACGTCGAGCCCGGATGCACGATGTGCAAGCAACTCGCTTGCGGATCGTCGACGGCGATGACTTTGCGGCCGGCTTCGACCACGGGCCGGATAAAACTCTCGTCGTCGCACAAGTCGATATCGCCGAAAGCGGACACCGCGGCCAGCGCTTTTTCGTACACGTAAGAGAAGCCATAGAACAGCACGAAATCCGCCCCGATCTGCATTTTTTCGTGAAACTCGACGTGGCTCACCGACTGGCCGCTCAATTCGTAGTGCAGGCCGACCTTCGCATTGAGATCCATATAGCCGAAGAATTGCGTGTGCGGTGCGAACATGAAAAAGCCCGACAGCTTGACGAGATCCGCGTGGTTCTCGCGCATCGTCGTGACCATGTGCGCGAGGTAATGAGGCGCGTAGTGGTCGTCGTCGTCGAAATGGGCGATCACCGAACCGCGCGCCTCGGCGATCAAAAAATTGCGCTTCGCACCGATCGAGATCCGCGCCGGCGTATGAAAATAGCGAACCCGCGCGTCTTGCGACGCCAATGCTCGCAGGTACGCGCTCGGCTCGGCGCTGTCGTCGAGAATCAGCCATTCCCAGTCGACTTGCTGGCGCGACACGCAGCGCGCAATGGCCGGCAGCAGGTCTTCGCGATTGGCAGTCGGCGTGATGATCGAGACGAGTGGACGCATGGGCTGGGTCCGCGTTGCGCGGCGAGGTAAGTGACGGTTGTGGATCGGCATCTGCCGGGGCGCGGCCGCTCGTTGCAGCGTGGCGCAAGCAGGTGGAGCGCCGCACGCTTGCGGCCGACGCAAGATAGCGACGTGCGGCGCGCCGAACTATCGGCGGAATCCGATTTTTTGGCGAAGCTGCGATAAGCGGGCGCAAGCAAAGCGGGCGCAAGCAAAGCAGGCGCGCCTCGCGGCACCCACTAGAATGCTGACTTCTTCTTTCTCGCCGGCAGCAGGCTGCGCATGGAACTGAAATGGCTCGAAGACTTCGTTTCGCTCGCGGAAACGCGTAGTTTCAGCCGCTCGGCTGAATTGCGTCATGTCACCCAGCCGGCGTTTTCGCGGCGCATTCAGGCGCTCGAGGCGTGGCTCGGCACCGAGTTGATCGACCGCTCGGTGTATCCGACGCGGCTCACGGCTGCGGGCCAGGTCTTCAACGAGCAGGCGCTCGCGATGCTCTCGCAGTTTCACGAGGCACGGGCGCTGTTGCGCGGCCATACGGCGACGCCCCAAGCGACGATCGAATTCGCCGTGCCGCATACGTTGTCGCTCACGTACTTTCCGCGCTGGCTGCAACGCATCGAGGCGCAGATGGGCCCGATCCATACGCGATTGCGCGCGCTCAACGTGCACGACGCGGCGCTGTCGCTGGTGGAAGGCGGTTGCGATGTCATGATGGGTTATCACCATCCCAGTCATCCGGTCGCGCTCGATCCGGGCCGCTATGACATGCTGACGCTCGGCAACGAGCCGATCAGCCCGTTCTCCGCGCCGGGGCGTGCAGGCCGGCCGCGTCACACGTTGCCGGGCACGGCGCAAGCGCCTACGCCTTACCTGTCGTACACGCCGAACGCATATCTCGGACGCATGACCGAGGTGATTCTGGCCAACGCGCCCGAACGCCTGCATCTGGACCGTCTTTACGAAACCGACATGGCGGAAGGCCTCAAGGCGATGGCGCTGGCCGGCCACGGCATCGCCTTCCTGCCGCACAGCGCGGTGGAAGACGCGGTCGCAGACGGCAAGCTGATCCGGCTCGACCGTGCGAGCCGCGGCACGCCCGAAGGGCAACTCACGCTCACTATGGAAATTCGCCTGTATCGCGACAAGCTGGCCGCCAAAAGCGACGACGCGCGTCAGATCCTTGTGCGGCAGTTATGGGAAGTGGTCTCTGAAGAACTCGCGCACGGCGGCGCATGAAAAACCTGCGTGGCAACGACGCGGATTTGCAGCTTCCCGGAGATTATGCAAAAAAAACATAAGGGGATAAGGAAACGGCATTGGATTTCAAAACGGCCTTTTTCGACAATGCTGCTATTCGATCAACGCCGGAGCGTTCATGTCTTCCCAGCAGCAAGTCGCACAATCCGCCTCATCGTTGCAGTCGGTTCCCTCCTATCTGAATAGCGAAGATCTCGGCCCGTGGGGTAACTACCTGCGCCAGGTCGACCGCGTCGCGCCGTACCTCGGCTCGTTGTCGCGCTGGCTCGAAACCCTGAAGCGCCCGAAGCGCATTTTGATCGTCGACGTGCCTATCGAACTCGATAACGGCACTGTCGCGCACTTCGAGGGCTACCGCGTTCAGCACAACGTGTCGCGTGGTCCGGGCAAGGGCGGTGTACGTTATCACCAGGACGTGACGCTGTCGGAAGTGATGGCGCTGTCCGCGTGGATGTCGGTGAAGAACGCGGCGGTGAACGTGCCTTACGGCGGCGCCAAGGGCGGTATCCGTGTCGATCCGCGCACCTTGTCGCGCGGTGAACTGGAGCGCATGACGCGCCGCTACACGAGCGAAATCGGCATCATCATCGGACCGAACACCGACATTCCCGCGCCGGACGTGAACACGAACGAGCAGATCATGGCGTGGATGATGGACACGTACTCCATGAACCAGGGCCAAACGGCGACGGGTGTGGTGACCGGCAAGCCGATCACGCTCGGCGGTTCCCTCGGCCGCCGCGAAGCGACGGGCCGCGGCGTGTTCGTGGTCGGCTGCGAAGCGGCGCGCCGTATCGGCTTCGACATCGAAGGTGCGCGCATTGCCGTGCAAGGTTTCGGCAACGTCGGCGGAATCGCCGCGCGCCTGTTCCAGGAAGCGGGTGCGAAGGTGGTCGCGGTGCAGGATCACACCGGCTCGCTCTACAAGTCGACCGGTATCGACGCGGTCGCGTTGCTCGATCACGTGGCGAAGACGGGCGGCGTCGGTGGTTTCCCCGAAGCCGACTCGGTGGCGAACGAAGAATTCTGGAGCGTCGAATCCGACATCCTGATCCCGGCCGCGCTCGAAAACCAGATCACCGAAAAGAACGCCGGCAAGATCAAGACGAAGATCGTCGTGGAAGGCGCGAACGGCCCGACCACCACGGCCGCCGACGACATCTTGCACGACCGCGGCATCCTCGTGATTCCGGACGTGGTGGCCAATGCGGGCGGCGTGACGGTGTCGTACTTCGAATGGGTGCAGGACTTCTCGAGCTTCTTCTGGACCGAAGACGAAATCAACCAGCGCCTCGAGCGCGTGATGCGCGAAGCATTTGCCGCGGTGTGGCAAGTGTCGAGCGAGCAGAAGGTGTCGGTGCGGACGGCGGCGTTTATCGTCGCGTGTAAGCGGATTCTGCAAGCGCGCGAAATGCGCGGCCTGTATCCCTGATCGTTGCTTGTAACTCGAGGAAACGGCGGGTCTGCTACCTTGCGGATCTGCCGCGCATTTCATGTGAATGCGCATGCTTGAACGGGCTCCACAAGAGCGCGTGTTGTACCCGGCGGGCGGCATCGTTACGATGCCGCCCGCCTTTGCATATGCGCAAACGTTGACCGACTGCGCGAAGCCGCCGCCAGGCAATAGCGGCGTGCGCGCAACAACAATGGTTTATAGCCATACTTTCAGAATAATTACTTTGCTAAACTGGCGCCGGTTCTTGCCAAGGAGATCAAACATGAAGGTTAAAAAAGCTGCGCTGCTGCTCGCGACTCTCGGACTGTTTACGGTTGGCGCGCACGCGCAAGACGCTGGTACGCTGAAGAAAATCAAGGACACGGGCGTCATTTCGCTGGGCCATCGCGAATCGTCGATTCCGTTTTCTTACTACGACGACAAGCAGAACGTCATCGGTTATTCGCAGGAATTCGCGTTGAAGGTGGTTGAGGCAGTCAAGCAGAAGCTGAACATGCCGAACCTGAAGGTGAAACTGACGCCGGTCACGTCGCAAAACCGTATTCCGCTGGTGCAGAACGGCACCGTCGACATGGAATGCGGTTCCACCACGAATAACGCCGAGCGCCAGCAACAAGTGGCGTTCTCGAACACAATCTTCGTGATCGGCACGCGTCTGATGACCAAGAAGGATTCGGGCATCAAGGACTGGGCGGACCTGAAGGGCAAGACGGTCGTCACGACCGCCGGCACTACGTCCGAGCGCCTGCTTCGCAAGATGAACCAGGACAAGAGCATGGGCATGAACATCATCAGCGCGAAGGATCACGGCGAGTCGTTCCTGACGCTGTCCACCGGCCGCGCCGCTGCGTTCATGATGGACGACGCGCTGCTCGCGGGCGAGCGCGCGAAGTCGAACAATCCGGGCGATTTCGTGATCGTCGGCGCGCCGCAGTCGCATGAAGCTTACGGCTGCATGCTGCGCAAGAACGATCCGGAGTTCAAGAAGGTCGTCGACGACGCAATCGCGAAGGTGGAAACCTCGGGCGAAGCCGACAAGATCTACAAGAAGTGGTTCGAATCGCCGATTCCGCCGAAGGGCCTGAACCTGAACTTCCCGGAAAGCGACGACATGAAGGCGCTCTACAAGAGCCCGAATGACAAGGCAATCGATTAAACCGTAGCTGTTTTTTTGAAACGCTGAATGAAACGGAAGGGGCCACGCGCTTCTTCCGTTTCTTTTTGCTGGAGTCTTGGTCATGTCATATCACTGGAACTGGGGCATTCTGCTGAGTCCGGTCTCCACCGGCGAGCCGACCACCTATCTGGGCTGGCTGCTGTCGGGCTTCTGGGTGACGATTACCGTGTCGCTGTCGGCATGGGTGATCGCGCTGATCGTCGGTTCGTTGTTCGGCGTGCTGCGCACGGTGCCGAACAAATGGGCGTCGGGCATCGGCACGCTCTACGTCGCGATTTTTCGCAATATTCCGCTGATCGTGCAGTTCTTCATCTGGTATCTGGTGATACCGGAGCTGTTGCCAGTCTCAATCGGTACCTGGTTCAAGCAACTGCCGCCGGGCGCGCAGTTCTTCTCTTCGTCGATCATCTGTCTCGGGCTGTTCACTGCCGCGCGTGTGTGCGAGCAGGTGCGCTCGGGCATCAACGCGTTGCCGCGCGGTCAGCGCGCCGCGGGTCTCGCGATGGGCTTCACACAATGGCAGACGTATCGCTATGTGTTGCTGCCGGTCGCATATCGGATCATCGTGCCGCCGCTTACTTCCGAGTTTCTGAATATCTTCAAGAACTCGGCGGTGGCGTCGACGATCGGTCTGCTGGATCTGTCCGCGCAGGCGCGCCAACTCGTCGACTACACGTCGCAGACGTATGAGTCGTTTATCGCGGTCACGCTGGCCTACGTGCTGATCAACCTGGTCGTGATGCAACTGATGCGCTGGGTCGAATCCAAGGCCCGGTTGCCCGGCTATATCGGAGGCAAGTGATGCACCATTTCGACTGGAGCGGTATTCCGGGCGCACTGCCTACGTTGTGGACCGGCGCCATTGTCACCTTGAAGATCACGCTGATCGCGATCGTGATCGGCATTGTCTGGGGCACGGTTCTCGCGATGTTGCGGCTGTCGTCGTTCAAACCTTTCGAGTGGTTCGCGAAGGGCTACGTGACGATTTTCCGTTCGATTCCGCTGGTGATGGTCCTCCTGTGGTTCTTCCTGATCGTGCCGCAGGTGCTGCAGAACGTGCTCGGCCTGTCGCCGGATATCGACATTCGACTCGCGTCCGCAATGGTCGCGTTCTCGCTGTTCGAGGCGGCGTATTACTCCGAGATCATTCGCGCGGGTATTCAGTCCGTGCCGCGCGGGCAGGTGAACGCGTCGTTCGCGCTTGGCATGAACTACGCGCAGTCCATGCGTCTCGTGGTGTTGCCGCAGGCGTTTCGCGCAATGGTGCCGCTGCTGCTTACGCAGGGCATCGTGCTGTTTCAGGATACGTCGCTCGTCTACGTGATCAGCCTCGCCGACTTCTTCCGCACCGCCACGAATATTGGCGATCGTGACGGCACGAATGTCGAAATGGTACTGTTCGCGGGCGCGTGTTATTTCGTGATCTGCGTGATCGCGTCGAGCCTCGTCAAAGGTCTTCAGAAAAAGGTCGCAAGATGATCTCTATCAAGAATGTTTCGAAGTGGTACGGCCAGTTTCAGGTGCTGACGGACTGCACGACGGAAGTCAAAAAGGGTGAAGTGGTCGTGGTGTGCGGGCCGTCGGGTTCGGGCAAGTCCACGCTGATCAAGACCGTCAATGGCCTCGAGCCGTTTCAGAAGGGCGAGATCGTCATCAACGGCCAATCGCTGACCGACAAGAAAACCAATCTGTCGAAGCTGCGTTCGAAGGTCGGCATGGTGTTCCAGCACTTCGAACTGTTCCCGCATCTGTCGATCGTGCAAAACCTTACCCTCGCGCAGATCAAGGTGCTCGGCCGCTCGAAGGACGAAGCGTCGGCGAAGGGCCTGAAGCTGCTCGATCGCGTCGGTCTGCGCGCGCACGCTGACAAATTCCCGGGACAGTTGTCGGGCGGTCAGCAGCAGCGTGTGGCGATTGCCCGCGCGTTGTCGATGGATCCGATCGCGATGCTGTTCGACGAACCCACGTCGGCACTCGACCCGGAAATGATCAATGAAGTGCTCGATGTGATGGTCGAACTCGCGCAGGAAGGCATGACCATGATGTGCGTGACGCACGAAATGGGCTTTGCGAAGAAGGTCGCGCATCGCGTGATCTTCATGGACAAGGGCTTGATCGTCGAAGACGACCGCAAGGACGACTTCTTCGATAATCCGAAGTCGGATCGCGCGAAGGATTTTCTCGCGAAGATTTTGCACTGAAGCCAGGAAGCGCGGCGGGTCTCGTGTGCGATTTTTTCCCGCCAGTGCGCCAACGAAATGCCGCTCGAAAGAGCGGCTTTTTTATTGCTGAAGCGCTGCTATGCCGCGTGCTCAGGACTCGAACGCTGCGGCATCGTCCGCCGCTTCCAGATCGACCTCTGCCCGCGACACGGCGGGTGTGGCCGAGACCGAAGCCGCTATCGTGCTCGTCGAAGCGGACGCATCGAGAGTCGGATTGCGCAGCTTCTCCAGCACCGACGCTGGCACAGGCACATTGACGCGGCCGATTACGTCGCCGTGCTGGAACATCATCAGGTCGCCGGGTTCGAACGCGGTCCACACTTCGTTGTCGGTCAGCGGCTGGGTTGCGATCACAGCGACGCGGTCTTCCGGCGTCGTGTACTTTGCAAAGTCGATCGAGACGTCGGCATCGACCAGATGCGCGGTGGAAAACGGCCAGCACCGCACGATGTAATGCAGATGCGTCGAGCAATGCGCGAACAGAGCCTGGCCGTTGGACATCAGGAAGTTGAACACGCCGAACCGCGTGATCTCGCGCGTGAGCGTTTCAAGCGCGGCGAACAGTTCGTTGAGTGGCGGTTGTTGCGCGCCCGGAAATGCCTTGCGCAAACCTTCCAGCAGCGCGCAGAAAGCGAGCTCGCTGTCGGTCGTGCCCACGGGCTGATAGACCCCACTGAATACCGGCGAATAGTCCTTGAGATCGCCGTTGTGCGCGAAGATCCAGTGGCGGCCCCACAGTTCGCGCATGAACGGATGGCAGTTTTCCAGCAGGATGTGCCCTTGCGTCGCCTTCCGAATATGCGCGATGGTGTTCTTCGACTTGATCGGATAGCGCTTGACCATCTCGGCAATCGGCGAGGTGGCCGACGATTGATGGTCGATGAACAGGCGGCACGCTTTGTCTTCAAAGAAGGCGATGCCCCAGCCGTCGGCATGGTGATCGGTGACGCCGCCGCGCGCCGCAAAGCCGGTGAACGAGAACGTGACGTCCGTCGGCGCGGCGCAGTTCATTCCGAGAAGTTGGCACATGTTGCGGTTAAGCCTGTGAACGGGCGAGCCGTTACAATGATGATTTTCCAAGCATATCACCGAGCCATAAACGCCAAATAGCAAAATTGACGTGTGTTCAGGCCGCAACACGACGGTTTGACCTCATCGTCGGCGTATTGCTCGCGCGTTTGTTCGCATTCGTCGCTGTCTCCCGTTTCGCTTTCGCTCTCCTCTCGCCATGACCGCTTCCAACGCTTCTCCTGACTCCCGCGACTCGATCACGCTCGCCCGCCCGGACGACTGGCATTTGCACGTCCGCGACGGCGCAATGCTTGCCGCTGTCTTGCCGGACACCGCGCGCCAGTTCGGACGCGCGATCATCATGCCGAACCTGAAGCCGCCGGTCACGACCACGGCGATGGCGCAGGCGTATCGCGAGCGGATCGTGGCCGCCATCCCGGCGGGCGCGAAGTTCGAGCCGCTGATGACGCTGTATCTGACCGACAACACGCCGCCCGACGAAATCCGCCGCGCGCGTGAAAGCGGTTTCGTCCACGGCGTGAAGCTGTATCCGGCCGGGGCGACGACAAACTCGGACGCGGGCGTCACCGACATTATGAAGTGCGCGAAAACGCTCGAAGTGATGCAGGAAACCGGCATGCCGCTCCTCGTGCATGGCGAAGTGACGGACTCGTCGATCGACCTGTTCGACCGCGAGAAGGTATTCATCGACCGGGTCATGGCGCCGTTGC
The DNA here is from genome assembly GCF_000472525.1 of Paraburkholderia dilworthii. Lineage (GTDB taxonomy): Bacteria > Pseudomonadota > Gammaproteobacteria > Burkholderiales > Burkholderiaceae > Paraburkholderia > Paraburkholderia dilworthii. The sequence goes on from NZ_AWZT01000011.1 coordinate 54,812, forward strand.
GCCGCGAGTTTCCGGCGCTGAAAGTGGTGTTCGAGCACATCACCACGAAGGACGCCGTCGATTACATCCGCGAAGCCGGCGTGACGCCCGATCTGTTGGGTGCGACGATCACCGCGCATCATCTGCTGTACAACCGGAACGCGATTTTCCAGGGCGGCATTCGCCCGCATTACTACTGTTTGCCTGTGCTCAAGCGTGAGACGCATCGCCTGGCGCTGGTCGAAGCGGCGAGCTCGGGCAATCCGCGCTTCTTCCTCGGCACCGACAGCGCGCCGCATCCGAAGGGTTTGAAGGAGCACGCTTGCGGCTGCGCGGGCTGCTATACGGCGCTGCACGCGCTCGAGTTATACACCGAGGCCTTCGACAAGGCCGGCGCGCTCGACAAGCTCGAAGGCTTTGCGAGCTTCTTCGGCGCGGACTTCTACGGTCTGCCGCGCAACGACGAAAAGGTCACGCTGCGTCGGGAGGAATGGACGCTGCCGGCCGAACTGCCGGTTGGCGATACGCCGGTGGTGCCGCTGCGCGGCGGCGAGTCGATCGGTTGGCGGCTGGTGTGAGGCTGTGCTAGATGGAGAATGGCGCGGGCGCGAGTGTGAACGAGGGCGATGGCGAGGCGGCAAGTCTTCGTGCCGGAGCGGCGCTGGGCGTGGGCGCAGTTGCGGCGAGCGCTGCATATGCGCCGAGCGCAGGAAGTTCGGTGAGTGAAGGAAGTGTGCCGAATGCTGTGAGTGGTGTGGCTGCTGGAGGTGCTGGGACTGCTGCAAGTGCGGCAAGTGCGGCAAGTGCGGCAAGCGAAGCAGGTACAGCAGGTACAGCGGGTACAGCGGGTACAGCAGACCCAGCAGACCCAGCAGACCCAGCAGACCCAGCAGACCCAGCGATTGCGGCGACAGGCGTCCAAGCAAACCCGCCGGCAATTGCCGCGACGCCCTCCGTGTGCGCAGATCCCACACGGTCATGCTTCGCAGCGATCGACTGGTCAAAGCCGTGGTTCACGCAATTTGCCGGACGCGGCGAGCGCTGGCAGCGGGCTGCGCTCACGAGTTACGCGGCCTTACTCGTCGAAATGAATGCCGATGCATGCGAGACGCGCCAGACGACAGGCCGCGGTCAGCGTCTCGCGTTCATTGCACAGGACGAATTGCCGCTCGGCGCCGCCTACGAGGCGCACATCGCGTCAACCGGCTGCGTTCCAACACGCCACAATCTGCACGACTTTTTCAACGCGTCGATGTGGTTCGCCTTTCCGTGCATCAAGGCGGCGCTCAACGTGCGGCAGTCGGCGGCAATCGACCTGCTGGGCGTCGGGCCGACGCGCGGCGGCGTGCGCGATGCGCTGACTCTTTTCGACGAGAATGCGCTCCTGTTCGCGTGCGCCGATCCGGGCTTGAGCGCCGCGCTGCGAGCCTTCGACTGGCAAACGCTGTTCGTCCAGCGACGCGACGCCTGGGGCTCGATCTGCGAAGTCCGCTGCTTCGGCCATGCGCTGCTGGAAAAGCTGATGGCGCCGTTCAAAGCCTGCACGGGGCATGCATGGATCGTCGATGTGCCATCGGCCTACTTCAAATGGGACGCCGCTGCACGCGACGCGTGGCTGGACGCCGCCGTCAGCGCCGCTTTGCTGAACACCGACTTCCTGACGAGCCGCCTGTTCGCGCCACTCCCGGTGCTGGGAATTCCCGGCTGGTGGCCCGACAACGAGGCGCCGGACTTCTACGACGACAAATCCGTATTCCGCTCCGGCCGGCGCGCAGATGCTAAAATCGGCGCCAGCAAAGCAGGCCAGGCAGTCGCGGCCTCAGCGGCTTCGGCCAAAGAGGGCGAGGAAAGTCCGGACTCCACAGGGCAGGGTGATGGCTAACGGCCATCCGTGGCAACACGCGGAACAGGGCAACAGAAAGCAAACCGCCGATGGCCCGGTGCAAGCCGGGATCAGGTAAGGGTGAAACGGTGCGGTAAGAGCGCACCGCGGCTGCTGCAAGGCAGACCGGCACGGTAACCTCCACCCGGAGCAATTCCAAGTAGGCAGGCGCGCATCTTCGAGATGCAGGACGGGGCCCCCGTCTCGTCTGCGGGTAGGAAGCTTGAGCGTGTCAGTAATGGCGCGCCTAGAGGAATGGCTGCCACGCGCGTCGCATCTTCGGATGTTGCGCGTGCACAGAATCCGGCTTATCGGCCTGCTTTGCCACCTGACAAAAAAATGCCGGCGTCTTTTCGGGACGCCGGCATTTTTGTTCTTGCGTGCGGGGCTTCAGTTAAGACCGCCGCTGCGGTGTACGCTCGCGCCGTCGAACCATGCGCTCATTTCGCTACGATATCGAACGAGTGCGTCAGTTCGGCTGTTTTCGCGATCATGATCGAAGCCGAGCAATATTTGTCGTGCGACAGGTTGATCGCGCGCTCCACGGTGGCCGGGTTCAGATTCTTGCCGGTCACGGTGAAGTGAAAGTGAATCTTGGTGAACACTTTCGGATCTTCGCTGGCGCGCTCGGCTTTCAGCGTCACGGAGCAGCCGGCAATTTCCTGGCGGCTTTTCTTCAGGATCATCACGACGTCGTAGGCGGTGCAGCCGCCCGTGCCGAGCAAAACCATTTCCATCGGACGCGGCGCGAGATTACGGCCGCCGCCTTCGGGCGCGCCATCCATCGCGACCAGATGGCCGCTGCCCGTCTCGGCCGCAAACGCCATCCCGTCTTGCCCCATCCAGCTTACTTTGCATTCCATGCTGTGCTCCACCGCGCTTCGCTATGTCGAGACGGCATTGTAGCCCGGCGATCCGGTGTCCGCCCGAGGCGCCTCCCAGCCGGAATTATGCGAAACCGCGGGTTGCGTGTTGCAGCGCGGCATATTGCGGTTGATGGCGAAAGGACGGAACTTTTAGGGGTTTTGCTCTAGTCGCGCCAGCGGCGCCGTCACTAGAAGCGCGCCAGCGTTGATTCGTGACGTTAGCGCACAACCCTATCGCGTTCCGTCTGCAACTCGCATTATGAAACTGCATTTCACATTGCAAAGGTTCTTGCGTTGCACAAGGATGCTTCATATAATTGCGTCATCGGTTGCCGCAGTGCGCAACCTCCGCTGTCTCCTCCACCTCCTCCTTTGGTGGATTAAACCCGAACCACTTGTTCGGGTTTTTTTTCGCCCACGCCTTACGCGCTCCGAAGGCCGATTTTGAGCGGCCTTCAGCGTCAGTTCCGCACATTTTGACTTGACCTCGTAAATTCCTTTATAATTCAGGGCTTTTCCGCATTCGCGCCCGCGGAGGAAGAACAGGGAGAGCCTGCACGCGCCTCGATGCGCACACTACAAGCAGGAAAAACACATTGGGCGCAGCAATTTTTTTGGATCGATCATGAAGACGTTTTCCGCAAAAGCCCATGAGGTGACGCGCGAATGGTACGTGATTGACGCGACGGATAAGGTTCTCGGGCGTGTCGCCAGCGAAGTGGCACACCGTCTTCGCGGCAAGCACAAGCCTGAATTCACTCCCCACGTCGACACCGGTGATTTCATCATCGTTATCAACGCCGGCAAGCTGAAGGTCACGGGCAACAAGGCTACTGACAAGAAGTACTATCGCCACTCGGGCTACCCGGGCGGTATCTATGAAACGACGTTCGGCAAGATGCAGGAACGCTTCCCGGGCCGTGCGCTCGAGAAAGCGGTCAAGGGCATGCTGCCGAAGGGCCCGCTCGGCTACGCGATGATCAAGAAGCTGAAGGTCTACGCTGAAGCAACGCATCCGCATTCGGCGCAACAGCCGAAAGCGCTCGAGATCTAAGGGGAGCCCACATGATCGGTAACTGGAATTACGGCACGGGCCGCCGCAAGAGCGCCGTCGCACGTGTGTTCATCAAGGCAGGCAAGGGCGATATCGTTGTCAACGGCAAGCCCATCGCCGATTACTTCTCGCGCGAAACGTCGCTGATGATCGTGCGTCAGCCGCTGGAACTCACGAACCACGGCGTCACGTTCGACATCAAGGTCAACGTGACGGGTGGCGGTGAAACGGGTCAGGCCGGTGCGGTTCGCCACGGCATCACCCGCGCGCTGATGGACTACGACGCAACGTTGAAGCCGGAACTGTCGAAGGCTGGCTTTGTCACGCGTGACGCGCGTGAAGTCGAACGTAAGAAGGTCGGCTTCCACAAGGCACGTCGCAGGAAGCAATTCTCGAAGCGTTAATCGCTTTGGGTGCGAACCGGCTCTTGGGGCTGGAACGCAGCAAAAGCCGCCAACGCTGTCGCGAAGGCGGCTTTTTTTATGGCTGGCGGCGGCTGGTCGATGGTGACCCGACGAATCGGCCGCCACTGAAAGCCGCTTTGCACCAGGGGCGGCGCGACGGCGCGCGGGAGCCCGCGTCGAACGGGTTTGCTGTAAGAACCCATTGATTTTGTGGGCTTCGGCACGATATTGAGATCAGCCCTACAATAGCGGTTAGAAGCTTTCTGGAGAGTTCGAATGAACGCAGTCACCGATACACCCGTGACCGAGATGCCCGCCCCCTTCGTTTTTACCGACGCAGCGGCTGACAAGGTCAAGCAACTAATCGAAGAAGAAGGCAATGCGGACCTGAAACTGCGCGTTTTCGTGCAGGGCGGCGGCTGCTCGGGCTTCCAATACGGCTTTACGTTCGACGAAGCCGTCAACGAAGACGACACCGTCATGAACAAGAGCGGCGTGCAGCTGCTGATCGACTCTATGAGCTACCAGTATCTGGTCGGCGCTGAGATCGACTACAAGGACGACATCAACGGCGCGCAGTTTGTGATCAAGAACCCGAACGCGACTACGACCTGCGGTTGCGGTTCGTCATTCTCGGTCTGATAGCCGGGTAGAAGAAGCATTGCGAAGGAACGGGGCCTCGGCCCCGTCTTCTATTGCGTGCCCGAGCCGACGATACGCACGCGCACGCAACCAACGCGGCCCCCGCTCGCTCAATGACAGCGTGCGTCAACTCGGGTAAATCGCTCCCAGCACACGCTCGGCGCTCGCGCCGGTAACGGCCGGCAAATTACCCGGCAGACGCGCGACGCAGCGCATCGCGAGCCACGCGAACGCGAGCGGCTCGACCTGGCTCGGCGGCACGCCGAGTGCGTCGGTGGTCATCACGGGCACGCCGCTTACGCCGCTGTCTTCCAGCGCCTCCTGTAACGCCTTCAGAATCTCCGGATTGCGCGCGCCGCCGCCGCAGACGTACACCGCCCGTGCGTCCGACGCGTGCCGTTCGATCTCGCGTGCGACCGTCACCGCAGTCAGCGCGACGAGCGTCGCCTGCACGTCGGCCGGCGCGAGCCCGCCGAACGGCCGCAGTTTGGCGTCGAGCCACTCGGCGTTGAACAGGTCGCGGCCCGTGCTTTTGGGCGGCTGTTGCGCGAAGAAGGGTTCGTCGAGCAGCGCGTTCAGCAGCGACCGGTCCACTTGGCCGCCCGCCGCGAAATGCCCGTTCTCGTCGAACGGTTTGCCGAGATGGCGCTGCGCCCACTCGTCGAGAAGCGCGTTCGCCGGCCCGCAATCGAAGCCGCGCACGCTGCCGGTCGCACTCAGGATCGTGATGTTGCTGATGCCGCCAAGGTTGCACACCACGCGCGTTTCGTCTTTCGCGCCGAACACCGTCGCGTGAAACGCCGGTACGAGCGGCGCGCCCTGGCCGCCGGCCGCGACGTCGCGGCTGCGGAAGTCGGCGATCACGTCGATATGCATCATCTCGGCGAGCAGCGCGGGGTTGTTGATCTGCCGCGTATAGCCTTTCTCCGGCCGATGCCGCACCGTCTGTCCGTGCACGCCGATCGCGCGCACTTCCGCGGCGGACACGTGGCAGCCGCGCAGCAGTTCGTGACAGCACACGGTGTAGCGCGTGGCGAGCGCGTTGGCGGCCAGCGCTTCACGTTCGATCTCGTTGTCGCCCGGTTGTTGCAGCGCGAACAACGCCTCGCGCAAGCCCGCCGCAAAACCGACGAACGCCTCGGCCAGCACGACGGGCGGCTCCCCCTCGGCGAACCGGACGGCTACGCCGTCCACACCGTCCATGCTCGTGCCGGACATCAATCCAAAGTAGACGCCGTCTGCGAGGTCTTGCGCCACGTTGCTGCTCCTGATGATGGTTCGTTGCTCATTCATTGCCGCTTCTTTGCGAACGTTTTAGCAGATTATCGATGCAAGCGCGCTCGAATATGAAGTAGGGCGCGGTCCGCGGCACACCGCGTCGCGTGAAAATCCTGCACGCGCGGCGCGCTCCCGGCCCTGTCGGTGGGCGTGGCGGCACGCATCTATGGGACAATCTACTTTTTTCGCGACTTCAAGTTTCCAGCATGAGCACCGAGTCCACCAAGCCTAACGCCGCCTCCGCCTTTCCGATCACTGACGAAGTCCGTCACGCGCTCGCCGTCACGAAGCGGGGCGTCGACGAATTGCTGATCGAAGAAGAGTTCGCTCAAAAACTCGCGAAGAGCCAGGCGACCGGCACACCCCTGCGTATCAAGCTCGGGCTCGATCCGACCGCGCCCGACATCCATATCGGCCATACGGTCGTGCTGAACAAGATGCGTCAGTTGCAGGACCTCGGTCACACGGTGATTTTCCTGATCGGCGATTTCACTTCGCTGATCGGCGACCCGTCGGGCCGCAATGCCACGCGCCCGCCGCTCACCCGCGAGCAGATCGAATCGAACGCGAAGACGTATTTCGAACAGGCCGCGCTCGTGCTCGACCGCGACAAGACGGAAATCCGCTACAACAGCGAATGGTCGATGCCGCTCGGCGCCGACGGCATGATCAAGCTCGCCTCGCGTTACACGGTGGCTCGGATTCTCGAGCGCGAGGATTTCACCAGGCGTTTCCAGAGCGGCGTGCCGATTTCGATCCACGAATTCCTATACCCGCTGATGCAGGGTTACGACTCGGTCGCGCTGAACGCCGACCTCGAACTGGGCGGCACGGATCAGAAGTTCAACCTGCTGGTCGGTCGCGAACTGCAAAAGCAATACGGCCAGGAGCAGCAGTGCATCCTGACCATGCCGCTGCTCGAAGGGCTCGACGGCGTCGAGAAGATGTCGAAGTCGAAGAACAATTACATCGGTATCAGCGAAAAGCCGACAGACATGTTCGGCAAGCTGATGAGCATTTCCGACACGCTGATGTGGCGTTACTTCGAACTGCTGTCGTTCCGTCCGATGGATGAAATCGCAGGCTTCAAAAAAGAGATTGAAGCCGGTCGCAATCCGCGTGATTTCAAGGTCATGCTGGGCCAGGAAATCGTCGCGCGTTTTCATTCGCCAGCCGACGCCGAGCGGGCGCTCGAAGACTTCAACCATCGCGCGAAGGGCGGCGTGCCGGACGACATCCCGGCGGTCACGCTCGCCGGCGCGCCGCTTGCCATCGGCCAGTTGCTCAAGCAGGCGAACCTCGTCCCGTCGACGAGCGAAGCATTGCGCAATATCGAACAGGGCGGCGTGAAGATCGACGGTGCGACGGTGTCCGACAAGGGCCTGAAGGTCGAGCCGGGCGAGTATGTCGTGCAGGTCGGCAAGCGCCGCTTTGCGCGCGTCACGCTCACTGCCTGAGTGCACGTGCGATGAACCGGGTCTCGCACTCAGAGCCTGCCCGATGATCGCGCTGATCCAGCGCGTGCGGCGCGCCGAAGTGCGCGTGGCGGACCGCGTGACGGGCGCAATCGACGCCGGCCTGCTTGCACTCGTGTGCGCCGAGCGTGGCGACACCGAAGCCGCGGCCGAGCGGCTGCTCGCCAAGGTGCTCGGCTACCGCGTGTTCAGCGACGCCGCGGGCAAAATGAACCTTTCTGTGCAGAACCTGGACGGCACCGGGCGCGCGGGCGGTCTGCTGCTGGTTTCGCAGTTCACGTTAGCCGCGGACACCAACAGCGGCTTGCGTCCGAGCTTCACGCCGGCCGCGCCGCCAGATGAAGGCAAGCGTCTGTTCGAATACTTTGTTTCGGCGGCGCGCGCGAAACATCCTGTCGTCGAGACGGGCGAATTCGGCGCCGACATGCAAGTGTCGCTCGTCAACGACGGGCCGGTCACGTTCTGGCTGCAGACTCACGCCTGAGTGTCGCGCAGTTCTTGCGACAATAGCCGTTCGGCACAACCGGCGAACAGCGCCCACTGAATCCCATGACCACGCAGATTCTGTTTATCCGGCACGGCGAGACCGACTGGAACCGCATCAAACGCATTCAAGGGCACATCGACATTCCGCTCGCGGCGGTAGGGGTTGCGCAGGCGCAAAGCCTCGCACGGCGCATCGCCGATCAAGTGAAGCACGGTGCGCGGCTCGACGCGATCTATTCGAGCGACCTGCAACGCGCGCGGCAAACCGCGCAACCCGTCGCGGATGCGCTCGGTTTGCCGGTGCATCTGAGCGAAGCTTTGCGCGAGCGCTCATACGGAGCGTTCCAGGGCCACGACAGTGATGAAATCGCCGCGCGTTTTCCCGACGAATACGCGCACTGGCAAACTCGCGACCCCGGCTTCGCGCCGCCCGAAGGTGAGTCGCAGCGCGCGTTCTACCATCGCGTGCTGCACGCGATTGAACCGCTCGTCGCCGCGCATCCCGGTGGGCGAATCGCTTGCGTCGCACATGGCGGCGTGCTCGACTGCGTGCGCCGCTTCGCATGCGGTTTGCCGCTCAATGCACCGCGCGACTATGCGCTGCTGAATACGAGCGTCAATATTGTCGACTTCGAGAACGGTCGTGCGACGGTTGTGTCGTGGGGCGACGTATCACATCTCGACGCGCCGAGCGCCGACGACAATTTGAAGAAAGTCCCCGAACCGAGTCGTTAATCACTCGCGCCACGCATCAATCGAAGTTGCGCCGCGCCCGTGACGCCGCGCCGCTCAACGAAATTGGGCTCACGCGGCAGCAACCCGCCGACGCGCCATTTCGATACGCCGTCCACCCGACGCCCATCTGATTACTGGGGCGCCGAGGCGCACGTCAAGCCGCCCAACCGCCCGGCGAATCGCCGCTTGCGGTCTGTGAGCCACGCTCACATCCGGCTCAGGTCGCAGCCGAATCCCACAAGCCAGGTAGAGTGCTCGATGCGTCCGGCGCCGCGAGTCCGAAGTGCCGGTACGTCAGCAGCGTGGCGACGCGGCCGCGCGGCGTGCGTTGCAAAAAGCCTTGCTGTATCAGATACGGCTCGAGCACATCTTCGATCGTGTCGCGTTCTTCGCCGATGGCTGCCGCGAGATTGTCGACACCGACCGGTCCGCCGTCGAACTTATGCAGGATCGCTTCCAGCAGCTTGCGGTCCATCAGGTCGAAGCCGACCGCGTCGACGTCGAGCATTCTGAGCGCTGCATCGGCTACTTGAGCGGTGATGTTGCCGTCGGCCTTCACTTCGGCGAAATCGCGCACGCGCCGCAGCAGCCGGTTGGCGATACGCGGCGTGCCGCGCGCGCGCTTGGCGATTTCAAACGCGCCGTCCGGATGAATCTGTGCGTTGAGCAGCGAGGCCGAGCGTGTGACGATGCGCGCCAGTTCCTCGGCGTTGTAAAACTCCAGCCGTGCAACGATGCCGAAGCGATCGCGCAGCGGATTGGTGAGCATGCCCGCGCGGGTGGTCGCGCCGACCAGCGTGAACGGCTGCAAGTCCAGCTTGACGCTGCGCGCGGCCGGCCCTTCGCCGATCATGATGTCGATCTGATAGTCCTCCAACGCGGGGTACAGAATTTCTTCGACGACCGGCGAGAGCCGATGGATTTCGTCGATGAACAAGACGTCGTTGGCTTCGAGATTGGTGAGCAACGCGGCGAGGTCGCCGGCGCGCTCCAGCACCGGCCCCGAGGTTTGCCGCAGATTCACGCCCATTTCGCGCGCGATGATGTGCGCGAGCGTGGTTTTGCCCAAGCCGGGCGGCCCGAACAGCAACACGTGGTCGAGCGATTCAGAGCGACGCTTGGCGGCCTCGATAAAGATTTCCAACTGGCCGCGCACTTTTTCCTGCCCGACATATTCTTCGAGCTGGCGCGGGCGCAACGCGCGCTCGAACGCTTCTTCGTTCGGCGAGACGGGCGTGGCCGCAATGATGCGCTCGGCGGCGAGTTTGTCGGCGAATTTGTCGGTTTCGATCATGCGGTCATTGTACCGCGCGAGGACGGTCGGGAAACCCGGCCGAACGGCCGAGGCGCTCGGCGCTTTGGGCACCTTGCTCGCGAGCCCGGGCGTCATCCTGCGGCCAAGGTGAAGCGTCGCCCAACCGATTTCGCGACACTAAAATGCGTCGCGGCATGTCTCGGGCTCTGTCGAGTTGTACCGCACACCAGCCGGGATTCTGCTTCAAGCCTTGGACAACGCCTTCAACGCCAGTTTGATGCCTTCTGAAACACCCGTGCCGGCCGGTACATTCTTGATCGCAGCCAACGCTTCTTTTTCCGAGTAGCCCAACGCGAGCAGCGCATTCAGGATGTCGGACGCATGGTCCGATGCCGACGCCGCGCCGGCCATCGCGCCCAGGTCCGCGCCGAGCTTGCCCTTCAGTTCGAGCAGCAGCCTTTCGGCCGTCTTTTTGCCGATGCCCGGCACGCGCGTGAGGCGCGCCGCGTCCTGCATCGTGACCGTTTGCGAAAGCTCGTGCACGCTCATGCCCGACAGCACAGCCAGTGCCATGCGCGCGCCGATGCCGGAGATCTTCAACAACTCGCGGAAAGTGGAACGTTCCTCGGCGCTGCCGAAACCATAGAGCAGATGTGCGTCTTCACGCACGATCATCTGCGTGAGCAGCACCACGCGTTCGCCGGTCGACGGCAAGTTGTAGAACGTGCTCATCGGCACGTCGACTTCGTAGCCGACGCCGTTGCAGTCGACGAGCAGATGCGGCGGGTTTTTTTCCAGCAGAACGCCGGCAATGCGACCGATCATGGCGAATTCAAACTTGAGGGAAAGGGCGAGTGTAGCGCAGCGCGTGCGTGCCGCTTGAGGCCAGCCATCGCATCAAGCGAAAAAAGCATCGTGCGGCGAGCAGCACGGAAAAATTATCCAATCAGACGTCCGCGCCTCACGCGCAGTCCTTTTTTTGCAAGCGATGGGGCGATGCCGCCCAGCGTGCTCAATGTCGTACCGCCATGCGCGTGACAGATCGCCATGCCGAGTGCGTCGGCGGCGTCGGTGCTCGGCACGCCCGAAAGATTGAGCAGGCGCACCACCATCTGCTGCATCTGCTCTTTCGTCGCACGGCCATAACCGACCACGGCCTGCTTCAATTGCAAGGCCGTGTATTCAGCGACCGGCACGCCGCCCGCCACTAGTCCGCAAATGGCCGCGCCGCGCGCCTGGCCGAGCAGCAACGTGGATTGTGGATTGACGTTGACGAACACCTTTTCGATCGCCGATTGATCCGGCGAGTGCTGGCGAATCAGCGTCGAGATGCCCTCGAAAATGGTACCGAGCCGCGACGGCAAATCGGCGTCCGCGGTCTTGATGATGCCGCTCGCGACATAGCTGAGTGTATGACCGCTTTGGTCGATCACGCCGAAGCCGGTCACGCGCAAGCCGGGGTCGATGCCGAGAATTCTCATGAAGTGCCGCACATGCGGTTAAAACCAGGTGCCTGCGATACTACAACACACATGGCGCATGACGGCTCGCATGTTACGAGGCAGGCGGAATAAAAACTGCTGCGGCTGACGGAAGGAGGTGACCGCACATGCAGCGCTATGGAAACAGAAGCGGGAAATCCGGCGTCGTGGCTTACGAAATCAGCGATAACTTCGTCGCCGCTCGCTTCAACTCGGGTACGACTTACTGGTATTCGAAGAAGAGCGTCGGTGTGAAACATGTCGCTGAACTCAAGCGACTCGCGAAGCAAGGCGAGGGCCTTGGCACCTACATCAGCCAGCACCCGGAAGTGAGAGACGGCTACGAGCGCAAGGATCCCCCCGACTGACGACTGACGACTGACGCGCGGCGTCGCCGGGCATCCGAAAACAAAACGGCCCGGCGGAAAATTCCACCGGGCCGTTCGATCGTCTCTTACTGCATACGGCGCAACAACACGCCGCTCGTCAAACCGCAATCAATGCCGGAAGTGACGCACACCGGTCAACACCATCGCGATGTTGTGCTCGTCCGCGGCGCTAACCACTTCGTCGTCGCGCATCGAGCCGCCCGGTTGAATCACGCAGGTCGCGCCCGCTGCCACGACCACGTCCAGGCCGTCGCGGAACGGGAAGAACGCGTCCGACGCGACCGCCGAACCGGTCAGCGTCAAACCGGCGTTCTGCGCCTTGATGCTCGCGATGCGCGCCGAGTCCACGCGGCTCATCTGGCCGGCGCCGACGCCGAGCGTCATGCCGTTGCCGCAGAACACGATCGCGTTCGACTTCACGTACTTCGCCACGCGCCATGCGAAGAGCAGGTCGTCCATTTCCTTCGGCGTCGGATGACGCTTCGTGACCACGCGCAATTCCCGCGGCTGCACGTTCTTCGAATCGAGCGATTGAACCAGCAGGCCGCCGCCCACGCGCTTCAGATCGAACGCGTTATGGCCTTCGCCCAGTGCGATTTCAAGCAAGCGTACATTCTGCTTCGCCGCGAAAACCTGGCGCGCTTCGGCACTGAACGACGGCGCGATCAGCACTTCGACAAACTGCTTCGCCACCGCTTGCGCCGCCGTGTCATCCACCTCGCGATTGAATGCAATGATGCCGCCAAACGCCGACGTCGGATCGGTCTGGAACGCCTTCGAGTACGCTTCGTTCGCGTCGGCGCCCACCGCCACGCCGCACGGATTCGCGTGCTTGACGATCACGCACGCCGGCACGTCGAAGGTCTTCACGCATTCCCAAGCCGCGTCGGAATCCGCGATGTTGTTGTACGAGAGTTCCTTGCCCTGCAACTGGTTGTAGTTCGCGAGCGCGCCAGCCGGCACCGACAGGTCGCGATAGAACGCGGCGCTCTGATGCGGGTTCTCGCCGTAGCGCAGATCCTGCACCTTGTTAAAGGCCAGGTTGAACGTTGCCGGATAGGCGTTGCGCGACGAGTGTTGCAGTTCGTCGGTGAGGCTCGTCAGATAGTTCGTGATCGCGCCGTCGTACTGCGCGGTGTGCGCGAACACCTTGGTCGCTAGACGGAAATTCGTCTTGTACGACACCGCATTGCTGTTCGCGCGCATTTCATCGAGCACGACTGCGTAGTCAGCCGGGTCGACCACCACCGTCACGTCGCGATGATTCTTCGCAGCCGAGCGCAGCATGGTTGGGCCGCCAATGTCGATGTTCTCGATTGCGTCTTCCAGCGAGCACTCTTCTTTCGACACGGTCTGCACGAACGGGTACAGATTCACGACCAGCAGGTCGATGGTCGGAATGTCGTGCTTCTCGAGTGCCGCCATGTGTTCCGGCAGGTCGCGGCGCGCGAGAATGCCGCCGTGCACCTTCGGATGCAGCGTTTTCACGCGCCCGTCCAGCATTTCCGGGAAGCCCGTGTAATCGGCGACTTCAGTGACGGAGAGGCCGGCGTCCGCGAGCAGTTTCGCGGTGCCGCCGGTCGACAGGATCTTGACGCCGAGGTCCGACAGCGACTTGGCGAAGTCGACGATGCCGGACTTGTCGGAAACGGAGATGAGCGCTTGCTTGATCATGATGAAGACGAAAAGCCGAAGGGAAACGTGGCAGGGCGCGAAAAACTACAACGAGCTACAAACGGCTACAACAGACCATGCTGTTGCAGTTTCTTGCGCAGCGTATTGCGGTTGATGCCGAGATACTCGGCGGCCAGCGACTGATTGCCGCCAGCCTGCTCGAGCACCACTTCGAGCAGGGGTTTTTCCACGCACGAAATCACCATGTCGTAGACGTCGTGCGGATTGGAGCCGTCGAGATCCTGGAAATACACGTCCAGGCTGTCGCGGACAGATTGTTCGATATTGTTCTTGCTCATGCTGCTAGTCGGTCGGTGTGGTCCTCGCCCTCGGGCCCGGGGTTGCCAACTGCTTCGTCGACGTAGACGAGGCGGTCGGAGATCGCCTTTTGTGCGTCGAAGAATTCGTTGACGGCGAGAAGTTGTTCGCGCGTGGTGTCCAGCGTATTCATGCGATGCCGGAACACGTTGGCGCCGGAAAGGCCGCGAGTGTACCAGCCGATGTGCTTGCGCGCAGTGCGAACGCCCGTAAATTCGCCGTAGAACGCGTAGTGATCTTCGAGATGCTCGTTCATCACCTGCTGGATTTCGTCGATGCGCGGCGGCGCCAGCAACTCGCCCGTTTGCAGGAAATGCTCGATCTCGCGGAACAGCCACGGACGCCCCTGCGCCGCGCGGCCGATCATGATGGCGTCGGCGCCCGTGACGGCGAGCACGTGGCGCGCTTTTTCCGGCGACGTTATGTCGCCGTTGGCAACCACCGGAATACGCACGGCCGCCTTCACCGCGGCGATGGTTTCGTATTCGGCATCGCCGTGATACAGGTCGGCGCGCGTGCGACCGTGCACGGTCAGCATCGAAATACCGGCCGCTTCGGCGAGACGCGCGACGTTCAGCGCATTCTTATTTTCACGATCCCAGCCGGTGCGGATTTTCAGCGTGACGGGCACTGCGTCCGGACCGATGCCTACCGCGCCCACCACCGCCTCGACAATGCGCTGCACGAGCGGCTCGTTCTGCAATAGAGCCGACCCCGCCGCCACGTTGCACACCTTCTTGGCCGGACAGCCCATGTTGATGTCGATGATCTGTGCGCCGTTCGCCACGTTGTAGCGGGCGGCTTCGGCCATCATGGCCGGATCGGCACCGGCGATCTGCACGGCGATCGGCTCGACTTCGCCCGTGTGATTCGCGCGGCGCATGGTCTTCTCGCTTTTCCACAACTGTGCGTTCGACGCGACCATTTCCGACACCGCATAGCCCGCGCCCAGCCGCTTGCACAACTGCCGGAACGGACGGTCGGTCACGCCCGCCATTGGCGCGACGAACAGGTTATTACGCAGATTGTGCGAACCGAGAGTGGGCATGACGTGGACGCGCGCGGGGCCGATTGCACAGTGTTGTCAATCGGAGCGTTCGCGAAGTGCGAGGGAAAACCGCTATTTTAGCGTTAACAGATGGCCTGCATCGGACGGTCGGGCGTCGTAAGCCGTTAAATCTTCTATGAAAGTGGCTCGCGTCATCGGGTTCTGGCGGCTCGGGCAACGGCTTTCAGCGCTGCGAAAACTGGACGAAAGCCGGGCCGAACGTAGACGATAAAGCGAGCCGAGCCGAGCCGAGCCGAGCCGAGCCGAGCCGAGCCGAAACCGAGACGCGACGCGTACTTCGCACCCCGCCGAGGCGCACGGCGCACTCAGCGGCGTTGTCCGAACATCATCTGACGCGCGAGCGCGGTTTTCACCGGCGGCACCAGTTCGAGGGCGGTCAGCGCGAGGCCGCGCATGATCGCGAGCGGCGCAAAGTCGACGGTGAAGAGGCGCGCGAGCATGTCGGTCGCGCCAATCGTCATGCGCCGGTCAAGCGCGCGGCGCTGCGCGAAACTCGCCAGCGCGAGCGGCGTCGGGCCTTCCGCCGACAACGCGTCGGCTAGCGCATGCGCGTCGCGCAAGCCGAGATTGAGCCCTTGGCCCGCGACCGGATGCAGCGTTTGCGCCGCATTGCCGATTGCGACGACGTGGCCCTTCACGATTGTATCGACGGCGTTCAGGCCTAGCGGGAACGACGCGCGCCCCTTGATCTGCGTGAAGCGTCCCATGCGGCCGCCAAAAGCGGTGCCGAGTTCGCGAAGGAAATCGTCGTCGGAAAGTTGCGCACGGCGCGCGGCTTCGTCTGGCGAGCAGCACCAGACAAGCGCGTAGTCGGCGCCGCGCACGCCGCCCATCGGCAGCAAGGCGATCGGACCGTCCCGCGTGAAGCGTTCCCATGCGACATGCGGTTGGGGCGCCGACACAGTTACCGTGCCGACCAGCGCTGTCTGTCCGTAGTCGCGCGTGCCGTGTTTGTCTGAGCGTTTGCCGGGTTGCAAGCCGGCGTCGTTCGGCGCGGATGCCCGCGTGTAGGTTCCGGCCTCGCGCTCGGCGTCTTTTTCGGCGCCGGTGTCAGCGCTTTCACGGACCGCGGCAGTCGCGCGGCTTGTTCCACCGCTGCGTCCGCTGCCGTGCGAACCTTTTTGATCGCCGAACAGACCGCCCTCCGCATTCACCAGAACCCGCGTACGCAACCGGCGCGTGACGCCCGCGGTTTCGATCGGCAGCGTGACGCCGTCGTTTTCCTGGACGGGTGCGGCAGCCGACGTCGAGCGGAACCAGTGCACCGGCGTCGCGTGCACCGCTTCGGCGAGGCCGTGCACGATCGATCCGTAGCGCAGAACGTAGCCGAGCGCCGGCAGGCCGTGCTCGCCGTGGTCGATCAGCGTGCGGCCGAAGTGACCGCGCTGCGACACGTGGATGCGCTGGATCGCGGTGGCGTCCGCGGGCCAGCGCAGCGGTTCGAGGATCATGCGGCTGCCGTGCGAAACGGCGATCGCGCGCGGATCGGCAATCGAATCTTCGGGCTCGCGGGCGTCGACGAGGCCGATTTTGAGCGCGCGCGTCGCGCTGCGGCGCGCCAGCCAGCCCGCGAGCGCGAGCCCCACCGGCCCGGCGCCCACGATCGTCACATCGAAATCGAATGGCTGATCGGACGCAGCAGGCTTCAGAATCACCGTCGACGGGGAAACATCGTTCATTGCGGGTTACTTCCTTGTTTCATGAGCCGCGCGGGCGTCCTGCATCAGCGCCTCGATCTCGTCGGCGGCGACCGGCACGTCGCGCGTCATCAGTTCGCAGCCGGCCGGAGTGACGATGGCGTCGTCCTCGATCCGGATGCCGATGTTCCAGTACTGCTCGGGCACGCCTTCGGCCGGGCGGATGTACAAGCCGGGCTCGATGGTCAGCGTCATCGAAGCCTGCAACGTGCGCCACGGCAGCGCGCCCGCTTCGTCGCGCGGCGCACCGCGCTCGCGGTAGTCGCCGACATCGTGCACGTCCATGCCGAGCCAGTGGCCGGTGCGATGCATATAGAACGGCGCGTAAGCGCGCTCGGCGATCACGTCGTCGACGGAAGCCAACTTCTTGCGATCGACGATGCCGGTGTCCAGCAAGCCTTGCGACAGCACGCGGACCGCTGCCTGATGCGGATCGTCGAAGCTGGCGCCGACCCGCGTTGCATCGACGGCTGCCTGCTGCGCGGCCAGCACGATGTCGTATAGCTCGCGCTGCGCCGGCGTGAAGCGGCCACTCGCGGGGAACGTACGCGTGATGTCGGACGCGTAGCCGTCCAACTCGCAGGCTGCGTCGATCAAAATCAGGTCGCCTTCTTGCGCAATCGCGCTACCGGCCGGGTAGTGCAGCACGCAGGCGTTGGCGCCCGCCGCCACGATCGACGTATAGGCGGGCGCCTGCGCGCCGAATTTGCGGAATGCGTAAAGCAGCTCCGCTTCCAGTTCGTACTCGCGCACGCCAGGGCGGCACGCCGCCATTGCACGGCGGTGCGCTTGCGCGGAGATTTGCCCGGCGCGGCGCATGATCGCGAGTTCGTGGTCGTCCTTGATGAGCCGCATGTCGTCGAGGAGCGGTATTAGATCGCGCGCGGCCGTGGGCGCCGCGATGCCGCTGCGGCCTTGCGCGCGCACGGCGTCGAGCCAGCCGCGGACCTGGCCGTCGAGTTTCTCCGACGCGCCGAGCGCGTAGTGCAGCGACGGCTTGTCGGCGAGGAGCCGCGGCAGGTGCGCGTCGATCTCGCCGAACGGAAATGCGGCGTCGAATCCGAACGCGACGCGCGCGCCGTCCGGCCCGAAACGGAAGCCTTCCCACGTCTCGCGTTCGATGTTTTTCTCGCGGCAGAAGAGGATCGACGCCGGTTCGCCCGGTGCGGCGCTGGCGTCGAGCACGAGCAGCGCCTCGGGCTCGGTGAAGCCGGTCAGATAGTAGAAGTAGCTGTCGTGCCGGTACGGATAATCGGCGTCCCGGTTGCGCAGCGCTTCGGGCGCGGTCGGCACGATGGCGACGCCGGCGCCCGCTGCGCGCAGCGCGGCGAGTACGCGCTCGCGGCGCGTGCGGTAGACGTCGATGGCGATGGTGGGTTCGGTCGGCTGGTTCATCGTGCGATTGTAGCGCCCAATGCGCGGACTCATTTTGCGCCGACGCCGGCACCGGACGACTGGCGCGTTGGCCGTTCGGCGGGCTAGACGGCGCTCACGCGACGCGGCAATGTTGCAATCCATCCACAGCGAGTGTGCGAGCGGCGCGCGAAGAGCGCACGCGCCGCTCGCGCACGCCGCCAAGCACTTATACTTTCGCCGGATTCAGAAAAAGGCAGATGGCAATGATGAAACTCATCGGTTCGCTCGCCAGCCCGTTCGTGCGCAAAGCGCGCATCGTGCTGGCCGACAAGAAGATCGACTACGAGCTGGTGCCCGAGAATGTCTGGGCGTCGGATACCCGCATCCATACCTTCAATCCGCTCGGCAAGGTGCCGTGCCTCCTCATGGAAGACGGCGAAGCGGTGTTCGACTCGCGCGTAATCTGCGAATACGTGGACACGCTGTCGCCGGTCGGCAAGCTGATTCCGCAATCCGGGCGCGAGCGCATCGAGGTGCGTTGCTGGGAAGCGCTCGCCGACGGCCTGCTGGACGCGGCAGTGCTGATCCGCCTCGAAAGTACGCAGCGCACGCCGGAGCAACGGGTCGACGCGTGGGTGGCGCGGCAGCAGCGGAAGATCGACGAAGCGCTCGTCGCCATGTCGCAAGGCCTGGGCAGCAAGCCGTGGTGCGCGGGCAATCATTACACGCTCGCCGACATCGCCGTGGGTTGCGCGTTGGGCTATCTGGACTTCCGCATGCCGGAGTTGAATTGGCGCGAGTCGCATCCGAATCTGGACAAGCATTTTCAGAAGCTTTCGCTGCGTCAGTCGTTTATTGATACTGTGCCGGCTAACTGACTGAATGGGTGAAGCAGAGTTTGCCCGCGATTAACGCAGGTTTCAAAATTGCGTTAATCACCCTTTCATGGTCATGAATTAAAGCTTTCGTTTCTGGTAAAAAGGCGCCTCTCGTCAGGCGCTTTTTTTTGGTCTGCCGCGTGGGCAATGGTCTTGCAGTCATATATTCGGCGTGTTTTAGCGCCGAAAGCGGCCATTGCGAAAAGGCAGCGCCTTTTGGGCGCCGCCAGAACGAATAACATCACAAAGAGACTTTCCCGATGAAACCGTATCGCTTTGCTATTGCCGCTTCCGCCTGCTCGCTGTTTGCCGCGTGCTCCAGTGTCAGCAATCTGGATCCGTCCGCGCTGATTCAGTCTGGCCAGTTGGCGACGCAAGCCGCCACGCTCTCGGATGCCGACGTGCGCGCGTTGACCGACAAATCGTGCGTGCAACTCGACAGCGAAAACGCGATTGCGCCGGCCAACGGCAAATATCAGAAACGCCTGAACAAGATTGCCGCGCAACTGGGCGACAACATCAACGGTACGCCGGTGACTTACAAGGTGTACGTGACCAAGGACGTCAATGCATGGGCGATGGCCAACGGCTGCGTGCGCGTCTACAGCGGTTTGATGGACATGATGAACGACGGCGAAGTGCGCGGCGTGGTCGGCCATGAAATGGGCCACGTGGCCCTTGGCCATACGAAAAAAGCGATGCAGGTTGCGTATGCGACGTCGGCGGCGCGTTCAGTGGCTTCTTCCGCGGGCGGCATTGCGGGCGCGCTGTCCGGCTCGCAATTGGGCGAGTTCTCGGAAAAGCTGATTAACGCGCAATTCTCGCAAACGCAGGAAAGCGCGGCCGACGATTATTCGTTCGATTTGCAGAAAAAGAAGAATCTCGACCCGTCGGGTCTTGTTATGGCGTTCAACAAACTCGCGCAAATGGATGGCGGAAAATCGAGTATGTTGAGTTCGCACCCGGCGTCGCCGGCACGCGCGCAGCATATTCAGCAGCGCATTGCGTCGAATCAGTAATGCGTGCGTGGTTCACCGGTAACGCTTGAGTGGTTGGATAAACGCGCGCTTGCGGCCACGCCGCAGCGCGCGTTTTTTATTGATTATTCGCCGCCGTTTGCGGATTTACCGTTTTTCCGGCGCGCAATGCCTGGCCCAAATGCAAAGCCGAAAGCCAGCAGCAGTAACGAAACGGCGAGCACCGTGTTATTGCCGCTCGTCACATACGGCGTGCGGCCGGCCGTCCCTTGCACGGTGACGTCGAGCGAACCGATCGTGTAGGGCGTGAGCCGTCCGAGCACTTTGCCGTTCGCGTCGATCGCGGCCGTCATGCCGGTGTTGGTCGCGCGCAGCATCGGCCGGCCGGTTTCGAGCGAGCGCATGCGCGCTATCTGCAAGTGCTGGTCGAGCGCGATGGTGTCGCCGAACCACGCAAGATTAGTCGAGTTGATCAGCACGCCTGCCGGTGTATCGCTCTCACGGATGGTCCGCGCGATTTCTTCGCCGAAAATATCTTCGTAGCAGATGTCGACCGCTACCGGCTGATTATGGACGACGAACGGCTTCTGCACCGGCCCGCCTCGCGCGAAATCGCCAAGCGGAATGTTCATCAGGTTGACGAACCAGCGGAAGCCCCACGGCACGAACTCGCCAAAGGGCACGAGATGATGCTTGTCGTAGCGATAGATGTCGCGTGTGCCCGGCGTCACGCCGAACAGGCTGTTCGTATAGTCGACCACGCGGCCCTCAGGCGTGACGGAGCCGCCGATTGCGCCGAACAGGATCGCACTGCCCGTCGAATCCGCAAAGCTGCGTACCGCAGACGCAAACGGCGCCGGTAGTTGCTGCGCGAGCACGGGAATGGCGGTCTCCGGCGTGACGATCAGGTCGGCGGGTTTGGACGTAATCATCTGCTGATACTGATCGATGGCGGCGCGCATGCCCGCTTCCTCGAATTTCATTTCCTGTTTGACGTCGCCTTGCAAGAGGCGCACGGTCAGCGGCGCGTTGGCGGGCACCGTCCACTTCACGAGCGGCAGCAGCAGGCCGGCCGCGATTAGCGCCAGTGCGACGGCCGCCGGCGCCGCGATCCGTGCCGTGCCGCCGCGGGTATTTTCGCCGCTGGCCGCAGCTTCGCGAGACTCCCGCGAACGACGCAGCAGAGCGAGCAGTGCCTGCACGATCAACGCCGCTGCGAGCGCGAGCACCCAGCCGACGCCGTACACGCCCGCGAGTGGCGCGAATCCGGCAAACGGGCCGTCGACTTGCGCATAGCCGCTCGCGAGCCACGGAAAGCCGGTGAACACCGTGCCGCGCAACCATTCGCCGATCGCCCACGCGCTAGCGAAAGCGAGTGCCCCATGCCACGTCGGCGAGAACGGCGTACCGGTGTCGGACGTACCGGTCTGCGACCTGCCATTGCTTGCGTGACCGGCGCAGAACGACCAGACGCCCGCTGCCAAAGCCGGGTACAGCGCGAGATAAAGCGAAAACAGTACGAGCGCTGTGCCGGCGAGCGGTGCGGGCATGCCGCCAAAAAAATGCATGCTGACGTACAACCACCAGACGCCGCTCATGAAGTTGCCGAAGCCAAATGCGCCGCCAGTCAGCGCGGCGCTTTTCCAGCCGGTGGTGCGCGTCAACCAGCCGAAGAAGAACACGAAGATCGCGAGTTCCAGCCAGCCGCCGTGCGGCGTGGGTGCGAACGACAGCGTATTGGCCGCGCCCGCCGCCAGCGCGACGAGGTAATGCCAACGAGGAAGCGAGCGCACGCGTGTCGGCTGCGCGGTGGATGCGCTCACGCCGTGACGGGAGCGGGAAGTAATCGGGTCGGCCATTGTTGCGCGGTCGGCGTGAGGAGTGGCAGGNGGAAAAGTCAGCGTGCGGACAGGGCGGTGGCGCGCCGCAGCATGCCGGGCGTGAGACAGCCTGGCCGCTCAGGTCTGCACGTGTTGCGCTTCGCGCTCGCGCTGACCGGCAAGCGGATCGCGCCGCACCAGTAGCATGTGAACCTGGCGGGCGTCGCCGCGCAGAATTTCGAAGATCAGATCGTCGATGCGAACCTTCTCGCCGCGATGCGGCACGCGGCCAAAATGATGCGTGACAAGCCCGCCGATCGTATCCACTTCTTCGTCCGAGTAGTGAGTGCCGAACGCTTCGTTGAACTGCTCGATCTCGGTCAGCGCGCGCACGCGGAAGCGCCCGTCCGGGGAAGCGATGATGTTGCCGCTTTCCTCGTCGAAATCGTATTCGTCTTCAATGTCGCCGACGATCTGTTCCAGCACGTCCTCGATCGTGATCAGACCGGCCACGCCGCCGTATTCGTCGACCACCACCGCGAGGTGATTGCGATTCACGCGGAAGTCGTGCAACAGCACGTTCAGACGCTTCGATTCAGGGATGAAAACGGCGGGGCGCAGCATGCCGCGCACGTCGAACTCTTCTTCGGCGTAGTAGCGCAGCAGGTCTTTCGCCAGTAGCACGCCGATGACGTTGTCGCGATTGCCCTCGTAGACCGGATAGCGCGAGTGCGCTTTTTCCAGCACATACGGGATGAATTCGGCGGGATTGTCCGCGATGTTGATCGCGTCCATTTGCGCGCGCGGCACCATGATGTCGCGTGCGCTCAGTTCGGTGACCTGGAATACGCCTTCGATCATCGATAGCGAGTCGGCGTCGATCAGGTTGCGCTCGTGCGCGTCCTGCAGAATTTCCAGAAGTTCGGAGCGCGAGTCGGGCTCGGGCGAGATGAAATCGGTCAGACGCTCGAGTAGCGAGCGTTTTTCCTGCGGTTTGTCGGTGTGACGTCGACTGGGATACGTGTCGTTCATGGTAGTGCGCCCGGCAAGACTGGGCGCGCTGTTGCAGAGCATTAAGGATACACCAGGCACATGGCAGGACCGTGTCCCGCCGGGCCGGGCGATGAATGAAACCGGCTGGCAACGGTGCGCCGCAAGGCGCGGGCCGTGGGTCAATCGTAACTGATTACGCGCTGAAAAGCGTTTCGGAGAAAAAAACGGTGGCGCGACGCGTGGGCGGGCGGCGGTTTTGCTCCAGCTTTACTCCGCTTCTTACCTTGACCTGTTGCTTCGCGTGCTTGCATTTGCTTGCTGACCGGTGGAGCGCTTATTCGCCAGCTTGCGGCTGAAAACGCAGTTCAGCGCCAGCAGAACCGGGCTCGCTATTCGCGGCTTGGCAGCGCTCAAGCAGCGCTTCGAGCGCCCGGTCCGGCATGCCGCTTTCGCGCAGCGCGTGAACCGTGCGGCTCACGTACTCGAGCGTCGTCCCATAGCGGCCACTCGCGCAGCCGAACACCGTTTTGACGACCTCGTCGCCGAGCTTGCCGGTGTAGCTCGGCACGTCGCGGCGCATCACGAACGCCAGTGCGTCAACGCGCCGGCCGTCGGCGAGCACGCAGGGCAACCACGCGGGCCGGTAGGAACCCATCGCCATTTCGCGGCGCCATAGTGCTTCCAGATGCGGCATCGCACCTTGCGCCGTGAGACGAAACGCAATGCCGGAGCAGGAGCCGCCGCGATCCAGCGCGAGCACGAGCCCCGGCTGTTCCGGCGTGCCCCGGTTCACGCGTGACCAGAGATACAGCCCGCGGTGATAACCATGCACCTTCGAGCGCGTCGCTTCGACGGTAGGCAGCCCTGGATTCCAGATCAGCGAACCATAGCCGAAAAGCCACAAGTCGCTCTGCCGATTCCAGTCACGCAGCGTGCATTCGAGCGACGCGCGCAACTCATCGTCCGTCAGCAGTCGCGACTCGCCGAGCGTCGGCGGATAGTCCGGGCAGGGCGTTCGGGCGTCGGCGTCAGAGGGAATTGAGCTCACGGTTCGGTCCGGACGGCGGTTAGCGGTAAGGGTCGGGAAAACCGAGCTTGCCGAGAATCTCGGTTTCGATCGTTTCCATTTCCTCGGCTTCCTGCTCGACTTCGTGGTCGTATCCCTGCGCGTGGAGTGTGCCGTGCACGAGCAGATGCGCGTAATGCGCGAGGAGCGGCTTGCCCTGTTCGGCGGCTTCTTTCTCGACGACCGGGCAGCACAAGATCAGATCGCCCGTCACCGGATCGTCCTCCGATTCCGCGTACGCGAAGGTCAGCACATTCGTCGAATAGTCCTTGCCGCGATAGGTGCGGTTAAGCGTGCGGCCTTCTTCGGCGTCGACGAAACGCACGGTCAGCTCGCCGTCGGCAAAAAGCGCGGCCTTGATCCAGCTAGCGACGGTGGCGCGCGGCAGCAGCACCTTGTGCTCCGGCCACGCCTTGGCTGCGGGGAATTGCAGATTCAACGTTAGTTTCGGGGCGCGGCTCATGCTGGCTGGGATTGGTGGGCGAAGTGAGGCGCAAGGCGATGTGCGGAGTGACGCGCAAGCCGGCGGGCGGAACACCGCGCGCAACCCCGAGCGCACTGCCACGCCACGCAGCCCGCAAAACACTGCGCGAGGGGCGGCCCGGGGTGCGGCGCGGAACGTAGCCAGCCGGGAGGCGGCGCATTCAGCGGATTGTCGCGTGCATCGAGCCGCATTAACGCGAATCCGCCGGGCTGGCGGTTTTCTGCGAATGCGCATCGTACGCTTCCACAATCCGCGCGACGAGCGGATGGCGCACTACGTCGGCGCTAGTGAAACGCGTGAGCGCAATGCCGCGCACGTCGGACAGAACCTGCTGCGCTTCGATGAGCCCGCTCTTGTGGCCGCGCGGCAAGTCGACCTGCGTCGTGTCACCGGTCACCACGGCCTTCGAGCCGAAGCCGATCCGCGTGAGGAACATTTTCATCTGCTCGGGCGTGGTGTTCTGCGCCTCGTCGAGAATGATGAACGCGTGATTCAGCGTGCGGCCGCGCATGTATGCGAGCGGCGCGATTTCGATCATCTGCCGCTCGAACATCTTCGCGGTTTTGTCGAAGCCGAGCAGATCGTAGAGCGCGTCGTAGAGCGGACGCAGATACGGATCGACCTTCTGCGCGAGGTCGCCCGGCAGGAAGCCGAGACGCTCGCCGGCTTCGACGGCCGGCCGCGTCAGCACGATGCGCTTGACCTGATCGCGCTCCAGCGCGTCCACCGCGCAGGCGACCGCGAGATAGGTCTTGCCCGTGCCGGCTGGACCCACGCCGAACGTAACGTCGTGCGAGACGATCTGCTTCAGATACTCCCGCTGCGCCGGCGTGCGGCCGCGCAGATCGGCGCGCCGCGTGTACAGCTTCGGGCCGAGCTCTTCGAGGTCGTCTTCGCCGCTGTCGGCGGGCTGGTCGAACGGATGGTCGGGGTTGCCGGGAAAACCCGGCTCGCCGGCTTCGTCGTCGTTGCCATTGCCGTTGCCGTTAGTGCGATGCCGCGCCGGGTGGCGCACTTCGACGAGCGCGAGCTGAATGTCGTCCACCGACAGCGGATCGCGCGCATTGTTGTAGAAGTTTTCGAGCGCGGTAAGCGCAAGCTTCGCGCCGCGCCCGCGAATCGTGATGCGGTGTCCGCGGCGTTGCAGCGTCACGTCGAGCGCCTGCTCGATTTGCCGCAGGTTTTCGTCGAGCGGTCCGCAGAGATTGGCGAGCCGCGCGTTGTCGTCGCGCGGAGCGGTAAATTCCAGGTGCGGCTGAGTGGTTTTCAAGGCGGTGAGTCGATCCTGTCGGTTTCAGTACGCGGGTGGCGTCGGGTGGCGTCAGACGGTGCATCGGGCGCTGCATCGCGCGGCGGGGCCGCGCCGTTGGTTCAGTCGTCAGTCGGTCAATGCGTGATGGCGCCCGCACCGCCCTCTGCATTGTCGTGCACCAGCACGAGTTCCCCACGCAGCGAATGTGGGTACGCTTTGACAATTTTCACGTCGACCATCTGACCGGTCAGCCGCGCATGCGAAGCCACCGGCGCCGGGAAGTTCACCACGCGGTTGTTCTCCGTGCGGCCCGCGAGTTCGTTCGGGTCTTTTCGCGCCGGGCGTTCGACCAGAATGCGCTCCACCTTGCCGACCATCGAATCGCTGATCCGCTGCACGTTCTCTTCGATAGTAGCTTGCAGGTGTTGCAGGCGCTTCAGCTTCACTTCGCGCGGCGTGTCGTCATGCAGGTTCGCAGCCGGCGTGCCAGGACGCGGGCTGTAGATAAACGAGAAGCTGGTGTCGTACTTCATCTCGTGCACGAGCGCCATCATCTTGTCGAAATCTTCTTCCGTCTCGCCGGGAAAGCCGACGATCATGTCGGTGGAAAGTGACAGATCCGGGCGAATGGTGCGCAGCTTGCGGATCACGGACTTGTATTCGAGCACGGTGTAGCCGCGCTTCATCGCCATCAGAATGCGGTCGGAACCGTGCTGCACGGGCAGATGCAAGTGGCTCACGAGCTTCGGCACCTTCGCGTACGTGTCGATCAGGCGCTGCGTGAATTCCTTCGGATGCGATGTGGTGTAGCGAATCCGTTCGATGCCCGGAATATCGGCGACGTATTCGATCAGCGTTGCGAAATCTGCGATCTCCGACGAACCGAGCGTGAGCGCGCCGCGATAGGCGTTCACGTTCTGGCCGAGCAGCGTGACTTCGCGCACGCCCTGGTCGGCGAGGCCGGCGATTTCGGTCAGCACGTCGTCGAGCGGACGCGACACTTCTTCGCCGCGCGTGTACGGCACCACGCAATAGCTGCAGTACTTGCTGCACCCTTCCATGATCGACACGAAAGCGCTCGGACCGTCGACGCGAGCCGGCGGCAAATGGTCGAACTTTTCGATTTCCGGGAACGAGATATCGACTTGCGCGCGGCCGCTTTCGCGGCGCTTGTCGATCATTTGCGGCAGACGGTGCAGCGTTTGCGGCCCGAACACCAGATCGACGTACGGCGCGCGCGCGACGATCGCCGCGCCTTCCTGGCTCGCCACGCAGCCACCGACGCCGATGATCAGATCCGGATTCGCCTCTTTCAGCTCGCGTACGCGGCCGAGGTCGGAGAAGACTTTCTCCTGGGCTTTCTCGCGCACCGAGCAGGTGTTGAACAGAATGACGTCCGCGTCTTCGGGCGTGTCCGTCTTGATGAGCCCTTCAGCCGCACCGAGTACGTCGACCATTTTGTCGGAGTCGTACTCGTTCATCTGGCAGCCAAAGGTCTTTACGTAAACTTTCTTGGTCATCGAGTTTCGCCGGTCGCAGTGGTTAATCTGGGGGCGTCGTATTAGGGGTCAAGGAGATGTGAAAACGTGCGATAAGCCCGCGGAAAAGGCGCTTTTGGCGGAGCGCGCGGCCCGAATGGCCGCTTGCCGCGCACGTTTGCAGCTAGCGCAATATTATAGCCCTTCGTCCCATGCGGCTTCCGAGCCTCGCTTTCCGGCATGCTTGTCGATGTGCTTTCCGGCGCGCTTTTCGAGTCTGCTTGTTAACACGCTTCCTAGTCCGCTTTCACGCCCGCTTCGGCGCGCGACGGATGCGGCGGCTCAAGCTGCTGCGGGTGTGAATCCGGCGGCAATCCCAGCAAGCTTTCCAACTCATCCGACACCCGCGCGAAGCGCTCGCTCAAGAAGTCCAGCAGCACGCGCACGCGCGGCGCCATAAAACGATTGCGGTGGTAAAGCGCATGCAACGGCGCATCGGGATAGCGCCATTCCGGCAACAGGATTTTCAGGCCGTCGGCGCGCAAATCCGCTTCGACGTCCCACATCGACTTGATCACGATGCCATAGCCGCGCAGCGCCCATTCGCGGGCGACGGCACCGTCGTTGGTCTCGCGCGCCGTTTCAAGGGAGACGGTGTACTGCTGCACCTCGTCGCCGCGTGTGAAGCGCCATTCGTTGACCGGGCCCGAGCCGGTGTTGAGCACGATGCAATCGAAGTTCGCCAGATCGCGCGGGTCTTTCGGCTCCCCTTTGCGTGCGATGTATTCCGGCGACGCGCATAGCACGCGCCGGTTCGGCGCCAGTTTGCGCGCGACGAGCGAACTGTCCTGCGGCACGCCGAAGCGGATCGCGAGGTCGATGTCCTCCTGCACGAGGTTTGACAGCGAGTCCGATAGCGTCAGCGCGAACGTGACCTCGGGGTAAAGCGCGTTGAATTCGTCGAGCCAGTGCATCAGCAGATTGCGGCCGAAGTCCGACGTCGCCGACACCCGCACCTTGCCGCGCACCACGCCTTGGCCGGCTTGCAGCGCGGCTTTGGCGTCGTCGAGCGACTGCAGCGCCTGGCGGCAGCAGTTCAGATACAGGCGCCCCTCGTCGGTGAGCCGCAACTGGCGAGTCGTGCGCTCGAACAGCCGTGCTTTCAGGCCCGCTTCGAGTTTCGCGAGGCGCGCGCTCGCTGCGGCCGGCGTGAGCCCCATTTTGCGGCCCGCGGCGGAAAGGCTGCCGTGCTGCGCCGCTTCCACGAAGAGACGAATGTCGCCGAGGTTATCCATAGCTAGCTTCAAATGGCATTTGAAAATGCTTCAAATGCTACGCCAATTATCAAATTGGCGCTCCGCCGCCACAATGCATTTCCCTTGGAACCGATGCGGCGCAGTCAGCCGGCTGAAACCATGCAACTCGATCACGCGACTATCGTCACCGCCGATCTCGAAACCGCGCGGCGTTTCTTCGTCGATGTGGCCGGCTTGACGCAAGGCGCGCGGCCGCCGTTTTCCGTCGACGGTTACTGGCTATATGCGCACGGGCGCCCGGTCGTCCATCTCGTCGAGGCCACCGCGCCCGGGCCATCGCAAAAAGCCGCGCCACGAATCGATCACATTGCGTTCCGTCTGGAAAGCGCCGCCGAGTGGCAGGCGCTGCTCGCGCGCCTGCACACGACCGGCGTCGACTATCAGACCGCGCAAGTACCGCCGATGGGCCCGCAACAAGCCGCCATGCAGGTTTTCGTGGCGCTGGCGCCGGGTGTCGTCGTCGAGTTCGTGACGGCGCTGCATCACGCTCAACCGTAAAATCTGGAGAAGAACAATGCCGATTCCACTACTGGCGCTCGCGATCAGCGCCTTCGCTATCGGGACGACGGAGTTCGTCATCATGGGCTTGCTGCCCGAGGTCGCGCGCGATCTCGCGGTGTCGATTCCATCGGCGGGATTGCTGGTGAGCGGCTACGCGCTCGGCGTCGCGGTCGGCGCGCCGCTTCTCGCAGTCGTCACGAGCAGGATGCCGCGCAAGCTCGCGCTGCAGTTGCTGATGGGCGTGTTCATCGTCGGCAATACATTGTGTGCGATTGCGGCGAACTACTCGGTGCTGATGATCGCGCGCGTGGTGACGTCGTTCGCGCACGGCTCGTTCTTCGGCATCGGCGCGGTGGTGGCCGCGTCGCTGGTGCCGCTCGAGAAGCGCGCCAGCGCGATTGCGCTGATGTTCACCGGACTCACGCTCGCGAACGTGCTCGGCGTGCCGTTCGGCACGTTCGTGGGTCAGGAGTTCGGCTGGCGCGCGGCCTTCTGGATTGTCAGCGCGTTCGGCGTACTGTCGCTCGCGGGCGTCACGGCACTCGTGCCCAATCGCCACGATTCCGGTCCCGCCGGTCTCGGCCATGAAGTGCGCGTGCTGAAGGACCCGCAAGTCTGGACCGCGCTTGCGATGACGGTGCTCGGCTTCGGCGGCGTGTTCGTCGTCTTCACGTATATCGCGCCGATTCTGGAGCAGGTGAGCGGCTTCTCGCCGCGCGCCGTCACGCTGATCCTCGTGCTGTTCGGTGTGGGGCTCACGATCGGCAACACGGTCGGCGGCAAGCTCGCGGACCGCGCGCTGATGCCTTCGTTGATGGCCATTCTCGCGGCGCTCGCAGTGGTAATGGCGATCTTTGCGCGCACGAGTCATTCGCAGGCGGCCGCGGCGATCACGGTGTTCGTGTGGGGCATCGCTGCCTTCGCGACGGTGCCGCCGTTGCAGATGCGCGTGGTCGAGAAAGCGGCCAAGGCGCCGAATCTCGCGTCAACGCTGAACATCGGCGCCTTCAATGTGGGCAATGCAGGCGGCGCGTGGCTCGGTGGCCTCGTAATCGATCACGGCCATTCGCTCGATACATTGCCGTGGGTCGCGGCGGCAGTGAGCGTGGTCGCATTGCTGCTGACGTGGTTCGCGTCGCGCGTGGATGCGCGCGCGTCAGGGACGGCCCAGCGCGGCGTGCAAGTGCGCGAGCGGGCCTGACTGTTTGGGAGCGGCGTGGATATCGAAAGCGTGCGCATGCGTGAAGCAGTGCGAGGACTTGCCTGCAAGTGCATATCAACGAATGCAAGCCCGATCGCATGACATTGCTCGCACCTGTCCGCAAAATAATGGGCCCGCAGCATATGAAAAATCCGCACAAGCTTTGCGAGGAACGCCCTCCGCAATACTGATAACAGTGTGAAGATAACTTCGTTGGGCGCGGCCGGCCGCGATGCTATCTTGCTTCCACTAACCGCTTGCCCGCCGTCCGGCGGCGCTTCTGGAGGCAATCATGCATTCCCCGCTTGCTCTGGTTCGCGATCCCACGGCCGATACCGATGCGCCGCCGCGTGCCGCCGAACCCTTCGATGCACTGGAGCGTCTCGTCGGCGTGAATCTCGCCCGTTTGCGCGCGGAGCGGCAGTTGTCGCTCGATGCTCTCGCGCGCGCCTCAGGTGTGTCGCGCGCAATGCTTGCGCAGATCGAGTCGGCGCGCAGCGTGCCGTCCATCAAGGTGCTCTGCAAGGTGGCGGCCGCGTTGAAAGTGTCGGTCGCGGCGTTTCTGCGACGTCACGCGACCAACGGTTTCGAGCACTTGCCGGCAGAGCGCTCGTCGCGCGTCGTCAGTTCCAACGGGCGCTATTCGGCTCGTCCGCTCTATCCGGACAACGAACCGACCGCCGCGGAATTTCACGAGTTGCGCATTGCGCCGTTGCACACCGAAGCCGGCACGCGCCGTGCGCCCGGCACGACGGTCAACCTCGTGGTCAGCGAGGGCACGCTCGAGGTGAGCGTGCACGACCAACGCCAGTTGCTGGCAACGGGCGACGCAATCGTGTTCGATGCCGATCAGCCGCATAGCCTGCGCAATCCCGGCGACACCGAAGCGCGAGCGTTTCGCGTAACGTTAAAGGCCGAGACACCGCCGCGCTGGGACGTGCCCGCGCCGCACGACACGGCGCGCGAACCCGCGCCCGTTTGATGGAGTGCGCCGGAGCGGAGCGGGCTCGCTTGTCAGCGTCTTGAAGCCGAAGGCGATGGTCAGCATGTCGCTCGGCCGCGAACCCCGCCCGGCAGTAGGGGTTGCGCTGCACTTCGCGCGCGGCTGTTGTATGCTTGGCCCGCCGGTTCTTCCGGCAATCAGTGCGTCTTCAGGGCGGGGTGAAATTCCCCACCGGCGGTATGCCGGCAGCGCGAAAGCGCTAGCCGGCGAGCCCGCGAGCGCCCGCAGTCGTGCGGCTTTCAGCGAACCGAAAGCCGCCGCGGGGTCAGCAGATCTGGTGAGAAGCCAGAGCCGACGGTCATAGTCCGGATGGAAGAAGATGTGCAGATAGTCATGTTCGTTTCCGTGGCGCCGCTCGCAGGTCAGGGCGGGGCGCGAACGCCGCCTGGAGTTTGCAGCGGCGCTCGGCGGGCGCGTCTTTGTCTGTTTGCAATGCCCTGAAACGTTTTTCGCCCAACTTTTGCGATGAGCGTTTCAACTATGTCCTTTGCTACTTTTCCTGCCCCGTCGACGATCGCGGACGATGCCTTCGCCGATCTCCCGCTGCTCGACACCGAACCCGTTCCGCCGCATATCGCCGCCGCGTTGCAAGCAATGCGCGACGGCCGCGCCGTCGTGCTGCAAGACGATGACGACCGCGAGAACGAGGCTGATCTGATCGTATCCGCCGAGCGTCTTTCCGTCGAAACGATGGCACTGCTGATCCGCGAATGCAGCGGCATCGTCTGCCTGTGCCTGCCCGACGAAAAGATCCGCGCGCTCGAACTTTCGCCGATGGCTGCCAATAACGAAAGCCGTCACGGCACCGCGTTCACGATCTCGATCGAAGCGCGCGAGGGCGTGACGACCGGCGTATCCGCACTCGATCGCGTGACGACGATTCGCGCTGCAATTGCCGATACGGCGAAGCCTGCCGACATCGTGAGTCCCGGCCATGTGTTTCCGTTGCGAGCGATGCCAGGCGGCGTGCTCGCGCGGCGCGGACATACGGAAGGCACAGTGGATCTCGCGATTCTCGCGGGGCTGAAGCCCGCGGGTGTGCTATGCGAATTGATGAACGCCGACGGCACGATGACGCGCGGCGCGGACGTCGAACGTTTTGCCGCGCAACACAATTTGCCGATGCTGACGATCGCCGAACTCGCCGAGTTTCGTCAGGCGTTGGCCCGGGCGCGTGAATGCGTCGAGCAGGAAGCTTGATAGCGCGGAATCGAATGGCGCGGCGCGCGTAATGCGATGCGCTGTTCGGCGCGTGATTTGACGCGTTGCTTGATGCTGTGTTTGACGCGTTCGCAGCACGACACGCGCTGAACAAAACCAAAGGCCGACTGCGCAACAGTCGGCCTTTTTGTGTGCGTTACGTTGTGCGTTACTTTCGCATCTTCATACTAGGACTGCACGTCACCGAACTCGCCGCGCATGCCCGCTTCGACCAGCGCGGGCAATTCGTCCATATGCTTCATGATGCGCGTCATGTTCATCCTGCGCAACGCGTCCGCGTAGCCATCGGGAATATGGCTCGCGCCGACGAAAGCGATCGTCTTCATGCCCGCCGCGCGCGCCGCGTTCAAACCCGCCACGCTGTCTTCCACGACGATGCATCGCGATGGATCGACGCCGAGCGTCTGTGCGGCGAACAGATACACATCGGGAAAAGGTTTGGGCCGCGCGACCTGTTCCGCGCTGAAAATGCGCGCGCCGAAAATCTGCTGCAATCCGGCGCGTTGCACCGACGCTCTCACGCGCGCCATGCGGCTGTTGGACACGACCGCTGCCGGCAACGTCACGCGTTGCAGCGCGGTCCGCACACCGTTGATCGGACTAAGCGATGCGGCTAGCGCGAGCTCGACATTGTGTTCGATCGTGTTGAGAAAATCGGCTGGCAGCGCGATGTCGAACGCTTTCTCGATGCCTTCGAGAAAGCGCGACGTTTGCTGTCCAAAGGCCGTCTTGACGATGGGCTCGAAGTCGAGGCCGGGAAAACTGGCCGAGAGCGTCTCGAACATCACGCGGTCAGCGATGACTTCACTGTCGACAAGTACGCCGTCGCAGTCGCAGATAAGGTGGTCGATCATGCCTGGAGGAATGGAAAGCGGGGGCGCGTGAGCGGCAAGCGTGGCCAGCCCATGCGCCCGGGTGAAGCCGTCATGATACGTGCTTTGGCGGGGCATGCGCCGACCCGGCCGCTTTCCGCGAATTCCATCTCCCATCGCGCGAGTTGCACACGCGTGAGCATGGATGCGGCACGATTCGCGTGTGCGTCGGCTATTGATGGCCGCGCGGCAAGATCAGCGCGTATGCAGATACAGATAGAGGCCGGCCGCCACGGCACCGCCAAGCAGAGGCCCGCATACTGGAATCCACGCATAGCGCCAGTCGCTGTCGCGTTTGCCGGGGATCGGCAGCAGTGCGTGCATCAGACGCGGTGACAGATCGCGCGCAGGACTCATCGCGTAACCCGTCGGGCCGCCGAGCGAGATGCCGATGCCGAGCACGAGCAGGCCGACCGGCAGCGCGTCGAGCGCGCCGAGGCCGACTTGCGGCGAAGCGAGATACAGCACGCCAAGAATCAGCACGAAGGTCGCGATCATTTCGGTCAGCAGGTTGTGCGGCACGCTGCGAATCGCGGGCGCGGTGCAGAACACGCCGAGCTTCACGTCAGCGTCGCCTTCTTTCGCAAAGTGCTGGCGATAGGCGACCCACACGAGCAGCGCGCCCGCCATCCCGCCGAGCATTTGCGCCGCGATATAGCCTGGAACCTTGGCCCACGCGAACTTGCCCGCGAGCGCGAGGCTGACGGTCACGACCGGATTCAGGTGCGCGCCGCTGAACGACGCAGTGACGTAGACCGCGATGAAAACGGCCATCGCCCAGCCCATGACGATCACGATCAGATCCGCGCCCTTGCCTTTGGTGCGCGCGAGCAGCACGTTGGCGACAGCACCGTCGCCGAGCAGCACGACGAGCGCCGTGCCGATGAATTCCGCAATGTATGGAGACATTGTTGGGTATCCGAAATATTGTTGTTAGGGAAGCCACAAGACGGGCGGCGTGGCCGGGTTGCGTGGCCTGTTGCTTCGCCGCCTTGTCGTTGCTTTTGTTGTTTCGTCGTTTCGTGGTTGCGTCGCGATTGATCGCGCTTTCGTCGCGCTTCTGTCGCACTTCTGTCGCGGTTTCGTTCAGCCGCGTCGGAGTTGCGTTATGCCGAAAGCTCACCCGCGAACAACGCGAAGGCCGCGCTCAAGGTGTGTCGGCCCACGCTTTGGCGGCGCGAATCGCGCGCTTCCAGCCGTCGAGACATTCGCTGACATCGGCTTGTTCGAGTGCGGGCGTGAAGCGGCGATCGAGCTTCCACTGGCTTTGCAGTTCGTCGACATCTTTCCAGTAGCCGACCGCGAGGCCCGCCAGATACGCTGCGCCCAGCGCAGTGGTTTCCGAAACTTTCGGGCGAACCGCGTCCACGCCGAGGATGTCGGCCTGGAACTGCATCAACAGGTTGTTCGCGCAAGCGCCGCCGTCCACGCGCAATTCGCCGATGCGAATGCCCGAGTCGGCCTCCATCGCCTTCAGCACGTCGAGCGACTGATATGCGATTGAATCGAGCGCAGCGCGCGCGATATGCGCCGAGGTTGTGCCGCGGGTCACGCCGAACAGCGTGCCGCGAGCGCGCGCATTCCAGTGCGGCGCGCCGAGACCGGCGAATGCGGGCACCAGATAAACGCCGTCGCAATGCGGTACGCCGCGCGCCAACGTTTCTATCTCAGCCGCATTCTTGATGATGCCCAAACCGTCGCGCAGCCATTGCACGACCGCGCCGCCAATGAAGATGCTGCCTTCGAGCGCGTAGTTGATCTGATCGCTGATCTGCCAGGCAATCGTGGTGACGAGATTGTTCTTCGATTCGATCGGCTTGTCGCCGGTGTTCATCACGAGAAAGCAGCCGGTGCCGTAGGTATTCTTCACCATGCCGGATTCGGTGCACATCTGACCGAAGAGCGCGGCGTGCTGGTCGCCGGCGATGCCCGCGAGCGGAATCTTCGAGGCGAACACGGTCGTCTTGGTCGGCCCGTACACTTCGGACGAGGGACGCACTTCGGGCAGCATGTTGCGCGGAATGTCGAGCGCGTCGAGTAGTTCGTCGTCCCACTTCAGCGTGTGGATGTTGAAGAGCATGGTGCGCGATGCGTTCGTCACGTCGGTGACATGCAGGCCGCCCTTGGTGAAGTTCCACACAAGCCAGCTATCCACGGTGCCGAACGCGAGGCGGCCTTGCTTCGCTTTTTCGCGCGCGCCTTCGATGTTGTCGAGAATCCAGCGGATCTTGGTCGCGGAAAAGTACGAGTCGATCGGCAAGCCGGTTTTCGCGCGGACTTTGGCTTCAAGGCCCTGCTCTTTAAGCTGGTCGCAGAAGTCGGCCGTGCGGCGGTCCTGCCAGACGATCGCGTTGTAGATCGGATGGCCCGTCTCACGATCCCAGACGATCGTGGTCTCGCGCTGATTGGTGATGCCGATCGCCGCGATCGACGTGCCGTTCATACCGGCGCGCGTCACGGCTTCGGCGGCGACGCCCGCTTGCGTCGACCAGATTTCCTGCGGGTCGTGCTCTACCCAGCCCGGACGCGGATAAATCTGCTCAAACTCCTTCTGCGCCGTCGACACAACATTGCCGAGGCGGTCGAAGAGCATCGCACGCGAACTGGTGGTGCCCTGGTCAAGCGCGAGGATGTACTGATCCTGCATTGTCTCTTCTCCATGCATTTTATGAATCGCCATGACAGCTTACCGGCGACGGGAACGGCTTGTCGTGTCGAACGGGCCGCGCCGCGCGTGTCGGTA
Source organism: Paraburkholderia dilworthii (assembly GCF_000472525.1). GTDB lineage: Bacteria > Pseudomonadota > Gammaproteobacteria > Burkholderiales > Burkholderiaceae > Paraburkholderia > Paraburkholderia dilworthii. The sequence goes on from NZ_AWZT01000011.1 coordinate 90,657, forward strand.
TAGGCCGGCTCGATTCAGCCGAGGGGTGAAACGGTTTTTATGCTGCGGGCGCGCGGACTTTCTACCAGGTTACGCGCTCTGTCGCTCGGATTCACGAGCGAACCACGCGTCAATGTCGCGTGTGATCGAGTCCAGCGTGCCCGGCTCAACATGAAGGCCGAGTTTCGAGCGGCGCCATAGCACGTCGTGCGCGCTGCGTGCCCATTCGGTGTCGCGCAGGTACGCGAGCTCCGCCTCATGGAGACCCGGTGCAAACGCACGGCCGAGATCGGCGAGCGAGCGCGCGCGGCCGATCACGTTCTTCACTCGCGTGCCGTAAGCGCGGGCGAGACGGTGCGCGAGATCCGCCGGCAACCACGAATGCTGCTGCTTCAGTTCAGCGAGAAAACGCTCGAAGTTTGCCTGCGGAATATCGCCGCCGGGTAACGGCGCGCCGGCCGTCCACGAAGGCGCACCGCTGCCCAGAGCGTGCGTGAGCGTGTCGACGGCTTCCTCAGCAAGCTTGCGAAAGGTCGTGATCTTGCCGCCGAACACCGACAGCAGCGGCGCTTCGCCCGCCGGCGCATCGAGTTCGAGCGAGTAATCGCGCGTGACGGCCGACGGATTGTCCGCGCCTTCTTCCTCGAGCAGAGGCCGCACGCCGGAATAGGTCCAACGCACGTCGGCCGGTGAGATCTTCTGCTTGAAGTAGCGATTGATCGAGTCGCACAGGTACTGCGTCTCGTCGGCGCTGATCGCGACCTGCGCGGGGTCGCCGCGATATTCGAGGTCGGTGGTGCCGATCAGCGTGTAGTCGTGTTCGTACGGAATCGCGAAAATGATCCGCTTGTCCGGATTCTGAAAGATGTACGCGTGGTCGTGTTCGAACAGACGCCGCGTGACGATGTGACTGCCTTTGACGAGCCGCACACTATGCGACGCCGCACGGCCGAGCGCGCCTTGCAGCAGTTCCCCGACCCACGGGCCTGCCGCATTCGCGATCGACGCGGCTCGCACGTCAACGGTCGTGCCGTCTGCGCGCTTGAGTTGCGCGCGCCATTCGCCGCCTGCGCGCACGGCGCTCAGCAGCTTGGTGCGCGTGAGAATTTTCGCGCCGTGCTCGGCGGCGTCGAGCGCATTCAGAACGACGAGGCGAGCGTCGTTGACCCAGCCGTCGGAGTAGACGAAGCCACGCTTGATCGATTCGACGAGCGGCGCACCGGCCGGATGGTTGCGCATCACGATGCCGCGCGAGCCGGGCAGCAGTTCGCGCCGGGCGAGGTGGTCGTACAGGAAAAGGCCCGCGCGAATCAGCCAGGCCGGGCGCAGGTCGGGCATGTGCGGCATCACGAAGCGCAGCGGCCACATGATGTGCGGCGCTGCCCGCAGCAAGGTCTCGCGCTCCTGCAACGCCTTGCGCACCAGTCGGAACTCGCGGTATTCGAGGTAGCGCAAGCCACCGTGAATCAGTTTGGTACTTGCCGAGGAGGTGTGCGCTGCCAGGTCGTCCTGTTCACACAGCAGCACGGACAGGCCCCGGCCCGCCGCGTCGCGTGCAATGCCTGCGCCGTTGATCCCGCCGCCCACGACGAGCAAATCGTATCTCGTGCCTTGCGTCACCTGCTGCGTCTCCTGCGTCGTCCGACAATTGTGTGAAACTCTATCGAACCGATAGTGTTCGTTTTCGAACTTTAATGAACATATTCGAAAAAGTAAAGTTCGCGCTTTCTGAGCGCGTCTCTATCGAACGGCCAAGGTGGTGGCGCAACCGGCGGCCACGGACGATACTCTTGGCAGTAGCCATTTCGAGGTGATTCATGCGTGGAATTTTCATGGTGGGCGCAGCTGCGCTTCTCGCGGGGTGCGTCGCTTCGCCGAGCCTGACCGGCACGATGGGCGCGCCGTCGTTCGTCTCATTGCAGCAGATGTGCAGCGCCCAGCCGGTCGATTACGGTAACGACGCTCAAGGCGTGTATGCGACGTTGTTCGATGCTTATGTGGCGAACCGGCGCGGGCGGTTGTCGAAGGACGATTACTGCGCGTTCCAGACCTCGATCGCGCAGCGCTATACGAGCCAGGGCGCGAGTGCGGACCCGCAGGTTCGCAATCAGTGGGTCGCGTTCTTTACCGAGCAGCGCGCGAGGGCGCTGAGCTGGCGTGCGGCGGTGGACCCGACGTTGCGCAGCGGTTGAAGTCTCGTCATTAGCTGGCGGCGCGTCGCGCTAGCCCAATCGATGATGCGGACGCGACGAACGCACGCCTAATGAAAGCGGGCGCCGCTATGGGCGCCCACGTCGAAACAAACACAGTGAACCGAACATGCGCGGCGGCTGGGCCGCGCGCGTGCGGCCGCGCCGGCCATCAACCGACGACGAGCCCGGCGATGCGCGGGTCGCTTTCAGGAAAGACGTTTGATGGCTCGGAGTGCGCTATCGCCGGATTCCGTTACACGCCATTGTTCATTGCCCGAGGCGAGCCGCTCCAGTTGCACGAGCTGACGTTCGAGGAGGGCGTCGAGCTCTTCTCGCTCCATGTCGACCTGATTGGGAGCGTCCTTGACGAGCAACAACGTGGCGAATTCGTGCGGACTCAGCATCGTTTCTCTCCATGTCAAGCAAACGCGGACAGCCTCGACGGCGACTGGCATGAATGGCAAAGGCCATTGCCAGATGGTCCGCAAAAAGATCAGGCGGGAGGTACAGCTTACGACAGGTTCAGTACTACCGGCGGCACGCGAGCGCGCAATGAACGCCGGGGAACTGGAGTGTAGTCAAGCGAACGTTAAACACCAAACCGGCCCCCGCAAATTTTCCCTTTGACAAGAACTCGTCGCAGAGGCGGTTCAGGGCGCCGGCCAGATTCTTGATTTCACTTGAAGCTCCGTGTGCGCTGCAACATGGCCGCGAAAGCCTGTTAACCGGCTACGTACACCTGGCAATTGGCAGCGTTGAGCGTCTCGGCCATGTCGGGGGGCGGGGCCGCATCGGTGAAGAGCGCATCGATCTGGTCCAGGTGGCCCTGACGAACGAGCGCAGGACGGCCGAACTTGGAGCTGTCGGCGGCGAGAAAAACGGTTCGCGCATGCTGAATGATGGCTTCGGCCACGCGCACTTCGCGGGTATCGAAATCGCGCAGCGTGCCGTCGGTTTCGATGCTGGACGTGCCGATGATCGCGAAGTCCACCTTGAACTGACGGATGAAGTCGATCGCCAGTTCACCAACAATGCCTTTGTCCCAGGGCCGCACGATGCCGCCCGTTACGAGCACCTCGCAATCGGGATAACCGCTCATCATGCTCGCGACGTTCAGATTGTTGGTAATCACGCGCAGCCCGCGATGCCGGTTGAGCGCTCGCGCGACTTCCTCGGTGGTCGTACCAAGGTTGATGAAGAGCGATGCCTGGTCGGGAATGTGAGTGGCCACTAGCGCCGCAATGCGCCGCTTTTCGTCATGGAACATGCGCTGACGCGCGGTGTACGACACGTTCTCGGAGCTGGTCGGCAGGCTCGCGCCGCCGTGATAGCGGCGCAGCAGATTCATGTCCGCGAGCCAGTTGACGTCGCGGCGGATCGTCTGCGGCGTCACGTCGAAGTGCGCCGCCAGGTCGTCCACGGTCACGAAGCCGTCGCGTTGCACCCACTCCAGCAGTTCCTGTTGCCGGGCGTTGAGAGTGAGGCGGGGGTCTCGGGTCATGGTCTCGATAGTGTGGGTTGTTATCGGCGCCTGCCGCGACGGGCGTGGGGCGGATGCTCAAACGAGGGTGCGTGTATTGTAAGACCATCGTGCGAGTCCTCCGTCAACTCGTGCGACATGCATAAGACTGCGCGCGCCGACTCGGTGTGCATTCAGCGCGGCGGCGCATTTATCCATTCGATAAATGAATTTGTTTTTCGAGCCGGATCGCGATGCAATCGAAGGTTTTCCGTTCCGCCCGTGCTTCATCTTTCTTATTGTGTCCGGCGGCTAGCGTCGCCTGACCGTTGCTTTTGAGAGCGTTCGACATGACTGGCTTCAACTGGCAAAACCCTTACCCGACACCGCGCTTGCCTGTGTTCGCGCGTAACATCGTTTCGACGTCCCATCCGCTCGCCGCTCAGGCGGGGCTGCGCATGCTGTGGAAAGGCGGCAATGCGGTCGATGCGGCAATTGCCGCCGCAGCCGCGATCACCATCGTCGAACCAGTTTCGTGCGGTCTTGGCGGCGACGCGTTCGCGCTAGTGTGGGACGGCGGCAAACTGCACGGCCTGAACGCATCGGGCGTGGCGCCGGCTGCCTGGAGCGTGGACTACTTCAAACGCAAATACGGCGAGGAAGACGGGCTCGCAATTCAGCCCAAGCGCGGCTGGGACGCGGTGACCGTTCCCGGCGTCATCGCGGGCTGGGAAGCGCTGCATCAGAAATTCGGCTCGCTGCCGTTCGCCGATCTGATGGAGCCCGCCATCGAGATCGCCGAGCGTGGTCATGCCGTGGCGAGCATCGTCGCTCACAAATGGGCGGCGGCAGTGCCGGAGCTGAAAGATCTGCCGGGCTTCGCGGCCACGTTCATGCCGCGCGGACGCGCGCCGGAAGTGAGCGAACTCGTGCGCTTTCCCGGCCACGCGAAAACGCTGCGCAAGCTCGCGGAACAAGGCTCGCGCGCGTACTACGAAGGCGAGATCGCCGAGCGGATCGCGGCGTTTTCGCGTGAATGCGGTGGCGCGCTGACCGTGGACGACCTGCGCAGCTATCGCGCGGACTGGGTCGAGCCGATTGGCAAGGACTATCGCGGCTACACCGTGCACGAGATTCCGCCGAACGGGCAGGGCATAGCGGCGTTGATCGCGCTGGGCATCCTCGAACAATTCGACGTGAAGGAGTTGACGGTCGACAACGTGGAGTCGCAGCACTTGCAGATCGAGGCGATGAAACTCGCGTTCGCGGACGTCTACCGCTACGTCGCCGATCCGCGTTCGATGGAAGTCACGCCCGAACAGATGTTGGACGACGCCTACCTCGCGTCGCGTGCGAAGCTGATCAATCACAAACGCGCCACGCAGTTCGATTTCGGCATGCCGAAGGCGGGCGGCACGATCTACATGTCGGTGGCGGACGAGCGCGGCATGATGGTCAGTTTTATTCAGTCGAACTACATGGGCTTCGGCTCGGGCATCGTGGTGCCGGACACTGGCATCTCCATGCAGAATCGCGGCTCCGGTTTCTCGATGGACCCGAAGTCGCCGAATGTGGTGGAAGGCGGCAAGCGGCCGTTCCACACGATCATCCCCGCATTCCTCACGCAGCAGGTGGACGGCCAGCAGGAAGCGGTGATGAGCTTCGGCGTGATGGGCGGCGACATGCAGCCGCAGGGTCATTTGCAATCCATCGTGCGCATGCTCGATTATGGTCAGCAGCCGCAGGCCGCGTGCGACGCACCGCGTTGGAAGGTCAACCGCGACTTCACGATCGACATTGAATCGACGCTCGACGCGAAGACGGCCGAGGGATTGCAGAAGCTCGGCCACACGATCAAATCCGTCGACGATCCTTACATGGATTTCGGTTCGGGCCAGTACATCTGGAAGCTCGATCGCAACGATCCGGAGCGCGGTTATGTGGCCGCGAGCGACAGCCGCCGTGACGGTTTGGCCGCCGGCTTCTGAGGGCGCTCAAGGTCTTCGTCAACGCGGCTCGAAAGGCACTTCGAAGTATCTGCGAGCCGTAATTTTCGAGCTGCCATCGCCCGCGTTTTGCGAAGCAAAGCCAGCCTGCCGGGCTGGCTTTTTCTTGCGCGATGCGGTCGTGCTTGCCTCACCGAAACTTTCGTCTATCGTGGAATTGGAACCGCGGCCAATCGGCACGGTCTGTGCTGGGTTGTCTGCAGACTTGCGAAACAGCGGCTAAGATGCAGACACAGGGGTTAACTCTAATTCACGGCGCTGTATCCGACACGGCGAACCGCAACGCAAGGCAGCGCGATAGCAGCGGTTCTGAGCACGCTCCACGAGTCGATACAGCTTTCGGAGCAAGACACGATGCACACAGAGCTGAACCATGTCATGCCCTGGCGGATCGAGGACATCGACCTCACACGCATTGATCGCCAGAAAGCCGTCGCCAACGAAGATCTGTTGTTGCTGCTGTGCGCCGCTTCGTTCATTGAAAGCGGCACCGATCTTTACACCAGTAATCTGAGCAAGTTCTTCGACGGTGATCCTGAAGTTTCCGCGTGGCTCAACAACGAGTGGGAGCCGGAGGAAATGCAGCACGGCCGCGCGCTCAAAACGTATATCGCCTACGTGTGGCCCGAATACGATTGGGACACGGCGTTCCGCAATTTCATGGACGAGTATTCGCTGACCTGTTCCGTGGAAGATTTCGAAAAGACTCGCGCGCTTGAAATGGTGGCGCGCTGCGTCGTCGAAACGGGTACGGCAACGCTGTATCGCGCGATTGGCGAGTGTTCGGACGAGCCGGTGCTCAAGGAAATCACCGACAACATTCGCACCGACGAGGTCCGTCATTACAAGCACTTTTTAAAGTACTTCAAGAAGTACAACAGGATCGAGGGCAATGGTCGGCTCGCAGTTCTGGGCGCGTTAATGCGTCGCGTGATCGAGATCAAGAACGAAGATTCGGAGATCGCATTGCGTCACGTGTTCGCGATCCGTTATCCGGAGCGCGTGCGCGATCAAGCCTACAATCGAGAGCGGGCGGCGCGCATCAATGCACTCGTGCGGCGCAACCTGTCGGCGGACATGTGCGTGAAGATGCTGCTCAAGCCGCTCGACTTGCCGGCGAAGATTCAACCCGGCGTGCATTACCCGCTGGCTAAGATCACGCAACACGTGTTCTTCCGTTAAAGCGGCAGTGCTGATGCCGGCAATGCGCCGGCACGAAAGATGGCCCGCGGATGCGGGCCATCTGCTTTTCAAGGCATCATTGAGGCCAGCCCCTTCCAACCGGATATATCCAATGAGCGACTCCTCCTTGCCCCAGCGCCCGCTCGACCAGACTGCATTCGACGAATGGCCCGACGCGGTTCGCGCGCTGTTCGACGGCTCGTCGCTTGCGAGTAAGACGGGTTTCACGGCTTCGCTGCTGACCGTCGATGTGAATCAGCATATCCGCACGTCGCTGCTCGGCGCAGGCGAGTTGTATGCGCCCGATTCGCGCACGCTGTGTATCGCGCTATGGCCGCAAGCGCGGGCGGCGCGCGCGATTGCGCGAAGCGGGCGCGCGGCATTGAGTTTCGTCTTCGAAGAGGCGTTTTATCAGGTCCAGTTGCTAGCCGCAGCGCTTCCTCCCGCCGATGGCGACGACAGCGGTCTCGTTTATATGAGCTGTTCGATTGATTCCGCGCAAATGCAAAGCGTGCGCTATGCGCGCCTGACAAGCGGCATTACGTTTGAACTGGAAGAAGAGCGAGAGAAGGTGCTCGACCGATGGGAACGGCAGATCGAGCACTTGAAGAGAGCCGCGGCATCGAGGACTTGAGTTAAGCCCGCGCGCCTAGCTGCGCCTGTGGTTGCTTGATCGGGCGAGAGGCGTTATTGCGTTGCGCGAATTTTTGAGCAACGCTTCATGGGGCGAGTTACGGGCCCGGCTCGACCGTCGGACGCGGAGGCCCGACTCAACGACCGGGCAACCACCAGCCTTGGCGGCCGGCCTCCACGGCCGGGCGAAGTCGCCGAACGTGCAGCCATAAGCCTGCGGCTAAACGTCGGCGTCAGCGGGCAAATCTTAACGGCCAAGCGTCAACGGCCGAACCTTCGTGGCCAACGTCAACTGCTAACGTCAGCAGTCAAGCGTTCGCGGTCACCGTTAGCCACAAAACCTCAACGACCACGCTGACCGCTGCGTGCCGGATTGCCCCCGCGCGGCGCATCGTTGCGTGGCTTCGCGCCGCTCAGCAACGCACCGGGGTTGCTGCCTTGCGGCTTGCGCGGCGCGTGCTGCGCAGCGCTGCCTTCATGCGCGACAGCGCGCGGACGGTCATCGTGACGCTGACCGTCGCGGCGCGATTGTCCGCCGTTGCCGGCCGGCTTCGCACCTTGCGGCTTCGGCTGCTGCTGACCGCTCGCGGGACGTTGCCCCGAGCGCTGCCCCGTGCCTTGCGCCGCCTTCGCCGCACCGCCGTTGCCTCCCTTCGGTGCACCTTGACCCTGACGCGGCGAACGTCCGCCACCGCCACCGCCGCCCTGGCCACGTCGCAAGATCGGCTCCGGCTTGGCAGTCGGGTCCGGTTCGAAACCGGCGATCACTTCTTGCGGCACCGGACGCTTGATCAGCTTCTCGATGTCCTTCAACAGTTGCAGTTCGTCGACGCACACGAGCGAAATCGCCTCGCCCGTCGCGCCCGCGCGACCCGTGCGGCCGATCCGGTGCACGTAGTCTTCCGGCACGTTCGGCAGGTCGAAATTGACAACGTGCGGCAACTGGTCGATGTCGATCCCGCGCGCGGCGATATCGGTTGCAACCAGCACCTGAAGCGTGCCGTCCTTGAATTCGGCGAGCGCGCGCGTGCGAGCCGACTGGCTCTTGTTGCCGTGAATCGCCAGCGCGCTGATGCCGTCTTTGGTCAACTGTTCAGCGAGCCGATTGGCGCCGTGCTTCGTGCGCGTGAACACCAGCACCTGAAACCAGTTGTGCTGCTTGATCAGATGCGTGAGCAATTCGCGCTTCTTGTCGCGATCCACCGGGTGAATTTTCTGCGCGACCGTTTCCGCGGTCGTATTGCGGCGCGCGACTTCGATCAGCGCCGGGGAGTCGAGCAGATTGTCGGCGAGCGTTTTGATCTCGTCGGAGAAAGTGGCCGAGAACAGCAGGTTCTGGCGCTTGGGCGGCAGTTTCGCGAGCACGCGCTTGATGTCGTGGATGAAGCCCATGTCGAGCATCCGGTCCGCTTCGTCGAGCACGAGAATCTCGAGATGCGACAAATCGATGGTCTTCTGCTGCATGTGGTCGAGCAAACGGCCCGGTGTCGCGACGACGATATCCACGCCGCTCCTGAGCGCGCCGATCTGCGGATTGATGCCGACACCGCCGAACATCACCGTCGACTTCAGTTTCAGATACTTGCCGTAGGCGCGCACGCTTTCTTCGACCTGCGCGGCGAGTTCACGCGTGGGCGTGAGAATCAGCGCGCGCACCGCGCGCTTGCCCGAAGCCGACGCGAGCGGCGGCATGGAGTTAAGACGCTGGAGGATCGGCAGCGTGAAGCCGGCCGTCTTGCCAGTGCCGGTTTGCGCGCCGGCCAGCAAGTCGCCGCCGTTAAGCACGGCGGGGATTGCTTGCGTCTGGATGGGAGTCGGAGTGGTATAGCCGAGTTCGTGTACAGCGCGGACCAGGGGTTCGGACAAGCCGAGGGAATCAAAAGACATAGAAACTCTTTGCAATGCGGTTTCGCGAACGGCACACGTGGGCCCCCAGCGGGCACAAATGCGGCATGAACACGCCGCTTGGCGTGATCGAGGTCGAGGCCGAAGCCCAGTTCCGTTCGCAGAGAAATCGGCGGCACGCTCGGATGCGTGCCGAATGCTTCAACGCGCTATGCAGACACGTTGACTGGCCTTAAGTTGCATTTCGCCGCCGTGGACGTCACGCGACATAGCGCGCAACGCTGACGAATTGACACAGACTGCCCGCCAGTACGAACAGGTGCCAGATACCATGTCCGTGCCGGATGCGCTCGTCGTTGATGAAGAAGTAGATGCCGGCACTGTAGATGATCCCGCCGGCCACGAGCCAGGCAGTGCCCGCTGCTGGTAACGCTTGAACCAGCGGGCGGACGGCCACGAGCGCGAGCCATCCCATCAGGACATACAGCACCATCGAAACGCTGCGGGTGCGTCGCCCGAGCGTCAGTTCCTGCACGATGCCGAGAGCGGCGAGCCCCCAGCTTACGCCGAACAGCGACCAACCCCACGGTCCGCGCAACGTGACAAGCGTGAACGGAGTATAGCTTCCGGCGATCAATAGATAGATTGCCGAATGGTCGCATTTCTGCAGCACTGCCTTGACACGGGGGCTGCGCACGCTGTGGTAAAGCGTCGAGATAGCATACAGCACGAACAGCATCGCACCGTACACGCTGAAGCTGACCACCTTGTACGCGTCGCCCTCTACCGCGCCCATCGTCACGAGCGTAGCCAGCCCCGCCACCGACAGCACGGCGCCGACGAGGTGGGTAATGCTGTTGAAACGCTCACCGACATGCACGGCTCTTTCCTCCTGCACGGTTTCATCGGGGCAACAGTTGCGCGCGAGTTACCCCAATGATACCGGTCCTCAAAAAACGAAGGGCGCGGCCGCGAATTTCGCCGGCCGCGCCCAGGGTGCATCGAACGCCGCTTAGTCGAGCGGCGCCGAACGCAGATCGGATACTTGCTGCGGCGACACCGCCGTGCCGTGGTTGCCCCACGACATACGGATATATGTCACCACGGCTGCAACTTCCTGATTCGACAACGACTGCGCGAACGGCGGCATGCCGTACGGATGCGGGTTCGCGTCCGTGCTCGGCGGATAACCGCCGTTCAGCACCATGCGGATCGGGTTGACCGCCGACGGCATCTGGATCGACTGGTTGTTCGCGAGCGGCGGGAAGGCCGGCGGCTGACCGAGACCGTTTTCCGCGTGGCACTTCGCGCAGTTGTCAGCGTAGATTTTCTGACCTTGCTTCAACAGTTCGCCGCCGAATTTTTCGGACGTTTCGAGTTGCAGCGGCTCGGGTGCTTCGCTCTTTTGCGGAATTGTCTTCAGGTACGTGGCCATCGCGTTGATGTCCGCGTCGCTCATGTACTGCAGGCTGTTGTGGACCACTTCCGCCATCGGGCCAAACACCGCGCCGCGGTTCGACACGCCGGTCTTCAGCAGATCGGCGATGTCTTTCGTTTCCCAGTCGCCGAGGCCGGCTTCTTTGTTCGACGTGAGCGACGGTGCGTACCAGTTCTGCAACGGGATCAGACCGCCCGCGAAAGCCGCCGAGCTGACCGGACCACCCATTGCGTTGATCGACGTATGGCACATGCCGCAATGGCCGAGGCCTTCGATCAGGTACGCGCCGCGGTTCCATTCGACCGACTTGGTCGGGTCCGGCTTATACTCGCCTTCACGGAAGAACAGCGTGCGCCAGCCGATCAGCATGTTGCGCTGATTGAACGGGAATTTCAGTTCGTGCGGACGGCTCGGGACCGCGACGGGCGGGACCGAGCGCAGATATGCGTAGATCGCGTCCGAGTCGGCGCGCGTGACCTTCGTGTAGCTCGTGAACGGGAAGCCCGGATAAAGCAGGCTGCCGTCTTTCGAGCGGCCGGTGTGCATGGCGCGGTAGAAGTCGTCCTGCGTCCATTTGCCGATCCCGTACTGGTCGTCGGGCGTGATGTTCGGCGTGAACATCGTGCCGAACGGCGTGGCCATAGGCAGGCCGCCGGCGAACTGCTTGCCGCCGCGCACCGTATGGCAGGCGATACAGTCGCCGGCGCGGGCGAGGTACTCGCCCTTCTTGACGAGCACAGCCTGGTCGGCAGGCGTTGCCGCCACGGCCGAGCCGTTATGCAGGTTGTCGCCGCCCGACCACAGGACGGGAACGAGTGCAGCAGCCGCAACCACGACAACTGCCGAGAGGGCGAACAAAGACTTGCGTTTCATTTGAGTGTCTCTCCCGGTGCCTTATTGCGGTTCGCTGCCGCAGGCAAGCGGAGTCTTCATCGAGCGGGCCGGAGCCGGCACGGGGTTTTGTGGAGCCTGTTGCGTGGAAAGCCAGGCAGCGACCGCGTTCACGTCTTCGTCCGTGAGACGCGTAGCGATGGTGTGCATGCAATCCGGTGCGATTGCGTGGCGCGTGCCCGAACGCCATGCGCCGAGCTGTGCGCTGATGTAGTCGGAGTGCAGACCGACGAGACCCGGGATGGCCGGTTCCATGCCGGTCAAGCCCTTGCCGTGGCAAGCCGCGCAAGCCGGGATCTGCTTCGATGCGTCGCCGTTCAGCACGATTTGCTGGCCGCGCGCGAGCGTGGTCGACGAAACGGTCGGCTTGGCCGGCTGCGGATATGGCGGGCGCTGCTTCGAGAAGTAGGTGGCGATCTGATGCAGATAGTCGTCGGAAAGATACGTGACGAGGTAATTCATGGGCGGATACTTGCGGCGCCCTTCGCGGAAATTCTGCAACTGGTTGTACAGATAGTCGGCCGGCTTGCCCGCGAGACGAGGGAAGTAGTCGTTGTCAGTACCTTGACCGTGCGTGCCGTGGCAAGCCGTGCAACCTTGCACGCGCGCTTCCATCGTATCGGGGGCCTTCGGTTGAGTCTGCGCTTTCGCAGCGCTATAGACACCCGCGGAGCCGATCAGCAGAAGGGCAAGCAACGGGCGGAAAATGCGTCTTGAAGACACGCGTAACTCCATCAAAATCGGGGACCTGACCGAACTTCGAGCGGCTCGGTGTGAAGGGCAGCCGGCGCTGCGGCGACGCAGCATTCTATCATCGAAGGGTGATGATGACTATTTGCCGCATTCGACATACTTGCGGCTGTCACCGGCGTGCGACAGTTTGACGCGCATCGCCGCGCGGATCTGCTGCGCTGCTTTCCGACTTCTGCCGCGTGTCGCGGGTGCAAGCGCTATACCCGAGAACTTTTACCCGCGCTATGTTGAACCCACGCGCGCGCGAACCATCGAAGCGTACACTTGCGGGCGCCGGAGCCCGCGCCGGATCGGTTTGTGCGTTTGCGCGCAGCGATTCTCAAGTTTCACGCAGTCCGGCCGGCGCCCGCCGTTCCCTGTTCATCCGCTATCGGCCTTACATGAAGCTAATCAATCTTTCACGTCCGGCGCGGCTTTCGTCCGCGTTCGGCGCCGCGGCGCTCATGCTGGCGTCCACGGCATTCGCGCATGCCCATCTCGTTTCCAGCGAGCCGGCGGCCAACACCGAAGTTGCCGCACCCGCCGAAGTGACCATTCATTTCACCGAGCCGCTCGAGCCGGCCTTCAGCAAAATCGTGCTGGACGACGCCAAAGGCAAGACAGCCGCGCCTGCTGCGTCGCAAGTCGACAAGCAGGATGCGCGCGTCATGCATTTGCCGCTGCCGCAGTTGGGCGCCGGCCGCTACGCGGTGCACTGGATCGCGGTTGCCACGGATGGCCATCGTACGCAGGGCGACTTTGCGTTCACCGTCAAATGAGCATCGACGGATTGTGGATCGGGCAGGTCGCCTTGGCCGCGCTCATGAATGTCGCGTTCGCGTTTACCGTCGGTTCGGCGTTGCTCGGCGCGTGGCTCGCGAACGATGCAAAGGCGAAGGTCGCGCCCGGGCGCGCCGCGTGGTTGCGCGCGCAACGTTCGATGCTGACCGCCAGCGTCGTACTGGTGCTCGCCGATCTCGGCTGGCTGTTATATCAGGCGGCGTCGATGAGCGGCGTTGCATTGCCCGCCGCGTTCGGCTTCCTGCCTACGGTGCTCACACAAACGCACGTCGGCTACGGCTGGAGCGTTGCGTTCGCGGGGGCGCTGGTGTTGCTCGGCACCGCAATGACGAGTCATAGCGGCATGTTGCGCAACGCGCTGCTGTGGCTCGCGGTGATTGCGATCGCCGCAGGCAAGGCGTCGCTCGGGCACGCGGCGGATGCCGGTCCGGCATCGGCAGCTATCGCGATGCAAACATTGCATGTGCTCGTAGCAAGCGTGTGGGGCGGCCTGGCGATCACCGCCGGGCTTGTGGTGTTGCCGGCGCTCGGCGCTTCGACCGCGCGAGGCCTGTTGATCCGCACGGCGACGCAGGTGTCGAACGTGTCGGCGGTCACGGTGGGGTTCGTGCTGCTCTCCGGCATCTTCAACGCCGTGCGCGGCTCGGGCGGCTCGTTCCAAGCGATCGGGTCGAGTACATGGGGCCACGTTTTGATCCTCAAGCTCTCGCTCGTCGCACTTGCGCTCGTGCTTGGCGGCCTCAATCGCTTTCTTGCGCTTCCCCGCTTACGCCGCACGGCATCGACGATGGACGCGCACACTTTTGTCAACGTGCTGTATCTGGAAGCGCTTGCGATGATCGGCGTCCTGGTTACTGCCGCCGCGCTCGCGCATAGCGCGCCGGCGTTCGCGGCGCTCGGCTGAGCTCGGTACACGAGTCACCGGCGCCCGACGCGCGGGCCGTGATGGTCCGCGTCGTTATACATTCAAACAGGCACGAGCGCACTGCATAAAAAAGCGCCGCACGGTTTCGCCGTGCGGCGCAGTACACACGGTCGCCCGGCGTTGGCCAGCGAACCCGCTACTACTCCGAACGTGACAACGCGGTTTTGGCCCGCTCCGGTTCCAATGTCTCCTCGGGAAACATCTCCTGCATCAACTCGCCGGTGTTGCCGAACCATTGGCAGATCAGCCAGTTGCCGGGCGCGAACAGCACCGGCCCGCTCCACGTGACGGTCATTGCAGATCCGCCGGACTTGAGCTTCAGCACGTCGCCGACGCAATACGCAGGTCTGGCGAGCCGAGCCGGTTCTGCAAGTCTTGTGAACAATCGCATGTTGATCATTCGGCGTTCGGCGGATTCACTCGAGACCCAGCCGATGCCCGAGAATCGGCGCGCAAAACAGCGCGATCGCGCAGCCTGCGACCTTGCCTTCGAGTTCGGCTGCTGCTGCATGCGCGCCGTAGACATGCGTGAGCAAATCGGAAAGCTGCGGGATGCAATACACGACTGCGGCGACGATGAACCATTTCTCGACCGCCGCGATGCGCCAGCCGCGTTCATACGCAACGGCCGCGCCGATGACCCGGAGCACGCCGAACAACACCAGCGCGCCGACGGCCGCCTGTTCGCGCAGCAAATAATCCGGAATGAATTCGCCCATGTTGCTTCCCGATGCATTCGTTGTTTGAACGCATTTGAGCAAGGAGTGGGCCATGCATCTGTCTGATGTCGAACAAAGGGTAGCTTAGCCTTTGCAGGCAAGGCTTTGGCAACGCGGGCGAAAGCGCTCAGGAGGCGCGAAAACGCGATTCAAGGCTCGAGCGGCGGGGGGCGTTACGTTACTCAAGCGCGCGCATGTCACGTCACCGTAACGTGCGAGCCTGATTTGCTGAGAGCGCCCAAAAGAAAACGCCGCTCGCAGGCGGCGTCATTCGGCAGGCGGCTGAAACGATTACCACTCGGCGACGCTGCCATCAGCGTGACGCCAAACCGGATTGCGCCAGCGATGACCGACCTTCGCCATTTCGCGCACCTTCTCCTCATTCACTTCGATACCGAGGCCCGGGCCTTGCGGAATCGACACGAAGCCGTCTTCGTATTTGAAGACTTCCGGGTTCCTGATGTAATCGAGCAGATCGTTGCCCTGGTTGTAGTGAATGCCGAGGCTCTGCTCCTGGATGAAGGCGTTGTAGCTCACTGCATCGATCTGCAGGCAGGTCGCGAGCGCAATGGGTCCGAGCGGGCAGTGCAGCGCGAGCGCGACGTCGTAGGCTTCCGCCATCGACGCGATCTTGCGGCACTCGGTGATCCCGCCCGCATGCGACGCGTCTGGCTGAATGATATCGACGTAGCCGCCCGACAAAATGTGCTTGAAGTCCCAGCGCGAATACAGACGCTCGCCCAATGCAATCGGCGTGTTCGTCTGATTGACGATATCGCGCAGCGCTTCAGCGTTTTCCGACAGCACCGGCTCTTCGATGAAGAGCAGCTTGTACGGGTCGAGTTCTTTCGCCAGCACCTTCGCCATCGGCTTATGCACGCGGCCGTGGAAGTCCACGCCGATACCGATGTTCGGCCCGACCGCCTCGCGCACCGCCGCCACGTTGTTGATGACGCCCTGCACTTTGTCGAAGGTGTCGATGATCTGCAATTCTTCGGAGCCATTCATCTTCACGGCCTTAAAGCCACGTTCGACCACGGCGCGCGCGTTGTTCGCGACGTCGCTCGGACGGTCTCCGCCAATCCACGAATAGACCTTGATCCTGTCGCGCACCTGGCCGCCGAGCAGCGCGTGCACCGGCACGCCATGATGCTTGCCCTTGATGTCCCACAGCGCCTGGTCGACGCCGGCAATCGCGCTCATCGTGATCGGACCGCCACGATAGAAGCCCGCGCGGTACATCACTTGCCAATGGTCTTCAATCAGAAGCGGGTCTTTGCCGATCAGATAGTCCGACAGTTCTTCGACCGCCGCAGCCACCGTATGCGCCCGGCCTTCGACCACCGGCTCGCCCCAGCCGACGATACCTTCGTCGGTCTCGATCTTCAGGAAGCACCAGCGCGGCGGAACGATGAAGGTTTCGAGCTTGGTGATTTTCATGTCGTGCGTCTCCGATCACTTGCGAAATATTCGAGGATTTCTATGCTACAACAAAGGCCGCTAAAGTACTATTAATAGTACTATTCGCCAGATATTGAGCGGCAACGCCGCAGGGAGAAAGCTATTCAGCACGATCTGCATGGGCGCGTCGCGCATCTGCTGGCGACTGCGATTCTGCGCGGCGACTACGCGCCCGATTCGATCCTGCCGCGCGAGGCAGAGTTGATGGATACGTTCGGCGTGAGCCGCACCGTGTTGCGCGAGGCGTTGCGCACGCTAACGTCGAAAGGGTTGATCGAATCGCGTCCGCGCGTGGGCACGCGCGTGCGGCCACGGCATGCGTGGAATCTGCTCGATGTCGACGTGCTCGACTGGTATTCGCGCGTTGCCGAGCCGATGCAGTTCGCCCTCAAGCTGCAGGAAATGCGCGAGATGATCGAGCCATACGCCGCGGGTCTCGCCGCCGCTTCGCACTCCGACGAGACATTCGGCGCGCTCGCCGCTGCACACGCGGCGATGGCCGCCGCGCGCAACGTCGACGAATGGGTGCGTGCCGATCTGCAATTTCACCTGAGCGTGTTAATTGCGTGCAGCAACGAATTGCTGATTCCACTCGGCACGCTGATCGAACGCACGCTCGAGGCACAGCTTCGGCTCAATGCGAAACGCGCCGACGTTTTCAACGCGTCGCTCGCCGAACACACGGCCGTGTTCGAAGCGATTCGCGAGCGTGACGCCGCCGCGGCCCGCGACGCGATGGCGCGCCTGCTCGGCGTCACGCGCGCTCGCATCGAGGCATGATCAATCCATCGCCGCATGAGCGGCCGACGCGTCGTGCGTCTTGTGCCCTGGGCGGATCATCAGCAGCAGCGGAATGACAAGCAGTGTCGCGACGAACATCAGCTTGAAATCGTTCAGATAAGCGATCATCGACGCCTGCTGCGTGATCGACGCATTCAGTGCCGCCATGTCGTAGTTCGAGCCGCTCGCAAGCATCGGCTGGATCGCGGGGTTGAACGGCGTGACATTGGCCGCGAGGTCCGCGTGAGAAATCTGCGTGTTGCGCGTCATCAGCGTTTGCACGATCGAGATGCCGATACTGCTGCCGATGTTGCGCATCAGGCTGTAGGTCGCGGTGCCGTCCGCGCGCAGTTCGGGCGCGAGCGTCGAGAACGTCAGCGCACTCAACGGCACGAACACGAGACCGAGCCCGAAGCCCTGTATCACGCCGGGCCACACAATGTCCGACGCCGACAGCACGATCGTGTAGTGCATCATCTGCCACAGCGCGAACGCCGAAATCAGAAAGCCTGCGAGCAGCATCAGCCGCGGGTCGATCCGCTTGAGCAGCCTGCCGGCGAGAAGCATCGCGAGCATCGTGCCGGCGCCGCTCGGCGCGGTGACGAGGCCCGTGGTCGCGACTGGATAGTTCATCAGGTTTTGCAGCATTGGCGGCAGCAACGCGCGCGTCGCGTACATCACCGCGCCGATCACGAAGATGAAGAATGTGCCCGTTGCGAAGTTCGGGTCCTTCAGCAACTCGTATTTGAAGAACGATTTTTTGCCGATGGTTGCCGTATGCACGAGAAAAAACGCGAAGCTGATTGCAGCGATCAACGCCTCGATCACGATCTCGTGCGAACCGAACCAGTCGAGTTGCTCACCGCGATCCAGCATGGCCTGAAGCGCGCCAATCGCGAGACCGAGCGTGGCGAAGCCGAACGCGTCGAACTTCGCGTCGGGCTTCGGCGCGCGCGAGGGCAGGAACGTTGCCACGCCGAACAGCGCGAATGCGCCAATCGGCACGTTGATGAAGAACACCCAGCGCCAGTTGTAGCTGTCGGTGAGCCAGCCGCCGAGCGTGGGGCCGAGAATCGGTCCGACCATCACGCCCATACCCCACACGGCCATCGCCTGGCCTTGTTTTTCGCGCGGATTGATATCAAGCAGGATGGACTGCGACAGCGGCACGAGCGACGCCCCGAAAACGCCTTGCAGCAGACGCGACGCGACGATCTGCGTGAGCGTCTCCGACAAGCCGCATAACGCCGACGACACGGTAAACCCGCCGATCGCGATGATCAGCAGGCGCTTCACGCTCAGCCTGTCGGACAGCCAGCCGGTCAGCGGCGTGGCGATAGCGGCGGCCACGATGTACGAGGTCAGCACCCATGTGATCTCGTCTTGCGACGCGGACAGCGTGCCCTGCATGTGCGGCAGCGCCACGTTGGCAATGGTGCTGTCGAGCGTCTGGATCAGCGTGGCGAGCATGATCGAGATCGTGATCATCGGCCGGTTGAGCGGCGCGGCGGCGCTCGACGGCGAAGAGTCGGTGGACATGAATGTGCGGGGTCGTCGATATAATAAGCATGCTTAGTATATCGGGCGCATGCGGCCGCCAGCATCGGGAATTATGCGGAGGCTGAATTGCGTGCAGAAGGCGTGGCTGCGCCAAAGGCTTTCGTATAATCCGCGCATGAAAACCCAACTGGAAGAGCGCTTCGGCTTTCTGATTTCCGACGTTGGCCGCTTGACCGGCAAGCGTTTCGACGACCTCGCGAAATCGTCGGTCGATTTGACACGCGCGCAGTGCCGCGTGCTGGCCTACCTCGCTCACTACGGCGATATCAACCAGGCGCGGCTTGCGGATTTGCTCGAAGTCGCGCCCATCTCCGCGGGCCGTCTGCTGGACCGGATGGAAGAGGGTGGCTGGATCGAGCGGGTGGCCAATCCACAGGATCGGCGCGAGCATCAGGTACGCATGACGCCGAAGGCCGAGCGAGCGCTCGGCAAGGCGCGCAAAGTGGGCGACGAGGTCGCGCTCGAGGCGCTGAACGGCTTCACCGATGAAGAGGCCGCGCAGATCATCGCGCTATTGCAGCGCGTGCGCGGCAACCTGAGCCGGTTGGTGGATCGTTGATGGAATCTTTCCGCAGCCGGCTTCGGGCGGCTTTTTATTTGGCTTCAGAGCCCGTAGCCGCGCCCGACGGCGGCGCGAGTTCATAGCAGCCCGGCGCTTTCTTGCCGGCTTCCGGCCCTTGCGAATCGATGCATTTGAAGGCGCTCTGATCGCGCTGGACAAAGATGGTGTCGGCCGGGCCGCCGTCGCCGCGAGGCGTGTTGACGACCGCGACGATCTTGTAGCCATTCTGCAGAAGCGTCGACAGCGTGGTCTGGCTCGCGCGCCACTGGTTGTCGGTCGGAGTTTGCGCTTGAACGGCGCTGGTGGAAGCGGCGCCCAGAAGCGCGATCGATGCGATGGCCACGGCGCGCGCGGCGGTGCGGAACGTCATCAAGAAACCTCCTTGAAGTTGCGGGTGTCGCTATCCGTATCAAATGCGGACAGCCAGAACAAAAAAGCCGCTGAACCTTGCGGATCAGCGGCTTTTTCTTGCAACTGGTGGCGAATCAGGGACTCGAACCCCGGACCTGCGGATTATGATTCCGTCGCTCTAACCAACTGAGCTAATTCGCCGAAAGAAGCGAGATTATGAGGATAGCACCGGGGGCTGTCAACCCCCGGTGCGCAACTTTTTCAGTCGCCGCCCATGGTTTTTCGGGCCGAGGCGCCTCAATCCTTCGCGTAGATATCCGAGTCCTTCGTTTCGCGGACGAACAGCATGCCGATCACAAAAGTAATCAGCGCGATCACGATCGGATACCACAAGCCCGAGTAGATGTTGCCCTTCGCCGCGACGATCGCGAACGCCGTGGCCGGGAGGAACCCGCCGAACCAGCCATTGCCGATGTGATACGGCAGTGACATCGACGTATAGCGAATTCGCGTGGGGAACATCTCCACGAGCATCGCCGCAATCGGTCCATAGACCATCGTCACGTAGATCACGAGGATCGTCAGGATTACCACGCTCATCGGCCAGTTGATCTGCGACGAATCGGCCTTCGGCGGATAGCCGGCGGATTTCAGCGTCGTCGAAAGCGACTTGTCGAACGCCTTGCCCTGGTCCTTCGCGTCGGCGGCTTTGCCGTCAAACGTGGAGACCACCGTGTCGCCGACCTTGATCTGCGCGAGCGTGCCCGCCGGCGCCGCGACGTTCTCGTAGTTCAAGCCGGCTTTCGACAATGCGCTTTTCGCGATGTCGCAGGAACTCGTGAACTTCGACGTACCGACCGGGTTGAACTGGAACGAGCATTCGTCCGGATTCGCGATCACGACGATCGGCGCCTTCGCCGTAGCCGTTTCCAGCGCCGGGTTGACGTAGTGCGTCAGCGCCTTGAAGAGCGGGAAGTACGTCAGCGCGGCGATCAGCAAGCCGGCCATGATGATCGGTTTGCGCCCGATGCGATCCGACAGCGAGCCGAAGAACAGGAAGAACGGCGTGCCGATCAGCAGCGCAATCGCGATCATGATGTTGGCCGTCGCGCCGTCCACCTTCAGCGTCTGCGTCAGGAAGAACAACGTGTAGAACTGGCCCGTGTACCACACGACAGCCTGGCCAGCGGTCAGGCCAATCAGCGCGAGGATAACGATCTTCAGATTCTTCCACTGGCCGAAAGCCTCAGTAAGCGGCGCCTTGGACGTCTTGCCTTCCGCCTTGATGCGCTCGAACACCGGCGATTCATGCAGTTGCAGGCGAATCCACACGGAAATGCCGAGCAGCACGATCGACGCGATGAACGGAATGCGCCAGCCCCATGCGCCGAACGCGTCTTCGCCCATTGCCGTACGCACGCCGAGAATCACCAGCAGCGAGAGGAACAGGCCGAGCGTGGCCGTCGTCTGGATCCAGGCGGTGTAGAAGCCGCGGCGTCCGGGCGGCGCGTGTTCGGCCACGTAGGTCGCAGCGCCGCCGTATTCGCCGCCGAGCGCGAGGCCTTGCAGCATCCGCATCGCAATGAAGATCACCGGCGACGCGATGCCGATTGCGGCATAGCCGGGCAGGAAGCCGACGAGGAAGGTCGACAGACCCATGATCACGATCGTGACGAGGAACGTGTACTTACGGCCGACCAGATCGCCGAGCCGGCCGAACACCACCGCGCCGAACGGACGCACCGCGAAGCCCGCAGCGAAGCTGAGCAGCGTGAAGATGAAGCCAGCGGTTGGGTTGACGCCCGAGAAAAAGCTCTTGCTGATGTAGGCCGCGAGCGACCCGGCCAGATAAAAGTCGTACCACTCGAAAACCGTACCTAGCGACGATGCGAAGATCACCCGCTTCTCATCGCGCGTCATCGGCACGGGCGAAATGTGCCCGCCAACGGTAGCCATATGTCGTCTCCAATATTGATATACACGCGGTGCGCCGGCCCGCGGCGCTCCGTGCAACCGATTATTGGAGTGAAAACTTACGGCCTTCTGACATCAACGGCCCAAGTCGCAGTTTTTGCAGCGACGGCAAATTGTTGGATACATCTGTTAAATGGCGTCGAACGGCGTGAAATTCACCGCGAACGGCGTCTATCACGGTATGCGTTCGGAGTCGCCCTCAGTCCGCGTTAGGGTAAGTCCCGCCCCGCTCCAGCACATGCAAACTGACGCGCACAAGCGTTCCCGCGAGCCGCGGCGAGCTCTGATAGACGTTGTCGTCGATAGTCAGATTGCCGCCGTGCATCGTCGCGATTTCGCGGACGATTGCGAGCCCGAGTCCGCTGCCGTCGCCCTCGCGGCCCAGAATCCGGTAAAAGCGCTCGATCACCCGCGAACGTTCGGCCGCTGGAATGCCCAAGCCGGTATCTTCCACCTCCAGATGCACGAGCCGCGCGGCGGTGTCTTGCCTCACCCTGACCGTGATACGGCCGCCCGCCGGCGTATAGCGAATTGCGTTGTCGATCAGATTCGACAGCATTTCGCGCAGCATGACCGGATTACCTTCGACTTCAACTGGCTCTTCCGGCGCTTCGTAGCCCAAGTCCATCTGCTTGGCGAACGCGGCCTGCACCCAGTCGCGCACGGCGCTGCGTGCGACTTCCGTCACTTCGACCGGCGTGAAAATCTGGCCGGACATGCGGTTTTCCGCGCGAGCCAACGCCAGCAACTGCGTGACGAGGCGCGCGGCATGTTCGGAACTCGTCGCGATCTGTTCCAGCGAGCGGTGCACCTCTGCCGACGCGTCCTGCCGCAGCGCCAGCTCCGCCTGGGTGCGTAGGCCGGCAAGCGGCGTTTTCATCTGATGCGCGGCGTCGGCGATGAAGCGCTTTTGCAGCTCCATATTCTGTTCGAGGCGCGTCAGCAGATCGTTGAACGACGTCACGAGCGGCTCGATTTCCGGCGGCGCGCGACGCGCTTCGAGCGGCGACAGGTCGTCGGGGCGCCGCGCGCGAATGTGGGCCTGGAGCGCGTGCAGTGGCGCGAGACCGCGCGACAGACCGAACCACACGAGCAGGATGGCGAGAGGCAGGATTACGAACTGCGGCAGGATCACGCCTTTGATGATGTCGTTGGCGAGCTGGCTGCGTTTATCGAGCGTCTCGGCGACCTGCACGAGCACGGGCTCCGCGCCCGGCGTCTGCGGAAACTCGACCGTCGTATAAGCCACGCGGATGTCGTTGCCGCGCAGCATGTCGTCGCGGAACGCGACGAGCCCCGGTTGCGGCCGGTCGTCCTCGTGCGGCAGCGGCATGTCGCGCTCGCCCGCCACCAGTTCGCCCCGCGTGCCGAGCACCTGATAGAAAACACTGTCCACGTTATCGGTGCGCAGAAAGTCGCGCGTGGAATCGGGCAGCGTCAACTCAGCCACGCCGTTGACCGGATGAATCTGGCGCGCGAGCACGTAAGCGTCGGTTTCGAGCGCGCGGTCAAACGGCCCGTTCGCAATCGACTTCGCGACCAGATAAGTGACCGCGAGGCTCATTGGCCAAAGCAGCAGCAGCGGCGCAAGCATCCAGTCGAGAATTTCCCCGAACAGCGAACGCGGGCGGGCCTGCGCGGCGGCTTCGGTTTCGTCGGGCGGGGCGAACGGATTGGCGTAGCGCTCGTCGCGCGCCTCGTCGAGATCCGCCGCGCGGGCCGTCGCGCGATCAGCGCGTGCGGACATGGATGTGCTCTATTTGTAGTGGTGGCTCGCCGGCATCCCGCCGGACTGCGGCGATGATGGCGGCTCGGATTCGGGCTCGGCGGGCGTTGGCGCGGCGGCATTCGCATTCGCGTTCGCCGGCGCCACCGCCTTCTCGAGGCAGTAGCCAAGTCCGCGCACGGTGATGATGCGCACGCCGCTCGGCTCGATCTTCTTACGCAGCCGGTGAACGTAGACCTCGATTGCGTTGTTGCTGACTTCCTCGCCCCATTCGCACAGATGATCGACCAGTTGCTCCTTCGAAACCAGCCGGCCGATTCGCTGCAGCAGCACTTCGAGCAACCCGAGTTCACGCGCCGAGAGCTCGATCACCTGTTCGTTGATATAGGCGATCCGGCCCACCTGATCGAACGACAGCGAACCGTGCCGCACGACCGTCGGGCCGCCGCCCGCGCCGCGCCGCGTCAGCGCGCGCACGCGGGCTTCGAGTTCGTTGAGCGCGAACGGCTTGGCCATGTAGTCGTCGGCGCCGAGATCGAGGCCTTTGACGCGTTCGTCGACGCTGTCCGCGGCGGTCAGGATCAGTACCGGCAGATTGGAATTGCGGGCGCGGAGGCGACGCAGCACCTCGAGTCCCGACATGCGCGGCAGGCCGAGATCGAGAATCAGCAGGTCGAAACTTTGCATGGACAGCGCGGTGTCGGCCTCGACTCCGCTCTTCACGTGATCGACGGCATAGGCCGATTGGCGGAGTGATCGAACCAGACCGTCCGCGAGTATGCTGTCGTCTTCGGCAATCAGAATTCGCATGGTGCGCCAGCTCAAGGCTTGGCCGGCACCTCGGGTGTCCCCGCGGCGCACAGCGGTCTCCGAAATTATTGTGGGTAGTTGGGCAGCGCGACGATAAAAATGCGCGTTCGCATGAGAATCGCGCTTGCCAAAACTACTGTTTTTTTATACAGTGTCTGGGTTTCGTGTGCTGTCCTTCAAAAGGTGGGCCGCACATCTGCCTCAGACGCCGTTCATCATAGCAAAGGACGATTCATGGAAGAAAGCAAGAAAGGCTCGGCTGGACTGACTGCTGAAAAGAGCAAGGCACTCGCTGCCGCCCTCGCGCAGATCGAAAAGCAGTTCGGCAAAGGGTCGGTCATGCGGCTCGGCGCAGGTGAGGTAGTCGAAGACATCCAGGTCGTTTCAACGGGATCGCTCGGCCTCGACATCGCACTTGGCGTCGGTGGTTTGCCGCGTGGCCGCGTGGTCGAAATTTACGGTCCGGAGTCGTCGGGTAAGACCACGCTGACACTGCAAGTCATCGCCGAAATGCAGAAGCTTGGCGGCACGGCAGCGTTTATCGACGCGGAACACGCGCTGGACATCCAGTACGCGGGCAAGCTCGGCGTGAACGTGAACGATCTGCTGGTTTCGCAACCGGACACGGGTGAACAGGCGTTGGAAATCGCTGACGCGCTGGTGCGTTCGGGCTCGATCGACATGATCGTGATCGACTCGGTCGCGGCGCTCGTGCCGAAGGCTGAAATCGAAGGCGAAATGGGCGACTCGCTGCCGGGTCTGCAAGCGCGTCTGATGTCGCAAGCGCTGCGCAAGCTCACCGGCACGATCAAGCGTACCAACTGCCTCGTGATCTTCATCAACCAGATCCGCATGAAGATCGGCGTGATGTTCGGCAATCCGGAAACCACCACGGGTGGTAACGCGCTGAAGTTCTACGCGTCGGTGCGCCTGGACATTCGCCGCATCGGTTCGATCAAGAAGAACGATGAAGTGATCGGTAACGAAACGCGTGTGAAGGTGGTCAAGAACAAGGTGTCGCCACCGTTCCGCGAGGCGATTTTCGACATCCTGTACGGCGAGGGTATTTCGCGTCAGGGCGAAGTCATCGACCTGGGCGTGCAGGCCAAGATCGTCGACAAGGCCGGCGCGTGGTACAGCTATAACGGTGAGCGTATCGGCCAAGGCAAGGACAACGCGCGCGAATTCCTGCGCGAAAATCCGGACATCGCTCGTGAAATCGAAAACCGTATCCGCGAATCGCTGGGCGTGAATGCAATGGCCGAGGCAGTGACCGGCGCAGGCGCAGAAGTCACGGGCGAAGAAGAGTAACCACTACGTGATACGCAAGGGCCGGCCATTGTCCGACACCGGACGCAACGCGGGCGGCCCGCGTAATGACGCGAACGATCCGTTCGATCCATCCGAATCGTTCGAAGCACATGATCGCGCTGCGGGCCGTCGCCCGCGGCGCACGCAGTTCAAAACACCGCAGTTCAAAACACCGCCTGCCGGCTGCGATCCTTTCGAGAATACTGAAAGTAGCGCTGCAGCCACTGAGCCTACCCAGCCCACCGAGCCTACCTACACGCGCTCACGCGACTCACGCCGCACATCCGGCGACGCGAAGCCCGGGCAAAACGAAGCAAAAAAATCTCAACGTCCCGCACGTTCGCTTAAAGGTCGCGCGATGGGCTATCTATCGCGTCGCGAATACAGTCGCAGCGAACTCGCGCGCAAGCTGAAGCCGTTCGTCGAAGAAACCGATTCGCTCGATACGCTGCTCGACACGCTACAAGCCGAGAACTGGCTGTCCGATTCGCGCTTCACTGAAAGCCTGATCCATCGCCGCTCGTCGCGATTGGGCGCGAGCCGGATCGTCGGCGAATTGAAGCAGCATTCGGTCGACCAGACGCTCGTCGAAGAGGCAAGTGCTCAATTGCGTGAAACGGAACTCGCGCGAGCCCAAGCCGTGTGGCGCAAGAAATTCGGCCAGCTTCCCGAGACGCCGGCCGAGCGCGCCAAGCAGGCACGGTTTCTGGCTTCACGCGGTTTTTCGGGCGCCACGATCGGCAAGATTCTTAAAGGCATCGACGAAGAGTGGGGCGGCGAATAGCGGCACGCAGGGTGCTTGTCAGCGGCTCGCGAGCAATCCGGCTGCGATCGCAAAACCGGCTCGGAGCGGCGCGCAGGCCGTCCCGCCGCATTCCGGGCTGTCTCAAATACCCAGTATGCTAAAATTCACGCGTTTTCCAATTCGGCCTTTCCTTTCCGCATGCCGCTTTCCTCGCCAGTGCCCCGTCAATTGCGCCATCGCCGCGCAATCAGAGCGGAAGCTTATGAGCGAGCCGATGGCCTGTGGGATGTGGAAGCGTGCCTGACCGACGAAAAGCCACGCGATGTGGTCCTTGCGTCGGGCGTCCGGCCCAATGGTCAACCGATCCATGAACTCTGGCTTCGCATCACCATCGATCGCAAGCTCAATGTCGTCGACGCCGAGGCGTCGTCCGACTGGGTGCCCTATCCTGGGCTATGCCAAGCCAGCAATCCCGCCTACCGTGCCCTCATCGGGCTCAATCTTTTCCACAACTTCCGTCGCGATGCTGCCCGTGTGCTGGCAGGCACGGCTGGTTGCACGCATCTCACCGAGTTGTGCGCGATCCTGCCGACCGCCGCGATCCAGGCGTTCGCCGGTGACGTGTGGGATACCGGTGACAAGGCGGCAGGCGCGAGCGCCAGTTCCGAAAACGAGTCGGCTGACGGTACCGCCGAACCTTTAAACGACAAACCGCCATTCCAGTTGGGACGCTGCCACGCGCTGCGTTTCGACGGGGAGGCAGTGCAGAAGTTTTACCCGCGCTGGTATGGCCATGCGCCACGCCCAGCTGACCGCCCGGCATCGCCAGACAACGGGGCGGCCCGCCACGAAGGCAGGGGCAATGCGCCCGGCATGTTGGACGGTAGCGGAAACGAAGTTCAATCCAACTCTCAGACTGAAGGGAATCACGCATGAAGATTCACGAGTACCAGGGTAAGGAAATCCTGCGGAAATTCGGCGTCGCGGTACCGCGCGGCAAGCCGGTCTTCTCGGTGGATGATGCGGTCAAGGCCGCGGAAGAGCTCGGCGGCCCGGTGTGGGTCGTGAAGGCTCAGATCCATGCGGGTGGCCGTGGCAAGGGTGGCGGCGTGAAGGTTGCCAAGTCGCTGGAACAGGTTCGCGAATACTCGAACCAGATCCTCGGCATGCAGCTCGTCACGCACCAGACTGGTCCGGAAGGCCAGAAGGTGAATCGCCTGTTGATCGAAGAAGGCGCAGACATCAAGAAGGAACTGTATGTCGGCCTCGTGATCGATCGTGTTTCGCAGAAGATCGTCGTGATGGCATCGAGCGAAGGCGGCATGGACGTTGAAGAAGTCGCGGAAAAGACGCCCGAGCTGATCCACAAGGTCGCAGTCGATCCGTCGACGGGCCTGAAGGACGCCGAAGCTGACGACCTCGCGAAGAAGATTGGCGTGCCCGACGCGTCTATCCCGCAAGCGCGCGCGATCCTGCAAGGCCTGTACAAGGCGTTCTGGGAAACCGACGCATCGCTCGCCGAAATCAACCCGCTGATCCTGACGGGCGACGGCAAGGTCATCGCGCTCGACGCCAAGTTCAACTTCGATTCGAACGCACTGTTCCGTCATCCGGAAATCGTCGCGTATCGCGATCTGGACGAAGAAGATCCGGCTGAAGTCGAAGCGTCGAAGTTCGATCTCGCGTACATCTCGCTCGACGGCAACATCGGCTGTCTGGTGAACGGCGCGGGCCTCGCGATGGCAACGATGGACACCATCAAGCTGTTCGGCGGCGAACCGGCGAACTTCCTCGACGTGGGCGGTGGCGCCACGACCGAGAAGGTCACGGAAGCGTTCAAGATCATGCTGAAGAACCCGAACCTGACGGCGATTCTGGTCAACATCTTCGGCGGCATCATGCGCTGCGACGTGATCGCGGAAGGCGTGATCGCGGCGTCGAAGGCTGTGTCACTGAAGGTGCCGCTCGTGGTGCGCATGAAGGGCACGAACGAAGACCTGGGCAAGAAGATGCTCGCTGAATCCGGTCTGCCGATCATCGCGGCTGACAGCATGGAAGAAGCGGCTCAGAAGGTCGTCGCGGCCGCTTCGGGCAAGGCGTAAGCCTAGTCCACAGCGCGTTCACCAGGATTAACCAGGATTACGAATGGCGGCGCGTGAGCGACGCTGGCGAAGAACATTTCGTCCAGTGGCGCCACCGCGCGACGCCAAACGAACAGAGGTCAATACATGTCGATTCTGATTAACAAAGACACCAAGGTCATCACGCAGGGCATTACCGGCAAAACCGGTCAGTTCCACACGCGTGCTTGCCGTGAATACGCAAACGGCCGCGAAGCGTACGTGGCAGGCGTGAACCCGAAGCGTGCCGGCGAAGACTTCGAAGGCATTCCTATCTACGCAAGCGTCGCTGAAGCCAAGGCTGAAACGGGCGCGACCGTGTCGGTGATTTACGTTCCGCCGGCAGGCGCTGCTGCTGCAATCTGGGAAGCAGTCGAAGCCGATCTGGATCTCGCCATCTGCATCACGGAAGGCATTCCTGTTCGCGACATGATCGAGATCAAGGACCGTATGCGTCGCGAGAACCGCAAGACGCTGCTGCTTGGACCGAATTGCCCGGGCACGATCACGCCGGACGAGCTGAAGATCGGCATCATGCCGGGTCACATTCACCGCAAGGGCCGCATCGGCGTCGTGTCGCGTTCGGGCACGCTGACGTATGAAGCAGTCGGCCAGTTGACGGCGATCGGCCTCGGCCAGTCGTCGGCAGTCGGTATCGGCGGCGACCCGATCAACGGTCTGAAGCACATCGACGTGATGAAGATGTTCAACGACGATCCGGATACGGACGCCGTCATCATGATCGGCGAGATCGGCGGTCCGGACGAAGCGAATGCTGCTGAGTGGATCAAGGGCAACATGAAGAAGCCGGTGGTTGGCTTCATCGCTGGTGTGACGGCGCCTCCGGGCAAGCGCATGGGCCACGCCGGCGCGCTGATCTCGGGCGGTGCCGATACGGCAGAAGCGAAGCTCGAAATCATGGACGCTTGCGGCATCAAGGTCACGAAGAACCCGTCGGAAATGGCGCGTCTTCTGAAGGCCATGCTGTAAATCGAAACTGGCGCCCAGTCCGGGCGCCTTTTTTGATACGCTTACGAGATCCTTTCGTTAGCGCGCGGTTCCAAAGCGGGGGAGTTAAACACTCCTCCGCTTTTTTGTTGGCCGTGCATCTCGTTCCCCCCTTCTATTCTTTCGCTCATGTTCGAGTTCCTCGCCACGCTCCATTGGGGCGCAGTCATCCAGATCATCGTCATCGACATTCTGCTGGGTGGCGACAATGCCGTCGTGATCGCGCTTGCCTGCCGCAACCTGCCGCCCGCACAGCGCACGAAGGGCGTGCTCTGGGGCACCGCGGGTGCCATCCTGCTTCGTGTCGTCCTGATTGCGTTCGC
The DNA here is from genome assembly GCF_000472525.1 of Paraburkholderia dilworthii. Classification (GTDB taxonomy): domain Bacteria; phylum Pseudomonadota; class Gammaproteobacteria; order Burkholderiales; family Burkholderiaceae; genus Paraburkholderia; species Paraburkholderia dilworthii. The sequence continues at coordinate 120,190 of NZ_AWZT01000011.1, forward strand.
GGTCGCGCTACTCGACGTGCCGTTGCTGAAGTTCGCGGGCGGGCTGTTGCTGCTGTGGATCGGCGTACGCCTGATGGCGCCGGCGCACGACGCGCATGAGAACGTGAAGCCCGCCGACAAACTGATTTCGGCGATCAAAACGATCATCGTTGCGGACGCGGTCATGAGTCTCGACAACGTGATCGCCATTGCGGGCGCGGCCGAAGCCGCCGATCCGGAGCATCGCCTCGCGCTTGTGATCTTCGGTCTGGTGGTGAGCATTCCCTTGATCGTGTGGGGCAGCCAGTTGGTGCTCAAACTGCTGGACCGTTTCCCGATCGTGATTACGCTCGGCGCGGCGTTGCTGGGCTGGATCGCGGGCGGGCTGATCATCAACGATCCGGCCGGAGACCGTTGGCCGGTCCTCGATACGCCGGCCGCCGAATATGGGATGAGCATCGCCGGTGCGCTGTTCGTCGTGATCCTGGGTTATGTGATCAAGCGCCGCAACGCGAATCGAGCGGCGGCGTGAGCCACGCACAAGAGGTTGGCGAAGCGGCGTGCAAGCGGCCATGAACACGGTCCGATGCGCCGTTAGCGGGACCATCCACGCGCCATCCATGCACCGCCAACACGCCACCTGCGGGCCACTTTTTCGCCACCAGCGCACCGCGCTCATACCACCCACGCGCAACAGGCAGTGCGGCTCAACGTTGGCCATTCGGCTGACTGTGTGACACGAGCGCCGCTCGCTACGATGGAAGCGCCTGTTCCCGATCCGTGGAGCAGGCGCTTTTCGTTTCAGGAGCCTGCCGATGATCGTCACTTTGCCTTATTCCCCCTATTCTCAGTCCGCACTGGCTGCATCATCGCGTTTTGCGCGAGCGCGCTGGTCAGCAACGCTCGCGCGAGCGTGCCAGCGCCTCGGCCTGGGCTTCACGCTGATCGAACTGATGATCGTGCTCGCGATTGTCGGCGTGATCGCGGCCTACGCGATTCCCGCGTATCAGGACTATCTGGCGCGCAGCCGCGTGGGCGAGGGCTTGTCGCTCGCGGCGTCGGCGAGACTTGCTGTGTCGGAAAACGCAGCGAGCGGCAACGCGTTCAGCGGCGGCTATGCGTCGCCGCCCGCGACGCGCAACGTGGAGTCCATCCGGGTCGACGACGACACCGGTCAGATCACCGTCGCCTTCACGACGCGAGTGGCGCCGGCCGGTTCCAACACGATCACGCTCGTGCCGTCGGTGCCGGACAACGTCGATGCGCCCACTGCACGCGTCGCGCTGGCGAAAGGTTCGGTGCAGGCAGGCGCGCTCGCATGGGAATGTTTCGCTGGGGGTAAAACGGCGTCGTCGTTACCCGCACCGGGCGCGGGGCCGGCTCCTGCGCAGGCGTCCACGTTGCCGTCGAACCTTGCACCGCCCGAGTGCCGTACTTAATGCAGGATGGCACGATGACCGAACGAACGGTAGTGGTTCGAGCGTAAATCGCTGATTTTCGGGATATTTCAGCGGGGCCGGCGCACAGCACAAGGATTTTTTTGTATAGTGCGCCGGTTGCCGACGCCCTCCGCTTACTCGATGCCCACCCCATTCGCGCGCTATCTTTCTCTCTTTCTGTTGGCTCTCGCGTTGGTGCTGCCTTATGCAGTCGTCAACCATACGTATCCGATCCCGACGTTCTACGCGGAATTCACCGCACTCGCGTTGTACCTGTTGACGGGCGCTGGCGTCGTCTTCCTGATCGCGAACTCGCGGCCGCGTGTCGGTTTTGCATCGCCCGTCGTGGCGCTCGTGCCGTTGCTGTTCGGCTTGCTGCTGGTCGCGCAATCGGTGTTGCTGCCGGTTACCCAGCCGTCGATGAACTGGCTCGGCGGCGGCTTCCTGCTCGCCGCTTTCATGGCGACGCATGCGGGCTACGGCTTTGCGCGCGCGAAGCTCAGTGAAACGGCACTTCGTTGGGCTGCCTCCGCGCTGATTATCGGCGGTCTCTATGCGGTGTTCTGCCAGGTCATTCAGCTTTTTCATCTCGAGGCGCGAGTGTCGCCGCTGGTCGTCGCGTATAACGTGACCATCGAGCGCCGGCCGTTCGGCAACATGGCGCAGGCGAACCACCTCGCCACTTATATCGCGTTCGCGATGGCGGGCGCGCTGTTCCTCGTGCAGACGCGCCGGATCGCTGTCGCGATCTGGGCGTTGGTGTCGACGATTTTCGCGGTCGGACTCGCGCTGACTGTCTCGCGCGGTCCGTGGCTGCAAATGGGCGTGATTGTCGTGGCCGGCTTCTGGATGGCGTTCGCGCAGACGCGCGCCGAACCGCAGATGCGCCGCAGCCATAGTCAGTGGCTTGTTCCCATCGCGCTCGCGGTGCTGTTCTTCGTCGTGAACGCGCTGATTCGCTGGGCCAACGTGCGCTATCACCTCGAGTTGGGGCAATCCGCGGCCGATCGTTTCAAGGACGCCGGCCAGATCGCGCCGCGGCTCGCGTTGTGGAAATACGGCTGGACCATGTTCAGGACGCATCCGCTGATGGGCGTCGGCTGGGGCGAGTTTCCGAGCTTCCAGTATCAGTTTGCGAAGACGCTTGGCGGCGTGGAGATTGCCAACAACTCGCACGACATCTTTATCGATCTGCTTGCAAAGACTGGCTTGATCGGGCTCGCGATCGTGCTGTTCGGTCTGATTACCTGGCTCGTGCGCGTGGTGCGCGCACCGCAAAGCGCCGCGCGTGTCTTCGGCATTGCGCTGATTGGCGTGCTCGTCATGCATGCGCTCGTGGAATATCCGCAGCAGTACATGTTCTTCCTGCTGCCGGCTGTGTTCGTCTTCGGCCTGCTGGAGACGCGCCCGCTGCGCCTCGTGCCTGCGCGTCTGTCGTTCGGCGTGTTCGCGGCGATCGTGTTCGGCGGCATTGCCGCGCTGTATCCGGTGTACCGCGATTACGCGCGCGCCGAGGTGCTGTACTACGGCTCGCGTCCGGCCGAGCAATATCGCGCGGATCCGTCGTTCCTGTTCCGCGCGTGGGGCGAGTACGGAATGGCGACGTTACTGCCGATGAACTCGATGGACCTGCAACACAAGCTTGCGATGCATCGTCAGGCGATGGCGCTGTTGCCGGGCGAGACCGTGCTGCGTCGCTATGCGGTATTGCAGGCGCTGAGCGGCGATACGGCCGCGGCATTCGATACAGTCGAGCGACTGAAGATTTTCGCCGAGGAACTGAAAGACTGGCCGTCGCAATTGAGTTATCTGTACCAGCTCTGCGATGAGCAGAAGACGCTCGCCGGCTTCAAGGCGGAACTGGTCAAACGCTACGGCATGCCGCCGGGCGACGTCGCGCAGGACGACGACAGCGACGAGGAATGAGCCTCGCCGCCGTTTGAGAATGTTCCGAAAAGGGGACGATGCGAGCGGGCAGTCAGCCCGCCACCCAATCCCCCGACTTCCCGCCGTGCTTTTCAAGCACCTTTACATCGGTGATCGTCATTCCGCGATCCACCGCCTTGCACATGTCGTACACGGTCAGCAGTCCAACCTGTACGGCGGTTAGCGCTTCCATCTCCACTCCGGTCCTGCCGAGTGTTTCCACCTGCACGGTGCAATGCACGCCGGGCAGTGTGTCGTCGAGCTCGAAATCCACTTTGACGCGCGTCAGCGCGAGCGGATGGCACAGCGGAATCAGATCGGCGGTACGCTTCGAGCCTTGAATCGCGGCGATCCGTGCGATGCCGATCACGTCGCCCTTTTTGGCGTTGCCGTCGCGGATCAGTGCGAACGTTTCCGGCAGCATGCGGATCGAACCGCGCGCGATCGCAATGCGCCTGGTTTCCTGCTTGCCGCCGACGTCCACCATATGCGCCTTGCCGGCGGCGTCGAAATGAGTGAGTTCGGGCATGGTTGGCTCCTTCAGAGGGCGCCTATCATAGCAGTGCGCCGCGGACGTCCGGCTTCCACGAGCGAGCCGGAATCGCGCGACGACTGATTACAATTGCGCCATGCCCGCTCATCTTAGACCGCTTGTGCCGGAGCGGCGGGCGTCGCTTTTCGACTCCGTCATACGAACTCGCAATGCGTCCGAAACGGTTTCTTGCTGCGTTGCTGTGCGTCGCGCTCGCGGCGCCGCCCGATGCGCTCGCGCAAGCGCGGGCCGCGTCCGGCGTCGCGCAGGGCACGCAATCGCAGTCCGCTGAGCCGCCGCTTGTGAGCGGGCCGGTGGAGTCGTACGCCGATCCGGTTTTGCCGCCCGCCATCGCGCAAGGTGTATTCGGCGTGTACGGCGGCGCGCAAAGCCGCTTTTCCGGCAACTCGGGCGTGAACCGCGGTGCGAACCATGCGGCCAACAGCGCGAGCAACGGCGGGACCAGCAACGGAACCAACGGCGGTTGGCGCGCACCGATTGTCGCGCAGCAATTACCCGATCTCGGCAGCGGTGGCTCGGGTTCGCTCACGCCGCAAGCCGAGCGCAAGCTCGGCGAACGCGTGATGCGCGAATTGCGCCGTGACCCGGACTATCTGGATGACTGGCTGGTACACGACTACCTGAACTCAGTCGCGGCAAAGCTCGCCGCGGCGGCCAACGCGCTCTATATCGGCGGCTATCGCCCCGATTTCGATCTGTTCGCCGTGCGCGACGCGCAGATCAACGCGTTCTCGCTGCCCGGGGGTTTTATCGGCGTGAACACGGGGCTAATCGTCGCCACGCAAACCGAGTCCGAACTCGCGTCCGTGCTCGGCCACGAGATGGGCCACGTCCTGCAGCGCCATATTTCGCGGATGATCACCGCCGGCGAGCGCAGCACCTATGCCGCTCTGGCCGGCATGCTGTTCGGCGTTCTCGCGGGCGTGCTCGCGCATAGCGGCGACCTGGGCAGCGCGATTGCGATCGGCGGCCAGGCTTATGCAGTCGACAACCAGCTGCGCTTCTCGCGTTCCGCTGAGCATGAGGCTGACCGCGTCGGCTTTCTGCTGCTCGCCGGCGCCGGCTACGATCCTTACGCGATGACCTCGTTTTTCGGCCGGCTCGACCGTGCGGCGATGAGCGACACCGGCATACCCGCGTACGCGCGCACGCACCCGCTGACCGGCGAGCGGATTGCCGACATGGAGGACCGCGCGCGCCGCGCGCCCTACCGGCAGCCTCATCAGGCGGCCGAATACGGTTTCGTGCGAGCGCGAGCGCGTCTGTTGCAGGACCGCTCCCGCAGCGAGTATGCGGACGAAATCTCGCGCATGCGCTCGGAGATCGAAGACCGGACCGCGCTGAACATCGCCGCGAACTGGTACGGCATTGCGTACGGTCAGATGCTGCTCGAACGTTACGCTGACGCGGCGGCGTCGCTCGCGTCGTCGCGCGCCGCGTTTTCCGCCGCTGCGCAGGTGGACGGCGACGCAGCGCGCAGTTCGCCCAGCCTCGACGTGCTGGCCGCCGACATCGAGCGGCGCGCCGGCCACGACGAGGAGGCTGTCCGTCTCGCCGACCTCGCGCAAAAGCGCTGGCCGCAGTCGAATGCCGCCATCGATATGCACATACGCACGTTGCTGACCTTGCGGCGATTTACCGAAGCCCAGGCGCTAGCGCAAAAAGAGACGCAGGCGCAGCCCGATCAGCCCGCGTGGTGGTTGTTTCTCGCGCAGGCAAGCGCGGGCAGTGGCGACGCGCTCACGCGCCGTCGCGCGCTGGCCGAGAAGTTCGCGCTCGAAGGTGCGTGGCCGTCGGCGATCCGGCAACTGAAGGACGCGCGCGACATGAAGACGATTGGCTATTACGATCTCGCCACCGTCGACGCGAGGCTGCACGAGATGGAGAACCGCTACAAGGAAGAGCGGCCCGACGAGAAGAGCTAGGGGCGGGGTTGAGCGACACCGCGCCGCGCATGCAGGGTGGAAGCGCGACGGTTAATCCAATGCCGGAAACGTTTGTTCGAGACATTGCCCTGCGGCTGCAGTCTCAAGTATTTGCCGCGGGACTTTGCACAAACCGGAAGCGCGAAGCGATATCCGCCCGACGCACCGGCTCCAACGGCAACTTCACGCCGTCGTTCCAGCGAAATTCGCCGCTCAGCGAATCGTCGGCGAGTGCTGCGTGATCAGCGAAAACTTCCAGATCGTGATCGTGCAACACGGCGACCCTCGGCGGCGTGGACGCATCGGCGAACAGAATGCCGCCCTCGTCGTCGGCGAATACGGCCGACGGTTCCAAATTGTTGCCCGCCTGGTCTTTCAACGCAAGCATGCCGCCGGCCTCGACCGACAAACGCACGACCCAAGGCGTGTAGCCCAGTTCGACATACACGCGCTGCGGTCCGTTCTGAAAGAACCACTGTCCGCGTTCATCGCACTCGTAATTCCGGTTGATGAAGCCGAGCAACGCCTCATGCCGGATCGGCACACCGGGCGAGCCGCTTGCCTGCGCGGCCTCGTCGCGCATGCGCCAGTTGCCGCGCCGGTCGAGCATCAGCCAGCCGGTGCAACTCGGTACGTTTGGCCACTTGGCCAAAGCCTGCCTGACGATGTCATCCATGATCGACGTGCTGCTCCAGATAGCCGAACACGCGTCGCGACAGCCAGTCGATGCGGCCCGGAAACGGTCCGGTCATGAAGCCGGCATGGCCGCCGTGCCTCGGCTGGTCGAGCTCCACCGCCGCCGACACCTCATGCCGCGACGGCAACGCCTCGGCCGGCAGAAACGGATCGTTGCGCGCGTTCAGCACGAGCGTGGGCACCTGAATGTGCGGCAGCAACGGCCGCGTGGTCGCCACGCTCCAGTACTCGTCGGTATTGCGAAAGCCGTGCAGCGGCGCGGTGACCACGTTGTCGAACTCGTACATCGTGCGGCTTGCGAGCATCGCGTCTCGGTCGAAGAGGCCAGGAAACTGCACCAGCTTCTGCGCGGCTTTCTGCTTGAGCGTCTTCAGGAAGCTGCGCGTATAGACGAGGCCAAAGCCTCGCGACAACGCATGTCCGCCAGCGTGCACGTCGATGGGTGTGGAGATCGCGGCGGCGGCGGAGATCACCGACGCCGCGTCCTCGCGCCGTTCGCCGAGCCAGTGCAACAGTACATTGCCGCCGAGCGACACGCCTGCGGCCAGGATCGGCCCCTGATGCGCGGCGCGCAGGCGTCGCAAGACCCAGTCGACTTCGTTGCTATCGGCCAGATGATAGAAGCGCGGCAAGCGGTTCAGCGCGCCGCTGCAACTACGGAAGTGCGGCACCACGCCGTGCCAGCCGTACTCGCGCGCGGCCGCCATCAACGTGGATGCGTAGTGTGATGCGGAACTGCCTTCGAGGCCGTGAAACAGAACGAGCAAAGGCGCGTCGGCGGGGGGCGTTGCGGCTGCCGTGTCGGTTGCAAGCACCGAGGCGGGTTCGCTGTCGTGCACGACCCAGTCGAGGTCGATGAAATCGCCATCAGGCGTATCCCAGCGCTCGCGGCGAAACGACACCACCGGCCGGCGCCCGAACAGCGACGGCACGATGGTCTGCACATGCTTGTTCGGCAGCCAGAGCGGCGCGCGGTAGAGCAAGTCGATGGTCGCCTCGACGGCGGCCTCGGCGCGCGCGGCGCCCGAGGGCGGGCGTTTGTCTTGTGTCGTCCCCCACGGGGACTTGCTGCGAGGCGTGCTCATGCCGGTCTTGGAGCGAAAATATGGCGACGCAGGTCGTGCGTCAGTGGAGCGACCCCTGGCCGTGCCGCATCTTGGTGGCGAACTGGCTGGCTGCTTCATTCGGCATCGGGCTCGCGTGAATGTGCGCGATGCGCCACTCGCCGCGTTCGTGAACCATCACGTAGGTGGTAAAGACCATTGCAGGCAAGGCTTTCGGATCGACCGGACGATGCGCTTCCGCAATCGCGTAAACGACCGTGCCGAGGCTGTCGTACACGCGGATGTCGAGCGGTTCGATCGAGACCGGCGCGGTTTCCAACTGGATCTGCAAGCCGGTCCGGATGCTCTCGAGGCCATGCAGGTGCGAACCGTCGGCGCAGATGCAACTCACGAACTCTTCATCGATCCACAAGCCCATCAGGCTGTCGATATTGACCTCGGCGACGGCCTGGTAATAGGCGTTGAGGGTATCGGCGGCGGCTTCGAAGATGTGGGCAAAACGTGGCATGGCTCGTCAGTCTCTTGTGCGCGGCGCGCGGTTGCGGGGCAGCGGTCAGCGGGACAGTCCGGCGCACCGGACAATCGCACCCGAGCGTCAGAATGCCCGCGCCGCAAGGCGTGAACGTGACGCGACGCTCTCAGGGGCGTGCGGTGTTGCGTGCAAGTATCAGCCGGCTCAGCGATGCGCGAGCAACATGCCACGCAGATCGCCGAAAACCTGCTCAGCGCTCAACTGCTTAAGACAGTTCAGATGACCAAGCGGACATTCGCGCTGAAAACAGGGGCTGCATTCGAGATGAAGCCATTGTACCTTCGCAAGCTCCGACAAGGGCGGCGTGTGGCGCGGATCGGTCGAACCGTAGACGGCCACGAGCGGTCGGCGCAGCGCGGCGGCGACGTGCATCAGTCCCGAATCGTTCGTGACGACCGCATTGGCCCGCGAGATCAGCGCGCATGCTTCGCCAAGCGCCGTCTGTCCGCACAGATTGCGCACGTTCGGCGCTTTGTCGGCGATGGCCTGCGCAAGCGGCGCGTCTTTCGGCGAGCCGAGCGCGACGATCTGCGTGTACGGGAAAGACTGGCCGACCATTTGCGCGAGCGCCGCGAAGTGCTCGGGCGGCCAGCGCTTGGCGGGACCGTACTCGGCGCCGGGACAAAACACGAGCAGCGGCACGCGCGTATCGAGATTGAAGCGCGCCGATACGCGCGACGCTTCGTTCGGGTCGGCGTCGAGCCGCGGCATCGGCAGATCGTCGGGGATCTTGGCGCCGGGTGCATAGGCGAGGGCGGCGTAATGGCCGACCATCGGCGGACGCTCGTCCTTGCGCGGATTCGCGTGACGCACGTTCAGCAGGCCAAAACGGCTTTCGCCGGTGTAGCCGATGCGCAGCCGGATACCCGCCATCCACGGAATCAGCGCCGACTTGAGCGAGTTCGGCAGCACGTACGCGGCGTCGTAGCCGACGTCGCGCAAGTCGCTAGCGAGCTGCCAGCGGCGCAGCATTTGCAACTTGCCGTGCGCGAGGTCGGTCGCGTAGACGTCGTGAATCTCGGGCATGCGTTCGAGCACAGGCGCGACCCACGAGGGCGCGACCGCGTCGATCGCGATGCGGGGGTGCAGTTTCACGAGGCGCGCAAACAGCGGCTGCGCCATCAATGCGTCACCGATCCAGTTCGGTGCGATAACCAACGCGCGACGCATCAGAGTGATTGTCCGGTGTCGAAACGAAGCGCTGCGCGCGATGCGTGGCGCTTCGGATAGGTAAAAGTAAAGGGAAAAGACTGTCAGCCGTGCGGCGCAATGCCTTCATGGCCAACGCGTCCGGTTGGCTGTTCTGCTCGCTGCCGCGCGCGTTCTTGCGTTATTGCGGACTCTGCCCGGCAAGGCATCGCGCAACACGCTCGGCGCCGCCTTCGGCGAAAGCATGCATTGCAAGCCCAGGCAATCAGTCAGTCAGCCGATGCCGCGGGCGAACAGCGTTCAGGGAACGGATTCAGTGGCCTTTGATCACTTCGCCGTCGCGCAGCTTGTAACGCGTGCTGCAATAGGGGCAGCGCGCTTCGCCATGCGTGACGTCGATAAAGACACGCGGATGCGCGCTCCAGCGCGGCATGGCCGGATTCGGGCAGTACGCCGGGAGGTCTTTTGCCGTCAGTTCGACCAGCGGCATTTCCTTGATATCGCTCATGAGACTTTCTCGTTGTATGCAGGGTGCGTGCGGTGCGCCGTGTCGGGCCGTCGTCAAACGGACGCGCCCGAAAGTTGGCGCAGCGTGCGTTAGATCTTGGTCAGCCAGTGCGCGTACTTCTCGCTCTTGCCGTTGACGATGTCGAAGAAGCCGGACTGTAGCTTCTCGGTGATCGGGCCGCGCGCGCCCGCGCCGATGGTGCGGTTGTCCAGTTCGCGGATTGGCGTGACTTCTGCGGCGGTGCCGGTGAAGAACGCTTCGTCGCAGGTGTAGACCTCGTCGCGGGTGATGCGCTTCTCGATCACCGGAATGCCCATGTCGCGCGCGAGCGTGATGACCGTGTCGCGCGTGATGCCGTCGAGGCACGACGACAGGTCCGGCGTGTACAGCTTGCCGTTGTTCACGAGGAAGAAGTTTTCGCCCGAGCCTTCCGACACGTAGCCGTCGACGTCGAGCAGCAGCGCTTCGTCGTAGCCGTCGGCGATGGCTTCCTGGTTGGCGAGGATCGAGTTCACGTACCAGCCCGACGCCTTCGCGCGGACCATCGACACATTCACGTGATGCCGCGTGAACGACGAAGTCTTGACGCGGATGCCCTTGGCGATCCCGTCTTCACCGAGGTAAGCGCCCCACGGCCACGCCGCGATCGCCACGTGGATGGTGTTGCCCTTGGCCGAGACGCCGAGCTTTTCCGAACCGACCCAGATGATGGGGCGCAGATAGCACGACTCGAGCTTGTTTTCGCGCACCACTTCGCGTTGCGCGGCAGCGAGCGTTTCGTGGTCGAACGGCACGTCCATCTGGAAAATCTTGGCCGAGTTCAGGAGACGCTTGGTGTGTTCCTGCAAACGGAAGATCGCGGTGCCCCCGTCTGCCGTCTTGTAGGCGCGCACGCCTTCGAAAACGCCCATGCCGTAATGCAGCGTGTGGGTCAGGACGTGGATCTTGGCATCGCGCCAGTCGATCAGCTTGCCATCCATCCAGATCTTGCCGTCGCGGTCGGCCATTGACATACGATTCTCCAGCAGGTGCGTGTTTATCTGAGCCCCCAGGCCCGCCGCCTTGCGTCAGGCCCCCGAGGGGGCGGGAAAGCCGGTATGTGCCGGCGCTTTCCGGTGGGGTGCAGCGAAGAGCGTCATTTTAGCGTCTTTTGCACACGGAACGGGCATTCGGACGCAGTTCCGGCGCTATAATTCGGCGCACGCATAATTCACATCCGGATGCGCCAGCGGGTGCTCGACGACCTGGCGCCGATTTCCCTCATCGCGGCCTTCTGCGCCGGCGCTTTTTCGCCTCATGCTCTCTCGTCTGTCAGATATCGATCGCCGCGCCTTCCGTGAGGGCGCGCGCGACTATTCGCCCACGCTCATGGCGATCTGCTCGTGGGGCCTCGTCACCGGCATCGCGATGAGCAAGTCCGTGCTTACGCTGCCGCAGGCGCTCGCCATGTCGCTGCTGTGCTACGCCGGTTCGTCGCAGCTGGCGGTGCTGCCGCTCCTCGCCGCCAAGCTGCCGATCTGGACCGTGCTGCTCACCGCAGCGATGGTCAATATGCGTTTCGTGATCTTCAGCGTCGGCCTCGCGCCGCACTTTTCCTATCTGTCGATGTGGCGGCGCATCCTGCTCGGCTACTTCAACGGCGACGTGATCTATCTGCTGTTCGTGAAGAAGAACTTCCCCACCGGCTACGTGCCCGGCAAGGAGGCGTACTTCTGGGGGATGGCGGTGAGCAGCTGGTTGTCGTGGCAGGTCGCGTCGATCGTGGGCATCCTGCTCGCGAGCCTGATTCCCGACAACTGGGGGCTCGCGCTCGCCGGCACGCTCGCGCTGCTGCCGATCATGGTGGCGGCAATCGCGACGCGCTCCACGCTAGTGGCGGTCAGCATCGCGGGCATCGTTTCGCTGCTCGCGTTCGATCTTCCGTACCGGCTCGGGCTGCCGCTGGCGGTGATCGCCGCGATCATCGCCGGCAGCGCGGCCGATCTGATGATCGAGCGCGCCGACTTGCGGCGCATCCGCAGCGGTGCGGGAGATTCCCGATGACATCCACCGAAGTCTGGCTGGCTATTCTCGGCATGACCTTCGTCACCGCAGTGACACGCGCGATGTTTCTAATCGGCGGCGAGCGCACGGTTTTGCCCGCGCGCGTTCAGCGGATGCTGCGCTACGCGCCCGCCGCGGCGCTGGCGGCAGTGGTGCTGCCCGACGTGCTGGCGACGCCGGAAGGGCTGTCGTTCGCGCCGTCCAACCACGAGTTCTACGCGACGCTCGCGGGCCTCGGGTGGTTTTTGTGGCGCCGCACCATGCTTGGGACAATCGTCGTCGGAATGATCGTGTTCACGATATTGCGTCTCTTCATGTAATTCCAGTTGCGCCGATGCTGCGCTGCGGCATGCGGCGCGTCGCATTCGAATACGGGACATTCGCCCGTTCGCGGGTCTGAAGGCAGTTCGGATAAGTTAAAATGCCGCTTTCCGGGATGACCGCGCCGATGCCTGGCGCCTGTGCCGCGGCCTTGCCGCCGGCCCCCGACTTTGTGGAGCCGCCGTGCCGAGGCGCTGAAGTTCACCGCGCTCAAAGCCCCGTGCGCCGTCCGCCGCCGCCTTCCCATCAACTCGCATGCACAAGAGCCCATGAACAAGGTATTGCGTCTCTCCGATCTGATCGCCGAAGGCAAGCTATCCGGCAAACGAGTGTTCATCCGCGCCGATCTGAACGTGCCGCAGGACGATCAAGGCAACATCACCGAAGACACCCGCATCCGCGCGTCGGTGCCGGCCGTCAAGGCAGCGCTCGACGCGGGCGCGGCCGTAATGGTCACGTCGCACCTAGGCCGCCCGACCGAGGGCGATTTCAAGCCGGAAGATTCGCTCGCGCCGGTCGCAAAGCGTTTCGCCGAACTGCTCGGCCGCGACGTGCCGCTCGTCGCGAACTGGGTCGAAAACGGCGTGAACGTCGCGCCGGGCCAGGTCGTGCTGCTGGAAAACTGCCGCGTCAACAAGGGCGAAAAGAAAGATTCCGACGAGCTCGCGCAGAAAATGGCGAAGCTCTGCGACATCTATGTGAATGACGCGTTCGGCACCGCGCACCGCGCTGAAGCGACCACGCACGGCATCGCGAAATATGCGCCGTTGGCTTGCGCCGGCCCGCTGCTGGCCGCCGAGCTTGAAGCGCTCGGCAAGGCGCTCGGCGCGCCGAAGCGTCCGCTGGTGGCAATCGTCGCGGGTTCGAAGGTGTCGACCAAGCTCACCATTCTGAAGTCGCTGGCAGAGAAGGTCGATCAGCTGATCGTGGGCGGCGGCATCGCCAATACGTTCATGCTGGCCGCGGGCCTGAAGATCGGCAGGTCGCTGGCGGAAGCGGATCTGGTGAACGAAGCCAAAGCCATCATCGACGCGGCGAAAGCGCGCGGCGCCTCGGTGCCGATTCCGACCGACGTTGTGACGGCCAAGGAGTTTTCGCCGACCGCCAAGGCTGAAATCAAGGCCGTCGCCGATGTGGAAGACGACGATCTGATCCTCGACATCGGACCGGAAACCTCGAAGGTGCTCGCCGCGCAACTGGAAAAGGCCGGCACCATCGTGTGGAACGGTCCGGTCGGCGTGTTCGAATTCGATCAGTTCGGCAACGGCACGAAGACGCTGGCTGACGCGATCGCGAGATCGTCCGCGTTCTCGATTGCGGGCGGCGGCGATACGCTTGCTGCGATCGCCAAGTACGGCATCCACGACAAGGTCAGCTATATCTCAACGGGCGGCGGCGCCTTCCTCGAGTTCCTCGAAGGCAAAAAGCTGCCGGCGGTCGAAGTTCTGGAATCGCGGGCTTAACGTGGCGACGCGCTCCCCCACGGCGAAGTCTGCAAAAGCGAACGGTCAGCGCGGCAAGCCGCGCGACACCGCGGCAGCAGCGGCAGGGGAGCGTGCAGCGCGCTCCGACGCCGCAACGGCGGCGCAGGAATCCGCGCTTGCCGACACAGTTGCCACAGCGCTGGCGGCTGTCGGCGAAGCCACCCAGGCAGTCGGCCAGCCAGAAGCATCCGGGCCGCCTTCCGCGCCCGTGGAGTCGACCACTGCGGGCGACACAGAGGAATCGTCCAGCGTCATAGCTCACGAATCCGCCGTGCCGCCGGCAGAACTCCCGGACGCCGAAGTCACGCTTGCACCCCCGCCGGCGCCCCGCGTGCCGGTTTCGAATACCGCATCACCCCATAAAGCGACGCTGGTTTCAACCGGCGCGCAGCCCCCGGCAGCATCCTTCGGTGCGCAGCCTCCGCATCCGACTCGCAGCGCTCTTTCCAGCGATCCTATCCAGACGAGGAGACTCATGCATCGCGCCACCAAGATTGTCGCTACCATCGGACCGGCTTCCAGCACGCCGGAGATCCTGCTGCAAATGATTCAGGCAGGCGCCGACGTGGTGCGGCTCAATTTCTCGCACGGCACCGCCGACGACCACCGCCAGCGCGCCGAATTCGTGCGCGAGGCGGCTCGCCAGGCCGGCCGCGAGGTCGCCATCATGGCGGACCTGCAAGGCCCGAAAATCCGGGTCGGCAAATTCGAAAACGGCAAGGTCACGCTCGTCTCCGGCGAGCCGTTCATTCTCGACGCCGACTGCGAACTCGGCAACGAGGAACGCGCCGGTCTCGACTACAAGGACCTGCCGCGCGATCTGAAGCCGGGCGACGTGCTGCTGCTCAACGACGGCCTCATCGTGCTGAACGTGCAACGCGTGATCGGCAACGAAATTCATACGGTCGTGAAGATCGGCGGCGACCTGTCGAACAACAAGGGCATCAACCGCCAGGGCGGCGGTCTGTCCGCGCCCGCGCTGACTGCCAAAGACATGGAAGACATCCGCACGGCGATGTCGCTCGGCGTCGATTTTGTCGCGGTATCGTTTCCGAAGAACGCGACCGACATGGAAATGGCTCGCCAACTGGCCAACATCGCCGGCGCGCCTTACGGCATCAAGCCGAAGATGATCGCCAAGATTGAGCGCGCGGAAGCCATTCCGGCGCTGCAAGGCATTCTGGACGCATCGGACGGCATCATGGTCGCGCGCGGCGATCTGGCCGTGGAAGTGGGGAATGCCGCAGTCCCCGCGCTGCAAAAGCGGATGATTCGTATGGCGCGCGAGTCGAACAAGTTCGTGATCACCGCCACGCAGATGATGGAGTCGATGATCTACGCGCCGGTGCCGACCCGCGCCGAAGTGTCGGACGTCGCGAACGCGGTGTTGGACGGCACCGACGCGGTGATGCTGTCGGCGGAATCGGCGGCGGGCAAGTATCCGGTGCAGACCATCGAGACGATGGCCGCAATCTGCGTCGAAGCCGAAAAGTCTGAACAGTCGGAGCTGGACCGCGATTTTCTCGACCGCACGTTCACGCGTATCGACCAGTCGATCGCGATGGGCGCGCTCTTCACCGCCTATCACCTGGGCGCGAAGGCGATTGTGGCGTTGACCGAATCCGGTTCGACCGCGCTGTGGATGTCGCGTCACTGGACGCACGTGCCGATTTTCGCGCTCACGCCGCGCGTCGGCAGCGAGCGGGCAATGGCGCTGTACCGCAACGTGACGTCGCTGCATCTCGACACCAACACCGACCGCGACACGGCGTTGCAACAGGCGTTGGAGACGGTGGTCGGCAAGGGTTATGCGTCGCGTGGCGACATGGTCGTGCTGACCGTCGGCGAGCCGATGGGGCAGGCGGGCGGCACGAACACGCTGAAGATCGTGCGGGTCGGCGAGCCGTATTGACCTGCAGCGACGGCGTTGCATGCGACCGGGGCAGGGGCTTTTGCCGACCTCGGTCGACAACTTTTTTTGCATGAGACCGGAGTAACTGCTTTGCATGGGACCAGAGTACGGCGCAAAGCGCCCACTGTGGTCGACAGCAGACTGCTCGACCGGCACAGGCTTGATTGAGCGAACCTGGCTGTCATGCCCCGCGAGAGGCGGCGCACCGGCTCAGCTTGCGCGCGTGGCTTGAAGGAACGCCCCGCACTTTAGCGACGGTGCCTGCGGGGTATGCGGCTTGCTTCGCGAGAAGATCGCCCACAAGATGCCGGCGGCAAAGAATTCGTTTCAATCTAAGGAGTTACAGCATGCCTCTCGTATCAATGCGTCAACTGCTGGACCATGCCGCTGAAAACGGCTACGGGCTTCCGGCATTCAACGTGAACAACCTGGAGCAGGTGCAGGCGATCATGGCGGCGGCCGACAAGGTCAACGCACCGGTCATCATGCAGGCTTCGGCCGGTGCCCGTAAGTACGCGGGCGAAGCGTTCCTGCGTCATCTGATCGAAGCGGCGGTCGAGTCCTATCCGCACATTCCGGTCGTGATGCACCAGGACCACGGCCAGTCGCCGGCGGTCTGCATGGCAGCGATCCGCAGCGGCTTCACCAGCGTGATGATGGACGGCTCGCTGGAAGCCGACGGCAAGACTGTCGCTTCTTACGAGTACAACGTCGAGGTGTCGCGCAAGGTGGTCGAGGCCGCGCACTCGATCGGCGTGACGGTCGAAGCGGAACTGGGCGTGCTGGGTTCGCTGGAAACCATGAAGGGCGACAAGGAAGACGGCCACGGCGCGGAAGGCACGATGACGCGCGAGCAGCTGCTGACCGATCCGGAGCAGGCCGCCGACTTCGTCAAGCTGACGCAATGCGACGCGTTGGCGATCGCGATAGGCACGTCGCACGGCGCGTACAAGTTCAGCAAGAAGCCGACGGGCGACATTCTGTCGATCCAGCGCATCAAGGAAATTCACCAGCGCATTCCGAACACGCACCTGGTGATGCACGGTTCGTCGTCGGTGCCGCAGGAACTGCTCGCGGAAATCCGCGAATTCGGCGGCGACATGAAGGAAACCTACGGCGTGCCGGTCGAGGAAATCCAGGAAGGCATCAAGCACGGCGTGCGCAAGGTCAATATCGATACGGACCTGCGCCTCGCGATCACCGGCGCGATCCGCCGCTACATGGCGACCAATCCGGGCAAGTTCGATCCGCGCGATTATCTGAAGCCGGCGCGTGAAGCCGCGATGAAGATTTGCATCGAGCGTTACACGCAATTCGGCTGCGAAGGCCAGGCCGGCAAGATCAAGCCGGTTTCGCTTGATAAAATCGCGGAGAAGTACAAGTCGGGCGAACTCGCACAAGTCGTTCGTTAAGCGGTATTTGCGTCAGCGTTTGAGTCTGTACCTGGCCGTTTGGCCAGGTTGTCGTTAGATCGCCGTTCCCGCATCATCCGGGGAACGGCGTTTCCCTTTTGTTCCGGTCACACTTTTGCCTCACTTTTAGCGAACCACGACGATGTCTACCCTTTACGAATCCACGCTCCGCTCGCTGCCGCTGCTCGGCCGCGGTAAAGTCCGCGACAACTATGCGGTGGGCAACGACCAGTTGCTGATCGTGACAACCGACCGTCTGTCGGCGTTCGACGTCATCATGGGCGAGCCGATTCCGAATAAGGGACGCGTGCTCAACGAAATGGCGAATTTTTGGTTCGAGAAGCTGAAGCACGTGGTGCCGAATCACCTGACGGGCGTGGCGCCTGAATCTGTCGTGGCGGCGGACGAGGTCGAGCAGGTCAAGGGCCGCGCGGTGGTCGTGAAGCGTCTCGAGCCGATCCTCGTGGAAGCCGTGGTGCGAGGCTATCTGGCCGGCAGCGGCTGGAAAGACTACCAGGCCACTGGTTCGGTGTGCGGCGTCGAATTGCCGCCGGGTCTGCAAAACGCGCAGAAGTTGCCCGAGCCGATCTTCACTCCGGCAGCCAAGGCCGAAATGGGCCATCACGACGAAAACATCACCTACAACGAGATGGAACGCCGCATCGGCACCGAACTGTCGGCCACGATTCGCGACATCTCGATCAGGCTGTACAAGGAAGCTGCGGATTACGCGGCCACGCGCGGCATCATCATCGCGGATACGAAGTTCGAATTCGGTCTGGACAATCACGGCAAGCTGTATCTGATGGACGAGGCGCTTACCGCCGATTCGTCGCGCTTCTGGCCGGCCGACCAGTATCAGGTCGGCACCAATCCGCCGTCGTTCGACAAGCAGTTCGTGCGCGACTGGCTCGAAACGCAGGACTGGGCGAAAGAGCCGCCCGCTCCGAAGCTGCCGGACGACGTAGTCCAGAAGACGGGCGAGAAGTACCAGGAAGCGCTCGAACGCCTGACCGGGCACAAGCTCGCCTGATCAGATCCGCGCCGTTCGAGAAAAGGAAGCCGCAAGATGAGTGAAGCACAGACCGCCCATACGCATGGCGCGCCAGTTATCGGCGTGCTGATGGGCTCCAGTTCCGACTGGGAAGTAATGAAAAACGCCGTGGCGATTCTGCAGGAATTCGGCGTGCCGTACGAGGCGAAGGTGGTCTCCGCGCACCGCATGCCGGACGAAATGTTCGCCTATGCTGAAAGCGCGCGTGAACGCGGTATCCGCGCGATCATCGCGGGCGCGGGCGGCGCGGCGCATCTGCCGGGCATGCTGGCGGCCAAGACCACGGTGCCGGTGCTCGGCGTGCCGGTGGCGAGCAAATATCTGAAGGGCGTCGATTCGTTGCATTCGATCGTGCAGATGCCCAAGGGCGTGCCCGTCGCGACGTTTGCGATCGGCGAAGCGGGCGCGGCGAATGCGGCGCTGTTCGCTGTGTCGATTCTGAGCGGCACGAGCGCTGAATATGCAGAGAAGCTCGCGGCATTTCGCGTGCGCCAGAACGAGGCGGCGCATGCGATGGTGTTGCCGGCGCTGTGAACGCGTGGGCTGACTGATGGCTCACGCGCGGGCCGATCACGCGCCAATGAAAGACCATGAAGGCCCGACGAACGCACGGACAAACGCACCAACAAACGGACCACCAAACGCACCAACAAACGGACCGAAAAACGAGCTCACACACGAGCTAACGCACGAGCTCGCAAACGGACCTGATTGACAGTTGATTGATACCAGCACGACCACTGTCTGACCTACCGGCCGGACGCTTGCCCTTGCGGGAGTTGCAGAAATTGCAGCAGTTGTATAACCGCAGGCGAGCCCCGGCCGCGACCGACCACTAAGATGAATCCAGACAACACACCGGTTTCACCGATTCTGCCCGGCGCATGGCTTGGCATGGTCGGTGGCGGCCAGCTCGGCCGCATGTTCTGCTTTGCCGCTCAGGCAATGGGCTACCGCGTCGCCGTGCTCGATCCGGACGAAAACAGTCCGGCGGGCTCGGTCGCCGACCGCCACCTGCGCGCCGCATATGACGACGAAGCGTCGCTGACCGAACTGGCGCGGCTGTGCGCGGCGGTGTCGACCGAATTCGAGAACGTGCCGGCCGCGAGCCTCGACTTTCTCGCGAAGACCACCTTCGTGAGCCCGGCCGGCCGTTGCGTCGCCGTGGCCCAGGATCGCATCGCCGAAAAGCGCTTTATCGCGTCGTCGGGCGTGACGGTCGCGCCGCATGTCGTGATTGAATCGTCGGACGCGCTCGCCGCAATCGACGATGCGAAGCTCGAAGCCGTGCTGCCCGGCATCCTCAAAACAGCCCGCATGGGCTACGACGGCAAAGGCCAGATTCGCGTACGCAACGCCGAGGAAGTGCGCGAGGCGCATGCATCGCTCGCTGGCGTGCCGTGCGTGCTGGAAAAGCGTTTGCCGCTCAAGTTCGAAGTCTCCGCGCTGATCGCACGCGCGGCCAACGGCGCGTCCGTTGTGTACCCGCTCGCGCAGAACACCCATCGCGACGGCGTGCTGTCGCACACCATCGTTCCGGCGCCGGACGCGAGCCCGACGCTCGTCGAGCAGGCGCAGCAGGCCGCGCTGCAAATCGCCGACAAGCTCGGTTATGTCGGCGTGCTGTGCGTCGAATTCTTCATTCTCGAAGACGGCTCGCTCGTCGCCAATGAAATGGCGCCGCGTCCGCACAACTCCGGGCATTACACCGTCGACGCCTGCGCGACCAGCCAGTTCGAACAGCAGGTGCGCGCCATGACCGGCATGCCGCTTGGCGACGCGCGTCAGCATTCGCCGGCAGTCATGCTGAACATTCTCGGCGACGTGTGGTTCCCGAACGGCCCGAAGGGCGCGTCGGTCACGCCGCCCTGGCACGAGGTCGCGGCGATGCCGGCGGCGCGTCTGCATCTGTACGGCAAGGAAGAGGCGCGTTGCGGCCGCAAGATGGGCCACGTGAACTTCACGGCCGCGACGCTCGAAGAAGCCCGCACGGCGGCGCGCGATTGTGCGCGGCTCTTGCATATCGCCACGAGCTGACGCGCGCGCCATGCCCGATCAGCAGAANCCCGCCGGACCTGGCGAAGCCGCCGAAAATGCGCTGCCTGTCAGCGCCGCCCAGATCGAGCACGCGGCGGCGCTGCTTGACGCGGGCGGTCTCGTCGCGTTTCCCACGGAGACGGTCTACGGCCTCGGCGGCGACGCGGAGAACCCGGACGCGGTCGCGCGCATCTATGCGGCGAAGGGCCGTCCGGCGAATCATCCGGTGATCGTGCATCTGGCGCCGCAGGGCGATCCGAACTACTGGGTCGAGCATTTGCCGCAAGAGGCGCAGCGTCTGATCGACGCGTTCTGGCCTGGGCCGCTTACGTTGATCCTGAAGCGTGCAGCGCGCATACCGTCGGCGGTTAGCGGCGGGCAGGACTCCGTTGGGCTGCGCTGTCCGTCGCATCCGGTGGCGCAAGCGTTGCTCGAGGCGTTCAGCACGTTGCGCGACGGACATGGCGGCGTCGCGGCGCCGTCCGCGAACCGGTTTGGGCACGTAAGTCCGACCACCGCGCAGCATGTTCGCGAGGAGTTCGGCAGCGCGATTCATGTGCTCGACGGCGGCGCGTCCGACGTCGGCATCGAATCGACCATTGTCGATCTGTCGCGCGGCTTTCCGGCGCTGCTGCGGCCAGGCCGCGTCACGCCGCAAGATATCGCCGACGTGCTCGGTGAAGCGCCGCGCCTTCCCGACGGCTCGGACGCAACCGCGCCGCGTGCGTCGGGCACGTTGAAGGCGCATTACGCGCCTCGCACCCCGTTGGCCCTGTTGCCATTCACCGCACTCGAACCGTTGCTGGCCGCTCGGGAACCAGGCGAGCGCGTCGCGCTGGTCGCGCGTGCTTCCCGCGCCGGACATTGGGCCGACGCAGAAGGCGTGCATTTCATTGCGGCCCCCGAAGATCCGCATGTGTATGCACGCGAACTGTACGGCTTGCTGAGAGCGCTCGATCGTGCCAACGTCACGCGCATATTGATCGAGAAGTTGCCGGACACGATCGAATGGATTGCGGTCAATGACCGTCTGGGCCGCGCCGCTGCCGCTTTCGAAGCGCAAAGCCACGCCTGAGCGCTCGCTCCCCGCGACGTGCTTCGGGGTGCCGGGCAAGCGCCCAACAAAAAAACGCCTAGCCGCAATCGACAGAATCGATGGGCCAGGCGTTTTTCATTCCGTCCTTCGCAGCAAAAGACCGCGTCACGCGCGGTCTTTTGAACTCCGCTTATTTACCGAGCCCGGTAGCCGCGATCTGCTGCTGGACGTACTGCGCGAACAACGCGTGCATGTGCGTGCTCGGGTGGACCGTGTCCGCGAACATGTAAGTCTGGTCGGCGCCGGCCACCGTGTAGGTTTGCGGCGAGCAGAAGAGCGAAGAGGCGAACTGGCTGCCGTACTGCTCCGGAGTCAGGCCGTTGGTTGCGGCCGGATTGGCCCGGGCGTAAGCCGTTGCGTTGGCCTGCATCGCGCTCAGGTTACACGCTGTGTCGGTGTTGGACACCGTGAAGCCGAGCGCCTTGTAGTTCGGCAACTGCTGATCCTGCCACGCGAACGCGTCGACCACGATCACTTTGCCCGTACCTACGAGGCCGAGGGCCGTGAGGTTCTGAACGAAGAGATAGTTATACGCGGCGGCGATTCCCGACAGCAGCGCGGCCGAACCCGGCGTCTTCGCGTTGGCTGCGACGCCGAGCGGCGTATTGCCGATGTCCGGCACCGTCGACACCACCACGTGGGTCGCACCCGCGCCGACAATCGTCTTGACTTGCGCGGCCAGCTGGGCAGCGGCTTGGGCGACCTGCGGGTTAGCCAGCTGTTGCAGGTAGCCGACGATAAACGCGACCTGGCCTGCCTGCGTGTTCGGCAACTGGCCCGCTTGCACCAGCAACGGGTATTGCGTCTGTAGCGCGGTGCCGAGCGCTGTCAGGTTTGCGGTGTTTTCCGCGAACTGGAAGATGTCGTTCGCGCCGCCGTTCACGAGCACGAGCTGGTTCGAGTTGAAGCTCGTGTGGGAGCCGAGGTAGTTCGCGACCTGACTTACGATCGGCACCGTCGTGGCCGCCATGTTATTCGGTGCCCAACCTTTGCCTTGAGCGTTGACGACGTCCGAGCCGCCCTGCGCATAACCGTAGCCGCCCGCCGCGACCAGCGGCTGGCCGAAGCCGCCCAGGTACGCCGGCTTCAGGGTGTCGCCGTAATACTCGGCCACTTTCTGCGTCCACACTTCACCCGGATTGGTCGTGAAGCGGCCGCCGCCGAAGCTCGCCTGAATCACCGGCGCATACGTGCCGACGTCCGACAGGCTGTCGCCGAACGACACAACCTGCAATTTGACGCCGCCCGCAGGTGTGTTGCTGGCGTTGTTGTTGTCGCCGCCGCCACCGCCACAAGCGGCGAGCAGCGTGAACGCCGTGCTCGCGATGGCAGTCTGCGTGACGCGCAACCAATGTTTCCTCGATGCTGTTTGCTTCATGTTGGCTACATCTCCTCGTATGTTTGGCCCTTGCGCCATATATTGCAGGCCGCGTCCGCCGCGTCGGCGGCGTGACGACAGCTTACAGAATCTTCTACGGTCTGCGTCTTGCGGAAAACGCGGCCATGTCGTTGTTGTCGTTGATGCTGGCTTGCGCATGCGCGGCCGTTGAGCCGGCCCCGCGGCGCGCGTGATAATCGGCGGCCCATGCGGGCGGTGCGAACAGTGCGCGCAACTTGTTGCGCACGCCGCGCACGCTCGCGAAGTCGCGCGCCATCGACGCCCATTCGTGGAACGTCGCCTTCAGCGGGTTATAGGTATGGAGCGGCTCGACGATGCCGTACTCCGGCGGCTCGCGCGGATCTTCGTCGACGTAGCTGCCGAAGAGCCGGTCCCAGATCACGAGCACGCCGGCATAGTTGCGGTCGATATAGCGGTCGTTGCGCGCATGATGCACGCGATGAATGGACGGCGTGTTGAACGCGTACTCGAGCCAGCCGAGCTTGCCGCCGAATTTACCGATCACCTGCGTATGCACGAAAAACTGGAAACCCAGGTTGATCAGCACGATCGCGACAATCTGCTTCGGCGGAAAGCCGAGCACGGCAAGCGGAATCCAGAAGAGCCACATGCCCGCGACCGGATACATCAGGCTCTGACGGAACGCGGTCGAAAAATTCATCCGCTCCGACGAGTGATGCACGACATGCGCGGCCCACAGCCAGCGCACGCGATGGCTGCAACGGTGGAACACGTAGTACAGCAGATCCTGCGCGACGAACAGCACAGCAAACGAGAGCCAGCCCGCGCGCCAGGTGTGTACGCGGTAGTTGTCGTAGAAAAACGCATAGACGGGGACGATGGCGAGCCACGCGAGCTTGTCGGCGGCTTGCTGCATGAGCGCGAGCGCTGCATTGCACAGCGTGTCGCGCCAGCTGTAGAGCTGCGCGCCGGGGCGCGTTCGCCGCAGATGCCACGCCTCCCAGCCGATACATGCGAGAAAGACTGGCGCCAGGGCGAGCAGCAGCAATTCGGCATCGAATTGCATGGTGTCTTCCTCCGTGGTCCCTTGTCGCCGCGTGCCATGCCGCGGTGTTTTGTCGTGTTGCTGTGCGAGCGTGCCGCGCGTGTCGAACACTGCCCGACAGCGTACACGCTTAAGGTCTTAGCGCGCGCCGCCTTCGCTAGAAGGAATCCTCAATGGGCGCCGCGCTTGCGCGGGTTTTTCCTGGGCTTGCCGCGCGGGGTCACGCTGGCTGGTTCGGCGGCAGACGCCGACACTTTGCTAAAGCCCGCGGTCGGTCCTTGATACACCCATTCAAGCAGCGCGTCGTGCGCGGCGCGCGCGGCTTCGGAATGCGGATCGTTGATGAAGCTCACCACGACATAGCTGTTGCCGTCCGCCGAGGCCACGTAGCCCGCGATCGCCCGCACGTCGCGCAACGTGCCGGTCTTGATCTGTGCGTTGCCGCCTGCGCCCTGGTTGGTCAGGCGGTTGCGCATGGTGCCGTCGACTCCCGCGATCGGCAGAGACTGCACGAACACCTGGGCGACCGGACTCGCATTGGCGCGTTGCAGCAGGTCGGCGAGCGACAGCGCGGTGATGTGCTCGTCGCGCGAGAGGCCCGAGCCGTTGTCGAGCGTCAGATATTCCATGTCGATGCTGTCGCGCCGCAGGAAGGCCTCGATTGCGCGAGCCGACTTGGCGGGTGTCGCCGGCGCCTTTTCTTCTGCCGCGCCGATCGACAGAAACAGGTTGCGCGCCATCGTGTTGTTGCTGAACTTGTTGATGTCGCGAACGATGTCCGACAGCACCGGCCCCTGATGCGTGGCCACCAGTTTTGCGCCGAGCGGCACCGCGCCTTCGCGCGTCGCGCCGCTGAAGGTGCCGCCCGTCTGCTGCCACAGAGCAAGGAAGCCGCCCGCGAAGAACGCCGAGTGATCGAGCACGGCGACGTTGACCGTGCGCGGGCCGCAGCGCACCGAATAGTCGCCTGCGAACGAGGCGACGACGGTGCCGCTCGGCGTCGCCGTGACGGTGGGCGATACGGCTGCGGCATCGCCGCGGCACGGGCCGTTGACCGCGCGCATCTGATTGTCGATCTGCAACTGCGCGAGGGCGGGCAGCACGTCGATCGCCACCGTGCCGTCCGATGACGGCGTCAGCGTGAACGACAGCGATTTGAATGCGTACAGCAGCGGATCGGGGCCGACGTTGTACGGCGCGCTCGCGTCGTCGTCGAACGGCGGCAGATCGCGCGTCGACGGATCGAAGTAGCGCTTGTCGAGCACGAGCGTGCCGTCGATGCCGCGAATCCCCGCTTTGTGGATCTTCTGCACCAGGTCGATCAGTTCCTCGGGCACGAGCTTGGGGTCGCCCGTGCCTTGAATGTAGAGATTGCCGTGCAGCACGCCGTTGGCGTCGACTGTGCCGTCGGCGTAGGCGTTGGTGCGCCAGCGGTAGTCGGGGCCCAGAATCGACAGACCGGAGTAAGTGGTGACGAGCTTCATCGTCGAGGCGGGCATCATCGGCTTGCCTGCGTTCAGCGCGACGATGGGCGTGCGGTCGCCGACTTTTTCGACGACCACGCTGATCGACGACAACGGCACGTGCGCGCGCTGCAAGCCGATCATCACCGATTGCGGCAGCACGGTGCTGACGTTGACGCTCGGATGTGTCGTCCTGACGCGCGCCTGTGCGGCAAGCGGCAGCGACGTGCCGCCGGCGAGCGCCGCGCAGATGAGCAGCGACGCGCCCGCGCGCGGCGCCAGGCGGCGCGGCGACACGAAAACAGCGGAGGCAAAGAACGATGCGGTGAAAGCGGACGTCAAATTTGAGCGCAGCGTTGCATGACGAAGATAGCGTGCGGCGAAAGACAGGAAAGCGTGCGTCATGGACGGGCGAGAAAGCAAAATGTCAGGGCGTGGAGCACGCGGCAATTCAAAACGTGAAGAAGCATGGCGCGAAGGTGCGCAGAGCGGTTGCATGATGCGCCGCTGCTCATGCGGCGTTGGCCGTTCGTGCTGGCGCGCAGCGGAACTCGACGCAGCACCGACTCAACCGACGCAGCACGAATAGCTCGCGTACCACGGTGAGCTAAACCTTTGAAACCGCCACGCGACGCAAAGCGCCCATTGTAGTGACATGCCGTCGGCCTGCGGTGAAAAAAGCGTCACAGGGTGCGCATGTCGGGGCGAGCGCTAGAATGCGGCATCATCGAATGTTGAGGAAACGTGACCATGCGCATCTTGCTAGTCGAAGACGACCGGATGATCGCCGAGGGCGTGCGCAAGGCGCTGCGCGGCGAAGGCTTCGCGGTCGACTGGGTGGAAGACGGCGAAGCGGCGCTCAGCGCGGCGGGCAGTCAGCCTTATGACCTCGTGCTGCTAGACCTCGGCCTGCCCAGGCGCGACGGCCTCGACGTATTGCGCACGCTGCGCGCGCGGGGCCACGCATTGCCGGTGCTGATCGTCACGGCGCGCGACGCGGTGGCCGACCGCGTGAAGGGCCTCGATGCCGGCGCTGACGATTATCTCGTCAAGCCATTCGATCTCGACGAACTCGGCGCGCGCATGCGGGCGCTGATCCGCCGTCAATCCGGCCGCAGCGATTCGACGATCCGCCACGGCAACCTCACGCTCGATCCGGCTTCGCATCAGGTCACGCTCGACGGCGCGCCGGTCGCCTTGTCGGCGCGCGAGTTTGCGCTGCTCGAAGCGCTGCTCGCGCGGCCGGGCGCGGTGCTTTCGAAGAGTCAGCTGGAAGAAAAAATGTACGGCTGGGGCGAGGAAATCGGCAGTAATACCGTCGAGGTCTACATTCACGCGCTGCGCAAGAAGCTCGGCGCGGACCTCATCCGTAATGTCCGCGGCCTCGGCTACATGATCGCGAAGGAAGCCTGAGCCCATGCGATCGATTCGCCGTCAATTGCTGGTGTGGCTGCTCGCGCTCGTGCTGCTCGGCGTCGGCATCGCGGGCTGGCTGATTTACCGCCAGGCCCTTGCCGAAGCCAACGAACTGTTCGATTACCAGCTGGAGCAGATCGCGGCGGCGCTGCCGTCCGAACCGTTCTCACAAGTGCTCGGCTCGCGCGATACCGGCGACGAAGGCATCGTGCTGCAAATCTGGAATCGCAACGGCGTGCTCATGTACTACTCGCGGCCGCGCGCGCCGCTCGCGCCGCGCGCCGAACTCGGCTTCTCGACCGAGCATACTGATCGCGGCGACTGGCGCGTGTACGGTGCGATCGTCGGCGATAACGTCGTGCAGTTGGCGCAGCCGCTGTCCGTGCGCAACCGCCTCGCCGCCGACGTCGCATTACGCACGTTGTGGCCGTTGATCGTGCTGCTGCCGGCGCTCGGGCTTGCAGTGTGGGTGATCATCGGACGCGGGTTGCGACCTTTGCGGCGCGTGACGAGCGCGCTCGACACACGTCATCCGGAGGCGCTCGATCCGTTGCCCGATCAGCGCTTGCCGCTAGAAGTGCAGCCGCTCGTGCGCGCGCTGAACGGCCTGTTGCAACGGCTCGCCACCGCGCTCGACATCCAGAAGGCGTTCGTCGCCGATGCCGCGCATGAGTTGCGCACGCCGCTTGCCGCGGTCCAGATTCAATCGCAACTGGTGGCGCGCGCAAAAGACGACGCGGCGCGCAGCGAAGCGCTTGCCGATCTGCAAGCGGGCGTGACCCGCGCGACACGTCTTGCCGAGCAACTGCTCGCGCTCGCGCGCTCGGAACCCGACGGCCTCGCCGCGACCGATGCCGTCGACTTGCGCGCGTTGCTGCAAGACTGCGTGCTGGCATATGCGCCGCTTGCTCAGGATCGCGGCGTCGATCTCGGCATCGAGGCGAGCGAGGCGGCCACCGTGATCGGCGATCCCGAGTCGCTGCGCGTGATGTTCAACAATCTCGTCGATAACGCGACCAAGTACACGCCTCGAGGCGGGCGCGTCGATGTGAGTCTGCATGTTGAAGGTGGTCATCCACTCGTGCGTATCGCCGACAGCGGACCGGGCATCGAGCCGGCCGAGCGCGAGCGCGTGTTCGACCGCTTTTACCGCGCGGGGGCGGGCGAAAATCGCATGCGTACCGACGTGGCCGGCAGCGGACTCGGCCTTGCGATCGTGCGCCGCATCGCTACGCAACATCACGCGGCGGTGTCGCTCGACGAATCGCCGGCGGGCGGCTTGCAGGTCACCGTGCGTTTCTGAGCGTGAGCTTTCAATTCGCTTGACGACGAAAAATGCCTGAAACAAGGCTTAAACACGATCTGTCGCTGCTTAAGACTCTTTTAAGCGATGCCCCGTACGCTTCCTGACATCCGAGTTTCTTTCTCCAGTCAGGAGTACACGATGAACGCGAAAACCTTGTCCCGCAGCGCTGTTGCAGCGGCTGTCGCCGTGGCGCTGTCCGCCGGCTATGTGGCGGGCCATCGCGATGTGCCCGCGCCGCAGGTCATCACGCCGGCGCAAGCCGCGATGATGCCCGCCGAAGCCGCCGCGAAAACCGGCATTCCCGATTTCTCCGGTCTCGTCGAAACGTACGGGCCGGCCGTCGTCAACATCAGCGCGAAGCATGTCGTCAAGCGCACGGCTTTGCGCGGCAACGGCGGCGCGGGCGGCGGCAATCAGTTGCCGATCGATCCTAGCGATCCGTTCTACCAGTTCTACAAACACTTTTTCGGCGGCATGCCGGGCATGCAGGGCGGCGACGGCGGCGATGCACCCGACCAGCCGAGCGCGAGCCTCGGTTCCGGGTTTATCGTCAGCAGCGACGGCTATATCCTGACCAACGCGCATGTGGTGGACGGCGCAAACATTGTCACGGTGAAGCTCACCGACAAGCGCGAATTCAAGGCAAAAGTAGTCGGCGCCGACAAGCAGTCCGACGTCGCGGTGCTGAAGATCGACGCAAGCAATCTGCCGACCGTGAAGATCGGCGACCCGCGCCAGAGCAAGGTCGGCCAGTGGGTCGTGGCGATCGGCTCGCCGTACGGTTTCGACAATACGGTGACCTCGGGCATCATCAGCGCGAAGTCGCGTTCGCTGCCGAACGAGAACTACACGCCGTTCATTCAGACCGACGTGCCGGTGAATCCGGGCAACTCCGGCGGGCCGCTGTTCAATCTGCAAGGCGAGGTAATCGGCATCAATTCGATGATCTACTCGCAGACCGGCGGCTTCCAGGGGCTTTCGTTCGCAATCCCGATCAATGAAGCGATCAAGGTCAAGGACGACATCGTCAAGACCGGTCACGTGAACCGCGGGCGTCTGGGCGTCGCGGTGCAAGGCATGAATCAGACGCTGGCGAATTCGTTCGGCATGCAAAAGCCGCAAGGCGCGCTCGTCAGCTCCGTCGATCCGGGCGGCCCGGCCGCGAAGGCTGGCTTGCAGCCGGGCGACGTGATTCTTTCGGTGAACGGCGAGCCGGTGAGCGATTCGTCGGCGCTGCCCTCGCAGATCGCGGGTCTCGCTCCTGGCAGCACGGCGACGGTGCAGGTGTGGCGCGACAAGGGCACGAAGGATCTGAAGGTGACGATCGGCTCGTTGTCGGATACGAAGCTTGCCTCGGACAAAGCCGATCAGCCGGCGCAATTACAAGGCCGGCTCGGCGTGGCCGTGCGCCCGCTGACGCCGGAAGAGAAGAGCAGTGCTTCGATCTCGCACGGTCTTCTCGTGCAGCAGTCGGGCGGCGCGGCGGAAAGCGCGGGCATCCAGCCGGGCGACGTGATTCTCGCGGTCAATGGCCGGCCGGTGACGAGCGTCGACCAGTTAAAGCAGATGATCTCCGGCGCGGGTAATAGCATCGCTTTGCTGATCCAGCGGGACAACGCACAGATTTTCGTGCCGGTCGACCTGGGTTGACCGGCGGCCCGCCTGGCGTCCCGATTTCGCGTCACATCGCGCGCAACATATGAAGTAACCCCTGCCGGTCTGTTTGCACTTACTGCAGACAGCCCGGCTTTTTCTTGGTCCGTCCGAAATTGCAAGCGAGGCGCCTGGCGGCATGGGGCGTGCGAAGCAGCGGTTTCCCGACTGCCCGGGCGGCTGCGTGGCACGCCGGTTGCGTCATCCTGAATCCGGTCCCATCGACGGGCACCGGATAAGGACGTCAATAAGGAGCAAATCGATGAAAAACCAACGCACTCAGCGAAAGATCGTAGCCGCCGCGGCCAGCGTGGCGCTCACTCTCGGTCTGGTGGGCGGCGCGTACGCGCAGCAGGCGAGCGAAGTAACCGGCGGGACTACCGCCGACCAGACGAGCGCAGGCAACGCCAACGGCGGAGGTCTGCCGCAGATCCAGCAACAAGGCGACGTTTCGTTCGTCTCGGGCGGCGTCGGTCTGGACGAGTCCAAGGCGCTGCAGCAGGCGCAGAACCAGTGGCCGCTGTCACTGCGCTTTACGGGTCCGGGCTCGGACTACCTGGCCGACGTCCACGTGCGAATCGTCGATGCACACAACGGCGAGGTGCTGAGCACCACGTCGCGCGGGCCGTACATGCTCGTGAAACTGCGCCCCGGCCGCTACACGGTGCATGCGGCATACAAGGACCGCGACCAGTCGAAGGCGTTGACGGTGCCGGCAAAAGGCACGGCGAAAGCGGCGTTCTACTGGAACACGCAGTAAACGCGGGGCTGGTCGGCATGCAGCATCGAGGCCGCACAATCGCGGGGAGTTTGACCGATAATGAAGCCACGGGCTTGGTCCCGTGGCTTTGCTGTTTGCACGACTGCACACCTTCACGGAGCCGAGACATGAGCGATGCCTTGACACCTCACGCAAGCCCGGGCAAGTCCACCGGCGGGCACGCCATCGCGATAACGGGCAATCATCACCGGGTGCGGGTGATACACGGCGGCGTGACGATGGCCGACACGCACGCGGCGCTCACGCTTGCCGAAACCGGTCTGCCCGACGTGTTTTATTTCCCGCGCGAAGACGTGAACATGGCGCGGCTCGAACGCTCGGCGCACACGTCGCACTGTCCGTTCAAGGGCGAGGCGTCGTACTTCCATCTGCGCACCGAGGACGGCCTGATCGAAAACGCCGTATGGACTTACGAGACACCGTTCGAACAGGCCGCCCGCATCAAAGGGTATCTGGCGTTTTACTCATCGCGCGTCGACCGCATCGATCAGACATCCTGATCCGCAGTCGCGCGTTTGTCGGGAGGCTGGGATGGAACTGAACGACGCGTTACGGATTCCACTTGCGCCGTCCGATGTCTGGGACGCGTTGCAAGATCTCGCGCTCCTGCGCGCCAGCCTCGACAATTGCGAGTCGTTCACACGCCTTTCGCACGGCGAATACGCGCTTGCCATGACGGTGCCGCTCGGGCCGTTGCGCGCACGTTACGAAGCACGCGCGCACGTCGCCGGCCAGGATTCCGGCCCGGCCGATGCAGAGCGCCGCACCATCAATTTCAAGGCGCGCGCCGAAGGTATCGGCTCACTGCGCGGACAGATCGAAGTGCGCCTGCGCGCGGAAGAGGGCGCGTTTGCCGGCGCCGAGCGTGGTACGCGGATCGACTACACGATCTGGGCGACATCCTCCGGGCCGCTTGCGGAATTGCCGACGCGTCAGCTGGAAAACGCGCTTCACCATCTCGCCGACGATTTCTTCGCCGAATTCAGCGCGGTCGTGCGTGCAAAGCATGGGCAGGGTCCGAACCGCGCGCGCGGCTCGGCGGCGCGCCGCCAGCATGTGTTTTTGCGGCCCATCGCGCCTGGCGGCGTTGCGCGGCGCACTCGTGCCGAGCACGGCAACGCGCTCGGCGGACGAGCGGCGAGTGTGTCGCATGGCGTATCGCACCCTGAGCCCACACCGCACGCCGTGCCCAACTGGGCTTGGGCGGCGATGATTTTTCTCGTCGCGCTTCTGCTGTATGTGGCGCGCTGGATCAGCGAGCGCTGACAGAACCACTGGTGGCCTGGCCACCGCGCGATCGCGCCGCGCGATCGGCACAAGCACAAAGGCGCAGCGTGCGAGCCGAATGTCGTGCCGGCGCCACTACGAAATCGCGGTGACCGACTACGAAATGGCGTCGCTTCGCACACCGCATTTGCTTCATCGCTCCGACGCCGTGCACCCGCGGCTTCGCCTCGAGTGTGTCACGCGGCACCTCCTGTCCCACACGCGTCACGCGCCGCGAAACTCTCTTCGCCATGCCGAAGGCGACGTGCGAAAGGCGTCCGCGAAATGTTGACGCAATGACGCCGCCGACCCAAAGCCGGCGATGCCCGCAATCGCCTCCACCGACTCGTCCGAACTCTCCAGCAACTGCTGCGCGCGTGCGAGACGCTGCGCGAGCAGCCATGCGCCGACCGTCGTGCCGGTGGCGAGCCTGAAGCGTCGCGTGAACGTGCGCCGGCTCATCAGTGCGCGCGCGGCGAGGCTGTCGAGCGTATGGGGCGCGTCGAGGTTGCCGCACACCCAGTCGAGCAGACCCGACAGCCGGTCTTCGCGGACGTTCGGCGGCACCGGCTGCTGGATGTATTGCGCCTGGCCGCCTTGCCGGTGCGGCGACACCACCAGCCGCCGCGCGACAAAGTTCGCCACCTCCGCGCCACACATCTTGCGCAACACGTGCAGGCAGCAATCGAGCCCGGCAGCCGTGCCCGCCGATGTCAGCACGTTGCCGTCGTCGATATAGAGGACGTCGCGATCGAGCTTGGCGCGCGGGTAGCGGCGCGCGAAGTCGTCGGCCCACGCCCAGTGCGTGGACGCCGGGCGGTCGTTGAGTATCCCGGCGGCAGCCAGCACGAACGCGCCGAGACATAGGCCGACGAGTTGCGCGCCGCGCGCGTGGGCCGCGCGCAACGCGTCGAGCAATGCGACCGGCGGCGGCTCGGCGGGATCGCGCCAACTTGGCACGATGATCGTATGGGCTTCGGCGAGCGCTTCGAGTCCATGAGTGACGGCAATCGAGAATCCTGCGGTCGTCGTCAGTGGGCCGGGTTCGGCTGCGCAGACGCGGAAATCGAAGCTAGGGACGCCGCCGCCGCTGCGGTCCTCGCCGAAGACCACGCACGGCACCGAAAGATGAAATGGGCTGATGCGGTCAAAAGCGACCACAGCGACGATGTGCGGGCGGTGTTCGCTGGGCTTTGCGGCGGCTGAGGCGGCTGAGGCGGCTGAGGCGGACGCGGCAGAAACGGCAGAAACGGCAGAAACGGCAGAAACGGCAGAAACGGCAGAAACGGCAGAAACGGCAGAAACGGCAGAAACGGCAGAAAC
>NZ_AWZT01000092.1 GCF_000472525.1 Paraburkholderia dilworthii
ATCGCATACGGAATGGAAGCAAAGGTCAGGTCAGCCTTCGCGGTCGTCATGCCCGCCGCCACCGCGCGCTCCGAGTAAAGATCGCCGAGCGCGAACTCCATCAGCGAATCCGATTTGACGATGTGCGTGGACGAGCGCTGCACCATGGTCACGTCGACGCCGGCTTCCCACAGGGCCGCGCAGATGTCGTGAGCCGAATTGTTCGCGCCGATCACGACGACTTTCTTACCGTGATACGCGTCCGGACCGGGATGCCGCGACGAATGATGCTGCTCGCCCTTGAACACGTCCATGCCCTTGAAGCTCGGGATATTCGGCTTGCCGGACATACCGGTGGCGAGCACGAGTTGCTTCGGCCGAAGCGTGAGATTGCGGCCTTCCCGTTCGACTTCGACGATCCATTCGCCCTTGGCCTCGTCGTAGCGTGCGGATTTGCACACGGTCGAGCCCCAGTAGTTCAGCTCCATGACCTTCGTGTACATCTCGAGCCAGTCGCCGATTTTGTCCTTCGGTGTGAAAACCGGCCAGTTGTCCGGAAAGGGCAGATAGGGCATATGGTCGTACCAGACCGGATCGTGCAGACAGAGCGTCTTGTAGCGCTTGCGCCATGCGTCGCCCGGCCTCTCGTTTTTGTCGATGATGATGGTCGGCACACCAAGCTGCCGCAGCCGCGCACCCAATCCGATACCGCCTTGCCCGCCGCCGACGATCAGGCAATACGGCTCTTCCGAGGTGCCGAGTGCGTCGAGTTCCGCCTCGCGCCGCTCCTTCCAGCTCGTGCGGTCGCGGCGCGCACCGTGCTCGGCGCCCATAGGCCG
Organism: Paraburkholderia dilworthii; assembly: GCF_000472525.1. Classification (GTDB taxonomy): domain Bacteria; phylum Pseudomonadota; class Gammaproteobacteria; order Burkholderiales; family Burkholderiaceae; genus Paraburkholderia; species Paraburkholderia dilworthii. Next base: position 819 of record NZ_AWZT01000092.1, read on the forward strand.
CTTCGGGCCTTTCGGCTCCTCGTGCCCCTTGAGTTCCGCCATGGTCGTGAGCAGCGTCCAGATGAGGCCGTCCTTCAGGCGAATGAAACCGCTGCCTCGCGCAACTCCGGTTTCAAAACTGATCCAGCCTTGCGCAATGCCGTCGGCCTGCGTCGCTGTTTCGTTCTCTGCAAGCCGGAGTTTGGACGGCTTGATCGCGTCCACCTGCGCATCCAGCATCGCGGCGATCTGCTCGCGGCCTTCGAGCGTCTTGATGTTCCATGTGAACGCGACCAGATCGCGCCAGTAACAATCCGGCTGAAACAGGTCGACGGCGGCCTGCGTATCGCCGCGTTTCAGCGCGGCTTCGAGGCTTTCGAGCACCTGGGATATCGCTTGATTTGCAGTGTTTTCAGACATGGTTGCTCCTCCATTTGAAACGGATAGTCGGACTTCATTGGTAGCGCGGGTTCTACGCCCGCTAGGGAAATCGGGGCAGCGCCGCTAGCACTTATGCGGCGGCAGGATGCGCAGCTTCGCAATCCGCCGGTACAAGGTTGCGCGGGACATGCCGAGCGCTTGCGCGGCCAGTTCGGTGCGCCACTTCGCGTCGTTCATTGCATCGACGATGCGGCGGCGTTCGAGCGCGTCGCTATCGGACAGAACCGGCGCAGCGTGCGGCGCGCCACTCTCAGCGTTACTGCTATTGCTGTTCTCTCGCGGCGCGGTCGTCCTGCTTCGCGCAAGCCGCGCGGCGGAGGGCTGACGGACGCGTGCATAGAGCGGCGAGCCGGTGTCGCCCAGTCTCAGCGAGACGAGGCCGAGGCCCGCTTTGGCGTTGAAGAGACGCTCGGTGGGAACGTCAAAAATCTCCGACACGTGACGCGGCAACTGGTTGAGCGCCGGCACACATTCGCGTGCGCGGCGGTTTGCGGCGATGACGTGGCCGCGGGCGTCGATCGCAATGAGGATCTCGGGCTGCGCTTCGACGTAATGCCGGTTGCGATGCGCAAGCAGCACCCAGCAATCCGCGGCCGCGTTGAGGAAACAGGCGTCTTCGATCAAAAGAGCGCTTTGCCGCACGATGTGATTGACGAGCCGCTGGCTTTCGCGGTCGTCGGGGGAGCGCACGGCCGACGCATCGAGTACGCCGAGCAATTCGCCGTGCAAACCGAAAATCGGCGATGCGCTGCATGTGAGGGTGGTGAAGGCCGCACGAAAGTGATCGGTTCTATGTACGGTAATGGGCTCCGCGTCGAGCAGCACCGTCGCGACACCGCAGGTTCCTTCCTCGCTTTCGGACCAGCATGAGCCGAGATACAGCCCCGCGCGTTTGAAGTCGTGCCGGCGGTCTTTATCGACGCGGTAGTCGATCGTGACGCCCTGTGCGTCGGTCAGCATCACGCAGTAGTCGGCCTCGCGCACCATCTCGTGCAGCCGCGACAGGCACTGGCCCGACGCGCGCAGAAACGATTCCTCGCGATGCTGCACGTCGCGTAGTTCCGGCACGGTCAGAATGCGCGGACCGGCGGTCGCGCCCGGATCGAGGTGGTATTGCTCGAGCGAACGTTTATATGACGACGCAAGCCGCTTCCCGTCGACGCCCGCACGCGTCGTCCGTCCTTCTATGACGTTGCATATGCGGTCGATATGTCTCGTTGACGGAACGTAGGGCATGACGAGCCTCCGGGCGAACTCAGCGCGAACTGGGTGCTGGAGACATTCTGCACCGCTATCCGGCGCGTGTCTCCGAAGCCTGAAACGTACGGTACGTTTGTAGCATGCGCGAATCGGCAGAGCACACTGCAGTGCACCATCGTCGCCGGTGAGATTTTTTTCTCAGCGTGCAAACTCGCACGGAACGCGGCGTGAACGCTTGCCCGGAGCAATAAAAAAACCGGCCCGCAGGCCTAATGCAGTTCAGTTAAGGACAGCGATAGCAGCAACAGCGGCCGGCAAAAAACGGTTGTAAACGGCGCATGGCGATGTTAACTTTCATCGCCATGCGAACCAGTGTTAAAGCGGTTTTGTCGCAATAAGGTGGCGAGGTCAAGCATAGGCGTATCTTTAGTACTGCCTATGCCGCCAACGCATAGAACTGCTGGGCTGCAGACCGCGCGGTGCTGTGGCGGCACATCATCTGCCCTTTTCTAATCATGTGCATGACCTCGATGCCACCCAGTAAGATGCGGGCGCAACGAAAATTCTTGAATCCCAGCATGGGACGAATACGGCGCTTGATAGCCCGATGGTCCTGCTCGACGACGTTGTTCAGATACTTGGCCTGACGGATCTTGATTGACGTATCGCGTTCGGCGTTGATCGCATGCAGCCCGGCGAGATTGGCGCCGCTCTTGTCGATCGTCACCGTCTCCGGGACACCGTTTTGATCGATGGCCTTCTCGAAGTAACGCCGGGCGGCCACCTTGTCCCGCTTGGCTCGCAACAGAAAGTCAACCGTGTCGCCCGCTTTATCAACGGCCCGGTACAAGTACTTCCATTCACCGTTGACCTTGACATAGGTTTCGTCCATTCGCCAGCTTCTACCGACTGCGCGTTTGTGTCGCCGAAACGTCTTTTCCAGTGCCGGCAGAAGTTTGACGGCCCAGCGATGCACGGTCGAATGATCGACCGAAACGCCCCGCTCGGCCATCATCTCTTCCAGATGACGCAGGCTCAACGGATAGGCCACGTACCAGCGCACACACGTCAACATCACATCCAGCGGATAGTGCAGCCGTTTGAGCACCCTGTTCATACCCGCATTCAAGCTCTTCATCGTAGTTCAAATCTTTCGTTTTCCCGGCGCTACGATAGCAGATCGTCTTAATAATGCGACAGAGCCCGTTTATATCACACTGTGACGTAGCAGGCAGCACAACTGCGAGTCATGTCAGTGATGGATAGGACTGTCATCCCCGCTTGATGAAATACCCCTTGACGCTGCGCTCCCGCACGCAGCAGTGCGATCTGCGTTGCCGGAGAATGGGACCTCGTGTTGACACCCGTCAATCGAATTTCGGTTACTCGAGCTGGCGAACGGTCATCGCTCTACGAAGGCGAGGCGGCAGTGCGCATCACCGATGACATTCGTCTATCTCGGTGTAAAATCTTGCTCGCAGGGTCACCCTACGCAACACTTTGGGTACGTCATTGATAGCGACCGATCAACCTCGATGGGGCCCTTGGGAAACAGTATGAGGGGCTTGCTTCTAGCATTGCAATGCGCATGTATGCTGTCGGTTGCCGCGGCGCAGGGTATGCCGGCTGTGCCCGTGCCCAGGACCTCCGTCGCTGCGAAGGACTATCTGGCCGAAGCGAATCGCGTCGTCGATGCGGCGGCGCAGCCGGCTGCACCTTGGAATGGGCCGCGCAGCGGGCCGCGCGCCCAACTTGGGAAACGCGTCGCCATTGTTGCCGAGGACCTGCGCAACGGCGGCATCGTCGGAGTGGTTGACGGTATGCTAGAGGCGGCGAAGGTCATCGGCTGGAATGTAAAGATATTTGACTCAGGCGGCACGCCGGACTTGCGGCTGAAGATGCTTGCGAATGCGCTGGCAAGTCGTCCAGACGGGCTGATCATCGTCGGTGGCGACGCACGTGCCCTGTTGCCCGGGCTGCGGCCGTTTGCCGAGCGAAGCATTCCGATTGTCGGCTGGCATGTCGCGGCCCAGGCAGGACCGGTGCCCGGCACGCCCGTGGCGATGAACGTGGCGACGGATCCATTCGAGGTCGCGCGCGTGACCGCGCTGGCGGCGATCGTGCAGTCCGGCGGGCATGCGGGAGTCGTCATCTTCAGCGACCCGAACTTCCGGATTGCGCAAGGCAAGGCGGATGAAATGGCTGCCGTCGTGCGCGCGTGCAGCGGCTGCACTCTGCTCGGCGTGCGCGACGTGGCGATCTCGCGCAGCCAGGACCTGATACCCGACGCAACCCGCGCCTTGCTCACGCGGTATGGCAAGCGCTGGACGTATGCGCTGGCCGTCAACGACATCTACTTCGACTACGCTGCTCCGGTGCTGACTCAAGCCGGAATGCCAAGCACCGCCATGGCCATGCTGTCGGCCGGCGACGGCAGTGAGTCGGCCTTCCTGCGTATCCGCACGGGCACGTTCCAGACAGGCACCGTCGCCGAGCCCCTGAATCTGCACGGCTGGCAGTTGGTTGACGAGATGAACCGGCTCTTCGCCGGCGGAGGCGTCACGGGTTACGTGTTTCCAGTGCATCTCGTGACGGCGGACAACATCGCCACGGACGGCGGCGATCGTCTGCTCTACGATCCGGCCAACGGCTATCGCGACATCTATCGCCGCATCTGGCAACGACGGTGAAACTTCGGCTCCCGCGCTCGCTCACCGCACAGTTCACGCTCGTGGTTTCGTGCCTCGCGGCGCTCGTGGTCGCGGTCGGTGCCACGACCATTTACTCGTTGGCTGATTCCGCCCACGCGATCCGCCAGTTGGCCGAAGAGCGGCTGGCGCGCCAGGAAGACGCACAGGGCCTGGCGCAGCGCACTCTGATGATCGAACGCCTCGCGTTGCAGTTGTCCAGTGACGATACGGTTGACGCTGTGCGCGAGACGCATCGGCATGTCATCGAACAGTTGGCGTCCTTCGACCGCCTGGTGGACCGCCTAGCCTCCGCGACCACGAGCGACAACGTCGGTATCGACGCGCTGGCGCTGCATCGGTCGAGCCAGCGCTTTCGCAACACGGTCAACATCGAGGCGCAGGTGCGCGAGACCGCGCTGGCCGCTGGGGTCGCGCCGGCGTCCGCGGCGCGGCCTAGCGTGTCATTGGCTAGACTCGACGACGATCTGCGCCGCCAGGCCGACGCTCTGACCGCCGCGGCGCGCCAGCAGTCGGAGCGTTTCACGCGCGACTACCGCAAAGCGGCCCAGGATCTCGCCGACGACATGAACCGCACGCGCAGGTGGGTGGGCGGCGAAGTTGCGGTGAGCCTGCTGCTTGCCTGGCTGATCGCCCGCGCATTTCTCGGTCGCCACGTGGTGGCACGGCTGCGCCGGGTCAGCCACTTCCTGCGGCACGGCGATGCCGACAGCGTGCAAGCCGGCGTCCCCGTTCACGGCGGCGACGAGATTGCCGATATGGCGCGCGCCGTCGAGCAGTTCCTCGAAGACCGGCGCCAGCGCAGGCAAGCCGAGAATGCGCTGATGCAACTCAACGCCGAACTCGAGGCACGCGTCACGCAGCGCACGGCCGAACTCAGCACGGCGCTCGCGGGCCAGACGGCTGAGATCGTCGAACGACAGCACGCCGAAGAGGCGGTGCGAGCGAGCGAGCACTTCCTCGACAGCATCATCGAGAACATCCCCGACACCATCTTTGTCAAGGATGCGGCGACGCTGCGCTTCGTGCGTTTTAACAAGGCGGGAGAGCAACTGCTGGGCTACCGGCGCGAGGAACTCATCGGAAAGTCCGCCCATGACCTGTTTCCAGCGCAGGAGGCCGACTTCTTCGTGCTGAAGGATCGTGACGTGCTGGAGTCGCAGCAGCTGGTCGACGTGCCGGCTGAGTCGGTTCACACGCGTCACGGGCCGCGCCTCGTGCACACGATGAAGATACCGATTCTCGACGTGCGAGGCGAGCCGCAGTTCCTGCTCGGCATCTCCCGGGACATCACGGAGCAGAGGCGTGCGGAAGAGGAACTGCAGCGCTATCGCGAGCACCTCGAAGACATGATCCGCGAGCGAACCGCTGAGCTGGCCGTCGCCAAGGAACACGCCGATGCGGCCAATCAGGCCAAGAGCGACTTTCTTGCTCACATGAGCCACGAACTGCGCACGCCGTTGAACGGGATTCTGGGCTATGCGCAGATCCTTAAGCGCGATAAGAGCCTCGATCAACGCCAGGCCGACGGGATCGCGGTGATTCAACGCAGCGGTGAACACCTGCTCGCGATCATCAAAGACGTTCTGGACATGGCCAAAATCGAGGCCGGCAGGGCGGAGCTGAACCTGTCGGACATTCCCCTTGACCGGTTCATGTATTTCATCGCCGAGACGATTCAGGTGAAGGCAGCGGAAAAGGGCTTGGCGTTCGCCTGCGAGATGGCAGCGGATCTGCCGGTGGGCGTGCGGGTCGATGAAAAACGGCTGCGCCAGGTGCTGCTCAATCTGCTCTCCAACGCAATCAAATTTACCGACGAAGGGAGTGTGAGCCTGCGCGTCGGTTGGCTGCCGCCCACGCGGCTGCGTTTCGAAGTACAGGACACCGGCATCGGCATAGACGAAGCGCGTCTGGAGGCGATCTTCCGGCCTTTCGAGCAAGTGAGCGATGCCCAGCACCGGGTCGGCGGCACAGGGCTGGGACTCGCCATTAGCCGGCAGTTCGTGCGCCTGATGGGTGGCGAGATCCATGTCGAGAGCCGTCGCGGGGCGGGAAGCGCCTTTTCGTTCGAGCTGAACCTCCCCGTGGTGACGCCTCAGGTCATTGTCGTCCCGCCTGAACGGATGGTGATCGGCTACAGGGGGCCGCGCATGACCATCCTCGTCGTGGATGACGTCGCGGCAAACCGTGCCGTGGCCGTTGACATGCTCGGCCAGCTTGGATTCGACATGGTTGAGGCCGGCAACGGTTTGGAAGCCTTGGAGATAGCCAAAGCGCTGCGGCCGGCGCTCATCCTGATGGATGTCGTCATGCCCGGGATGGATGGGCTCGAAGCGACGCGACGCCTGCGCGAAATGCCGGAGTTCAGGGATCTGCCGATCGTTACGGTCTCCGCTGGCGCCTCGGGGAGCGATGCAGCGAGAAGCCTCGCGGCCGGTGCAAACGCCTTTCTGTCAAAACCGGTTGATTTCAGTGGGCTGTTGTCACAGATCGCGGCTCTCCTGAATATCGAGTGGAGCGACGAAGTTCCACAGACGCACGCCACCGGAGCGGACCAAACGGCTATACACGCCGCCGATGCGTCCAAGGGCATCGTGATCGTGCCGCCGCCTGGGGAAATCGAAGCGCTGCACCACCTGGCGCGACTGGGCGACATGCGCGCCATCGCTCAACATGCCACGCGCCTGGCCGAGCTTGATGAGCGCTATCGCCCTTTCGCCAACCACCTTTGCCAGCTAGCGAAGGACTACCAGTCTAAGGCGATCCTCACCTTCGTCGAGCGACATCTGCAAAGGAAGCGAGTCCCATGACTGAGACCGCAGAACCCGCGTCCTAGGGAGTGACGCCGTGGGTTCCGGCCAGAGCCCGGTTGTCCGTCATAATGACCTCGGTCGCTTTCGCGAAAGGCCACAAGCCGACCTAGGGTCCCGGGAGCCGCTTATAGCTACGAGCCGCCGAGCCCTCGGGCGAATGGCGTTGAGACGACCCCGGAGGCAGACCCGCGCTATCGTCCTCAGTATTTCTTTGAGACAGCGAAACATTACCCGAAACTGATGCTCGAGCGATATTCACGCAGCGACTCAGTTAACGAGGTTGTGTTGTCACTTAGCGACCTCGCAAGAATACCGCAGACCCTGATATGCGCCGTCCATGAATGCGCTGACCACCACCATTATCCGACCGTGACCGATCAGCTGCGTAGTATTCGGCGGCGAAAGCCGAGATTCCCCCACTACCTGACGTCAGGCACTTTTTCGTTAAAGTCCGCGCCCGGACCAATGAGCCTGCTGAATATAGTCATCGGCCGACGCACGAGCTTAGCGACGCATGCGTGGCTTCCGCGATCGTGAACGCGCATACATCCCTATCAACCTTTGATCCGGTGCCGTCGGCACTCCGCGTTGAAGCGGTGCCTGCTACGCCCCTCACGCTATCGCAGATAGTTCGCCGCACGCTCCGTCGACTCGCGTCGTTTCAGTGGGACCACCCGAATTGCGCCCGTTTTCTGAGCAAGCGCCTGTCCTCTTCGCCATTGCATCGCGAGCAACCTAACGTTACTGCGCCGGCGAAAGGCATTCACGTATATCAGCGAGGCGAGGCCGGTGTGGCTGCATGCGATCCATGCGCATTGGTCGACCGATTCGAGTGTTGCGACTGTGGCGATGGCGACAGGAAAAGGGCGGCCCCTTCGTCATCGTGATCATGCACATCTATGAGCAGACGCTCGATATCGCTGATCGCATGGTGTTGACGAAGCGAGACCAGATTACCTACGAGCAGAGGAGTGCGCTTACTTCGGTTACGAACTGTGGACGCGGTGCGACGGAATATCGGGCGATGCGCGCCGCTCGCGCGTATTGAGTCCATTAATCGGAGGCTATGTCCTACCGGGCAACGCCGACCGGTTTTCGTTCACGCCAAGTCGTCCATCCAGATACTGCTTGCGCCAGTCGAACAGCTGATTCGCGTTCAATTCGTGACTGCGTGCAATCTCCGCTACCGAACGTCCACTTGACAACGTCTCTTCGACGATCTGGCGTTTCTGGTCTACGGTGCGCCGACGATACTTCCGGGCGCCTTTGACTTCAGAAAATTCAGTCACTGTGTCCATGATTCCTTTGTAGACACAGTCACATTTGTGCCCCCGGGAAGCATGGCTTCGCCTTCATGAGGCGTCTATACGGTCAGGGTCGGCTTGTGATTACCCACATTTCAGCCACGAAACCTGGTAACCTGGCACGCGTTATAGTCATTGCGCGAGCGAGATGGCTGAAGAAGAGCGGGCAGACGAGCGAGCCTGGTTCGAGAAGGAGATCGAGGCGAGCAGGTTTCAGGATGCCAGATTGCGCAAACGCTTTGGCATGGTGCTGGAACGGTTGTGGTC
>NZ_AWZT01000093.1 GCF_000472525.1 Paraburkholderia dilworthii
GCTGGGCCTCGCGTTCAAGGCGACGGCTCGATTGGATCCGGTTCAGGTAACCATAGATATAGATCTTGAGCATCACCTCGGGGTGATACGAAGGCCGACCCGTCAACGCTGGTTCGACGCCTTCAAACCCAAGCTTATGAAGATCAAGCTCATCTACAAAGACATCAACTACGCGCACGGGATTTGTGTCCGTCACGTAGTCATCGAGCGCTTCAGGGAGGAGAAAGCTTTGCGTACGATTGTCGCCTTGAACGAACCGTTTCATCCTGCTTATCCCTCGCTGTCGGATGGCAAATTTTAGCGCTCCAAAAACCGTTTTGACACAATCTGGGCCACAAAGAGCCATTCGCCGCCACCGTCGTGTGGACATTCAGGCGTCGGCTCCACCCGCCAATACGCCATTCCGAGCCACTTCAGTCGTTTGCCTGGCGATGGCGCCAAGCCGCACCGGGTTCAGTTAGCGGAGATTCCGGCCCGCGTGGTGACATCGGTTTCGGGCTGGCGTCTTTCATGCGCGACAACAGGTGACGCCATTCCGCAGGCGAAACCTGAAGGTGCTAGACTCGCGTCGCAAATTCCATGTAAACCGGATGAGTACCCACGCGCACCGTCGACTGACTGCCTGGCTAGGCATGATCGCAATATGGCTGATCGTGCTGGGTCCTGTCGTCAGTCAGCTGGTCGTTGCGGCCAGAAATGCGGAACCTGTCGTGGCGATGTGCACGGCGACTACGCCGTCCGCGGATACGCAGCCCATGCATGGCAATGGCATGGTCGCTTGTGGCTATTGTGATCTGCTGGCGGATCACACCACGCTACCGTCCATTGCTCCGCCGCTTCCAGTTCTCGTCATGTTTGTGACGATTGTCGCGGCGCCCATCCTGTCCACCCGCTTCACGCCGCTCGGCGCTTTTCCATCCGGAAGACCACGGGCGCCCCCAGTCTTTTCCAGATCGTAATTCCCGGTCCCACGCGACGCCTAGACGGCGCGTAGCGGCGCGATCAATCACGACTCGAGAAAACACAAAAAAATGAAGCGCCCTCTGCTCGCCACCTCGGTGGCGTTGATGCTGCCTGCCCAATTGGCTTTCGCCGACAGTTCGGGCACACCGGTCGACCTGCCGCAGATCGTCGTCAGCGTCAGCCGCGACGAAGCAACCCTTGCAGAAATGCCCCAGAGCACCACCATCATCACCAGGCAGCAAATCGACAATAGTCCGGCGCAGTCGCTCGACCAGTTGCTGCGCAACGTTGCGGGCTTCAACCTCAGTAGCGTCCCGGCGACCTCAAAGGATCCGACCGGACAGTCCCTCGGCATGCGCGGCCTCGGCAACTCGACCGTGCTCGTCCTGCTGGACGGCGTGCCGATCATGGATCCGTTCTACGGAACCGTGCAGTGGTTCAAGGTGCCGCTCGCCAACGTTGACCGCGTCGAGATCGTGCGCGGCGGATCCGTGGTCTGGGGCAACATGGCCGTCGGCGGCGTGGTCAACATCATTAGCCGCAAACCGACGGACAACCGCACGACGGTATCGGCGAGCTACGGCAGCTTCGGCACGACAAACGTTGCGTTGAACCAGAACCTCAAGGTCAACGACGCACTGGCTTTCAATTTTTCCGTAAGCCATTCCGATTCGCCTGGCTATCAACTGACGCCGTCGTCGTACCTGTGGCGCTTCCCGGACAAGGGGCCGATCTGGACCCGCCAGACCAACGCCCAGTTGACGGCCTATCTGCATCCTACGGCTGACCTGCAGGGTTATCTGCGATTTGGCTACCACGTCAACGACGAACATATCTCGTATGACTACGGCAAGAACGAGCAGACCAGCCCGGACTTTGCGGCGAGCGTCACCAAAGCGCTCGACAAGAAAAGCTCGGTGACCGCGACGGCCTGGGCGCAGGAAGTGTCGTTCGACAAGTACAACGGTGCGAGCTGTTACTGGAAGCCCACCGGCGGCTGCCTGTCGTTGCCCTCGACGCTGACCGGCCTGCCAGCCTCGGCGGTGGGCGCCCCGATCAACCAGTACTACACCCAGTACGGTGACCAGAGCTACCACGAGAGCGGATTTTCGACCACGTATTCGAGAACGATCGGCAAGATCTGGCGTGATATCCAGGTGGGCGTCGACTATCGACGCCTGAGCGCGTCCGATAGCGAGTCGATTTACAACACACCTACTGTGTTCGGCGCACCGACGGGAACATTAGCCGCATCGGTCTCCGGCAGCGGCGTGCAGAGCTACGGGGGCCTGTTCCTGCAGACCCGGATCGCTCCGATCGACTCGCTCCTCATCACGCTCGCCGGGCGGGTGGATCGCTTCTCCAGCAGCATCGCGTCGACGGAAGGCGACAATCCACAGCTCGGCGGAGGAACCACCAGAACCCGGTTCGATCCGAGTATTTCGGCAAGCTATTTCCTCAACGACGATCTGTCGTTACGCGCATCGCTGAACAAGACATTTCGCGGCCCGGGCCTGAACAATTCCCTGCGTTCCTACGGGAGCGCGTCATCGACGCCGTCGATCGCGGATCCCTCGCTCGTTCCGCAGGACATGTTCGAGCGGGAAATCGGCCTCGACTACGAGCGCGGCGGCCTGGATCTGAGCGCGACCTACTTCTTCTACTCGATCCGTAACACGATCCTTTCGACAACGAGCCCCGCGTCCGGCGCACCGTCCGCCTACCAGCAACAGCTATGTGAGGACTTTCTTGCGGGCTCATCGAGCACCAGCTGTAACTTCTATAGCAATGCGGGCAACGAGCGGTCCCAGGGCCTCGAACTGATCGGTTCATACAAGGTGTCGTCGCGACTGAGTTTCGACGGATCGTTCACGTTCACCGACGCGGTCCTCACCAGCACTTCCACCAATACGCCGACCGGCGTGCAGATTGCAGGCATCCCCAAGCTCGTTGGCAACTTCGGCGTCACCTGGAGTCCGCTCAGCAAGCTCACCCTCCAGGCGCAGGGACACTACATCGGGCGCATGAATTACTACAGCTCGGTGACCGCCGGCACGTATTCGCAGGGTTCGAGCACGGTATTCGACATCGGCTGCCGCTATCAACTCACGCCTGCCATCGATCTGACGCTGGCCGTCAACAACCTGTTCAACCGAACCTATACCGACAACACCTGGACCTTTAACCAGCCGTACACGCAAACGCTGTCGCCACCCCGCATGGCCTTTGTTGGCATGCGCGCCACGTTCTGATCACACACGGAGAGCACAATGTTTCTGTCAGAAATCCGCTTCCGGACCCTCGTCGCGATTGCCGTCGCGGCTACGCTCGCACTGCTGCTGGCGAGCCGCGCCGGGGCGCAGACGATGCCCGGCATGTCCATGATGCATCACATGGCCGCCCGCCCCTGCGAGTCGGCGCAGCCGCTCGGGTGTGCTGATTCGGCGACACCGGCCATTGCGCCGGATGGCACGTTGCTGCTGACCTGGACGCAGGACCAGAAGGTCTATTTGGCCCGCTCGAAGGATCTCGGGCAGAGCTGGACGCTGCCGCTGCGACTTGGCGACGTCAGCGAGGGCTTCGACGGGGGCGGTGACGCGCGACCGCAACTGGTCGCTGACGCCGCGGGGCACGTATTGGTCGCGTACGACACGTTCAAGGACAAAAACTGGAATGCGCAGATCTGGCTTGCCTCGTCATCCGATGGCGGAGCGCACTTCGATGCGCCGCGCGTGTTCGAGCCGGCAGCGGTAAGCCAGCGGCTGCCGGTTCTCGATGTCGCGGCATCGGGCAAGATCCTGATGGTCTGGCAGGACAAACGCCTGAGCGGGCCGCAGAAACTGCCTGGCGCATCCATCGCGTACGCGTGGTCCACTGATGGCGGCCGAACGTTCTCGCCGTCGACACTCGCGGCGAATGTCAGTTGCGAGTGCTGCCGCATCGGCGTGACGAACGGGCCCGACGGCTTGCCGATCCTCGCATTCCGGACGATCTTCCCCGGCTCAGTGCGCGACCATGTAATCCTCCGCTTTCTGCCCACTGGCGCGCCGGACAAGCCGCAACGGGTCTCGGTCGATGACTGGGTGACGGACGCCTGCCCGCATCAGGGTCCGTCTATCGCGGTCTCCGGAAACGGGAGGGTGCACGTCGCTTGGTACACCCAGGGCAAGGCACGGCAGGGTCTGTTCTACGCAAGCTCGAAGCGTGAGGGATCGGCTTTCGGCGATCCGCAGCGCCTCGGCAATCCCGACGACGTCACTTCGCGCCCGTTCGTGTTCGTCCACGGCGATCAGGTATGGCGGGTGTGGAAAGCGTTCGATGGCCACGCTTCACAGGTGCTGATCCAGCATTCGGGCAATGACGGCCGCGACTGGAGTGTGCCGTCGGTCATCGATAGCGCGGCAGGCCGCTCGGACCATCCGCTGCTGGTTGGCGACAAGGATCATGTGTTCCTGTCGTGGCTCAGCAGCGAGCACGGTTATCAACTCATCGAACTGAAGGATCCGCAATGAAGCGTTATCGAATCCTGCTCGCGCTGACGTGCCTGTCGATCTGCAAGCTCGCGGTTGCCGCCGGGCTGCAGTGGTACAACGCTGACGACTGGGACGCGCTGCGCCATGCGCATGCGTCGCGTCCGTGGATCGTCCATCTGTGGGGAATGAGCTGCGATCCGTGCCGGCAGGAAATGGCGGCGTGGGGTCGCTTCGTGCATGACCATCCGGGCATCCCGGTCACGTTCATCGAAGTCGAGCAGGCCGCGCCGCCTGAGGTGCGGTCGGTGCTTGCGCAGGGCGGGCTCGCCGGTGGCGATCAGTGGCTAAGCGCGGACGGCTTCGACGCCGCCCAGCGCTACGCAATAGCCCGTCATTGGGGAGGAGAGATTCCGTTCACCCTGCTGATCTCGCCTGACGGCAAGATGCAGACCATCACTGGAACGATGGACTTTCGCCGTCTTGGCACCTGGGCTGAAGCGCAAAACAGGCGGTAACGAACGGGCACGTAAAACCGCCGGGCGACTGATCCCGCAAATGACTTCATGCAATGAGATCATTCTCCCGGGAAGCGAAGGGAAGTCCGCACCATGAGGCGCGCTCCTTGCGATGGCGTCGAAAGGCAAATTGCGCGTGACCTGCCCGACGGGCATTGTGGCGTTGTCTACGGAAGTTCAACGTAGCGTGCCCCTCGTCGCCACGCTGGGCAGGGAGATGTACACTCCCCGGCAGGGGATTTCCACAGTTTCAGGACCGGTTGGATCAGCTAGTCAGGTTCGTCAATGAAAAGAGTTTACGTCTACCAGGGCTTTGAGGTCACCGTGGAGCTAGAGCCACGAGTGGGTGACGGAAGCCTCCGGGAAAGGCTGGTTGTTGGCTCCGAAGGGCTTTGTAGCTGTCGTGTCCGTCTGCATGGAGGGTGCGACTCGCCCCATGGTTGCGCCGATACGCCTCATGGCAGATAGCCAGCGCCTTTTTGCGACGGAAGGCGATGCGCTCATGGCAGGGTATAGCGCTGGGCAGCGGGTAGTGGACGACACGCTCGTGCGCTGACAACAACTCGTTACCGGATGGTCCTGGTGGACGACTGCTTCTATCGACTGGGCGTACGCATGACGGCGACTTTGGCGGGTTGACCATGGCCGCGTTGGCCGACCCTTGCCGCCAGTTAAGCCCTGCACCTTTTGATCGCTGCACAATTGTCCTAGGATACAAAAACTGAGGCGTCACAGTCGGCTCGCCGAGCGCCGACAAGGAGCACCATCCCATGCACGCTGAAGCCGTGGAATACAAGACATCGACGATCATGCCCGTTGCGCCCGTTTCCATGGGGGGCTACGCAGCAACAGCGATAGTCACGCACCGCAACGGCAAGCGCGAAGCATTGGGCATTCTTGGTTACTTCGCATCCGAGAGCGCGGCATGCATGTTTGCCGTTGAATACGCAAAAGCCCATATTCACGGTCGGCGACGCCCGAGGCCGCCGTTTTCGCTTCGGTAAGCCTCCGCCGGCCGTTCGCGCTTAGTCCGGTCGATGTGTGGCCGCTCTGCGTCGGCTGCTGCCGATTGCCGTCGGGCAGAGGTCGGCTAGGAACAGACGGTCGACATCGGAACGAGAATCGTCGACAATCGGTCGCATCCCCCCTTTCGAGCAACGCATGTATTCCATCGACCTTGGACTCATGAGGCTTGATTTCAAGGCAGCGATAATCAATGTGCCGCGAAATGGCGACTATGACTGGATAAATGCAGACTGGATAGATACGCAGCAAGGAATTGGAATTGTCCAGTCAGAACGGTCGGCCACGGCATTTTGCGAAACGGGACGCTTTGCGCAAAAAGGTCCTCACTTGATCGAAGTCGTGTTGCCGTATCTCTATACTGAGAAAGAAGTCGTTGCGCACCTTCTGTCCAAACCAAATACGTCGGGATTGCCTGAAATCATGGTGCGAGACGCCATGAGAATCGAGCACTTTTCCTGGGGGATGCTGTTCTCGATGGATTGGGCATCGATGGGCTATGCGCCAGGTGGTGTCGAGTATTGTTTGCTCCCGATCGATGGTTGTCCTGCTATCTCAACGGGGTTTCTCCGACTCGACTGGCCGAGCGTTCAGATTCATCCGTCATCGTGACGTCCGCAAAGGAAGTGGCCCACTCGCGGATAAATGTCCAGCTTGGTTTGCCCATGCGTCGCTAGAGTACTTCGCAGCGGCGATGTGCTGAACGACTCCCGAGAATACGGCGAAGGATAGGTTAGCAATTCAATCCAACCACGTGCGGCGGGCTATTCACGTCGGCGCGCAGAAAGACCGCGGTTCTCCCGGTCGAGCATATTCAGGATTCGGCCAGTTTGAGACGTTCGACGAAACGGTCTAGATCGTCCACAATTGGCGCCATCCAGCTAACAGCCACTAGTTTCAACAATGAACGGATATAGCCAGTGCCGAAATCAACCGATAGAAAACAAACTGTACTGGGCAAGCGTGGGCCTATAGCGTTTCTGACCGCGGGATTGTTCGCGCTCATGTTTGGCGCTGCCCAGCTTTATGAAGCAGAATTCCAGGCTAACACAGGAGTTGCTATGGGTCGGACAGTCACGATCCAACGGTCGATGCATCCGGACCAGTTCGAAAGTCTTGTTGGGTTAGACCGATTTTTTGGTTCGGCGCTGCTAATCACTGGAGCGATTTTAGTCGTTGCTGGGCTAGCGATCCGGTGTGTACGCCGTCGTCGCTGCGCGTTAAATGTCGAGTTGAGAGGTTACGTCCGTGAACGGACACTCGACCTTGGCGGAAGGGTCGAGGACAATATGAAGTTCAACGGGGATTCAGTTTCTCAAGGCGACTTTTCTTCCGCTTCCAATATTTACATGACCGAACCCAGTGGGCTTCGTGATAATTATCACGTCGTTCAGGCGAAGTCGCGGGGTAAGGATTTTTTCTTTACCTGCCTGTGGCTATCGGCATTCCTAGCTGTCTTAACGGGTTATTGGGGTTTTCAGGGCGACGCACTAATGCTCCAGTTTTCTGTCTGGCTCGCGTCACTGTCTCTTTGTCTTTTTTTGTTATTCATCGGGATATGCGTCGTTCGCGGACGCCACCCCATTACTGTCCTGCGTCAATCCACGTCGTTCAGGTCCCTCATGCGCTTTGCCGTGTCCTTGTTATTTTTCGTTTTGCTGGTCGCAGTGGCTACCGTTCTGTCACTCAAACGATGACACAGCTGTCGGCGCGCGGTTGAGTCGACTGTCATTCCGACACTCGAACAGCACATGACGGCCAATGTCTTTGGCCGCCGGAAGCGGTCGGCGGACGGCTATTGCTGAATCGATGACAAACAACTGCCAAAAATCTAACGAGAAAAAGCCGTGTTCCGAACACCGACAAGCACGGAGATAAATGTCCGTTATAGAGGAATCTGACCGACCGCTGCGGGTCGTGAAGACTCGTTGGCAGTGCCCGAAACCAGCCGTTGATGCTCTTTGGCGTCGGCTCGAAAGGCGTGACGGTCTACAATGACGCAACATCGGCCAACGGCGGGAAGAATTAATGATTTCGCAAGGCATGTATCGGAAGATCCGGACATCAATCATTGTCGTTTCGTTGACGTTTGGCACTGGGGTTTTTTGGGCCGCCGTTGCAGCGGGTGTCGTTCGTTATATCGTTCATTCAGATGAAGACAGGACGCTTCTATTCGTCGGTGGACCGGTCTTCGTGCTTTATTGCATCTGGTGCCTGCGTCGCCTGCCGGATATGTTGAGAAAGTCTGGATATATAGAATAGGACCGCGCCGCTGGTTGCCTGACGGCAAGCGAAACGAAAACCGGCTTTGGCCGGCTGCGGTCGTTGGTGTTGACGCGGCGGTGATCATGAAATCGACGTGCACGGCGTCGTAAGGGAATTCTATTGCGCCGTCGGCGTTGCGGTCGAGCAGGCCGGTTTCCGGTAACACGTGTACGTCGCGCGGCACGGATGCGGCATCAATGCCGAGTCGTTCAGCGAGTTCCTGGACGGACAGTGGTTCTGCGCTGGTCATCGACCTGATGATGTTCCAGCGGCCAGATGTAAGGGCCGGGAACAATAGCTCCAGCGAGTCAACTGAGATATATGCGCCCGGTTTTGTCGCGGTAAGGCGATTTGGGCCAATGACAGCGAGATGATGAGGATTGCTTACATCGCCAGCGAGTGGAATTGCCGAGCGGCCGATGGCTCGAGCTTGCCTGCGTCTTTCATCTGCCCCTTGGCGATCATATGCATGAGTTCAATGCCGCTCAACAAGATGCGGGCACAACGAAAATCCTTGAATCCCAACATGGGTCGGGTACGGCGTTTGATCGCCCGATGGTCTTGTTCGACGATATTGTTGAGGTACTTGGCCTGGCGGAACTTGATGGGCGTTTCGCGCTCTGCGTTGATCGCGTGCAGTCCGGCCAGGTTGGCA
>NZ_AWZT01000094.1 GCF_000472525.1 Paraburkholderia dilworthii
GACGCAGATGCGATGCGCTTCTCGTTTCCGGCGATGACCCGCTTAGATCAGGCAGCGGACCGCATCACGCGTCTATTAAAAAAATCAGCTGACGGCGAGGACNTCGTTTGCGCGGTCGAATTGCAGACAACCAGCGAATTGCTCGGCACTTGCATGCTCTTTCATGCGGACGAGCAATGTCAACGCGCGGAAATAGGCTTTAGTCTGCAACGCGTGCATTGGAGAAACGGATATATGAATGAGGCGGCTTCCGCACTGTCAACGGCACTACAGTTTCCGTCGGCATCGGCACTTCAGATTTGATACACCGGGTTGTAGTGTTATTGCGGTGCCGAGCGCATTCCGTTGGCGGCGTTCTCCCTCGTTGTAGCTGATCTCTTCATAACCAGTCCAGCGCGTCGCTTGTCGCGTAGTCGATAGCTCTCGCCCTGGATTGCCACGACGTGAGCGTGATGCAATAGCCGGTCGAGCATGGCAGCAGTGAGCGTTGCGTCATCGGCGAACGTCTGGTCCCACTGCCCGAACGGAAGGTTGCTGGTCACGATCAGACTGCCCCGCTCATACCGTTTGGCGATCACCTGGAAGAACAGGTTTGCCTGCTCACGGCTCATCGGCAGGTACCCGATCTCATCGATGATCAACAGCCGGTACGGGTTGACGAACCGTTTGAGCGCGTCTGCCAGCTGATTCTGTCGATGCGCCGTAGTCAATATCATCAGCAGGTCTGCTGCGGTGATGAAGCGCACCTTGATCCCGGTTTGCGTTGCTGCATAGCCGAGAGTGGCCACGAATGCGAACAGATTCGCTCCTTTGCGCCGGCGGAACTCGACCCAGTCGACCTGCATCTGATCGCCCGCGGCAGTCTCGAATCGCACCAAAGGGTCGGGCGCCGGTACAGGCCGCAGTGTCGCAACGAACTTGCGCACGATTCTCTCGCCGCCATCGAATCCCTGCGACTGGATCTCGCGCCACAGAACTGTCGCTGGAATCCAGTCCGGTGCCGCTGACGCAATCCGTTCCCGAAGATAGGCTTCGAACGGTTTCAGTATCGACTCGCGCGGAGTCGCCGCGGGTCGAAATGTTGGCGCGTCCTGCGTCGCCAGATACTTCCTCACCGTGTTGACCGAGCAGCCAACCTCACAAGCAATGGCACGCAGGCTCTTACCCTGGTTGTGCAATATCCTGATCTGCATATATCCCTCGTAGGAGATCATCACCGCTCAAAGCGGCCATTATCCCTTCGTCGAGGTGTATCAATTCCTCAGTGCCGACGGTGTATCAATTTACAGGTGCCGATGACAGCACTAATCGAGCATGCGTTCGGCTCGCTAAATTTACGTCGGATTGAGGGGGATATCGACCCGCGCAATGTAGTTTCTGCGCGTCTTCTCGAACGACTTGGATTTGTCCGTGAGGGGCTGTTGCGCGATCGCTGGATAGATGGCGATGAGGTGTCGGATAGCGCGTTATACGGGCTGCTCGAAAGGGACCGTCCGGCGACACGGTCACTGGCTGACGTTAGGAAGTGAACTCGACGCTGTGCCTTGAACGACCGGAATTTTCTCTGATTGTCGCCAATTTGGTAGCGGCGTCGACTGACCGGAGTTGGCCGACCACGGTCCGACAGCAAACTTCGGCAGGGGGGATGAGCACCGCCATTTGCGATCGGCGGCACCCGACCCGAAGCAGTCGGCTGGCTGTTCCAACAGCGGACATTGACTAGTGCGTCGCCAGACGAACTGTTGACGAAAAATCTCCGACTGAACATACTCGCACGCCCTCATCAACGGAGAACGATGTGACGAGTGCCCTTCCCGATGCGCTACCTCAAATATCAACGGCACGCCTGAAACTTGCCCCGGCTTGTGAGCAGTTCGTGCGTGAGGTGCAGGGATACTGCACTGAAAATCGCGCTCATTTGCAGCCTTGGGAGCCTGTTCGAGCCGACAGCTTTTTTGCAGCACAATCAGTCGCGCGGCGGCTGTCCGCGATGGCGCATAACAACGCGTCAGGACACGCAGTGCATCTGTTATTAATCTCGCCGGAAAACGGAGAGATGGTGGGAGAATGCAACTTCACCAACATCGTGCGCGGGCCCTTCCAGGCATGTCACCTTGGGTTCTCGCTTGCAAAGCGGTTTGAAGGGCGCGGTTTGATGCGCGAAGCATTGACACCAGCAATCTCCTATATTTTCGATCAAGTCGGATTGCACAGGGTAATGGCGAACTTCAGGCCCGAAAATGTTCGTAGTGCACAGCTCCTAGAGCGGCTAGGGTTCGAGCGCGAAGGGCTGGCTCGGTCCTATCTAAGAATCAATGGGGTATGGGCCGACCACGTGCTCACATCGCTGCTTAACGAAATTGCAGCACATTGAACAGAATTCGCAGCGCTCGTTGCCGCCTTTCGACTTGTAGTTCAAAAAACCAAGAGTGCGGAGGCGTCCGTGAGTGCCGGCATGAATGCTTGGAACGTTAAGCCGGCATCCGGTTGCACTACGGTCATTACGAGGACCACACCGCGTTTTGCATGACGACTCGATACCCATCGGGGTCCGCGAACGTTTGGCCCGACACGTCCCAATACGGGTTGAACGGTTGAACGACGTGACGCGAACGAATCCGTTGTCGACAAGCCGGTCGCATGCCGACTCCCACTCTTCTCGGTCCGGAGCATAAAACACCAGCAAATCCTCATGCGTCGGTGAGGCCGCTACCGGGTGTTCGCGGCATTGCGTGAACTCGAAGTGATAGTCCATCCCGAAACGTCCGACCATCACCCCATCGAACCCCTGATGATCTTGGAATCGTGCCAGAACGACCAGGTTGAGGGCCGCGCAATACATGCTTTCAGACCGGGAAATGTCGCTGACAGGTCTGGCGATTCGGAGCTTTGCTTGCATCGAATGGTTATATAGGTCGTCGGTTTGGGGATTTCGAACAACTGACTTGCGAGGATACGTCGAACCAAAATTGTCGACAATTTATGCGGGCTTGTCGAATGACCGTTCTTGGCCGATTGGGTGAGGTCGCGAACGTCCGCTGAATGGCACTCGGCTCGCAAAGCTTGGCTTTGGTTGACTGACCGGTTTAGAGAAGGTCGGCTGACCGGAGCGGGTCGATGAAGGTCCGACGCCACTTCGATCTCACGTACGCATGCTATGCAATCAGCATCGGACGGCGATCGGCCAATAGCGGCCGGTCGACACCGCCAACCGATCTGTGACAATTTAGGCCTGTAGACTCCTACGATCCACTCGCGTGTCCAAGGCAACCCATTACGCTAAAGAGGGCAATAGCCGTCAGGAACAAGCCCACCAAGAGGTGCGCGAGGAGAAACTGGATGGGCGATTTGGACTTGTATATGACGCCGCCGCGAGTACGTGCCATCTCTTCTGTCTGGTAAGCAGATATTGTCGCGAGTATTCCCGCGACTGATGCGAGCAAGGTTCCGAGCCAGCCGAAGTGAATGGGGCTGGGTATGTACGCATAACAGATCACCCACGAGACTACGGCGAGCACGAGAAGAAGCAACACCGATTTTTTCATACTCAATATCCATATCGCTGTGGATCGGCTGCTACTGCCTTCGCCGTCCGCGCGGCTTGTTCTTCTGAGAGTTTTTGCCTGCACAAGCACCTGCACCAGTGCTGGAACGTCTCGGCTCGCACGGCAGCGTCGAAAAGATCAAGCAAACCGAAACGGCGTTCGTTGACTGTCATGCCCGCTATTAATTGCTCTTCCATGGTTCTGCTCGAAAAGGCTAAACGTGGATATGCAGAGTGCATTAGCGCCATTGAAACGACGCGGCTCGCACGAATTGTGCACGTGCCTCATCAGGTAGCCATGGAAACCCATTCTTGAGCCAGCTATCGCAAGCACCGCAGCATTTCGATATATCACTTGCTGCCATTTGTCGGAGCGGCACGCCTCCGCCCAGATCTGCCGAAACATGGTCTGGCCTTCGGAATCATCGGAGAGTTGATTCAATACAACCGAATCGAACGTCCACGGCTTCTGCCACTCCCGAAATGCAATCGCAGCTTTAATGAGGTCAGATTTGGCCATGATGCGAATATTCGAATTGTTGAGAACCGACGATATCATGGTGAGGTCCGCTTTCGGGCAGGTTGAAAGACCGCTTCGGGTCGATGAAGGTCCGACGCCACTTCGATCTCACGTAAGCATGCTATGCAATCAGCATCGGACGACGATCGGCCAAGAGCCGCCGGTCGAGGCCTCCATCCAGTTTGAATTACCAAGGCCTCGTCCGCCCCCGCGCAATGGCCGGTTTCCGGCGAGCAAATTGCCAGTCGTACTGCCTCAACGCGGCCATCTCCAGCCGTTCACGCGCGCGCTCCCAACGAGAGTTTCAATCGTCAAATTTCACTCCGATAGCGGTCGCTAGTCGCCGCTCCGAGCCAGCCCGACATAGCCGAAAGCCGCTTTCAATTCCCGAAGTAGGTCAAGCCTAGCGCGCTTTTAACCTCCGACAGCGTCTGTCCAGCCACCTCCCGCGCGCGCATCGTGCCACGACGCAGGATGGCAATCACTTCAGCACGGTCTTCCGCTAACTCGCGACGTCGTGCGCGAATCGGCTCAATAAGCGACTGGAGTCGGTCGTTCAGCATCCGCTTGACCACGCTATCGCCCAACCCGCCCCGGCGATAGTGAGTCTTGAGCTCCTCCACCTTCTGCAGGTCGGGCTCAAACGCATCGAGGAACGTGAATACGACATTGCCCTCAACCTGACCAGGGTCGCTGATTCGCAAGTGGTTTGGGTCGGTGTACATGTTGTTGACCGCCTTCGAGATGTCGTCAGGGGTGGCACCTAGTGTGATGGCGTTCCCGAGGGATTTGCTCATCTTGGCTTTGCCATCGATGCCGGGTAGCCGTGCGACCTGTGACAGCACAGCCTCACACTCGACCAGAACCGGTCGGTCGACGGTGTTGTTGAATCGACGCACCAGCTCGTTGGTTTGTTCGATCATCGGTAGCTGGTCATCGCCCACTGGCACATGCGTCGCCTTGAACGCTGTGATATCGGCTGCCTGACTGACCGGGTAGGTCAGGAAGCCAGCCGGGATGTCACGCTCGAATCCACGCAGGCGAATTTCCTCTTTAATGGTGGGATTGCGCTCGAGGCGTGCGACCGTCACAAGGTTGAGCAGATACTGAGACAACTCCGCCAACTCTGGCACCTGCGACTGGATGAAGATTGTCGACTTCATCGGGTCAATGCCCACCGCAAGGTAGTCGAGTGCTACTTCGAGGACATTCTCGGTGACCCTCTGATGCCGGCCGATATTGTCGGTCAGCGCCTGTGTGTCTGCGAGAAGCAGGAACTGCTGTGCCTCGTGCTGAAGCCGGACGCGAGCATGCAAGGAGCCAATGTAATGGCCAAGGTGAAGCGGGCCAGTGGTCCGGTCGCCGGTCAAGATAGTGGGTCGGTTTGCGCGTGTCATGGGCTGGGCTCTCAAATTTTTGACATCACCAGCCATCAGCGCGCGAAAACGAAAATGCCGCCAAGACTGGCGGCATCACGTTTGCAATATGCGAGGGGAAACGGGCCGCCGGTTCAGGCGTGCCACCAACGATGCAGTTTCAGCGAGGTCGGTTTCGTGTCCATGGATTCAAGTATAGCGCAACATCCGAGCATGCCGTCGTGGCGAGTAGCCAGCGTCGGGTAAGGGGTTGGACGCTGCCTTTTGATCGCCTATCGCCGAACGGCTGAAGTGGCTCGAGAGTACGCACTGACGACTGGCCGCTTCCGGGCAGCGGAATTCCACTGGCCGCTTTCCAGCGATGAGTTGGAAGAGAGGACTGACGCAGCCCGACCCGGTACAGTCCTTCAGTTCCCTCCGAAGCGGACGTTCAACAAGTCCGGCTAACTCTAGTACCTAACCTAATCGATGCGTTCTGTTGCAGCCATCCTTGGTATTTGTTCAGGCACTCTGCGGTGGAGGACGACGCATACGGACCCGAGTCCGATGGCGGTAGTCACGCCGAGTATCAAAAATACAATGCTAGCCGTCAGGTAGGTAGTCAACACGGCTCCGCCGCAAGGTGCCAGAAACTGGGCGAGCATGGTGCCCGACTGTAGCGTCGCGCTCGCACCAGCCACATTCGACGGAAAATGCCTGGCTAGATACATGCGACAACGGATTCTTAAACGCGCACCAACCAGCCCCGTTATTAAGAAGGCGCCCCCAAGCAGAAAGTGCGCAGGATACAGCGGAAGCCTGAAGATCGCACCGATCACCACGAATATTCCGGCGGACAAGATTGCCGGTGCAAACACTGAGCTAAGGCCAGTCTGGTCAGACTGCTCGCGGACTGGCAGCAAACTTCCCGAGACACCGCCCAACGCCGCGCAGGACACAAGCAGGCCGAGCACCGAGGCATCGAAACCGCGCTCCCGAAGCATCAACGGAAACTGGTTGTTGATCGCTGCTGACATTGCGACCGTGAGTGTCATGCAACAGAGCAACGGAAGAAGCGGGCCGTCCAGCCGTGTTTTAACGGCGACCGACTTCACCTTTGCACAGCGAGTTTCCACTTGGCCCGAGGTCGACAACAGCATCAACCCCATTGCCGCCGCGATCAAGATCATCGAGAGCTGCATTGCATGATCATTTCCAGCCCACGCGGCATAAGCTGCGCCTGCCGCTGGCGCGGCGACTTTTGCAATGCTCTGGGCAAGGGACAGCATGCGGAATGCATCGGTTTGCTGTTCATCTTTGAGCGTACTCGTCACGTAACGCATCTCCGCCGGATCGACGAAGCCGAGCGCGGCAGATTTCAATCCGATCACGGCCAGAAAGACGACGAGATTGCCTGCGTGCATGAGCGAGACCGTCGTGCAGAAGGTTCCTCCCAGCGCTACGACAATCACGACCAGGCTCGGGCAGTACGACACGACACGTTCGATGACTCGCGTAAGCAATACGGACGGCAAAAGCAATGCAGCACTGAGCATAACAAGGTCGCCCGGCGTAGCCTGGAAACGCCAAGCGGCGATGCTCAGGATGGTAAGAAAGTTGAGCCAACCAGCGAAGCTTGCCAGGAAGCTGCCCGCGAGAAAAGCAATGAAGCGACGATTGACCAGGATAACTGCTCCTTGCTGTTGCGCATTGCTTTCGTGGTTCGAACAGTGGACGTTACGACGCCTTCGAACGAAATCGAATAGTTCTGCGAAATAAATTATAAAAGCTAATCCCTTCGCAAGCGACGGTTGCCGCTACGAACAGGAACGGTTGCGACGCGTCATACTCAAAACAATGCCGATTGCACCTCGGGCACGATCTGCACCACGTCTAACTCGGGAAAGCGTCTGCGCGCATTCTCCAGGTCATGGAGTACTTGCCGCTGCAGCCACGTCTCCGCACTAATACCGAACGCCTTGGCAAGGCGCAAGGCCATTTCAGGAGAAATACCAGCCTTGCCGCCCAGAAGGTTCGTCAGTGCCTGTCGGCTCACGCCAAGCGCAGCCGCGCCTTGCGTGACGCTTAGATCGAAGCGCTCGAGACACTGCTGTCGGACCAGCACACCGGGATGTACATATTCTGAATCTGCCATGGGGCTAACTGTAGGCCGAGTATTTTTTTGCGTCAACTGACAAGAATCAGTTGTCACTTTTGGGTCAATGCGTCGGCGGCGGCGTGTCCGCTTGTGCTTTCTTCTTGTGCCTCGTGCTGAGTGGTCCGGCCTCCGGAACCGCAAATTCGCACGGAGCGCCCGGCGTGCAGCATGTCTCGCCGGACGGGTCAGCCATAGCTTCGGCGCGCCCGCAGGAAACTGACTCCTGCGGGTTCAGAGGCTTGTGCCTGGCAGTGCCGGATTGTTGACGATGAATGAGGTGGCGGCGGCTTGTGGCCGCGTGCCGTTTCATATGAATCACATAGCTGCTTTGGTCTTGGATAGCCATGCTCGACAGCGCGTGGGCCGGATGACACAGTCAGCAATCCTCGTTGCGGTCATCCATGGGAGGGTAGTCTCCGACTGGATCGCCGGATGGGACTCGGGTCGAATCGTCAATGGATGCGCGCATCCAACAATCGCGCGATATCGAAAAGGCGCGGATAGCGTCTGATGAGTCGGATTCACCTTTTAATGTTTCACCTGAGTCGATTTGATGCAATCCCAACTTGAGGAGCGTGTTGACGCTACGTTGATTCCAAGTTGCAGCGCCTGCCCAGACTTCCTGTATTGCCATGACGGTGAATGCATATCGGACAGTAGCCGCAGCTGCTTCCATGGCCAAGCCTCTGCCCCAATACGAAGGACGCAACCAAAAGGCCAGATTCCAGCTCGCCGACTTATCTCGTTGAACGAGCGATACTTGACCGATGCAACGCTNACCTGAGCGAAGGTCCATCGAAAACACGCAGGCTCTCCCGTCCAACGACATCGCGAGCATCGAATCCAACCAAGGTTTCAGCTTTCCTTGCCGTTGCAAATTGGCTAGTGGAAGTTCTGCAGGGAACCCCGGCGCTCC
>NZ_AWZT01000095.1 GCF_000472525.1 Paraburkholderia dilworthii
CGAGGTTTTGCAACATGGGCCTTGCTCTGCGCATTTGGCAAGGACGGAATTTCGGCGATGGTTGAACGGCATTGCCAACTTGCTGAACGAATGTCATCCGCGCTAGCCAAGGAACCGGGTATCTGTGTGCTCAACAAAGTAGAGCTTAATCAGTTCCTTGTCCGATTCGGCTCAGCCGAGGTATCCGAGCAATCCGACCAGGCGACGAGGGATGTCATTGCTCGCTTGGAGACAGAGGGCACCTTCTTCTTCTCGGGCGCGGAATGGAGAGGAATGTGCGTCATGCGCGTGTCAGTCATCTCCTGGGCGACGACCCAGCCGGATGTGGATCAGGCGATCAACGTGATCCTGGAAGCGTGGCGCCGGGTGACGGGCAAACCGAAGAATCCGGCAACTTGAGCTAATATCCAAGCGCCGACAAAATCCGCCACGAAGGTCCGTTACTTGCGGCTAAGCCGACGTTCGAACGTCCGCACGACGGCATCGGCGAACGTCGCTAACTGGCCGAACGCGGGTCGACGGCGAACGCACAAAACCGACCGTCAGCAGTCCCTCAGACCAAGCGCGTATCAAGGCCGGTCCCAAGTGTGAAGCGGACGTTGGATCGGCGCACCACATGTCTATCCGGTGCCTAGTCACCTTTCGCCCCGCGTCCTCCTGTGACCCTTGATTGTTTTCCGGTTGCGGACGGCTCAGCCCCGGCTCGTCGGTATTTCGCTCGTGATAGAGCACGGCGGCGACGCGGTGGATTTTCCTGCTGCTTTATCTCGCGGCGCTTGTTCGCATCCGGCTCATCCAGCATAAACGCGCTCGACGCCACGATGCCAAGGTGTGTTCGCTGCGTGAACCTGATGAACCCGTTCAATGGAGATGCAGGGAACTGATCAGTTCCGACAAGCCGAGCCACAAGATCTGCATCCCGATGCAAAAGATCGCGAAAGCGAACGCCGCATGGCGACCTGCGTGCCCGACGGCCCGAGCAACTTCTGAATGTGGCCCGCGAATCGAAGGCACAGGAAAATGCTGATGCAGATCAGGCCAAGCGCGAGACCGACGCCGATAAAGTGGACGGGCTGCAGGCCTTCGCGTGGTGATCCCGTGCCAAGCGCAATCGCCACTGAAATCGCGCCAGGCCCGACGGTGACCGGCAGCGTCAGGGGGTAGAACGACTTCGCGCGTAGCGATTCGTGTCGCGAAGCGATGGCATCCGGCTTTGTGTCAGTGCTGTCGTCGGCGGGTGACTGCAGCAGATTCCAGCCCGCCAGCGCGATAATCACGCCACCGGCCACTCGCAACACCGGGATGGAAATGCCAAGAAAAGACAAGAGGTAGGCGCCAACTGACAACGACGCCAGCAGGACCACAAAACTGTTGATCGCAACGCGGCGAGCCATTTCCGCGCGCTCCTCGAGTGAGGCGTGAGGCATGAGGCTCAGCGTGATGAACGCCGCCGCTGGTGGATTAATGATCGGAAACAACGCCGCGATGATCACCAGGACGGTTCGGCCCAACTCGTGGAGCATGGTTCGCATTCCGTGGACAGCACGCGCGTCAAGGTGTCAGCCAGCCGCGCTTTACGCGCTGGTTTCCGAATCTCGCGGCACCGCATGGCTTCAAGAAAGCGCCCGAACTCACCCCGAACGCTCGCCGGCATATGGCGCCGGGATAAGCCGGCCCGAGCTTTATAAGTCAAAAGCGTCCAAGCAGACAAGCCCTTTACGCCTTCAACGGAGGACCGACAAACTCGACACCCCACTTCGCGCCAAAGTCTCGTATAGCATCGGGTGCAGGCTCCCCATTCGACATCACGCTGCGAAGTTCTACGAAGAAAGCGACCGCATCGAGTCCCGGCGTGATCAGTACCAGCATGCGCGACGTCTCTTTGTCGATGTTGGTGAAGCGGTGCGTGCTGCCCGCCGGCCCCACGACGGTTTCCCCCGCGCTGGCGATAGTGCGTTCCCCGTCCACTTCGAACAGGTATTGACCGGTCAACACGTGAAAAATTTCGGTTTCCCGCTCATGCCGGTGCATTGGCGGCCCATAGCCGGGCTCGTCGGAAGTTTCGATGAGTGTCTCCTTGTTTCCGGTCGCTGCCGGGCCGATGCGTACCTGAACGTTGACGCCGATCGTGGGTATGTCGATGGTATTGGAATTCAATTGCATGATGCTGTGCCTTGAGTTTGTTTGTCCGATGGACCGTTTGATGCGTCAACCGCAGGATCAACGCGGCGCAACAGATTCTTTCTGCACATCCAATCGCGCACTATTTCGCCGATTGCGTCGCTATTTGCGTCGGCCATCAAAGCGTGGCTGTTTCCGGCGATCCCACGTGAAGGCAAGTCGATCCATTCGGCGTCCACGCCAGCGGCGCCGAGCGCCTCATACCAACGCCGTACTTTGGGCACTGATTCAACCCAGAAAGGGTGCTTATCCAGGTAGTCGCCCCAAACGAAAAGATGCGGAATGCCGCCTACGACCGCTGGATCGCAAGTTCTCGGATCCGGTGCGCCAGACGGCTCGAGCGAGATAACGGCCTTGATGCGATCCGGCGCGTGCAGCGCGGCGTTGAACCCAAAATTGCCGCCTTGACTGTGGGTCAGCACGATGCTGCTTTCGAGGCTGCCAATGAGTGCGTCGTAGGCGTGCTGGGTGAGCGCATCATTGCCGGCCCCAGCGCGGAACGAACTGGTTCATGAACCCTTCCATCCGCTCGACAGGGAAGCGAAGTCCGTCATGAGGACGACGTTGCGCAGGATCGGCATGCCAGGAACCGGCCGGACCGAAGCGGAACGTTTCCTCCCATGCTTCGCGTCCCGTGCGGAAATAGGGCGCATCCGGGAAGACGTCGGGATACGGAGCCCACGACGCCCGGCCCCGTTCGACCGCGTCGGACACGAAGACGTCAAAGCCCGCCCGCAGAAAAAACATCTGCCATCCCGCACGCCCGTCTGGTGTCGTTTCCCAGTTGACGCCGCTCATCCCTCCGCCGTGCCAGAGCAAAAGAGGATGTGCACTGCGCGGCGCCGCCAGCTTGACGTACTGCACGTACATCTGCCCGGCGATCATCTCTCCATTGGGATCGATGGGATGAACCGCGCCGTTGGTCGTGCTAACACGCGACCTCGGAGCTAAGCCGGTTAGCGAGACCTTGTGGCCGCCCACGTGAAAGCTGCCGATGTCACGCACCTGTAGCGGCGCGGCGCTCATGCTGTTCCCCTTGACGGAGTACCCAGAGGCGGCCCTAAAAATTCGACTCCCCAACGCACGCTGAACGCCTGCTTCGCCTCATCGTCGAGACTTCCGCCCGTCATTGCAGAGCCCAGTTCAGAAAACAACGCGAGGGCGTCGAAACCAGGGACGATCATCACGAGTTGCTTCGATGGATGGCTGTCGATATTCACGAAGCGATGTGGCACGTTGCCATTTGCCACGACGGTGTCGCCCACTGTCGCTTCGAAGCGCTTGCCATCCACCTCGAAGAGATAGCGCCCCTGCAAGATGTAGAAGATCTCCGCTTCGCGATGCCTATGCAGCGGCGGACCAAAGCCCGGCGCGTTGATCGTCTCAATCAGTTCGAGGCCGTTGCCCATGAAATCTTTCGGCGTGCGGACCCTTAACTCCAGGCCGATCTCAGGAACGGCGACGCATCGATCGCCCGTAAGAGCCAGGCAAGCGGTCTCGGTCAATCTGGAACTCATGTTCATAGTGGTGTTTCCGAAAATGCACCGGACAAGCCGAACGCCGCCGATGCGCTTCGTGAAGCGGAATCAGAACAGATGATTCACGCGCAAGATGCCTTCATTCGAGCTGTAGCCGCTGCCGAGCTGGCCGCCATACTCCAGCTTGACCTCCGTGCTTTTGGAGACGCCGAAATCCGTCAATGTGTGTGCCGAACGTTCGTGGAAATTCGGCCTGGGAGAATTGTGTAGAATCTCGACTGCAATTCCATCCCCTTAACTGGGTATGAAACGGCCTCACTTCGGCAGTCGGAGGCTTCTGTGCCTGAGTCCGCTCTGTCTGATGTCATCAATCTAATCTACGCGGCAGCGACCGGCGACGGGGCGGCATGGGACGACGTTGCCCCACGCTTATGTACGCTTTTTGGGGCACAGCGGGTCAGTCTGGTGCTGCTGGAGGCCCCCGACAGGATCCGCCAGGTCTTGGGCGGCGGCGACGACGAGTACGCCGACGCGTACGCCGAGTACTATCATCGGATTGATCCGTATCGCCGGCTGGCCGAACAACATTTTCGCGACCCCGGAATGCCCAGGATCAATGTCATCGTCGGCGACGAGATCGTGCCGTACAGCGCCTTGACCAAATCCGACTACTACGCCGATTACGCGCGGCCGGCCGGATTTCGTTATCTGCTGGGAGGCTTGCCGGGCGCGGAGTCGTTCGCTCCCATAGGTTTTTCGCGCGATGCGACCAGCGGCCCGTTTAGTGACGCCGACAAGCGCCGCCTACTGACACTGTTACCCCATTTGCAGCGCGCGCTTCAATTGGAAAAGCGGCTTGCGATTGCTGACCGGACGCACCTCGGTTCCGGTGCGCTGGACGCACTCGCGATTGCTGTCGTACTCGTGGACCGCACGATGCGAATCTTGTACGCGAATGCAGCAGCCTGCAGGTTGATGGAAGGCAGTCAATGCGGCCTCGCGATGCTTGGATCGGGCCCTTGCCCTGGGGTAGGCGATGTGCGCCTGCTTGCGCGCCATCCGGACGATCAATCGACGTTGGTCAAACTCGTCGCCGACGCCACCGCCGGCGGTTCGGGCGGTGCATTCAGATTGCGGACCACGCGCGACGAACCCGCCCGGAACGCGCAGTTGGCGGTGCTCGTGTCTCCTGCCTTAACTCACCTGTTTTCCCGTCAGATTGACGGCTACGGCGTCGCTCCCGGCGCGGCAATGCTGGTTGTTCGGCAGCTGAACCGGGGATGGTTACCTCCGCCGAGCCTGATGAGCGAACTTTACGGCCTGACCAAAGCAGAAGCGGAAGTCGCGTTGCGCTTTAGCGGCGGTGCGACCGCCGAAGACGTGGCGAGACACAGACAAGTTTCCCTCGATACAGGCCGCACGCAGGTGAAGACCATTCTGCGCAAGACGAATGCTGCGAGCTTGCGCGATCTGGAGCGGATTATCGCGATCAGCTCGGCCATTTTGCCTGCGGCGTCATAAGGCTCGTAAGGCTGTTCAAGGCGCACCGCGTATTTTCATTGCCGCTCAGTACTTTCCCGACAAGGTCATGGACAGTCACCAATGAACGACAGTCCGCAGCGCTCCCCAGGTCAACGCGATAGATCGCGACGGGTCTCATCTTCGCTCTCCGCACTCGGCCGCTGGCTGGACCGAATCGATCCCGGTACGCACCGCCGCATCAAGGGGCTTCGGCTCGTAACGGCGTACGGCATCGCCGCCGCACTGGGAGCGTTGCAAGATATTGCTCATCACGTGCCTGGCAGCATCTCGCTCAGCTATCTTGCTGGAAGCTTCGCGCTGTGGGCAAGCGTGTCAGAGGGCAAATCGACGCGAGCCGGGTCAAGCCGCGATCTCGCGTTACTAAGCTTTTCTGCTGGCTTGGGTGCCCTTGTGTTCGTCTTTCTATCCGAGCCGCTGCGCTTGACCGGACGAGCGGGTCCGGAAATGGTTCTGGTGACGGGCGCCTTTCTAGTCGGCTATCTCAAACGATTCGGCGTTCTCGGTGCAGGCATCGGATCGCAGATTTATATCGGCGAGTTGCTCGCTTACGGCGCTCGTATGACTACCGACGACGCGGTGGCAATTGCGATCGCCGCACTGATAGCTACGGTGGCGTCGGTCGTGCCGCGTATGCTGAGCGGACCCGCTGAGCGGCCCGTCACGCCAGCCGTGCTCGCTGCCGGGCCGCAAGTTGTTCCGGGCAGATACTCGCCCGAGTTATCCATGGGATTGCAGGCGGCCGTTGGCGCATTGATCATTGTCATTCTGAACGGTGTGGTCGGGCTTGAGGAGTCCGGCTGGGCGATCACCGCGTGCACTTACGTCGTCGCCGGATAATCGGCACGTTGGTTGGCGTTCCGCTAGGGCTCGCCTGCTTGCCCATCGCCGTGCACGCGCCGCTACTGGTCTGGGCTGCGGCGGCAATCGCCATGATCATCTATTCTATGGCGCTGCCGGAACGCTACGACATTGCCTGTGCGGCGTTCGCTTTCACGTTGATCGTGACGCTCGCGGCTAGCGGTGTGCATTCATACGTGCTCCTTGCTGCACGCGCGTGGGAGACGCTGCTCGGGGGGGCGCTTGGCGTAGTTGCCGCAAAGGTGGTTTTTCCGATACGCGCGCCGAAGTCCGGGACATAAGACCTTTGAAGGCTGTGGTGCCTTCACGATTTTTTGATCACGGCACTGGCGCGGAACGTTTTTGAACGGCTAAACATGATTTCGATTTGCGCCCTTTTTCACACATCAGCTTGAGGTTTGCCGAACTCGAAATAGACGATTCACGTCGAGAAGCGACACGGATGGTGCGCATTGTATGAATGCGTTCTTCGAGACGCAGATACTGAAATTTCCGCTCCAGTACTCCCGGGTTCATCGACGCTTCAAACATCGTCCGCCCTCGCGGCGTATCAATAGTGAAGTGAGCAGGCTCGTAGGTGGGTGGCAACCAAGTTGTCGAGACCCGCAAACAAAGACAATGAGAACGGCCGTGCCATCCGACGACGCGAAGGACATGGTTCCCGCGCGTCAAGGTCCGCTGCCAGGGGCGGAGCGGCCGCTTGGATTGCCCCGCACGCCCGGGTCCTAATGTCCGCACCTGGCCGGTTGCCGAAGTTTGCAGTTCAAACGCCGATCGCGCGGTGCGACCGCGCGGCGGATTTCCGTAGCGCTGCCGCTGCCGTCATCCGCAAGAGCGCAGAAGACGAACCATCGGCTATCCTTGCTTCGCGTATCGAAACCTATCCGGAAGGCGCGGACTATTGCTACATCAAGGCCGGGGGAATCGCGCTATCGCCCGCGTCGCCTGAGCGAAAGCATCGACCCATGATGCAATCCTCGAAGACCCTGCAGTCTGATCATAAAGCGCGAAGTATATGAGACATTCCGGGACCAGCAGTTCGCAAGCATTTGGCGCAGCCACCCTTTCGGGCCACGCACACCCCACGGATCATGGATCACAATGAGCGATGGTCGCTTCAATGGCGACTAAGGTCGTTTGCCCGAACGAGACGCGACCGATACAAATCGGTGGGGACCTTGAATAACCGGCAGAACCAGCCTCTTCGAATGGAAGCCGCAGTTCAACCGCGGTCGGGGATGGCCGGCCGAGGCCGAAATCATATTCTTCCGTCAACTTGCAAAAGCAGGCCGGCTCATCGACTGAAGAGAGCAACCTGCCATGAGCCCCAAGCCAGTTTCATTCGCGGGAACTGCAGACCGTTGCGCTGCCGATCCGAGCTCGCTCAGTTCGAGGTCCATGAGCCCGGTCGTCGCTGCGCAGCGAGTAACTGCAACGACGTTCCATGCACCGGGACATCACCTTGCTTATTTGGCGGTCGGCATCGCGAATTCAGCGCCCTTGCCGATGCTCGACGACCAGCGCTGCATGATCGACTTCTGCCGGGTATAGAACCTCACGCCTTCTTCGCCGTACGCATGCATATCGCCAAACAGGCTCTTCTTCCAGCCGCCGAAGCTGTGCCATGCCATCGGCACCGGAATCGGCACGTTGATGCCGACCATGCCGACCTGAATGCGTCGCGCGAATTCGCGGGCGATGCCGCCGTCGCTGGTGTAGCAGGACACGCCGTTTCCGAACTCATGCGCGTTGATAAGGCTCACCGCCTCACCAAAATCCTTCACACGAACGCAGGCCAGCACTGGACCGAAGATTTCTTCCTTGTAGATCCGCATGTCGGGCGTCACATGATCGAACAGCGTGCCGCCCGTAAAGAAGCCCGTCTCGCGGCTCGGCACGCGAATGCCACGTCCGTCGACGATCAGTTGCGCGCCTTCCTTCACGCCTTGCCCGATGTAACTCTCGATGCGTTGAAGCGCTTCGCCGGTGACGATCGGCCCCATTTCGACCTCAGGCGACATGCCGTCGCCGATTACGAGGTTTCGCGCACGCTCAGCCAGTGCGGGCACGATGCGATCGGCGACGTCGCCNACCAGCACCGCAACGCTGATCGCCATGCAACGCTCGCCGGCTGAACCGTAGGCGGCACCGATCAGCGCATCGACGGCCTGATCGAGATTGGCATCGGGCATCACGACGAGATGATTCTTCGCGCCGCCGAGCGCCTGCACGCGCTTGCCCTGCTGCACGCCGCGCTGCTGCACGTACGCCGCGA
>NZ_AWZT01000096.1 GCF_000472525.1 Paraburkholderia dilworthii
CAATGTTCTGGTCACCATGAGTAGTGAGCGGTTTCGCGGGGAAGAAGAACGCGGAGCGAGCTTTCGGGATGAATTGACCCGCCGAAATCCGAAGCTAAGACTCGTCGATGCCAGCGGGGGGCACGGCCTCGACAGGGAAACGGAGAAGCGAGTCAAGCGGGCCGTTGATGCAGAGCGCAAAATTGTCGCGGTCTATTCGATGGGNGGAGGCAACGTTGCAATACTCCGTGCGCTCGGCNCGCTGGGTCAGGCGCCGAAATGTTTTATCGGGCATGACCTTGACAAAGATAACGTTGACTTGCTGCGTGACGGCAAACTGAGCGCTGTGTTGCATCACGACCTCCGGCAGGATATGCGCAGCGCGTGCCACTCCATCATGCACTTTCATAAGCTGTTGCCGGCGTCGGCCGTCGGCCTGTCCTCGTCGGTCGTTGTGATTACGCCGACAAATATCCCCCGAACTGTTGAGCATCGCTTTGCAGGGGCGCGACCGATAGGTATGCCTGGCGAACTTTACTCAAGATGACGAGAAGCCGCCTTTTATGGTCAAGGCAATGTCTCGGGTGTCGTGCGCCATTGCTTGTCAGGCATTCCGATGCCCGAGCAGTCGGGACAAATCTGCGGTCGCATGCTTTAGCAGTTCAGCGAACTGCTCAACACGCTGCTCGTTGACCCGGTTGCTCGGGCCAAAAATGCAAAGCGAACCGGCGACCTGGTTAGCACCGTTGAAGAACGGTGCTGCCACAGCCACAGCGCCCTCAATCAATTCGTGATGACTGGTACCGAAACCCTTGACTCGGATTTCTTCAATGTCGCTCATCAGCGCTGATATGTCCTGGCTGGGGTCGACCAGGTAGCGCCGAAGTTCTTCCGGTCCGAGTTGCATCTGCGAAAGGATGGTGCGCCCACTCGCTCCACGCACCAGTTTTTCACGGTATCCAACGCCGCGCCGAAAACTGAGCGGGTGGATGCTTTCCAGTTCGGCTACGCAGAGCCGATAGGTGTCGTCGGGAACGAATAGGGCGACGGTTTCGGACGTCGCGTCTCTGAGGTTTCGCAGCACCGGTAGCGCTAGTTCGGCAATTCGATGGTCGCTCAACCATACGTGAGCCAATTGCGCGACGGAGCTTCCTAGGTTGAATCGCTGTGGCTCGCCTGACGACGCCAGAAAGCCCGCCTGTTCTAGCGTATTTAGCAGTCGATAGAGGGTCGGGCGGCTGAGATTTACCCGCGCGAGCAGTTCCGCGACCGTCAGCGATTTGTCCCCCGGTCTGAACGCCAAAAGAATTTCCAATGCCCGCTCAACCGCGCGAACGCTCTCGTGCGCCTTCTTTTCTTCCATTTTCTACGGTCCCTTTGGGCGGTGTTGTCAGCGCCATTGTAGAGAAAATCCCCTATATCCCGGCGCTTGAGCTTTCCAATTCGTGTCCGTACAATGAAAACACATTCTCACTAGACGGACAAACGTCACATACAAATTGGAGTTGGAGCATGGACAGGAACATGTCGGAAACGCTCGTGCGCACCGGCCCGGGCACGGCGATGGGCAATCTGATGCGGCGCTACTGGGTCCCGATACTGCTCGCGAGCGAAATCGCCGAGCCGGACTGCCCACCGGTGCGTGTGCAAATCCTCGGCGAAAAATTGCTGGCATTCCGGGATTCAGATGGCAACGCAGCGCTGATTGACGAGTTCTGCTCACATCGCGGTGTCTCGCTATATTTCGGGCGCAACGAGGAAAACGGCATCCGCTGCTCGTACCACGGTCTCAAATTTGACCGGAACGGCAACTGCGTCGAGGTGCCGTCTGCGCCGCAGGCGTGCAAACACATGAGCATTACTGCCTACCCGTGTATCGAGCGCGCCGGCATTGTCTGGGCCTACATGGGCCCCAAAGAGAAGCAACCGGCACCGCCAGACCTCGAGTGGTGCAACCTGCCACCGGACCATGTGTTCGTCTCAAAGCGTCTGCAGGAGTCCAACTATCTGCAGGCGATGGAAGGCGGCATCGACACGAGTCACGTGTCGTACGTCCACCGTTACGAGGTCGACGAAGACCCGATGCATCAGGGCACCAAGGCGCTCGAATACATCAAGGCGGACGGCAACGTCATCTTCGAAATCGAGAAGCAGCCGTTCGGACTCACGCTGTTCGGGCGTCGCAACGGTGAGCCGGATTCCTACTACTGGCGCATCACGCAGTACCTGTTCCCGTGGTACACGCTCATTCCGCCATTTGGCGACCACTCGCTGGCGGGCCACGTCTGGGTGCCAATTGACGACCATACCTGCTGGGCGTGGAGTATCAATTTCCGTCCGGACCGTCCGCTGTCCGAGGAAGAGATGAGCGACCTGAACGCAGGTAAGGGCATTCACTGCGAATATGAGCCAGGCACGTTCCGTCCGAAGGCGAACAAGGACAACGACTATCTGATTGACCGTCAGGCCCAGAAGGACAAGCGCGCCTATTCCGGCGTCTTCGGCTTCGCGATGCAGGACGCGTCGCTGCAGGAAAGCATGGGTGCCATTCAGGACCACAGCAAAGAGAAGCTGCTGCCGACGGACCGCGCCATCGTAATGGCTCGACGCATGCTCTATGAGGCAGCTACTGCTTTGCAGCTTGACACTGACCCGCCCGCAATCGATGCAGACCAGCAGCGCGTGCGCGCGGCCGGCGCATTGCTCCCGCGCGACCAGAAACCGCAAGAGTGGGCGGTCATCCATCTCTCGGATGGCAAGGGCCAGCCGATTTACTCCATCTGAGCGAGCTTAACGCTCCCCAATCTTCTCTGTATAAGGAGGCCGGCACCACGCCGGCGCGAGATGCAAGGTTCAAGACTAAGAGAGAAAGTCGCGCTGATTACCGGCGGCGGAGGCGGCATTGGGGCCGCAACCGCACGCGTGTTCTGCGACGAAGGTGCGGCAGTCATCCTCGTCGACGCAAATTCACAAGCCCTCGCGAACGTCGTCGACGAGCTGCTCAGCCGTGACCCGGCTGCACAGGTTCAAACGCATGTCGCTGACGTCGCCAACGCAGCCCAGGCGGCTGCGGCGGCCGAGCTCGCGGTAAGTAGCTTTGGGCGGCTTGACGTGCTCGTCAACAACGCCGCGATGCGCAACTACAGCGCGCTCGCCGACGCGACGCCGGAAGAATGGCAAAGCATGGTGTCGGTGAACCTGGTGGGCACCTCGAACTACTGCAAGGCGGCCTTGCCGTTTCTACGGCAGGCGGGGGCGGGAAGCATCGTCAACGTATCGTCCTGTTACGCGGTTACCGGCCGCAAAGGGATGGGCCTTTACGACGCAACTAAAGCCGGCATGCTTGCCATGACCCGCACGCTTGCGTTTGAGGAGGCGGCGCATGGCGTGCGCGCCAACGCAATATGCCCCGGCTCGACGCTGACTGATTTTCACGTTAACCGCGCGCAGGCCGCTGGGAAAAGCGTAGAAGTGCTCAGGACGCAGAGGCAAGACACCTCGTTGATAGGACGATGGGCGTCTCCCGAGGAGGTCGCCTGGCCGATTCTATGGCTGGCGAGCGACGAGGCATCGTTTATCACCGGCACGACGCTGATGGTCGACGGTGGCTTGTCGATTATGTAACGGTGCTGACCATGAACGATTCGACAATGACCGTGCGCGTCGCACGGCGCAATATCGAGGCTGACGGAATCGTCAGTTTCGAGCTTGCGAGTCCAGACGGTTGTGATTTGCCGGCGTTCGATGCAGGTTCACACGTCGATGTTCACTTGCCAACGGGGCATGTGCGGCAGTATTCAATTTGCAGCGCGCCGCACCAGCGGTCACGCTACCAAATTGCCGTGTTACGCGAAGCCCAATCGCGAGGTGGTTCGGCAGGTATGCACGACGCAGTTAAAGAAGGTGATGAACTGCGCGTGAGCATGCCCCGGAACCACTTTGCCCTCGCGCCGGATGCTGTAAAGCACCTGTTGGTAGCCGGAGGCATTGGGCTGACTCCGCTTCTTTGCATGGCACAACACCTCGACCACGCCTGCGAAGAATTCGAACTGCATTACTGCGCACGCTCCCGTTCCCGTGCGGCGTTCCTGGAGCGGCTTGCGAATGCGCCATGGTCGGAACGCGTTAAATATCACTTTGACGACGAGCAACGACTTCATCTTGATGCGCTGTTGAACGGAGTCACCCCGGAAACGCACCTGTATGTCTGCGGACCACAAGGTTTCATGAATGCGGTGCTTGATGCCGCGCGTGCCAATCGGTGGCCGGAGACTCAACTGCATTATGAGTTCTTCTCGGCCGCTGCCGCCGACACGTCGACTGATGGCGCCTTCGAAGTATGCCTTGCACGCACCGGCAAGACGGTGTGCATCCCCGCGGACCGAACGGTGACGCAGGCGCTGGCGGACGCTGGGGTAGAAGTGCCGGTCTCATGCGAGCAGGGAATCTGTGGAACCTGCCTTACCCGAGTGCTCGACGGTGAGCCGGAACACCGCGACCTTTTTCTATCCCCGGAGGAGCAGTCGCGCAACGACCAGTTCCTGCCATGCTGCTCCCGCTCGAAGTCCCGCAGACTCGTGCTGGACCTTTAACGCTGCACTCTGGCAATACTCGCCCGGCCCGTACCTGGGTGCTGGATGTTCAAACCGAAGAAGAATAAGGGCGGCGTGTGCACGCCCTGCATGGAGGAGTCATGGAAAAGAACCTTGCGTCTTCGACTGACGCGTCGGGTGCAGACTGGTCTGCCCTGAGCGCCCGTGAAACGGAAGCGAGCCCTTACCGATGGGTTGCCCTGTTCATCGTGTGGGCAGCATTTCTTCTCAGCTATGTCGACCGTGTCGCATGGAGCACGGTCGCGGCACCCGTAGGTGCATCGCTAGGTATCAAGGTGTCGCTACTTGGTGCCTTTGTCACCGCGTTTTACGCAGGGTACGTGGTGGCCAACATCATTGGAGGCATGCTGACTGACTATCTCGGCGGCCGCGCAATGATGACGCTTGCCTTGCTTCCACTCGGCGTCTTCACATTCTTCTTTGGTGAAACGACCTCGTTGACGGTGGGCATTCTGATTCAACTCGCGATGGGCTTTGCCGCGGGCGCTGACTATTCGGCCGGGATGAAGGTGATTCCTGCGTGGTTCACGCGAGACCGCGGTCGAGCGATGGGTATTTACACGACGGCGACATCGCTCGCGGTGGTGCTTGCCAATGCAATCGTGCCCACAATTTCCGCGCAGTACGGCTGGTCGAGCGCGTTTCGCATGCTCGGCGTCGCCACGTTCGCCTGGGGCATCGTCTCCCTGCTGTTTCTCAAGAATCGCCCGGGTGGAGAGCGAGCGCCGGCTCGCAACAGTGCCAAGGAGATGCTCGGCCTCTTGCGCAATCGCAATCTGATATTCCTTTCCATTGCAGGTTGTGGTGGTCTGTGGGCGACTGTTGGCTTCGGCGCATGGGGGAATGCGCTGATGACGCGCCAATACGGCATCTCTCCTGTCGTGGCCGGGTCGATTATCGCGTCCTTCGGCATCGGCGCGGTCGTTGCGAAACCTACACTCGGGTGGATTTCTGACCTGCCGGGCATCTCGCGTCGGCTCATGTCCATCCTGGTTCTCGTCGCGTTCGCTATCACACTGATTGTTTTCGGCATGTGCTCGACCGTCACGCAGTTCTATATCGTCGCACCGATTCTGGGCGCATTTTCCTATGGCTACCTGCCGGTGTTAATGGCACAGGTGAGCGATGCATCCGGTAAGCGGCTGGCGGGAGCGAGCGCTGGCTGGACAAACGCCATCTGGCAGATGGGAAGTGCGGTGTCCCCACTGGCCGTTGGACATGTCTATGGCGGAACACATTCCGTCGTGCTAGCCGTGCTTACGCTGGCCATTGGGCCGGTCATCGGTCTTGTAGCGATGTTGTTCGTGAGCAAACGCATCGCTCAAGTTTAAGCATCCTGCAGCGTCGAACGCAGGACGAAGAATCGACGCTCCTCGCTGTAACACTGAATTAGTACAACTACCAACATAAGGTAAGGAGACAAGCTTGAAATCGAATCACGCTACGCGACTGGTGAGGACTGTATTCGCCGCTACGCTATGCTCGTTCGCAACATTTGCAGCTCACGCTCAATCGTCGGTAACGCTCTATGGCATTTTCGACTCTGGCGTTGAGTACGTCACTCACGCAGCCAAGCAAGGTTCCGGCAACCTGTTTCGTGTAAACACCGGCAATCGCATCAATTCGCGTTGGGGATTTACGGGCAAGGAGGACCTGGGCGATGGTCTGCGCTCGATATTCACACTTGAATCGGGCTTCGCGACAAACAACGGCACCTTACAGCAGGGTGGACGGCTGTTCGGCCGGCAGGCGTTCGTTGGTCTCGAAAGCGACAAGTTTGGTGCGGTGATGGCTGGCCGCCAGATGACACCGATGTATCGCTTTTCCCTTGCACTTGACCCTCTGAACTACTCAAGCTATGGCTTGTCCGCCCAGGATGCACAGTTTGTTGGACGCGCTGATAACGCGCTCGAATATCTGGGGCACGTTGGTCCGTTCGAGTTGAACGCTCTTTATAGTTTTGGCTACGATTCGACGATTGCGAACGGTAGTCAGGTGCCGGGAGAGTTCCGGGTTGGGAAGCAATTTGATATCGGTGGACGGTATCGCCAAGGACCATTTAACTTGACCCTGGTATATGAGCAACGCCGAGGTACAAGTGTGGCCTCGTCCGGCGACAGCGAACGGCGGTATCTGGCGGGCGGTTCGTGGGCCATCGGCAATGCGACCCTGTACGCTGGTTACGAACTCCTTCTGAACGACATTGTCGCTACGCTTGCGGCGTCCCCACCGCAGACGATGGCATTCGGAGGCCTTCGCTATAAGGTGACCCCAGCATTCCACGTTTCGGCCGCTGCGTACTATCACATATTTCGGACGGTGTCGGCGCATGCCATAAGCACAGGCGTCAACGCGGACTATCTGTTATCCAAGCGCACCACGCTGTACGCGGATGTCGCGTATGTTATCAACAGCACGAAGTCTGCTTTGAGTGCGACAGGCTCGACCACGCCAGTCGCGACCGGCGCGAACCAACTCGCGGTGGTGGTCGGCATTGCGCATTCGTTCTGAGTCGCAAGCATCAGCAGCTCGTCACGGATTGTGCAGGAAGCAAGCACTTCGGCTGCCGCCGCGCGTCCGCTTGCGAACAGTTCTGTCCGCTTAGCTCGGCGCAGCATGTCCTTTCCGTTCTCCAGCGCAAAACTAGCGCACTGCGTCTTTCGCATGGCATAGTGCGGGCACAAGGCTGTTGCAGTGATGCTTCACCAGCAAGTGCCTATGGCGGGTGCTATCAAGACGCGAGGTGCCTCGCTTCTTCGCCCAAGGCGAGAAGGTGGTCGCCAAGGCGATAGCAACTCGCGATGTTCAAGGAAGCATCTCGCTTGAATGCGACTGAGCGTCGGACCCACGCTGCGTCCAGTTCGTGCGCTGGATTGCTGGCTTGGAACGGCAACGGCCGCTGAACAGGGGCGGTTGCTAGATTGTTGGTAAGCGCGGCACCAGCCTTGTGATTACCCACATTTCAGCCACGAAACCTGGTAACCTGGCACGCGTTATAGTCATTGCGCGAGCGAGATGGCTAAAGAAGAGCGGGCAGACGAGCGAGCCTGGTTCGAGAAGGAGATCGAGGCGAGCAGGTTTCAGGATGCCAGATTGCGCAAACGCTTTGGCATGGTGCTGGAACGGTTGTGGTCNGGCATAGGCCANACGATCCCTTTTGCATGTCAGGATNGGTCTTCAACGAAGGCCGCTTACCGATTCCTGTCTAATCAGCGGGTCAGCGAGCAGGAGATCTTGAGCGGTCACTTCCATGCGAGTGCAGAGCGCTTCA
>NZ_AWZT01000097.1 GCF_000472525.1 Paraburkholderia dilworthii
GGAGAGCTGGATGTGCACCAGAGCCTCGCGGATTGGAGCAGCGAGCCCTTCTGCACGCGGTGTTGGGACAAGTTCCCGGCCCCTCATCGTAAATAGTTCATCGCAGAAATAGGCGCGTAGCCGGGCGACGGCCGCGCTCATGGCCGGCTGGCTCAGGTTGATGCTGCGTGCCGCNGCGGTGAGATTACGCTCGGTCATCAGAGCATCGAGCGCGACGAGGAGATTCAGATCGAGGCCCTTGAAACGCATGATCCCAAGTTATCCATAATGTAGATGTGTTCCATCAAAACAATCGATTTTACGAATTGTACGGCATGGAGGATAGTGTTCCTGGTAAATCCACTTCAATTTCGCAAACCTGCTGGCGCCTTCGTGGCGCCGGGGGTAGCGGATGAAGTGTGTCGTAGAACTGAGCGAAGCCGAGGAAACGACGTTGCAGCAGTTGTCGATCAACCACATGCATCGGGACCGGGACACGCGCACGCGAGCGGCGGCCCTGTCGCTGCTCGGACACAGGAC
This sequence comes from Paraburkholderia dilworthii, assembly GCF_000472525.1. Taxonomy (GTDB): domain Bacteria; phylum Pseudomonadota; class Gammaproteobacteria; order Burkholderiales; family Burkholderiaceae; genus Paraburkholderia; species Paraburkholderia dilworthii. Next base: position 520 of record NZ_AWZT01000097.1, read on the forward strand.
CAATCGCAGGCTCACTGCCGAGCAACTCCGCGTGAGCGGGCAGTCGGTCTGCGACTGGCCCACGCATGGCGCAACATCGGTGGGTACGGCCCGACGGGTGGCCATAACGGTGGGAACATGAAGACGACTGGCCACGCTTCATCACCTGCACGAAGGAAACGCCGATGCCGAACTCGCTGTACTTTCTCGGCGGATACGGCACCGAATTTCAAGTCAATTTCTCGTGGACGCTCTCATGAATGCTCTAACAAAACGTCGGGCCGGAAAACTAGAATTTAGGCATATCAATATGGTTGTCGATCTTTGCCCTGACTCCGAGAAAAAGCTTCAGGTGTACGCCGAGCATCAACCGAGGCACATGTCCAATGCGGCCAAGGTCTTCGGCGGCATGGGCAAGCTGGATCGCGCCGACACGACCCGACAAGCGTCTGGCAGGTCGCGCAGGCGCTTACTACCGGAAAAACTTCGCATAGTTCTCCAAACCCTTTCTATATCGGCCGCTTACCTTCTTACAGTTGAGGCAACCCTCGACTTCGCCTTGGCTTCGCGACGAATTGGAAGTAGCCGATTGCAGGTGCCAAATGCTTCAGCGACCCGGCCAAATGGATCTCGTGTCAATCGCGGTCAGATCGTGCGGAAGATGCGGGGGAAGTCTTCGGTAGATCCGGTGCGAAAGGCACGTGCACTTGATGTAATCTCCATCGTGGATGAGGTTCGATCGGCCCGTGAAGCGTTGACGGAAATACTCTTTTCTTCTGGTTTCGTCCCAGAACTGTTCCAGAGTGCAGATGATTCCTTGAAATCGAACCGCTTTCTCAGCAAGTCCTTCGCGTCCGTCAGGTCCACCCTCAAAGGCCGGACGGCGCATAGGAGGCAGTCGTGAATTTCGCCGTGTCCACAGCTAGAGGACCTCTCTCCATGCGCTCTCAGGTGCGGTGGAGGCTGGTTTGGGAAAATGAGTTGCGACTCGCCGATCACATCGAACTGTCCGAGTTCTTCCGAAAGACCTACGGACCGACCGGGGCGTTTAATGCAAAACCGTTCGAAGGCAATCACAGTTGGGCTGGTGCGAGGCCAGAGTTCCGCGCAATCGGCTACGACGCGCGCGGCGTAGCGGCTCATATCGGCGCACTGCGTCGTTTCATCAAGGTTGGCGCAGTCGATCTACTAGTGGCCGAACTAGGATTGTACGCGGTACGTCCGGATCTTGAGGGACTCGGAATCCCTCATCTAATGCGCGTGATGTATCCCGTGTTGCAGGAACTTGGCGTTCCATTCGGCTTCGGCACGGTTCGACACGCATTGCGGCAACATATTGCAAGGCTACTCGGCCGACCCGGTCTGGCGACTATTGTGTCTGGAGTTCGCGTGAGGTCGACCCTTCGAGAAGTGCATATCGACATGCCGCCCACGCGCATCGAGGACGTACTCATTGTCGTCTTACCGATTGGACGGTCAATGAGCGATTGGCCGACCGGAACGATAATTGATCGGAACGGGCCAGAGCTGTGAGGCACTGCTTATCCGAAGCGCGCAGCGAGTGCGCTGACACCACCGGACGTCGCAGCGTTTATTTGACGTTTGACGACGGCCCTAATCCACTTTGCACACCGGACGTCCTCGATGTGCTGGCGGAACACCGGGTGCCAGCGACTTTCTGCGTCATCGGCGCGTATGCAGCGGACCAGCCGAAGCTGATCCGACGGATCATCGCAGAAGGGCACGAGGTCGCAAACCACACGATGACTCATCCGGACCTATCCAGATGCGAACGCACCGAAGTACAACAGGAAATACTAACGGCAAGCAGGGTCATCAGGATGGCGAGCCCCCGAGCTTCGCTGCGATATATGCGTGCCCCGTATGGCATGTGGACCGAAGCAGTGCTCACTACGTCAGCGAGCGCTGGACTGGCGCCCCTCCATTGGTCGGTAGACCCGCGAGACTGGTCTCGTCCCGGCGTGGACGCGATTGTCAGCGCAGTGCTGGCCTCTGTCCGGCCGGGTGCAATTGTGCTCTTGCACGACGGATGCCCTCCCGATGAGTTGGGACGATGTGCTCACGCTGGTCGGCGCGAGCAGACCCTCACGGCACTTTCCCTCATGATTCCGGCATTGCATGACCGGGGGTTTGCAATCCGATCGCTTCCTCAACCTCACCGGGCGAACCAGACGCCCTATGAACGTGCTTGCCGCAACTAGCACTGTCGCTGTCTCGTTTTATGCGCTGCTCTCGACTGTCTCTGTCCGCTAGCGGACGGAACCGATCGAGCCACCTCCAGCGCGGCCGCATTGTCCGGAACGTAACATTCGCGACACTAACAATCGGATGATGCAACGCCATAATCCGACATTGTGCCGGTCAACATCCCCAAAATTGCGCTCCGACTGTAGATGCTCGCTTGGCACAACGCTTGCGATCCATCGGCGACAACTCAAGAGATCTGACATGCTCAATCCGATCATCAACGACACGACACTTCGCGACGGCGAGCAGACCGCCGGCGTCGCGTTTCGCACCGAGGAAAAATGCGCGATCGCCGCCGCACTGTCGCAAGCCGGCGTGGCCGAACTCGAAATCGGAATTCCTGCCATGGGCGAAGACGAAATGGCGTGCATCGCTGCAATCGTCGACCTAAACCTCGACGCGCGCCTGATGGTTTGGGGGCGCCTCACCGACGAGGATCTCATCGCGGCATTGCGCTGCGATGCCGATATCGTTCATCTCTCGGTTCCCGTTTCGGATATTCATTTGCAACACAAGTTGGGGCAGTCGCGCAGTTGGGTACTGGAGCAGATCGCACGCGTCGTCGACGAGGCAGCGAAAAACCATCCCAGCATTTCCCTCGGCATGGAAGACGCCTCGCGCGCGGATCCCTCATTTCTCATAGAAGTGGCTGAATGCGCGCAGCATCACGGGGCCCAGCGCGTGCGCTTTGCCGACACTGTCGGTATCCTGGACCCCTTTAAGACCTTCCACGCCATTGCAGCGCTGCGCGTTGCCGTCGATCTGGAGATAGAAATCCATGCGCACAACGACCTCGGACTCGCCACAGCCAACACACTGGCCGCCCTTGGAGCCGGCGCGACCCATGCCAGCACCACCGTCAACGGGCTGGGTGAGCGCGCCGGCAATGCAGCGCTTGAAGAAGTCGTGATGGGCGCGCGGCACCTCCTGCGACGAGACACTGGCGTCGACACCAGAGCGCTGCCCGACATCTCGTCGCTGGTCGAACAAGCCTCAGGCCGCGCAGTTTCCTTCAACAAGAGCATCATCGGTAGGAGCATCTTTACGCACGAGTCGGGCATTCACACCGACGGCCTCGCGAAGCACCCCACGACCTACGAGGGATTCGATCCAGCAGAGCTCGGGCGGCAACGGTCGACGATACTCGGGAAACATTCTGGATCTCAAAGTGTGCGTGAGGCCTACGACGCTCTCGGCGTGACGGTGTCGGACCGGCTCATCCCGCTCGTGCTTGCGCGCATCCGATCTTTCGTCACGCAGAACAAGCAGGCGCCGGATGCAAGCGATTTGCGCCGCTTCCTGACCCAAGCCCACAGCACGCGGGTGAAGGTGTCGTGAGTGTGGTTATGGCGGCCAAACCTGTCCAATAGAAGTAACGACATGCAAGAAGTTATCGAACAACTGCGTCACCTGTCGTCGGCCGAGGATTTCCTGCGATTCTTCGACATCGCATTCGACGAGAAGTGCAGAACGTGAGCCGCCTGCACATGCTCAAGCGCTTCTTTCAGTACATCCAGCAACAGAAAGAACTGCCGCGTAACAACGCGCCGGCCGTACTCGCCGTCTATCCATGCTACTGCAGAAGGCCCACAACGACTTCGTTGTATCCACGCCCGCGGTGCGTAATCGTCGCAATCCAACACCGACCAGACGGCACCAATTTTCGACTACGCGCACTATGGCATTGTCGGGAACGCCCTGCAACGCTCCCAGCGTTGACGCATGCCTGTAAGGACCACCTGGCGCTGCGGCAAATCCGGCACATAAGGAGAGTTAGATGAGAGAGCGCTCGCAATTCGATGCGATCGTCGTGGGCGCCGGACCGTCCGGCAACGCAACAGCCTACGTTATGGCCAGGAGCGGACTGAAGGTGCTTCAGATTGAGCGCGGCGAATATCCCGGCAGCGAGAGCGCTCAAGGCGCAATCCTCTATGCCGACGCGCTGAAACAGATCATTCCGGACTTTCATGACCACGTGCCACTCGAGCGCCACATCATCGAGCAGCGCATGTGGATGCTCGACGATACTTCGTTCCTAAGCACCCACGTACGCAGCGACGACTACAACAAGCCGCCGTATAACCGCTGCTATACGATCATCCGCGCGCAGTTCGACAAGTGGTTCTATAAATGTACGGCAATGGCTGGATGATCGTCGGTGACTCGGGCGGCTTCGTCAACGCCGCGCATCGCGAAGATTCCCACCTCGCCATGACCACGGGACGCCTCGCCGCCGAGACGGCGATAGCCTCAAAAGCAGCCGGCTGCCGCGGCTACCGCGCTAACGTGCTGTCGGCGTACAAGGCCGCGCTCGACAAGAGTCGTGATGAAGGATTTGCACAAATACCGCGAGATGCCAGAAATTCCGCATCGCAATCTACAGTTCTTTACAACATGCCGTGATCTCGTCGCTCAAGCGGCCAGCACCGTGATCACGGTAGACAATTTCTGGAGAGCCTTCCGATGAAAACGGTCACTGTCAATATCGAGGAAAAGCTGTTTCAGAACCGCTACCGCGCCGACGTCGGGCGGCCGCACGTCCACATCAAAAACGTTGAAGTCTGCACCAGCGACTGTGCCGAAAAAAAGCTGCGCGTTCGTCTGCCCGGCCTCGTTATCGGAAGGAGAGCAACGGCTCGTTCACGCTGATTGCCGACGGCTGCTTGGAATGCGGTAGTTGCCGCATTCCAGGCACTAACCATCACAACCTTGAATGGGAGTATCCGCGCGGCGGCCATGGCATCCAGTTCAAGTTCGGGTAGACAAACACATCCATCGTCACATCGGCTTCCGAGCGCCGGAACAGCGGCCGGACGCCTCACCATATCGGAGCAAATTGATGAATCTCATTACTGGTATCGAATCGACCGATCTCTTCGGCGGCAACGTTCCCTCCCCTGTGCTACTGCTGATCGAGAGAACCCGCAGCGGCAGCAATGACGATCTGGCCGCCGCGTTGTGGACTGCGGTCCTGTCGTACCCCCGCTGCCTGCCACCCTATTATCTGCTGTATAAGTTCCATGCGAACAGGGGTGAACTTGGCGAGGCGCAGGAGGTCGCAACCAAGGCTTTAGCGGTCGCCGCCCGGCAAGCGTCGCTCGACAGCGACTGGTGTGCGGTACAGCCGGGCGACACCGACTTCACCATTCCTGGTCCGGGCCGCTTCTGGCTCTTCACACTGAAGGCGCTCGCGTTCATCAGCGTGCGGCGCGGTGAGCGCGTCGTTGCACTGAAGCTGATCGCCAAGCTGCGCAGGCTGGACCCGATCGATTGCATAGGCTTGGACGTCGTGGAAGCCTTGCTCGCACAGTCCGGGTCCCGATAACGCCGCCGGAAGATTAACTGATAGATTGACAATATGTCCCCGGCATGGCGATGGCAGAACTCCATTGCAGTTCGTGGCGATCGTTTCAGTAGTCAAAGCCGACGCTCACCGCACACTTCGCGCGGGCGCGCACGCTGGGCTACCTAGACAGCCAGACCTTCATTCTGGCCCGAAGCAATCCGTGAAATCGGCGCAATAGCAGCAGTTTGAAGCCTTGCAGATAATCGACGCCTCGCGCTCGCACACGTGGTTGTAGAGGAATTTTTTCCACTTCATGCCGTGGACGTTTTTCCAGCGAGCCGTGGAAACCGGTAGCCCAGCAATGCCGATAATTCGGCGTACATCCGATAATGAGACTGCGTCGCAAGCGAAGGTTGTGTAGCAACCAAAAACGCAAATTCAAGGCAACAACCCGATTGACACACGGCTTGCCGGTCGCGCCGAACCTGCTCGATCAGGCGCTCGCCGTCACTGCGCCGAATCAGGCCTGGTGTGGCGATACCCGTTATGTCGCCACAATACCCTCGAAACCCCACAAATCCATGCCGCAAAGACCTTGCTGAAAGATCTTATTTCCTAACTTGGGTGGATTGGTCTTCGCGTGGCCTCACGCGGANNAANCNTGCGTGACGCCTCCTGCAATATTATCTCCCGCATCCAGTTGCTTGCCGGATCACTGTTGTGAAGGGCAGACCATTGGACGGCCTCGGTGAATGCGGGAANTGGCAGCGGAAGTTCGACGATCCGCAGAGGCATCGTTTTTTCGAAATGCTTGACCAGCCTTAAGGGCATCGTCCCTATACGGTCAGTGTTTAATAGCATGGGCGGGATCATGCTAAAGCTCTGCACGATGAGCTCGTCCCGTCTCTTGAGACCGTGCTCGAGCAAAAACCACTCCTCGATGGAGGGCTGCCGCGTACGCCCGAACTTGGCCACAACGTGCCCCATCGA
>NZ_AWZT01000098.1 GCF_000472525.1 Paraburkholderia dilworthii
AGGAAATTTCTCGCTGCCTGGTAGCCCGATCGTCGATTCGGTCTATTGCAGCCAGGCTGGGACGAGCTCCTTCCACGATCAGCCGCGAGCTGCAGCGCAACGGAGGCATGCAAGATTATCGAGCGGGTCAGGCGGACGCGCTCGCCTGGGATCGGGCACGTCGCCCGAAGGTTTGCAAATTGGTGAGAAACCAGACACTGGCGCGAGTCGNCGCTGCAAAGCTGAAGCTGCAGTGGTCTCCTGAGCAGATTTCTGGTTGGCTCAGGCATGTATATGCCGTCAACAAGGACCATCTGGTGTCACACGAGACGATCTATCGCAGCCTCTATATTCAGGCTCGGGGCGCCCTGAAAAGGGAATTGCTTGAACACTTGCGACGCTCTCGAGTCATGCGCCGGTCCCGGCACCACACATTGAAAACTGAAGACCGCACGAACATTCGCGACGCTGTATCGATCAGCGAACGCCCCCCTACAGCGGAGGATCGCGCAATACCCGGGCACTGGGAAGGTGACTTGCTGTATGGCAACGCTACCAGCCAGATTGCAACTCTCGTCGAACGTCAAAGTCGATTCGTGATGCTGGTAAAAGTAGCCAGCAAGGATTCTGAGGCTGTGATCAACGCGCTGATACGACACGCCAGCAAGTTACCTCGGGAACTATATAAATCGCTGACCTGGGACAGGGGCTCGGAAATGGCCGATCACAACCGCTTTACCGTGGCTACCGACATCAAGGTCTATTTCTGCGATCCACAGCATCCCTGGCAACGCGGCTCGAACGAAAACACGAACGGGCTTCTGAGGCAGTACTTCCCTAAAGGCACTGATCTCTCCGTCTATTCACAGGCTAGACTTAATGTCGTAGCCAGGCGGCTCAACGAACGTCCCCGAAAAACACTAAACTTCGACACACCGGCCGAGAGATTTCACCACACCGTTGCATCCACCGGTTGAATCCGCCACCCTTCGGAGTCAGTCAGGCGGGGCCTGCGAGCGTCTCAATAGTGGGCGACTTGAGACTTTCGGCAACGCGGCGAGCTGTGACAGGGCGAGGCCTGCAAGTAACGCATGGCATAATGCGCCGCATTGATCGTCACCAGACCAACATCGAATCGTCGGCCTTATGCTGAGCTGTTTCTGCCGGAAATTGAGCTTCTGTCTGGGACTGCTGGCAATCCTGATGGCGACGCTTGCGCCGACGGTTTCGCACGCACTGGCTGGCCGCAATGAAGCTGTGCTCTCTCCAGCTTCGCTCTGCTCTGCAGATTCGACGCCCGGCGATCCATCGGGCAACGAGGACACCTCCCACTCTCTGGGTGCGCACTGGCATGCTTGCGGCTACTGCAACCTGATTGCGCACATGCCCGTGTTGCCGAGTGCCCAGCCTGAATTTGCGGTCACGGTGTGGGTCATCCAGCATCGCGTTGCGACGCGGTTCGAGAGCATTCGTCGCGTCGAACCGCTCGCATCCGCTCAGCCGCGCGCGCCTCCCGTTTCATCCTGAATTGAGCCCTGGTGGCGATGCCGTGCACGAACGCATCGCCAGGCGTCGTCGTGTCTCTTCACAGACTCGCGGCGGCGCAATGACGACCTCAATCAATGGATGAAACATGAATATCAATATCCTGCGCCATGGCAAACCCTTCTTCGCCACGGCAACGATCTCGTTCGGCGCAACGGCGCTCCTGCTCGCCTCATCGCCAGCCGCTGCCCATGCCGTCGCGGGCGACCGCGTCTTTCCATCAACGATGGCGGTCGATGATCCCGGTGTCGGCGATGAAGCTAACTTCGAATACGGGCATCAGCGTGTTCCCGGAGACAACGGCGATCAAAGCATCAATACATTCAGCTTTGAGTACGACAAGCTGATCACGTCGAGGCTTGCGCTGTCCGTCGACGGCGCTTACGTGATGCAGAACAATTCGACTGCGCACGGCTTCGACAACTTTGGGGTCGGCCTTAAGTATCTGCTGTATGTGAACGCCCCGCACGAATTCATGACTTCAGTCGGCGTGCATGCGGAATTGGGTGGAACCGGCAGCCACGCGATTGCGGACAGCTTTTCGGCCATCTCGCCGACGATTTACGTGGGCAAGGGCATGGGCGATCTGCCTGACTCGCTGGCCTATCTCCGGCCCGTTGCCATTACTGCGGAAGCTGGGCCTTCGTTGACCACCGGAGCCGGTCAGCCCAATTCTTTCGACTACGGTTTCACCGTCCAGTACAGCCTGCCCTATCTGCAGCAGCAGGTGCACGATTTCGGCTTGCCGCAGCCGCTCTCGAACATTGTTCCCATCGTCGAGGTTCCGCTGTCGAGGAGTCAGGGCCAAACCACTGGCACAATCAATCCAGGGTTCATCTGGATCAACCGCTATGGCCAGTTCGGTGTCGAAGCCCAGATACCAATCAACCGCGCGAGCGGTTCGCATGTGGGCATTCTGGTACAGGTCCATCTTTTCTTGGACGATGTCGCGCCGAAAACGCTCGGCAAGCCGCTGTTCTGACGGTAAGGAGTCCTCTCATGAAACTGCACACGAATGCACGCGCGGCCATCGCCGCGCTGTTGATCGCCGGCTGCGATCTCGCGCAGGCCCACGCCTACCCGACCCACGAGGCGCCGGCGGCCGGTGCGACCGTCACGACCTCACAGAAGGACGTAGCGATCGACTTCGACGATGGTCTGGAGCCTGCCTTCAGCTCGATCGCCGTCACGGACTCGCGAGGCAAGTCCGTGACGAGCGGCAAAGCTGCGTTTGACCCGTCGAACAGCAAACACATGTCGGTAGGACTAAATCCCCTCGTGCCGGGCGCGTATACCGTCTCGTGGGTCGCCGTTGCCAACGACGGCCATCGCACGCAAGGGCATTACATGTTCACGGTGAAGTAACGGTGGATCCGGTCGTCGCCCAGATGGCACTGGCCGCGATGCAGGACGTTCTGTTTGCCGTCGCTACCGGCGTTCTTGCATGCGGCGTCCTGGGCGCGCGTAGCGGATTGCCTGGGCAAGACACGACGCGAGTCTGGCGGACCGTCGCGTCAGTCGCACTCGCTCTCACCGCCCTGGCGTACCTCTGGCTGCAGGCCGCAATCATGAGCGGTTCGCCGCTCAGTGAAGCTGGTTCGGCTATCGCCCCAGTGCTGACACAGTCCCACGTCGGTAAGGCGTGGTCGATCGGGCTTGCCGGCGCGCTGCTCGCGGCGTTGAGTGGCCTCAACAAAGAGCGCGGCTCAGCGCTCTTTGCTGCGGGGTTCGTCCTGTGGGTCGCGGGCAAGGCAGCCGCGAGCCATGCGGCCGACTCCGGCGACTTCTCGTGGCGTGAGGCGATCCACGTTGTTCACCTTTCCGCGACTGCGCTTTGGGCGGGCAGTGTCATCGTCGCCGCGATCCTGTTGCGCGGGCTTGAACGCGAACCACGCCGTCCGCCCGGACAGAGGGCTGCGTTCTGCTCCGCGCTGTCTCATCTGGCGACGACTGCGCTCGTGATTGTTCTCGTCACCGGTTTCTACAACGCCGTTCAGGACACGGCGCAGGCCAGCGCGCCGCTGTTGCGCACACCCTGGGGTCGGTTGCTCGCCGCAAAGCTTGCATGTGTGGTCCTGGTGACATTGCTCGGCGGCTGGAACCGGATGGCGATTCTGCCCGATCTGCTCGTGCTTGCTGAGCGGAACGATCCGGATTGCCCGGCCGCGCAACGCCGCTTCAACGGCGTTCTCTGTGTCGAAGCGCTCGTCATGCCAGCCGTACTTGCGCTGGCTGCGGTGCTGGGCCATATGTCGCCGACGGGCGGATAGCGGAGCGGCCATGTGGACACGCGACCGGTTTGACGATCTAGCCGTGCCTCGGTGCCGCGACCTGGGTCCCACCGGCGCATCACATTATCCTTAACGTAGAACAGCAGGTTATGCCATGCTCCACCCCTTCTTTCGCCTGGCTATCGCGCTGCAGCTAGCGGTTACCTCGCTAACCGCTTTGGCCGCTTGGTCGAGCGCCATGATGGTGTCCGACTGCTGGATCCGCTCGATGCCGGGCGACGTGCCGTCCGGCGGCTACTTTAAACTGATGAACATGGGTGACAAGCCAGTCGCTCTCGAAGGTGTCAGCACGGAAGCGTTCGGCATGTCCATGCTGCATCAGACGCAGACTACCGGGAGCACGTCGAAGATGGTCATGGTCGACAAGGTGACCGTCCCGGCCAACGAGACACTCGCATTCGCGCCGGGGGGGTATCACGTGATGTTCGAGAAGGAAAAGAAGCCGCTGACGGTCGGCTCGGCGGTTCCCGTCACGTTCACGTTCAGTGACGGGGAGAGTATCGTCGGGCAATGCGCGGTGAGGAGCGCAACAGGCAAGTAATGACGCTTGCAGGCCGCGCAAAATCGATCGCGAGACTTGAGAACGCGGGCTGCAACGGTTCGGGCAACCGGCGGACGTTTGTATCTGGTCAATGATGCTCGATTCGCTCGGCGATGTGAAATGATGCTACGCCGTGGCGACGAGCGAAAAATGGCAGTTTTTACGCATCGCCGCGCACGGAAATTGAACGTCGCTGTCCGAGGCGGAATCCGACCTTCGCGCGTTCTATGGAAAGGGCGTCTGTTGGCCGGGTGCTGTCTGATGCCTTGAGCTCATGTCGTTAAGCGTTGTTCGATGCCTGCCCTTGTCCGCAGCCCATGAGTGCACGGCGACGCATGCGGGCAGGCGTTGGACAAGGCTCGAGGGAGGAAACCGCGGAGTGAACCGACGCGGCCGGAACCTTGATCGGCTATGGGGAATAAAGCGGGCTCACCGTCAGCCTTGCCACCGGATGCTGAAGCGAACCTGGGTCGGGATGGTGTCGAAGGCGGTTTCGAAGGTGTCGACCGGAATGATGTGACGATGCCGCGAGCGGCGCCAGGGGCTGCCTGGAGCGGCAGACGTGAGTGTCTCCTGTTGGCGCTCGTTGCCGAAGAGCCGACGGTCCGAATGAAGATCCTGGTCATTTGCGCTCATACGCTGCCTCGGAATGTCGGGGGCGCGCGAATCGGATGGGTGCGCGGGAGGATCTCGATGATGATCATCGGGGCGCCGCAGTGTCTGCAGACAAAGGTCGGCGCTCTGGTATCCGCACAGGTGTCATCGCTGGCGTCAGTGACTGCTGGGGCGTGCAGCAACGCACGTATGCTCGCGAGGTTCTGCCGTCGCACCGGATTGGCAAGCAGCCCATAGTGACGGATGCGATGAAACCCGCCTGGCAGCACGTGCAGCAGGAATCGACGCATGAACTCACCGGCCTCGAGCGTCATGGTCTTGTAGCGGGTGCGCCCCCTGGCGCGGTAATCCTTCCAGTGGAAGGTCACGCCCCGCTCATCGAGCGCGATAAGTCGCCGGTTGGAGATGGCCACGCGATGCGTATAGCGCGACAGATACGCGAGTACGGCCCCGGGTCCGGCGAACGGGCGCTTCGCATACACCACCCATTCACACGCGCGCAACGGCGCGAGCCACCGGGCGAAGGTAGCCTGATCGGCAAGCGCGGCATACTCGCCGAAGAAGCGTAGCTGACCGCGACCATGCATTGCCGCGAGTTCTTCCAGGAAACGGCGCCGGAACAGGCGCGAGAGCACGCGCACCGGCAGGAAAAAGCCGGGCCGGCATGCGACCCACCGCTCGCCGTCAGGCGACAGGCCACCACCTGGGACGATGCCGTGCACGTGCGGATGGTGCGTCAGTGCCGAGCCCCACGTATGCAGCACCAGCGTCGCGCCGATCTGCGCGCCCAGATGCTTTGGATCGGCGGCAATGGTGCGCAGGGTTTCGGCGGCAACATCGAACAGCAGGCTGTAGAGCACCGCCTTGTTGTACCAGGCGATCGCGCTGATCGCGGCGGGCAGCGTAAAGACGACGTGGTAGTACTCGACCGGTAGCAGATCGGCCTGACGTGCCTCGAGCCACCGGTGCGCGGCGCTCGCCTGACACTTCGGGCAATGGCGGTTACGGCACGAGTTGTAGGCGACTTCGATCTGTTCGCAGCCGGAACAGCGCAACACATGTCCACCCAGTGCCGCGCTGCGGCACTGTTCAATGGCCGACATCACCTTCAGCTGTCCCAGGCTGAGCTGTGTGGTCTGTCGCCACGCGGGCCCATGCGCGCGGAAGACGTCCGCGACTTCGGGCACGGAAGTGCTCCGTGTTTCAGATGCTGTGCAGGTTCTCCAGCGGGCTGGTGACTTCGCGCAGCAGGTCGGTGGCCACCTGCGCGTAAAGCGCGGTGGTCTCCAGCTTCTTGTGGCCGAGCAGCACCTGGATCACGCGGATGTCGACCTTCTGTTCGAGCAGGTGCGTCGCGAAGCTGTGGCGCAGCGTGTGCATGGACACGCGCTTGTCGATCTGGGCCGCCTCGGCGGCGGCATGAATGGCGCGGTTCAGTTGCCGGGTGCTGAGCGGGTCGATGGGATCGAGCCCGGGAAANAGCCNCCCGCCGTCGGGCATCTTGCCCTGGGCCCGGGCCACACGCCACCAGACCCGCAGGCGTTCGAGCAGTACGGGAGAAAGCATCGCGTAGCGGTCCTTACGGCCCTTGCCCTGTTCAATGCGCAGGGTCATACGTTGGCTGTCGACGTCCGTAACCTTCAGCCCTACCACTTCACTGACGCGTAGTCCGGTGCCATAGGCGACCGAGAGGGCCG
>NZ_AWZT01000099.1 GCF_000472525.1 Paraburkholderia dilworthii
CGCGGTGAATGCCGAGCGCGAGATGCCCATCAGGGTTCGTCAGATCAAGTACTTGAACAACATCGTGGAGCAGGACCATCGGGCCATCAAACGCCAAACCCGACAGATGCTCGGATTTAAGGATTTCAACTGCGCGCGCGTCATTCTGAGTGGCATCGAATTGATGCACATGGTTAAGAAAGGGCAGGTGAAATGTTCGGAAAAAAACTTCGTGGTCTGCCGCCCAGCAATTTTACTCGTTGGTTTCATAAGCGATCCTTGACATATCGCCTTTGCTTGACCCGCTCACCTTACTGCGACGGAACCCTGTATCGTCGGCTGGTCGATAAGGGCTTCGAATGTATGGTGTGCGCACCATCGCTCATCCCACGAAAACCTGGAGAGCGCGTTAAAACAGGTCGGCGCGACGCCATCAAGCTGGTACGTTCCCTGCGGGCCGGCGACCTGTCCGCCGTGCATGTGCCAACGGTGGAAGATGAAGCGTTTCGCGATCTGGCCCGTGCCTGGTCATCGGCGAGAGAAGATCTGAAGCAGGCGCGATGCAGGCTGAAATCGTTCCTGCTTCAGCATGGTGTGAATTATATTGGTCGTGCGGACTGGGGGCCAGCCCACCGACGCTGGTTGAGCACATTCTCGTTTGACAGCGGCTGGCAACAGCTGGCATTCAATGAACACCGACGCACGATCGAGGATCGCCTGGCGCAGTGTGAACGGTTGGAAACCGCGCTGCATGAAGGGGTTGCAGACTGGCGTTTCTATCCCGCTGTGCTCGCTCTGCAAACGATGCGGGGCATCAACTTCACGTCGGCTGTTGGCCTTGTGTCTGAACTGGGCGATCTATCGCGCTTCGAGCACCGCGTCAGCTGATGGCGTGGCTTGGTGTGACGCCGTCAGAACATTCGTCAGGAGGCAAACGGCGACAAGACAGCATCACAAAGACGGGAAACAGTTACGCGAGAAAGCTGCTGGTCGAATCCGCGTGGAGCTACCGGCATCCAGCGCGTGTGAGCATCGATATCCAGCGCCGTCATGAAGGCATTCCAAGGCGATAATTGATCGGGCCTGGGACGCGCAACTACGGCTGTGCCGGCGATACCGAAAGCTGGTGGCCAAAGGAAAGATTGCCCACGTTGCCATCGTTGCGGTCGCCCGCGAACTGGCTGCTTTTATCTGGGATATTGGCCGGCTGGGCATGGCTATGGCACGACCGCAGGACGTTCACCCAGTCTGACATCTGCGAAGCATGGAACCTGTATAGCAACGGAAGAGTTCCCGGGGGGCGGCGCAGCCTGGTATTCGAGCAACCCGCGTCCTCTTTTAGCAACGACATCAGGTCGGCTTGCGAAGCAAGTCAGCGGCAGGCTCATGAGACGGACCACTGTAATGCGGTACCCAACCCGCGAATATCAGCGTGATCCACCGTCGAGAGTTACTGCTACGCCGCCCCCAAGGAATTTGGGAAATGACAGTGAATGCAAGTTCAAAACCCATCCCGATTGACACCGGGAGTCATATCAGAGAGGCGGACAAACGTTTCTTGGCGCTTTTATCCGGCGGCCCATGCCACCAGGGTGTCGGCGAAGCCGCCGCTTGCACGCGCCGACGTGCGCGCGCTGGTGGTCACCCGCGGCGCGGCGCTCCACGCGATGCGTGCACCGCTCGCGATCAGCCTGTCAACTAGTGCGACATCCTCTCTGCATTTGAGCGGGGGAAACCCGCCGGCGCGTCGGTAAGCATCGGCGGACACACCGAGGTTCGCGCCATGCACGTGGCGATGACCGTCGGCATCGACGTAGGTTTTACGGAAATACTCGCGCACGCTATGCGGATGCTCGCTCCAGTCATCGACCATGATTGAGCCGCAGACGGCGTCGGCCTCCTGCGCCAGTTGTGCGACCAGCCAGCCCGGCGACACGTGGCTGTCGGCATCGGTGAATGCAAGCCAGCGGGCGCCCGCCGCCAGCAACAGATGCGCGCCCGCGGCGCGGGCGCGGCCAACGTTGCGGGCTTTTACGGCCAGCGTATCGATACCGTGAGCCCGTGCGATCGCGGCAGAACCGTCCGTGCATGCGTCGAGCACGACCACAATGCGCACCGGCTCTCCGGCCAGTGCTTCCTGGCGCGACGCTTCGAGCATTGCTCCGAGGGAACGTGGCAGAAACGCCTCTTCGTTATGTGCCGGAACGACGACGCCTATCATTCGAGCCCCTCGCGTTGCGCGATCGAAAGCGGATCCCGCGACCAGACGTCGATCAACAGGCCGGATTCCTTGTGATGCGCTACACGCGCAAGGCCGCAGCGAGCATCAAGTATCTCGTGTGCTGCCTCGGCGGAATGCCGCGCTTCGCTAAACGGGCGTCGCCAGTGACAGGCGAGCAACGTGGCATCGGTCGTCAGCGACGCGGCGATTCGCACGGCGAGGGCTTCAAGATCGGGCGCATCGAGATAATAAGCAAATTCGCTGATCAGGATCAGATCGAACGGCTCTACCTCGGTCGGCCAGTCAGCCGGGACCCAGCGCTGTTCGACGCGCACCTGGGGCGCGGTCGCGCCGGTTACAGTGCCGTTCGCCGTGTGATCGGCGAGACTCGCGTGCGCAGGGCGGGCCAGGCGCTCACGTGTGAGCAGGACTGCGCGCTCATGCAGATCAGCAGCGAGCAGCGTGTCGCAGCGGCTCGCCAGTTCGACGGTCAGTTCCCCGTTCGCGCAACCCGGCTCGAATGCGTTCCGGTACCGCTCACGCGGCAACATAGCCAGTGTCAGCGCGCGCTTGCGGCGCTCATACCAGCCTTTGCGCAGCTTCCACGGATCGTCGCTCTGCTTGTACAGTTCATCGAAATACGTCGCCATCGAGTTCATGCCAGCGGCCCTCCGGTTTGCGGTCAGAGTAGCCACGGCGCGCTTACCCGGGCGCGTGTCTCGGCTGACGCGGGCGCGACGAGCAACTCGCCGAGCGCGGCAAGATCGCGCTCGGCGTGGCTCTGGCGAACAAAGACGGGCAGATCGGCCAATGCCCGGGCAAAGCGCGCATCGCGGCACAATGGCCCCGCACCCAGTGCGCGCGTCGCGTGAACCATCACGGCACCCGCCGCCTCTTCGACTGCCAGCCGCGCGCGCAACGCTTGACGCTGCGCGTTCGCCTGCGGGTTCGTGTCAATGTAGGTGGCGGTTTCGCGCAACACCGCGGCAGCCGATTGCAACGAGACATCGACGGCGCCAAGATGAGCGAGGCGATGAGCGTCGGCACGCTGCGAACACGCGTTGCGCAGCGCCCGGCCGATTTCAGCGGCCGCGCCGTACCAGCAAGCGGCAACGCCAGCGCCGCCGTGCCAGAAGCCGGCGCGCCGCACATACGCATGGGCCGCCCCTACTAGGGTCGCAGGTGTGCGGTCGAATGTGACGTCAGCGCTCGCAGTCACCTGCATGCCGACCGCCTGCCACTTGGACGTGTCAATAGAAATGCCGGGCTGGTTCATCGTTATCGCGACCAGCACCGGCTGGTCGTCGAGCCATGAGGTGAGTAACGCGTGACTCACGACTGGCGCACCCGAACACCACGCTTTGGTGCCGCTGAGCTGAAGCTGGCCGCTGTCGCTTTCTGTTCCGACGCGGCTGGCTTGCACCGGTGCGCCGGGCGGCTCGGCGGCCCAGACGCCCCAGCAACTGCCCGCTGTCGGTGAAGGGCCCTGCAGTTCGGCCAGGATGGCGAGCGCGTCAGTATGTGCCTCGAACAGTTTGACGAGACCGAGGTCGCACGCGGCGACTGCGGCCAGGGCGCGCCAACGCTTCAATGTTTGCCCATGGCCTGGAAGCGGCAATACAGGCGCTCGGTCGTAGCCAAGCATGACCATCTCGCGCAGTGTGGCGCCAAGTGACGCGAGGTCGTTCGGATCGAATTCTGGATTGAAGCGCGCGGCCTGCACAAAGTCTTCGAGCGAATTGCACGACTGCGAGACGGTCTGTCCGCTGCGTCGCGCGTGACGCGCAGGGTACGAAGGACAAAGATTATTACGGTCAGACCCACTCCGCGTGCGCAGGCGCTCTTCACATACGTCGGGCGCATGGTCACGCGTATCTGGCATCTTGCCTCCTCGATGATGGAATATTGCGTAAGTAACCTGTTGGAAGTGTCGACGGCGCGGCATCCAGTCTACCGGCAGCAAATGCCGTGCCGCCCAGCGGGTCAGTTAAGGAAGATCTGCAAAAGTCCTGGCATTGCGTTGTTGCTGAGCTATCTGGAAACATAGCGAATTAAGTGAGGGGCAACGTGATGACGCAACCTGGTCTTGGTCTGGATCTGTCAACGAAGCGCACGCGCAAGCGGGAATTTCTCGATGAGATGCGACGCGTTGTGCCTTGGTTGAAGCTGATTGCGCTAATCGAGCCGCACTATCCCACGGGCAAAAACCGGTCGGCCGCCGTTCCCGATTGCAACGATGCTGCAGATTCACTTCATGCAACAATGGTTTGGTCTATCAGAGCCTGCTATGGAAGAGGCACTCTATGACGTGCCGCTTTATCGAGAGTTCGCGGGTCTCGACGGCGGGACGTTCGCTTGCCGGATGAAAGCAGGATTTTCCGGTTCCGCGGGCGCAAATGCTGGCGCTGGTCAATGAAATCCTGACGGAGAAAGGCCTGATGCTTAAGCCTGGGTCGGCAGTCGATGCCACCCTGATTGCCGCGCCCGGTTCGACAAAGAATGGCTCCGGCACGCGCGATCTGAGCGATTCGTTGGACGCGATCTACGATCAGATCGAACGCCTGAAGGCGGGTAATCGGGCCAAGGTCGAACACCCGTTTCGCATCCTCAAGCGGCAGTTCGGTTACCTGAAGACCCGCTATCGTGGTTTGATGAAGAACACCGCGCAGATCACCACGCTGTTTGCTTTGGGCAACTTATGGATGGCGCGCAGAGCTTTGCGCAAAGCTTGAACGCCGAGGCTGCGATGGTTGAAGCTAGCGACTGGCGACCTGAAATGTGAGCACTGTCAGGCGAGGAACAACAATGGTTATGGGACTTTCGTTCGTCGGCGGACTGCTCGCCGTCTTTATTGTCTGCTACGTGCATTATGAGATTCCAAAATTTACAAAGGGCAATGCGAATCGCGTTGTGGCCCAAGTCGCTGTGGTGCTAGTGGGGTGTGGTTTCGGCTTTGTCTGTGCTCGGGTTCCGACCGTCAGCACCGCGCCATGGGTTAAGTTCGCTGCCGGCTTCACCGCCGTGCACGTTCCGCCCGCAGTAGTGCTGTTTATCAAATACCTACGGCACTCGGGTAGGTCGTGATTGCTGGAACGGGCGACCGTAGTTTTCCTGATCTGCCCGCAAGCATTACGATGGAGCATGCGGATGGTTTAGGACAGTCGTGCAGCCGGGGCACTCCGACAAGCTCGCGAAGGACACCGATTTCTGCGAGATCTGCTCCTTTGTCAAAGCACCCTGTCCGCATAGAGTCGAGCATACTGCCGCTGCCGGTCAGCTTTTTCGGCCGAGGTGCGTCCAGCCGCCGATACCGTCCCCCTCCGGTGCGTGCCGACCGGATACTTAATGGGCGCATAGTGGCCGTCGCGTCGGCACGTTGCTGACCGTCGCCGCGGATGCACTCGGCCGTTGCCGCGTTTCTGCTCCGGTCACGGGGTTGCAGATCGCGGCGGCGGTTTAGCCACATACCAGTACATTGTCAGGACGATCAGTTCTCGCAACTCACCTGGCAATGCTTTCGGTGAACGGTCCCCGCCTTATGGCTTATCGTCCTCCGGATCGGGGTCGAGGTCAGGATCGAGTGACGAGGCGTCCGGGTCTTTTGACGGACCGACATCGGGCAGATCAGATTGCACGACGTCAGACTGATCGGGGCGGATCGGATTCTGCCCTTCGTTAGGCGTTGTCGACATGGCCGTTCCTCCTTTGTGTTAGGTGCGGGCATAGCTGTCTCCGCAAGCTGCGGTCCCGCCCGGGCGATTCCGGTCGGGCATTGGTGCGGCTTTTTCGCGTCGCATGGCGGGTCGAGCGCTGCATGTCGCGCAAGTGCCGAGCGTCAGTGCCGTGCGGAGTAGAACAGGCAATTGCGGGAAGATCATCGAATATGCCGTGGCTCTCCGTGATCAGCGCAACACTTTCTCCAAGTCGGCGCGCTTCGCGCCTAGCAGATTGCGGAAATACCCCGCGGCCGCGTGTTCGGAAACAGTCTGCTCCGCAAAAACCTAGATGTGCCTCGCTACGCGCTTGCGTCTGCCGTCGAGGTCGTCATTGACAAGACGAAGCAGGCGAAGAGTTGACGTGTTGCTGTCAACTGCGCATCGGATGCTGCACGAGGCGCGGCAAGCGCTCAGACGACTCATGAGGGTCCTGCCGACACGGTTGGGATGGTGGAAGGGGGCGGGCAGTGCAAAAGCAACAGCAGACGGCGCGCGACAATGGCGCCGTTGCGGTGCGCTATTGCTGGGCGATTCTGAAGGGACCGTCGATCTCCGTTGCGCGAAGATAGTCTGCAGACGGGCGGCGTCGCGTCTCGGCCTCGACCGCGGGCTCTGTCGCATTAACGCGGGAGAGGTAAAATTCGAGGCTCAGGAAAACGCTTTGGCCACTCGATGAAAAAGACTCCAACGCCACGAACGACGC
>NZ_AWZT01000100.1 GCF_000472525.1 Paraburkholderia dilworthii
CGGCACGATCAAGGCATGGATGGGTGCCACTCATTTCCTGACACGGACCATCGGGCGGGTGAGCACGGAGATGAGCTTGCAGGTGCTGGCGTACAACATGAAGCGGGCGATCAAGCTACTCGGTTCAGAAGCGGTTATGAAGGCGATGAGGGCGTGATGCCCGTACGGGGTTGTTGACCCTTTGCGATGTGTTCGACCGTGATTTGACGTTTGGGTTGCCGCAATCGAAAAGCCGTGACCTGCGCCGAGACAGGTTTCGTCAATTCCCAGTCGCCAGCCGTTTTGACACACTCTGGGCCATCAAGAGCCACTGCTCTTTTCGCCCTCAATGGCCAATCAGCACCGCGTTCCGGCCGTTCGGCGCTCAAGGTAGACCCTCCCCGAGACACGAGGAGTTGCCGGTTCTGACACATTGGTCGACGTAACCTGTCAGCTTGCCGGATTTCGTGCCATGACGACCCATGCCGCGCCGTTGATCATCACCGACCCCTCGCCGGGGAGGCTCGCGAAGGCGGCACGAACTGCGGCGGAGGCACGGGCGCGGATGTCGTCGGGCTGACCAGCGAGCGCACGCGACAGCGGGCCGACCTCAAGCGTCATCCTCACTGCGTCGTCGATCGCCGCGTCCCGCGTTTCGCCCTCGCCGAATGGGACGGCCGCGTCGAAGGGCGAGATTTCGGTGAAACCGGCCGCCGTCAGGATGCGCGCCACGTGCTCCCGGTCGCCGAACGAAAACGGGCCGGGCACTTCGGGATCGGCGAGCGCGCTCGGCGGGACGATGTCCTTGAGCGCGCCCACCGGCAGTCGCATCCAATCGTTCTCGGCCGCACCGCGCCAGCAGACGAAAGCGACCCGGCCGCCCGGCCGGAGCGCGCGTCGCATATGGGCGAACGCCGCTGTCGGATCGGGGAAAAACATCACGCCGAAACGCGAGAACAGAATGTCGAACGCGCCTTCGGGCAGCTCTGTGCTGCTGGCGTCGGCCACCTGAAACAGGGCCGGCGTATCGTGGCGCGCAAGCGCGCGCGCTCGATCCATCAGCGGTTCGGATATGTCCACGCCCAGCACTTGGCCCCCCGCGCCGACGCGAGCGGCCAGAGCCAGACTTGACGCACCCGCGCCGCAGCCGATGTCCAGCACGCGCTCACCCGTCGCGGGCGCGGCGGCTTCGATCGCGGCCTGGCCGAACACCGCCACCAGAGCGTCGAGCCGGGCCTGGTTGGCGACCCAGCGCTCCCCGCTTTGACCATTCCAGTCACCCACCTGATCAGCACTTTGCTTTGCCATGTCATCTCCTTGACTCGACGATCCGCCTTTCGCCGCGTCGATTTACGCCAACCTTTTCGAAGGCGACGACGCAACAAGGATCTGTGCTCTCAAACCACCATCGACTGCTGGGCGAAGATACCCGCCATCGCGCCCTGCGATGAAGCCTGGGTGAGCGAGGGCAAGAAGGGCGTGGCGAGGTCGCCAGCGGCGTAGATGCCGGGCATGCTGGTTTGGCGGCGCTCGTCGACTTTGAGGACGATGCCGGTGGGCGTATCGACCGTGGCGAGGCCCAGTGATTCATGCAGGCGTGCGGACGGCTTGTTGCGCGGATGGGCGAACAGGACGTCGACCGCGACATTGCGGCGGGTATCGAGATTGACGGTGTTGATATGGCCCTTGTGATGGGCGATCTCGACGATCCGGCCATCGACGACAGGTATGTTGCGGCGCGCCAGATCGACCTGGATATCGGGCGCAATGTCATGACCATCGGCGAAGACAGTCAACTTGTCAGTCCAATCGCGGAACAGCCTGGCAGACTGGTGCGACTGCGGGCTGGACCAGACGAGGCCCCAATGCTGGCCGGCGACTTCAAAGCCGTCGCAATAGGGGCAGGGCACGATGGACGTGCCCCAGCTTTCGGCAAAGCCCGGAACATCAGGCATCTGGTCGGCGACACCATAGCTCAGGATCACGCGGCGCGCCCTCAGGCTTTCGTGATCGTCAGTGACGACGCAGAAATCGTCGATGGCGCCAGACACGCTCTCGGCCCGGGCATTGACGAGGCTGATCGTTGGATAGCGCGCCAGTTGCTGCCGCGCCTCGACCAGGATGTCCAGCGGCGGCTTGTGATCGTGGCCGAGCAGGCCATGCGAGTGGCCGGCAAAGCGGTTACGCGGCCGACCGGTATCGAGAACGGTGACCTTGCGGCGGGCACGGCCGAGCTGCAGCGCGGCGGCGAGGCCGGCAAAGCTGCCGCCGATGATGATGACGTCATTCATGGTGATGGGCTCCGTGTTGTGGATGGAAGGTTGGGCTGGGCGTGGTGTGCAACATCGTCCGGCGATACGCGTTTGAGACGGTCAGCGAGCACGGCTTCGACATTGGCAAGAAAGTTGCCCATGGCTGTATTGACCAGCCCGACAATGCCGCTCGATATCGCCGGGCGGCCCGGGGGAAACCTGCCCTTGGCTTGCACATTGCGATACTGCGTGGTATCGTAATGCACCAATTTGGATACTGTCAAGTACTGGAATTGTCGTGACCGAAAATAGCCAGGGCCGGCGCGGCCGGCCCGCCAACGAGGCGCTTCGCCAAACGATCGTCGACGCCGCCTGCGAACTCTTTGTGGAATTGGGTTTTCAAGCGACGACCATGGACAAGGTCGCGCAGCGGGCGAAGATATCCAAGCTCAGCATCTATCGGCACTTCGAGAACAAGGAGGCGCTGTTCAGCGCGGCCATGGTGGCCCACTGCCATCAATTTGCACCCCAGGCCCTTTCTGAAAGCGTCGACGGTTCAGCCGAAGATCAGCTCGTGGCGGTGGGATCATCCCTGCTTCGCACGCTGTTGAGCCCGGACGTCCGCAGTGTCGAAGCCATGGTTTTGGCCGACAAGACGAATCAAAAGTCGTTAAGCAAGCTCCATTACGAAGCCGGGCCCGCCCATGTCATCGCCCAAATCGAGGCCGTGTTGCGTCAGTTGCACGCGAAAGCGATTCTGAACGTACCCGATGCTCTCCGATCCGCCCGCTTGTTTGCCGCGCTTTTCAAAGGATCCGATCTTCTGCTTGTCGCACGCTTCGATGAGGCGAGAGCAGAGGATGACAACGAAATCGAATCCTATTGCCGGTCGGCCGTCGCCATGTTCATCGCCGCGCACGGTGGCATCTAAAGGTGCGCTATCGCGGCTTGATGAAGAACCCGCAGAGTTGCACACGCTGTTCGCCCCGAGCAACCTATGGATGATGCGTGGACGACTGATGGGCTAGGCTCATTGCATGAGCGCAAAAGCCGCCCACGCGGGCAGGCAGAGGCCGCTTTACACACGATAGCGGTCGCTACTGCGGCCTGAGTGGAACGACAGAGAAGGGTCGTCAAGACTCGTTCGCCGTTCCTAGAGGTGACGTTCGATTGCATCTCATCGCGAATGACAGCAAAGCGGTTTATTGCAGCTGAACGGCGAGCGTCAGCAATGGCCGACTTGCCGTCCTTCCGGATCACCGCCGGCCGCCCGACCGTTCAGCTAGCCGTCCGCTGAAGTGCCGCGGTTCGTCCCCGGTGCAAGATCGGGTTGGCGGGGCAATGTGCCCATTGCGGGACAGGCTCGTAGGGCAGGTAACGTTTCGGGCTTTCCGCGCATCGACGGACGCCACCCAGCCGAGCAGGCAGGGGCGGAGGCGAGCGCTCTCGCACCTAGGAACAGACCGCAGCGGCCGCCGATTCTCCTTTCCAGCTAAGAAGTGCTGGAGGCAGTGCCGCGTTTCCGAGAGCCAAACCGATCGGTTGGTATGCAACTAACGGTCAGGCCCTCGCAGCGGCCGGCTTGGCTCCGCCACAACAGCGTTGCGCAAAAAAGGGCCGCCGGCAGATTATTCATGCTCCGAGAAGACGTGCCCAATTCACCCGCGCCGTTCAGGGGGCGCTCGAAGTCATCGGGTCAGTTCCAGGCGTGCGCACGGATGCGCAAGTAGCTTCCGTTCGGCGATCGCGCGGATGCGGCTGTACCCGTCCCGGAAAGTCCTCAGAGTCCGGGCGTCCCCGGCCCGCGGCTCAAGCCAGAAGTGGGCCTCCAGCGCCGCAATCGTGACGATGCATTCGACGGCGGTGTTTCCGCGGACGAGCCAGAACGACACGCCTTGTCGATCTGCCAGAATCTGCGGCTCGAATTCAGGTTTTTCCATGGCTGGTTCCGGGCGTCATTTCGTAGGCGAGTGAGCAGGCTGTCGATCGCTCCGGCTTTCAGCTGGGTGGGTCTGCTTACTGCGCTTTGACCGGCGGGTACTGTTCGCGGGCGTGGAGGACCTGCACGACAACTATCGTGTCGACCCGAACCTGGTAGACGACGATGTAGTTGGGATGGGCTACGATCTCCCGAGTGCCGGGCACGCGGCCCTCACGAAAGAGATACGGGTGCTCTGACGCCGGGACCACCGCGTCGACGATCTGCTCGAAAAGCTTCGTTGCAGCACTGGGGCTACGGTCTGCGATAAACGCGATCCGTTCCCGCAGTTCTTGGCGAGCGCTTTCGGTCCAGAGGATCCGGAAGCTCACTGTCGCTTAGCTTCAGCAGCAGCGATGACTTCGCGGATGTCGGCCAAGAGCGCATCGTGCGGGACGAGAGGGCGGGGATCCGCGAGCGCTTCCTCGACCTTGGCGCGGAACCAACGGTCGTGCGCTTGCGCTTCCTCTTCGGTCGCAAATTGGGATTCAATGGGGGAGAGGGCTGTGCTCATGCAATTAGTATAGATGAAAGTGGACGCGCGAACTTGTCGTGGTTCTCCGGCCGTGGGTGATCATGCCCAAGTGCGTCACCATGGCTCCGGTCGTCCTACTTCGGCACGGCGTCTGACTCTTCGTAGCAACGCGTTGCCGCTTGCAGGGCTGTGTCGCCCATCCAGTGCTGCCCGTCGAGAGACTTGACGCCGCGGGGCGTCACCTTGCCGACACATGCAATGAATTTGTTACGCAGTTCGGCATCGGCAATACGGCCGACGACGATTCCCAGTTCTTTCAGGTCATCCAAGGCCATTTCCACTCCTGCCGTGCGGGCTGCGCCTAGGTCTGCTCACGGTCATTGCAAGCCGAAGTTGCCGTGCCGAGGAAATTGCTCGCCCCTCGACCGCTGTGCACAAACGGCGTCTCAGGGGCGCATGGGCTGTCCATGCTGTATGTTTGTACAGTGTATGTCAGCGTCACGCCGTGGCGACCGGCGAGCTGCTACTTCTGGTGGCTGCTCGGCCACTGGGGATGGCGGCCGACCGCCCACGATTCGCTGTACCCGGGGCGCTCGGGCGGCTAGCATTCCGCGCACGTACCTGTTGATGAAGCACCTGATCAATAAGAATTGCTCGACAGAGTTACATTAACGATGAGCGGCGGCGACCGGAGAAAGACGCATCGCTCAGACTGAGTAACGGATATCCGCAAAATGACAACAACCGATTCCTTCGAACCGCTGCGCTTGTCGGCGCGGCCCAGCGATCTGCGCATGCCGGTCGAAAATCTTCCCTACCCGATCGGTGAGCGGCACTCTGACGGGCCGCCTGGCGACAATCGTCTATGGGGATTAGTCGGCGACCAGGCGGTCTTCCAGCATATAGAGCTGTGGCCACATACCGAGAAAGGCAACCGCCAGGAGGTGGAAGCCAGAAACGGACGCATGAACGGTGAGCTATATGCTGGTTTGAAAGAAGTCTTCGGCAGGGTTAGCGCGATCGAGGTTGGCGCCTTGGGTTCGGACGCGTCAATGACCAGCGCCGCCGAACTGTCGAGCTTTGACACTTTGCAGAGGTGGGTGCCAGGCGTTGAGGATGGGCGCCATCTGTTCGTGTTTCGCTCCCGAGACGGAGAGTGGGCCGGCTTCCGCTGGCGCGAAGAAAGCTTCCGGTTCCGCAGGGCCGCGCTCGTGGGATTTTCTTTGACCTCCGCGATGCCTGCAAGAATGCCAGGGGGATTTGAAGTGTGGGTCGGTTGCGTGCCGCGTCCGGAACCGGGACCTGATGCAAGGGAAAAATGCGTCAAGGCAAGCTCCTGTTATCTGTATGAGCGTTGGACGGCGGAAGTAGGGTATGCGCTGCTATCCGTAAGGTTCCGTCGCATTAAGGCAGGCAGGATAAGCAAAGGCGATATGCGAAGGATAGCTTATGAAACCAACGAGTAAAATTGCTGGGCGGTAGACAGCGGGCTGTTGCTAGAACATTGCAGCTGTCCTTTCTTGATCATGTGCATTAATTCGATGCCACTCAGAATGACACGCGCACAGTTAAAATCCTTGAATCCTAGCATCGGTCGGGTTCGGCGTTTGATGGCCCGATGGTCCTGCTCCACGATGTTGTCCAAATACTTGACCTGACGAACCTTGATGGGCATCTCGCGCTCGGCATTCACCGCGTTAAGCGCGGCCAGATTGGAGCCGCTTTTGTCGATGGTCACCGTCTCGGCGCCGTTGGACGCGATGCTGACGACCCGTATGTTAACGAGGTTGCCTTAAGCCAACCTGATGCCGTAATTCGGACTCCTTTCATTCAGTCAGACTACGCTTTCCAGCTTTCACCAGCCGCGAGCGATCGTCGTACCAATACCTTGAATCGACGATAAAACTTCCCGTT
>NZ_AWZT01000101.1 GCF_000472525.1 Paraburkholderia dilworthii
CGTGTGCGCGATCACGTCTATGTGGGGTACGTCAATTCGGACCCGGACCGGCCGTTCGTGCTGTCGAGCTTTAACACGGACAGCAACCCGTTGCCGTGGGATCTGGTGAAGAACCAGGCACTGTCGGGCTGGCGCAGCCAGGAACTGGCCGCGCCGTGGCGCGCNTCNAACATGGTGGTGACCGACGACACGCCCGGCAGGCTTCAGGTGCAGGTGGCGAGCGACTACGCGAACTCGCGCTTCGTGGCCGGTTACAACGTGCGCATCAACGGAGACAGGGGGCGGCAGGAGGCACGCGGCGAGGGGATCGAGATCGCGACTGACGCGCACGCGGTGATGCGGGCGAACAGGGGCATGCTGATTACGACCGAGGCCCGTGAGGGTGCGTCGGTCCCGGTGAAGGACATGGGCGAGACGGTGCAGCGGCTCACGCAGGCGCGGCAGCAGCACGAGGAGCTGTCGCAGCTCGCGCAGAAGCATAGGGCACAGACGGCGGAATCCTGCCAGACCGAAGCCGTGCGGGAGATCAGGACACAGAACGACGCGATACGCGGCGGGCAGAAGACGGCGGACAACCCGTCGCCGGAGATGACGCGGCCCGACATGGTGTTCGCCAGCGCGGCGGGGATTGCCGCGAGCGCGACCGGCAGCATGCACATGGCAAGCCAGAATGACCATGCCATCACGGCGGGCCGCGACTACAGCGTGTCGGTGGGTCGGTCGTATCACGCCTCGGTACGCGGCTCGATATCGCTGTTTGCCTACCAGGACGGCATGAAGTTCTTCGCGGCGAAGGGGGCGGTCCAGTTGCAGGCGCAGAGCGATGTGATGGCGCTTGCGGCGCTGAAGGACATCACGATCACCAGCACGGATGGCCGGGTCGTGATTACCGCTTCGAAGGAAGTGTGGATCGGCGCGGGCGGCTCGTATGTCCAGATCAACGGCAGCGGGATCATCAATGGCTCGCCGGGGCCGATCCTGGAGAAGGGGGCGTCGTGGGACGTGCCGGGCGCCGACGCTCGCATACCGACCTTCTCTCCGTTCGGATCGGGTACGCCCACCGACGGGTACTCCCATTCCCTCTGATTCCCTCACGACTGGAACCGCATGATTATCAGCCCACCTTTCCTTTTAGCAGTGCATCCGCAGCAGACCGACACGATGGCCACGGCGGACGCTGGCAACACCGTCGTACCCAACGGTGATGTGTGTGCCGGCAACATGCTCGAATGTGCGCCAGGCAACGGTGCCTATCCGGTCAGCTTCAATCTCGGCTGGCATGGCGGTGCGCATCTGAAAGCACCGCTGGACGGCAATCAGGCCACTTCCGTGCGCGCCATCGCGGACGGCACGATCGTGTACGTGCGTCAGACGGACGCCACCCACAAGCCGACGCTCCAGTACCGCAACGTGCGCACGGACGATGGTTGTGTCGTCATACGGCACGACACGGAAATCGGAGAAGGCGCCAACGCGAAGGTCACCTACTACTCGGTGTACATGCATCTCCAGGCCGTGATTTCGTCGCTGTCCGTGGGGAAGAAGGTTTATCGCAAGGATCTCGTCGGCACACCCGGCCAGATTTATGGACAGTTTCCGCAGATCCATTTCGAGATTGTCTGCGACGAGGTGAATCTGAAGAAGTTCATCGGGCGCGCGCCCGGACCGCTGGGTAGCACCCCGGCGCGTGCCGATGCAGTCTACGGCGATAGCTGGTTCTTCATTCCTTGCGGCGCGAAGCTCTTCACCAATGAACCGCATCCATTGCGCGACGACGATAGCGCACCACCTGTCGGGACGCTGCATCCGCAAGCGTGCCTCGTGCCGGCGGGAACCGGCCGCGATCTGGTTATTCGCATGCGTTACGACAGGGACTGTACGTTGACGACTTACCAGCAGGACCCGGACGGAAGCTGGTCGGTGCTCGGTGCAGTGCCACCAGAAGCGGATGCGGAATACAGCCTGTACAAACGGGCCACGGACCTGAACAGACGCTATACCGAGAGCAGTCTGGCGAGCGTTGCAGCCAATGTGGTGGTGCCCTCGCCCAGCGCGATCTTCGAGATGATCCGTTTCGGGCGCTGCATCAACGACCAGCTTGCCAGTGGGGCACGGTTCAATCACTGGCGCAGGGTAAAGACGCCGGACGGCGACGGCTGGATCAACCTGTCGAGGGCTGGCGTGCGCGTGTATAGCGATGCCGATTTCCCCGAATGGGCTGGCTGGAGCTTCATCGGCGACGACCCGACACCGGACAGCCTGTGCGATTCACCGACGGTGAAGCGGTGGCTCGACGTCAATCAATCCGGGCATGTCAGCCACGCTGATGCTGTGGGGGCTCTGGGTGTGGATGCGGTTCGCCAGCGGCTTGCCCACGCAGTCTGCAAGTTTCCTTCGGAATGGAGCCGGAGCGGACTGGAGGCCCGGTATAACTGGCTGAAGAGTCCTCACGAGGCGCTATCGAATTCGTTGTCGGAGACTGACTTCAGCGCGTTAATGGACCATGCCCGCGATCTGGCGTTCTGGGAAGATATCGGCGATCCCGATTTGCCGCATTCTAACGAGTGTTGGCATTGGCCGCCTCGAGAATTTACAAGGCATTTAAGGCAGTGCCGCTGGCTATCTTCGGAAGAACTCGAACAGGTATATCCAAACACCTACGTCCAGAAATCCGGGGGGCATCTGCATCAGGCGGCGAATACCGTTTCCAGTGAAATTCGCCAACGATACAAATTCGCCCTTAACCGCCTTATGCAGAAGCATTCGGTCACCAACAATCCTATGCGTATGTCCCATTTCTTGGGCCAAGGCGCAGAGGAGTCGCGGACGCTCGCGTGGATGGACGAACACAGGAGCGAGGCGTCATGCAACTCTGCATACGCTCATTCAAATGGAAATGATCTTCCTGGGGATGGCTACAAATTCCGCGGAAGAGGGATGAAGCAACTAACGGGTAAATACAATTACACGGAATACTGGGTGTATCGAGGGTGGCTGGATAGGCGCGACTTTACTGCGTCATGGTGGGGCCATTCACATCCAACAAGGCCGAACATTACGACGCCTGACGTCCTGTTGACCGTCGCCTACAACACAATAGACACCGGTACGTGGTACTGGGAAGCGGCTCCGAACCACGGACTGCCGCATGCCAGAAGTACGGTAAATGTATTGATGCCGGGATAAATGACGATCAAATACTGCGCATCACAAGAGCAATTAATGGCGGTGACAGTGGCCTTGAAAATCGAACTTATCATACGCTAAGGTTGTATAAATTATTGGGGGATGCATGATTCTGATGTTAAAAAAATTATCTGCCATAATATTATGTGGCCACGGTCTTTTTTTGAGTGCAAACGTTTTCGCAAGAACCGAGGAAGGGCTATATAAGGACGAGCGTGTCCAGTTCGCATACCCAAAAACTCGGTATGTCGAAGTGAAAGCCGATGACGCTGTGCAGGGTGGTTTTTACACCTATTCTCTTCATCTTAAGAGCATCGATGCTCACGACGTCTTGACGGTATGCAGAGGAGATATACGGAAATGTGGCTCCAACGACGGCGTCAAACCGTACTGGTATAGCGAAGACGGGACGCTGATGCTCTTTAGCGCGACCAGCATAGTTTCGCGGAAAATGTCCGTAGGCTCGGGCCAAGAGGCCTACGAGGCGTTCGCTGCTTGTCCGACGACAGATAATACTGGTCAGTCACATGCCTACGGCGCGGAATGCTACGAATTGGTTGTGAGTGCGAAAGGCAGTACAGTTTCCATAACATATTGGATTGGAAAGGCGCCGAGTCGCGCATCGAAAATTAATGCTGCGAAAAAGGCATCGCGCATTCTCAACTCTGTGAGAATGAAGTAAATGCCCACCAGAAAGTCTGTTCACTTAGATTGTGAATCGACGCTGAGCCGTCACCGGAGTTTTTGATCGTGAATCTGATAACTAGGATAGGAGCAATTCCATGATCGACCTTATCCGACTCGGCGACACCACCGACCACGGCGGCGAAGTCCTCACCGCCTCAGAAACTATGCGCTACGGCGGGACGCGTGTGGCCCGCAAGGGCGACGAGGTATCGTGCCCGCTGCACCCTGAC
This sequence comes from Paraburkholderia dilworthii, assembly GCF_000472525.1. GTDB lineage: Bacteria > Pseudomonadota > Gammaproteobacteria > Burkholderiales > Burkholderiaceae > Paraburkholderia > Paraburkholderia dilworthii. Next base: position 4,104 of record NZ_AWZT01000101.1, read on the forward strand.
ATAAAGCCCAACCTGATCCTCGAAGGTGACACTGGGATCACCGACGCGGGCATTCCGGTCGCGCGTCAGGGGCACCACGCAACGTGCGGATGCAGCCTGATATCGAGCATCGTTTAATCAGGCGACCTCTCCGGACCGCTTGCCTGGTCCGGGCGTCGCCGATGATATCTGAAGGAGTCGCGGATGGCGATGGTTCGGGAACCTGCGAACTGGAGAAAGGGGAAGCGCCTGAGCATCGAGGACATGCAGGCGCTGGCCCAGGAGCGTAACGGTCGTTGCCTGTCGTCCGAATACGGCAACCTCTCCACGAAGCTGCGCTGGCAGTGCGCAGAAGGACACGTATGGGAGGCTGCACCCCACGGGCTTCGACAATGTGGGGCGTGGTGCCCGGAATGCGCCTTCGAGAAGTTGCGGCTGAAAATCGGGGACATGCATGCCGTGGCTCGTGAGCGCGGCGGCGAGTGTCTGTCTACCCTGTATGTCAACAACGAAACGAAGCTGCGCTGGCGCTGCGCCCAGGGACATGAGTGGGACGCGAAGCCCATGCATATCAGGCTCGGGACGTGGTGTCCGAAGTGCGGGCGGCAGTCGCGCATGCTGAAGATGGATATACAGGCCACGGCACAGGCGCGGGGCGGGACATGTCTTTCGACGCATTACGACAACGACGGCCGGAAGCTGCGCTAGCGTTGCGCCAAAGGCCACGAGTGGATGGCAATACCGGCCAAAATCAAGGGGAGCGCATGGTGCCCGGCATGCGCGCGCCCCTCATACACGATTGCCGATATGCAGGCGCTTGCGCAAAGCCAGGGCGGCGAATGTCTGTTTACCCGGTATGTCAACAACGGGACGAAGCTGCGCTGGCGCTGTGAGCGGGGGCATGAATGGTCAACGACGCCGGCGGTCATCATCAACAGACACTGGTGTCCTGAATGCGCGTGGCTGGCAAGAAGCAAGGCTGAGAAGAAGCGGCGCAAGTATCTGCCGGTCAGGATGGACGCCACTCCCAACTTCGGAACAACATCGCAGGGCGTGATTTATGGAAAGCCAGCAGACAAGTGAATTCCGCAGGCGGATCGAGCAGACCATTGCGGCCTTCGAGGCGCGATACGGCATAAGGCCGACGGTGGTCGTACTCAGTCTGGGCGATGCAGAGCTATGGTTCCGGGCTACAGCGGAAGGCGTGTCGCTGTTCGAGGGGCTGGCGGTTCACGTCAATCCGCTCGCCACCAGTTCCGGGGTGAGGGACGACGGCGTGCCAGTACATCGCGGCAACGGCGTGCTGCATTAATCGTGTCATGAGGTGATCTGATGGACCACGCATTACCCAACGCTGCCATGTCGGCGGAACTGATCGCGGCCTTGCAGTCTACGCCGTGGCGTTACGGTTTCTTCGCACTCATGCGCCGCATCAATGCGAACCCCGCCATCGATCCGGCGGGCAGCGCGCCGTCGCCAGCAACCGAGCCCTTTCGCGTCGGCCAGAAACCGAGCCTGATATTCGCCCCTCGCGAGATCGCCGAAGCCAGACTGGACAACGGCAGGCTGCATATCCGGCTCTTTGGCCTCGGCATGCTCGGCCCCAATGGTCCGCTGCCGATTCATGTCACAGAGATCGCACGCGAGCGCGAAGAGCATCGTCAGGACCCGACGCTCAGCAATTTCCTCGACATCTTCCATCACCGTTCGCTCACGCTGCTGTACCGCGCATGGGCGTCGGCACATTCGGTGGCGAGTCTGGACCGGCCCGAACATGACCGGTTTTCGTTTTACGTTGCCGCGCTTTCCGGCTCTACGCAGCGG